>NZ_JBPZIR010000002.1:0-872357 GCF_051857575.1 Pedobacter sp. GSP4 | reverse complement strand
GATGGACTATAATTACCATCGACCACACCAGGCATTGAACTTCAAATCTCCCATCGATTTATTGCAGGAAAGTTGAGGACAAAATTATACTTTTGAATGGTCTGAAAAACAGGGGAGCTTACACTGTGCTAGTCATAACCTTCACAAACAGTTGATGACCAGGTTGCTGCAGGAAGAAGGTATTAGAAATAGAAGGGAGTTTGAGCAGGTGATCCGCTGGATCTTTGTCTTTGGACGAACTTTTGTCGAAAAGGAGGGGATGTTCAGGTTCAACTATGAATCATTGATTAGCAAAATCTATAATTACCATAACTCAATCATTGATAAATATTATAAGGGAAATCTTTCAGAATATAAGAGCTTTATCGACAGTCAGTTTTCTATTGCTATAGCACCTTACCTTTTTGAGAATGAATTGATCTTTCATTTAAAAGAAAAAGGTCAGGGTTTTGTGCTTTCTACCGACGAGTTGGCTGTCTATCAGCTTTCCTACTTTAGGAATTACGCTGAAAGCAGTCATGGACTTAACAAAGATGTATTATGGATCTTTTATGGGGCAAGGGAATATTTCAATTACGACTCATTGGTGGGGAGGTCCAAGGGCTGGAGGTTCGAGCCTGCACTGGTGGAAAGGATGAAGGTTTATATCAGAAATAAAGATCCGAAGGAGTTTTTAAAGTTTAGTATCGAGCGGAATATCCGTGCCAAGACCAAAGTTTCTATTTATGCCCAGGTATTGGATTTGTTCGAAACGCCTTTAGAACTGGCTGCAATTGTGACAGAAAATCCACATCTTGATCCGCAGATTAAAAAGGAATATCTCGAGCTTCTGGGTAAACTGAGTGCGGTTGATTTTAAGGAATCTGTGGAGATGGAGTTTCAATCTGAGCTTAAGAAAGAGGGCATGGATGATCAAGAATAATTTTAAATAATACATGTAAAATGATTTTTTTATTTGTTAAAATACTGTTTTATCAAATAAAATTTTTACTATTGTAATAGGTTGGAATAGTCTTAAAATAGCTGTTGCGTAATTGTATCCTTTTCTTTTTAACTTATTGATTTATAGGTAGTTCTACTTTCTGTATCGGCAAGTAATCCCCTCAAAACCCGTTATTACCATGCAATTACTTCAAGGCAATTGCTGATCCTTTTGGCCATACTTTTCATTCATGTAAGGATTTAATTTATTAACAATTAAGTTGATCAAGCTGAAGTTTTAGGGCTTTTTCTGCGTAATCTTTTTAATTGCCCCATATGTTCTGTAGGGATATTATCACCAAGGAGTTTACCCCATGGCTTGAGTCCTTCGATCCTGTCGAAAACTATTTTTAGCACCGCAATAAACGGAATGGATAAAAACATGCCTGGAACTCCCCAAAGTGCAGCACCCAACAGTACTACAACAATGGATATCAATGCATTGATCTGTACTTTGGAGGATACTATTCTGGGTACCAATATATTGTTATCAATAAATTGTATAAGTGCATACGAAGCAATAATGAGCAACTGGGTGGTGAAACCATCTGTAGTGAGTGTTGCCATTAGCACTGGCAGTGCAATTGCAATAATTCCGCCTATGTAAGGAAGAAGGTTCAATATTGCGCCAATTACGCCTATTAAAATTGCATTTTGAACACCTAATACCAGTAGTGCACACGAATTCATCACCGCTACAATACCCGTTTCTATCAGTAATCCAACAATGTAACTCTGTATCGCTGCTTTAGTCTCTGCGATTATCTCTCCAACCTTTTTAGTGTTTTCTTCTGAAAATACTTCGTATAAAAAGTTTAGGATCAGTGTTTTATAAAGCATTATCAAAAATGTGTATACGGGAATCAAGAAAATTACACTTAAAATGCCCAAAGCACCGCTTAATGTTTGCCCGATTACAGCCTTACTACCGTTTGCGGCCTCATTAATCATCTCCGTCTGTTTTCTGGTACCTATTCCGAAGGTTTGTTCCAGCCATTTTTGAATTATTGTTAGCAGCTCAGAAAACTTTTGTTTCATGGCATCTACGTTATCAAAGAAATGAGCGATCTGTGAACTTAAAAAGTAGGCTAAGCCAGCAACGGCCAGCACTGCAATGAGCATAGAGATCATGATCGCTATAATCTTGTGAACACGTTTTTCAAGTCTTACCGAAAGGGGGTTGAGCAATATTGCGATCAGTGTTGCGAAAGCGAGCGGAACCAGAATATCGCGGAGTACACTTAGCATAAATACTGTAATTAAAATTCCAAGCAGTACAGCTGGGGCTTTAATGTAGAATGGAAATTCTTTTTTCATCTGGGATATAAGTATGGATGTTGAACATTGCAATTGCCAAAATGTTCTCTGTTAAATCAGTTTTATTTAGAAATAGGAATGACGCTGATTTTTTTAGGTATTTGGATCTTCTGGATTTAGATTTTTTATCGGTAAAATTTCATTAATAGTTTTGATGGCGATGTGTGATCAAATCTGAAAAAATATCCTAAATAGAATAATTATATACTGGCCGTGGGGGTATTAATTTTTTGCTCTGCAAGCTTCTTCTCTTCTTGTGTAGCAACCGGAGCTTCATTTTGCTTTTCTGCCTTTGGGGAATATTCAAGATTTACACACATTGGAAAATGGTCTGAGCCACAATTGTCAAGCCGTTTAATTGATTTGAGTGCAAAATCGCTTGAACAAAATATGTGGTCGAGTGGAAACCGTAGGAAAAAATACTTGGCATTAAAACTGTTAAAAAATCCTCTACCGCGTCTTGGATCTAGTAAACCACTAATTTTTCCGAAAAGGTTGGTTGTGTAACTCCATGCCACATCGTTTAAATCGCCCATTACAATAACCGGAAGTTTACAGTTTTTAGCTTCCTTGGCAACCATCAGAATCTCCTTATCACGTTCGGTAGATCTTGGGTTTTCTTGTGGTACCGGAGGCTGGGGGTGCAAACAATAAAGTTTCACCTGCTGGCCAATTGGTAAAACAACTTCTGCTTCCATAGATGGGATGTCGTTTTCGACAAGAAATTTAATATCTCCCTTCATCGGCAATCTCGAATACAATAACATGCCGTATGTATTTTCAAGCGGAGCTTTTATTTGGTGGGGATAAAGTTCAGCTATGACATCCATTTTTTTCTGCCACCATAAATTTGTTTCCACTAAAAGTATGATATCGGGATCACATTTTTCAATGAGTTTAAGGTATTTGTCCGATTGTTTGTTCTCCTGGTATACGTTGGCAATGAGTATTTTCAGATTGGCCGTTCCAGTTGGATTTTTTGTTGTGATGATCTGTTTTTTCGCCAATGCTGTATAAGGGAATATAAGATAGCACAGATAGGCAAGGTTTAGCACAACACCGAGGAGTATTATATAGCCATATCCATCGTTCGGAAAATCCAACAACAATATTGCAAAAAGTAAAAGTACATTTAAAGTAAGCTTTTGAAGCCTGGGATATTCAAAAACGCGGAAAACCCAAAAATCATGTCTGATGAATGGGACGATGGTTGTAAATATTAAAAATAGGCTCAGGTAAAAAAAGACATTTTGCATAGATATATTATGCCATTCCCTTTTTGTAATCGTATTTAGAATAGGTTTGCAGGTATTCCTTTAAAAGCTTTCTTGCAATATGGATCCTGGTTTTAACTGTTCCGATCGGTAGGTTTAATGTTTCGGCAATCTCGTGGTATTTATAACCTTCAAAGTAACTGATAAATGGTGTTGAATAACATTCAGGAATATTTTTGAGGGCTTTTTTGATATCCTTCATGATCAAGGTGCCTTCCCCTGCATTTTGGGTAGAACTAAATTTCAGATCCTGGTAACTGATCTCTTCATTCTGGCTGATCAGTGCATTGGTTTTGGTTTTGCGCCTGTAATTATTGATAAAAGTATTTTTCATGATGGTGAATAACCAAGCCTTAAGGTTGCTTCCTGGCTCAAATTGAGCATAATACTTAAAGGCTTTCATCATCGTGTCCTGTACCAGATCACTAGAGTCTTCATGATCTTTTGTATAACGCATTGCAAATTGATATAAAGCAGGAGCTAATATCGATGTCTGTTGGCTGAATTCAGTCTGGGTCATAATATTTTTTAGGGATTATATTTTCCTTAACAAATTCGATACCATGATTTTCTTATCAACGGGGATAATGATATGAATGATGTGATTTAACCTCGCTTTCAACGTTTCGTAGATTTAATGTTGATAAAAAAAGAGATTTAGCACGCTTTCGCGAATAAATTCAGCGATCACTTTTTATAAATCCATAGTTATCTAAAGTGTCCTGTTTCATATCGGCCTCCAGGCAACAGGGCTGGTAAAAAGGACATAAAAGTTAATAATGGTTGAACCTATTTTTGCTGTGTAGACACTAAATTTATATCCTGGCCTGAAGGGGAACTGTGAACCAGAATTCGGAGCCCTTTTCAAGTATACTGTTTACACCGATTTCACCGCCATGACGCTGGATAATCTGTGAAGAAATATAAAGGCCCAAACCAAGTCCCGATACAAAGCTAGAAGAATCTTCAACGCGGAAAAACCGCTCGAAAATCAGTTTTGCCTTATCTTCCGGAATCCCCATACCCTGGTCTTTTACCGTTAACCTAAGCATTTTTCCATCAGATTTGGCAGTGATGCTGATTTCCTTACCATTTGGAGAATATTTTAATGCATTGGAAAGAAAATTTGAAATTACCTGCTCTATCCTGTTGCGGTCTGCACTGATGGAAATATCATCTACATCACGAATAATAGCCTGCATGCCCAAACTGCCCTGAACGCCATCTACAGCATCGTTTATTACCTCAGCTACTTGGAAAGAAGAGATGGTAAAGGTCATTTTTCCTGCCTGGATTTTGGTTACATCAAGCAGGTCATCCACCAATGTGGTCAGCTTTCCGATCTGACTGTTTGCTTTGTCGATAAAGCGGAAAATATCAGCAAATCTTTCTTCTTTAGCCATTTTAAGGGCAAACTGAAGATATCCTTTGATGCTTGTAATCGGTGTTTTGAGTTCGTGGCTGGCGATGCTCATAAATTCATCTTTTTTGTTCATGAGTGCCTTGGTGGTGCGCTGCGCAATCATCAGATCTGTAACCTCAAAGCCAAAGAAAGAAATTCCATCAATCTGGCCATCAGCAGAATATACAGGGTTGAGGATCAGGTCAAACCACCTGTCGCCCGGTTTTTCCATATTGTTTGATTGGTTTTGCAGCGGATAGGCGCGTGCAATAAAGGTTTCACCGGTTTGGAGTACCTGCTTTTCAATCTCTATCAGTTCGGGGATATATAGCCGCGAATGTACTGCCATTTTTGAACCCAGGTAATTATCGCCACCATCAAAGTTTACAAAGGCTTCGTTCACAAATTCATAGCGCAGTTCAGGCCCCCGGCGTATACTGATCAGCGCCGGTGCTTTTTGGAAAATGCTGTAAAACTCTTCCTGTTGCCGTTTAATAAGCTGCTGCAGTTCGTTTCTACGCTTTTCCGTATGTTTCTGTTTGGAAATATCGATCACATAGGTTATGGCCTCCTTGGGATGCTCTGGATCGAGCACCGCAGCGCCTACAAGTACATCAATAGCCTTTCCGCTTTTGCTAAGGTACTGTTTCTCAAAAGGTGGGCAGAAACCCTCCGCCTTGAGCAGTTGTGCAGAGATTTTGCTGATAGGCATATATGCTTCAGGTGTAATGTTCTCCCAGTTGATAGCGCCCTTTTGAAAATCTTCACCCGTGTAGCCAAGCATATCCAGAAAAATCCGGTTGGCAGTTTCTATCCTTCCTGATTCCAGATCTGAAAACAGCATACCGATTACATTTGAATCAAATATTTTTCTGAACTTACGTTCTGTGGAACTTAGTTTTAGCTCGGTATCGGTCAGTACCGATACATCAAGTATGGATCCCACCATGCGGTAAGGTACCCCATTTTCATCCAGTAAAATACTTCCCCTGTCCAGAATGGTGGCATAACTTCCGTCTTTGCGTTTCAGGCGGTATTGCGAGGTCCATTGTTCTGCTCCCTGATTAATGGCATCATAAACACTATCCATTACCCTTTGTTTATCCTCTGGGTGTATATTATTAAAATAGAAAGTAATGTTCTGACTCTCTAAATTGTTCTCATAACCAAACATGGTGGTAAAGTTATCATTCCGCCACATCGTGTTTTCAGAAAGGTTCCAGTCCCATACCGCATCATTGGTTGCCCTTGATACCAGGTTAAAGCGGGATTCGCTTTCAGAAAGTTTTCGGGTGCGTTCCCTTACTTTTGCTTCCAGACCTGAGTTTAACTGTCTTAGGTTTTCCCTGGCCATCAACAGCTCATTGTAGTTCCGTTTAAGTTTCTGCTCAGAGATTTTCTTTTGTGTGATGTCGGTAAGCGTGGCCGCAAAACCATCCGCCATTTTTACCGCCACAATTTCTATCCAGGTATTTTCACGCAGCTGAAGCTCCGAATGGAAAGGTGTACCCTTCTCTGTTACGTTAACATAACGCTCTAGGCTGACCTGATTGAGCAGCTGATGGAGATGATCTGCCAGATGCGCTTTCTGCAGCTCTGAATAGGGTATCTTAAGTAGCCTTGTTGCAGCTTCGTTAAAAGAGATAACCTCAAAATCAGTAATCAGATGCTCCCTGTTACGCAATGCCCTGAATACCATTACCCCGTTTAAACTGGCATTGAATACCCCGGTAATGATGTTATTGAGTTCGGTAAGCTTCGAGATATCCACAAAAGTAATCACAATCCCGTCTGTTTTTCGGTCTTTTCTAACATAGGGCATAATGCGCATCAGGCTGCTTTTGCCATTTTTTAGCGTAACTTCTTTTTCTGTTACGTGGCCGGTAGAAAGCACCTGCTGAATATCTGTATTGAGGTTTTCATTAACTATGTTATTGGAAATCTGCTCTATGGACCGGCCAATGTCGGCCTCGATAAGGTTAACCATTGCGATCGCCGCGGCATTGAATTTCCGGATATACATATCGGGATCGATAAAAATCTGACCGATATCGGTGCTGCGGAAATAATTGTCCAGATCGTCATTGAGGTCGAGCAGTTCCCTGATTTTTACCTGATGCTCGGTATTAAGGGTGTGGAGCTCTTCGTTAAGTGATTGGAGCTCTTCATTACTGGACTGGAGTTCCTCATTGGCCGAAAGCAGCTCTTCATTGGCTGATTGTAGCTCCTCGTTGGTGGTTTCCATCTCCTCTACGGCCATCTGCAGATTGGTTCTGGTTTCATCAAGCTCGGCTTCCAGCTCAAATATGTAATCCTGTTGGTTAATCAGCCCATGGTCTGTTTCGGTAACTTCCTCTCTTGCCTGTACCTGGCCCGGGGCAGATTCTCTGAACAAAATCAGCGTAAGGGCAGGGCCTGCGCCGGAAAGGGAGGGCTGAACCGAGATGTCTAAATATATATCCTGAGTGCCATGTTTTAGGTGGAGATGCTTGAGATGTGCTGCTTGATGCGATTTCCAGACTTTTCTCAGGGCACTGTTCAGTACCACTGAGACCTCACGGTTAACCATTTTCAAGACATTAAGTTCAATTTTCCCATCTGGTAGGGAGAGATAGCGCCTGTAGTCTCCAATTGCCTCCCTTAGGATATAAGATCGATCAATGTACACGGCTGCATAGCCCAGCTCACCAGCCATGAAATCAACAAAGTTCTTTTCAATCGGGGTTAATCCCTTATCAGCCTCATTCCCTCTTTTTTTCTCCCGGCCGGATGCAGGATCTGAGGTTGTGTTATAAGTATTGTAGCTGGCATAATTAATGGTGCCTGTTTTTTGATAGATTTTCCATTTTCCCGAAATTTCACTCAGACCGCTTTTTAGGGCCGAGGCGGTTTCGCTCGGGCCCAGAAAGAGAAATCCGCCCTGTACTAGTGAAAAATGGAAAACAGAAAGAATTTTCTCCTGTAATACACTGTTAACATAAATGAGCATGTTCCTACAGGTAACCGCATCGTTTTTGATGAAGGGTGGCGATTTTGTAACATCATGTTTCGCAAATACCACCTGCTTGCGTAAGCTGGGAATGAGTGAATAGAACTTACCGTCCTGATGGAAGTATTTTTTGAACAGTTTAGCCGGTACTTCCTGTTTTACTGAAATTGGATATTGGTTACGGGAGGCAATTTCGATGCTCTTTTCGTCGATATCGGTGGCAAAGATCTTTAGCTCGATATCTTTTCCCGAACGGAAAATACATTCATTCGCCAGTATAGCCACTGTATAGGCCTCCTGTCCGGTACTGCACGCACATACCCATATTTTCAGCGTATCTCCTGATTTTTTTTCTTCGATGATCAGGTCCAGTTGCGTCGAAAAAAGGCCGAATGCATCAATATCCCGGAAAAATCTGGTAACCCCAATCAGGAAATCCTGTCCAAGGATCCTCACTTCACCTTCATTTTGTTTTAAAAGCGTTACATATTCCTCCAGTGTCCTGATCTGGTTTTCATTCATTCTCCTCCCAATACGCCTGATGATGGTTGGTGTTTTATACAGGTGGAAATTGTTGCCGCTCTGTTCGTGTACCAGCTTGAAAATGCTGTCCAGTAAAGCCTCATTAATTTTTCCATTTTCCAGTACCTGTATGGGTGCTTCGTTAACGTAGTTAAAAAGTTCGGTACTCATTTTAGAAGGCTCCAGCACGTAATCGGCATTGCCTGATAATATGGCACTGTTTGGCATCCCATCAAATTTTGCGGAACCGGGTTCCTGGACAATCACCATACCGCCGCCCTCTTTAATTGCCTGTATACCCTTGGTGCCATCTGTGCCAGTGCCCGAAAGGATAATTGCAATAGCCTTTTCTTTTTTATCGCGGGCAAGCGTGTAAAGGAAATGATCTATTGCCGTGTTTGGTGCCTTGATCAATGATTTGTCGGCCAGTTTCAACCGTCCGCTGCTCACGGTCATCAATTTATTGTTGGGAATAATATAAACGCAATCCTGCTGGATGGCCATATCATGTGCCGCCTCAAAAACTTTCATGTGCGTATGCTTGGCAACCAGCTCTACCAGAAGGCTTTTATAATCTGATGAAAGATGTTGTATCACCACAAAAGAAAAGCTGGCACTGCCAGGCATGTGGTCAAAAAACTCATGTATAGCCTCAAGTCCCCCGGCAGATGCACCGATGGCTACAATATATTTGTCGTATCTTTTAGTTTTTTCTTCTTTTCTGTTTGCTGCCATTATAAACTGTTAACTATAGGGCAAAAGATGCACTGGATTCCATTAAAAAGTTTTTTAGGGATTCGGCCGCCTCAAGATCGGTCTCCGACCAAGCTTCTGACTGTCCGTAAACGGTTTGAAGCCAAAGCTTAAATGAAGTTCTTGGATGATACTTCGGGCTGTTTTTCTCGAAATTAACGGCCTGGTTGGGATTTCCGCCCCATTTAATGTCCTTAACCGCCTCTGGCCTAAAACATATCAGGTAATCTCCCTTTCTACTGTTAATAGGGATGCTGATTAAGCCACTTATGGTTTGTTGGTAAGATCGGGCTTCATCGTACGAACTGCTTAGCTCGCTGCTCGTGAATATTTTATTGAACCCCATGCCAGAGGCCCACAGCAACAGGTTATCCAGTTCTTCGGGTGGAGGGGTACTGCCTTTCGAATAGATTTTGCCGTTAAGGCTGATCATCATGCCCGTACATTTAAACAGCGAGCATAAACTTTCATAGCCATCTTCGGTAAGCCCAAGCACTATATCCGATCTGTGGTAAACGGCCCTGTGGATTTCGCCCTGCAGCAGTAATGTTTCACGCGAACGTCTGAGCTGCTGCTGTTTGAGTACTGAAGATATCCGATGCGATATTTCCATGCTGAGCCATTCAAAAATTGAGCGCAGTTCAAAGCTTGGATGCCTGGCGGTAACATGGTGACAGGAAATAAGCCCCCAAAGGTTTCCATCTACTATTACCCTGATGGACATTGAAGCGCTGACATTCATATTGGCCATATATTCGAGATGTACACCTGCCACACTGCGCAGGTTACAGTCTGATAGATCCGTAAAACCATTGGTTGCGGGATTGATTACCGGAAAAAGCCGCTGCGGTACATAGTTCCTATTGGAGATTAGTCTGAACGGATTTCTGATGTACAGAGCACGGGCCTGTTTTGGAACATCGGATGCAGGGAAAGTCTGTCCGAGGTAGCTTTCCAGGCCTCCCACAATGTCTTCTGCAATTACCTTTCCGTTCCATTGTTCATCAAAGCGGTACATTCTTGCCCCATCAAAGCCTGAAAGACGCCTGATTTCAGCGAGGCTGGTCTGACAGATTTCTTCGAGTTCTTCAATACCCTCTAGAGTAGAAATAAAAGATCTAACTTCTTGGAATACTTCTGAAAAAGTACGCGCTGGAGATGGGTCTGCCTCTTCCATTTCCATTATGATGATATCCCTATTAATGTGCAATATGATGTTGAGTGCTTTATCAAAACCATCACCGGTGATTACACAGTTGAAAGGTACCCGGTTACGTTCACCTCTGGCGGCCTCTTCTCCGAAACGTTTTTTATCATTAGTGCTCAAAAAATCAACAAAGGGTTTTCCAATAATTGCCCTGATATCTGAACCTGTCAGATCGGCGATATTCTCACTTCCCTGTATGATATTCAGGATTGAAGTTTCCAGCACAAGCAGATAGCCATAATCCTGTATAGAATTGGTCTGATGTATGGCAAGGTTGCCGCAGAATTCCCTGTCAAAATTGATATTTTCAGCCATTACGTGTTTGAGCTTGTTTAGGGGGTTGATGGTAAATCTATCTAATCCTGCAAAAATAATGATCCAAAGCACTTAATAAAGGATTGGAAAGGTAACTTTGTCGCATACAAATCACCTTCATTTCCTTTCCGGTGAGGCCAATAGGTCATCTTGGGTAATGATATCATGGGTTTTACAACTTGTAGTGATATTGTTTTTTTTTGGGTCATATGCAGGCTTAGGATTGATCTTCTGAACAAATGATCAGTGAAAAATGTTTGTAAACTGAGGTATAAAAATACCCTGTTCAGCACTAAACAGGTTTGCAGATTTCTGCTGAATGCGATCAATTTCCGTATTTCTACGGTAGGTAATCATTAACAGGTCTATAATCTATGGCTCTTCGCGAAAAGATGATGCCAGCCGGCTAAAAGAAAACGGGAACCCATCATTAAGATCGGTTCCCGTTTAATCTAAATTAACGCTCTCAATATATAAGCGTAATTTTATGGGCTTTATTGTACAGGTTTAAAAATATTTTCGCCTACCGGTTTTAAACAGTTTAAGGATCGCTGCAGTAGCTAGGGCACCAGTTAGATAATAGCCAATGGTTAACACTGTTGATTTCGCATTACGGGCTACCGGTGTCGCATCGAGGCCCATAGGTTTGGGGAGTGTTACCGCACCTATGCCTGCTGCTAACCCGAACATTACCGCCTTTGGCCAGATCAGACTGTTTTTGCCGCCAATCAGGCTGTAGTAAATGGCGTTTCCGGCAATATCGCCTGCAAGGGTAGATAGGTAAAGGGTATGCTCATCTTCAATGCTGGTGCCTAAGTAACCAATTGATTTCTGCAGGGCCTCTTCTCCCAAACGGTCAATGTGTGGCATATTGCTGCCTTTGTTCTTAAATGATTCATGCAGGATATTCAGCACCACCGAGCCTCCAAGGCCGGCAATCAGGTTTGTTATTTTTCCCATTGTTAATTTTTTAAACTGGTAATCACTTATATGCTGCCAAAGTTTAGCTATGCCCGGCTGCCGAAATGTATTCAGGGTCTACAGGAGAGATGCCATCATTCGGCGTATTTTCAAGATAGGAAATTTCAAGTTCATCAAGATAGCTTTTAAGGATGCCGATCTTTTTGATCACTTCTTCTTTTTGTGCAGGGGTATGTTCCGGAGCGCCGTCCATTGCATTTAATGTATCTACAGCGTAGTCCATAAAACGCTTGGCGTTTTCGGATAATGTTATGTTTTCCATAGCGGTGATCTGGCCCGCATTGTTGCAGGCACTGTGATAATACAAATTTCGCTGTGATTGGTTTTGTGTAGTCTCAAAATTGATTATTCCACCTGGTTGTGTTTTAACTCAACGTAAGATTTTAATTGCTAAAAATTTTAGTATAATTTTGTGAGGTATAAAGCAAAGGGGTTTATGATCAGGTCGTTTGAGAAAAGAGCAGAGCAACAGATTTCGGGATTCCAGTCCCCGGCGGCAGACTATCTGGAAGGTAGATTGGATATTTCGGAAAGGCTGGTTGTCGATCCCCATTCTACTTTTTATTTTCAGATGCAGGGCGGCGATATGGAATCTCATGGGCTACTGGAAGGAGATATCCTGGTAATCGACCGTTCCCTGAAACCTACGCACGGTACAATTGTTGTGGCTTTCTATGAAGGTGCATTCATTTGCAGGCTTTTCCTTTTGGAAAAAGGGGTGGTTTTGCTCAAGAGCGACTGCGGGCTGCTTGCGGAGACAGAAATGGGGCTATTGCAGATCTGGGGTGTAGTAACCTCGGTGTGTAGGAATATGCTGCCAAAAGCTTTAAGGATAGGGAGGTACAGCCATGTTTGCACTTTGTGATTGCAATAACTTTTATGCCTCTGCTGAAAGGCTTTTCCGGCCGGAACTGATTGGTAAACCTGTTGTTGTGCTGAGTAACAATGATGGCTGCGTGATTGCCAGGAGCGAGGAGGCCAAAGCCTGTGGCATCAAAATGGGAGACCCTGAATTTTTGGTGAGGGACCTGATCAAAAAGTTCGCAATCCAGGTTTTTTCCAGCAACTACGTGCTTTATGGCGATATGAGTGAAAGGGTAATGCATAACCTGGGCAGGTGGTTCCCAAGGCTTGATGTTTACAGTATAGATGAAGCTTTTGGCTGGCTTGGTGGGGTGAACGATCTGGAAAACTACGTGCCCAGGATCAGGGAATCGGTTGTGCGCAATACCGGTATACCTGTTTCAATCGGTGCTGCGCCAACCAAGACGTTGGCTAAACTGGCCAATAAGCTTTCCAAAAAAACTGGGGGTGCGCTTGTGCTGAACAGTGATGAAAAGATTACAAAGGCTGTTCAAGATTTTCCGGTACATGAGCTTTGGGGCGTAGGAAGGCAGCATTATAAAAAGTTTGAACAGCTGGGCATACGCACGGCGGCTGAGCTAAGGGATATGCCCGAAATGTGGTTTAAGAAGCATATGACCATTTTAGGGCAGCGCATGTGGAATGAACTTTGGGGAAGGCCTGCCATTCCACTAGATGCGGTAAGAGAAACCAAAAAGGGGATTACCGTTAGCCGATCTTTCAGGAACTATATTGAGCAGCCCGAGATCTTGGCCGAAGCACTGACGCTTTATGCCAGCCGACTGGCAGAGAAATTGCGCAGGGAAAAGCTCCGCTGTCTTTATCTGCAGGTTTTTCTGTATACCAATAAGAACAGGGAAGATCATCCCCAGCATTTTCCAAGCCATACCCATAAGCTGCTGATCGCAAGCAACAGTACCTCCGATCTGGTCAGTATTGCCGTAAAGGTATCGGCGAAACTTTTTAGGCCTGGCGTAAAATACCGCAAGGCCGGGGTAATTGCTACCGGTTTGGTGCCCGAAAGCGAACTGCAGCTCAATGCTTTTTTTGATCACGACGATGGTAAAAAAGATACGGTATCCGCTGTGCTCGATAAGCTTAACCTGGCTTATGGCCGGGGAACATTGCGGATGGCTACTGAAGGTTATGAGAAAAAGTGGCGGCTAAAACACGAATACCTCTCAAAAGGCTACACCACCAGGTGGAGTGACATTATAAAGGTTAAATAGAAATAGAACAAAGGAAAAAGATATGTGCGGAAGAACACTGATAGGCGAAAGCCTGGCAATGGCGGCAAAGGCCGGCCTGTTGCTTGGAGGAGATTCTAGGGAAAAAGATACCAACCGGCCACCGGGAACGGATATGCCAGTGATATTGGATGCAAGGCCCGGCAGATTGCATTACATAAAGTGGGGGCTTATCCCTTCAGGATCGACCGAAGTGCCCAAATTTTCAACCACCTATTGCAGGATTGAAACGATGTTCTCTCTACCCAGTTATAAAAACCTGATCGGGCGGAGGCACTGCGTATTTGTTGTGGAAGGGTTTTATGAGTGGGATAGGAGCGGAAGCAGTAAACAGCCTTATTATTTTGAGCGGGCAGATGGCGGTGTATTGCTGTTGGCTGGATACTGGGACAGCTGGAAAGACCCTAAGACCGGTATTGTCATCCCATCCTGTACCATGATCATGCAGCCGGCAAATAGCTATGTGGGCAAGATCCATGACCGGATGCCCTGCATATTATCGCAAAAGGAAAGCGCCATATGGCTTGGCCGTGAACTGCCCGTAGACGAAAGGCTTAAAGTTTTGCACCCGATAAACGATTCGCTGCTTAAGGGCTGGCAGGTAGACCCGAAGATCAACAACGCACGCAATAAGGATGAAAACAATAACAGGCCATCAGGGCCTAACCTTACGCTTTTTGATTAAGGATTTTGATGTAGCTTTTTTAACGCAACCAGGTTTATTGATTAGCGCTCCTTTGGTTTTTTTCTGGCCGCTCTGGTGTGTAATAAGCTTTTTGTTTCTTTTTGCTCGCTGAACCTTTTTATTCTGATAACCAGTTTGAAGGCTTAATGTTTGCAGGCCCTTTGTTTTCTAAACTTTTTCAGCTTTGCAGGTGTTCTGATTATAGTTCTGCTGTAAATAATATTAGGAAAGGTTCCTGTTGAATGTTAACCACAAATGGATAAAGAAATGAAAAAATGGTTTTTGATATGCTTTGCAGCTGGGGCGGTAAGCTTTACTGCATGTACAGGTAAAAGCGCCGACGGAAAAGATGGAACGAAAGATACCACTTATAAAATGAACGATACCACGGGGAAATCAGCTGCAGATTCGGTATCAGGTGATGTTACCCAGGATAGCACAACCAATGCGCCACGGATGCCGGGTGGATAGTAATGGCGAAAAGCAAAACAGACCGTGGAAGCCCTGAAGCTGAACATCCTGAACGTCCTTCTTATCTGGATTTTGATGCCAAAGAATATCCCTGGAAAAAAGAAATAGATTATAAACAGCATCCGGAACTTTACCGGGTAGGCAAAGGAGAACAGGGGGTGCTGATCTGCCAGCCCTATAAATCCATCATTGGTCCCTTATGGCGTTTTAAGGATCCCGGCATTGCCATGGAGAGTGCACAGGCAATTTACAAACTGTTCCTTGATTTTATCAGCATTGGAGATTTTGTAGGAGCAGACCTGGCCCGAAAATATCTACAGATGGGATACACCCGCGCAAGGCGTTATGCCAATTATAAAGGTGGTAAGAAATACGATAAACAGCACGATTATTTACCGCTGGAAAGAGGCACCGGTGAGGAACAGAAGGCCGAGGCAGCTAAAATTTTTTATACTTACTGGAAAAGGGCAGAAGATTATCCTGTTTATAAAAAAGCTAAGGCCGATTGGAAAAAATCATATGGTTGAGTATTAAGCTAAAATGTTCGGAATGTATATGATAACTAATTAGATAAGGTATGAACAATAATCAAAAACTCGGTAGCGTTAGCAGTGCCGATAGGGCAAAGTTTGAAGAAGGCGTAGTAGAAACATGTTATACGGAACAGGGTGAACCCTATTATGTGATCAGGAATGGACTTGATGTAAAAGCCTATGCGCTATTGGCAAAACAGGTGCTCGAAGCCGAAAAGGATATTGCCCATGATTTTAAGGGAAAGGTTATTAATGAATCTAGAGATAAAGAGGCCTTTTTTGAATATAAATCGGGATGGTTTCTCGAAGGTTTGGCCGATGGTGAGATAGAGTAGGCATAGGATATTTACACCAGGTTTAAAATGCCGTTTGGTTTTGGGTGCCTGTGCCAGTTTTACATCCCAAGTACGCGCAGGGTGGCTATATCTTTTTTCCCTTCAAAAAACTGATCAAGTACCTTTTGAAACACAGTAGGAGCATTGCGGAGAGAAGCAAATAAACTCATGCTCGAGCGCAGTTTAAGCTCATCCGTACTGCCGAAAATTTCATGGGCACCCAGGCTTTGGTGAATAAGCAGCCTATCGCTGATCTCTATCAGCCTACGGCCCAATACTGGGTGTTTAAGATAAGCAGAAGCCTGCTTTAAGTCGATTATGGCATAATGCTTCGCAGTGTCCGAAAAGCCAAGTCCCTGGATCTGAGGAAAAATATACCACATCCAGTGAGATAGCTTCTTTCCATTGCTGATTTCACTCAATGCAGTTGAATAGCTATGCTCCTGTGCAACTACAAACTTTTCGAGCTCTTCATCTCCATTGCTGGTTAATGAGTATTTATCATCATCTTTATTCTCCATAATGCTTAAAGTTTTAGAAACTGTAATAATAACCAAGGCTCAGTACAAATAGTTTGTAACATTGGTCAGGTTTGTATGGTACCATCATTAGGTTTTCGGGTGTTCAACTTTTAAGAGCGGTTTCGCAGAAAATAATAATATCGATATTGCCTTCAATTGATAAGCAGAAACGAACATTTTTTGGTTGTAGGCAGGCATAAAAATAATTTCCTATTATAAAAAGCATTGATTACCTTACCGAACTATAATCCCACATGGAGCGTCGAGCTTAAAACCTTAACATTCATTTTAAAATGTCATTTAATACACTGAAATTGCTACAGAAACAAAAAAAGAATATCCTTGAAACCTGGATGAAAAACCAGCTCTCGGACGATGGTCTTAGAGAAGACCTGATCAGTAATGAAGATCTAAGGGGCCAGTCAGAAGAATTGGTCTCTGCCTTGGTAGATAACCTATCGGGCAATGATCTTATGGATCTGGATGGCGACAACTGGAATTCGGTAATAGAGATATTAGGCGGAATAGCCATTACCCGGGCAAGACAGGGTTTTTCTCCAAGAGAAACCGGCCGTTTTGTGCACAGTTTAAAGGAAGCATTGCTCGAGGTTTTGCAAACGGAGATCAACGATCCTAAACAGCTTTTTGAAGAAAGCACCAAAATTAACAGGGTAATGGACAATCTGAGCATTGTAACCTTTGAAACCTTTATTAAAGGAAGAGAAGAGGTAATATTGCGCCAAACAGATGAAATTGCTGAGATTTCTACTCCGGTAATCCGTGTATGGGATGGAATCCTTGCACTTCCAATTATCGGTACACTTGACAGTTCGCGTACGCAAATTGTAATGGAAAACCTGTTACAGGAAATTGTGGAGACAGGTTCGAGTATTGCAATACTAGATATTTCTGGCGTTCCGGCAGTGGATTCGCTGGTTGCCCAGCATCTTATCAAAACCGTAAGTGCTACCCGTTTAATGGGCGCAGAGTGCATTATCAGTGGTATAAGGCCAGAAATAGCCCAAACCGTGGTGCATCTTGGTATAGATCTTTCTAATATCATTACAAAAGCCACGTTGGCCAGTGCATTATCTTATGCTTTTAAAGTATTAAGGCTTGAAGTACGCAAAAGCAGTTCAATAAGTAAAACTAATAACATATAGCAATGGATAAAATTCCTATTCTAAGGATGGGAAGCTTTCTGCTGGTTACCATTCAGGTTGACCTTTACGACAGGCTTGCGCTTGATCTTGAGGCCGATCTGGTTCAGATGGTAAACAAAACCAGCTCGAAAGGAGTACTAATAGATATTTCGGCCGTGTCGATAGTCGATTCATTTATGGGACGTATTATCGGTAATATAGCCAGTATGTCCAAAATCCTGGATGCCGAAACAGTTGTTGTGGGTATGCAGCCTGCAGTGGCCATCACACTCATTGAACTTGGACTTCCCCTAAAAGGTGTTCATACTGCACTGGATGTTGAAAAAGGCATGAACCTGCTCAAGTCTCTGATAGGGGTTGATTACGGGGATTTGGATGAAACCGATGACGACGATGATTCTTTCGTTGAGTAAGGATAACATACAGGTGCAGAAAGAACAGGACGTAGTCCTGCTGCGCAACCGCGTGCGTGAAGTGGCTGTAAAGATTAAGATGGGACTGGTTAACCAGACCAAACTGATCACCGCTGCAAGCGAACTGCTGAGAAATATGCTACGCTACGGCGGTGGAGGAAACTGCCTGATCGAGGTGGTTACCCGTGGCCGCGACAATGGTGTAAGGCTTACCTTTTCCGATAATGGACCTGGTATCCCCGACATTGCTGCAGCCATGCGCGACGGTTTTTCGACTGGCAAAAGCCTTGGGCTGGGACTTCCCGGTGCGAAGCGTTTATGCAATGAATTTGATTTAAAAAGTAAGCCCGGAGAGGGGACAATTGTGATGATACTAAAATGGGCAAATGGTTGATGCAACACATATAAGCTTACAGGCAAACGATAGAAGTTATTTTGCACTGCTCAAAAAAGAAATCCATCAGCGCCTAACCGATTCGGGAATGGAAGCGACAAGGATAGCAGAGGTTGATATTATTGTGGCAGAAATGACCAGCAACCTTTTCAAGTACGCCGATGGTGGAGAAATTCTTTTTGGCGCCTTTAAAGAGGATGGGATACCCTATGTAGAACTGATCAGCATAGATCATGGACCAGGCATGCAAAACCCGGCAAGGATGATGCAGGATGGGATGTCTACCAGTAATACACTTGGAGCAGGATTGGGAAGTATTAAAAGACTTTCTGATACTTTTGATATCTATTCTATTGCTGGCTGGGGCACCGTTCTGTTGAGCCGTGTATATATAGGGAAAAAACCCGCAGTAAAAAAAGGGCTTATAATTAGACCTTTGGTAATCAGTAAACCGGGCGAGCGCGTAAGCGGTGATGGTTTTATCTGTAGAACCAATGGGGAAAGCTTCAAACTGATGCTTGGCGATGGTCTTGGGCATGGTCCCGAAGCCAATCTGGCCGTAAATGAAGCGGCCAAGGTGTTTAAGGTTTTTCCCGACAATAGTCCTACCTCAACACTTAGGTTTATCCACTCCGCTATCCGCAAAACAAGGGGGATGGTTGGCAATGTAACGCATTACGACAGTGAAAAGGGAGAATGGTCTTCGGCAGGTATTGGTAATATTGCTGTAAAGTGGATAGGCCCAAACTCCTCTAAGAACCACATGTCTTACAATGGCATTATAGGGCACAATATACCTACCACCATGAATGATCAGTTATATAGCAGTGCCGAGTACAACCAATTGGTACTGTGTTCTGACGGCATTAAAACCCGATGGGAAGTTGCCAGATACCCTGGGATTTTAAAACATGACCCTTCGGTACTAGCCTCGGTAATTTATAAAGACCACGCAAGAAAAACAGATGATATGTCTGTTATCGTTATCAAAGTCCGTTAATATGAAAGAGATACTGGATATTTCACTTGAAAATGAAATGGACCTTGTGGTGGCCCACCGGCGGTCTATGCAGGTTGGTGAGCGCCTGGGACTAACTGTTGCCACACGAACTACCTTTGCAACGGCAGTTTCGGAAGTAGCAAGAACCGCAATAGAATATACCGATAATGGCCGGCTTTCCATATTGGTGGCCGGTAAATTTCCGCGCTACTCGCTTTTTGCCCACATTGTTTTTGATTCAGACCAGGTTTTTAGGGAAAGCGATGAAGGGTTTTTCTATGCAAAAAAACTCCTGCCCGACTTTACATTTAATGCTTCAGGCCATGCCTATGTTATTGAAATGGGACTCGGACTGCCGCGTTCGTTAAAAATAGACGATTCAAAACTGGCTTTATTGAAAGATTATTTCGACCATATTGCTCCGTTGAATGCCTATGAAGAAATTAAAAAGAAAAATAGTAAGCTAAACCAGTTGACCGGAGAACAGGAAGAGGAAATTAAGATGCGCCGCGAACTGGATGAAAAGAAAAGCGAATTTATTTCGGTGGCCAGCCACGAACTTAAAACGCCCATCACAGTGGTAAAGGCCTATACCCAGATGCTAAAACTTTTGAAGAACGAATATTCTGATAAAGTGGCTGCTGTACTCGAAAAACTGGATATGCAGACCACTAAACTATCTACACTTGCGCATCAGTTAATGGACGTTTCGAGGATTGAAAAAGGGAGTCTGCAGTACGATCTTGTTGAAATTGAACTCAATAGTTTCATGCAAGAAACCATTACCCTATTATCAAGCGTTCATGCGGGTAATCAGATTAACGTAAAACTAGGCGAAGGATGCCTGGTAAAGGCCGATCCGCTGCGCCTAGAGCAGGTGTTGACCAATCTTTTGGGCAATGCGGCCAAATATTCACCAAGAAACATGCCTATCAGAATAGAAACCAGTCTTTCTGAAAATAAAGACCGCGTAACTATTGCTGTAACCGATCGCGGAATGGGAATGTCGAGAGATGGCATTGAACGGATCTTCGACAAGTTTTACCGTTTAGAAGAAGTAACCTCTTCACATCCCGGTTTGGGAATGGGACTATACATCAGTTCAAAGATTATATCCGATCATGGAGGCAAAATATGGGTAGAAAGCGTTCCTGGGGAAGGATCATCCTTCTTTTTTACCATTCCCATTCATAAGGTTTAATAAGTATCAAGATAATTTCAAGTATTGTTAAGTTTGACGATCTTTCTTATAGTAGAAGAGACTTAAACACTTTTTTGTATTGTAGTTTTTTTACTGACCTGCGAGGTGGTCACTTTGGCCTTGTTCCACCTGTCAGTAAAATCAAGCTGTGGGTGCACTTTTTATAATCTCCTCCTCCTCGCCAAAACTTTCAGTCTGCTTCTGTGGTTGTAACACCATGCAGATTTTATCCCCTTCGGCTGCCCATGGTCCAGCAAAGAACTTATATCCCTATCAACAGCATGCTATCGAAACCCTCTTCGAAAAAATGCAGGGCACTACTGATGAGCTACGTTTACTTTACCAACTGCCAACAGGTGGGGGTAAAACGGTTATATTTTCACAAATTGCCGACCGTTTTATCAAAAAATACGGTAAGAAAGTGATTGTACTTACCCATAGGCAAGAGCTGTGCAAGCAAACCTCACTGGCGCTGAAAAATACGGGCGTAAACAATAAAGTAGTTAACAGCGCGGTTAAAAAAATATCCAAAAAGGATTATTATCACTGTTATGTGGCTATGGTAGAAACGCTTAAACATAGGATCGATGATGGGCTTATCGATACTGATGGGGTAGGGCTTGTCATCGTAGATGAAGCGCATCACAATTCCTTTCATAAACTGCTTAAAAAAATTCCCGGTGCTAGGGTTATCGGTGTAACGGCCACTCCATTTTCTGCTGATATAGCCAGGCCGATGAAAAACTTCTATGGCGAACTGGTGCTTGGAGAACCGGTAAGTTCGCTGATCGAGCAGGGTTTTCTGGCAAAGCCAAAGAGTTTTGGTTATGAGGTAGAGCTTAATACACTTAACAGGGGCATTCATGGCGATTTTACGGTAAGCAGCTCAGATGAGCTTTATTCGTCGAAAGCCATGCTCGATCTTTTGATTCATGCTTACAGAGAACATTCGCTGGGTAAAAAGACATTGATTTTCAATAATGGGATATTTACTTCCCGAAAGGTGCTTGAAATTTTTCAGGAGGCAGGTTATCCCATACGCCACCTGGATAACCAAACCGAAAGTGCAGAAAGAATAGAAATACTAAAATGGTTTAAAAAAACAAGGGGCGCCATACTTACATCAGTTTCCATTTTAACCACAGGTTTTGACGAACCGTCGGTGCAGTCGGTTATCTTGAACCGTGCTACTACTTCCCTTACATTGTACCACCAAATGGTTGGCCGGGGAGCAAGGCGCTTACCCGGTAAACGGACATTCAATATTATTGATCTGGGCAATAATGCCGAAAGGTTTGGTGAATGGGATGCGCCAATAGATTGGCAACATGTATTTGAAAACCCCGAAATCTACCACCAGATTTTGGCGAAGGCCACAGATGATATCCATCAGATGCCGGCAGAAATGCGAAACAGATTTCCCAACAGCACGGGTATATCTTTCGATGTACTTGCAGCCTACCAAACTGCTACGGAGAAAGGAGAAAAAGCCAGAAGCGTGCTCCGCAGCTCCATAAAACAGCATGCGCTGATGTGTGCAGATAATGCAGAAACCGTTGCAACGGCTCTAGGATTATCGCAGGAGCTTGATAAAGAAATTGACTGGAGGATAAAACAGTATGGTAAATGCCTGGGTACGGTAACCAAAAACTACATGAAATGGCTGGGCAGTGATTATCGGAGCCGATTGCAGAGCCTGATTGAAAAAATAATGTCTAGACGCGCGGCAATGCGTGCAGCCGTTTAAAATATTCATCCGGATTTCTATAAATAATGCTTAATTAATGCCGTTATAACCGATCTCTTTAACCCAATATTTATTCTTTAAAAATGACTGTCCCAGAAAAACTCCCTGCATACGATTACCAGATAAATCCGGATTTAGCTGGTATCAATTGGCAACGGGTGCTCGAACTGTTCCAGAAAATCAGCTGGAAACATCGCTTGGCTGAAGAGATCGAAAAAGCCTTTGGTATGAGTACAACTACGCTATTTATCTATCACGGAGAAACGATCATTGCTTTTGGTCGGGTAGTAGGAGATGGAAGGTATTATGCCATGCTGGCCGACGTTGTGGTAGATCCTGACCATCAAGGCCAGGGGCTGGGAAAATATCTGGTCAACACCTTAAACGGACAGTTAAGAAATTATCACTTTGTTAACCTGAGCGCTGCGCCCGGTGCGGACCGCTTTTATAAAAACCTTGGTTGGAAAAAGCAGACCACGGCCTTTATTTGGCCACAGGGGCCCAAGCAGCTCAGGCAGCATTGTGAAAAGGAATAAGAAAATAGTATTTTATTTTAGTGACTAAAAAGGGCATAGCCTATGTTATAAAAGTAGCCGATTTATAACACCGGCTGTTTTTTCTTTTCAGATTGCATTTTATACGCCCCATTCCTATAATCCTGTTGGAAAGCCCCGAAATCTGCGCATACCAGCGCGGCCTGTTCTATAGCAACTTCAAGAATCTGTTTTTGCCAGCCATCTTTTAGGGCAAAAGTCTTCAGCTCATCCTTGGTTGCTGTTCCATCCATTCCCGAACTCCTCAGCTGCGAGGCGGCGGTAAGCATGGCCATATCATCAATAACCTGGTAAAGCTTGCGGTATTCTTCCCTGATCAATTTGAATTTCAGGGTATCCTTTACAGGCTGTAGTTCCTGAACAACATAATCTTCCCCTTTAAAAGTACTGGTTGAGAGAAGGGAAGCAGATACGTGCTGCATGCGCTTCTGTATCGAAACGATTCTTTCGGCTTCATTTTCCCATTCGGGCTGAGCAATACTTAGAAATGGCGAAAGCGACGAAGGATAAGCCTGTTTCATATCGATCAATAAATAACGGTCTTTTTTCAGCGTGCTTTTCAGCAGAAAGAGATAACGTTTCTGTCCCAGGCTTCCGGTTCCCGCAAGGCGGTATACCACATCTTTTACCCGGTAGTGGTAAGGGCTGTCATTGTTCTGAGATAACCATTCTTCCATATGGGTGATCAGCTCCGATTTAAGTTCTTTTTCCAGTTTAAAATGCCGTTCGTCCCTTGTATCAAGCTGAAGCTTACGGCCTTTCCTTAATGTCCTTTTTTGTAAGAGTTCATCTGTTGAACTTCTTTCTGCCCGTTTTAAAAAATCGCCGATAATGCCCTTCGCAGTCCGTGGATCCAGATCTATGGCCTTTCCGCCGATCAGGGTACTTCCATAACTTTTTAGAAAAAGCCCAGCCAGGTTCATGGCCTGTTCGCCATCTATCTCTAAGGTTTGGAAGGCAATGAAGATACTGGTTACCAAACGCAGCACCTCCCAAAGCACTGGGGCCTTTACCGCCTCATCAAAATCGTTCAGATCGAAATACACCAGTTTGTTGTTGCCCTTGTAGCTACCAAAATTTTCCAGGTGTAAATCGCCACTGATCCAGCCGATGGGAGATTTGGGCATTGTTTTCAGTGCCGCTATTCTCTCGTAAAAAAGATGGCAGGTTCCCCGGTAAAAACGGAACGCGTTTTCCAGCATTGCATCATATTTTAATCTGACAATTGAAGGCAGGCGGGTTTTGTTAAATGATTTTATTTTGTCTGAACGTGCTGACATGTTTCTTTTGGATAATGTATGTTATTTATTTATAGCCTGGCCTGGTCTTTTCGAGTGCATGGTTTTTTTCTTCTGCCAGCTTTTCTGCCGAATCAATTGAATGGGATTTATGGATATCATCATCCTTTTCGGCAACATCAGAAAGTTTCTGGTAATATTTATGCAGGACATCCAGCTCAGCCTCAGTGAGGTCCTCAATATCCACCATGCGGTTGCTTGCATGCCTGCTGGCGGCCAATAGTTCATTTAGTTTGAGCTGTATAGCCTTCGAATCTTTATTCTGCGTTTTCTGGATCAGGAAGACCATCAGGAAAGTAACAATCGTGGTTCCGGTATTGATGACCAGTTGCCAGGTATCCGAAAAATGGAATATCGGGCCACTTACACCCCATATAATTACAATGGCAAATGCAGAGGTAAAAGCCCACGGGCTTCCCGTCCAACAGGTAATCTGATTGGAGACGCGTTCAAAAAGGTTCTTATTTTTCATGGTACTAGCTTAAAATTATAGATAGTACAAAATTTTGTGGTTAATGGTTTTAGAATGCGCGCAGATGGTTGATATACAGTTTGGTGCATTTTTTTTCTATGGATAGATTTCTGATTAGCAGAATAAAGTTGATGGATATTCTGGTATTTTTTTTAAAAAAATCTGCACGGTAACACCAATACCTTATTCTTGAGTTACCCATGTATGATAGCAAAATCTGCGCTTTCTGATATTGAAATTAAACAGGAGTTATTTTTAGCTACCAATTATTTAGCTCAAACAGAAAGAGGCTATTTTCGATAGTGAAAATAACCTCTTTCCATGTTTACTTGGTATTACTATTTGATGATTTCCAATAGTTCTACATCAAAAATAAGAATGGAGCCTGGTGGAGCGCTTGCTTTGTTCAGGCCAAAGCCTAAATTATAAGGGAAAGTAAGTTTGTATTTGCTGCCTACATTCATCATTAGCACACCCTCTGCAAGTCCTGGAAGTGCATCTTTAACCAACATCGTATTGGTTCTGGTGCTTTCGCTGGAGTCTTGGATTTGATTGCCAATAATGGTCGTTCTCCTAAAATTAAATTTGATCTGATCTGTCCTTTCCGGTTTAGGACCTGTACCTACTTTTTGTACTTCATATTGCAGGCCGCTTGCAGTGGTAACTACTCCAGGTTTTTTCTTATTATCGGCCAAAAACTTTTCAGCCTGTTCTTGTGGGGTGGGCGGAACGGGTGGAGGAGGTGGGGGATAAACAGTTTTTTCTACTGCAGGTGCAGCTGGTTTCGATGTTTTAGGTGTTTTCGATGCTGCCGTACCTTGTTTTACCAATACTACGCAGTTGGCTATTGTCCAGTTGTCCTGTCCTTTTGGAAGTTCAACTTTCTCACCGTTTTTCCAGAAGTCGTACCCGCCGGCTACATATACATCGCCATCTGACACCGCTATTGTACAGAAAGGAGAATCCTGGCGCACTTCTCCGAGTACAAAAGGTTGTCCATTTTTCCAGTATGTGGCCCGGCCACCCTCATTACCAGCAATGTAGATGTCGTTACCCTCCACAGCCACAGCAGTAGCCGCTGCATAATCGGTGTATGGGTCTTTAAAGTTGGTAAGGTCAAAATGCTGCCCATTTTTCCAATAGGTGGCCTGTTGTGTAGAAGATGTTCCCATGATATACACATCGGCACCAATTATGCTGATACCCAGTGCTCTATAAAATTTACTGTTGCGTGCTTCGGTTCTCTGTCCGTTTTTCCAGTAGGCGGCCTTAGGTCCGTTGTTGGTACTTATCATATCTCCAACGCCTACCACATAAACATCACCATAGGCTACTGCAATACCTATGGCTCCTCCGTGATAATTTCCGGTTGGCAGCTCAACCGGCTCCCCGTTTTTCCAGTACCTCGCAATATCATAGGTTTGCCTGCGGTAATCACGCTCATAGCCTGCAACATATACATCATTGCCCGATACCGTCATGCCCGAAGAACGGCCATAATTTCCGGGTGTTCTGGTAAGCGTCACCATTTCTCTGTTTTTCCAGTATACAGCCTGTCCATGAACCGTTCCTGCTGCATACACATCATTGCCAACTACGGCCATTGACCGAACTTCGGCATCTGTTTGACCATCTGTTAATTTTACGGCTACTCCATTTTTCCAATAAAGCGCTGTATGATTGTGTGTTTTCTCATTGTATGTAGCACCGCCCACATATACATCTAACTTTTTTGCTGGTGCTGCACTTACGGCCTGTTTTTTTTGAATACCTGTTTTGCCCTGTTGTTGAGCTTGAGTGCTGATAGGGAATAAGGACAATAGTAATGCCCATTTTCCTAAATACAGTAAATATGCTGTTTTCATCGCGTTTTAGATTTATGTTAGATTACCGGATAAAAGGCTTTCGATCCCTTTATCTGATTGTATCTGTTTGAGTATAGTAAAGGATAATCTAATCCTTGTTTTTAGTTTTATCTGATTTTAGCGAGGTAGATGAGCAGCTGTTTGGTATGAACAATATAAGTAATTTTAAGCGAAAAAATAAAACTGCCAAACACTAATGAAACAGATTTTATGCGGGTTAATGCATTGAACATTACGGTTCTTTTCATTTTAATGAGCTATTGTTATATTTACATCATTAGCTGCTATGAAAACAGAAACAATTCAGACCCTACATCCAGATCCATCGAAAACAAATAAAAAGATTGCTGTGGATAAATACGAGCAGATTAAAGCTGAGCTATTATCGATTTTAGCCGTTCATGCGCTTACACATTCCGAGCTAATGGAAGAACTTTATCAAAGGGTAAAAGATAATTTTATAGGTGGGGTACAGTGGTATGGAGAAACAGTAAAACTTGATTTGGAAGCTAGAAACCTTATCGTAAGAACCAACGATAAACCCCAAAAGTATAAATTGCTTTCCTAAAACGCTTAGTGAGCAAAGCCGTTCGTTAATTTTGGTAGGCGCTCATTTAACAGATCAGCAGTAGCCGGTATTCACCATCATTTTCAATGGGCGCTCTGTGTATGCAGGGCAAAACCTGCTGCGCTGGATGATCGACTGCCAAGCGCCAAAGATGGCCTTGTTTTAAATTGATCGGTACGGCATTGGGTTTAGGTTGATAATGCAGATCGAAGAAATTTTCATTCAAAAATGTTTCAAATTCTTCTTCTGGACCCTGGTGTAATGCTTTAAGCTTTTCGCGGATTTCAGGAACCAGAATTTTCTGTACCGCTTGTTCGTTCGGCAGGATGTCGCTCGCGGCACCATGATAAGTGCATAAAAAAGTATCGGTTGCAATGGGCGAACGATCTACGTGAAAGGAATATACATCTGTCGAAATGAAGTCGAGCTCTTCATCCCGCTCATAATTTTTAAGTAAATTGAGTGAGGGAGATGCGCCCAGGTCAGTTAATAACCGTAAATCGTTTAAAATAATCGCCCTGGCCATTTCACCCGCTTCTGATAATTGGAGCGATAAAAGATCATCATTGTTAACTTCTGTAATGTTCTCTTTTAATTTAAGCTTTGATACAATTTCTTTGAAATCGCCATCCAGATTTCTATACCAACAGCTTGCATTCGTAGTGCCTTGAAAATTGGTATGTATGAGGTCAGTGAAACTAGAAACCACCCGGATTTGATCGTTCTCAGAAAATGTATTGCTCATATCTTGCAGGAGGGTTTATATATTTAAGTCAAAACCAAAATGTATTGTTGTCCTTCGACAAGCTCAGGATTACAGTACATTTTGGTTTTCAATTTGTCAAAAAATATTCGACAAACCCAAACTAATAATCTCCACAGCATTGAGCACGCTCATGAGCAGAATATTATTTATAGCTATAGCTATTGTTATTTAAAGCTGGCATTTAATGCCTCTTGTACTTTTAGGCTGTCATTTTCTACCGTTTTTCTTACTGCTGCGTCAAATGATGCGGCAAATTCGGGTGTAACAAAAATCTGGTCCTTTTCATTCATCAGGGTAAGTACAAAGCTGTTGCTGCCAAATTTAAAGTGGCTTTTAACTGTTGTAATTTCTTTTTCAAGCGGCCTTACAAACTCATAGCTGTTGCTGATCTGATCAAATTCGTCTTTTGCATCTTCCAATATCAACAGGGTGTCTACATCAATACCATTTATAATTACGGTAGATTTTTGCAGGGCTGATTTTAAATTTCCTTCCGCTCCATCGGCTAAGTTCTTCATGGTAGGCAGTAAATCCTCACTGAAGATGATATCTCTTGGATCTTTGATCAAGATCCTTGCAAAATTGCCACTGCTATCAAACAGCTGCTCTAAATCTATCGTATCGTTACCATCTTTTAGCTTGGCAACACCTGTGGCAGTATATTCAATTTTGATATCGCTGATAACATTTTTGATGATATTGACAACATGTGCCAATACTGGATAAGGAGTAATCGTATTCATTTAAATAATTTTGTACAAAGGTAAGGGATGCTAACAATTCACAGCATACTAAATGAAAACAAGGATTATTTTTTTAGATAAATGGGTCACCATCAGGCTTTAAATTTTTAAGGCTAACGTAAAACCCTTAAATAAATTGATACCCATGCTGCATTATCCATTTGACGGAATAGCTTCATGGTTTATGATATAGGTAATTTGCTGCATACAAGATAACAGGTATTGATGCGCAATAAGTAGTATTCATCTTCTGGAAGAGATCCTTCGTACCTCAGGATGACACAGTAAAAAAACATCTGTGTTTATCCGCGTCTATCTTTGGTTTTTTGTCATTCTGAACGCAGTGAAGAATCTGTGAACGGTAAAACATCGCGCCCCTGTAAACAGCTCAAGATAACGAGGGTTATGCATGATAATAGCAGTAATCTTCTAGAAGAGATCCTTCGTACCTCAGGATGACACAGTAAAAAAAACATCTGTGTTTATCCGCGTCTATCTTTGGTTTTTTGTCATTCTGAACGCAGTGAAGAATCTGTGAACGGTAAAACATCGCGCCCCTGTAAACAGCTCAAGATAACGAGGGTTATGCATGATAATAGCAGTAATCTTCTGGAAGAGATCCTTCGTGCCTCAGGATGACAAAGTAAAAAAAATCCGTGTTTATCCGTGTGTATCTGTGGTTTAAAATACAAAATATTAACCCCGCAACTTCTTGTAAATTAAACACATTTGGCATTTTATGTATGTGTTATTTGTAAATATTCCATCCCATCAAAATTACCCACTACTAAGTATTTCATTTGGGATACAACTTATTTAAATTTAGCTAACCAAACGGCTTTCCCGTAAAAGCGCTTTCTAAAAACAGGGTTTATTTTTACATTCAGTATGAAATTACTTTATTCTGCCATGGGGTAGATAGGATAAAATAACATTTAATTTTTAATAATTAGCTCATCTAACCATTGTATGGTTTAATCTCTCCATTATGAAACTGAACAAGGTGCTATTCCTCGTGGCTATTGTGGGTTTATTGGTTACTGGCAGCATGACCAGCAAGAACCATCATCTTCTTTTCTCTGATTCTGCCCATTCAGGTATTATTTCGCTCGAACTTACCAATAATGACAGGCTACAGTACCAGATTTTTTCAGAATGGAACCGCCCGGGAAACTATGTTTTCGAACGCGATTGGAAAGATCCCGGAGAATCGGGTAAAAATATAACCGGTGTACAAACTGCAAAACGCCAAACCTATGCCGATTTCGGGTTTATTTTCTTTTACATATCCGTACTGATCCTACTTTTTAGATATTATTATAAGCTTGTATTGCCTACTGAAGACCGAATTAGCCGATCGCAGTTTAGACTTTTTTCTGGCGCCGTTATACTGGCCGGCTTGCTAGATGTGATCGAGAATTATCATATTCTTCAGTCTATTCAACTTTTTGAGCGGTTAAATCCACAGCTTCCCTCAATGGCGCACGCAGGCGAGTTTATCAGAAACGGAGTGGCCGCTTATGTATTTTATCCGGCGCTGTTTAAGTTTATCCTCCTCATTTTAACCCTCATTTTATTTGCTTGGAGCATTAGTTTGTTTAAACGGTTAACAGGTTGGTTATCCGGATTATCAGTTGATATGATGTTCGTTTTGCGCCTAAGCTGGACTTTCCGCATTGTACTGATAGTACTGTTTGTGCTTTTTGCCCTGCTAAACTTCTCCGATCAGGGGCAGGATCTGCTTATTACCATTAATACCTCTTTTTGGGGAACCATCATTTTTCTTCTTTCCATATCCGTTTTAGCTACTTTAAACTGGTACCTGCCTAAACTTTATGCTGGTGGTTTTACCGATCTGCTGTTAACAGTACCCAAAGGTTTTGCAATGCCCGAAAAAGATTCGGTAGATTATGCCCGTTTACTAGGTGTACTTACTTTTCTGATACCTGCAGTAGGCATATTAAACACCATGAAACAGTACCACATGCCCTATCTTTTAGATGATGTGCCTGTATTGATCGTGTTGCTGGTATCTTTAATTGCTTATAGGCAAATATTGCGCTACAATACACTCGATATTTTTTTTGAACCCAATAAAGTATTTTCTTTAAGCCGCTACCTCACCGTAATGCTGGTACTTTTTGTGCTGATGGTGGGTTTTTATTTTATCAGGGATACGGATGTTGAGCAATACGGCCGCTTATCTTACCTCGCTTTAGATCTGTTTCTGCTGAGTTTTGCTTTTTTAGTTTCAGTTACTTACCGTACAAAGATCAATCTGGTTAAAAACATTGAAGTAGCGCCTGTTGTACTGGTTTCGGGTTTGTTGCTGGCACTGGTTTTTATTCTTTTTAATATTCCAAGCATCCTCTTTGCACTTACTGCCGAATTTAGGTTTTTCACCCTGGCCATTGCCATAGCTGCACTCATCTGTTATGTGCTGTTGTTCTCTTATCTGCTCATACTCGGTAAACGCACCAAAATACAATGGATTACGCTATTGCTGTTGATCGGGTTTTTGGTCTCTTATGTTAAAATGAGCGATTTTCATAAGGTTTATACCATCGGGGCCGATAAGAGTGAGCAGCAGGTAGCGCTCTCTACACATATCCGCAACTGGCTTACTTTTAGGCAAGCAGAAATTGAAGGATATGCTGCAAAACACGGCAGCGCATATCCTGTATTTTTTGTCAATTCGTACGGTGGTGGCATCAGGGCTTCGGTATGGGCCACCATGATTGTGGGGGAGCTCGATTCGCGGATGCTTGATGCCCATGGCAGCAGGAGCATAGCTGATGATTTTCAGCACCATGTGTTTTCCTTTTCAGGTGCATCGGGCGGAACGGTTGGTTTTTCTCTGTTAACTGCCGATAGACTGGCTGTTAACAAGGGTAAGGCTTCTACCAGGTTCTATCCCAAAAACAGCGAACTGTATAAACATGATTATTTAACCGCCAACATTGTGGGTATTTTCGGCAGGGATGTATTGATGTCGGTTATTGGTGGCAATTGGTACGCCGACCGTTCACGCCTGCAGGAAATAGGTTTTGAGCAAATTCTACGGGATAAATACAATATGGATTATAGTGTGGCATTAAGAAAGGCGTGGAGCAAAGATAATATGGAACTGCCGCTTCTTTTTAGCAATACTTACGATATTAATACAGGTAAAAAAGGGATTGTTTCGCCCGTATTGTTGGATAAGCACGATTTTCCGAGCTGTATTTTTATCCAGGACCTGATGAGGGCAAAGCAGCTCGATCTCCCACTTTCGGCAGCAGCTTTTTTAAGTGCACGTTTCCCATACGTTTGTCCAACAGGTAAATTTGATGAGAAACACCATTTTACCGATGGAGGAACACTCGAAAATTCGGGTGCAGAAACTTCGCGGCAGGTAATTGAGGTGTTTAAACGGATATTGGCAGAGCCGGAGTTTCAAAAGCTTCAGGTTTCCATCAATATCCTGTCTATCAGCAACAGCATCCTGGCTACCGAGCACCCTGTGCGCGACAAAAATCTGTATGAAATACTCGCTCCGCTACAGGGCATTTTAAAAACAATAAACAGCAATGCACTTAAAGCCGATACGATAAACAACGTGCTTGCTTGGCGGAATAAGAATGACAATTGGAAATACAATAAAATTCAGCCCACATTGGAGCGTATTGAAGGGAACTGGCCGGTATTGCCTTTGGGCTGGCAGATTTCGGATAATGCACTTAAGGTAATGAGAAAGAGCATTAGTGATCAGCGTGCGAAGATAGATACAGTGTTATCGGTTTTTGGTAAACTAAAACCAACAGCCGATACGGTAATCACCGCGAGTAAAAGTCTAACAAAGAAATGAAAGCCCACATGGTTGATTAAAAAATAAATCGCCACGAACAAATATTTAAACCTTAAACTATGACCACTTTATCCAAACTCAATTATGTAAATGTAGGTAAGCACGGCACCTTTGCACCTTCCGGAAGTCCTCTTTTCGATACTACTGCCGCTGATGTAGATAAAATTTTCGAATCGTTAAAAGATGGCGACCGTTTGCTGTTGTACTTTCATGGCGGCCTGGTAAACACCCAAAGTGGGATGGAAACTGCCGAACGGATTACCCGTTACGTAACTACAGGCACACAATCGCACCCGGTAAGCTTTGTATGGGAAACCGGTTTAATTGATACCGTAAAACAGAACCTGGATGTAATATGGAGCTCCGATTTTTTTAAACGCCTGCTTGTAAAAGTGGTTAAAGTAGCCGGTAAAAATCTGGGTATTGATGTGCAGGGCTTAACCGGCAGTAAAGGAGTAGGGGGCATGAGCGATGAACAGATTTGGGAGCAGCTTAAATTTGCCGACCCTTTCGAAAATACGGTAGAAATTTTGGGCAAGCGATCAGTAAACCTCCAGGCTGCTGCCGCCGTTGATGAAAATTTAGATTTTTTGGATGATAGTATTGGCGATGAAATTAAGGCCGAAATGGAGGTGGAAATTGAAAACGATCAGGCCCTTATTGATGCAGCCGCAAATGAGAAGCCCCCATTAGAGGCCGAACTGATGCGTAACAGTATTGCCGAAAATAGTGCAGCCGGCGAAAAGGGGATTTTAAGTTTTGCCAAGCTTATCGCAGCGGCTGTAAAAATCGTAATTGCTGTAGTTAAGCGCTATATGAAAAAAAGGAACCACGATTTCTATCCTACCGTAGTAGAAGAAATATTGAGAGAAATTTACATTGCCGATATCGGTACCCTATTGTGGGGATTAATGCAGACCAAAGCTAAAGACATGTGGAAGGCAGACGATTTTACCGGAGACCCTATTGATTTTCATGCAGGGAGCTATTTCTTGAAAAAGATTGTCGATTTCCAGTCAACAGGAGCCAAGCTAACCATCGATCTGGTAGGGCACTCGGCCGGTTCAATAGCCATTTGCGAACTGGTAGATGCAGTGGTTAAAAGAGGGCTGAACATTAAGTTCAGGCATATAATTTTTATGGCGCCAGCCTGTAGGTGCGAGCTTTTTGCCGATACCATATTAAAGAACAGAACGATAATGGAGGATTTCAGGATCTTCACCATGTCTGATGAATTTGAGAAAAAAGATCATCTCGTTCCCGTAATCTATCCCCGGTCGTTACTTTACCTCATCTCTGGCATTCTGGAGAAAGATAATTTTGATGCTTACATCCTTGGTTTGCAAAGACACATTACCGGTGCAGCTCCTTATGATGAAGTAGAAGTACTGAATAATATTAAGGCTTTTGTAGAAGAAGAAGGCCACATTGTGTATGCCGTTACCAAAGAAGGTGCGCTTGCAGGGTTTATTTCTGGCTCCATGAAGCATGGTAATTTCGATAACGATAAGGAAACAACCTTGGATAGTATTGTGAATATAATCAAATAGTTATGGTAAACGATCTCGATTTTGCAGTGGTTATTGGAGTAGAACATTACCAGCAGAATACACCACTGGGTGGGCCGCATGGCGATACTGAGAAATTTATGGATTGGTTGCTCGATCCAAACGGTGGTGGGCTGCCCATAGATCCGGCCGATCCAAAAAGCAGTCCGAATGTATTAAAATTGCTTTCTGCGCCAACTTACACCCCCCGCAAAGACGATTTCGATCTGTGGCTCGACGGAAAGATGAATGATATTGTTAAAGATGGTTTAAAAGCTCGGCGGTTTTACTTTTATTTTTCCGGGCACGGCATTGGCGTAACACAAAAAAATTCGGCGCTGTTATTCCCTTTATGGACCAGGACGAACAGAAACTACGCCCTTTCATCCGAAAAATATCTTGATGAACTGTTAAAGAAAGGCATATTCAAGGAAATTTATTTCTTTATGGATTGCTGCCGTAACCGCATTGCAGGGGTAGAAGGGCTGGCACCAACCTGGAGTTCTCCCTTACCATCGAGCAATACAGCCGATTACCTGCTCTATTATGCCACTGAATTTGATACTGTAGCTTTCGAAAAACCTGTTCTTGGCCAGGATGATGATGGCTTGAACAATAACCTGCCGAGGGGCCTGTTTACCGAAGTATTGCTTAACGGATTAAGGGGGGCTGCGGCCGGAAGGGATGGCAAATTGAGTGTGTCCAATCTGCTGGCTTACGTTAAGCTCAAACTTCCAGAGCTGGCCGGCATCCATCAGGAAACGCAGATTCCAAAGGCCATGCTTTCTATTGATCTGGACCGCGAGCTTTGTGGGCCCTTTCAGAAAAAGATACCCATTAATATAGCTTTCCGCGTTCCCGGAAAAAAGGTAATACTGGAAGATGCTGATCTGGAAATAGAGAAAGAGGGCAGTACTGATGAGGGGACGTGGAACCTTAACCTGATCAGGGGACAGTATTTTTTAAGAACAGATGGCCAGTCGGATGGCATGCGGATTTTTGTTGACGGTACCAAAAACGACTATGTTTATGAGTAAAGATACATTAGCGGGAGCTGAACTAGCCCATTTTTCTTTTCAGATCCAGAACAGGGCATTAGCACCATTTACCCACCTTAAGCTTTTTAACGGCTATAACGAGGTAGTTGGGAAATGTTATGGCGATTTAGAAATAGATATACCCAAAGGCCTTTATCAGCTGCGGATAGAAATGAACGATTTTGTAGAAGACCGTAATTATAGGGTAGAGGCAGGTAGTCAGATAAGCGATTATATTGTCGATTTTAAGCTAAACTCTGCAATTCCAGTAAGTAGTTTCAGCTCAACCCACGAGTATTTTTCAGGTCCGGCAGATGAATGGAGCAGGAAATCAACCCTAAGCGGCAATGCAGTTTCGGGGAGTTCGCTATTTTTATTTCTCAGCTATTCAGAAAAAGATAAACCTTTTGATGAGCGCCTGCTGAAAGCCGAAAACCTCTCGCTTTTAGCTGCCAACCGTGAATTAATGTATACGTTCACTGCCGAGCGCATTCAGTACCATTCGGGCAAGAATTATGCTGAAGATGTATTTTTTGCCAGCATTTGCTTTAACGATGAATTAAGTCCCGGCCAATATTATCTGGTATATGATGGTGAAAGTGTAAAACGGGAGCTACCAGTATATATTTACCCCAATTGGCAAACACAGGTTTTTATCAGGTTTAGGGATTTACCTTTATTTTCGAGTCTTCGCATATCATTATCGCGGAATGGTTTTTTTAGGGATAACCCGGATATGGTGCAGTTAGATGCCATAATTTCAAAAATGCACAATGGCCTTTATGTGCTCCCTGATGAGCTCCGTACGGCCGCTGCATATGGTAAATGGGAGAACCCAATGTTGGGTATTTTGGCCTGTTACATGTATTTGCTGACCAACGATACCGATGAGGATGAACTTTTTGTAACCATGCTCAATAACCTGGAGAATATGATATTAAACACCCACGATTCGCCAGATATTGTTGCATTGAGATTATTGGGTGCAGTACATTTTAACACCACCATTCCACAAGAACCATTAACTGCCCCCTGTATGGTAGCTGCCGGACTTAATGCTTTCCTAAAGCAATCCATGGTACATCCGCACCTCATTCCGGCAGGAGGCTTGGTAGAAAAAATATTCCCGGTATTGGCCAAAGAATCAATTTTTACCATGTACGAGCCAATTGTTCAGCCATTGCCTAAACGAAAAGGTAAAATAGATATTAACCTAAAAACCATTGCCAAAGGCATTTCGATAATTGATAAGTTAACCAATTCTATACATGCAAAAATTTTGGAGAGCGCTGTTAATGAGGTAGCCAGTAAAAAAGATCAGTCTCCCGTTTCGAGCGGACTCGATTTAGCCAACGATTGGGTGAGTTCATCCATTATTACCCAGCTTTCGCAGGTTGCCGGCGATCCAGACCGGGTAGATATTGTAGCCTTGGCGCAACAGCTGCAGGTAACCACCAATACCGTTAAAGAAACCCTGGGCATGTTAAAAGGTAAAAATGTGCTCAAAGAAGTGGCAACGGCTGTATTGGATCAGGTGGATAAGAAAGAATTAAAACAGGCCATCGCCGGCATCAATTCAAAGATCGATAACATGCTCGAATAGAGAAACGGATTTACTTTCGGATAAATAAAAATGAATTTAGTGTAGCATTTTTGTTGAGCCTAGCGTTTTAGTTATATCTTTAACAAATTAGCGCAATATGAATCATTTATTTAAAGCAGGGGCTTCTGCTACAGCATTACAACTTAAAAAAAAACTTTGGCAGCAGTTTTCCATTGCAGCCTTTTTAATTGTTTTTTCGCATGCTGCATTCGCACAAACCAAAATTGGGATAAGGGCAGGGGCAAACTTCGCAAAAGTTTCGGTTCGGGATGAAGCCGGGAAAAAACAGGAGACAGACTATGTTCCTGGATTTCAGATCGGGCTAACGGTCGATGTTCCATTAGTTGAGGACGTGTATCTTCAGCCAGGATTTGCTTATGCCCTCAAAGGCTTCAAAAATAACAACGGAGGTTATTATGGCTACGGAGAAAACTTTAAAGCAAAGGCCGATTACATAGAGCTTCCTATTAATATATTGTATAAACCAACTGTTGGCAAGGGCAAATTATTGCTTGGGGCTGGTCCTTATCTTGCCTATGGTACAGGTGGAAGCTGGAATTCGGCAACCAGTGCGGTAATTGGTGATATTAACATTGGAAACACTGGAGAAATAATTTTTAGGAACGATGCTGCTGAAGGCCACAATTTAAACTCATATACTTACGGCCGGCCATTAGATTATGGGATCAACGTTCTTACAGGTTATGAATTTGCCGGTCGTTTTTCTATACAACTGGAGGGGCAATTGGGATTGGCCAATTTGGTGCCTGATTTTGGTGATTACAAACCAAGTGGGAAATTGAAAAATAATGCTTTTGGTATCTCTTTGGGTTATAAATTCTGATCAACTATTCAATCTGCCTTAAACCTAATCCACATTTCTTTTCAGCGGAAGCTGCAAAAGCTTCAGGAAACCGGCCAGAAATTTTCCGGATAATTAACCGGATAAAAAGCGTAGGTTGCGCAAATTTGACCCTAACGGCGCAGTTTCGAATTTATTTTACAACTCATTCAAAGTAAACTTACTTTTTATGTTTAGATAATTATGGGCTCAGATAGCATAAAGTTGTAAATACTGGTATAATTCTTGATTTTTTAATGATGTCTATTCCCGATTGTTACCTGTTGGCCAAAGTTTAACCATGGCCAATACTATGTTTGTTCTGTTTAGCTATTTGGGGCGCCCCAGATTTTTAACGCCCAAATTTTTTGGAATAGGCTGTATTTAAGAACCAAAAATTAATAGCGTTAAAATGATTAGAACAGGTAAAATAATCTACCTCGATGAAATTAAATCCACTGGGATAATTCAGGATGAAAATGAACAGGAAATCGGTTTCGATATTTCCGAATGGATAGATGGACTCTATCTAGGAGCCAGTGTTAATTTCAATATCGCACTCTGCTCTGAAGGACTTACAGCAGTAGATTTAAGCTTTACTTTTTTAGAAGCAGTAGACGAAAAAGGCTGCTGTAACGGATTAAAAAATAATGCTTAAATAAAAAGGCAGCCTTTTCGGGCTGCCTCAATAGCTTTGCTTATGTTTTATTTGCTTAAAAGAGCCACAGCATTTTCTGATAAAAGACTTGTGTTGGTGGTTGCAGCAATAAATTTATCCATGGTTAACTTTTGCTTTTTACCCATTACCAATACATGGTTGGCAGTATATCCGCTTAGGTTTAAATCGGCCTGATCTTCGATAACAGTGTAGAGACCCTCAGTGCGCGAGTTTAAGGTTAAGGCTGCATTACCGCTTAAAAAAACCTGTAAGTAACGCGAGCTGATTTCGCCTTCGGTTTTAACTTTAGCATTGTCTGTAGCGTGTATCCTGTAAATATCAGTTACAAAAACAGTAACCTTTGCAATGCTGTTATCGGTTGATACGATTTCAAGTCCATCGCCATTTTGGATTACCTTAACCTTACCAGTGTTATCATCTGCATAGCTGATACCGGTATGTTTCGACTGCACAATGGTCAGTTCTACGTTGCCTTTAACTTTAATGCGTTTAAAAGTCAATGCTTTTTCTGCGTGGATAGCTTTAGTATTTTCAGATGCGTTTGCAAATGATACTGCTGAAGTAGATAATACCAATGCTAAAGATGAGGCGAATAATGTTTTGAATAAAGTTTTCATATGCTTTTAGGTTTTAAATTTTTATAATGTTTTTATTGAATGTTCTGATATTAAGACGCAGCCAGGCTAAAAACGTTGCAGCATAAAATGAAGCATTATACCAGTATAGGACGATAATCGACCAACGCCCGAAATTCAAAGACAAAAAAGTGTTGGTATGAAGAGTTTTATAAAAAAAATAGAAAGTTAGGCCGTTTAATGGCATTTATCCGCATAGAGGCGAAGAAGTTGATTTAAAGGGTTTTAAGAGGTCAATCTACTGACTAAAAGCCAAATAGGGAATTCCGGTACAGGCAAAGGCTTGGCGATGTTATAGGTTTTTATAAGTTTCGCCGATAAGGAATGATAATGCCTGTTGTATCTTGGCATTCCCTTCGGCAGTTTTTAGGTCAATGCCGCAAAAAACACTTCCATTCACCTCCGCATATAAGTTAAGGTAATAAATGCCCGAAATCAGGATGGCCGTAATGGCGCGGAAATCAGTTGCTTTTTCTTTGAAGTGAGGATCTGTGATGCCTTTAAAAAGCATTTCTCCGTTAGCTTCCTGCGCATCTGTTAGTTTTTTTAAGGCCTCTTTTTCTTCCGAAAGCCGCCACAGTATAATCTTCTGCAGCTCTGTATTTTTTGATACGTATTCAAGCTGCTTCAATAACATTTTTTCAGTAAATTTTTTACCACCATCAAGCCTGGGGTCATCCTCCTCATCACTTTTAACATTGCTCCAAAAATCCTGCGAGCGGATATAAGCATTTAAAAGCCCTTCTGTGTTGCCAAAATATCTATAAATCAGCTTTTTGTCGAGGTTTGCTGTAGCAGCTATATTGTTAACCTTAAGCCCAGGATAGCCTTCTGTACGTAAAACACTGCCCACGGCATCAAGCAGTTTCTGCATGCTTTTATCCTTGTTCCTTTCTTTAGGTACTGCTTTTTCCTTGGCCATTACAACGGTTTTTATTACGGGGATTGGTAATAATATACAAAAATAAATAATTTTTATTCACCATTTGGTGACTTATTATATATTTGCACCTATCTATATTATTCCCAGTAGCTAACAACAGGTTGTGGGAACAGGTGTAAGGAACATTCTGGTTTCATTATCCTGCGCTCTACAAATATAAAATATGCGCTTTTGACGGTGTTGGCTTTGTAATGCAAGGCCGCCCGGTCAAAAAAAATCAATGCGTAATACGCTTGTCTAAACAGAAGTGTAATATAATTATGACCGGTAAATAACAGTAATTTAATGCTGGCTTTATTTGGAGCTGATGATGATTGCAGATATTTGGGTAATTCTAAAACCACATGGAAAAGCACTCAAATTCTGAAAAGGTTACTCAGCTGGTTGATCACAATTTGGAAACTGCGCGCTTTAAAGAGAAACATGCAACGGTAGATAGTGCAACACTGCAACCCTTCGCGGCAGATGCCGAACATTTAAATTACCTGGTGCGCTGCCGCAACAACTTCAGAAATGCCATTGGTATTTCGGGCCATATTGCACAGTATAAAAGGGGATAGGTTTTGACCATATAAAAATTACCTGCCGTCTTCCAGTTGAGAAATCCTAAAAATTTCTCTTGATATGAGGGCAACATTTTCTTTAAGGTTTTCGCTGCAGCAATGAAAAACAGCAATTGAAAAAGAAATGCCGCCAATTTCTTCGCAAAGCTCCATTTGTATGCAGCAACCTTGCATGGGCCCAGGTTTTCCTTTGAGCATGCCAAATATATTTTTAGCTTCCCGCCGGTTTGTTCCGAGTAAAAATGAACCATAAGTATGAAGCCCAGTAGGAACAAGTAAGCTTAGGGTAATTGCATGTTTGTTTTCCATTATTTATTTAACGCTTATGATCGGTTTAATCATATAAGAGCGAAAAAGATTAGTATTTAAATATAGCAAAAAGTGGTAGCTAATGCAATGATTAAGATTAGGTTAAAAAATAAGCTGATGCTTTTTTAAGAAAAAGAGAATGATTGTAATTAAATGTAAATTATACGTTTAAAAATTGTTAAAAGTAGAAGAAACTAGCTTTTTTGTAGTTTTAGTTCTATGTTATCAGCCAATTTAAGTTTAGGTTTGTACTGTCAAACGTCCCATAAATTTATGAACTTACCGTCAGTAGCCCCATCTGTGAAAACATGTCCAAAATGTCCTAAGTGTAAAAACCCGGAAACGGAAAGGGTACCCCGTGGATTTTTATTTAAATCCATATTACCGTTTATTGCGATTAAGCGGTATAAATGCTACAGATGTTTCAATAAATTTTATGTGATGTAGAAATTGTTAGATAATTAACGATTAAGTTTTAGTTTCAGCCCGGGTGATTTTTCATTCCGGGCTGGTTTGTTTAAAGAGAAAGCCAGATCAAGAATAGTTGCGTATAAATAAATTTTTCTCAGCTACTTATTAATCCAACTATTTATTTTCTTATATATTCGTTTTCTCAAACTTATGGTATCCCTAGGCCACGTATCGGATGTTGAACTGATCTTGCTGATTAATCAGGAGGATGAGCCTGCATTTACGGAAATTTATAACCGCTACTGGGAGAAAATGGTATCATACGCGGTAAGGTTAACCAAATCAGAAGAGGAAGCAGCAGATATTGTTCAGGAAATTTTTGTATCCATCTGGAACAGGAGAAGTGTTTTGGTCGTTAAAGGTAGCCTTGGCGCCTATCTTATCCGTAGCACCCGCAATTTATGCCTCAGGTATATCGAAAGGAATATCCATACCGAAAATTTTTTAGAAAAAATAGCCGATCAGGCTGTAGATAGCAGTCAGAACATCGAAGAAAATATTTCTTTAAAAGAACTGCAGGATAATATTGAACTTGGGATTGCAAAACTGCCCAAAAAAATGCGCGAAGTATATCTGTTGAGCCGTGATGAGCAGTTATCGTACAGGGAAATATCCGAAAAACTTGGAATTGCCGAAGGAACGGTCAAAAAACAGATCAGCAATGCGCTTAAAGTCATCTCCGAATCGCTTAATGGCAAACTTTCTGCTGCCATGATGACCTTATTTCTTCATCTTTTAAAATAAGTGAGCTAATTTTTTATTTTTTTTAAAATAAATCTACCACCAAAATGCTTTTTGTGGAATATACTAATATAAGGCGCGCTCCACGCTTTCAACACACCTATGAAAACTGAACAGGCAAAACAATTAATTAACCGATATTTAACTGGAACGGCAACTGCTAAAGAAGCACATACAGTTGATTCGTTTGTAGAAAAACAGCTTTTGGATAATACCTGGCCGGTTTCTGAAGAACAGAAAACTGCCTTTGGTTTAAAATTGAAACAACGTATAGATGAGCAGCGGTTGGCTGATGCTACAACCAATATACAGGAGCCTTTAAAACGGAAACCTATTGTAAGGCGGCTTTGGGTAATTGTAGCTTCGGCTGCGGTTATTGCCCTATGTGTTATTGGCGGCTTGTTCGCACTGAAAGGAAGAAACGAAGACCGGGCGGAGCGTTATGCAAATGATGTAGCGCCAGGTGGAAGCAAAGCGATTTTAACCCTTACCGATGGAAGAAAGATTGACCTATCGGATGGTAAAACAGGCGAACTGGCCAGTGCAAATGGCATCAGTGTGAAAAAAATGGCCAACGGCTTACTGGTTTTTTCTGTTACCAACAGTGAAACGCTAACCGATAATGGAAAAAATAACCGGATTGAAACCCCTTCGGGTGGCCAGTATCAGGTAAATCTGCCAGATGGAACACAGGTGTGGTTAAATGCCGAAACCAAACTCGATTTTCCGAGCCATTTTAGCGGAAAGAACAGGCAGGTTGTGTTGGACGGAGAAGCTTATTTTGAAGTGAGCAAAGATAAGGACCGTCCTTTTATTGTTAAAAGCGAAAAGCAGGAGGTAGAGGTTTTGGGAACGCATTTCAATATTAACTGTTACGCAAATAATCCGGGTGCTAAAACCACACTTTTAGAAGGATCGGTAAAAGTAAAAGGAGCAGGAGGCGAAAAAGTGATCGCCCCCGGTGAGCAGGCCGAACTTTACAATAATGAAATGAATGTAAATACGGTAGACCCTGCATTGTCCATCGATTGGAAAAACGGCGAGTTTAGGTTTAAGGATGAAAACCTGATCAGTATTACCAGAAAACTATCGAGGTGGTATGGCGTAAACTTTGTTATGGAAAGCCGTTACGAAAAAATGCCTTCTTTTTCGGGATCAGTATCGAGGTTCGATAACATTTCTGAAGTGCTTAAAATGCTCGAAGAAACGGGCAATATTAAATTTTATATCAACGGTAAAGTTGTTACCGTAAAGTAATACAGCTACAGGCTTAACCAACCTGTTTAATAAGAAAATCAATATCAACTTAAAACCAAAAAAAATGAAGAAACTACTACTCAAGCAGCGTTAAAAGCAAAACAGGTTTAGAAGAAAAAAGCCAAGGATGTGTTGGAAGCACACCCATGGCCAAAAGCTGAGTTAACCCTTTAAAAACGAATTCTGAGGTCCATTTACGCATTAACCCAAACAAACGAAAGTATGAATATTAATCCTTTTTATCAAGGGAGGCATTTGCCGTGCATCCCTAAAAAAATCCTATTTATTATGAAGCTCACCATCATCATCATGACCACCTTACTCATGCATGTTAGTGCCAGCAGTTTCTCTCAAAAACTTACCTTTTCGGCAAAAAATATAACCGTTGACCAGGTTTTTAAAGAAATAGAAAAACAGACCAACTATAGGGTTTTATATGCCACAAGCACCCTTAACGATGCTGCAAAAGTGAGCGTGAATTTCAAGAACACCCCTTTGAAAGAGGTAATCGATTATCTTTTAAAAGGAAAGGAACTTACTTATAACATAGAGCAGCATACGGTGCTTATCAAAAAAGAAGAGAAATCTTTTATCGATAAGATTGGAGCTATTTTTAGTGCATCAAGATTTAACGGAAGGGTAGTTGATGAAAAGAACAACCCCTTGGTAGGTGCTACCGTTACCGTAAAGGGCAGCAAAAAATATGCGTTAACCAGCTCAACAGGTGCTTTTGTACTTGAGCTGAACGAAAATGATGTTCTGGTTATCTCTTACATCGGGTACGAAACCAAAGAGCTTAAAATAACACAGGGCATTTTGCAGAGCGGAACAGCAAGCCTGTTGGATATTAAATTAAATCCATCGGCATCCGCATTAGATCAGGTACAGGTAATCGGTTATGGCAGTACAACCAAGCGTAACAACACGGGGTCGGTAAGCTCGATTACTGCCGAAGAAATAGGCAAGCAAACGGTAGAAAACCCACTGCTGGCTTTGCAGGGCAGAATTGCCGGTGTGCAGATTACGCAGGATAACGGTTTGCCTGGTGCAGGGGCAAGAATGAACATCCGCGGGGCTTATTCGGGCGTATCGGGTGCGGGTTACATTCCATTATATGTTATTGATGGCGTTCCTTTTACACTTTTTAACGGTGCACAGCCTGCTACTGATAACTTAAATGCGAATGGGGTAAGTGCCGCAAATGGGGGAGTTAGTCCGTTCAGCATGATTGCGCCAGAAGATATTGAACGCATAGATATTTTAAAAGATGCTGATGCAACAGCCATTTATGGTTCGCGTGGATCGAACGGTGTGGTATTGATTACCACCAAAAAAGGAATTAAAGGCAAAACCACTTATAATTTTAACGTAAATACGGGGGTAAATAATGTGGCCAACTATATTCCGATGATGAATACGCAGGAATATTTAGCTACCCGTAAGGCAGCGTTTGCCAGATCGGGTGTTACGCCAACGGCTGCAAATGCTTTGGATTTAACGGTTTGGGATCAGAATGCTTATACCGATTGGCAGAAATATTTTATTGGCAATACCGGCCATACCACCAACGCAACCGGATCGGTTACCGGGGGCGATGCACAAAACTCTTTTCTGTTCTCATCAACTTACCGTAAACAAAGTACTGTTTTTGGCGGCGATTTCGGCGCAACTACTTTTTCGAGCAGGCTAAACGCTGGCCATAAAAGTGCCGATGGAAGGTTTAATATCGATGGTTCGGTAAATTATACCTACATGAAAAATCTCTTGCCATCAACCGATTTAAGTACCATTTATAACCTGGCACCAAACTATCCGCTTTACAATGCAAATGGATCGGTAAACTGGACCGCTACAAGCCCTTTATCCTATAATCCTAAAACAACCAATGCACAAACTACCAATTTATTTACCAACGTAAATCTTTCTTACCGGATTATCAATGGTTTGGTGGTTAAAGCCAATTTAGGATATACCTCTACCAGGTTAAGGCAACAGCAGATTAATCCTGCGAGTTCTCAAAACCCGGCAACTGCACAGGTAAGTTCTTTAAGGTATACCGATAACGATAACAACAATTACATTATTGAGCCGCAGGCGGTGTACAACACCAAAATTGGCGAGGGTAATTTAGAAGCCTTGGTAGGTACAACCTTTCAGCGCACCAAAGCAACAGGTATTTATTTAACCGGTACGGGTTATAACAACGAAAACCTGATTAATTCATTAGCAGGTGCTTCGGCGGTGGTTACCAGTTACAATGCCGATGCGGTTTACAGTTATTCTGCTTTTTTTAGCCGTTTAAACTATAACTGGAAAGGCAAATACATTGTGGATGGAACCTACAGAAGAGACGGTTCATCACGTTTTGGTGGTAACAACAAATTCGGGAATTTTGGTGCAGTAGGGGCTTCGTGGATTTTTACCCAGGAAGATTTTATGAAAGACCTTAGCTTTTTAAGCTTTGGTAAACTTAGGGCCAGTTACGGTATTACCGGTAACGATCAGATACCGAATTATGGCTACCTTTCGCTTTATTCATCAACCGGTTCGAGTTACAACTATGATGGAACCAGTACCTACATTCCTTCAAGTATCCAAAACCCCGATTTAAAATGGGAAACCAACAAGAAACTGGATGTAGCAGTAGAATTGGGTTTCTTTAACGACAGGATTTTACTAAAAGCAGATTATTACCGCAACCGCGTTTCCAACCTGTTAAACTTCATTACCATTCCATCTCAAACAGGTTCAACCGGGTATACGGCCAATTTAAATGCTACGGTGCAAACCAAAGGTTTCGAGTTTGAACTGAATACCATCAACGTAATTGCCGGCGATTTCAGGTGGACCACCAATCTTAATTTAACAATTAGCCGCAATAAACTATTGGCTTTTGATAACTTGGAAAATACATTTTATGCCAGCTCTTATATCATCGGCCAACCAACTGATATCAGAAAGTTTTATAAATACACAGGTGTTAACCCTGCTACAGGCTTGCCAACCTATCAGGATCTGAACGGCGACGGCAGCATCAGCTTTGCTGGCGATAGGTATGTTGGCTATTACGGTCATCCTTATTTTGCGGGTATGAACAATAGCTTGAGCTACAAAGGTTTTGCACTCGATTTTATGTTCCAGTACAACCACCGCTACGGGATATTAAATTCAACGTTAAGTTCAAGTCCCGCTGGTATTAACTACACGAATATGAGTACCGCTCTGCTTGATCGTTGGGCTGCTGTAGGCGATGTAGCCCTTTTCCCTGCTGCTTCTACCGTTAACGATCCATCATACGGAAACTTAACTTCATCTGATGTTAACTGGGGAGATGCTTCTTACTTAAAATTGAAAACAGTAAGCCTAAATTATACTTTCCCTAAAGCGATAGCGAGCAAATTAAAACTGGCCAACCTGAGTATTTATGCACAGGGACAGAATATTTACACCTGGGCCAAGCAGAAATACACCTACGATCCTGACACTACCTTACCAGGCACAGGACCTGGTTTGGGTACAGGCCAGTATATTGCTTTTCCGCAGGTGCGCACCATTGTATTCGGTTTAAACTGTTCATTTTAATTACGGAATCATGAAAATTAACTATATGTTTTTCAAAAAAATAATGGCATTGTGCTTGGTCTTAACAGCACTGTCATCTTGCAAAAAGTTTGTTGAAGCAGATTTGGCCAATAACCTCATTGCTAAAGAAGATGCTTTTACCACAGATAATTCGGCAACCAGTGCCACCTTATCACTTTATTCTTACTTTTCAACTGTAGATCATTTACGTTATACTACCTGGTTTGGCGGTTTAATGGCAGATGAGCTGCAGAATACCACATCCAATGCCGATCTGATCCAGTTTTCGCAGAATGTGGTTGCCCCAACAAACGGCAATCCCACCAGCTACATCTGGAACTATTCTTATCAGGTAATCAGGTACAGCAACCTGATTTTGGATGGCATTGGCCGCTCTACCGGAATGACTGCACCGGTGAAAAACCAGTTAAGTGGTGAAGCCAAATTTTTCAGGGCCTTAATGTATTTTAACTTGGTTAATTTTTATGGTGGAGTACCCATTACTTCAGAAGTAACCGAGTTGGATAATGCATTTAAACCAAGGGCAACAGTTGCCGAAGTTTATGCGCAGATTTTCAGTGATTTAAAAGATGCTCAGAACCTTTTGCCTACCACGTATGTTGGAAGCGCGGCTTTAAAAGTTAGGGTAAATAAATGGGCGGCTACTGCATTACTGGCCAAAGTTTATCTGTACAATAAAGATTATGCAAATGCAGAGGCCGAAGCCACAAAGGTAATCAGTTCAGGTACTTATAGCATGTCTACATTGGCCAATGCCTTTGTTAACACCAGTAACGAAACCATTTTGCAGTTGTCTACACTCTTCGGTGCATCGGCTTTCAGTACTTACCGTACTGCCAGTTCGGCCGCTAACGTAGCGCCTCCTGCCTATGTACTGTATAACAACTTTACCAAAGATTTCGAATTAAACGATAACCGTAAAACTTCGTGGATAGATTCGACAACCTTTAATGCCATTAAATACTACAGGATCAACAAGTATAAGGTACAATCGGCCACGGCAGCTACATTGGGTAACGAATACACGGTGTTATTGCGTTTAAGCGAACAATACCTGATCAGGGCAGAGGCCAGGGCGCAACTGGCCAATATTGGTGGTGCACAAGATGATATTAATGTGGTGCGCAACCGTGCAGGCCTGGGCAATACGAACGCTGCTGCACAGAGCACACTTTTGGCAGCTATTGCCAAGGAAAGAAAATTGGAACTCTTTGGTGAATTTGCAAACAGATGGTTCGATTTAAAACGTACCGGTACTGCCGATGCAGTTTTAGGGGCATTAAAACCAACCTGGAAAACAACTGCACAATTGTTGCCTATTGGTGCCGATCAGATTTTGCTGAACAACAAGCTTACCCAAAATCCAGGCTATAACTAACGCATTTAAATTTAGGCTACCTGAAACTTCAATTTCCGGTAGCCATTTTCCATAAAAAATAAAAAAAAAAAGCCATATGAAAGTATTAAAAACCGCCTGCTCGCTACTGTTATCGGTAGTTGCCCTCAGCGCAGCACAGGCACAGGATAGCAAACCTGCCGATACGCTGATTCAGTACCTGAACAAACTGGTCGTATCTAAAGATTCGGCCGATAAACAGATATTAAGGGCCAAATTGGCCGATTTATCGGGTGCTAAAACTGAAAAGGATGTAATAACGGCTGCCAATTATTATTACCGCATTGGCGATGCTAAAAAATCGGAAGCAATTTACGGTGATCTGGCTACCCGTTTCCCATTGGGTACGCAGGCCAGAAGCGCAGCTTCGAAAGATTTTTACTTGCTTAAAACTGCTGCAGAAGCTGAAACAGCTTATAAAGGTTGGATTAAAAAGTTTCCACCAAGCCTGTACGAAAACACCAAGGTTGATGACCGTTTGGCTTATGATTACGTTAGGGCTAATGTAGCCAGTAAGTTTGCTGCCGAAAAAAATGTAGCAAAAGCAAATGAATATGCCAATATGCTTGAAGTTGATTTTTGGAAAGGCAATGCGTATTCAGGTATCACAAATGCATTTTACAAAAATGGTGATTTGGCCAACGCCGAAATTTATGCAAAAAAAGGGATGGACAATGCTTTTTCTTATATAGATGGGAAAAAAGGAAACGAGAACTGGGCCAAATTTTCGGCTTCGGGCTACCCGGGCTTAACCAGTACTTATGCCAATATTCTGTTCGAAAGGAAAAAATATGCCGAGGCACTGAAATATTCGGAAATTGCCTACAAAAAATCAACAAGCTTAAGTCCAAGCTTAAACTACCGTTATGCGCAGATTTTAATGGGACTGAACAAAAACCAGGAGGCATACGATAAGTTGGAAGAAGTGGTTAAAGCAGGTAAGGCCACGCCAGAAATGGCTGCCGATTTTAAAAAGCTATATATAAAGTTAAAAGGCAGTGAAACTGGTTTCGATGCTTATGCTGCAGCCATTAGAAAAGCCTATTTAGAAAACCTGAGCAAACAGTTAACCAAAGATATGGTAAAAGAACCTGCGGCAGGCTTCACGCTTACCGATTTAAATGGCAAACAGGTTTCTTTGGCCGATTATAAAGGTAAAATTGTAATCCTCGATTTCTGGGCTACCTGGTGCGGCCCATGTAAAGCATCTTTCCCGGCAATGCAAATGGCTGTAAACAAATACAAAGACGATGAAAACGTGAAATTCCTTTTTATCCATACCTGGGAGAAAGTAGCCGATCCGGTTAAGGATGCAACTGATTACATCAAAAGCATGAAATACTCGTTCGAAGTATTGATGGATGTTAAAGATGCCGAAACCAAGGTAAACAAAGTGGTAAGCAGTTACAAGGTAAATGGTATCCCCGCTAAATTTGTAATTGATGCCGCTGGTAATGTAAGGTTTAAACTAACCGGCTTTGATGGCAGCAATGAAGCTGCGGTTGATGAGCTGAGCATGATGATTGATATGGCCAAAGCCAAATCTTAAACTTTAACAAAGTCAGGCCTTTAAAGCCTGACTTTGTTGTATATAAGCCTTTAGGTTGTGATCCTTTGGGGGGAGTTTATTTTTTACCACAAAGGCACAAAGCACACCAAGTCTATTTTTCCGTGCTTTCTGTGTCTCCATGGCTGTCAATTGTTTGCCACGGATGCACGGAGTTCACGGAGGAGGAATTTCTTTGTGTTTTTGTGTCTTTGTGGTTATTTTCTAATATACTGCGTGGTAAATGTGCAGCAAATTCCCATTAAGACTTTGTTATCCTACACCCGTTTGGAAACGAGCGTGAGCTAAATTCAATGAAAGCTTCCCACCATAGGTGACAGTAAATCATTGTAACGATGAAAGCCCCCCTCCATGGGTGGCACTAAATCATTGTAACGATGAAAGCTTCCTACCATAGGTGACACTAAATCATTGTTGCTATGAAAGCTTCCCACTATAGGTGGCAAGAAATCATTGTTAATTTTGAACGCCTCCTGCCATGAGGAGCACCAAATCAAAGTAATAATGATGTTCTCTTTACTCATAAGCCCTTAACTTATCATCCTGTAATGATCGCCCAGCCAGTATCGTCATTGCGAGGTACGAAGCAATCTTACTACTTTTGGTTGGTAAAAATTAAAAATTTTCAAGCTCAGTTGCAATAAATCCCAATTCATCTGCGGTAAGATCGAACTGCATGGCCTGTGCATTTGCAATAGCCTGTTCTGCATTTCTGACACCGGCCAATACGGTAGTAATTCCTTTTTGTAAGGTAGTCCAGCGCAATACCAGCTGTGCTAAAGTGGCGCTTTTTGCTTCAGCAATAGAGCGGATTTTTGCTAAAAAGCTTTCTACTTTTTTAAAGTCGAACTGACTGAAATACCCATTTCTATGGTCGTCGGCTTTTAACTGGTTATTTTCAAAATATTTTCCTGATAAAAGGCCGCGTTCCATTGGGCTATAAGCCAACAAACCAATGTGGTTTTCTACAGCATATGGTACAATATCGTTTTCTATAGCTCTGTGGAGCATGCTGTAATAAACCTGGTTAGATGCCGGCACATAACTTTTGCCTGCTTCCTGCATCAAATCAATCCCAGCGTTCGATAAGCCGGCCGCCCTGATTTTTCCGTTTTTGATCAGCGTTTCCATCGCTTCCATAGTTTCATCAATCGGAGTGCTTGCATCAGGCCAATGTTGCTGTAAAAGATCTATATATTCGGTTTTAAGGCGCTTTAACGATTCTTCAACTTCTTTAATAATGTTTGCTTTTGAAGAAAATTTGTAAATAGGAAGGGTTTTACCATCTTCCTGCATATCAAAAAAGTGTTCGCCTTTTCCGTTGTTGCTGCCATCCCAAACCAATCCGAATTTAGTTAGCAGTTGTATTTTACTCCGGTCTTTTCCTTTTAAGGCTTCTCCAATCAGTTCTTCGCTAAGGCCATAACCATAAAAAGGGGCGGTATCTAATGTGGTAATGCCATTATCTATTGCCGCATGTATAGCTTCAATCGAATCTTTTTTCTCGTTGCCACCCCACATGGTGCCACCAATGGCAAATGCGCCATATGTTATTGTAGATAGCTCGACGCCGGTATTTCCTAATTTTCTATATTCCATTTTGATGTTATTTAAATTTGATGCTGCAAAATTTGGGATAAATAGGCTATCATCAAAATAATATGAGTTATAGGAAACTATCATAATTTTAATGATTGGATTGCTTGATCCTCATCCAAACCGCACTCATCACCTTAAACCTGCGTTCCTGTACTTTTTATGGTTATATCCTGAAGATTTTGTTGCTTTGGAGTATGGAGAGAAGCAACAAACTATCATTATATTGGAAATGCCAGTTAATTGGTTGGTGCGTGGCCTCCTTGTATTGGGGATACATTGGCTTTAGTGGCGCCCATTTTAGTTGGTTTATTGGTGTGCTGCAATTTATTACCGATGTAGTGCTTTACATTGCCATTACGCATCTTTACCGCCAATTTGTGCTGCACTATGGCTGGCAGCATTTACAGTTGGGGCCATTGCTTAAAAGGATTATCCCCGCTATTCTTTTTATGGCGGTATTTTACACCGTGGTTACCTGCTTAAAAATATGGGCTTTTAAGAAACTGTTCCATGTTGGCGCACCAGAAGGCTTTTCGCTTTTTTTGAGCCATAATCTGTTAAATGTATTTATGGCAGGCATCAGGCTCATGTCTATCTGGATTTTGGCTTATCACCTGTACCAGTACGCGCAAAGGGAAATTAGGGCGGTAAAAGAAAATTCGCGGCTGGCACTCATTAACCGCGATGCAAGTTTGGCTCATCTCTCTTCGCAGATCCATCCACATTTTCTTTTTAATGCCTTAAATACCATAAAATCATTGGTGGAAGAAGATCCTCGGGCAGCACGGCACGGTATCGATCTGCTCAGTAGCTTATTAAGGTCGGGATTAGAAGATGGAGCAGATCTGGTACCGCTCTCGAAAGAAATGGAACTGGTAAGGGATTATCTGGACCTAGAGAAACTGCGCTTTGAAGAACGTCTTCAATCCAATTTTAATATCGATTTATCGCTTATGCGCGTGGAGATACCCAAGCTTGCTGTTCAAACCTTAATTGAAAATGCCATTAAACACGGAATTGCTACACTCAAAAATGGTGGAACAGTAACTGTAGATATCGAACGGCGTGAAAAATGGATGAATATTACCATCAGCAACCTGGGGAGTTTACATGTTGATTACCGTACCAAGGGTTTAGGCTTTAAAAACCTGGTAGAAAGGCTAAAACTAACTTATGGTGCAGAGGCTTCTTTACAGTTGGATGAAGCTAAAAGTGGACAGGTTACCGCCACATTAAACATTCCGCTGATATGAAGAAAATAAGGATTTTGATAGTAGACGACGAACGTCATGCACGGGTGGAGTTAAAAAGGTTAATAGCTACCTCAACAATACTCGAGCTGGTAGGAGAGGCCAGCAACGCCGATGAAGCAGAAAAGCTGATTGGTATATTGCAGCCCGAATTACTTTTTCTGGATATCCAGATGCCGGGCCGTTCGGGTTTTCAACTGCTCGAGGCTTTGCAAATGGCACCTGAAGTAATTTTTACTACTGCTTACGATCAGTATGCGATTAAGGCATTTGAAGTGGGCGTACTCGATTACCTGCTTAAACCCATTCGGGATGAGCGCTTTGTACAGGCTATCGAAAAAATAAAGGTCAAGTTTAATACAGCTAAGCTTAATAAAAAGATATTCGTTAAAAACAACGATGGCTACTTTCTGGTGAGCTGGGAAACCGTTGCCTTAATTGAGTCGGTAGAAAACTACGCCCGAATATTTTTTGAAGGCAAGCGCGCCTGGATTAAAAGCTCACTCAATCAGCTGGAGAAATTATTGGATGAAGAGCTGTTTTTCAGGTGCAACCGCACACAGCTTATCAACTTAAATTATGTAACAGAAATTAAGACTTTGGAAAGTGGGAAACTCAGCATCACTTTGAGCACCGGCGAGCTGATTGAGGTATCCGGACGTAGATCGATCCTATTGAAAAGAACAGGAAAAATTTAAAAGTTTAAATTATTAATTAAAGATTAAGGAAATGAAAAAAGTACTCCTTATGGCATTGCTATGCCTTATTTTTAGGCAAACCTGCTTGGCGCAGGATTATATTATTCAGGATAGTGTGATGATTAAAACCAAAGATGGTCACTTATTATCGGCAGTTGTAGTTAGAAAAAACAACCAAAAAGAGCCATTGCCTACCGCACTGATGTTTTTCATCTATTCGGATACGGAACGCAGCATTGCGATTGCCAAAATAGCTGCAGATCACGGTTACATAGGCATAGTAGCCGATACCAGAGGCAAACGCTTAAGCCCCGAAACTATAGAGCCCTACGAACATGAGGCGAGAGATGTGAACAGTGTAATCGATTGGATTGTAGCACAGCCCTGGAGCAATGGCAAAGTAGGCATGTATGGAGGAAGCTACTCGGGTTTTGCACAGTGGGCGGCTACAAAATACCTGCATCCGGCGCTGAAAACCATTGTACCTTATGTTGCGGCCATTCCGGGGCAAGGTGTACCCATGGAAAACAACATTTTTATCAATGCCAATTACCAGTGGGCATTTTATGTAACCAATTCCAAATACCTGGACAATAAAGTCAATAACGATAACGAACGCTGGCGGAAGATGCGCCAGAATTGGTACAGTTCGGGCGCTGCCTATAACCGGATTGATAGCGTAGATGGTACGCCAAACCCCTGGTTGCAAAAATGGTTAAAGCACCCCGATTACGATAGCTATTGGCAGAACATGGTGCCATATCAAGAAGAATTTAGTAAAATTAATATCCCTGTGCTGAGCATTACCGGTTACTATGATGATGGACAGATTTCGGCCATGCAATACCTTAAAGATCATTATCAGTATAATCCGAAAGCCCAGCACTATTTGATTATTGGCCCGTACGATCATTTTGGTGCGCAGCAAGGCGGCAAGCCCGTGTTGAAAGGCTATCAGGTAGATCCTGTAGCGCTGATCAATACACGCGAAATTACCTTTCAGTGGCTCGATTATATTCTGAAAAACGGCAAGAAGCCTGAAATACTTAAAAACAGGATCAATTATGAGGTAATGGGTACAAATAGATGGCAGCATGCTCCATCGATAGAAAAAATGGCCGATAAACACTTAAAGTTTTACCTAACGGATGCTCAATCAGATTCATCATATCTGCTTAGCACCGTTAAACCTCAAAAGAGCGGCAGTTTAGAACAGGTTATCGATCTGGCCGATACCAAAAGCTGGTATAACGATTATTATCCTTCATCAATTATAAAAAAGGAACTCGATCGCAGTAACGGACTTTTCTTTATGAGCGAGCCCTTAACACAGGATATACAGATTAATGGGATGTTTTCGGGGTTATTGGCCGCAACACTGAATAAACGTGATATTGATATTGGTGTGGTGCTTTATGAGGTAAGCCCAGAAAATGAATACTTTGAACTTTCTTACTTCTTTGGACGGGCAAGCTACTTAAACGACCATAGCAAACGCAACCTGTTACAGCCGGGGGTTAAAGAAACAATGGCCTTTTTTAAAACACGGCTGGTAAGCAAACAGATTAATAAGGGAAACAGGTTATTGGTGGTGCTGAATATTAATAAGAACGAATTTGCCCAGGTAAATTATGGCACAGGCAAGGATGTGAGCCTAGAAACCATAAAAGATGCAGGAGAACCTCTAAAAATCAATTGGTTTAATGAGAGTTATGTAGAGATACCGGTGAAGGAGTTCATTGAATGAGGGATTGATTGATTGATTGATTGATTGATTGATTGAATGGTTGAGGGATTGAATGATTGAGTGGATGTAGATTGGCCTGAATATAAAAACAGCTGCCCGTTTTTAACGGCAGCTGTTGGTTTAATGTTTAAAGCTGGTATTGTTTGATAAACAGCGGATCCCTGTCTTTTACAATCCGTTCTGAGCCTTGATCGATGATCTTACCGTTTACTTCAATTTTGTAGGTTACGGTAAATGGGGTAGCTCCGAATTCAAATCCACCAAAACTTAAATTGCCGGCATAAAAACTACTGGCCGATTCAATTACAATGGTTTTTCCACCATTAAAATCATCGGTACCTACCGTTATGGCCGATCCTTTTTTCGTAACACCATCTACCAACCAATCGATAGTTGTACCGGTAGCATTTGCTCCCACAACAGTTACATCAAACTTATCGCTTTCTGCTTTTTTGAATTCGCTGGAAAGGCTGATGGTAATTTTAGCTTTTTTACCCTCCGTTCCACCAGTTGGGTCGTCGCTCTTTTTTTTACATGAGAATAGAACAGTTAAGGCCAGCATTCCGGCCATCAACAAGGATTTTTTTTGAATTTTCATAGGTTTTATTATATATTAATTTAAATGAGATGCGTTAATCTGCTTAAGTATTTTATTGTGTTAATGTTGAGTTGAAGCATTGTTCACAGCAAAATACGTGAATAGGATAAAGCTGGTCAATCGGGCAAAAGCAGTAATTTTTTCTACTGGTATTCCAGTATTTTTTGATGAAATTTTAGTTTGCGGCATAAACAATGCATTTTAGGGCATGAGAAAAATCAGCTGGCTTCTTGCTTTCCTGCTCCTGAGTTTAAATTTGCCTGCGCAGATAACGGGGTCGGATAAAAAGTATCTCGATAGCCTTAACCAGTTGGCTGCTCGAACTATATCTGATAGCATAAAGGCACATCTCTATTTTAAAATTTCCGATTTTTGGGTAGATAGGGATACTGTAAAAACCAAAGCATATTTAGAAAAGGGAAAGGGCTATGCCCATAAATATCCATTTTTAAGGGGACGCTATCACTACCTTTTGGGCGATTATTACGCCAGTACCGATGCCGCCAAAAGCGAGGCCAGTTATTTAAGGGCCGATAAAGAATTAGCTGCATTAACATCTAAAGCGGCCTACCGGCAAAGAACCATGCTGTGGCATAACTACGCACTGCTTTACCAGCATAAAGATGAAATAAAAACTACGCTGAATGTGCTGATCAACCGCGTGCTGCCTCTTGCTAAAAAAGCTGGAGATGAGATTTTGGTGGGTACCGAATACATTTCTATTGCTACTCTTTTTATTAATTTAAAGCAATACGATAAGGCAGCTTTATATTCGGGCCAGGGTATTGCCTACTTCGAACATACACCTCCTGATCAAAATTATTTAAAGATCAATGCTTACTTAACCACTGCCGAAAGCTATTACCATTTAGAAAAATACCCTGCCGCCAAAAAGTATTTCGATCTGGCCAAAAAGCTGTTGAATGGATCGGTAAATGTAGTTTCGCATGCCAATTTGGATATATTCTGGCTCAATTACCATCAGATTTTTGCCTGGTACCTTAAGGCAACCAAACAACAGCAGGAGGCCTTGCTGAATATAGAAAAAGGAACAATATTGGCCAAAAAACTGGGTAACGATTATATTTTGCAGGCACTTGGCTTTGATAAATATGAAATACTGTTTGAACAGAAAAAGTATGCTGCAGCCGAAAAATTGTTGCTTGAACTGGTAAAAAAGGAAGAAATAAACAAGCTGGCCAGTAACCGGTTAATCAATGCCGATAAATTGGCCAACTTTTATGCTACTACAGGTAACATGGCCGAGGCATACCGATGGCTAAAACGCAGTAAACATTTGGGCGATAGTTTAAGCGAAAGCCGGATAAAGGCAGATATGAACACCCTCGAAATTAAATACCGCACTGCCGAAAATAAAAAGAAGATTGCAGCACTAAATGCCGCACAGAAACAGCATTTGTTAAGCTTAAAAAACCAGCGCTTAACAAACTGGTTGCTTGTGGCCGCCACCATATTTCTTTTGGCCCTTGCTGGGTTTATATTCTTTTATTACCGCAATTATAAAAGGTTAGCCACAGAAAGGGAAATCAACCTTAAACAAAAATCGGAAGCACTTGAGCAGAAACAGCAGATTGAGGTGACAAAAGCCATGCTCGATGCTGAAGAAAAAGAGCGTAACCGGGTGGCTCGGGATTTACACGATGGGCTTGGCGGTATGTTGGCCGGTGTAAAAATAAACCTTTCTAGCTGGGCAAAGCACAACGATAATATGGAAACACATGATTTTGAACTACAGCGCATTATTAACCAGTTGGATGGTTCGGTAAACGAATTGAGGAACATTGCCCGGAACATGATGCCGCAAACTCTGCTGGAATATGGTTTGGAAGCAGCCCTGAAAGAGCTTTGCGAAAGTGTAATGGCCAAAGATATTGATGTAGATTTCCAACCGATAAACATTGGTAGAAACATAGGCTTGTCGCAACAGATTGGTATTTACCGGATTGTGCAGGAGGTTATTGCCAATGTATTAAAACACGCCGGAGCAACCGAAATTTTGCTGCAGTGCAGTCAGAATCAAAATAGGTTTTATATTACCGCCGAAGATAACGGCAAGGGTCTTGATGTTAAAAGCCTCAATAAGAAAAGTGGTATGGGAATAGGAAATATCAGAAACAGGGTTGAGTATTTAAACGGCACATTTGATATTTCATCGAGCCTAGATGAGGGTACAATAATAAATATAGAACTTGATGTTTAGCGGTAAGGAACAAATTAAAATTGTGGTTATAGATGATCATCCAGTGGTTGCAGCAGGACTTGAAAGTTTGCTGGCCAAAGAAAAAGGCTTTGATGTGATAGCTATTTTTGCCTGCGGCCTGGATAGCTTGCCTTTTATCGAAGAAAATGAAGTGGATATTGTTATTCTGGATATTTCGCTGCCCGATGTTAATGGAGTGGATCTATGCCGGAGGATAAAATCGATTTCTCCTAAAATCAGTGTTTTAGCCTTGAGCAATCACACCGAACGTATTTTAATTATGCAGATGCTGCAAAACGGGGCTTCGGGTTATATGCTAAAAAATTCGCCCATTAGTGAAATTGTATCCTGCATTCACGAATGTTTGCTGGGTGGAATAGCTTACAGCAAAGAGGTAAAAGATATTATCTTAAAACCGGCTATTAATGAGCTTAATGAAAGACCTAAAATTACCAAACGTGAAAAACAGGTGCTAAAACTGATTGAGGAGGGCAAGACCACAATAGCCATGGCCGAAATGCTTTTTGTAAGTCCATTAACCATTGAAACCCACCGCAGAAATCTGATGCAGAAGTTTGGGGTTAAAAATGCGTTGGAACTGATTAAAATTTCGCGTGAGCAATTGCTGCTTTGATGAGCTCTCATTTTTATCATTACGAAATAAGGTAGTTAAGCGTATGGTTCCAGCCTAATGTTCTTAACTTCTTAATGTTTAATTATTTTGAGCCTTTCAGTTATTACCATTACGAAATTAAGGTAGTTAAGCGTATGGTTCCAGCTTAATGTTCTTAACTTCTTAATGTTTAATTATTCCGAACCTTTAGTATTTACCATTAAGAAATTAAGGTTGTTAAGGGTTTGATTGCAGCTTATTGTTCTTAACTTCTTAATGTTTAATTATTCTGTGCTTTTCACTTTTACCATTAAGGAATTAAGGTAGTTAAGCGTATGGTTCCAGCTTAATGTTCTTAACTTCTTAATGTTTAGTATTCTGAACCTTTAGTTTTTACGATTAAGAAATTAAGGTAGTTAAGGGGATAATTCTTAATTATCATACTGATCCCTTAAAAAACTACTTTTCCTTCGTGAATTAATGATTTCACAGGAGATATCCTCGATACAGCTTCGGCTGAGCAGCTGGCATCTATCAACACCACATTAGCCTTATCGCCAGCTTTTGGCCATTGCCTTTCTCCCTTATCTGTTAATGGTACAACGTTGCCAGTGGCTAGTTTTAAGATACGTGAAAGATCAAACTCGGTACGGTATCCATAAACCTGCGCAGCTAAATTAGCCTTCTGTAAAATGCTGCCTATACCAAAGGTGCTCCAATGATCGACAATACAATCGTTACCCGCTACCACATCTACCCCATATTTATATAGCGTTGGAATAGGCATAGGCGTGCCTGTAAATGGAATGGTAGATGCAATACCCATTTTTGCTGCACCGAGTTTTTCTGCTATTTCTTCTGTTTTACTTTTATCCAGATAGCGGAGTGCAAATGCGTGACTTACATATGTTTTGCCTTTTAATACTGGGTTTTCCATCACTTTTGCAATCAGATATTCGATGGTTTTAAGTCCAGGTTCTCCCGATTCGTGCAGGTGAATGTCGATGCCTTTACCATGATCCAAAGCCAACTGTACCACAAAATCCATATGTTTTTCAATGCCGCCATCAATACTGGTTGGATCAAGGCCTCCGATAAAATCAATATCCATTTTAGCTGCTTCTTTCATCAACTCTTCCGATTTGGTGTAATAAATACCGTGTTGCGGAAAAGCCACCAGTTCGGCCTGAAACGATTTTTTTTTGTGCAATAAGGCCGTTTCAAGGTTCTTCAACGAATTCAGACCAGATGTTGGTTCGATGTTTACGTGCGAACGGGCATAGCTGGTACCATACGACTGCAGGAGCCCGATAAGTTTTTCCGTACGCGGAACCGATGTTTTTAATAGCTCTGGAATAACCTGTTGCTCATAGGCAATCATATCCTTTACGCTTCTGTTTTTTTTGAGGTGCGCCTGCCAAGGTAATCCATAATAGGTTTTATCCAAATGGATGTGCATATCCCTAAATGCCGGAAGCATTAAACAACCTTTTGCATCCGTTGCATTAGCTGCTGAATTGTTCGGTAAGATGTCTTTTATCTTTCCCTCTTCAAAAGAAACGGTAAAGAGTGCTGTTTTGGTGCCAATCACTTCATCACCATCATAGGTAAAACCAGTTTCGAGCCGCACATTTTTTAACGTAAAGGTTTGCCCTGCAGGGATGCTTACCTTTTCTTCGGCTGCGGTTGTTTCAGCGGTAGGCAAACAGGTTGCAGCAAGTAAAATGGAAGAGCTTTTGATAAAGTTTTTTCTGGTGATGGGCTGTGGTATCATAATGGCTAAAATCGTTTATACAAACTTAATGGCTTGCAGCCTTTTTACACAGTAAGATTTATGCTAAAAATTGTATAATTTATAACATGTTAAGATCAAATCACTGTATTTTTGGTTAAATGGTAATCTTTAAGGTGCTATTTATTATTGCGCCCTAAACTGGTTGGGGGTTAAGTGCGTATGTTTTTTGAAAAATTTAGAGAAATAGGCGATGTCGTAAAAACCGAGCTCAAAAGCAATTGATTTGATCGGATGTTCGGTAGTGAGCAGCATGCGTTTCGTTTCTAATATCAAACGCTCATGTATAAGTGCAGTTGCCGAACTGTTGAAATGCCTTTTACACAATATATTAAGGTAATTGGCAGAAATGTTGAGCTGATTGGCATAGTATGAAACGAGTTTTTCGTGCCTGTAATGTGCATCAATAAGCGCTAGGTACTTTAGCAGTATGGGTTTGCTTTGATAAACCGTTTGGTTATTGAACAGAATTTCGGCCTCTTTACTGATGAGCAATGCAATGAGCTTTATGCGGTTGTTCACAATTTCGGTAAGCCCTGTTGGCGCTGCCAATTCAGTACTGATCTGTTCAAATTCGTATAAAACCAGTTTAAATATTCCGGCACTTAAATTAATGACCGGGTAATTTTGGTAGAGCATCAGCGAAAAACGCAATGAGCTGGCCAGGGTCTCGAAAACCTGCCTATTGATCATGATCTGATGTGCCTGCGTATCGGCTCCAAGCTGCCACTGGTGTATCTGTCCGGGAAACAGCATATGCAGTTGCATCGCTGCAACCGGATGAGCCGTAAAATCGATGGTATGGCTTCCGCTGCCCCGTTCAAAAAGCATAAACAGAAAGAAATCGTGCTTGTGCGGCTTTTCAATATGCCTTTCGCCAGTTAAGCTGTGGTACAATAAACTGTTTCCGGAGCGCTGCTGATCAGAAAATTCGTTGATGTTAAGCGTAGGGAAATGCGGAATGGCAGCCATGAGCGAAAGTTACGGAATTGTATTGAATTGGTTAAATCAAGTAAAAATCTACCGCCCGACAAGTATTTACCATACTGAGCAGGATATCTGGATACAATAAACAGAGATTTGGTTATGTTGAAAATGGCTCCTTTACCGAATTTTGGAATATAAAATAAACACATTATGAAAATCATTTTAACAGGTTCGTTGGGGCATATAGGCAAGCCATTGGCCGAGCAATTGGTACGCGATGGACATCACATTACGGTTATTAGCACTAAACAAAGTAAACAGGAAGAAATTGAGGCACTTGGTGCTGCAGCAGCTATCGGATCGTTAACAGATCTTGTTTTCTTAGCAAACACATTTACCGGAGCCGATGCCGTTTATACAATGGTGCCGCCAAACAACTACTTCGACCCAAGCCTCGATTTAATTGCATATTACCATCATTTGGGCCGAAATTATGCCCAGGCTATTGAACAATCGGGCGTAAAACGGGTAGTAAATCTCAGTACTATTGGCGGGCATTTAGCTGCAGGGAATGGTATTTTACGCGGAGCCCACGGGGTAGAACAGTTATTAAACCAACTGCCAGAAACAGTTGCCATAACCCACATGCGGCCAACATCATTTTATTATAATTTGTACGGTTATGTAGAAATGATTAAAAAAGAAGGATTAATTGCTGCAAATTATGGTGCCGATAAAGAAGTACCCTGGGTTGCACCGGTTGATATTGCGGCAGCCATTGCAGAAGAGCTGGTTTCAGCACAAAACGGCAGAAAAATACGCTATGTTGCCAGCGATGATAAAACGGGGAACGAAGTAGCCGCGATTTTGGGTGCTGCCATTGGCCAACCCGATTTAAAATGGGTACTGGTTAGCGATGAAGAAGTATTGAAAAGTTTAGTATCGATTGGCATGAACCCTTCAATTGCTGCTGGATTGGTAGAAATGTACGGCGCTTTATATAGTGGCTTATTGGCCGAAGATTATTTGCTGCACAAGCCTGCTATAATGGGCAAGGTGAAAGTGAGCGATTTTGCCAAAGAATTTGCCTTGGCTTTTGCACAAAAATAATGATATTGTAGCATGGCAAACGCAGCACCTTTAAGGTTTAAATCGATTATTGAATTTCATAATTTCCGCAAACTGCCCAAACCCGAACATCCTTTGGTAAGTGTAATTAATGTGGGTATGATTAAGCGTTTGCAGGCAAATGAGCCAATTAGTCTGGTGCTCGATTTTTATTGTATTGCGCTGAAAAAAAACTTTAACGCCACAATGAAATATGGTCAGCAACAATACGATTTTAACGAAGGGATGATGTCGTTCGTGGCCCCAGGGCAGGTATTCAGCATCAGTGTAGAAAATAGTAACAACCTTGATCATTCTGGATGGATTCTTTACTTCCATCCAGATTTTCTATGGAATACCCCATTGGCCAAAAAAATCAAGCAATATAAATTTTTTGATTACGCCGTGCACGAAGCGCTGTTTCTTTCACCAAAAGAAGAAGAAAGCATTGCCAATATCATCCTCAATATCGAAAAAGAATATCACGCCAATATTGATGCCTTTACCCAGGACCTGATTATTGCACAATTGGAAGTATTGCTTACCTATGCCGAAAGGTTTTACCACCGTCAGTTCATTACCCGCAAAATCAGTAACCACACGGTACTTTCAAAACTGGAAAATCTGCTCAGTAATTATTTTGACCAAGAAGATCTGATCAAAAAAGGATTACCGACCGTGAAATATGTATCAGAAGCCTTAAATGTTTCGCCAAATTACCTGAGTGGACTATTAAAAGTGCTCACCGGAAAGAGTACACAACAACATATACAGGATAAAATGATTGAAAAAGCCAAAGAGAAATTATCTACCACCCATGATTCGGTAAGTGAAATTGCTTACGCACTGGGCTTTGAGTACCCGCAATCGTTTAGTAAACTGTTTAAAACCAAAACCAATTTATCGCCGCTCGAATTTAGGCACTCGTTTAATTAGGGGATAGAAGGTTGAAGTTAGAAGCTGAGAGATTCAAGTTGAAAGGCCGACCGGAAAGTTAAAAACGGAAAGCGGACAGGAGCCAAAACCTGAATTAAATAAAGAGAACGACATTAACCTACCTAAATAATAACAATCCGATAAGCACAGCAGAGATAATGAGGATGAAAACAACCATCTGGCCAAAATCATTGCCTTTTTCGGTATTATTTGCTACTTCATTACGTTTCTTTTTCTGAAAATTTAACATGTAATCCATATCAAGCACTTTGTGGTTTCAGTTCGACTGTAGAAGTGCAATATGGTTTAACCTAGTATGGTTAAATTTTTAAATAACGCTTTTCAATTTATTTAGAACTCCTTATGAAGAAAATTAAGCCCTTAAAAATGTAAAAACTATAGTTATTTTTAAGTGTTATTCTTAAAAGTTGTCTAATGGAGTTTTATCGGTTTATACTTACTGTAATCGTTATGGCTATCGTCATTGTAATCGTAATTTCATCGCGCGATTAGACTTGTTTATCCTGCTATTTTCCATTATGTTGCCTCGTTAACCTTCAGCACCTGCATCGGAAAAGCCTCTTGAAGCGCATTAAGTGCAATGGATATCGATAAAGTATAAAAACTATCTTCATCAATATGAGCGGTTATCTGGGCATCATCCCCGTAGCTGTAATCCAACCGGCTTTTAATATTATCCAATCCCGAACCAAAACCAACAGTGCTTTTTACTAAACTAGGAAGGTTTCTGCTCTCCATCTTTAGCTCCCCATCCATAATGTAAACATCAATCGTTGCCTTATTGTATGCATCGAAGAGGTTGCCGTGTTTAAACATGTTTTCTAAAAGGGTAAGCAGCACCAATGGGATGAGCTTAATTTCCAAAACATCGGGAGAGTAGGCCAGTTCGATAAATACCTTGCCCTGTGTTATTTGGTGCAGTTGAATCAGGTTTTGGCATTGTGTTACCTCATCGCTTAGTTTCACAAAACCTTCATTGTGCTCGGTTGCTGCAGCAAAGCGCATCATATCCGATAGGTAAATCATAACCTGGGCATCCTCTGGCGAATACTGCCTTATTTTTTGATGGATAAATTCAAAAGTATTAAAGAGTAGGTGTGGGTTGATCTGAGCCTTGAGAAAAGCATTCTTAGACATGATTAACTCTTTGTCCATCCTTTCTTTATCGATCAGCATCTGAAAGCGCTGCTTTTCAATGCGTTGCTTTTCTGTTCTTTCGCTTGCAAAACGTTTTAAGAAAAAATAACCGGTCGAGAAAAGCAAAAAGAATGATGATCTCCAGAGTAACCTTAAAATCCGCTCGGTTATAGAAATAACACCTGGAGGTATTAAATTGGTGTATTTGACTAATAACAGGTCCATCCCCAGTACCCCAAAAGTATAAATAGCCAGTTCCAGAATTACAAATACCGGAACTTTCCATAAAGCCTGCCTCGGAAAAACTGTTGTTTTTTCTAAAAGCCAAACATGAATGTAAAACAGAGAAATATTGATAATGTAATGGATAACATAATTGCCCAGTTTTCCAAAAGCACCAAAAATAAGCCCTGTTAAAATGCTTTCCCAAAATATAAAACAGGTCCATACAATAATGTGGACCCGGTACCGGATAAGCCAGTTTTTAATTAATGTGTTATGCTGTTTAAAACTATCCATAAAGCTAATTATGCTATGTGTGTAACCTTTAGTGTTACAGGGTAAAACCACTTCTAGTTTTCATAAAAAAACAAGTTATGAAAACTAAAAAACTAAGTAAAAGAACCCTTTTTTTATTTAAAAAAAATGAAAGAAAACTGACCAATCCATTAGAAACTTCGACCTCTGATCCAACCTGCACCACATCCACAGGCACTGCAACTTCAGGCCTGATCCTATTTTAATCCAGCCATCAGCAGCTGTTATTTTTTGCGGCTGCTGATGATTAGTTTATCTGCAAAAAAATCTTTAAAATCATTATAATAAATATCCCCAACCGTAAAATTGGTGTGGTTGGATAAAGTTATCCTCGTACCATCAATATGCAATATGTGGCTAATGGCTATAATGTAGCCTCTGTGCAATTGTATAAAGCCCTTTTTAATGCTCAGCTGTTCCTTTACATCTTTTAAACTAAGATAAGCAATAATGATTTTCTCTGTTGTATGTATTTTGATGTAGTTATGGAAGCTTTCAAAACAGATAATATCGGTATAGCGTACCATAACAGCCTTGTGATCTTCCGATTTATTCTTAACCAGAAAATAGGTTTCCTCTTCTCCATTTTCCAGTTCCTCACCAAAAAGCCTGGCCAATGTCAGTGCAAATTTGGCATAGCCATAAGGTTTTAATAAATAGGCATCTGCTTCTGCCTCAAAAGCTTCAAAAGCATATTCCTGGTGCGAAGTGGTAAAGATCAATTTTCGTGTTTTCGAACGTACTGCCTTTGATAATTCAAGTCCAGATATCTGTGGCATTTGGATATCCATAAAAATAACATCAACTTCATCAATCTTTTTAAGCTCGCGCAGGGCCGTTAACGGATCTGTGTAGCTCCTTATGAGTCGCATGTTGGGCGTATCTTCAATATATTTTTGAAGTCCTGCGATTGAACTTTGCTGGTCATCTATGGCTATACACTTAATCATCTCCTAATCTTTCTTTAACTACATAACGAAATTACACCTTTTCATAACGAAAATATAACTATCCATATAGTTTTCTTTCAATTTGTACTTGATTTAAGTAAATTAATGTAAAAATGTGCCTTATGATTTATACAGGAATTATTAAATGGTATAATCCGATACGGGGTTTCGGGTTTATCGCTACTGAGGATAGTGAGGAAATGATTTATGCGGATAACCAGCAGCTGAAAGGTCTATTTAAGCCTTCGCTGGTAGTGGGAACCAAAGTTCGCTTTCATCTGGTAAAAGGGCACATAGGCTGTCAGGCAACCGACATTGTTGTGGTGAACGAAGACATCAACTAACCGTATAGCCTTTTCGTAACGAAAATTGACCGATCTGTGTAACACAGTTTGTAAAACGCTTTACGAATACGATCTTCGACCTAGATCATTAACTAAAAGCATTTACGGATTAAAGACAATAAAATTTTTAGCTGAACTAAATTTGTCCCGCTTTTACTACATCTATCTATTTCAGCATATCTAATTTAACTCTCCTCCATGTCTAAAATAACGCTCTCATTTTAGATATGGAGCCAGCAAAAGGCAATCTTACCTGCTACATTGACACTACATCTTTAACAGCATCATTTTCTTTGTTTCTATTGTTCTGCAAGGTTACGCAGTAAAGCTAAATTTTTAAAAAAAAACGGAGCTGAACTGCTTTCAGACTCCGTTATTAACTACTAAACTAACTATGATTTTTTAAGCTTTTCTTTTCAATGTAATGCCTTCCTTATTTCTTTTCGGGCATATCAATTACGCAAATTTCATAAATAGAAGGGAGGGCAGTGGCTTTTAAAACCCTAAAGCGCAGTTTGTTGGTTTTGTACCGTTTAGGTAGTCTAATCACCTTACAATCTCCCATTGGTTCATCGCTAAAGTAAATACTTTGCCATTGGCCATTCTGCATAATATCTACACTGTATTTTTGTATCCTCGGAACCCTGATCTGAGAAAATCCGTCAGATAGATCTTTAGTGTCCTGATATTCGAAAATGCTGATTTTATTAAATGCTTCGGTAGGGTTGAGGTTCATTTCTACACTGGCTACCGTATCTTTAGCTGCCCAACGGCTATCCAAATTGCCATCATTAATCAAATTGCCGCCATACTCGGTGTTTTTATCATCTTTCCAAGTGCTGCTTGCAGTAACCGCTTGTTTAAGTGAAATGAATTTTCCGTTTTTTGGCAGAGGTTTATTTAAGGATAAATTAAGCCTTTTACCCAAATTGATAACTGTGTTGGCTTCGTACTCGCGTATTTGCCCAGTTTGATCGGGAGGTACGTTAACAACCAAACAGTTATCATTATCGGTACTCCAATAAAAAAGTTCTTCCATTTCATCCAGGTCTCTTACCGGTGTTAGCTCTTTTTTCTGAAACCAGTTCCAGTATTTACTAATGCATATGGTATGCTCAAATGGCATATAATACGATTTGCCTTGGTGCAGGTATTGTTTTTTATCAAACTTGGTAATCACTTTTGGGTCCCACAGCCTAAAATCAGACGGGAAATACTGAAAAAAGTATTTGTTGTCTTCGGTCATGTTGGATGGAAGCGTGAATTTACGTTTACCTTCCTCGTTTACAATGGTGTGGTTAACACTTACCGCACATGCCGGATTGTATTTTTTAACCAATTTGTATACCTGGTCAATACCCCAATCTTCCGGTTTGCGGTCCCAGCCGCCATCTAACCAAAGTTCGCCTATTTTACCGTAGTTGGTAAAAAGTTCGGTAAGCTGGTTTAGCATATAATCTACATACTTTTGCGGATTTTTGTCTTTGTAAGATGCTTCGTGCCTATCCCACAGCGAATAATAAACCGCAAACTGGATTCCATATTTTTTACAGGCATTGGCTACAGCCTTTACCACATCTGTTTTTACAGGTGATGAAGCCACATCATAATCGGTATACTTGCTATCCCAAAGGCAAAAACCGTCGTGGTGCTTGGTTACCAATAGCACGTACCTAAAACCAGCTTCTTTAGCAGTTCGCACCCATTGATCCGGATCTAAATTTGTAGGATTGTAAGAACTTACCGGCAAGGTGCCATCAGACCATTCTTTTTCATTGAAGGTGTTAATGCCAAAGTGCATAAACATGCCATAGCCACGTTTTATCATGGCCGCTTGTGCTAAATTTGGTTGGGTAGAAGGCAGCTGGACCTGTGCAATGCAGTAATTTAGTGCAGAAATTAAAAGCGATACAGCAATTATCGTTTTCTTCATATTGATTTTTATTTTATCCATTATATAGAATTACCAGAGGGTAATCTATCTAAATTGTTTTGGTTAGGGTGAATTCAAAGTTATTAGCATTAATGATTAAATTATAAAGCCTGATTCGCTTTTTATGATGCTATTTTAGCATCGTCCTGGCTATGCAATATGTTACAAGGATAATATTGCTTTTTAGCTGAATGGGCAATAGATCCGCTTTTCCATCATATAATGGTTTTTATTCTATATTAGTTCGTTTAACAGTTAAAATCATACCATAGCTAATATAGCATTGGTTTTGGCTAAAATAAAGGAAGATTTGAGCTCATAGTTTAAAGAATAAAATACTTAAACCTTAATTAATTGATTTAGTACATGAAGAAAAAATGGAATTTGCTTCAAATCCTTTTGTTTGCTGGCATATTACAGGTAGGGGCTCAGGTTAAAATAATTCCGGCCATTAAAAAAGAAACCTGGAAAGGTTTTGAAAAGGTCAGTTTCAATATAGCCGGTCACGAGGCTTGGTATGTTAAACCTGCAAAAGCCTTAACCGGGAAGCCTTGGGTGTGGCGTGCCTCTTTTCCGAATTGGCATACAGATATGGATAGCATTTTACTGGCCAAAGGTTTTCATGTTTTTTTCGTTAATGTAGATGATCAGTACGGTAGTCCATATGCCATGCAGGTGTGGGATAAAAGCTATTTTTATTTGGTAGATAGTTTATCATTTGCACCTAAGCCTGCATTAGAGGCCGTAAGCCGCGGTGGGCTTTACGCATATGGGTGGGCCAAAAGAAACCCTGATAAAGTTTCGTGCATTTATGCAGAAGCACCTGTGTGCGATATCATGAGCTGGCCAGCGGGCAAGGGCAAAGGCGCAGGCGATATAAATAGCTGGAAACAGTGCTTAGCGGTTTTACAATTAACAGAAGAAACCGCAGGTACCTATCGTGATATTCCTTTAAACAACCTTGACGGGATGGCTGCCTATCGGGTTCCGGTTTTACACGTGGTTTCCAATGAAGATAAAATTGTACCCGTTGCAGAAAATACCTCTCCCTTAATCAATAATTATTTGGCCTTAAACGGTCCGGCAACTGTTTTTCCGGTAATTAGCGGACCACAGGATCTGCAGGGGCATCATTTTCCGATTGATAAAGCTGCTGAATGGGCTGATTTTGTAATGAAGAATAGTTATCCCATTAAAAACGAAATCAAACAGGATAAGTACCTCAACATCCGGAACGGAATTGAACATGTTCATCAAAAACTGGTTTCAGGTAAAGCTGTAACTGTTGCTTTTGTTGGTGGCTCCATTACTTTTAACGATGGCTGGCGCGATAAAACGGCCAATTATTTAACAGAAAGCTTCCCCAAAACCGAATTTAAGTTTATCAGGGCCGCCATACCATCTTTAGGTAGTTTGCCACATGTTTTTAGGATTTCGACTGATTTGCCACAGTTAAACCTGGTCGATTTATTGTTTGTAGAGGCAGCGGTGAACGACCGCGTTAATGGCACCGATAGCCTCACGCAGGTGAGGGCGCTCGAAGGTATTATTAAACAGGCCAAAAAAGCAAATCCTGCTATGGATATTGTGATGATGTCTTTCGCAGATCCGGATAAAAATAATGATTACAGTAGCAGAAAAATACCTGTAGAGATACAGAATCATGAAAAGGTTGCAGCATATTATCATCTGCCATCCATTAACCTGGCCAAAATGGTACACGATAAACTAGCCAATAAAGAGTTTAGCTGGACGTATGATTTTAAAGATCTACATCCTGCGGTTTATGGGCAGGAACTTTATTTTTCGGCAATAAAAAGGTTGTTGTTTAAAACTCTTTTTGAACGCTACCCAGCTGAGCAGCAGAAATATCCATTTAAAAACTTAAATACCGGGAGTTTTACCAATGCGGGTTACGTACCGATTGAACAGGCCAAATTAGGAAAAGGCTGGGAAATGGTTAAAGATTGGACCCCAACGGATGGTTTAGGTGCCAGACCAGGTTTTGTACATGTACCAATGTTGGTGGCCACTACACCTGGTGCAAGCATATCTTTCCCGTTTCAGGGCTCTGCTGTTGGTATTTCTATCGTTTCGGGCGCAGATGCAGGTATGATTGAATATGCCATTGACGGAAAATCCTTTCAAAAACTGGATTTGTTTACCCAATGGAGCAGTAGCCTGCATTTGCCATGGTATTTGCTTTTAGCTGATGACCTTCCTTTTAAAAAGCATGTGCTGACTTTAAAAATCAGTGCCGATAAGAATAAAAACAGTACAGGAAATGCCTGTAGGATTGTTCACTTTTTGGTAAACAAAAAGGAATAATTGTTTTAGGGTGTTAAATTTATAAACGGCTATTGCTGAATTGGATGATCACCTTTGGTATCAATTTAAACTTAAGCATCGAAATGTAGCATCACGATGCTTAAGCATTTATCCCGTTTATTTCTTCAACAAAGTATTAATCTCTGTATTAAATTCCTTGATAAATTCATCATAGAATTTCCCAGTTGCAGGTCCGTTAAAGCCGGTATGGATCTGTGCAACATTTCCTTCTTTATCGATAATGATGGTTGTTGGGAAGGAGAGGAATGAATCGAGTGCTGGTAATGATTCGGCTACTACCTGTTTATCAGCGGTACCGGCAATCACCTGGTCGTATTCAATCCCGAAACGTTCGCGGAAACGGGTCATTACTTTTTTTGCATATTCTGGCTCGGTTGAGCGTTCGTAATGCAAAGCAATCACTTCTACGCCACGCTTTTTATTTTCCTTATACCAAGGGGCAATAAAGCTGGCCTCATCTACACAGTTAGGGCACCAGCTTCCGGTAATGGTTAAAATAACCACCTTGTTTTTGTATTTATCATCCTTTAGCGAAATCTTTTTTCCGTTCACATCCGGAAAGCTAAAGTCAAGGGTTTTGTAGCCCGGTTTAAGGTAGGTAAGTTTATAGGCATCGGGTAGGGCTGCATCTTTGTTTTTAATGCCGGTAAAGGGCTGGCTGCCCCTTGCGCCCAAAATTTCGCCTGTTAATGAGCCATCTTTTTGAAAGGTACCTTTGTAATAGGCAGGAGAGGAGCCAATAAAGCTCGAAAGCTGAAATTCATTGCCTTCTACTACACCTTCCAGATAGCGCGAATCGCCGGTTACCCTTAAAAAAGTGCCCGTGAGTTTGTTACCTTTTTGTTTAAATAGGCCAACTGTTTTTTCTTCCTTGCCATTTGGCAATTTAAAAACAACATCGTAAGTGCCCGAGTAATCTGCTGTAGCCGGTTTGTTTAGCGTTTCAAACCTGTAATTTTTACGTTCGGCCAAAATGGTTAAGGGTTTTCCTGCTTTATCCTGTTTTCTTAAAGTACCCGATAAATGATCATTATCTACAAGCGCAAAAGCCAGCTCGTTATCAAACTGGTCGAGTTTTACAAAAAGCGAATCTGCAGTCTGCTTTACCAAACCACCTTCAAACCTTTCTTCCGCATTGCGGAAATACAGTTTCTGTTGCCCGTTTTTATCGTTAATCTCGAAGTTGAAGGGAATATCCAAACCTTCCTTTACTTTGGCAAGGCCATGCCAGATACCCAGCGCCACAAATGCTTTTGTTTTTTTCTCTTTGTCTTTTGCCTGTTGATTATTGGCCAAAACCGGTTGATCCTGAGCAAAAGTAATGGAGGTTAATATGGCCAGTGCGGCAGTAAATAGGGATTTTATGTTCATTGGGATTGTATTAATCGACTAAATTAGTCGACAAATATAAGGCCGAAATAGGGAAAGAAAAAATATTTGAATAAAAATCTATAAAAACTATAGGATAAATGGAATAAATTATACCTTTGCAGCAGTTATTTAAAAATGCTTATCAAGAAAGGCGGAGGGAATGGCCCTATGAAGCCTTAGCAACCATCTGATTTTTAAATTGGAAATGGTGCTAATTCCATCCCAGCAGAAACTGGGGTAGTTAAGTCAGTAGTTTGCGTTATCCCTATAAAAAATATATGGAGCACTTCTGACTTGGTGGGGGGTGCTTTTTTTTGTGCCAATGCTTTCTTGATGGTAACCTATTTTATTAAAGATCATTTCCAGATGAAAAAAACAGACCTACTAAAAGCTATTTATCCAATTTGCACGGCATACTTCCGAATGCGTATGCCCTGTTAAAACAAATCTGATTTAACAGGCTTTTTCAGGCTCATTTTACAGTGATTTCCATTTTTGAGGTAATACGGTTTTAGGCCGTGGTGGAATCGCTATGCCAAATTATTACCCTTTTACTCATCATTAACTACACACACACATGTTTAAAAATTTTAAATCAATAGCGTTTATCTTGCTGCTCTTTTTTGTGCAAAAGCTTTACGCGCAAAATTCAACAGTTACCGGAACGGTAAAGTCGGCAGATGGCGAAACACTGCCCGGCGTTTCTATTTTAATCAAAGAAACCAAGCAAACCACCATTTCTGATAATAAGGGCGCTTTTTCTATCAGTGCGCCTGCAAATAGTACCTTGGTGTTTTCATACATCGGTTTTAAAAGCCAGGAAATACTGCTCAACAAAAATGCCGGTCCTCTTTCCATTATTCTGCAATCGAGTGATAATTCGTTGGATGAAGTAGTGGTTACGGCACTGGGTATTTCCCGTCAAAAGAAATCGCTCGGTTATGCTGTTCAGGAATTAAAAGGACAGGATTTAGCTGAAGCCAAAGAATCTAACCTGGTAAATGCGCTTGCAGGAAAAATTGCGGGTGTAAGGGTAACCAATAGCCAGGGGAGCATGGGCTCATCAAGAGTGGTAATTAGGGGAGAAACCTCTATAGCAGGCAACAACCAGCCTTTATTTGTGGTTGATGGGATTCCGGTTGATAATTCGCAGTTAAATTCGGCAGGGGCAAGAGATTATGCCAATGCAATATCAGATATTAATCCAGAAGATATAGAATCGATCAGTGTGCTTAAGGGGCCAAACGCCGCTGCGCTTTATGGTTCGAGGGCTGCGGCAGGGGTTATCCTTATTAAAACCAAAACGGGTAAATCTAAAAAAGGACTGGGCATTGCCATTAACTCCAATGCTGTAATCGAAACGCTGCTTACCTTGCCTGTATATCAAAATGCATTTGGCCAGGGCTCGGAAGGTAAATTTAGTTATGTTGATGGCAAGGGAGCAGGTACTAACGATGGTGTTGATGAAAGCTGGGGCCCTAAGCTTGATGGAAGGTTGATTCCGCAGTTTTATTCGAAAGGGGTAGCAGTACCGTTTGTAGCGCATCCGGATAATGTACGCGATTTTTTTGAAACTGGATATGCGTTAAATAACGGCGTATCGGTTGCCGATGCCGGAGAAAAATACGATTACCGCTTATCTTACAATAACCTCAAACAGGTTGGGGTAATCCCAAATTCTGGTCAGGCGAAAAATTCGTTTGTATTGAACACTACCTTAAAAATAACCCCGAAATTAAGTTTAACCGCAAATGCAAATTACAGCAAACTTAATTCTGATAATTTACCGGGTACGGGTGGTTCGCGCTCAACAAGCACCATGCTCCAGTTTACCTGGTTCGGCCGTCAGGTAGATATTAACCAGTTAAAGAATTACCTTGATGAAAATGGGAACACTTTTAACTGGAACAACAGTTACTACAGCAATCCATATTGGGTAGCTTATGAAAACACGGTTGCCCAAAGCCGCAACAGGATTATCGGAAGCCTGGGTTTAAACTATAAAATTATTGATGGTTTAGAATTTAATTTCCGCTCTGGTACCGATTATTACAACGATAGGCGTAAAGTTAAAATTGCTTACGGCACCAACGGAACACCTTTTGGCTCGTATACCGAAAGTGCATTTACGGTAAGCGAAAGTAATACTGATGCGACCTTAAACTTTAACAAGCAGTTGAACGACGATTTCAGTTTGGAATTATTGGGCGGAAGCAATATCCGCACCCGTTATATCGAGCAGAACGATCAAAGTGCATCGAGGTTGGCCGTTGCCGGACTTTATACGCTTAAAAACTCCCGAGATCCATTGGTATCATCAAACAACTACAGTAAATTAAAATCCTACAGCGTTTATGCTTCCGGACAAATTGGTTTTAGAAACTATCTTTTTGCCAACATCACCGCCCGTAACGATTGGTCGTCTACCTTGCCTGCGCAGAACAGATCATACTTCTATCCATCGTTTAATGGAAGTTTTGTAGCTACAGAAGCATTTGATATTAAAAGTGAGGCGCTTAATTATTTGAAAATACGTGGTGGCTGGTCTAAAGTAGGTAAAGATGCCGATCCTTATCAATTGATCAATACATTTGCTTTCGGTGCGCCATTTAATACAAATGAAAAGCTTTTGGCAGAAAATCCACAACTGCCTACTTCAAACCCACAGCTTAGTCCGGGTTCTATTGATCTTAATCAAAACCTTAAACCCGAAACCACCACTTCAACAGAATTGGGTGTAGAGGCTGTATTCTTTAATAAAAGATTGCGTTTCGATTTAAGTGCTTATAATACCAATAGTTACAACCAGATTTTGGCTGCAGATGTAAGTCCGAGTACAGGTTTTACCTCTAAACTGTTAAATGCCGGAAAAATAAACAACATGGGGATTGAAGCACAGTTGGGCATTACACCCATTAAAAAAGCCTTTACCTGGGATATCGATGTAAACTTCGCAGCCAACCGGAGCAGGGTAATAGAGCTTGATGCCGAGAAATTTTTAACTAACTATGTGGTGGCCTCTAATTCGGCTCAGGTAATTGCAACGGTTGGGCAGCCTTACGGATCGTTATTCGGGACTGCTTTTTTAAGAGATGGAAGCGGAAATATCATCGTAAACTCAACAGGGGCACCGGCCACAAACCCAACCAAACAGGTTTTGGGTAAATATACACCAGATTGGATCGGTGGCGTATATAACACTTTTACCTATAAAGGCATAAGTTTAGGGGTACTGGTTGATGCCAGCATTGGTGGTTCTATTTACAATGGTACTTATGCTACTGGTACTTATACGGGTGTTTTGGCTTCTACCTTACCGGGAAGAGCTGCAGAGTATGGGGGTATTGCTTACTACTATCCGGGCAATGATAAAAAGAACGGAACCGTTAGGGTAAATGGAACTGCACCTACAGGGGTAACCGTTTACGATGATGGGATTGTTTTTGATGGCGTAACAGCCGATGGTAAGCGCAATGAAAAGGTTTTACCAGCACAGCAATACTACAAATCGTTCAGGAACATTGATGAGGCCAATATTTTTGATGCATCTTATGTTAAACTCCGTGAAGTAAAACTGAGTTATAACTTGCCGGCCAAGTGGCTACGTCCACTGAGTTTACAGGGCGTTTCAGTATCACTTGTTGGCCGTAACCTTTGGATCATCCACCGCAATACCGTTGATATTGATCCTGAAGTGGCCTTTAATACCGGTAACGGTCAGGGTTTAGAGAGTTTATCTAATCCAACAACCCGCACTTACGGATTAAACCTGAATATCAAATTTTAAATATTTCCATCATGAAAAATAAGAAACTATATATACTGGCCATTTTGGCCATAGCGCTTTCATCTTGCAATAAAGAACTTGATGAGGTAAATATTAACCCAAATGCTCCCGAAAATGCACAGCCAGATTATCTACTTACCGGAGCAATTAAAAACACAGCCGATGCGTATTGGAGCACGGCCAATACCATGAATTCCAGTTTGCTTTTTGTTCAGCACTGGGCCAAGGTTCAATATACTGAAGAAGACCGTTTTATATTTACCAACAGCAGTTTTACCGCTTTGTGGTCTACCGGTTATTCAAAAAGTATTGCCGGATTGAATAAGATTATTGAACTGGGCGATGCACAGGGCAATTCTAATTACAAAGGGGTTGCATTAACATTAAGATCGTGGACTTTCTTATTGCTTACCGATGCTTATGGTGATGTACCTTACTCACAAGCGGGGAAAATAAAAGAATACATTACGCCGGCATACGATAAACAGAAAGATGTTTACTTCGGCATACTTAACGATTTAAAACTGGCGCAAGCGGCTTTAACTCCCTCGGGTAAAAGCATTGGTGGCGATGTAATATATGGCGGTAATATTGCCCGCTGGAAAAAATTTACCAATTCTTTAAGGCTGCGTATTGCCTTGCGCATTGCCGATAAGGAACCTGAAAAAGCTAAACAGGTAATTGCCGAAATACAGGCAGAGGGCAGTGGATATCTTGTGGCAACTGCAGACAATACCCAGTTAATTTACGATGCCTCGCCTCAGCAAAACCCGGTAAATGCAATTTTCGAAACCAGGGATGATTACCGCATTAGCAAAACAATTGTGGATAAACTTTTTGCGCTGAACGACCCCCGTCTTCCTGTTTATGCCAGTAAAACCAAAACGGCAACGCCTCAACAGTATATAGGCGTACCCAATGGCTCAACCAACTCGGAGGCCAGTGCTCTGGGTTTTGCTACTACATCCAGACCCGGAGAGTATTTTTTATTAACTAAGGCTCCGGCAGTTATTCTGAGTTATGCCGAACTCCTTTTTGATAGGGCAGAGGCTGCCGCACGTGGATTTACCACCGAAAATGCTGCCGATTTGTATAAGCAGGCCATTAGGGCATCATTTGAACAATATGGAATTACCGGAACGGTTGTAGATACTTATATCAACCAGACTGCGGTACAATACGATGCTGCTAACTATAAAAAATCGATAGGTGAGCAAAAGTGGCTGGCTTTATTTGGTCAGGGTTTAGAAGCCTGGGCCGAGCAGCGGAGGTTAGATTACCCACAGTTAAGCGCTTCGGTAAACACCGTGCTGAATGGCAAAATACCTGTACGTTTTATTTATCCGGGTACAGAGCAATCGTTAAACGGACAGAACTATAAAAATGCGGTAAGCAGTCAAGGGGCCGATTTATTGACCACCAAACTATGGTTTGATGCTTTTTAGTGTCGTTGTACTATGCCATTAAGTTAAAAATTATTAACCACGGATGCGCACAGATAAACACGGATTATTTCTGTGTGTATCCTTTTGATCTGTGGTTAAATAATAATTATAAACAAAAGTCCCGGTTTTTACACCGGGACTTTTTTTACTTTCACTATCAAAGAAAGAGATATACCTGTTCAGGCTCCTTTCTTTTAATTGGTGTTCATTTGGCCAAATCGTCGGCCGCATTACTTACGCGTGTTTTTAAATCTTGGGTATATCCTTTGGCTTTATCTACCCATTCAGGAGCCTTGTCCATTAATTCGTCTACAATAGATTGTCCGGTGATCGGATCTTTCTTTGTGATATATTTAACGCCTGCATAAACTGCCGCGCCAATAATTGCTGTTTTTAAAATTCCCATGTCGTTTTCTTTTGTTTTTAGTTAAACATTTTGAGCCAGTTAAAAGTTTTAGACGATTTATCAGGCGGAATGTTACGGATAATTTTCAGGTGCTGTCAAATGCTACCATCTGACTGAAACAGTTTTTATTTTTTTTACCACGGAGGCACAGAAAACACAAAGTTTCTGGATTTTGTTCTGGATAACAAATAGGTTCAATAGCAATTCCAATCCTATTCCGTGTGAATCTGTGTTTCCGTGGCAATTTAGTATCGATTTGAGGTTTCGGTCGGTGAGACACCGACCGATAAGATAAATGCAATTCCGTGTCAATCAGTGTTTCCGTGTCAATCAGTGTTTCCGTGGCAATTTAGTATCGATAGAGATTTCAGTCCGTGAGACACCGACAGATATGGTAATTTTTTACCACGGAGGCATGGAAAACACAAAGTTCTTGGATTTTGCTCTGGATAACAACCAGGTTCAGTAGCAATTCCAATCCTATTCCGTGTTAATCTGTGTTTCCGTGGCTATTTAGTAGCGATAGAGATTTCAGTCGGTGAGACACCGACCGATAGGGTAATAGCAATTCCAATCCTATTGCGTGTTAATCTGTGTTTCCGTGGCAATTTAGTAGCGATTTGAGGTTTCGGTCGGTGAGACACCGACCGATAGAACAGGTTCAATTGTATTCCGTGTCAATCAGTGTTTCCGTGGCTATTTAGTAGCGATAGAGATTCAGTCGGTGAGACACCGACCGATAGGATAAAAAGTAATAAAATCTGTGTTTATCTGTGTGCATCTGTGGCTAATTTATATCGCTATCACACTGACCGCGATAAAATTTTTGCCGATAATCTCTATTATATTTATATATTTCGATCAAAATTAACTTAAACCCATCCGAATATTAATTAAATGCTGCTGCATGAATAAGGAAAAGCTGTTCAATGAAATTAAAGACCTGAGCATTATCAATTCGTTCTCCAAGCACGAACAGCTTGTGCAGGGAATCATTAATGGCTTAAATCATAAACTCATTGCCAAGGGCGATATTTTGCCTTCGGTGAATGAAATGATGCGCGAAACCGGTTTTGCCAAAGAAACCATTGGGAAAGCCTATAAAGAGCTGATCAGCAGGGGTATTTTGGAATCGAAAAACAGACGGGGCTATTTTGTTGCTACAGATGATACCGAGCAGCACCTTAAAGTTTGTTTGTTGATTTACGCTTTTGATACCTTTCAGGAAACTTTTTATCAGAACTTCCGCGATCATTTAGGCGAAAATATCCAGGTTGATGTATATTTTCACCACAATAATTTTAGCGTTTTCGAATCGATCATCAACAGCAATAAAGGGCAATACGGTTTATATGTAATTGCCCCGATTGAGAGCAATGAAGCAAAAGAGGTGCTGGAACAACTGCCCAAAGAAAAACTGTTGATTGTGGATAGGTATATAGCCCTGAAAGGCGAATACTCTTACATTGTGCAGGAATTTGAAAAAGCTTCTTACAATGCTTTTTTGCAACTGGCACCAAGAATTAAGGAATTTTCCGAATTTGTTTTCTTCTTTAAGCCATCATCGGCCGAACCTAACGAAGTATTGATTTCATTTAAGCGCTTTATTAAGGAATTTAAGATTAATGGCGTTATCAAAAACAGTTACGAAAGCGGAAGCATTGCACCCGATAAGGTTTACTTTACCATCCATAACCTCGAACTATGGGAAATGCTTAAAGATACCAAGGTGAAAGGGCTTAAAGTGGGTAAAGACCTGGGGATCCTATCGCATAATGATGATAATGTGAAAGAAATCATTTTTGATGGCATCACCACTTTCTCCATCGATTTTGCCGAGATGGGCCGATTGGCAGCCGAATTTGTGCTGAGTCTCAAACCTGTGCAGCATGTAATGGAAAATAAACTGATCAGAAGAAATTCACTTTAACGCCATCGCGTGGGAACAACGGCCATCATTAGTTTTATCCTGTTCACGGTACTCGCCGCGATTATTTCTTATTTCAAAACCAGAAAGGCGCAAAGATCCACCATCAGTGGTTTTTTCTTTGCCAACCGCACAAACGGTTTTATCATTATCGGCGCCTCCCTGTTTTTCAGTAACATCAGTGCCAACCAGTTTATCGGCGAAAACGAATCGGTATATATCAACAACATGTCGGTAATTGGCTGGGGGATATCGTCCATCCTCGCCATGATTATTGTATCAGAATTTTTTATTCCGATCTATTTTAAAACCGGTATCCGCACCATTCCCGATTTCTTGGAGAAGCGTTACGATAAGCAGACCAAAACACTGGTTTCGGTTGTTTTCCTCTTCAGTTACATAATTAATCTGCTGCCATCGGTACTGTACGGTGGGGCAGTGGCCTTTAGTAACCTGATCGATCTTTCGCGTTTCCACCTGAGTTACTGGGAAAGCATCTGGATATTTGTATGGATTATGGGTTTAATCGGTTCGGTATATACCATACTCGGTGGTTTTAAGGCCATTACCATTTCGGATACGGTTTTAAGCGCCGGCATGCTCATCTTAATTATTGCCCTGCCTTATTTCGGGCTCCGCTATTTGGGGCATGGCGATTTTTTTGGCGGACTGGCTACCGTGCTTTCAACTAAAAAAGAACACCTTAATGCCATCGGCAGCAGTAAAGATGCCGTTCCTTTTTCTACCCTGTTTACGGGGATGCTCATTGTAAACCTCTATTACTGGGGTATGGAACAGTACATTATCCAGCAGGTGCTTGCGGCCAAAAGCTTAGAAGAGGGCCAAAAGGGAATTGCTTTAACCTGCTTTGCCAAATTATTATGTCCCTTGCTCATTAATATACCCGGCTTAATTGCTGTACATCTGTATCCGGTTTTAACCAATACCAACCAGGTGTTTCCGCTGTTGATTAAAGATGTGCTGCCGCCAGTTTTAATGGGACTATCGGCCTGTGTGCTGTTTGGCGCCGCCATAACCACTTTTAACGCCGGACTGAACAGCTCCAGCACCCTGTTTCTATTAAACCTGTACAAACCATTTATGGAGAAAAAGGGAAAAATCTTATCGGATAAAAGCTTGTTGAGAACGGGGAGGATGTTTCAGATTTCCGTATCGCTTTTCGCCATGGCATTTGCACCTTTTATCATCTTTTCTAAAAACGGATTTTACGAGTACCTGCAAAAAATCAGCGCTATTTTCAGTCTGCCAATATTTACCATCATCTTTATTGGTTTTATTACCAAAAAAATGCCACCCATTGCCGCTAAAATTGGCATGCTTTTCTTCATTTCCTGTTATATATTGAGCGAATGGGTATTTTCTATCCACCTCCATTATCTCCATGCCTTGGCCATTATCTTCCTCATTACCACTTTATTGATGTTGGCCATATCGAAAATGTACCCCAACCAAAACCCCTACATCTTGGTGCTCGATAATAAAATTGAAATTGTTCCCTGGCGCAGCAGGCATTATTACCATGTGGTTCTCATTGCGTTAATGGCATTGGTGTTTTTCATCTTTTCTTCTTACATGCTGGCTTAATAACCGATACACACATCTAATTTGTTTAAGCACTTGGAATATTAATTTTTTTGTTTATAATTGTACCACGAAAGAATAATAGGATAGTATAGTATAGGATAGTAACTGGTATCTGTTTGCGTTCCAGCGTTTTGTTTGATTCTTTTTTAAAAGTTTAGAACAGAAAAACAGGTGCAATACAACTTTCCAACATGTTGTTCTGCTATGATTTCGACTAACCAAACAACAAAAAATATGAGAAAATTTACAAAAAATCAAAAAGAAGAACTGTCGGCTTCTTCGCTTACTACCTTTAAAGGCTACACCGTGCACCACAACACCTAGTGCATTAACCTGTAAACTCAATCTACCTATCTTAATCGTGTTTAATTCACTCATTAAAAGCTAATTGGCAAATGAAGCAATTATTTTTGTGCGGGTACTTACCGGTATCCAGCAAGTTAAAAAATGCACTGGTACTGATGTTTTCGGTCTTTGTGTTTTTTCTGGTTTTTATCCCTCTGGAAAGCAGCGCGCAAACCGGAAAGAAAACCATTACAGGTAAAGTTACCGATACGCTAGGCGTAGGTTTACCCGGCGTTACTGTAGCGGTGGTGAATAAAGTTAATGTAGGTACGCAGACCGATAACAACGGAAAGTTTGTACTCGATGTAGCTCCGGGAGAGTTACTCCGGTTTTCGTATGTAGGTTACCGCGAACAAAAGGCAACGGTTGGTGCGGCCAACGTAATCAACGTAAAGCTAACGGAAGAAAATATGCTATCGGAAGAGGTTGTAATTACCGCTCTGGGGCAGAAACAACGTAAAGAAGCCTTGGTGGGTTCGGTTACGACAGTAAAAGTGGCTAATCTGAAAATCCCTTCAAGCAACTTAACCAATGCCCTTTCTGGTCAGATAGCGGGTGTAATCGGTTACCAGCGCAGCGGACAGCCCGGTCAGGATAACTCGCAGTTTTTTATCCGTGGCGTAACTACTTTCGGTTATAAACGCGATCCTTTAATTTTAATCGATAACGTAGAACTCAGCAGTTCAGATCTGGCCCGTTTGCAGGTTGATGATATTGAAAGCTTTTCTATTTTAAAAGATGCAAGTGCCACGGCCCTTTATGGTGCAAGGGGTGCAAATGGGGTAATTTTGGTAGCCACTAAATCAGGTAAAGAGGGTAAGGCCAAAATTAATTTCAGATTGGAGCAATCTGCTTCCCAGTCGGTCCAGAATTTAGAACTGGCCGATCCCATTACCTATATGAGGCTTTTTAATGAGGCATCTATTGGCAGGGGAATGGATCCTATGTTTACACCCAACCAGATTATTAATACACAAGCCACGGTAAATAAAAGCCCAGGTTATAATGAGTATGTGTACCCAGCGGTTGATTGGCTGGATATGCTCTTCAAAAAAAGAACCAGTACACAGCGGGCCAACCTTGGTGTTAGCGGAGGTGGCGGTGTGGCGCGCTATTATATTGCGGGTTCGTATAATTTGGACAATGGTGTGCTGAAAGAAGATTCGCGCAACAATAACGATAACAATGTTAAATTCCGCAATTACCAGTTGCGCTCCAACATCAATATCGATTTAGGAAAAACGACCGAAATGGTGGTACGTTTATCGGGTAATTTTAGCGAATACAATGGCCCGTTGGCTACCGATGGCGGTTTTTCTACCGATTTATATAATATTGCGGTGCATACCAGTCCGGTTTCATTCCCCGCTTATTTTCCTGCCGATGCTGCAAATCAAAATGCACAGCACATCTTATTTGGAAACAGGGGCGGTGCAGGCGTTAACAGTATTTTGGATAATAACCCTTATGCTGCCATGCTCCGTGGGCACAAAAACTCTTCTGAATCGCGCATGTCGGCACAGTTTGAGTTAAACCAGAAACTTGATTTTTTTACTGAAGGGCTTTCGTTCAAATCGATTTTCAGTACCAACAGGTATTCTTATTTTGATTCGCAAAGAGCTTATTCGCCATTTTACTACAACGTAGGTTCGTACGATAAGCAAAGCAATACCTATGTGTTAAACTGGCTTAACTCATCGGTAACCGGTGGTGCACCGAACGTTGCGCAAGAATATCTTTCTTATTATCCGGGCGGTACCAATATCAATACCTTTTTATATGCTCAGGCTTCATTAAATTACGATAAAGCCTTTGGCAACCATAACGTAAGTGGAACATTGATCGGTACGGCACAGCAAACCGTATACAGTAATGCCAGTTCTTTGCAAAATTCGCTTCCTTACCGCAATCTGGGTTTGGCAGGCCGCTTAACCTATTCGTATAAGAGCAGATACTTTATTGAAACAAACTTTGGTTATAATGGCTCGGAGAGGTTTTCAGAAGATCACCGCTTCGGGTTTTTCCCAACTATTGGGGCTGGATGGGTTGTATCAAACGAGAAATTTTGGAGCGGTGGACTGGCCAATGTAATTAACCGCTTAAAAGTAAGGGGCAGTTACGGTATTGTGGGTAACGATGCCATTGGTGCACAGCGCTTTTTCTACATCTCAGAAGTTAACTTAAACGGTGGTGGCAATTACGCCCAGTTTGGATTTAACGGTGCGGCCAACCGGAACGGTGTATTCATCAACAATTACGAAAACAAAGATGTAACCTGGGAAACATCAAGGCAGACCAATTTAGCTTTGGAGGCTACGCTGTTTAAAAACTTAAGCTTAATTGCCGAGGTATATAACAATTACCGCTACAACATTTACATGCCACGTACCAACCTGCCTACTACATTGGGATTGGAAGCTGGCGTAGGTGCCAACGTTGGCGAAGCCAGATCGAAAGGGATCGATTTATCGCTCGATTATAAATTTAATGTGAACGACTTTTCTTTTTCAGTTCGATCGAACCTAACCTTTGCCAAGAACAAATACATTAATTATGAAGAACCGCAATGGGCAGAAGCTTACCGTTACACCACCGGACAGGCCATTAACCGCAACTTTGGCTACATAGCCGAACGTTTGTTTGTAGATGATAAAGAGGTGCAGAATTCGCCCACTCAGATTTTCTCGGCAAATGGTAAAGCGCCAAGAGCCGGTGATATTAAATACCGCGATTTAAATAATGATGGCCGGATAGATGAGGCCGATAAAGCATACATCGGTTATCCGCAATCGCCAGAGGTGGTATATGGATTTGGTTTTAGCTCATCGTACAAAGGTTTCGATCTTTCGGCATTTTTTACAGGGCAGGATAGGATGACTTTCTTTATCGATCCAACCAGGGTAAGTCCGTTTGTTCCAAGCAACCAACAGTACATTTTGGGCAATACACAGCTTTTGAAAGATTTTGCTGATAACCACTGGTCGCCAGAAAACCAGGATCTGTATGCACTTTATCCAAGATTGGCTGTAAATGCGGTAGATCTTCAAAACAATGCACAAACCAGCACCTGGTGGATGAGGAATGGTAGGTTACTGCGATTAAAGCAGGTTGAACTAGGCTATACACTTCCACAGCGCATTTCAACCAGAATTAAATTAAGCTCTTGCCGCATTTACTTTAACGGCTTAAACCTGCTAACCTGGAGCCCTTTCAAATTATGGGACCCGGAGCAGGGCGGAAACGGATTTGCTTATCCAATACAAAAGGTGTTCAATGTTGGTCTTAACGTAACCTTATAATGAAAACGATAAAAACATATTTAAAATACAGTTGCATTGTACTTGTGCTTTGCGGTTTGGTATCCTGTAAAAAGTATCTTGATGTAACACCAGATGACATTGGTACATTAGATTACGCTTTCAGAAACAGGAACGAGGCCGAAAACTATTTATATTCTTGTTACGCTTACCTGCAACGGATGAACGATGTAGCCACTAATCCGGGTTTTACCACATCATCCGAGCTGATTTACTCCAATACCCTCGATAATTTTCAGGGTTTTAACGCCACTGGTTTTAACCTGTTAAGGGGTACACAAACCGCCTCAAAACCCGGTTTAAATACCTGGGATGGCGAGGAGGGCAGCTACAGCCTTTGGCGTTCGATCAGGATCTGTAACATCATGCTCGAAAATATTGATAAACCTATTGATCTGGGTGCTGCTGAAAAGAAACGCTGGATAGCTGAAACCAAATTTTTAAAAGCTTATTACCACTACGTTTTATTTAAAATGTATGGTCCAATTCCTTTAATCAAAACCAATTTGGCCATCAACAGTACAACTGATGAAGTACGGATCAAAAGAATGCCGGTTAATGAAACGGTCGATTATATTGTTTCCCTGTTGGATGAAGCTATTGCCGATCTTCCTGCGGTAATTACCAGCCAGGCAACAGAATTGGGTAGGGTAACCAGTGTAATTGCCCTATCGGTAAAAGCCGATGTATTAACCACGGCAGCAAGTCCGTTGTTTAACGGTAACCCCGATTATGCTAACTTTAAAGATAAAGAGGGGGTTAGCCTTTTCCCGGCAGCTTACGATGCCCAGAAATGGAAAAGAGCAGCAGATGCCGCAAAAGCTGCCATTACTGCCGCCGAAGCGCAGGGAATAAAATTGTATACCTTTAATTCGCCCTCAACAGTTGGTAAATTATCCGATTCGTTAAAAAGAGAGCTCGATGTACAGAATGCAGTGGCCGAACGTTGGGAGCTGAACCCCGAAATTATCTGGGCCTCAAACCCCGAGTTTAACTACCAGGGTTTTTCTACGCCAAGGCTTACCGCAAAATCGGCTGTAAACAATTTCTCTAATCCTTCTACTTTCTCGGCACCGATCAGTACACAGGAGCTTTTTTATACAGTAAACGGTGTGCCGATTAACGAGGATAAAAACTGGGATTATGCGGGTAGAAATACCATTAAAGCAGGCGATAATGCCAGCCGTTATTACATTCAGCAAGGTTACGAAACCATTAAGGGCCACTTTGCGCGCGAAAGCCGCTTTTATGCCGATATCGCTTTCGATGGGGGCATCTGGTTCGGAAATGGCCGCAATAACCAGGATGATCCGGCCAATCCATTATATTATGTTTCGGCAAGGGGTAGCGGTTTTGCTGCACCAAGCGATAACATCAGGTTAAATATTACCGGTTATTGGCCCAAAAAACTGGTCAGCTATGTTTCAGTTTACGATGATGGCTTTCAATCGTCACCTTTCAGGCTGCCATTAATCAGGCTTGCCGGTTTATACTTGCTTTACGCGGAAGCATTGAATGAAGTTAACGGACCAACCGCAGAGGTGTTTACCTATATTGATAAGGTAAGGCAGCGCGCAGGTTTACAGGGGGTACAGGCCTCTTGGACAAACTTTTCCAAAAACCCGAATAAATTTAATACGAAAGACGGTTTAAGGCAGATTATCCACCAGGAGAGAAGAATTGAACTTTGCTTTGAAGGACAGAGCGGCTGGGATTTAAGACGATGGAAAGAGCTTCAGGCGGTGTTAAACAACCCGATACAGGGCTGGAGCATCAACAACGCAGAAGCCATAAATTATTACCGCCCAACTACCCAGTTTATTCCGGTTTTTGGCCTTAAAGATTATTTGTGGCCAATAAAGAGCTCCGATTTGGTTGTAAATCCAAACTTAGTTCAAAACCCTTATTGGTAATTAAAATATTAAAGCCAGGAAACCGTGATGTGTGGCATAAACCATAACCTTATCCGCACATCATTGCTTCATCACCGATAAAATAACTTATAACGATGAAAAGTATTAAAAATAGTATTTACCTAGTCCTTATAGTTTCTGTTTTGGCCAGCATTGCGGCCTGCGAAAAAATGGAAACCTATAACGATCCGTCATCTTCGGATATGACCAAGCCAGGTACAGTAACCAATATTAAAGTAAATAATTTTAATGGCGGTGCCTACATTACCTATTCTCTGCCCAATTCGAAAAACCTGCTATATGTGCTGGCGCAGTACAAAATTAACGGTATAACCACCAGAGAAACCAAATCGAGCTATTATTCTGATACCATTATGGTTGATGGTTTTGCAAAAAAACAAGCTTACGATGTGACTTTGTATGCGGTAAGCAGGGCTGAGGTTAAATCTGATCCTGTAGTGGTGAAAGTTAACCCCGATACACCGCCTTACCTGCTTTTAAAGCCTACAATTAATGCCGAGCCCGATTTTGGCGGGATTAAAATAACCGGAACCAATCCCCTAAAAAATAACCTGGGGATAATTTTGCTGGGCGTTGGCGATAACAATGCTTCGGATGTGATTGATCAGCATTATGGCAAAACAGAAGTTTTCGATTATTCGGTAAGGGGATATGCACCCGTGGCCAAAAAGATCGGCTACTACGTAACAGATAATTTTGGGAACATTTCTGATACCACTTACAAAACCATTACCCCGTTTTTTGAAACCCTGTTGGATAGGGGCAAGTTCTTTCAGTACAGGCTGCCTTCTGATGGTGTAATTGCCTATGGATGGGACCTTCCTTACCTGTGGGATGGCAAAACCGACGGCAGCTCAAACGGATGGCATACCGCTCCAGGCGGTGCAATGCCTGCAATTGCCACATTTGGCTTGGGTGTAAGTGCCAAACTAAGCCGCTTCGTTTTATGGGAGCGCCCAGATGGAGGCGATAAATTTGCCTATGGGCACGGTAACCCCAAAGTATTTTCGATATGGGGTTCGGATGCTGCTGCACCACGCGATGCACAGCTTCCTTTAGCAGCACCTGTAGGTACGGTAATAGGCGATTGGGTTAACATGGGCAATTACAATTTCCCTAACCCGCCATCAGGCGCAACGCCAGTAGCCCATACAACAGCCGATAACGATTTTGTAAAGGCAGGGGTGAGTTTCAACTTTCCGCTAACCAACCCTAAAGTTCGGTACGTGCGTTTATCGGTAAGTACAACTTGGTCTAACGGTACTTTTGCCCACGCCATGGAAATGGCCTTTTATGGCGATCCGAGATAGTGGAAATATAAGATTCGTATAAAAAGATAAATTTTCGAACATGAAAAGTATATATAAAATTGGTGGTCTGCTATTGTTGTTGCTTACAGTGGTAATGAGCTGTACCAAAGATGATCTTGCTTTTAAAGATTTTTTAAAGGATGGAGAAATTGTTTACCCGGGGCGTGTATCCAATATCGTAACCAAGCCCGGTAATTTAAGAACGGCATTGTGGTGGAACCCAAGTCCCGATCCAAGTGTAAGCAAATATGTGGTGTACTGGAACAACAATGCCGATAGTGTAACGGTGGCGGCAAGTAGCCATAATCCTTCAGATACCATTAAGGTGGTAATTCCGAAACTGAGCGAGTACACTTATACCTTTACCATTTACTCGTATGATGCTCAAGGACATAAATCTATCCCCATTGAAGCCAGAAACGTGAGGGTTTTTGGTCCTTTATACCAATCGGGATTATTGAACAGGCCTTATAATGCCACTACACCTTACGTTATTAATAGTAATGGCTCGGTACAGTTAAATTTTAAAACCCCCGATACCATTAATGTAAATACCATTATCAGGTACACCAATACTGCAGGGGCGAGTATAGATAAAACACTTTTACCGGCCGATACAGCCATTACCCTTACAGATTATAAAGCAGGGACCGATATTACTTATAAATCATCGTACATACCAGGGAAGGGTTCGTTGGATGTTTTTTCGGTAACCGATTTTTCTACCTTCCCTAAAATATTCTCTTACGTGCTTTGCAATAGGGCTTTATTTAGTGAGGTGAAACTTCCAGGCGATGCACCAACTTACGAGTCGGGCACCAGCATCAGCAAACTTTGGGATGGAAGCGTTGGTCCGCAGGGCTACCCGAATATTTTTCATAGCGCGGGTAATAGCGGTATGCCACATGTAATCACTTTCGATTTGGGAAAAATTTATACCAATTTATCGCGTATAGAAGAAACTGGCAGAGATTGTTGTAATAATCCCGATCGTTTTGAAGTTTGGGGCATAGCCGATTTAACCAATGCCACTACCAATTTATCGGCAAGTAACAGCGGTTGGCCAGCAGAAGCAACCAGTAAGGGCTGGGTACTTTTAAAAGATGTAACCCGTACCGATGATGGTAAAAATGCAATTACTGCCGAACTCGATAACGGAGGCAAACCGATTCGTTATATTCGCATCAGGATTAAACATGTTACCACTGGAGACGGAAATTACAGCAATATGAGCGAACTCCGTTTCTGGAACAAGGAGTAATTTTTTAAACGACCGTCATTTCGACTGGAATGTTTAATTAAAATGGCCGTCATTTCGAGCGGACCCGATAGCTATCGGGTGCAACGCAGCCGAGAAATCTATCTCGAGGTAGATCTCTCCACTCCACTGCGTTCCGGTCGAGACAACGGTCTTAGATTAATCACACACAAAAATGAAAAATGAATTTTAAACAACTGACAGCTATTGCGCTTTTTTCGCTTTTCATCAGTAAAAATGTTTCTGCCCAGCAACAGCCGCTCCAGCTCTGGTACGATAAACCGGCCAAGGTTTGGGAAGAAACATTGCCTTTGGGAAATGGTAAGCTGGGCATGACACCCGATGGGGGCGTTGCCAGAGAAAACATTGTGCTAAACGATATTACCCTGTGGAGTGGCGGTAAGCAGGATGCCAATAACTACGAAGCCTATAAAAGCCTGCCAAAAATCAGGCAACTGATATTGGCAGGTAAAAATGACGAAGCCCAGGAGCTAGTTAACCGCGATTTTGTTTGTAAAGGACAAGGCTCGGGCGGGGCAAACTGGGGCAAGTATCAAACCCTTGGCAATCTTCAGCTTGATTTTGATTACCCTGGTATTAAGGCGGCAAGTCCGCAGGTGTATAAAAGATATTTATCGCTCGATAAGGCTGTAGCCGTTACCGAATTTAGCCTTGATGGTGTACAATACAAAAGAGAGTACTTCTGCAGTTTTGATGATGATGTAAATATCATCCGCATTACAGCCAGTAAGCCTAATAAACTGAACTGCAATATTTCCATAAGCAGGCCCGAAAAAGCAAACCTTGCCAGCGAAGGAAATGAACTGCTCATGTTTGGCCAGCTGGATAATGGAACGGATGGCAAAGGAATGAAATACCTGAGCAGGGTGGCTACCAAATTGAAAGATGGTTCAGTTACCACCGAAGGCAATATCCTTAAAGTAAAAAATGCTTCAGAGCTTATTATTTATGTAGCAGCAGAAACCGATTTTAAACATGCTGATTTTGAAGACCGGGTAAAACAGGTTTTACTGGCGGCCCAAAAGAAAGCTTATGCTTTAGAACTGGCTAACCACAGCGCCAAATTTGGAAAATTGTTTAACCGGTTAAAAATCAATTTGGGCGAAGGCGCGGGAGCCAAACTGCCAACTGATATGAGGTTGGAACACTTTTACAAAGATTACAAAAATGATGTTTCCTTAAGTGCATTATTCTTTCAGTTTGGCCGCTATTTAAGCATCAGCAGCATCAGGGTTGGCCTGTTGCCGCCCAATTTGCAGGGCTTATGGGCAAACCAGATCAATACCCCATGGAACGGCGATTACCACCTGGATGTAAATGTACAGATGAACCATTGGGCCATTGAGCCGGCCAACCTTTCCGAATTAAACCTGCCATTGACCGAACTGGTAAGGAATTTAACTGATCACGGTGCAAAAACAGCCAAAGCTTATTACAATGCCGATGGCTGGATTGCCCACGTAATTACCAATGTGTGGGGCTTTACCGAACCCGGCGAAAGTGCCTCTTGGGGTGCATCTAATGCAGGTTCGGGCTGGTTGTGCAGTAACCTGTGGGATCATTTTGCCTACAGCCGCGATTTAAAATACCTGAAAAGCATTTATCCCATTTTAAAAGGATCGGCAGCATTTTACCAAAGTGCATTAATTAAAGATCCCAAAACGGGCTGGCTGGTAACCTCCCCATCTGTATCGCCCGAAAATACTTTTTATCTGCCCAACGGAAAAACGGCCAGCATTTCGATGGGGCCAACCATCGATAACCAGATTGTAAGGGAGCTTTTTAATCATGTAATTACGGCTGCTAAACTGCTTAAAACAGATGCGGCATTTAGTGCCTCGCTACAAGATAAATTAAAATCAATTCCTCCGGTAGGGGTAATCAGCAAAGATGGTCGCATACAGGAATGGTTGGAAGATTATAAAGAAACAGACCCTCAGCACCGCCATATTTCGCATTTATATGGTGTTTATCCCGCAGGTTTAATTACACCAAATACTACACCTGCTTTGGCCGAAGCCGCTAAGAAAACACTCGAAGTGAGGGGCGACGACGGACCAAGTTGGTCAATCGCTTATAAACAGTTATTTTGGGCACGTTTACAGGATGGAAACAGAGCATTTAAGCTTTTTAGGGAAATCTTAAAACCAACTTTGCGCACTGATATTAATTATGGCGCTGGTGGAGGGGTTTATCCGAATATGTTATCGGCAGGCCCTCCCTTTCAGATTGATGGTAATTTTGGTGCAACTGCAGCCATTGCCGAAATGCTGATCCAAAGTCATGATGGCTACATAGAACTATTGCCCGCTATACCTGATGCCTGGAAAGCCTTTGGTGAAATTAAAGGTTTAAAAGCCCGTGGTAATTTTACGGTTGATATGAACTGGAAGGACGGAAAAATTACCGCTTACAAAATTGCATCGGCCACACCGCAAAAGGTAAAGCTTAAAATGAACGGAAAACTAACCGAAGTAACTTCGACAAAATTTTAGAACAATACATGATTTTTAAACTTTTATTAAAGCCCAAGCCTCTTTTAGTTTTATTCATGCTGTTTTTTGCCTGCAGAACTGCCTCGGCTATTGTGATCAGTTATGGTAAAGCCGGCAAAATAAACTATAACCTCGAAACAGGCACATTTAACGTTTCGGATGCTGCGGTGCAACTGTTATTGGATGGTTTTTCGCAGGCTGGCTATCAGAATGCAATACTCAGTTCAAAAGATTATAAGCAGATTAGCTATAGCAAAAGCAGCATTAAAGATGGCTTTGGCCGTGGCATTAAACATGTGTTTTTGTTAAAACAGGCTGGTTTGCCCAGTATGAAGCAGGTATTTTACACCTATGCCGATCAGGATTATTTTATGGTTGCGGTATTTTTACAAGGGGCTAATTTATCGGTTAACCATTTGGTTCCTTTAAACGGAAACCTGGTTGATCAGGAAAGCTCAAATGCGCCAACCAGTTTATTTGTGCCTTTTGATAACGATACTTTTATTTCGTACAATGCGGTGCCTTTAAAAGCCAATGTAAGCAATCCAAGTGCGGAGGTTACCGCTTTGTACCATGATCAATCATGTAATGGCTTTGTAATCGGCTCTATTGAACATGGCAATTGGAAAACAGGCATTATAACTGCCCGCGATAGCGAGAAAAAAATAAACCTGAAGGCCATTTGTGGTTATACCGAAGAGAAAATTACCCGCGATAATATAGTGCATGGTTACCTAAAAGGTAATTCAATTGCTTCTGCTAAAGTATTATTCGGGGCATTTGCCGATTGGCGGCAAGGAATGGAAAAATATGCCAAGGCCAATCGGATAGCCGAAGCCCCGATTGTTTTTAAATGGAAGGCGCCGACTCCGGTGGGCTGGAACAGCTGGGGAGCCATGCAGGAAAAAATAACACTCGAAAAAGCAGATCAGGTAAGCGATTTTTTTGCCGATAGTTTAAAGTCTTTCAGGAGCGGGGGGGTAGCTTATATCGACCTCGATTCGTATTGGGACAACCTGTTAAGGGGTGGCTTAAATGGCGACTATTCCAAACTGAAAGCCTTTGCCGATCATGCGAAATCAAAAGGTTTAAAACCAGGTATTTATTGGGCTCCTTTTGTGGATTGGGGATTTGCGGCTGGCGGAAAACGTATTGCCGATGGAAGCCGGTATTCTTTTGGCAGCATGTGGACAAAAGTTGGCGCAGGTTACCATGATATTGATGGTGCCAGGGCATTAGATCCCACACATCCGGGTACCCAACAGCGCATTGCTACCGTAATACGGAAATTTAAGGAATGTGGATTCGAAATGATCAAAATAGACTTTTTAGGTCATGCGGCCATAGAATCCGATCACTTTTACGATCCGAAAATTACCACAGGCATGCAGGCTTATAAAGTAGGTATGGAATTTTTGCTAAAACAGCTTGATGATAAAATGTTGGTTTATGCAGCCATATCGCCGAGTTTGGCTTCTGGACGCTACATTCATATGCGCAGAATTGCCTGCGATGCCTTTAAATCAATAAACGATACCGAATATACCTTAAACAGCCTAACTAACGGCTGGTGGCAAACTTATCTTTACGATTATATTGATGCCGACCATGTGGTGTTCTCTGATCAATCTGAGGGCGAAAACAGGGCCAGGCTGCTGTCGGCTATTGTTACCGGAACCTGTATCACTGGCGACGATTTTTCTAAGCCTGGAAAATGGCGCAGCACTGCACAACAGTTGCTGAACAATACAGAAATTTTAAAGGTTTTGGAAGATGGAAAAGCATTTCTTCCAGTAGAAGGAGATAAGGGTAAATCGGCCTCGCAATTATTTGTAAAAGACCTCAATGGCGTGAAATACCTTGCCATATTTAATTATGGCAGTGATGCAAAAAACTATACCATTGACTTTTCAAGGATCGGCTTAAAAGCTGCTGGATTTTACCGTGCTGAAAACCTCATTGCCCAAAAAACAGAAGATTTTAAAAATAACCAAAACATTAATTTAGGCGCAAAAGATGCCATTCTATTTAAAATTACGCTCCAAGCATCAAATTAAAATCAACCTATCTACCTATAAAAAACATTAGCTATTAGTATTGAAAACACAAATGAACAGATCAGATCAAATTACAGGTTATATGAGGCAGGGGGCATTGGCAATGGCTGTTTCCCTCTTTACCATGGCAAGCATTAAGGCGCAAACCATCATTCCAATCGAAACCGCCCACAACGCTTTGGTATTGCAAGCCGATGTTAAAAAAGATGTAAATACCATATTTTTCGGAAAAAAACTCGCCAATAAGCAGGAGTATGCACAGGTTAGCGGTCAGTACAGACAAACAGAAGATTATACCGGCCAGTTAAATTCAGTTTACACCCCCTCCGGATCGAGAAACCTTGTTGAGCCGGCCATTAGTGTTACCCATGTCGATGGCAATAATTCGCTCGATCTGAAATATGTTGATCATACGGTTACAGCTGTTGATGACAATGTAAGCCTGCTTAAAATCAGGTTAAAAGATCCGGTTTATAATTTCGAAGTCACCCTGTTTTATAAATCCTTTTACCAGCAAGATGTAATAGAGCAATGGACAGAAATTAGACACAACGAAAAAGGAACTGTTGTACTGCACAAATATGCTTCGGCCAATCTGCACTTAAAATCGCCACATTTCTGGCTTAACCAATATCATGGCGATTGGGCCAAAGAAATGCAGCCCGAGCAAAGCGAAATTACACATGGCATTAAAACCTTAGATAGCAAGCTGGGAACAAGGGCCAATCTCTTTCAGCCATCGGTTTTTATGATTTCTTTAGATCAACCGGCTGAAGAAAATGAAGGCAATGTTTTATACGGCGCACTGGAGTGGAGCGGTAATTTTAAGATCGATCTGGAGTTGGATTATCAGGATAACCTGCGCATTATTGCGGGCATGAACAACTATGCTTCGCCGTACAGCCTAAAACCTGGTGAAGCTTTCACAACACCGGCATTTTTGTACACCTTTTCTGATCAGGGAAAAGGCGATGCCAGTAGGAAATTGCAGAACTGGGCGCGCAACTATAAGATTTTGGATGGTAAGGGCACCCGTTTAACGCTTTTAAATAACTGGGAAGCCACTTATTTCGACTTTAACGAACAGAAACTGGCCGAATTGTTAAAGGATACCAAAAAACTGGGTGTCGATTTCTTTTTGCTGGATGATGGTTGGTTCGGCAATAAATATCCACGCAACGATGACCATGCGGGGCTTGGCGATTGGCAGGAAAACAAAAAGAAACTGCCAAATGGAATCTCTTCCCTGGTAAAAGAAGCCGATCAGGTTGGAACCAAATTTGGGATATGGATTGAACCGGAAATGGTGAGCCCAAAAAGCGAACTGTATGAAAAACATCCTGATTGGGTGGTAAAACAGCCAAACCGCCCTGAACATTATTTTAGAAACCAGTTAGAACTGGATCTGTCGAACCCAAAGGTACAGGATTTTGTTTTCGGTGTGGTAGATGAGCTATTTACCAAAAACCCTAAACTGGCCTATATTAAATGGGATTGCAATGCCGTTATTTATAATGCCTACTCTGCACATTTAAAAAACCAGTCGCACTTTTACATCGATTATGTAAAGGGCCTATACAGCGTTCTACAGCGCATAAGGGCCAAATATCCAACTGTACCAATGATGTTGTGCTCAGGCGGTGGCGGTAGGGTAGATTACGCGGCCCTACAATACTTTACCGAGTTTTGGCCGAGTGATAATACCGATCCGTTGGAAAGGATATTTATGCAGTGGGAATACTCTTATTTTTATCCGGCCATTAGCAGTGCTAACCATGTTACCGATTGGGGCAAGCAACCGATAAAATTCCGTACGGATGTAGCGATGATGGGTAAATTGGGTTTTGATATTGTGGTGAGCAAGCTTCCCGAAAAGGAACTTCAGTTTTGCCAGGAAGCGATTAAAAATTACAACGAGCTGAAAGAGATTATCTGGCAGGGAGAACAATACCGTTTGGCCAATCCGCGTACGGGCAGTGTTGCATCAATGTTATACGTAAATGCACAGAAAACAGCAGGTGTAATATTCAATTACCTCGTAAATTACCGTTATGGTGCAGGCAGTAAATATCCCGTTAAACTGAATGGACTCGATGCGGCGAAGAAATATGTGATTAAAGAGATCAACCTTTTTCCGGGTACAAAATCAGCTATTGATAGCAGTAAAACCTATACAGGAGATTTTTTAATGAAGGTTGGCTTTAACCCAAATTTAAATACGGATAGGACAAGTGTAGTGCTGAAATTTGAGGAAGTGAAATAATGGACTGCGTAGCAATAACTTTTATTGGCACGTTTTAAAATCGGCCGTCATTCCCAATCGGGTTGGGAATGACGAACTCCGAATCCTATCATCCCTTCACCCGTGGTTCGTGTCCTCACGCACCACTTGGAATAAGTTTTTTGCTAATACCTTAAATGCTAACAAAAGCCCTTCGACTCCGCTCAGGGTGACAATCGGTGACGGACCGACTGAGGACTTTGGACTGGAGGCTCAAGACTTAGTACCAATCTACTCTTCTCCATTCCTCATCCGTGGTTCGTGTCCTCACGTACCACTTGGAATAAGTTTTTTGTCTAATACCTTAACTGCTAACAAAAGCCCTTCGACTCCGCTTAGGGACAATCGGTGATGTGCCGACTGAGGATTTTTCACCCGTGGTTCGTGTCCTCACGCACCACTTGCGTTAAGTTTTTTGTCTAATACCTTAACTGCTAACAAAAGCCCTTCAACTCCGCTCAGGGTGACAATCGGTGATGTACCGACTGAGGATTTTGCACTGGAAACTCAAGACTTAGTACCAATCTACTCTTCTCCATTCATAAAATACCGCGGGCCTTGTCCGAATTGCTTTTTAAACTCCCTGCTGAAATATTTTGGATCGTTAAAGCCAACCTGATAAGCTACTTCGTAAATGGTGAACCTGTTTTGTTTAAACAGTTCCATTGCTTTCTTTAAACGGATCGATTTAACAAAATCATTAACCGAAAGGTTGGTTAGCTGCCGTATTTTTTTATACAGCACAGGCCGGCTCATGCCAACCATCGAAGCCAGTTCCTGTACGCCGAAATCTTCATCGGCAATATGCTCGTCGATATAACCCATTAATTTTGACATAAAAGCCTCATCAATAGCATTAATGGTAAGCTCTTTGGGTTGCAGGTGGATATGCTGTAAAAATTTCTGCCGCATAACCTGTCTCGACATCAATAAATTCCGCACATTGAGCAATAGCAGCTCCGGACTAAAAGGTTTGGTTATATAGGCATCAGCTCCGGTTTCTAAACCGCTAACCTGGTGGATGTGCGAAGAACGTGCAGTAAGTATAATCACCGGGATATGACTGGTACGTTCATCTTGCTTAAGCCTGCGGCACAATTCAATCCCATCCATTACAGGCATCATAATGTCGCAGATGATCAGATCGGGAAGGGTTTCTACCGCTGTTTCCCAACCCAATAGCCCGTTTTCGCTTTCAGTAACCTGATAACTTCCACCAACCAAAGATGAAATTAACTGCCTGATTTCGCTGTTATCTTCCACTATTAAAATGGTTTCTTGAGCAAGATCCACAGGTTTAGCCGTTTTTAAATCTGTTACACCGTTTTCTACCGTTTCTGTATAGAGGTTAGGGTGCGATGGATAATCCTTAACGCCATCGAAAAGGGCTGTTTTAAAATGCGACTTTCCTTTTTTAAGCCTTACAGTAAATTTGGTAAAGCCCCTCGATCCATTTTCTGCAGGCGTACTTTCTACGGCAATATGGCCTTTATGTTCTTCCACAATAGCTTTCGATAAGGCAAGGCCAATGCCCGAGCCAATTTGGTTGGAGCTTTGCTCGTCGATCTGAAAATAATCGCTAAACAGGTTCTTCAAGCTTTCGGCGGGGATGCCCAGTCCATTGTCTGAAATGCTGATTTCCACTTCATCAGCCTGTTCCAGCGCTGTAACGACGATTTGGCCACCATTACTGCAAAATTTAAATGCATTTGATAAGAGATTGAACAATACCTTTTCGAGCTGCCGCTTATCAAAAAACAGGTTAATGTGTTCCTGTTCGTGTACAAATTGATATTGTATACTATTGGTTTGGGCCAAATGCGAGAAAGACAGGTAAATTTCGCTGATAAAATCAATAATATTATCCTCTGTAACGTGCAGGGTAAGGTGCCCGGTTTCTGCTTTCCTAAAATCCATTAATTCGGTAATGAGGCGCATTAGCCTGTTCGCGTTGTTTTTTATGGGGATGATCTGCCTATTCAGTTCAGTATCGTTTTGGTATTGGTTGGATAGGTTTTCGAGCGGTCCGAGGATTAAGGTTAAAGGGGTTCTGATTTCGTGGGCCACATAAGTGAAGAAATTCAGTTTCATTTTCTGTATATCCTCCGTACGTTTTAACAGGGCACGCACAAACAGATACCGTACAATCAAAAACAATAAGCCCGAAAAGAAAGCCAGATAAATAAGATAGGCCCACCAGGTTGCCCAAAAGGGTGGGAGTACCGTAATTTTAAGCACAGCAGGTGTGCCGCCAGGATTTCCGTCGTTGTTGTTCCCGCTAACCATAAGGGTATAACTGCCCGAAGGCAGATCGGCGTAGCTTACGCTGGGGATATCGGTTTTAACCCAGTTTTTGCTGTGGCCTTTAAGCAGGTAGCTGTAACTGTTTTTTTCTGGTTTAATGTAATTGAGCAGGGCAAAATCGATGCTGAAATTGTTGTTGTCGTATTTAAAGGTAATTTGCTGGGTGTTTTTGATGTCTTCTTTTAACAGTCCATCAGGGCCGTTTACAACAACTGGTTGGTTAAACAGTTTAAGTCCGGTAAAGGTAATTGGTGCCACATTTTGGTTAATATCAATCTGTGCAGGATAAAAAGTAGTTAAGCCATCGTATCCCCCAAAAAACAGTTCGCCATGGCTATCTTTTAAAAACGAGCGGATATTAAAATCGTTGCCGGCAAGACCATCGCTTTTGGTGTAGTTGATAAATTTACCGGTTTGGGTTACGAGTTTAGACAGGCCTTTATCGGTACTGATCCATAAATTTTTGTTGTCATCTTCAATTATCCCAAAAATATTGCTGTTCGGGAGTCCATCTTTTTCGCTGTAGGTTTTAAAGGTTCTGCCATTAAAAATGCTCAGCCCTCCAAATGCGGTTCCAACGCCGATATTTCCGTTTTGAAGCTGCACAATACAGTTGATGTGATCTGATTTTAATCCCTTGGTATTGGCTTTGCTGCGGTAATAGGCCTTAATTATTTTGCTTGTGGGGTTATAAACGTATAAACCGGCCATGGTTCCAATCCATAGGTTTTTGGCCTTATCTTCAAATATAATCTGGATGTACTTGTTCTTCAGGTTTTTTTCTATGGGGCTTTTAACGGTTGCAGCAGCATATTCGCCGTTTGTTTTCTTTAAGGTTGATAATCCATCCCTGGAGCCTACCCATACCGTTCCGTAACTATCTTCGGTTATGGCAATAACCTCGGCACCGCCAGGGCTATTTTTAACATCCTTAACGTTGACTATTTTTTTAAAATTGTTTGTGGCGCGGTTAAATAAATACAAACCGCCTCGGTGCGTACCCACCAATAATTTACCTGTTTTATCCAGGCAAAGCGTTTTAATCAGGTTCGAATTTAGTCCGTTGCCATCGTTAGGGGCAGATTTATAATAGCTAATGCTGTGGTTGTTTCTGTTAACATAGTTTAAACCGCCACCTTCGGTACCAATCCACAGGTTGTGGTGTTCGTCTTCGGCCATGGCGCTTACAATATTGCTGCTTAGGCCCTGTTGGTTTTTCGAATTTCTGAGCACAGTAAAGGGAGTGGCAGATGGATAAACCACATTTACGCCTTTGTAGAAAGTACCCACGTACATAGAACCGTTAATATCCTGAAAAATACTATGTATGGAGTTTTGGCTTAATCCGTTTGGCTGATCGGGATCGTAGCGGTAATTGGTGAAATTGCGGGTAACAGGGTTTAATATGCTCAGCCCTTCCTGCGTGCCGATCCAGATATTGCCGGCTTTATCGCAGGTTAATTTTCTGATGTCGTTATTGATAATCGAATTTGGATCGCTAGTGCTGGTTTGGTAGCGTTTAAAGGTTTTGTGCTGGTAATCAAACAGGTTTAAACCGTTATAAGTACCCAGCCAAAGGTTTTTCTGCTTATCAATTACTATGCTTTTTATGGCATTGGCGCTAATGCTGTTCTTGTTGTTGGGGTTGTGCCTAAAAATTTCGAAATGGTATTTGCCCTTAACCTGGTAAATGCGCACCAGGCCATTAAAAGTACCTACCCAAAGGTTTTGCCGATCATCCTTAAAAACAGAAAAAACATAATTAAGCCCCGATTTGTAGTTCGATTTATTAAAGAGGAACTTTTTAAAAATCTGTTTCTCGGCATCTATTACAAGGTTAAGCCCGTTGTAAGTTCCAATCCAGATGTTTTTCTGGGGGTCTTCATACACACATTCTACCGAATCGCAGCTAAAAGAGTTTGCTGAGCTCCGTTTGTTGATGCGTAAAAAACGGTCGGTTTTTGCGTTGTAAATATTCAGTCCGTTTTCGGTGCCAACCCATAACCTTCCTCTGCTATCGCTCAATAGGCTGGTAATTACATTGTCCGAAATGCTGTTCTGGTTATCAGAGCTGTTGCTGTAAATTTTAAACCGGTAACCATCGTAACGGTTTAAACCATGCCGGGTACCCATCCAAATAAACTGGCTTTTATCCTGGGCAATAGCCATCACCGAATTTTGCGACAGGCCATTATCAATAGTTAAATGGTTAAACGTAACCTGCTTTTGTGCACGTAATGAGGTGCAGATCAAAAATATTAATAAAAGGGATATAGCGCTTAAACGCAGCTTCATAATTCGGGTTAGATTTTTTAATCACCTTACACTTTGAGGAATAAAAGCCGGGGGATGATTTTATCCTAAATATAGCGCGAACTTATTAAAATAATAAGGAATTGCAGTTTTTCTACCCATTCATTTACAATTTTCGACCTTTTTCATTTTGGGCCAAGGTAGTTTTGGGAAAGCTAATACAGGTACTGCCCAAACCATTTTACCAATAACTACCAGGCAATTTCCATCATTAGCTTATAACCAAATTAACCAACAACCATGGCACGCTGAATGAACTAACTAAGGCAGGCCAAACAACAAGTATTAACCAAACCAACAATGAAACAAAAATTACTTTTATTAAAAGCGGTGCTTTTAAAAATTAGGAGTCCGAAGGTTTTGCACCGGCGTTTCCCGTCAGTACAACATAACCAACAGAAATGGATGCTAGCATTTTAATTACTGGCTCTACCAGTAATAATAAAACATCCCGAACAATCAACTCCTAAAATTTATGAACTTATTTACACTCAAAAGGCATTGCCTAATGCCTGCACTTGCCTTATTGTTTTTTACTTCCTGCAAGAAAAAAGAAGTCGAATCAGACATCTACACCATCCGGCAATGGAAATCAGATTTATCTGTAAGCAATGTTGTGCCCGCAATAACCGGCAGAACAGACCACGCGGTAGCTGTATGCTATTTAATGACCGATAACAAGCTTTACTACTACCTGTATTTTGATGCCCCGATCAACAATGGCGATAGCCCAACCAAAGCAGCAATTTACAGTGGAACTGCTGGCGCCAATGGAACTGTGTTGATTGACCTGAACAACGGTGCCTTTAATACCAGTAGGGAAGTAAAAGGGTCGGTTGAGTTATCGGCGCAGACCATAGCAGATCTAAATTCGAAAACACTTTACCTGCAGATTGCCTCGGGCCAACAAGGCGGTGGTTTGGTAAGGGGCACATTAACATCATACTAATAAACAGCTGATATTATGAAGATAAAAAATACAAATATTAGACTGAAGTGGCTGGTAGGTATGTTAGGCCTTGCACCTGTTTTTGCACTGGCACAAGAAAAACCCAGCACTAACACGGTTATAAAGGTGGATAGTACATTGATCAGGAGATTTGATCAGAAAAACTTTCTGCAGAATAAAGTTGATGTATGGAACGGAACAACTAAAAAAGCCAATCTGATAGTGGGTGCGGCCACCATATATGGCGATGATATTAATGCCACGCCGGTATCGGATGTAACCAATACGGTAGCAGGCCGTTTAACGGGTTTGTACACGCTGCAATCGTCGGCCCGTACAGGTTTTGATGTTACGCAACTGGTACTCCGAGGACAAACGCCGCTTATCGTGGTTGATGGTGTGCCGAGATCGTTCACCAATTTTAATCCCGATGATGTAGAGAGCATTACGGTATTGAAAGATGCCCTGTCTACTTCGATGTATGGCATGCGTTCATCAGGCGGTATCATTTACATCACCACTAAAAAACAATCTAAAAACAATCCTTTCGAAATTAATTTCGGTGCGGAGTATGGTGCGCTTCAAAATCTGTTTACACCAAAGTTTATTACCGGCGGCGATTATGCCCGCATTTATAACGAAGCACAGTTAAATACAAATCCCGGCAGTACGCCTGTGTACAGCGATGCCGTTATCGGTGCTTACGATAACAACACCAATAACCCGTTTTTACAGCCCAATAACAACTGGTACGATCTGGTTTATAAAAAGAACAGTGCGCAAAAACGTTATCATTTGGGTGTAGCTGGCAACTCTCAGGCTTTTAAGTATTATGCCAGCTTAGAGCATTTTGCATCTGATGGTAATTTTGTAACCGATAATAACAATGTTTACAATACAAATAACTTTTATAAACGCTATAACATCCGCACCAATGCCGAAATTAATTTTAACGAAGATATTTCTTTACAGCTGAATATTTTCGGTTCGGTAGAAAACAACAACCAGCCCGGCGCTTATGCAGCTAACATTATGGGCTTGGTGTATGCTACTTCGCCACTGGCCTATGCGGTAAAAAATCCTGATGGAACCTACGGCGGTACGGCTTCGTTAACCAATAATATTTTGGCCAACACAATCAATTCGGGTTATATAATGACCACCACGCGTACCTTAAACTCGGATGTGGCTTTAAAATATAAGTTAGATGATATTACCAAAGGTTTATGGGCCAAGGCTGGTTTATCGATAGCCAACTACTACAGTGAAGACATTTTAAAAACAAAAACATTTGCCATTTATTACCCAACCATAAACGGCAGTACAGTTAATTATACCAAATCGGGTACGGATAGTAAAGTGCTTTTGGGCGGTGGTAGTTCTGATGTAACCGATCAGTTAAAACAGACCTATTACAATTTTATGTTAGGCTATTCAAGAGATTTTGGAAGCCAACACCTGGATCTGTTAGGCTCATATAATGGCGATAACAGTTTATCGAGCGGTTTGTTAACCAATGGGCAGTTAAATAATATCCTTAAAACCGGAGGCCTATCGGCCAAATACAATTACAATGAAAAGTATTTTGCCGAAGCTGCTGGTTCGTACAGTAGTTTTAACAAATATGCTGACGCACAGAAATGGGTATTTCTTCCTTCAGTTGGTTTGGGTTGGGTAGCATCGAAAGAAGAATGGTTTAATCCTTCTACAGTTAATTTCTTAAAATTCAGGGCTACCTTTGGTTTAACCGCAAGAGCAAATCTTTCTGATTATTTTTCTTACATCCAGCGGTATTCCATCAGTGGCTCGGGTTATGTTTTTGGTACTGGCCAAACAGCGGTGGGTACAGCTGTTCAAGGAAGCCTGGCTACCTCAAATGTAGGCGCAGCAAAGGCCAGGAAGTTTGAAGTTGGTGCCGACGCCGCATTTTTAAACCATAAATTAAATGTAGGCTTAACCTATTACAACAATAAATATTACGATCTACTAATCTCTAGGCCCTATGCAAGCGCCATTATCGGTGCCGATTATCCTGATCAGAACCTTGGCGAAGCAAGATATTCGGGCGTAGAAGGTACGGTAGATTTTGGAGGTAAATCGGGCGATCTGGGTTATAAAATCGGTTTAAACCTTAGCGTACAAAAGAATAAAATTTTATATGCAGGCGAGCCGGATTATCCATATAGCTGGATGTATACTGCAGGTCAGGCGTCAGGCACTTTTGGGTACCAGGCCATAGGCTTTTATAAAACAGGAGAAACTGCAGGCAATACGCCAACCTTATTGGGTTATACACCAGTTCCAGGCGATATCAAATACCAGGACCTGAATGGTGATGGTATAATTTCTTCACTCGACCAAAAGAAAATTACCGGCGATAAAGCTTTGGTTTATGGCGGCTTAAACCTGGCTTTCAATTACCAAGGATTTGATTTTTCGGCCTTGGTACAAGGGGTTTTCAATAGAGAGGTGCTGTTGGGTACGGGCACTATGCTGGCTTTAAATAACAACACAGGTTATGTTTTAGATTATACCACCCAAAACAGGTGGACACCAAGTAACCAGGAAAACGCCACTTTACCACGACTAACACTAGGAACCAATTTAAACAACAATGTGGCTTCCAGCTTCTGGTTGCGCAATGGCAATTACCTGAGGCTAAAAAATGTAGAGTTGGGCTACTCGCTTCCTGCACACCTGATTAACAGGTTGAGAATAAAAAAACTTAGATTTTTCGTAAACGGCTATAACATGCTTACCGCTTCAAAACTGGATTTCGATCCCGAATCGTTGCTCAGCAGTTTCCCTAATCAACGTGTAATCAACGGAGGTGTATCATTAACATTATAGAAAACAGATTTATGAAAAAATATTTTATAGTTGCCTTCGTATCTGCTGTGTTATTTGGAACATGGGGATGTAAGAAATTAAGCGAAGATACCCCTTTAGAACTAATTGGTCAGGAAATTATTTTTGACAAGACAGATTCACTGGGTGTAAATGCCGAGAAATTTTTGAACAGTATTTATGCCGGCCTGCCAAACGGGAATAACCGGATCACCAATAATATACTCGATGCTGGTACCGATGATGCGCTGCCCAATGCAGTAGGCGATGCCGTGCAGTACTTTAGCAACGATGGGGTAAGTCCATCGAATGTAGTAGATAATGTTTGGGCCAAGAACTACGCCAACATCAGGAAAACGAATATCTTTTTGGCCAATATCGATATTGTTCCCTTAAACCTTAAAGGTTACAAAGACAGGTGGAAAGCCGAGGCACGTTGCTTAAGGGCAATGTCTTATTTCGAGCTGATTAAAAGATGGGGAGGTGTTCCGCTTATCGGTGATAAGGTTTTTACGGCAGAAGAAACCATTGATGTTTCGCGCAATACCTATCAGCAGTGTGTAGCTTATATTGTAAGTGAACTGGATGCGGCAATGCCTTATCTATTAACCGCAAATGCATCTACCAATGGTACCTTTGCCGCAAACTTTTACGGGCGTTTTGGCCGTGGTGCAGCTATGGCCTTAAAAAGCAGGTTGCTTTTGTACGCGGCCAGTCCGCTTAATAACACCACTAACGACCTTACCAAATGGGCCAGTGCCGCCGCTGCTGCAAAAGCAGTAATGGACAGTGTTGCGGCAGCTAAATTTACCTATGCATTAAATAGTGCCGCCACAACAGCTCATTATACAACCACTACACTTGCCGGGGTAGCACCAAGTGCGGCGCTTGCCACTTATGTTACCAATGTAAACAAGTTTTTAAGTGTTTTTACTACGGCCAGTAACAACGAAATTATTTTGCCTTACATGGCAGCAAGCAACTCTACGGTAGAAGTACTGAACGATCCGGTAGGGTATACCCGTGCTTCATCATCTTCGGGCAAAACCAATCCAACCCAAGAACTGGTAAACGAATATGAGATGACCAATGGCAAACTGATTACCGAAACAGGTTCGGGTTATGTGGCTACCAATCCATATTATGATAGAGATCCGCGCTTTCCGGCTACCATTACGTTTGATGGCCTTTACTGGTTAAACAGAAAAGTGCAGACTTACGATGGCGGTTTGGACAGGCCATTTGGCTACGGAAGGGTAACTAAAGGCGAAACCCGTACAGGTTATTACATGCGTAAGTTTATGACCAGCAATTCGAGCGGAACATCATATTCCAATTACCCGCACGTTTTTCCCATTATCAGGTATGCAGAAATACTGTTAAACTATGCCGAGGCCCAGAATGAGGCCGTAGGGCCAGATGCCAGCGTTTACACCGCAGTTAATGCCATTAGAGGTCGTGTGGGTATGCCAGCCTTGCCTGCAGGATTAACGCAAACGCAGATGCGCGATAAAATCAGGCATGAGCGCAGGGTAGAATTTGCTTTTGAAGAGCACCGTTTTTGGGATATCAGAAGATGGAAAATTGCTGCCACGGTACTGAACGGAACCCTCCATGGCGTTCAGGGTACAATGGCAAGTGGCGTAGTTACCTACAAAACAGTAGATGCCGCTACAACCAAATTTGATGCGAATAAAGGCTACCTGTATCCAATTCCATTAAACGAGGTGATTTCAAATAAATCGATGGTTCAAAACCCTAACTGGTAAAATAGCGCAGAACACATGAAAAAATTTATTAAAACAATATTCTTGTTTGTAGCGCTTATTGTTTGCAATAGGGCAAATGCACAAACAGGTAAAACCGTAACGGGAACCGTTAACGATGGTAACGGACCAATTCCTGCAGCAACCATTTTTGAAAAAGAGTTTACCAGCAATGGTGTTTCAACCGACGAAAAAGGCCGTTTCGTTTTAAGATTAAGGGGTAATCAAGGAGTTATCGTCATTAAATCGGTAGGTTATCTTTCGCAGGAAATCAATGTATCATCAAAATCCAGCGTCAACGTGCTTTTAAAAGATGATGCCAAAGGTTTAGAAGATGTGGTAATTCTGGGTGTAGGGCAATCGGCTAAAAAGATTACTGTTACCGGGGCAGTAAGTTCAATTTCGGGCGAAAAAATCCGTCAGAGTCCATCAGCAAGTTTACAGAACAGTTTAGCGGGCCGTTTACCAGGTTTCTTTTCGCAGCAACGCAGCGGTCAGCCGGGTAACGATGGTGCTGCCTTCCAGATCCGTGGAATCAGTACCTATGCCGGTGGTACCACACCATTGGTTATTGTTGATGACGTAGAGGTAAGTGCCGATCAGATCAGCTCTATCGATAACAATGAGGTAGAGAGTGTAACCATATTAAAAGATGCATCAACCACTGCCGTGTACGGTATCAGGGGTGCAAACGGTGTCGTAATTATTACCACCCGCAGGGGGCAAAGCGGTAAGCCAGCATTAAATGTAAAAAATGAAAGCGGCCTGCAGATGCCTACGCAGCGGCCGGTGGTTAACCCGGGTTATACCACTTTAAGCTTATTCCGCGAACGCTTGGCCGGTTTATACAATAACCCAGCTACTTTATATCCAAATTTCTTTTCAGGAGATAACCTACAACATTACCTCACCAACGACGATCCTTATAACCACCCGAATGTGAACTGGTGGGATGAGGTAATTAAAAAGGTAAGTTTACAGAACAAAATCAATTTCGACATATCGGGCGGTACCGAAAAGGTAAAGTATTTTGTTAACCTGGGTTATTTATATCAGGGCGGTTTATTTAAGGATTTTTCTGAAGGTCAGGGATATAACTCCAACTACTTATACAATCGGTACAACTTCCGGTCGAATGTAGACATTACCCCAAATAAAAATTTAAAGATCAAGATAGACTTATCTGGGAAATTTGGCGTAACCAACGAGCCTAACGATAAACCATGGAACAATGGCGGTACCATATTTCAATACCTGTGGAATGGTGAGCTTTCTTCATTTCTGTACCCAATATATTGGCAAAATGGTTTAATTGCCAGCTCTGCAGCAACAGGAACCAAGCCCAATCCGGTAGCAAACTTGATGTATTCGGGTTACAACCGTGGCTATAACAACAATATCGCGGCCGCTACCAGCGCCAACCAGTTATTGGATGTAATTACCCCAGGTTTATCGGCAAACTTTTTGGTTTCTTACACGGGCGATTACAGCTTTACCCGCAATTTAACGCGTGCATCAAGCGAAATCCTGGCTTACAGTTACGATCCAGCTACCCAAAAATACAACCCAACTACAGCAAACCTTTACCGGATGGGCGTTTTAACCCGTAGCACCACTTTTAACGATACCAAGCGCACCACAACCATCCGCGGCGGACTGAATTACAACCGTAGTTTTGGAGATCACAATGTGGCTGCAGTGGCATTGCTTAACCAAACGCGTACCAATATTTTGCCGGTAGGCAGTACAACGGTTACTTTAATTGATCCATACAACATTCAGGGCTTTACCGGTAAGGCTACTTATGCCTACAAACAGAAATACCTGTTGGATTTGACTGCTGCTTATAACGGATCGGATAGGTTTAGCGAAAACAACCGTTTTGCCTGGTTTCCAGCGGCCAGTATTGGTTGGAACATCAGCGAGGAAAAGTTTGTAAAGGATAATTTAAAGTTTATCAGTTTCCTAAAACTTAGGGCTTCTTACGGTATAACCGGTAACGATAATATTGGTGTAACCAGCTTAATTTATCAAAAGAGCTATTCAACAGGTGCAAGCGGTATAGTTTTTGGTGAAACGCCACAATCTTACTCAGGTATTGTTGAACCCACTTTATCTAACCAGAACGTAAAATGGATGACGGTAAACGATTTGGATATTGGTTTGGATGCTAAATTTTTCGGCAGCAAACTATCGTTAACGTTAGATTATTTTAATAAAAAAACAACAGATATTTTTACCACGCCAGGCTTGGTGCCGGCTTCTTTTGGCGCAACCTTGCCTCCTTATAACTTAGGGCGTGTACACAATACCGGTTACGAGGTTGATTTAACCTACAGGGATAAAGTAGGTCCTAATTTTGAGTTTTTCGTAAATGGCAATGTTACTTTCGCTAAAAACAAAGTACTGTACCGTGATGAGCCCGCTTACCTGTACGATGGATTGGCCTTAACCGGTAAACCTGTGGGGGCTGTTTTTCAGTATACCGCAGATGGTTATTACGAAAGCCTATCCGATTTATACAATTCGCCCCGTTTAGCGGCTTCTGTTCCTTTATCTACCCTACAACTGGGATCGATAAAGTATAAAGATTTAACCGGCGATGGTATTATTGATGCCAACGATAAACAATATATCGGCAACAACAATCCAAACTATACAGGTGGCTTAAGCTTCGGTTTCTCTTATAAAGGTTTCGATGTTTCGACCTTGTTCCAGGGTTCTTTCGATTACATCATCAACATGAACAGGGGAGCGCTGGCTTATGCACGTCCAGACCGCGTTTCAGTGCCATGGAATCTGGGAAGATGGACGCCGGTAACGGCAGGTTCGGCTTCGTTTCCAGAACTTTCGGGCAGTGTACAAAATGGTTTCGATGGCTCCGGAAGTTATTGGTCTACTTTCTGGTACGTGCAGGGCGATTACATCAGGTGGAAGAATTTTGAACTGGGCTACAGGATCCCATCATCTTTTGCCAAAAAACTGCATGTAAACAATATCCGCGTATATGCCAATGGCTATAATATGGGCATCGTTTACACTAAAATCCCTTCGTTTATCGATCCCGAGTCGGCATTAACCTCATCTGCAGGTGAATATCCACAACAGCGTGTATTGAATTTCGGGATACAATTTGGACTATAACTTTTAATCAAAAGATATGAAAACTAAAATATTTACCATAGCACTGGCCTTATCAATTGGGATGCTGCTATTCTCTTGCAAAAAAGGTGGTTTCCTGGATTCGCAGGTAGAAGTACTTTCGGAAGAAAATGTATTTGCCGATAGTACAATGACCTTTAATTTTCTGAACAACATTTATTGGAATACCGGTTTGGATATCCATCCTTACCGCAATACCATTGGTGGTTTTTCGGGCGCAGGACCAGGTACAAGCGATTGGAACGATAGTTTCGAAACGCTAAGTTCGAATGCTACAAGCGGCTTTTCGGGGCAGGATGCATTTTTAAAAGGCACTTCAACCAGCTCAAGTCACCCTTTACTGGCTATGTGGACATTGATGTACAAAAAAATCAGGGCTGCAAATAAATTTATGGCCAACGTGCCTAATTCGCCCATTTCAGCCTCACGCAAAAAGGTTTTAATAGCTGAAGCCAGATTTTTAAGGGCATTTTATTATCAGATGCTGGTGAGGTATTACGGAGGCGTGCAATTGGTAGGCGATGATGTAAGCGACGATTTTCCAACCTACGATTACAAACGTAATCCTTATAAAGACTGTGTAGATTACATTGCTGCAGAATACGATAAAGCAGCGGTTGATTTACCCAGTGCAACCACATTAGAGGCGATTAATTACGGTAGGGCTACGTCAGGGGCATGTAAGGCTTATAAAGCCAGGCTGCTGGTAACTGCTGCGAGTACGCTATTTAATGGTAGTCCGGCAAGTGCTGATGCTGCCGTGCGCCCATTTATATGCTATTCTGCCAATTACGATGCCACCTTATGGCAAAAAGCAGCCGATGCCTGCAAAGCCGTTATGGATTTGCCAGAATATGCCCTGATTGTAGATAATGCGACCAAGGCTGGCGATGGTTTCTTTAAACTGTTTACCAGTGGCAGAAAAACCAGTGAATATATTTTCGTTTATAACCTAGCACTCGCAGCGGCCAGTGCTTCTGATACGAATGGTGGACTGGAGCGTCCGTTTTTCCCTTGGACCATTACCGCAAGGGGAGCAGGTTCAACAACTTCTATGAACCCAAGTCAGAATGTAGTGGATGCCTTCGGGATGGCGAATGGAAAATTGATCAGCGATGCCTCATCGGGCTTCAATATCCTAGATCCTTATAAAAACCGTGATCCAAGGTTCTACAATTCGATTATTTATAATCAGGCTACCATGACCAGTAGATCAACAACGGCTTTAACCACCATCAATATTTATACCGATGCCAATAACAATCCGGTAGGTGATGGTATTCAGCCCTATCATACCAAAACAGGTTATTACACCCGTAAAATGTGCAATGATCGCTTGCCTTTTGCCAGTTTAACTGTTGCCAGGGCCTTGCCTATGATGCGTTTGGCTGAAATGGTTTTAGGTTATGCCGAAGCTTTAAATGAATTGGGCAGAGTAGAAGAAGCCGTAAGTGAAGTAAACAAAATCAGGAACAGGGCTGGTATTACCGCTGGTGCAGATAACCGCTATGGCATTCCTGCAGGCGTAACACAAGATCAGCTAAGAACCCTGATCAGAAATGAATACCGTGTAGAATTTTATGGCGAAGGCCATTGGTATTACGATACCCGCAGATGGAAAACCGCAGAAATTACCGAAAAAGGAAGTTTGTTGCTGGCCAAAGGAAAACAGAATCCAGCAGGTAGCGCATATCCATTTGCATATACCTATGAAAATGCATTATCAATGAATTTTATTGCACCTGCCATGTATTTTGTGCCGATTCCATTAAGCGAGGTTTTAAAATCAAAAGGCTTGTTGTTACAGAACCCAGGGTGGTAGTTGATTGAATGATTGATTGAATGATTGAATGATTGATTGATTGAGTGATTGATTGAGTGATCGTTAGTTTGGAGTTGAGAGTCGGCCGAGTAGTTAGCAATAAGAGTCGATTTTCAGCTTCTAAATGTTGCCCAGGCAGTTTGATGCGTTCAATCTACCCAACTTTCGGTTGCTATATGCAAGAAAAATAATTTAGGAAAAATCCAGTACGAACCAATGACAAATGAACTAATGAACCCTATTACCAATATCAGAACCCTCGAGCCGATTATCTTTTACTCTGGTAAGGCAGATGAGCTTCAGATTTTTTTAAAAGACACTGATTTTGGGGAACTGATTATTATTTCGCTTGCTGATGATCAGTTAAAAGTTAAAGAAGTGCTGTTGGAAGAAACAAATGAAAAACTGGACTGGAAGCAGGATTATAAAGGGCTAAGGATTTTAGTGCCTGAAACAGGGCATGCAAGTAACAATAAAATGGGACGTGTATTGAAGGTTAGTTTTTAAGTAGATGTATGGTCATTAAGAAGTTAAGAACATTAAGGTTTAGCGGCTATCTGTTAATTAACCAGTTTAAACAATTGACCATATAATTCAATGACCATTAAGAAGTTAAGGATATTAAGGTGTGGCTGCCATTCTAGAATACTATTAACCATGAGCCATTAACCATCAATCATAAGTCAATTAACCAGTTTAAACATTTAACCAATTAACCCAAATAAGTCAAACCATTTAAGAACATTAAGACTTAGCCAACGCAGCCATGGACTATTAACCATTTACTATCAACCATTGACAAATGAATTAATGACTAATGAACTAATGACCAATGAACTAATGACCAATAAACTAATGAACCAATAAACCATAAACCTTTAACCATTAACAATGAAAAACAAAAAACAACTTTGCTTTGCCTTGCTCTTGATGATTTCGAGCGGCATTTTAATGAGTAGCTGTAAAAAGGCACAAGTTTCAGAACCAGAAACCACTCAGGCAAAACCAATTAAATTGGCACTAGAATCGGGAACCACACCGCCGAGTTTTGTAACCAATACTAAAAACCTGAACATCGTAATGTTTGTGCCGACCGATAATCCGGCGCTTTCTGATTACAAAACCCGCTTAACATCGTTACTTGTGCATTTTCAGGGCTGGTTTCACACCGAAATGTTAAGGTATGGCTATGACAAGTACATGGGGCTACCGAAAATCGATTCGACCGGATTGGTGCGTTTTATCGAAATACCGGCCCAGTTTGGACAATCGGCCTATCCTTACGATTCAGGGGTTTCTGCAACAAAGATCTTAAACGAAATTGCAGCGTACAAGGCTACACATGCTTCCGAGTTCTCCAATTCGAGTCATACACTAATCCTTTTGCCAAACAGAACCGATGGCGGCGACCAGCCTTTTTATGGCTATGGTAAAAACTGCTTTGCCGTTGATAATGCAAACATGGCTGTGGATAAAATTCCGAATGCCAGCTCAAACCTGCTGGGTGGTATGTTGCACGAGTTGGGCCATGGTTTAAATTTACCGCACGATCATGCCAAATACGCTTCTGAGCAGCCAACTTTGGGCACTTCACTAATGGGATCAGGAAATGTAACCTTTAGTAAAGGCCAACCTACCTTTTTAACCGAGGTTGATGCCGCCATTTTAAACCGTAATGAAGTATTCCAGAATCCATTGCCATCAGAAACACCTTACGAGGCTGCTACCACCACAATTGATGCGCAGTTTGCCTACAATGCCACTACACAGGCTTTCAATGTTACGGGTTCGTTTACCAGTAATAAAGAGGTGAGCGATATTTTGATCTACATGGATCCTGATTTGGGCAGCAGCGATGCCGATTACAATGCCGTAACCTGGAGATCGAACCCTGGAACCAGTAATACCATTTCGGCAACCATTCCATTTAGCGAGCTTTATTACAAAAACAACGAAGCATACAATATCAGGGTAAAACTTTTATTGAAAAACGGTGGCAATGTGAGCAAAAACTATTCATTTTCTTTCTTGAGCGGGGTACCGCAGATTGGTGTAAACGGTTCAGCTAAATTTCACCAGAATGCCAGTTATGGTGGTTATGGCGTATCGTTACCTGTTGGCCAGTACACCACAGCCGATTTAATCAGCCGTGGCATCAGCAACAACGATGTCTCATCTGTTAATTTAGGTTTAGGGGTTAAAGTGATTATGTATGATGGAGATAACTTCACCGGAAGCAGTATCGAACTCACCTCATCAAGCACCTATGTTTCTACTTTTAATGATAAAGCATCATCTATAAAAGTAATTGCCCTTTAATTAATTATCTTATTTTTAAACAGACCTCTAAGAAAACGTTCGAACACCAATACCAAATGAGAAAAACACTTTTTTTGAGTCTGTTATTTGCACTGTTTGCCCAGCTGTTGTTTGGGCAAACAGTACAAAAAAATGCATTGGAAGACTTTAAGGCCTATAAATTCGGTTTATTTCTGCATTGGGGCCTATATGCCCAAACTGCAGGCGATTGGAAAGGGCACGCCGTAAAGGGAGGAGAGCATTTTATGTTATACGAGCGCATCCCTGTGCAGGAGTATAGCACCATAGCCGAACAATTTAACCCGACAAAATTCGATGCCGACGCCTGGGTTAAACAGGCCAAAGAAACCGGTATGAAATACATTGTGTTTACGGCCAAGCATCACGATGGTTTTGCCATGTACAATTCGGCCAGTTGCGATTATAATGTGGTAAAGAAAAGCCCATTTAAGCGCGATCCCATTGCCGAATTGGCCAAAGCCTGCAAAAAATACAAACTTACCCTTTGCCTTTATTATTCTTTGGGCAGGGATTGGCAAGATCCCGATGTGCCAACAAACTGGCCGGTAAAAGCGGGAAGAAGCAATACCTGGGATTTCCCGAACGAAGACGCAAAGGTTTTTAACCGTTATTTCGAAAGAAAGGTAAAACCTCAAATTACCGAGCTATTAAGTAACTACGGGCCAATTGGTGTGCTGTGGTTCGATACACCAGAGCTGATCAGTAAAAAAGAGAGCGTACAACTTAAAGCATTGGTTCATAAATTACAGCCAAACTGTCTGGTTAACAATAGGATTGGAAATGGATTTGGCGACTTTTCTATTTCAGAGCAATCCTTAACCCCAGCTTCAAAAAAGGCTTGGGAATCGTGCCTAACCATTGGCCAGAACTGGGGCTATAACAGGCACGATAGCGTTTGGAAATCGCCCGAAGTACTGGTTCGCCATTTGGTAGAAGTAGCAGCCAACGGGGGCAATTTGTTGCTCAATGTTGGTCCGCAGGGAGATGGAGCATTCCCCAGCTGGGCAACTGAGCGTTTAAAAGAAGTTGGCAAATGGATGGATGTTAACCACGAAGCCATTTACGGTAGTCGCCCATGGTTAGCCGTAAAAGAAAATACAGCCGAAGTTAGGAGTGCAACGATAGAAGAAAGTAAAAATGCCATTAAGGATGCTGTTTTTGATGGTACGCCAAAAACGACTGCGCCTGATGTGTATTACACCGCAAAAGATAAAACCATATATGTTTTTTTGCGGAGCTGGCAAAAGCCCGATGTTCTGCTCAGGCAGCTAAACAATAACCTGGTATCGGTTAAAAATATAACACTATTGGGTAATAAAAGTAAATTACAATGGACGATAACCGATGCGTATCTGAAGTTGAAACTGCCCTTGGGCTTTAATAAAGGAACGCAGCTTCCTGTTTATGTTTTAAAAATAACAACCAATTAATGAGGTTACTATATAGCTTACTTATATTATTTATTTATTTGAATGCCTTTGCACAAGCGCAAAGCGGTATTATTCCTGTACCCCGTAAATTTGTTAAGGGAAATGGCTATTTTACATTGAACAATCAACAAACCATTGGTTACAATAACAGCCAGTTAAAAGCACTTGCCTATTACTTTCAAAACGAACTTTTAAGCCAGAAAGGAATTACCCTACAACAAAAAAACGCACAGGCAACAATTTTGCTGATGCTTAAACCGGACAAGAAAAAAACCGATTCCAGTGCTTATCAGATCAGCATTAAACCAGGGCAGATTATCGTTTCGGGCAATCATCCCAATGGGATCTTTTATGGTTTAATTTCAATCCTCCAGCTTGCCTTAACCAGTAAGAACAACCAGATCCCCGTTGCCGAAATCAGTGATGCACCCGCTTATGGCTGGCGTGGACTGATGCTCGACGAGTCGCGACATTTTTTCGGAAAAGAAAAGGTCAAATCTATTTTAAACTGGATGGCTTTTTATAAGCTCAATACCTTTCATTGGCATTTAACCGATGAGCCTGCATGGCGCCTGGAGATTAAGCAATATCCTGATTTATCACTCATAGGTGGTATTGGCGATTATTTAAATGCCGGTTTGCCCGCTCAGTTTTATACCCAGGCCGATGTGCGAGAAATTGTTGACTACGCGGCCGAACGCTTCATTAAGGTAATACCGGAGATTGATATGCCCGGACATGCTACGGCGGCCAATAAGGCTTATCCCGAATATTCTGGCGGTGGATCGGCAGGGCACCCTGAATTTACCTTTAATCCAGGATTAGAAAAAACATATGCTTACCTCAGCAATATATTAAAAGAAACCAGTGTGCTTTTTCCGGCGGGCCTAATACATTTAGGTGGCGATGAAGTGAGTTATGGCAACGAAAAGTGGAGCAGCAACCCTGATATTTTGAAGCTTCGTGAGCGCGAAAAACTGAAAGATAACGCTGCAGTTGAACATTACTTTATGAAACGGATGGCCGATTCGCTTTACCAACTCAATGCAAGAGCTATTTTTTGGGATGAAATGGCTGATGCAGACCTGCCCAAAGAAAAAACGATTATGTACTGGTGGCGACAGGAAAAGCCAGCGCAGTTGCGTACGGCATTAACCAAAGGCTATCAAACTGTTTTATGTCCACGCTTGCCGCTGTATTTCGATTTTGTTCAGGATAGTACACATCAATACGGCAGGAAATGGAACAAACTTTATAACCCGATTGAGCAGGTATACCAGTTTGATGCTTTGGCTTTTGCTCAAAACGAGCAGGAGAAACCATTGATACTGGGCATACAGGCCAACATATGGACAGAAACGGTAGATGGTAACCAGCGCTTGGATTACCTGCTTTTTCCGCGCATTGCGGCATTGGCCGAAGCCGCATGGACACCACAAAAAACAAAGGATTTTAAGGCTTTCAATACGATTTTAACACAGCATTTGGAACTGTACAGCAAAGCTGGATTGTACTATTACAATCCTTTAAAGCCCTTGCAAAACCCTGAGATACCCGTAAAAAGGAAAAAACCATTAAATTATAAGGATTAACAAGAAGACGCATAAAATTAACACATGAGAAAGATAGTAAAGTGTGCATGGATGGCCATGCTTGCAACAGCTGCTGTAAGCCAGGCCAGCGCACAGTGGACCGGACCCAAAAGCAAGCCTACAAAAGAAGTAGAAGTTAAATATGGCACATTAACACCGCCGCACCGCACCGATGCCGATATGCAGGCATTCCGTAGCTATGGTTTAGGCCAGTTTATACATTGGGGCATTTATTCTATTGCCGGTAACGAGTGGAACGGTGTAAGTGCGCGGGGCGGGGCTGCAGCATCAGAGTGGATACGCTCTTGGGGCGGGCCAACGGCGCCTAAAGATTGGACCACTACTTACGATAACCTTTATAAACGGTTTAATCCAACTAATTTCGATGCCAGGCGTTGGGCTAAACAGGCTAAAAACATGGGCGCCAAATATGTAATTTTTACCACCAAGCACCATGATGGTTTTGCGCTGTGGCCAACAAAGTATTCGGATTATAACATAGCTGCATCGCCTTACAAGCAGGATATTGTTAAACAGATTGTTGATGCCTATACGGCCGAAGGCATTGATGTGTACCTGTATTTCTCGGTTTTGGAGTGGAACAATCCAAATTACATGGGTAAAGCACCTAAAACAGACGAGGAAAAAGAGAAATTCGGCAAGTTTCTGCAATACACCCGGAATCAGCTTATGGAGCTGCTAACCAATTATCCTAAAATTAAAGGTTTTTGGTTCGATGGTACCTGGGATGCTTCGTGGAAAAGCGCTTATGAATTTACCTACAACCTGGAGAAAGAACTGCGCGAGAAACACCCTGGATTAATTATCGGTTCGCGTTTCCGTAATGATGAACATGGGGCTAGGCATTTCGATTCAAACGGCAATATTTTGGGCGATTACGAACAAGGCTGGGAACGTAAACTGCCTACTGAATTCGAATGGTTAAACGGCAACGATTGGGATGCGGTAATGACAATCCCACCAAATGGATGGGGCTACATGAAAGATTGGTCGGGCATTTATACCAAAACCACTGATGATTTATTGGATATGTTGATGCACTCAGTATCCATGAACGGTAATTTCGTATTGAATTTTGGTCCTGATGGTAACGGAAACATGCATCCCGAAGAAGATAAACTGGCCAAAGAAATTGGCGAATGGATGAAATTAAACGCCGAGGCTGTTTATGGTGTGCGCCATGCCGCTTTAACACCTTCTAAGTTGGGCTATTTTACACAAAAAGATGATCATCTGTATTTAACGGTTTTTAATAAGCCTGTTAACGGGATTGTACGCATTGCCGTGCCTAAAAATGCCACACAGGTTCCGGGTACAGCTGCACTTTTAAGCAATGCCAAAAATTTAACGGTAAAACGCTCGGATATTGGATTGGATTTAGATAAAAACACTTATTACGATGTGCTGCTTCCAAAAGATTTTCAGCCCAATAGGGCATTTGTAATCAAGATGAAACTGGTTCCGCCTCAAACAAAATCGACCAAATTAATGGATGCGAAAATGTAGTGTAGTATTAAGTGTTTAGTGGCAATACAATCGCCAAGCTCGTTCATCCTCGTTACAAACGAGGACGATAGGAAAAAAAAATATTAAGTAAAGTCGAGCAGGCGCATTAAGATTGTAATCCTGAGCAGGTGGAAGGAAAACAGCACACAAATAAATTACTGAAACAACTTGAGGGTGAAGAAACCTCAATTTTACCAAGAAGAATGAAGATAGATACGACAAGATTGAAAAAAACAGTTTTAATTACCCTGTTTGCTTTTTTAGCTAGTTTTGCATCAGCTCAGCAAGCAGGTAGAATAACCCTGCCATTTAATGCAGGTTGGTCTTTTAAAAAAACAAAAGATAGTGCTTCAACAAAATGGGAGCGTGTTACCCTTCCACATACCTGGAATGCTGTAGATATGCAAACCACCAAGAATTTTTACGAAGGCGAAGGGATTTATAAAAAAGACTTTGTTTTTGGAAACGAATATAAAGATAAACGCCTTTTTTTAAAGTTTGAAGGGGTTGGGCAACTGGCGGAGGTTTACGTAAACAATAAACTGGTGGGTAAGCACAAAGGCTCTTACAGTGCCTTTTGTTTAGATATCAGCTATGCCATAACACTGGGCAAAAGCAATACCATTATGGTTAAGGCCAACAATACAGCCAAAAAAGATGTTATTCCGGTTAACCACTTCCTGTTTGGTATTTATGGTGGTATTTACCGCCCGGTAACACTTATTGCAACCCATAAACTGAACATCAGCACTACCGATTATGCTTCGCCTGGTATTTACATTTCACAGAAAAATGTTTCAGAAAAATCGGCCGATATTGCCGTGGAGGTGAAGGTAGAAAATAAACTGGCGGCAGCTAGCGATGTATCTATCAAAACAGCTATTTACGATAAAACCGGTAAAGATGTTGCCAGCACCACAGATAACTACGTGGTAAATACGCAGGGCAGACAGGATTATGTACAGCAACTTACCGTTCAAAGCCCAACGCTTTGGGATGGATTTAACAATCCGTACCTCTACAAAGTGGTTACGCAGCTCATTCAAGATAACCAGGTTATAGACGAGGTTGTGCAGCCTTTGGGCATCCGTAAGTTCGAGCTGGTGGCCGGAAAAGGCATGATGCTTAATGGAAAACGCTATAACATGTACGGGGTTTCGAGGCATCAGGACCGATGGGAGTACGGCAATGCGCTCAGCAATGCACAGCATAAAGAAGATCTGGATATTATTAAAGAAATGGGGGCAACAACCATCCGTTTGGCGCACTACCAGCAGGCCGAATACCTGTATGCACAGTGCGATACCATGGGCTTTGTCATTTCGGCCGAAATTCCTTTTGTAAATGTGTATACCGGAGAAGAGGGCGAAAATTCGAAACAGCAGCTTATGGAACTGATTAAACAGAACTACAACCATCCTTCCATTTATATGTGGGGCCTGCATAACGAAGTGTACGGTAAAACGCCTGCGGATTTCCCAGCCGTGCTAAGCCGCGATTTAAACGATATGGCCAAACAGCTCGATCCATACCGCTACACCATAACAGTGAGTGGTTACGGCGAAATGGACAGGCCTACCAACCTGAATGCCGATGTGCAGGGCATGAACCGTTATTATGGCTGGTACGAAGGTAAAATTGGCGCTTTAGAGAAATGGGCGACAGATTTAGAGGCTAAATACCCGGACAATAAGGTTATTTTATCGGAATACGGTGCCGACGGAAATGTGCTGCAGCAACAGGAGCAGGCCGATTTAAAAGATACCTACAATTATACACTGCCCTTATATCCTGAAACCTACGAAACCAAAACACATGAAATACAGTGGCCTATTTTAGCCAAACATCCCTACATCCTGGCTTCTTATGTGTGGAACATGTTCGATTTTGCTACACCGATGTGGAACCGTGGCAGCATGCCTGCCAGAAATATGAAAGGCCTGGTTACTTTTGACCGTAAACTAAAGAAGGATGCTTTTTATTGGTATAAGGCCAACTGGAGCAAAGAACCGGTATTATACTTAACTGAAAGGCGTGCCACATTACGTAAGCACCAGGTTACCGAAGTAGTGGTTTACTCGAACGTGGGCGTGCCGAAACTTTACTTAAACGGAAAGAAAATTACGGCCGAGCCTAAACTGGTTGATGGCAATGTGTTGTATAAATTCGAGAATATAAGCTTGAAAAAGGGCAAAAATACAATTGAAACCAGTGCTGTTAAAGCGGGCAAGAGCCTGAAGGATAGTATTACCTGGCTTTTCAATTAAAAACATAAATGTAAACCACGCGGTAAGGGCTATCTGGTTTGTTAGAATGTCCAGATCCTTGCCATAGTACGGTGCAAACATCAGAATGGTTATCTGTTATTGGCCCGTGCAGTACATTTATTTGGTTAGTTAATGGTTGCGTAGCGATGGATGTTGCTACGCAATCTCCATTTTAGGGCTAACTGTTTATCCAGTAAAAAGTAGCGGTGCGCAAAAAGCACAAACTTTATATCAAATACTGCAAAATTAATTTTTATGATTAATTTACATTTGGTTTAACGTTTTAGTGAAATTTTCGGGTAGTATGATGAAGAGATTTTTAGCCATTACATTGATGACATTGTGCTTGGGGTCGGTTTTGTTTGCGCAGCAGATCAAAAATTTTACGCCGGATGGCAAACAGATTACCCGTTTCGACCAAATGGGGAAGGCCGTTGACGCCCACGATGGGGAGATTGCTTACTTTGGTGGAACTTATTATTTATATGGCACCAGCTACGATTGTGGTTTTGAGTGGAATAATAAAACGGCACCCTTTTGTGGCTTCAAAACCTACTCTTCTAAAGATATGCAGAACTGGAAAGATGAAGGTTATTTATTCGATGCCAAAACACCCTTGTGGCAATCGCGTTGCGACGGCAAAACATATGGTTGTTTCCGCCCCCACGTAATTTTTAACAAAAAAGCCAACCTGTATGTGCTGTGGATAAACGTTTACGATAACGTTAGCGGTTACCGGGTATTTACAAGCAAATCGCCCATAGGGCCCTTCATTGAAAAACCTGAGCCTAAAATTTCGGTCAATAGCGATATGCCTGCCGCAGGTTTGAACAATGGAGACCATGATCTTTTTATCGATGATGATGGCAGGGGCTATCTGGCCTTTACTGATTGGAGAACTAAGGGAACCATCGTGATCGAACAATTAACCGACGATTATCTCACTGGAACGGGTAGAGTGGTAAAATCTATCACCACCGGACAAACAGAAGCGCCCGCTCTGTTTAAACGAAATGGCATTTATTATTTAACCTATTCTGATCCTAACTGTGGCTATTGCTCCGGAACGGGAACGTCTTACCGTACGGCAAAAAGTGTATTCGGACCATGGAGCGAAGGCCGGAAAATAAGTGATAACTCTTGCGGTGGGCAACCTTCTTTTGTATCGACCATGAAAATTAATGCCGAAACTGTTTACTTGTACGGCAGCGATTTATGGAATAATGCAGCAAAGAACGAAGCATTGGCCAATTTCTATTGGGCTCCCTTAACCTTTGCGGCCGATGGTTCTATTAATCCCTTGGAATGTTTAAAAACCTTTGCGCTCAAAAAAGGTAACGCGGAGCCAGCGGGATTAAAGGAAGATTATCTGGCCAGTTGCGATATTAATGCGGGTTTAAGCAGAAGCCAATCTTTCAGGTCTGCAAAATCAGGTCTGTTAAAATCGGTTGATATCACCACACTTAAAAGTGGTTATCCAGATCAGGATTTAATTGTAGCGTTTTATCCGGCTGTAGCAGGGAAAATCAGTGGAGCAGCTTTAGGTAATGTGGTGGTATCCGAAAAACTTATAGGCTGGTCGGCGAAACAGATCAATATTAAAACTGCAATTGCCGTACAAAAGCAGCATGAGTATATTATGGTCATTAAATCGGGCGCTACTACAGGTTGCTATGGTTTTGCCATGGGTAAAGCAGCAGTCCAATCGGCAGATGTAACAGCAGTTAGTAAAGATAAAGGCGCAACTTTTGAAGCTATGCCGGGCAACAGGTTAAAAGTGAATTTTAATGTAGAGTAATCTTTTTTGTTGGGTTGGTTTTGTGAATCGCGGGTACTATTATATAGATCGCGGGTGTATCAATATAAATCGCAGGTGCAATAATATAAATCGCGGGTGCTATTCTATAGATCGCGGGTGCATCAATATAAATCGCGGGTGCAATAATATAAATCGCGGGTGCTATTCTATAGATCGCGGGTGCATCAATATAAATCGCGGGTGCAATAATATAAATCGCGGGTGCAATAATATAAATCGCGAGCGCTATTCAATAAATCGCGAGCGCTATTCAATAGATCGCTTGCGATTTATATATACCATTGAAGTAAATAATTTAATAGACAAGGTTATACCTTATTATTACACCAATTAGGCAAAATATTAGTGAGGTTGCAAAGAAAACAATTCCTGTTATATACTTTTTCTTTTGATGCTGTTTGTGCATAATGATGGATACACATGCTCCGGCCAGTGATAAAAAGTAACCTATAGTAATGAAGGTATTTAATGTTCTAAGCATTATGACTTGATTCCTTCCAGCACGATATGTGGAACTTATGGAAAGCAATTTATTGTTTCTTATTGGCGTAGATGAAGCTTCTTTTATTGAGTAAAAACGGCTATCAGGTATAAGTAGAAAAATAAATAGTTGAATTACACAGATTGATAGTACTGTAGTATAAATGATTTTTAAGGTTTTCATACCATTGATATTTAAAAATGTTAGCGCTGTCCCCTTGGAATTTATTTATCCCCAAAAAGCTCACCATTTTCCTTTTCCATTGCTACCCAGTCCAACCAATAATCTTTACCAGTTTGTCCTGCGCCCGAGGGGTCGATTTGAAAAAAGTCAGGAATGATTTCAAAATTTTTCCGGGTTTCTAATTCATGTATGTAATGTGTAAAGCATTCCGAAAGGATGAAAAGATAATTTCACTCAACCCTTCAATATCTCCACCATAGTCATGATCATAAACCCTAATTGGGTATTCATTATTCTCTACCTCATATCTTCCGTCAAAAACCAAAGGACCGGCATCGTTGCCCTCATCTCCAAAAGGATATAATTTAGCTTCAATAAGATCCTCTGCTAAAGAGTAATCCAGGTTATCAATAATTTGCTGTAAAGGCTCATTTGGCGATGAAACAGGAAGATCTATGAGTTGACATGAACAATCCAAGAAAAAATATTGCTTATGCCACTCAACAAAACTTTTGGGGAATTTTATACCAAACTTATGTTCAACTTTTTGATAATCGCTATCAATTAATGTACCCTTAATAGGTTTCCATATATACCAGCCTTCTTCATCAACAGGTGAAGTCATCATATTTTCAGGCGTTCTTCCTTTAACCTATACCCTACTAAAACTGCTATATTTAAAATAGGCAGTAAAAAAAGATTTTATTGTACCATCCATAATGTAATATTGTTGCTTTGGTATTTGGCAATGTTTATATAATGTTCAGTGAAAAGAATATCTGTGATTTTTATTTATTGGTTGAAAAATGGGAATCATGTGAAATTGAGAACTCATCAACTTAAGATATCGTATTTTTTTTTTCTCCAACTTGGATAATTTCAAATTCGTTTATAGACCTTTCGACAAAACTTTTCGAAATATTTGTATTTTTAAAATCCTCTTCGCTTGGCTTTAATTTTTGAATTTTATCAACAAAATCTTTTGCTTTCATGCTTTTAACCGCAATTAAAAAAAGTGTTTATATCAATTTTTATAGACAACAGTGGTTTCGCATTTTTATGGATGAATAGATACCTCAACGTTAGGCAAACTTTCTTTTATTTTTTTTAATTGAGCATCTGGTATAATTGCAGTCATAAAAAGTAAAGCTTTAAGGTGTTTACAGGATTTTAAAACAGCTATGATTTGTGTTACGGAACTAGCATCTCCGATCGAAAAAGAGATGTTCTCCAAATTTGGCAGTTCCTGTAATTCAACTGGTAATTCCTTGATAAATAAACCATCTAAATGAAGGTTTACGAGTTTGCTATAAAATTTAATATAATGTGGAATCTCGTAATACGTTGCATCGGTCGGCATTTTATTAAAGGGTGGGTATACCGTAGTCTTATTATTCCTTATTAACATTGTTGTTGCCTCAACTGATGTAGGATTTCTTTTAAGGTATCCTTCATTGAAATGATGTATAGGAAGATCTAAAATCATAGGTTTGGTAAAATTAATTGAAGAAAAGGTTGCCTCATAAAAAATGGCAACCTTTTTATAATTTTAAATGTGATTGCTAACGATAATAAAAATTACATTTTATCTTGAAAACTTTACACTTTTATAAGGTGAGTCTAAAAACTTTGTGGCAGGCTTGTGTAACAGATTTATTGTGGGTTAATGCTTATAGATAGATTGTTAATTTTTTTTATCAACGAAAAAATGGATTGCCGTAGCAAAAAGACAACTGTAAATAGATGAACCAATTAAATAATATATATTTTTCCAGTAGGGCGACATCCATATATTATGAAATGTCCCAATTATACAAATACAGATAATAATTATCAGTTCAAATAAAATAATTTTACTAATTAGATTGCTTTTTTTCCTTCTAGTAATTATCAGATTATATGGTAGTAATATAAAAATTGCAAAACCTAATGGTAGGATCAAAAAAGTTGTTAACGCCATTAATTTCTCATATTCGATAAATGATCCCAAAAAAAATGAACTACCATCTTTGATTTTTATATAATCAAAAATTAATTTAATAATTGGTACAATAATAAATGCTAAAACGATATTTGATATAATTCTTCTTTTCATTTTATAAAACTAATTTAAAGCATTTTAATCTGGACATTTTTTTGATAGGGCACTTAATGGTTTTCTTCCTTCCATTACATCTTTTACCAAAGTCCAATCAGTTCTTTTAATTTCTTTCTGATCTATAATCGCACTTCCTCCATGGGAATCAACGAATGTTTTAATCCCCACTTGAAGAGAATTCCATAACCCATCTGCTTGGCTAAAGGGTACTCCATTATTTATGCCAAAGAATCTAGGTAAAAACTCCATTATATCACCAGATACTTTTGTGAGTCTATCGACCCCTCTAGTAAAAAATGTGTAGGTACCATTTGCATTGGTAATATAGCCAAAATCACGATGACCACTCACAGGATGATCGCCATACATGGGCTCGTAAATAGTTGTAAATGTCCAACCATTGGATGCTGATTTCGATGTTATTACGGAAGCATTTTCGGGACCCGAAATATCTAAGGCAATGATGCTGCCTTTAGGATTATTAGAATACCATAAATCTCTATCATCTATACCATTATTATTATAAGGTTTGAAAGTCTTAGATTGGTTGGTAAATTGATCTAAATTAACTCTTAAATAATGTAAAAATTGGTCAGCAGACAAACGTTGATTGTTAACAATAGGAAGTTCATTAATTGTAACAGGGAAATAATCCATATTAATTATTGGGCTAGATGCATCAGATATTTTTTGTATTCTGGCAATTTGTATTCCGATTAAAACCTGACTTAGTCTTGAATTTTTCAATTGATCCAATTTACTCCTTATGCTTAAATCAGGTGAAAAATTTGCTGTTGCAATCCACTTTTTTATTAAATCACAAGGAGCATCAGAAATAAGACCGAGTGGATTGTTAATAATAAACTCTCTAAATTCGAAAATACTATTAACGTTAACATTACTATTCTCCATCAAATAGCCAACCGCCCATTTTCCAAATTCCTTCGTTTCTGATGATTCCGAAATTAGATTAAGAAACAGTTCATTTGCGATTAAAGGATTATTATTCAGAAATGTTGCTTCAGCAACTGATAAATGTAAACCCAGATCAGGATCTGAATTAAACCAATCCAATAAAAGATCTGCTGTAGATTTCGGCGTGGGCAAGGGATCATTTCCTGGTAGTGGTGTACCATCTGTTGGTACTAATATTGACGAACAGGGTAGGATATATTCCATTCCGGGTGGCGGTGGGGTTGTTGGTACCACATAATTGGGATCTGGATTGCAACTGATAGGGGTATAGTCTCCCGGATTGGGAGTACCACCACCAGGTGTATTCGGCGACCCGGTTTCTCCCGTTCCTCCAGGGTTTCCTGTTCCTGTTGTTGGTTTATCCGGGTCAAAGGGTAAATCACAGTCATATTCTTTTGTTACCTGTATTGTACGCTGATATCCCTTTTCCGGTTTTACGGTGCATTTGCAAATTGCTGCTTGTTCGTAGGTATGTCCGAGGCAGGGACAGGTTTTTGGAGAGGTTTTAATTGTTGTTGTAGTGGTAACAAAACATTGTATATCGCTGTTTCCGGCATCCATTTTGGTGTCTTTAACACTTGCAAGCATTGTCTTTTTTAATGATGTTGTTTTGATCGGTACTCCATCACTAAAATTGTACAGCATTTTGATCCTGCCGTCCCAATCTTTCACCAATATCTTTCCATCATACTTACGCGAAAATTTGGCATCTATCCACTTTTCTGATGGCTTGAGCTCTACCCATTCTGTAATAATTTTGTTTTCCGAATCCTTACACATCATGAGATAGTTCAAAAAGCCATACTTCACCATTCTTTTTTCAGAAATGTGGATATATACGCCCGGCCTATATAAAGGTGTTAGAATAGCATTTGTACCGATACTTAAATCCTTAAGCTGAGAAGCATCCCACATAGGTAATTTATCATCAACAATTTCATTGGTGTTATTAGTACCGAATGGAATTATTCCGGTAGAGGAGAGTTTGGTTCCGGGCTTAAGCTTTAAAATATTTTGTTCGAAATACTGCTTAGCTTCCTCAACAGAAATTGATTTTTTTAAAACATTTGAATTAGGTTGTAATAGCTCTTTTTTACAACCTTCTACCAAGAACAGGTACATTAGAATTAGGCAAGCCATGGCAGTGCCTTTAATAAGCGTTAATTTGTACATTGTTAATTTAGTTTTTAAATGGAGAGGGATTTAGCAATAACAGCCATTGGATTTCGCAGCTAAGCATTCATCCTGGTGAAAGTAAGCGCTAAAATATGCTTGCGTTGCGGATGATCATCTTTTAGTGATGCTTTAATATAATTTTTAACCCCTAATACAATATCAATCAAACCAATTTGTTCGGCGTAAAAAATAGTAAAGCGTTTCTTCCGGGCATCATCAACAGGTGTTTTGGCTAGTGCTACAGCTGTAATGTTAGCCTCCATGCTGCTAAGCAAGTTTTGAAAAGAAGCAATGCTAATATCGGTTTCGACAGGTTGGTAAACTTTGCTTGTGATCAGTACATCAAGGTATTGTTTGAAATTTTCTACCCTAGCATCGTAAGATACCCTAGCATTAATACGCAAACTGGCTTCTTCTGCCGTTGTGTTTTTTTTGCCTATTCCCCTTAATTTATCGGCCAATGTTTTTGCCGTTTGTAATTCGGCAGGATTATTAATTGCTGCCTTTAAATAATTATAGCTACGGGTAATTAGACTGCTAAAGGGTTTAAAAATAAGTTCTTGGTCATCTACAGCTTTGCTGTAAACAGGTAAAACCTGGCTAACAGCGCGCGTAGCATCTTCTGCACTTTTTGATAACTGTTCTAAGTCATCTATCGAAAATTTTGGTTGAGGGGGCTGGTAATCGTCACCTAGGGTCTTTAAACGGATAATTAAATCTTTTAAATTAGCTGCATTTTTTGCAAAACCGCTTTCTGTGTTCGACATTGTTCTTCTGGTTTAGGTAAGTGTTAAGTTTTTGTGGCTTAATATTTTGTTCTACTAGGCAAAAGTTAAACCACATAATTTTTAACCCATTCTTAATAAGTTGTTTTAAGTGCTTTTATGGCGTTTTAAGGTTAACCAGGGCAATTAATTAGTACACAAGAAAAATTGTGATGTTAAAAAGTATAGCGCTGCTATTGGGGATTCTCTGAGTTGTCGTGGAAATTGTTCCCCAAAATTACCCGATTGAATAAGCTTTTCCCCATTTTTTTTGTTCGGTGAAATGAGCTTGCCATTCTAATAATATTTATGAATAGCAGTTATATGCTGTAATATGAGTTTTGTAAATGGCTGAGGTATTTCATACTTGATTTAAATGGATTATATATAAAAGATCGATCACTTAATATTTGGTTAATTTTTAAACACCGATTTTAACAATTTCATAACCCTATCTCCTTATCTAGCTAATAGTTTACATTCATCTTTGTAAACGGAAACAGCAGGATAAAGTCAGGTGAGGTATAATTTTTTTGTCGAACAATTAAGCAGCAAGATATGAGATTGGTAACATGTGTAGGTCTTTTAATGGTAATACCCGCCATTGCGCTGCTGACTCAAAACAATAATATTCCGGATCATAAATTGCCTGCTGTAAAAACGCATCAATACGTTAAACCGATGTCGAAGGAGCGGAGCGATTCTGTACAGTTGACTAAAACGACAGATGTACAGCTAGCAGCCCAAAACCATCCGGGGGTAATCTCAGGCAGTTCTGGAAAAGATAAATAGAAATAAACAGGTATTAAAATCTTCAATTATCATTAAGCCGGTTAAGCTCTATTTCTTAAGGATGATAAATTGGTGCCATCGTTTAAAAAGACCATTAAGGCATTAAGTTAGTTAAGACTTATTTCTTAATGTCCTTAATTTCTTAATGGTGAAAAATTAGTGGGGTGTTTTTTTTACTAACCATTAAGGCATTAAGTTAGTTATGACTTATCTATTAATTTTCTTAATGATAATAAATGGTTACGAGCTAAGCCCCAACTATTTCCCTTCCCACCAAGCCAAAGGAAACTGGATTTCATCAACCGAGCTAGCAATCATATCAGGTTTAAACGCATAATGCCCTAAAGTATCTTTGCTCGATATACCCGAAAGCACCAAAATAGTTTTATAACCCATCTGTACGCCGCCCTGGATATCCGTTTCCATGGTATCACCAATAACGGTAGTTTCACTAGTTTCAAGCCCAAGAAATTTACGTGCTGAACGCATCATCACTGGACTTGGTTTGCCTGTAACAAATGCTTTTCTCCCTGTTGCTTCTTCAATCATGGCCGTGGTGGCCGCAATGCCCAAGTTGTTCCAACCCGGTTTTTTAGGCGATGGGTCTCTGTTGGTGGTGATGAATTTTGCCCCTGCCAATATCATATCAACGGCGCGCTGTACCATTTCGAGGGTAAAGTTTCTACCTTCACCTAAAACTACAAATTCAGGGTCGGTATTAACCAATGTAATGCCATGATCGTGCAAGCTGCTCAACAAACCACCTTCGCCAAGCACATATGCAGTACCATTGGGACTTTGATCTGAAAGAAATTTTGCCGTTGCCATTGCACTGGTATACACATGGCTTTCTTCTACTTTTATGCCCAGCCCTTTAAGTTTGCGCACCACTTCCAGTGCCGTTCTTTGGCTGTTGTTGGTCATAAAGGCAAAAGGAATGCCTTCATCTATCAATTGTTTTATAAATTTATCTGCACCCGTTATCAATGCCTCCCCACTATAAATCACCCCGTCCATATCTATTAATAAGCCTTGTTTCATGTTTAAAAGATTTAAGTTTTATAAGCAAATTTAGTGTTTCCGTGTTCAATCTAAGTTAACAGAAGATATAAGAAACATGGCTATTCGGTGCGATTATGCCAAAGGCCCACTAGCTCGAAAGATGAAGTATCCAAAGTGGTTTAAATGTAGATGGGAGCCATTTTGCGCCAGTAGTGTGGCCGATGAGCATTACTTTCCCAGGTGTGGAACTGGTTCGGAATGCCTTTTTCCCACAAAAGACTACTGAGGTGTTGGTTGCCACTTAAAAAAGGATCCGTTTCGCCCACAGCCAGGATAATTTCCATATTCCTTACTGCTGATAATAAGCTATCATCGTTCAGGTTGGCAATGTACTGAGCAGGCATATTAAAATACACTTTTTCATCATGAAATCCGTTTAACAGATCCCTGAAATCGCCAATGCTATCCGTAAGATCATATCTTCCGCTAATACCCACCGCCTTTTTAAATAACCAGGGATATTTCATGGCTAAGTTAATGGCATGGTAGGCACCCATGCTACAGCCTGCCGTTTCAACGTAATTGCCATCGTTTTTTTGGTAAATGAGCGGCATTACCTCTTCTAAAAGATACTTTTCGTATTGGAGGTGCCGTTCAATCCTCACGGATGGAAAAACACTTTCATTATAAAAACTTTCGCCATCAATACTGTCCACACAAAAAAGCTGAAGTTCACCGTTTTCTATCTGGCTGTTTAAAGAAGCAATGATCCCCCAGTTTTCATAATCATAAAATCGGGCCATCCTGGTGGGGAAAAAAAGAACCGCTCTTCCGCCGTGGCCAAAAACCAGCAGTTCCATGTCTCTTTGCAGATTATGGCTAAACCATTTGTGGTATTCCCTGTTCATTGCATCAATTCTTTTTACCGAAAATTAACGCTCCGATATTATCAGTATATTAATTAATGGTAATGATTAACCTAATTTTTCGCTAACAACCTGGGCCCATAGGCGATAACCTGCTTCACTTAAATGTAAGCCATCACCATCATATAAACTAGGGTCGGGCTGACCGGATTTATCGAGCATTTTTTTAAATACATCTATAAATTTCCAGTTGCCATTCTGTTTTATAATCTCGCTTTCAATCAGGTTATTCGTATACCTAAACTGATCGGCCATATGCCAGCGTGTTAGACTTGGTTTTAGTGAAATAAAATAACAGGGCAGTGCTCCGAACCTTAAATTCGCCTTAACCATCAATTGCTGAAAAAAGATAAAAATTTCTTCCGGGTTCCGTCCATCGCCCAGATCGTTATCACCTGCATACACCACAAGCGATTTAGGGCGGTAATCGGTCATAATCCTTTCGAAAAACCATACGCATGCGGCAAGTGTTGAGCCTCCAAAACCTAAATTGGTTACTTTCGAATGTGGAAAATCATCTTCGAGGCTATTCCATAAACGTATAGAAGAGCTTCCATAAAAAACAATACCAGGATGCTCCCGGTCTAAGCGGTGCGTTTTTTCCAATTGTTTAACCTCTTCTTCGTACCAGTACATGTGCTAAAGATATAAAGATCTGTCAGTTCAAGAAATGGATTGTATGTTAAGTTTGTGTGAAGTGGTATCGTTCATTGGTCAATGGTTCATTAGTCATTAGTCATTAGTCAATGGTTGATAGTTTATGGCTAAGTGATCTAGAATCGGCCCAGCCTTAATGTTCTTAACTCCTTAATAGTAGTAGACTTGTGGTTAATCGGTTAACTGTTTAAATTGGTTAATGGACAGATAGCTACTAAGCCTTAATCTTCTTAACTCCTTAATGGTAGTAGACTTGTGGTTAATCGGTTAACTGTTTAAACTGGTTAATTGACAGATAACTGCTAAGCCTTAATCTTCTTAACTCCTTAATGGTGATAGACTTGTGGTTAATCGGTTAACTGTTTAAACTGGTTAATTGACAGATAACTGCTAAGCCTTAATCATCTTAACTCCTTAATGGTAGTAGACTTGTGCTTAATCGGTTAACTGTTTAAACTGGTTAATTGACAGATAGCTGCTATGCCTTAATGTCCTTAACTCCTTAATGGTAGTAGACTTGTGGTTAATCGGTTAACTGTTTAAACTGGTTAATTGACAGATAGCTACTATGCCTTAATGTCCTTAACTTATTAATGGTAAACCAACCACTTCCTGATGAGCCCTTCCCATTTTCTTCAATATCCGGTAATGCGAGCGGAGTGCCGATAAGAAAGTCGTGTTTTCATGGTAAGGCAAACCAAATTCAAGTGCGCTCTGCTTAACAATGGCCGATATTCTTCCATAATGTACATGGCAAATCTTGGGGAAAAGATGATGTTCAATCTGTCGGTTTAAGCCACCCAGAAAAAAGGCCGATATAGGGCACTGAGTAGCGAAATTCGCCGTGGTACGCATCTGATGTTCTGCCCAGGCCTCTTCCATATTGCCTTCTGCATTGGTTGAGGGAAAAGTGGTTCCTTCAACAACATGTGCCAACTGGAAAACAAGTCCCATGGTTAAGCCCTGAGCCATGTGTAGGATGACAAAGCCAATTGCAACCTGCCACCAAGGTAACGGCATAACCAATATAGGTAAGCCAATAAAAATGAAATAGTAAATAAATTTGTAGAAAAACAGGTTAAAATATTCAACCTTAGGATGTTTGTTCTGGCAGGCACCAACACTTTTTTGGAAAAACTTTTTATAATCTTTACGGAACACCCACGATAGCGAGGCCAAACTATACAGAGGAAAAGCATACCATTGCTGAAAACGGTGGTGTGGCTTCAGTTCATCAACCGTGCAGATGCGGATCAGGCCTGGTGCCACTTCAATATCCTCATCATGCCCGGGTATATTGGTGTACGTATGGTGTACAACATTGTGGGTAATATTCCAAACATATGGGTTAGCCCCAACCAGATTAAACAGGAAACTAAAGAAAGAATTGACGCGTTTAGAATTCGAAAACGAACCATGAATGGCATCGTGACAGATATTGAAACCAATAAATGCACAAACTGCACCTAACATAACAGTTAAAACCGAGATAAAAATTAGGTGGGAGGGAAGCAGCAGTATACTAAAGTAAAGCACCAGAAATAAAGCCAGAAAAAGACAGGCCTTGAACCACATTAAGCCATTCGCGTTGGTGCTTAGATTGTTTTCTTTAAAGTCGTTGTTTACCCTTCTGCGAACCTCAGAGTAAAAAGTTGTTCCCGGTAAGCATGGGAATTTTGCTTTTGATTTCATGATCTTGTGCTCTTATCTACCCCATGTACGAGGTCGATACTCCAAGTTCATTAAGCTTTTTTTTAAAAAGACCAATCGGCCTTCATACTAATATAAACGTAAAGCCACTAGCTTTAGTTTTCTGCGAAGATAATAAGATTAACCCATGCTACAGGTGCCTAAATGTTAAATAATCATAAAGTTAAATTAGTAACCTTGGTTTTGGCAGCTTATGGCGTTAGCTATCGGTTATAAAGCAATACGAAAAAATGCGAGTAGAGCCTTTGGCAGAAGTTATGGGCAGTAAGTTCAAAAGGTAAGGGCGCTCACTTTCAGCACGAAATAAAATGACGCGGTGTATAAAGCTCAACTAAAACAGACTACTCGCTGTAGTTCCTCTTGTTTGCATAAATGTGGTACCAAATGTACAGTAACCATATTAATATCACAGTGCTATAAACCAATTCTGAATCAAATGCACCATCAATACTTAATAAAGCAATAGAAGAGATCAGGGCAGTCAAGAAGAAATAAAATATATTTTTCATAACGTACTGATTTAATGAATATTGAATGATTAAATATATGCTATTTTTTTGTAAAAATCAAATAATCAATAGGTTAATTTATTATTTTGCAGTGATTAAGACATTTTATTGACTGTTTACCTTGTTTTATCGTTCTATTGTAGTGTTAGTGTTGATTTTGAATTTTTTTTAACCATATTTTTATCTATTTCGGTTAGGTGTGGAAATAAATACGGCTTAAAACAATATTATAATTGATAATTTCAGATTGGTTAACAATTATTTAATGGATTTGATAAAATCTGTAGCCTTTAGCGTATAATTGCTTAACAATAAACTCTAGCCGTATTTCATATAAGTAGTTAAGATTTAAATGTAATAGCACAAAATTGTGGCAAAAGTTAATTTGTATTTTTTTGTAAGTTTACCGTTCAACACAAACAACGCACACAATGATTAAATTTTCTTTAAGCTTAATTTATTTATCCTTAATTTTTCTGGGCTTCAAAACCCTGTTTAACGAACCACAGCCCAAACCAGCTACCCCAGCTGAATTGACCATTACCAATTTCGCCGGTCCAGATGTTACGCCAAGCCCAGCCTGTTTAGCAGTTGCCCCAACAGGCGAAGTTTACGTAGGCGTTGATATGATCGGTTCTTTAGGTAAAGATCCCGGTAAAGGCCATATCCTTAAATTAATAGATAAGGATAACGATGGTAAAATGGACCAGCACATTGATTTTGCCGCTGTAGATAACCCTCGGGGGATTATTGTTCAGGGCAACCAGGTTTTTGTACTGCACACAACTTTTTCAAAAGAAACCGGTAAGGCCACTGGCATGAACCTCGTGGTTTTTGAAGACAAGGATGGAGATGGCAAAGCCGATGGTCCCGAAAAACCATTGATCGAACACATTAGTAACGAAAAATACATCCGCGAACGCGGTACCGACCATGCAACCAACGGCATTAGAATGGGAATTGATGGATGGATCTATATCTCGGTAGGAGATTTTGGCTTTCATGATGCCATAGACCGTTCAGGCAAAAAACTGACCATGTTGGGTGGAGGTATCGTTCGGGTACGTCCTGATGGAACCGAAATGGAAATATTTACACATGGAACACGTAACGTATATGATGTGGCTATTGATCCATTGATGAATGTTTTTACCCGCGAAAATACCAATGATGGTGGAGGATGGAATGTACGCTTCTCACACCACATCCAATCTGGAGAATACGGTTATCCGGTTTTATTCCAGAATTTTACAGATGAAATTATTCCAGCCTTAGCCGATCTTGGTGGAGGATCTGGTACAGGTGCGCTGTTTATGGACGAGCCAAACTGGCCTGCACAATATAACCATGTACCAATGATGGCCGATTGGGGCCGAAGCATGCTCTACATCCATAGGGTTACTGCCGATGGACCAACCTTTACTCAAAAGGACGAAGAATTTATTAAACTTCCCCAAATTACTGATCTAGATGTAGATGGTTCTGGAAGACTTTATTTATCGGCCTGGGATGGTGCAGGTTACTCAGGTAGCCCGGATAAAGGTTACATTGTTCGTGCAGTGCCGAACGATTGGAAATACAAAGCCTTTCCTGATGTTAAAAAGCTATCTGTAAAAAAATTAACAGAACTGCTTAAATCGAATAGCGCAGTTGGCCGTCTTTCAGCCTCACAAGAATTGGTTGCCCGTAGCAGTAAACAGGCAATTGATGCTGCTTTAAAAACAGCTTCCGACCAGGCTTTGCCGCTTGAAGTACGTGTTGCCGGGATATATACTTACGCCCAACTGGCCAAAGCTAATGGTACAGCAGCTTTGTTAGAACTGGCGAAAGACAATACAGTGAAAGAATTTGCTTTAAAGGCATTAACCGACCGTAAAATTTATCTGGCCAATGTACCAATTGAACCCTTTGTACAAGGACTTCAAGATGCTTCTCCGCGCGTACATGCTGTTTCAATTATTGCATTAAACCGCTTAGGGAAAGTAGATGAAGCAGCAAAGGTACTTTTAGCTACTAAAGTTCCAGCTTCTTTTACTGCACCTGCAAAAGGGACAGAAGGACCTCATGCTACACCAAATGCAGATATTATTTTGCCACATTTAGCTGTTAGGGCTTTGGTAGATCTGCACGCTACCGATGCAACTGTGGCTGCCATTCAAACCGAAAATGCCGACCTTGCTCTATGGGCCTTACGTTATATGCACAATGCTAAGGCGGTAAATGGATTAATTGATAATTATAAAACAGCCAAGGATGAGAAACTGAAAAAACAGATACTCATTACATTGGCCCGTTTGTACAAAAAAGAGATAGCCTACGATGCCACTTGGTGGTGGGGTACCCGTCCAGACTCACACGGCCCTTACTTTAAAGCGGTTAACTGGGAAGAATCGCCGGTAATAGAAAAGTTTTTAAAAGAAGAAGCCCTTAAACTGGGTGCCAAAGAAAAACAGTTTTTTGTTGATTTAAATTCGCGCCACAGAATGGATATCGCCGAATTTGCTGAAGAAGAAAAAATTGCGGCCGCTGAAGAACCTAAAATTGACCTTGAAAAAATCAAGAACCAAAAAGGACAGGTAGGTAAATCATCCATAGAAGATGTATTGCTTGCCATTAATAAACTGCCAGGAAATCCGGTTAAAGGAAGAACAATTTTTAATAACCAGGGATGCATTGCCTGCCATAGTTTAAATAAAACCGATAAAATGAAAGGTCCTTTTATGGGGCAGATCGGTTCGATCATGAACCGCGAGCAGATTGCCGAATCGATTTTAAAACCGAATGCTTCTATATCGCAGGGCTTTGCTTCTGTAATGATCAGTGCAAAAGGTGATAAAACGTACATGGGCTTCGTTCAAGAAGAAACTGCTGCCAAAGTGGTATTGCGTAACATTGCCGGTGAAGTTTTTACCATTAAAACCGGAGATATCCTTTCGCGTAAAGAATTGGAAAACTCCATGATGCCAGAAGGTTTGGCCAACTCTTTATCTTATGAAGAGCTTGCCTCATTGGTTACTTTCCTTTCTGAACAGAAAAAATAATTCAGGTGATTCAAAAAAGGTCATTTATAACAATTTTATGTCTGATAGCCATGCTTCTTTACAGGGGCGTGGCTATTGGGCAAATTACTGCAATCGATTCTTTATACAAACTTCCTGATCATCCCCGCTTGCTGATCTCGGCGGCTAAAGAAAAACAGATTGTAGCAGGTGTAAATGCCGACACAGGTTTAAGGCAAATCCATCAGGCTATACTTTCGGGAGCTGGTAAAATGTTAAACCAGCCAGTGTTAGAAAGGGTTATGATCGGCAAACGATTACTGGATGTATCCAGAGAAGCCCTAAAAAGAATTTACTACCTGGCTTATGCTTACAGGATTACCCACGATAAAAAATACCTGCAAAGGGCAGAGCAGGAAATGCTGGCTGTTTCTGCCTTTAAAGATTGGAACCCAAATCATTTTCTAGATGTTGGCGAAATGACATTGGCTTTAGCTATCGGTTACGATTGGCTTTACCATGATTTAGCTTTAGCAACACGCAATACAGTATCACTAGCCATTTTGGAGAAAGGTATAATGCCCTCAATGGATAAACGGTATAACAACTGGCTTAACATTACCAATAATTGGAACCAGGTATGCAATGCAGGTATTACCTTTGGTGCAATAGCTACTTTCGAATCTCACCCGGCACTTTCGGCTTCATTGGTTAACAGGGCTATTAAAAGTGTAGTATTACCGATGAAACAATATGCACCTGATGGTGCCTATCCGGAAGGCTATGCTTATTGGGAGTATGGAACTTCTTTTAACGTGATGTTGGTCAGCGCACTGGAAAGTGTATTTAAACAGGATTTTGACTTGAGCAGCCAGCCAGGTTTTTTGAAAACTGCCGCATACATGGTAAATATGACAGGCCCATCCGGTAAGCCTTTTAATTATTCGGATAGCAGGGCTGTAGCAGAGTTTAATCCCGCACTTTTTTGGTTTGCCTCGAAATTAAAAGATCCCTCAATACTGTGGGTAAGCAAAAAGCAGATTAACGATCATAAACTCTTAAATAATCGCTTATTGCCATCGGCTATGTTATGGGCCAATGGAATATCATTTAATCAGGTTCAACCGCCTAAAGTTACCTTTTGGAGTGGAAATGGTACTACACCAGTAGCACTGATGCGAGGCTCTTGGACCGACCCTATGGCTACTTTTGTTGGCTTTAAAGGAGGCTCGCCAGCTACAAGTCATGCACACATGGATGTGGGTTCCTTTGTAATGGAATCGCAGGGCGTACGATGGGCTATGGATCTGGGCATGCAAGAGTATGAATCTCTAGAATCAAAAGGGATCGATTTATGGAACAGTAAGCAAGATGCCCAACGCTGGAAAATATTCAGGTACAATAATCTGGCGCACAATACCCTCTCGGTAGACAGTACTTTTCAGCTGGTTAGCGGAAAGGCAAATTTTCAAAGCAGCTCCAATAACAGTAAATTTATGAATGCTGTAGTTGATATGAGCACGCTTTATGCCGGTAAACTCAAAAAATCGCAGAGGGGTGTGGCACTCATCAATAAAAATACAGTGTTTATACGCGATGAAGTAGAAGCAGGAGATCAGGATATTGCCTTACGCTGGTCGATGGTTACACCTGCGGCCTTGAAAGTGTTAAATGCGCATACCATCGAATTGAATAGTGAAGGCAAAAAATGTTACTTGTTTATCGAAACTGATGGTGAAATCGAATTTAAACAATGGCCAACCGCTCCAGTTACTGCTTATGATGCTCCAAACCCGGGAACCACTATTATCGGTTTTACTACTCAGGTTAAGGCTAACAGCAGTAAAAACATATCAGTTTTTTTAACGACAGAAAAACCTTTGGTTAAAAAGCTTCCAACAACCGATCTTGCCAAATGGCCTAAAAACTAATTTCTAAATACTATATTCCTCATAGTTTTATGGCAGGCATTGAACTTATTGTTAGAATAAGGCAATTTTTGCAATAAAAATGTTTTATAAGTTCTGGTTTATAAAAACAAAACTTAGATTAGCGATTAAATCTATATATCTAGTCGATGAGCAGATCGGCCGGGTAACACCACCATTATGGATAACCATTTTTTTGAGTATATTTTTAAAAAACCACTCGAGCAACCCAATATTCCACCCAACGAAGTCATATCGAATTGGGCAGAAAAACTGATTAAGGTAATTTTTCCGGAAAATGCCGGACAGGCCTTTGCCGATATTTCGGAGGTAAAACAATATGTATCTAGTCTTGAACTCGAGCTTTTTATCATCATATCGGCCAGTTGCAAACTCAAAAACAGCGAATGCAAAAATGTTGCAGCCGATTTTTTTGCGAACCTGCCCGAACTTTACCGCGTTCTCAACACCGATATTGCTGCCATATATGAAGGCGATCCGGCGGCACAGAGCAGGTTCGAAGTAATCAGAACCTATCCGGGTTTTTATGCCATCTGCTTCTACCGGATTGCACATTTGCTTTATAACTTCAATATACCGCTGGTTCCACGCATACTTACCGAGCATGCACATTCAAAAACTGGAATCGATATCCATCCTGCAGCCAGTATTGGCGAATATTTTTATATCGACCACGGCACCGGAATTGTAGTTGGCGAAACCAGTATCATTGGCCAGTATGTTAAACTATATCAGGGGGTAACCCTGGGCGCCTTAAGTGTTAATAAAGTGCTTGCCGGGAGCAAAAGGCATCCAACGGTAGAAGACCGGGTAGTTATTTACTCGGGTGCAACCATTTTAGGCGGCGAAACGGTTATTGGGCACGACAGTATAATAGGTGGAAATGTATGGCTTACCGATAGCATTGCACCTTTTTCTACGGCCTATCATTCGCCAGTAATTACCATCAGAAACCACAAAGAAACACGTTAAAATATATAATAATTAGTATGGCAGGAATAATCGATCTGATCGGAAACACGCCAATGGCCGAACTTCAAAAGCTGAATATCAATCCGGCAGTAAAGATTTTTGCCAAATTGGAAGGCAATAACCCCGGTGGAAGTGTGAAAGATAGGGCTTCGCTTAACATGATCAGGAGTGCAATAGAGCGCGGCCAGATTACACCGGAAACCAAATTGGTAGAAGCTACCAGTGGCAACACAGGCATTGCACTGGCCATGATTGCAAGCCTATATGGTTTGGAAATAGAGCTGGTAATGCCGGCAAACTCTACCCGCGAACGCAAAGTAACCATGGAGGCTTTTGGCGCCAAGGTAACCTTGTTAGAAAGCATTGAAGTATGCCGCGATTACGCAGAAGAAAAAGGTGTTTCTAAAGGATATTTCTTATTGAACCAGTTTTCAAATCCTGACAACTACCTGGCTCATTATAAAACTACCGGACCTGAAATATGGAAGGATACCGATGGGCAGATTACCCATTTTGTAAGTTCAATGGGTACTACAGGTACCATTATGGGCTGTTCGAGGTTTTTAAAAGAAAAAAATGAGGCCATTCAGATTGTGGGCTGCCAGCCCACCGAAGGTTCGTCTATTCCGGGTATTAGGCGCTGGCCACAGGAATATCTGCCGAAAATTTTCGAGGCAGAACGGGTAGACCGGATAATGGATATTGCAGAAGCAGATGCAACCCTAATGTCGAGAAGAATGGCCAAAGAAGAAGGCCTTTTTGCCGGTATGAGTTCTGGAGGCGCTTGTGCAGCTGCCTTGAAACTTGCAGGCGAATTGGATAAAGGTGTTATTGTATTTATAGCCTGCGACCGTGGAGACCGTTACCTGAGCAGCGAGCTTTTTGGATAAATAAATTATTACACAGGTAAATTAGCCCATTTAGCTAATCTACCTGTGTTCTTTTGGCAACAAGCAATCTAACCTTTTCCACTATGGTTTCCATTTCAAAAGGTTTTTCCATGTAGTCATCACAATGTGTAGTTAAAAAGCTTTCGTTGGTTAAACCGATGCGCGATGACATAATCAGTAACGGGATTGCAGCATGTATGGATAGCTTTAATTCTCGGCATATTGCCCTACCATCATTAAACCCCAGCAAAACATCAATTAAAATAACATCTGGCTGAAAAGAATTTACCTTGGCATGCAGATGAGTGGCACCCGAAAGCGCCAGTACCAAATAACCCTCAAATTCGAAAATCATTTTAAGGGCATCAAGAGTTGCAGGATGATCATCAATGATCATAATCTTTGGAGGCATTGTGAAATTGCGTTTTGGTGAGCGTTAGCGCTGGCGGAGATTGCCCGTGTTCCTTTTTTTGATTAGGAAATCAATAATCTTTGAATCCGACCGGGTTAAGCTATCGAGCGAATTGCGCAGGCTTTGATTTACCAGACTGAGATTGGTAAACATAAGCCTGAGTTTTTCATTTTCATCTTTCAGTTCTAAAAGCTCATTCGCAATAGCTCCAAAATCTCTTATCCATCCGTTAAAGCAGTTTTTATCAATAGCCATTTCCGAATAGATTTCTTCAGGCTCTCTGCCATTGTAAAATTCCTGTATGCTGCGGATGATTTGAGCAGGCGTGTTATTCAGTTTCATAGTTTAATTAATATGCCGGCGTAGGGAAGTAGAACCGTCCCCTGTCCAAACTTCCCATAGCGCAGCATCTGTTATCATATTTAATTAAGGTAGGGACAAAGAAATGGTGGATTTAAGGGTTCTCAAAATTATTGTCTACGCAGTGATACGCAGTATTTTTAAAGGATTGATTTTCAGTGTGTAAAATAAAATCGGTGCTAATATTTATGCAGCTCTATATTGTTTTGGTTCAATTCGCGTTTTTTTAATAAACCATGCCAACAGTCGTGTAACAAATCATCCCGAATAAGACCGTTTCTGTTGACATGGTTAAATAATGGGTACTCCAAGACAAAAACATTACGCTTGTTTGGTTATAAAACGGTATCGCACCGCCTGTACTCCGATAAGCTATATGCAAAGAGGGTGCGGCAGGTGTTTTTGGTTACTACGCAATTATACGCATGCCTTTGTAAAGGGTTGTATCAAAGTGATTTAACTGCTGTTTCCTGTCTGTTGCTCAATAAACTAAGCTTTTTAAATCAGTAAATGTTTTGTATGCTATTTAGGACATTCTAGCTAAATTCAATATCCAGGTCTGCATGTTGGTTTCACCATCTATACCCAGTTTTTTGCGGATCCTGTATTTTCGGCTTTCAACTGCCCGCACGCTGATTTTACAGGTGCGGGCAATTTCTTTGGTATCGAAATTTAACCGCATATACGCACAAAGCTCCAGTTCGGCGGTTAAAAGAAGTGGCGAGCGCTTTAGCAATTCATCAATAAATACCGTTTCGGTTGCCCTAAACCTTTCCATAAAAGATGGGTCGCGGCTATGTGCCAGATCAGTAAGTTCTTTAAGCGATAAATAAGTGGCCGGTTTAATGGTTCTTTCCTGCAACTGTTTTTTATATCCTTCCATCTGCTCCTGTAAAATAATGCGCTGCCTGCGGAAATGCGCATTGTGCCGCGAAAGCAGTTTCAGCCGCTGTCCGAAAAGGCCCAAACTTATCATAACACCTTCGATTATCCCGGCAATGGTAAGCAAACTGAATGCATGAGACTGAAAAGGGATAATATCCATTAAACTCAGTACCAGATAAATGGAAACCAATGCAACAGGAATCCAGCCCAAAACATAAAAACTGATCAGTGGGGCTGTTTTGGAGTATCCGCGGATGATAATTACCTTAACGCTGCTCACCAGGAAAAGCGATGAGGTAAGAAAAAATAAGAACTGCGTTAATGCATTGGTCATGCTTCTGGCATCCCATAACGAGCAGACCAAGATTAAGGCCCATCCAATGGTAAGGATATTGAACACCTTATTCAGCAATGGAAGCCGCCTTTTTAGTTTTAAAAACCTGCTGTTAAATAGGATGGTGCAAATGTAGCCAAGGGCGATAAAAAAGTGCGCGTGTAAAAAGATAAACCTGGCAACAGTTGGCCCCAAGAAAAGCTCATAACCTTGTACGTAACATACCATTGCAATAAAATAGAGCAGGATTATCCTGGCAATATAAAGTGCAAAAAGCTTGCTGCGGGTAACAAAGAACATAAAAATGTGAAAAATTAAGATCATTACCGCAATACCTACATAAATAAGCTGTGCGCTGTATTCTTTAATTATAGCACGGTTCAGTACGGGTTCTGTTACCAGTTTTACAGGCACGAGTAAAGAATTCATGGTCTGCATTTTCAAATATATATCACTAATTGGCCCTTTTACCTGCTGTAATGGAAATACATAACCGGTACCCAATGGAGCATCATTTTTTTGAAGGCCAAGCATGCCCGAGCGCACCTGCCGTATCCGGCCAAGTGTATCGCGATAAAAGAGAGACAGCGAATCGATACTGGCATAATCGATAAACAGGTAGGGGATAGTTTGGGGCTTCCGGCTAAAGCGGAGTTTCATCCACCATACTTTTCCTTTGGTGCCACCATTAAAAATTGGCGATCTGCCCACCGTAAATTTCTCTGATCCGAACTTTTCTACCACCTCGAACGGGGTTTTGCCCGTACTATCCTGCCAAAAATACCCTGATTTCCCTAAATTACTAAAAGATTGTGCTTCAACACGGATAACCGGTTGGGCAATACATAGGCCGCTAACCACACAGAAAGCAACAACAATAAAAATGGCCTTCATTAATAAAACCAATGTAAAAGAATTGGGATGATCTATTACAAAGGAGAAATTATGGCTTTATAATAGAAAATCCAAATTTTATCTCAAAAAAGAACAAAGCATTTCAATTTGGCATTCAATTCAAAAATTGTATTTTAGAACCAAGCCCCATCCACTATGCACCAACAGATTATCCAGTACACTTTTTTGCTTGCCATTATACTTTTTATTGTAATGTTAGCGCAAAAAATACGTGTAGCTTACCCTATACTATTGGTTATTGCAGGGTTGGCACTCAGTTTTGTGCCCATACTCCAAAATATTGAGATAGAGCCCGAACTGATTTTTGTGATTTTCTTGCCTCCCTTACTTTACGAAGCGGCCTGGAATACCTCATGGAAAGATTTTTGGAAATGGCGCAGGGTTATTAGCAGTTTTGCCTTCCCGATTGTAATCCTTACCTCGAGTATTGTAGCTTTAATATCGTACAACTTAATTCCTGGTTTTACGCTGGCATTGGGGTTTTTGCTGGGCGGTATTATTTCTCCGCCGGATGCGGTATCCGCTTCGGCCATACTTAAAAATGTTAAAGTGCCCAAAAGGTTAACCACCATTTTAGAAGGAGAAAGTTTACTCAACGATGCATCCAGTTTGGTGGTTTTTAGGTTTGCGCTGGTTGCAGTAACTACCGGAAGTTTTGCATTTACCGAAGCCGCTGGCAACTTTGTACTGGTAATTACCATGGGTATTCTGATCGGTATCCTGGTTGCCCTTGTTTTTTACGCACTGCACAGGTGGTTGCCCACTACAACCAACATCGATATTATTTTAACCTTTTTAACACCCTATGCCATGTACATGGTGGCAGAAGAGTTTCATTTTTCGGGTGTGCTGGCAGTGGTAAGCGGTGGATTGTTCCTATCTGCACGTCGCGACCGTATTTTAACACACCGTAGCCGCCTACAGGCCATAAATGTTTGGGAAGCAGTAGCTTTTGTACTTAATGGCTTTGTTTTTTTGCTCATAGGTTTAGAATTTCCGGTAATTATTAATGGTTTAGGCAAAGAAGGCCTCATGCCTGCAATCCGCTATAGTTCTATTATTTGCCTGGTGCTCATTATAACCCGCTTGGCCAGTACGTACGGAGCCCTATATTTTACCCGTTTCATTAGCCGGTATATTACCACGGCAGATCCGCATCCTACATGGCATGCGCCCCTGCTTTTTGGCTGGGCCGGTATGCGCGGTGTGGTATCGTTGGCTGCGGCACTCTCTATTCCAATTGCTTTAAAATCGGGCGAGGCCTTTCCTCAGCGCAACCTCATCCTTTTTATTACTTTTAGTGTAATATTGGTTACCCTGGTGTTGCAGGGCTTAACGCTGCCGCCTTTAATTAAATGGGTAAATATGCCCGATCCTGATTATACCATTTCTTTTGAGCAGCAAAAACAGTTGGTAAGGAAAAAACTTTCGATGCTTTCGTTAAAAATACTGGATGAAAAGTACCATGAGGCACTAAGCCATAATGATATGATCAGATCAATCAAAATTCGGATAGAAGCAGAGATGGAACTATTGAGAGATTGGGAAAAGGAAGAAAATACCGCCAGGGCAGAAGAATTTTACCACGATTATAGGTTGGCACTGGAAGATATTATGGCCCAACAGCGGATTTTACTCAAAGGATTGAATAAAAAAGAGCAGATTAACGATCAATTGATTAAAGAACAGCTGGAGCTGCTCGATCTGGAAGAAGAAAAATTAAGAAGGCATTTTAGTCAGGCAGAGTAATTTAGATGGTTCCGTTTCATACCTCATGTTTAAAACTTATCGTTAGGCTGTAGCTGCCATCATAACGATTTAATGTTATATTTGCTAATTAAATTAGTAATATGTCGGTTAGTGTTAACATTACCTCCAAGGGTATTCAAAAGGTATTAAAAAATTATAATGAGAAGCAGGCCATTGCAGAATACATCTGGAATGGTTTTGATGCCAATGCCGATACCATTAAAATAGATTACGTGGCCAATGCACTTGGCCATTTAGAAAGTTTGGATATTGCCGATAATGGTTATGGAATAAACTTTGACCGTTTACAGCAGAAATTCGATCCATTTTTTGAATCGGAAAAGGCTATACAGATTGTTGCACCGAAGCATACCTCTAAAATGCATGGCCGTAACGGGGTAGGGAGGCTTACTTTCTTTACTTTTGCACACAATGCTACCTGGCGTACCACCTATCAGGCCGAAAATGGTTTTAGGCACGGTGAAATATACATCAGTACTGGTGGGCTTAACAATTATAACCACGATTTTACCGCGCTGCCAACCGCAAGAGGAAAAACTGGTACAGTGGTTTCTTTTACCAACCTGCGCATTTCGCAACAAGATTTCGACGAAACGGTACTGCCGTTTTTAATCAATGAATTTTGCTGGTTTATTGAACTGAATAAGCATAAAAATTATTCGGTTATTGTGAATGGCATGGCGCTGAACTTTAGCGATAATATGAAAAGCTCGGAAGAGTTTACGCTCTTTTACCCCGATACTTCAGTTCATTTTAAGATAAAATATGTGCACTGGAAAGATAACCTGCACAGAGAATTGTCTAAATACTATTTTTTAGCCGGCGGAGAAGAAGTGTATAAAGATTATACTACCCTGAATAAAAAAAGCGACGATTATTTCCACAGCATTTATATTGATAGCGATTTTTTCCATGATTTTGACTTTAAAAGTTTTGAGAGTGAAGGTCAGGTAGCCATATTTGGTGCGGCCAAATCATCTGCAGAATACCGTTTTTTAATTAAAGAGCTTACCGAATACCTAAAAAGTAAACGCAAACCTTTTTTAAAAGAGTATGCCAACCGATTGATAGAAACCTACGTGCAGGAAGATATATTTCCTGGCTATGCTACCGAAAGAGAAGCTGCAATTAGAAAACCTGAACTGGTTAAGCTGATCAAAGCCTTGTACGAGGTGGAGCCTAAGCTTTTTGGTAGCTTAAACACCGGTCAGAAGAAAACTTTGGTCAGATTACTGGATCTTTTGCTGCGCTCCGATCAGCGCGATCAGATTTTTGACCTCTTTAACGGGATGATTGAATTAGAGGTAGATGAGAAAGCCGAACTTGCTTTATTACTTAATAACCTGAGTTCGATTAATCAGAATACGAAAATTTAGGATGTTTTTTTGTTTGATAATGAATAGCTGGCTTTCTAGGGAAGAATGAGGTTAATAAAGATTTAGCTTCACTGAGCATTCGGGTTCTCGACTGCATTGCACCCTATAGCTATAGCTTTTCAGCCTGCGAAGCAATCTTATAACGATCGCTACCTCGCGTGTGCATTAAGATTGCTTCGTGCCTCGCAATGACGGGCAAATAAATTAAGCTGCATGGACAAAATGATTAAGCTGCATAATCAAAATGATTAAGCTGCATAATTAAAAATGCCACAGATGCACAGATTGAGATTCTTTACTAAAAAAGATTCTTCACTGCGTTCAGAATGACAATTAATGGACCTCGCTGTCATCCTAAGCTCAGCGAAAGGTCTTTTTCTTCAGATTATCGCCAATGCTACTCTGTGTACTCCGTGCTTTTTTCTTTGTGTACTTTGCGGTCATTAAGCATAAAATATTAATGGAACTCAGGTTAATAGAGTAACGCCGTGGGTAATTTATGTAGGGGGTTAAATTTTAAAAACTGAACTATTATAACCGGAGAGGCTATTCATAATCCAGTAAATCTTTAGGATGAACATCTAAAGCCTTTGCCAGTTCAAAAATAGTGGCAAGCTGAACATTAAATTTGCCATTTTCAATTTTCGAAATGTTACTGTCGTCTATTTCGCAGTTTCTTGCCATGGCACGAAGGCTCAATCCTTTTTGGTTCCTTATTTTTTTGAGATTAAAACCAAAATTTTCCTGAATTTTTGAGCCGTCTTTTTTGATCATTTAGCTTAAATATTAAGCGATCAAAGTCTTCAACTTATTTAAAATAATCGCGGTTGTTGGTTACCGCAATTTCATTTTCATTTCAAATGTCTGCTCCCATTCTTAGAAATTACAGCTTAATATTACCCCTTTTTAGAAAATCTTGCGATTTTGATATTATATAATCACTTTTACGGTTAAACTTTAAAGCAAATTCGCCATAAAAATTAAGATGGTTATATTAAGCCTTGTTCGGGAGATATACAGTACAAGATACAGTAGATTTCCCTTGGCAGCGAACTTAATGCAACCTTAATTATGATCAAGAGGCTTAAATAGCTGCTAGCATGAACTTTATGATTAGATATTTTTACTTTTTTTTATTATTATCTGCAACGGCTTTTGCACAGCAGAAACCTGGAACTGTTGCCGTTGAACCCGGTGTATCACTTGCTTTGGCCAACGCCAGAAGTGCAACCATTAGCAATATTCAATACCAGGTTCATTTTGTTGTTCCGGCTGAGAAAGATAGCTTAATTAAAGGGACAGAAAGCATCGGTTTCAGCTTGAGCAAAATACAAGGTCTACAGGTAGATTTTAAGCAGAATGCAAGCCATTTAAAGCAGGTTTTGGCCAATAACCAGGTGGTTCCTGTGCATTTTGAAAACGAGCATGTCGTAATAGCTGCCCAATATTTGCGGTTGGGCAATAACCGTATAACCTTTGAGTTTATTGCCGGTAACGAATCGCTAAACAGGAATAAGGATTTTTTATACGCACTTTTTGTTCCCGACCATGCAAGGTCTGTTTTTCCCTGCTTTGATCAGCCAGATTTAAAAGCGAGGTTTTTGCTTTCGCTTACCGTGCCGAACGATTGGAAAGTATTGGCAAATGCAAGCAAAAAAGATTCGTTGGTGAAGGGTAATGCCACCACCTATAATTTTAACAATTCGGATAAACTGCCTACCTACCTGTTCTCTTTTACCGCCGGAAAATATACCTACATCCATAAAAAAATAAGTAACCGTGGGATGGAATTTCTGCACCGCGAAACAGATTCAGCTAAAATTAAATTGAGTGTCGATTCGGTTTTTGCTGCGCATCAGCATGCGATTGATTTTCTAGAAAACTGGACTGCTATTCAATATCCTTTTCAAAAAATTGGCTTTGCCGCCATTCCCGATTTTCAGTTCGGGGGGATGGAGCACCCTGGCGAGGTGCAGTACAAATCATCCGATCTGTTTTTAGATGCAGGAGCCACAAAAGATCAGTTTATTTCACGTTCCAACCTAATTTCCCACGAAACCGCGCACATGTGGTTTGGCGATCTGGTTACCATGAAATGGTTTAATGATGTATGGATGAAAGAAGTGTTCGCCAATTTTATGGCCGATAAGGTAACCGAGAAATTAATGGGCAAAAATACATTTAACCTCAAATTTCTGCGCGATCATTATCCTGCGGCCTACGGTGTAGACAGGACTTTGGGTGCCAATCCCATTCGCCAACAGTTGGATAATTTGCAGGAAGCCGGATCTATGTACGGAAATATTATTTACCACAAGGCCCCGATAATGATGCGCCAGTTGGAACTGCTGATGGGGAAAACCGCCTTTCAAAATGGAATAAGGGTATACCTTAAAAAATATGCGTATAGTAATGCCACTTGGAATGATCTGATCACCATATTGAGTAATTATACCAAACAGGATCTTTATAACTGGAACAAAGTTTGGGTTAACCAGCCCGGCCGTCCGGTATTTGATTACAATATTCAATATAAGGATGGAAAAATAAGCCGTTTAGCCATCACCCAGCAAAGTGAAACGGGCGATAAACGCATTTGGCCGCAGGCTTTTACCCTTAAACTTTGTTACCCAGGCCATACCAAAGTGTTACTGGTAAATGCGGTTAATGCCACAACTGTTTTAACGCAAGCAAACGGACTTGCCAAACCGCAATACATCCTTTTTAATGCTAATGGCGAAGGTTACGGCGTATTTCCTGTTGATAAAATGATGATGGATAGGGTATATGCGCTCAATGATCCTTTGGAAAGAGCATCAGCCTATATTAATAGTTACGAAAATATGCTTTCGGGAAAAGGTTTTACGCCCAAGCAATTGTTGGAGATATACATTAAAGGTTTGGACATTGAAAACAATGAAATGAATTTGAGGTTAATTACCGGTTACTTAACAGGAATTTACTGGACCTTTTTAAAACAGGAGGAAAGAATGGCAACACATGCAAACCTGGAGCAATCTATTTGGGCTGCATTGCAAAAGCAAGAAATGCCAAATCAGAAAAAAATTCTTTTTAATGCCTATCAAAATACTTACCTCAGTGCAGGAGCAGCAAAGAAAATGTATGAAATATGGCAAAATCAATCGGCGCCTGAGGGCGTTAAGCTACAAGAAGATGACTACACTGCCTTGGCTTTAACCCTGGCCCTTAAAACCGATACGGCCAATACCATTTTAAAAACGCAGCTATCGCGCATCAACAACAACGACCGTAAAAATAGACTGATTTATTTAATGCCGGCACTATCTATTGATGTGAAAGAACGTGATGGCTTTTTTAACAGTTTAAAAGACCGCAAAAACAGGGCAAAAGAAGCCTGGACAACTACTGCCTTGGCTTATCTTCATCATCCCATAAGGCAGGCCAGTTCGTTTAGATACCTTGATGAAAGTTTAGCACTGCTACAGGAAATACAACAAACAGGAGATATTTTTTTCCCGCAATCGTGGCTGAGTGCAATATTTTCGAATTACAACAGCGCCGAGGCCAATGCAGTGGTGCAAAGGTTTTTAAAATCGCATCCCAATTACAACCCTAAACTGCGCGATAAGATTCTACAGACCACGGATAATCTGCGTAGGGCACAAGAAATTGTACATTAATGCTTTAGCCAAATTGCGCTTATGTATCATTATTTGTTACATAAAAGTATGGCCATAATTTATACTTTTGTGGCGAGAGCGTTAATTTAAATAGAAAGGGGTAAACATTAATTTGTTTGCCCTTTTCTTTTCGTTAAAAAATCATTCTGGCCCTAATTAAATGATGCTGTTTCGTTATTTAAATCTTCCAGTATGCTGTTTAAAAATGAAGCTCTTATATCCTCAATTGCAGTATCATCTTGGACGTAAACAGTAATGTTGGTGTTTTCTGTAGGTTGCGTGTGCATAAGGATATCGTTTAGTTAAATAATGTTTTCCTAATTATTTAACGCATATTTTTCAATATCGTTTGTAACAATATTATTTAATCTTTACGCATAACCTGATTTCGATTAACATTTTATTCGTATCTGCCAATTTTAGCCATTTCGTTTCGCCAGTTCCTCAGGCTGATCCGATGGCTATCGGATTTATTTCAGCGTCTTCCTAGTAGGTACATCCTAAACTACTATACATTTGAAAACAAAGTTTTTTTAATTTCGGTCTAAAATTTCTAAGAGGTGGTTTAAATCGGCTTCCGTGTTGTAATAGTGAAAAGAAATACGCGTGCCAGCACCTCTTGGTGAGCATAGTATCTTGGCATTAGCCAACTGCGCAACCTTTTTTTCATCCAAGGGCAAGCTCATAATGTTTGATTGATATTTTCTGTCCATTAACCAATCTGCAATCAGTCCACGTGAGTGTAGCGCCAGTCTTGCCTCATTGCTAAGCACTTTCGTAGTGTTTTCAATATGTTCGAAACCCAAGCTGCCCAGCGCGGTAAGGCTTTGGTTTAAGGTGCCAAAATTTAAGGTATCTAAATGGCCCGGTTCAAAATAAAGCGATAAGTGGTCCCTATCTTTTAAAAATGGAGCTGTAGGCAGCGGAGTCATTTTATTTTTGGTATAAAGTTTATCCTTTAGCTTATCAGAAAGAAAAACATATCCATTGCCATAACCGGCCAAAAGCCATTTATAACCGCTCCCAATTAAAGCATCCAATCCTGATTTTTCGAAGTCGAAAACCGTAGTACCGGTGAACTGGGTTCCATCACCAATTAATAACAGGTTGGGATAAGTGGTTTTTATTTTTTTGATAAATTCCTCGTCCATCCGTAAGCCGCCAATGTATTGTACCATGCTAAAGGCTAATACAGTGGGTTTAAAGTTTTCGATGGCCTTAATTATGTTGTTTTCCAAATCTGCATTAATCTGAACTGTTTGATACTCAAAACCCATGCTTATTACCGGAAAACTTACTGAAGGATATTCTTCTTCCAACAAAAGAAAGCGGTGACTTTTTTCTAAACCGTTCAATAAAGCATTAAAACCAATTGAAAAATTCTGTGTCAGGTAGGTGTTATCAGCTTTCGGACCAAAAAATGAAGACAGATTGTTTCGGAGGTTACCGATAATGTTGGCATTTTCTAGTCTGAAATTGCTGCCTCCTGCAATAAAAGCTTCATCGTGGGCGGTTCTCCATGCGGCTATTTCGGTTGATAAGATGCCTGAATTTGCGGTGTTAAGATAAGTATATGATTTTAGGATCGGGAAAGATAGGTTCATGAGTAAATTAGTTAATGGTTAAAAGATCAAAACATTGGTGCGCAATTTCATATTCCTCGTTGGTTGGGATCACCATTATTTTAACTTTAGATGTGGTATTGCTGATTTCTTTAAGTTCGCCCTTGTAGGCATTGTTTAGTTCCGTATTTAATTCGATACCCAGATAATCCATCCCGGTACAAACTGATTCGCGCATATTGCTATCGTTTTCGCCAACACCTGCGGTAAAAACAATGGCATCTATACCATTCAGTATGGCAGCATAGGCGCCAATAAACTTTTTGATGCGGTAGGCATACAGCTGGAGCGCCAAAACTGCCGCTTGGTTTCCTTCGCCAACCAGCTTTCTGATGTCGCGCATATCACTCGAACCACCAACGCCCAAAAGCCCCGATTGTTTATTCAGCAATGTACTCAGCTGATCTAAGGTATAGCCCGAATGTTCCATCAAATGAAAGATCACCGAAGGGTCTATATCGCCAGACCTCGTGCCCATCATCAATCCGCTTAACGGACCAAAGCCCATGCTGGTATCAACCGATTTACCATCTTTAATGGCCGTAATGCTACAGCCATTGCCCAAATGGATGCTGATAATTTTGCTGCTAACTTTATTTAACTGTTTAATGGCCTGTTCGCTTACATATTTGTGGCTGGTGCCATGAAAGCCATATACCCTAATGCCGTGTTCTTTGTAATACCATTCGGGTATGGCGTAACGATAGGCCTGTTGCGGTATAGTTTGATGGAAAGCTGTATCAAATACCGCCACCTGTTTGGCTTTTACAAAAGTTTGTTCGGCAACTTCTATGCATTTGTAATTAACCGGATTGTGTAAAGGTGCTAAAGAAAATAGTTTTTTAATCTCTTTTTTAACGCCATCGGTAATCAATGTGGCACCGGCAAAATGCTCACCGCCATGTACTACGCGGTGGCCAACTGCCGAAATATCATCCGGACTGGATATTACCGCATATTCTCCTTCGCTTAATAAAGCTAAAACCTGTTTTAAGCCTTCGCCATGGTTGGCAATAAAGGCAGATAGCTCTATGCTGTGCTTACTGTTGTTAGAAAAAACATTGTGTTTGATAAACGAACCTTCAATGCCGATCCGCTCTACCAGACCGCTGCATATAGGAGCCTTTTCGGGCATTTTAAACAATTGGTATTTTAAAGAGCTGCTTCCTGAGTTAATGACTAAAATGTTCATGTTAAATATCTTGGCATTGAATCGCTGTAATTACAACGGTGTTAAAAATATCATCAACCGTACAGCCACGGCTTAAATCGTTTATTGGCTTGTTTAATCCCTGAAGCATTGGGCCAATGGCTAATGCCCCGGTTTCCCGTTGTACGGCTTTATAGGTGTTGTTGCCGGTGTTCAGATCAGGGAAAATAAGCACACTTGCTCTTCCAGCCACTGCTGAGCCCGGCAGCTTTTGTTGGCCAACCAGCGGATCAACTGCGGCATCATATTGTATCGGTCCCTCAATCTTTAATTCCGGATGCCTCGATTTAACAATGGCTGTTGCTTCGCGCACGCGTTCTACATCTTCGCCTTCGCCTGATGTACCCGACGAGTATGAGAGCATGGCAATCCGTGGTTCGATACCAAATTTGGCACTGCTCTCGGCCGATGAAATGGCAATCTCAGCAAGTTGCTGTGCGGTGGGGTTGGGGTTTACCGCACAATCGCCAAATATAGCCACACGCTCTGGCAGGCACATAAAAAAGATGGATGAAACGACCGATACCCCTGGCTTGGTTTTAACAAACTGTAATGCCGGCCTTATGGTGTGCTGGGTGGTGTGTACCGCGCCCGATACCATTCCATCTGCATCGCCTTTATATACCATCATGGTTCCAAAATACGAAACATCGGTCATCATATCCCTCGCCATTTCGAGGTTAACATTTTTGGCTTTACGCAATTCATGCAGGGTATCTACATAATCGTTATAATGCTCGGAGTGTACCGGATCGTATATTTTCAAGACATTGATATCCAAATTCAGTCCGAGCCTTTTGATGCTTGAACCAATTTCTGCCGGATCTCCCAACAGGGTAATGTCCACTATATCCTGGGCAATCAGTTTTTCTACAGCCTTTAGTATCCGTTCGTCGTTCCCTTCTGGTAAAACAATGTGTTTTTTATCACGCTTGGCCCATTTAACCAATTGATATTGGAACATGTGCGGCGTAATGCCTTGGTAACTGAAAGTGATGATTTTATTATCCAGTGCTTTGCTATCTACATATTTTTCAAAAAGTTCAATGGCCAACGCAATTTTCTTTTTGTTCTCTATGGTAATTTTGGAATGGATACCACCAATGGTTGTAGTGGTTTCGAAAGTACCTTTCTGTACAGATATAATCGGGATAATGGTTTGTAAACCTTCAATAAGTTTTATAATCGGTTCATCAGGAACGCTTCCGGCAGTTAATACAATTCCCGCAATTTTAGGATAATTGGCCGATAAGTTGGCCTGTAATGAACCGATAATGATGTCGCCCCGATCGCCAGGGGTTACAATAAGCAGGTTATCTTTAATGTGCCTTAAAAAGTTGGGCAGCATCATGGCACCAGTTACAAAATTATCAACCTGGTTATCCATCAGCTCGGCACCAAAAAGCACCTCGCCGCCCAATGCCAGTGTAATTTCTTTCATGGTAGGGCTTTGCAGTCCTGTTTCGGTAGGTATTACGGCAATAAGCAGTTCGGCCGGAAGCTGGTTGGTTAAGGCCTGCTTAATCCGCTCTGCTTCATCGGGATTAACCATATTGGCAACCACACCCAATACCTGTACATCCCTGAGTAAAAAGTTGCGGTAAATGTTAATGGCTGTTTTAAAAAGCTGACTGGCCGTTTTATTCTTGCCCGATACCACGATTAAAACCGGGGCGCCTAAATTTTTAGCCATCAATGCATTCGATTCGAACTCGAAAGCAATGCCCTCGCCCAAAAAATCGCTGCCCTCAATCACCGTAAAATCGTAATTATCTTCTAGTTTTTTGTATTTACTGATAATGGTATTGATCAAGGCGCCACTATCATCTGATTGATGCAGCATCTCTTGTCTGGTAAAAGCAAAAGCATCCTCATAATTTACTGGAAGTGAAAAATAATCCAGCATGGCTTCAATATGCTCATCTTTTTGATTAGGATCATCCTGCGCAATAATGGGTTTAAAATAGCCTACCTTTTGGGTTTTTGCCAGCAGCATATTGATCATTCCGAATGCGATTACCGATTTTCCTGTGTAAGGTTCGGCAGAGGCAATGAATATATTTTTAGTCATAAGGGTACATCAGGATAAATGGAAACCAATTATGCCCAATATAGTCCGAAATATTTATTTTAAAAACTAATGCCTGTTAAGTTTTAAAATTTTACCCATTACAGAAATTCCGCTGAAAAACGGCTACAGGCATGCGCAATGGAAATGTAATGGGGGCAATAGGTTCCTGCCTTTGTTATTTTAGGTGTGGATAATAAATAATATGCTGTTTATTAAATTTAACCGTTGGATTCGATGAGGAGTTTTAACATTTTTAACCGGTGTATAAGCGGTAAATTTACTTTCGCATCAGGATTTAGCTTTAAAGGGACTAAATGGCTTTCTAAAAAATGTTCGTAATTGGTAATCACAGTGGCCTCATTTAGGTAAATTGGAACCTGCTGTTTTCCGGCATTGGCAAAAAAATCTTCTAGTTGTTGTACTTCTGCGATGGTCATGCTGCAAAGCTAATAATTTTTGTGCAGTGAGGAGTTTAAAGTAGGACAATCAATTTTCAGGTCCTGCCGTCGCCAACCGCTACACGCCCATCGCTAAACCCTTGCCATACTAAAATAATTAGTTTAAATTTGTGTTCCCTAATTTAATTTTTGATTTGCCAAGCGTATTGTAAGAGAATGGAGAATAGCGAATTGAATAAAAATATTCCACTTCCTGTACCTATTCAGGACGTACCCTTACTGAAAAAAGAACATTACAGAAAGGAAACGGCTTGGCACCGCGATTGGAAATTGGCTTTTCCTCCTTCATTCAGGGAAATTGGCTTTTACGATGCCGAAAATGCAAACATTCACCGTGCCGATATATTTACACCTGCTGGCTACACCATCGAATTTCAAAATTCGCCCATTACCTTGGCCGAGCTCAATAGCAGGGAGGCATTTTATCCCAATCTGATCTGGGTTTTAAATGGAAAGAAATTTAAGGGCTTCAAAATTTTAAAACACCTGCCAGATGTAGACGACCCCAAACTGGAAGGCTATGAATTTTGCCATTCCGATCACTTATCGATGGTAAGGAAGGTAGAGGTGGAGCAAGGCTTGCTTAATCCCAAGGTACTTAATTTTTATCACCCCGAGCTGCAGGGTATTAAATTTACCTCAAACCTTTATTCTTTTTGCTGGAAACAACCACATAGTGTATGGTATTTAGCTACCGCAAAAATAATTGTAGACTTGGGAGGACATTTTTTATACGAGCTCAAACAGCGCAGGCAATTAAATGGAAATTATCCCTACTTAAAAATTTTAAGCCGCAAAACCTTTATCGATTGGCATACACCGCCTGAACTTTAGCTTTAAAATATATCGTACAGCCCTGTAGGTTAGGATTTACATGTGCGCAGGTTTAAATTGGCGCTGTGTTTTTTATGCAGATGCTTGCCCCAATCGGTAATCTTGGTCATTCAAAAGAAAATTTAGGCATGTTTTTTGGCTTATGTACCCCAAAAATACAAACCAAACTATGCAAGTAATTGACAGCCCTCAGCTCACCTGTGTTATTATAGATGATGACCAGCTCAGTATTGATATTTTAGAACATTTTATTGCCCGGACCGAAGAATTGACCACGGTTGGTACTTATACCGATCCGATAGATGGTATAATGGGTATTAGAGATAAAAATAAAGTAGATTTTTTATTTCTGGATATTGGCATGGAGGTTTCGGGAATTGATGTAGCCAAGGTAATCCGCGACCATGTTCGGTACCTGGTTTTTGTTACTGCCCACCAAAAATATGCCCTTGAGGCTTTTGGCGTGTATTGTGATAAGTTTTTGGTAAAACCGATAACCTACGAAAAAATAAACTCGGCCATTCAGGATATTCTTAAAAGAGATAGCCTAAGGAAGCTAAAAATGGATTAAACCTCCAAGAGATTTAATCCATTATTGCTATTATTTCATGCTGTCATTGATCTTGTTGATCATAACCAAATGGCTTTGTACCACTGGTGCAGTTTTGGTTGCAAATGCTTTTAAATCTACATCTTTACCATCTCTCGATTCATCTTCCATTAGTTTTAAGGTAGATTTATGTCCACTAACCATGGCATCTACATAAGCTTTGTCAAAATCTTTACCCGATTTTTTGCTCAGATCTTCCATTTTTTTCTTGTGTTCATCATCAACCGTACTGGGCAGGGTAATGTTTTTTTGCTTTGCAATGGCCATTAATTCGGTGTTTGCCATGCCATGGTCTTTAACCATCATCGTGGCAAATTCTTTAACCTGCTCATTGGTGCTTTTTTCGAGGGCCATTTTCCCCAGCTCTACTTCTGCCATACCACCAACTGCTGCCTGGGTTGTAAATTTGGCATCTGCTTCATCTACTGCAATACCGCCTGTAGCCATGGCATTTGTGGTGGTATCTTTTGCCATGTTTAAACTGTCGGCACTTTCTTTGGCATCCTTATTACCTCCGCTACAAGCCTGAAAGGCTATTGCGGAAGCCGAAACTGCCAAAACATACATTAACTTTTTCATATATATAGGGTTTTGTTGTATGTAAAGAACAGCTATTTTTTAAAAGGGTTTTCTTTTTAAAAAAATTATAGGGAATCTTAGTGTAAGTTTAAGCTAATTGTCAGCCTTAGGAGTTGATTGTTTTTATGAAAATCAATATGAATGCCCGCCTCTAAAATCGTCATTTCGAGCGGACCCGATAGCTATCGGGTGTAGCGCAGTCGAGAACCACGTATGTGCTCAGCGAAGCTAAATCGTTCTTAATAGATCTCTTTCCCGAATATTAGGGACATCGCTTCATCCGATAGGTATCTGATCGGGATGATGTTGGTTCTATAGGTGTCTGCCAATGGTAGCTTGTCGAATAGCTTTTGTTAAGCGTGTGTGTTGCGCATGCGTTATGGAAAGTGTAAAAATATGGCGGTAAACACCATAAAACAAAACCCGAACATTTGTCCGGGTTTTACTTTTTAAGCCTGAAGTTTTACTTTTTTAGCTTTTGGTTCTGCTTTTTCAGGCAGTTGTATCGATAAAATTAAATCGATGCTTTCTGAATTGGTTTCATAATCTGCTGCGATTTTTTCCCATCTTTTTAATTCTGCCTGTAAAGTTTCAATTTCTTTACCTAATGATTCGATCTTATTCTGAATTGATTTTCTAACGTTCGTATTTGCCATAACACAAATTTATAATTTGGCAGCATATCTTTAAACTTCTTTATGCCGGCGATGATTATTAAAAATGCTAAGTGTTCTATTTCAGGCAGTTTTGTTGCCATAAAATTTTCAACACTGGTTAATAAACTCCTAATTTGATTGCAACCTACAGAAATACCCAATCATTTGTTACTTTTACCTTACATCCTTGTAAATTATGAAGAAAAATAGTGGCTGCGATCTTAAAACCTGTTTTATGTGCCGTCTTACCTTAAAAGAATGGCATCCTGCAATTGAAAGCCATAAAAAGAATTTTATTGCCAAAAAAGGTGAGGTAATTATTCAGGAGGGAGATCCAGTCCGTGGGGTTTATTTTGTAAATTCGGGCAATGTAAAGGTGCACAAACATTGGGGCGATAAAGAATTGATTTTGCGTTTTGCAAATACTGGGGCTATTATTGGGCACAGGGGAATCAGCAATAACATTTCTACCTATCCAATATCTGCAACGGCTTTAGAAACCACCAAACTCTGTTTCGTTGATCTCGAATTTTTTAAAGCCACAATCAGGGTAAACCAGGAGTTTGCTTATGGCCTGTTGATGTTTTATGCCGATGAACTGCATACTTCTGAAAAGAAAATGAGGGATCTGGCGTTAATGTCGGTAAAAGGCCGTTTGGCTGTGGCTATTTTGGGGCTTAAAGTTCAGTTTGGTTTAAACGCAGCAGGTTTTTTAAATTTAGCCCTGAGCCGTCAAGATCTTGCCGCTTTTACCGGTGCAACCTACGAAACTGTTTTCAGAACGATGAATGAGCTGCTGGCAGAGAAATTAATTGTGGTAGAGGGCAAGCAAATTGGGATATTAGACGAAGCAGGACTAAAAGAACTGGGCAGTAAATAAAGCTGATTATAATGTTAGGTGTTATTTTATGTGGTGGACAAAGTTTAAGGATGGGGGCCGACAAGGGCTTGTTAAGCCATCAGAATAAACTTTGGGCACAGATTGCGCAGCATAAACTGCTTTCACTCCATATTCCGGTTAAATTTTCTGTTAACCACGCCCAAAGAGAAAGTTATGGCAATTATTTTGATCAAGAGGAACTTATCGTTGACCAAGCTGCTTTGGCTGTTAAAGGACCGCTGTTGGGAGTGCTTTCTGCGCATCTAACCAATCCACACGAAGATTTATTCTTATTGGCCTGCGATTTATTGCTGATGGAAAACAGGTTATTGGAAAAGTTATTTGAAGCCTATAAATCGACAACTCATTTCGATACTTATATTTTTACCAAAAGTGGCCAGGAAGAACCTTTGTGCGGTATTTATACAGCTAATGGCCTGAAAAAGATTACGCATATCTCGGAAACTACAGGTTTGGCAAAACACAGCATGAAATTTATATTGGGCCAGTTAAAGGTTTGCCAAATAGCTGTTGAGGATCAAGATTACCGCAGTTTCGAAAATTTTAATTCGCATGCCGAAATAAACGGCTTATAATAACTGTAATGCAGATTGCTCAATCTTGGTGAAATTGTCTTTTTCGGCTTCGCAAAGGCTGCAGCAGTAATTATCGGGTAAATCTGTAAATAACGTGCCGGCACTAATATTCTGCTCCAAATCCCCAATACGTTCGTTATATACGGTTAGGCAGCTGTTGCATTGATATAAAAATACCCCATCTTTTTTTATCGGTTCTTCTGCCTGGAAATGATGTTGTTGGTTGGTTTTGATGGCGTTGAGCCGGTATTTATAAAACTTGAAAATAGAACGTCTTAACTGCTCGGGCAGTAAAAAGCCCGGGTTGCCGCGGCTAAATATTTCTCCTGTACGTTCGTTCGGGTTAAAGTCTTTCGCACATAAAATATCGTAAACGGGCAAAAGCTTTAGGCCAAATAGGTTAATCAGGTAGCGTTGCTGGATGAGAATACTGCTAAACACTTCACTTTTTTTACGCGTCTTAATGCCGAAACAGATACCAAAAGTTCGGGTATCATCTATACTTAAGTGCTTTACCAAAAAACTTTTTAGGGCCAAGCCTTCATTGCAGTTATCTTCTACCTGAAAATTAAGTTCGTTAGCGGCATGGCGCATATTTACCTCAAATTCTTCTAGCAGCACATTCCAAAGGCTTTTATCCTGTTCGCTAATACCTTTTACAATAATGGTTTTCCAAGAGGTACAGCATAGTTGCCCCAATTTAGTACTTAGGCAAAGCTGACATAGTTTTTTTAAAAAAGCAATGCTGAAAAGTTCATCGCGCCGGTATATGCCCAGCCAATATTTATTGTTGTAGCGGTTTAAACCTTCGTAATAAGGTAAGTTAAAAGAAGATAGGGAAACGGACTGTACTGCCGGTTTGATGATGAATTCTTCGCAATTGAGCAAGGCAAAAAGCGCTTCGCCACTGGCATTGGCATTATCGATAAACTGAGCCGGGTTATTTTTAATGATGGATTCTATGGCCTGGGTTATACGCGCAATGTGGTTGGTGTAACAAAGCTGGTTCCACTCGTATATTACATTTGTTTTTGGGAAACGGATAATCAGGTGCCAGTAATGTTCTGAGTTTGATGAAGCTATCCAATTGATATTGCCCGTTAACATTGGGGTAAAACTTTGGTCGCTATCGCAGATGTTTACCTTTACCGATGGCTTAAAATCGATATCATCTAAAATATCCTTATAAACCCCTTCTGTGAGCCAGGTGTTTCTGATAAATATTTCTTCGGCAGGGTATGAACTGATGATGTTTGGGAAATTATTGGTGTTTTCTTCGTAATCAATGCCCAGTTTATTCAGTTCGGTGGTAAAAATGGCAACATTATAGGTCGTGGTATCAATCAGTAACTGTTGGCGCAGGCCAAAACGCACATACTGTATACTGGCTTTGCTGGCAGCAACAAGGATGTTATATAGGTTTCCTGGTGAAATTATGCCGCCAGGAAAGTTAATGATGATGGTTTGATACATATTAGCGTGCTATAAGTCCAAATTCTGTTATCGCTTTTGGGAAATTTTTGTTTTCATGCCCAGGGCGGCACAGTTTTAAAAGTGCAAACCTTTGAATATTGCTGAGTTTTTGCCATTGGCCAATGGATAAGTTCCATTCAAATTCTGCTAATTTTTCCTCTAGCATGGCGGGTATCTGGTTTAAATTCCCCCAATCCGGAGATGGATCTACAGCCAATGTTGTAGCCTGGTTTCCGGTGTATTTCGTTATCAAACTAATCAGAAACTGATGGTACCTGACAGTTTCTTCACGTGTAAAAACGGGCAAAAGGGCCAGCTGTATTCTTTCTGTTGGATGAAATCTGCTCCATTCTGCCAGTTTCAGTTTAATACCTGCTGCATCCATGTTAAAGCGTACAACCATCGGAATGCAGCGCATGTTTTCTTCTATAAAATCTTCTTCGAACTGGAAATATTCAATCCCTTTAAGGTTTTTAAATTCGGAAGGCTCCATTTTTACTTTCATCATTGCCATGTTATTTATTCTGCCAATACAGCCTTAGGTTCTGTTTTTAAAACATTAACAAACGAATCTAAAATGGCTTTTACTTCTGGTCTGCAGCTGCCACAGCCCATTCCGGCGCCTGTGAGCTGGCAAAGCTGCAAATGGTCTTTGCAGCCATCTTTTATCTTGTTAATTAAATTGCCTTCGCCCACATTGTTGCAGCTGCAAACTGTTTTGCCTATAATAGGTTCGCTTGTTTTGCCACTTCTTAGAAGCTGAAGCCGTTTTTCGCTCAGTTCCATTTTGTTTTCAATAAGGTTGCGGAACTCTAAAAACTCACTTTTGTCTCCAATCAATATGGCGCCAACCAATTTATCATTATGTACAATGCACTTTTTATAGTAGCGTTTGGCCTTGTCGATAAAAACAATTTCCTCGTAAGTGGGGTCGTTGTTCGGAATTTCTGCCAAACCCAAAGAGCAAAGTTCCAGACTGTGCATTTTAAGGATATTCATCAGCAAACTTCCCTGGTAATATTTGGCGATATCTCCGCACAGAAACCTGGCTACAATTGCGGCCTGCTGCTCTGCGGCGGCGGTTATGCCATACATTTCGCCCTTAAATTCGGCAATTTCGCCAATAGCATAAATGTCTTTTTCGTTTGTGCGCAGGTATTCATCTACCACAACTCCTCTTTTACATTCTATACCTGCTTCTTTAATCAATTCGGTATTTGGAACAGTGCCGATCGCAATTACCAATGTTTCGCAATCCAGTATCAGCCCACTTTTTAAGCGGATACCCGAAATGTTCTTCTCGCCGATAATACGGTCTACTTCATCGTTGTAAAAAATCTCGATGCCCTTGCTTATCAGTTCTTCATGCAGCAGCTGACTGCCCAATGCATCGAGCTGGCGGCCCATTAAACGCGATATTCTTTGTATGATGGCCACTTTCGAACCTGTTTCGGCAAGTGAGGTGGCCATTTCGATTCCCAATAAACCGCCTCCAATAATGACCACCTTACCATTTGTGGTATCAACATGTTTTTTAAAACTATCGGCATCGGTTCGGCTCCGCATGGTAAATATGCCGTTCATTTTTGGAAGATCTTTAAGCACAAAAGCCCTGCTTCCAGTAGCCAATATAAGCACATCATAGTGGTGGGCTTGCCCTTTACTATCAATAACGGTTTTGTTCTCTTTGTCGATCTTTTCAATGCCAAGGCCCCTGTGCAGTTTTATCCTGTAATCAGTTTCCTCGCTATCGCTCATTTTAATCAGGTTGTGCCATGGCAGTGTACCGATAATGTAATCGGGGAGGAGCACCCTGTTGTAAAAAGGGAAATTTTCTTTGCTGAAAATTTCTATATCATCTTCGGTATTTAAGACCCTATAGCTTTTTACAAAACCACATGCACCAGCTCCGGCTCCGATAACAATGATTTTTTGCCTGGCCTTTTTATACAGTTTTACCTGTACCGCACTGAATTTAAAATCGGGTTCTTTGCTCAGCGGATCTACAAGGTTGTTGGTCAGGTTATTTACCCGGTTTAAATCGCTTTTCAAAATTAAACCCCAGTGCATAGGCATAAAAACAACCCCAGGTTTAATGTCTTCAGAAAATTTTGCCTTTACACGCACGTTCCCGCGTAAGCTTGAAATTTCAATGATATCGTTGTCCTTAACGTTGCGTTCTGCCGCATCTAAAGGATTTATTTCTAAAAACGACTCGCTAATGTGCTGGTTCAGTTTGTTAACCTTACCAGTTTTACTCCGCGTATGCCATTGATCGCGGATTCTCCCCGTGGTTAAAATCAAGGGGTGTTCTGGTGTTAAGGCTTCAGATTGATTGTGGTGATCGAATGAAACGATATTGGCTTTTTTATCCGGTGTATAAAACTGATGATCGGTGAATAATCTGGCCGTTCCATGGGCCTTTTCGGTTTTTGGGTATGGCCACTGTACGGCTCTTTTTTCTTGTAACAATTGATAATTAAGTCCACTGATATCGATGTTTGTTCCGGCGGTGAGGGCGGCATGTTCATCGTATATGGATGCCGCATCTTTAAAATCAAATCCATGAAAACCCATTTTCTGGGCAAAGCGGCAAATAATCTCCGAATCCGGCAAGGCCTCACCAGGTGCTTCAGTTATCTTGCTCAGGTAAGAGATGTACCTGCCCGCATTGGTCATGGTGCCTTCTTTTTCTACCCAGGCGGCAGCTGGCAATACCACATCAGCATATTTTAAGGTTTCTACTTTATTGCTGATATCTTGTATCACAACAAATTTAGCTTTTTTTAAACCTTCTTCTGCTACGCGTACATCGGGCAGGCTTATAAGTGGATTGGTACATAAAATCCATACGGCTTTAAGTTTTCCGCTGCTCAGTTCATCAAACATTTCGGTAGCCGTTAAACCTGGTTTGGACTGGATGGTGCCCAACGGTATTTTCCAGAATTTTTCTACTTCGTTTCTATGGCCTTCGTTGGCTAAATTGCGGTGTGCCGGAAGTAAATTGCTTAAACCGCCAACTTCCCGTCCGCCCATGGCATTGGGCTGGCCAGTAAGCGAAAAAGGGCCGCTCCCCGGTTTTCCGATATGGCCGGTAATGAGGTTTAGGTTAATTAGCGAAAGATTTTTGTGCGTACCTACTGCACTTTGGTTAAGTCCCATGGTCCACATGGAAATAAAACCTGTAGCATTGCCAATAAAATTGGCAGCCAGGCGGATATCGTTTTCTTCTATCCCACATATGGCTGCTGCTGCTGTAATTGAAGTTTCGAAAACGGTGCTACGGTATTTTTCGTAACCGTTGGTGTTGTTAATGATAAAATCGGTATCAATCTTTCCATTTTCTATCAAACAGCGGCCAATGGCATGATGCAAGGTAATATCTGTGCCCGGATTAAGCTGCAGGTGTACATCGGCCAATGAACAGGTTTGCGTTTTGCGCGGGTCGCTGACAATAATTTTTAAGTTAGGATTTTTTTGCTTTGCGGCTTCAACCCGGCGCCATAAAATAGGATGGCACCATGCCGGGTTTGCGCCTGCAACAAAAATACAATCGGCAATTTCAATATCATCATAGCTAATGGGCACGGTATCTTCGCCCAGGCTCATTTTATAACCAACAACCGCACTGCTCATACATAAGCGGCTGTTGGTATCGATGTTATTGCTACCGATAAAGCCTTTAATTAATTTGTTAACTACGTAATACTCTTCGTTTAAACATTGTCCGCTGGCATAAAAAGCCACACTGTCCGGACCATGTTTTTTAATAAGCGCCTTAAAAACAGCTGCTGTTCTATCCAGAGCGGTGTCCCAGCTTACTCTTTGCAATGGCATATTTTTGTTGTAGCGCATTTCGGGGTAGAGCAGGCGGTCGCTTTTATCATTTGCCGTGTAATGAAGGTTCATGCCTTTGCTGCATAACATTCCTTTATTTACAGGATGGTTTTTATCCCCTTCAACGGTAATCCTTTCGTGTGCATCTTTGCTTACCACAATGCCACAGCCTACGCCGCAGTAGCAGCACGTGGTTGTGTTGTTGGGCAATATGTTCTTTTCCTCTTTCAAATGATCGGCAGTGTTTGGGTAGGTTTACAGCTTGTCTTATCGGGTATTATTTGCTTGGTGTTAGCACAAGTTCATCTATTTCGGCTCTTTTCTGTGCCATAATGGTTCTGAAAATAAATACGGCAACGCCAATGCCAAGGATGATGAAGCCCAATAAGGTAAAGGCACTGGTATAATCAATCAGATCCTTTTGAACATTAATTCCGTTTTCGACTACATTTTTGGTGGCATGACCCGCCTTGGCCTTAAACATAAAGGCGATGAGCATGGCGCCAATATTGCCGCCAGCACCTACAATGCCCGCTACGCTGCCCACCGCAAGTGGATTAATGAAAGGAACAAGGCTGTAAGTTGCGCCATTGGCCATTTTTAGGCTAAGGCCAAAAAGAAACATCATAAAAATAGCCATGCCGATATTTCCCGATTTGGCAAACCAGATTAAGCCAATACCTTCTACCAATAATAGTATTGCTAATAGCAGTGTTTTGCCATCAAATCCCCAGGTTTTTCCAATTTTATCGGCTACAATTCCGCCCAATGGTCGTGCAAAAACATTTATCCAGCCAAAAATACCGGCCACCATTCCGGCTACAGCTATTGTTGCTCCAAAGGAATCGGTAAAGAAGATGGGCGCAAAATTATCGACTGTAATTTCTACACCAAAACAGGCAGCATAGGCAACGGTGAGTATCCAGGTGCGGTAATCTTTAGCGGCAATTAAAAAGGTGTTTTTGGTGCTTTTGATGTTCTCGTCTTTTATGTTTTTAAAATCACCCTGTGGAGAATCTAAAGTGTACCTGTGGTATAAAAATGCACAGATTAAAAGCATTACGCCGGGAAAAATCATGGCGAAGCGCCAGCTGTCTGCCGAGCTGCAAAAACCTAGCGCGGTAATTCCGGATGCAATTAAAGGCATAAACAAATTGGCGGCGCCACCACCTGCATTACCAAAACCACCTGCTGTTGCATTTGCAGTGCCTTTAATATTGGCCGCAAACATGATAGAAGTGTGGAACTGGGTAATTACAAATGAGGCGCCAATTACGCCAATTGCCAAGCGGAACAGTAAAAAAGAGGTATAAGATTGGCTGGTGCCAATTAAGAGTACTGGAATGGCACAGAGTACCAAAAGCCAGGTGTAAATCAGTTTCGGTCCGAATTTATCAATTAAGCGGCCAATAAGGAGGCGGGCAACTATAGTTGCAGAAACGGATGCAATTTGAATATTCCCTACCTGATCTTTTGTAAGGTGTAACTGCTCTCTTGCAATTTTCATTAAGGGAGCCATACCGAACCAGGCAAAAAAACAAAAGAAAAAGGTAAGCCAGGTGATGTGGAAGGTTTTCATCTGCACACCTTTAAAAGAAAATATATTAAGTTTATCCAGTGGTTTAGTAGCGGTTTGAGGTATCATAATAGTCGGTTTAAGCGTAAATAAATAAAAGTGGTTCCTGTTAAAATTTATAGCCTAAGCCAACGCCAACGTTCCATTCTCCATTTTTGGCTGCAGTTTTAGGGTTGTAGTATAATGGCATTTGTACCGCAACATGCTTAAAGGCAGCGGTTAAGCCGAAGCCAAGGTTTGGGGTTAGCATTTTGTTTTTGGGCGCGCCGGCTGCAACCTTATCTTCTTTAATTCTTAGGCTTGGCAGTAGGCCCAGTAAAACGGTGTAAGGTTTTTTGCTGAATTTAATGCTGGGGCCGGTACAATTGATAAATGCGCCATCATCTACATATCCGGCAACCAAAGTGCCATCAAAAAGAACGGCTTTTGTTTGTGCTTTTGCCGAAAAAACAGACATGGTAAGGGCAAGGCAGCCCATTATGGCTACATAATTTTTAATTTTCATGATGGTTGGTTTAAGTTTTTAAGAAGCGGTTGATCTTAGTGGGTTAGGTTAAGATTTTGGTGATGTACCGATGTAAACTGTTCCGTTCTCTATCTTTACGGGATAGGTTTTTATTGCACATTCATCTCCACTTAGGCATTCGCCAGTGTTTAAAGAGAATGTTTTTTTGTGAAACGGGCAGGCTACCTTAGGTTCATCGGTAATCGATCCAATCATTCCGCGGCTTAAAGCCATCTGTTTTTTGTGCGGGCACTCATTCTGCGTGGCGTACCATTCATTTCTTCTGGTAAAATAGAATAACGCAATTTGCTCTTCACCGTGTTTTACACATACCCCTCCATTTTCTACTGCATCTTCAACACGACATGCGGCTAACCAATTGTTTGTTGTTTCTGTCATAAAGATTAAGTTTAATTTAATAATTGTTGTTGATTATATTTGGTTAGACTATTTTCCATTCTGCGGTTCTTTTTTGTCCGCGCATTTCTACAAATTCAATTGAAGGGTCTTTTTCTTCAGGCGCATTTACGAAGTGGGAGAAGCGTTTTCTGATTGCTGGGTTTTCCACGGCTTCTTTCCACTCGCATTTGTAAGAACTGATCAGTTTTTCGATCTCACTTTCCCATTGTTCGGCCATGCCTAAACTGTCGTTAACAATTACATTGCGCAAATAATCAATTCCGCCTTCCATTTTATTTAACCAGGTAGCTGTTCTGGTAAGCGGATCGGCCGTACGGATGTAAAACATTAAGAACCTATCAATATATTTAATACAGGTTTCGCTGTCTAAATCGGTTGCCAGCAATAACGCGTGCTGCGGTTTGCTACCGCCATTTCCGCATACATATAAATTCCAGCCTTTTTCGGTCGCGATAATGCCAAAATCTTTGCTCTGTGCCTCTGCGCATTCTCTTATACAGCCACTTACTGCCGATTTAAATTTATGCGGTGCACGTATGCCGCGGTAACGTTCTTCAATCTGGATGGCAAAGCTCACACTGTCGTGCAAGCCGAACCTGCACCAGGTACTGCCCACGCAGCTTTTTACGGTTCTTAAGCCTTTGCCATAAGCGTGTCCGCTTTCAAAACCGGCTGCAATCAGTTCCTCCCATATGATAGGAAGATCGTTTAAGTGCGCACCAAATAGATCAATGCGCTGACCTCCTGTAATTTTGGTGTATAAATTGTATTTTTTGGCAACCTCGCCAATTACGATCAGTTTTTCAGGGGTTATCTCGCCTCCCGGTACACGCGGTACAACAGAATATGATCCGCCTTTTTGGATATTGGCCAAGAAACGGTCGTTACTGTCCTGTGCAACATCATTTCCTTTTTTTAGGATCATCTCATTCCAAAGACTGGCTAGGAGAGATGAGACCAAAGGTTTACAGACTTCGCAACCATCATTTTTACCTAAGGCATTTAATACTTCATCGTAACTTTTTAGTTCGTGGATATGGATCAGGTCGAAAAGTTCCTGCCGGCTGTAGTTAAAGTGCTCGCAGATTACGTTTTTGATATATTTTCCCTGCGATTTTAAGGTGTAATTCATTAAATCCTTAACCATTGGGATACAGCCACCGCAACCCGTACCTGCTTTGGTGCGTTTTTTAATGTCATCTACATTTTCACAGCCGTCTTCCGTTACTGCCGAGCAGATATCGCCTTTGCTTACGCCCTCACAGCTACATATTAATGCACTATCCGGCAAACCTGTAATTCCGGCACCAGCTGGTTCACTGCCGCCACGGCTGCCCAAAATAAGCTCTTCGGGATCTTCAGGAAGTACTATTTTGTTGTTAGAGGTTTGCAACAGCAGGTTATACGCTGTTGCATCTCCAATTAATATACCTCCTAAAAGGTATTGCCCGTCATTACTGATATTAATGCGTTTATAAATTCCTTTGTGTTTGTTTTCAAAAATGATGGTGCGGCAATCAGGTTCGGTAATAAAATTATCGCCAAAGCTGGCTACATCAATACCGATCAGTTTAAGTTTGGTACTCATGTCGAAACCGGTAAAAGTTTTATCGCCTGCACAAAGGTTGGCCGCCAAAACTTCGGCCATTTCGTAGCCAGGGGCAATTAAACCATAAATCATACCGTCGTACAGGGCACATTCGCCTATGGCAAATACAGCAGGGTCATTGGTCTGCATTTTTTCGTTCACTACGATTCCACCACGTGGACCAACCTCAATACCGCAGGCTTTTGCCAGCTCATCCCGAGGTTTAATGCCGGCCGAGATAACCAGCATATCGGCCTCTAAATGGGTATCGTCGCTAAATTTTAACGAAGTGATGCGGCCATCGCCCTCAATGCTCGAAGTATTTTTATTTAAATGTATCTGAAGGCCAAGGTCGGCCAGTTTGGATTTAAGCATATCGCTGCCGGCAGCGTCAATTTGCCTTGGCATTAACCTTGGTGCAAATTCAATTATACTGGTTTTATCAATACCCAGATCAATCAAGGCTTTGGCAGCTTCCAGTCCCAATAAACCACCGCCGATAACCGACGCGGTTTTTGCTTTTTTGGCATAATCGCTAATCAGGTCTAAATCTTCTATGGTACGGTAAACAAACACACCTTCCTTTTCGATGCCGGGAATGTTGGGTACAAAAGCACCAGAACCGGTGGCGAAAACAAGTATATCGTAAGCATAATCCAAACCATTACCGGTATATACCTTTTGTTGTTCGCGGTCTATCTTAACAATAGGGTTGTTTAAATATAGGGTGATATGCTGTTCCTGGTACCAGTTTGCTGTAGAAAGTGAAAGATCTTCGGCTGTTTTACCGTTAAAGTATTCGCTCAAGTGAACACGGTCGTATGCCCTGCGCGGTTCTTCGCCAAAAACAATCACATTAAATGAAGCTGTTTTTGATCTTAATTTTTCGCAGAATTTATAACCCACCATTCCATTTCCTATAACGATTATTTGTGGTTCTTTCATAAATCTTAAAGGTGTTTTGTTAGTGTTTGTTGATTTTAGTTTTGTTGGTTTGGTTGTTTTGTATTTTTTATCATAATGCGACCGTATTTAAAATGATCACTTTTTATTATTTATGATTATTGATATTCAAATATAGGTTAAAATTGAATTAAAAGTTATTAAAGTGTGATAAATATCATAAAATATTGAATTTTTTAATAAATTTTCATCACTTTTATATTTAAATAGTGAAATCATTAAAATTATGAATCAAAAAACTAACGATTTTGGGCTTTTTATAATGGGTGGAGGGCCTGGTGATCCTGAATTAATCACAATGAAAGCATTTAATGTGCTAAAAAGAGCAGAAGTTATACTATATGATAACTTAAGTAATGAAAAATTGCTAGAAATTGCTCCGAAAACCTGTAAAATGATCTATGTTGGCAAACAACCTTATAGTAATTACACGCCACAAGAGAAAATTAATGAATTAATTGTAGAAAATGCGCAAAATTATAAGGTGGTAGTACGTTTAAAGGGCGGCGATCCATTTATTTTTGGTAGGGGCTTCGAAGAATTGATTTATGCAGAAGCCAGGGGCATTAAATGCCACTATATTCCGGGGATTAGCAGTATGCAGGGCGCTGGTTTTATTGATGTGCCATTAACGCACCGCGGCATTAGCGAAAGTGTGTGGATATTGACCGGAACAAAAAAGGATGGGAGTTTAACAGCGGATTTAAAATGTGCCATGAAAAGTTCGGCTACTGTAGTAATATATATGGGTATGAAAAAAGTCGGCGAAATTGCTAAAGCCTATTGCGATGCAGGATTAGGCGACATGCCTGCTGCTGTTATACAACATGCTACACTGCCAAATCAAAAACAAATTGTATGTTCAGCAGGCAATTTACAGCAAGCTGCCGAAAATGCTGGATTAACTTATCCTGCCATTATTATAATAGGTAACGTGGTACAGGCTAAGGCTTATGCCAATTTAAACCAATCAGAATTGCTGTCGGCTTAAAGAGGGAAGATGTAGGATGGAAGATGTGCAATGGAAGAGGTAAAATGGAAATCAGGTGGTTTTAAATAAAAAAAGCCCGCAAGGTTTATTTTGCAGGCCTGCTAATTTAATGGGTTATTTATTTTAGCATTAATTCTATTACGGGAATTTCGAAGTCTGGTTTTTTCTTAGGTAGTTTTAAAACCAGCATATTTCCTGTTGATTTTTCAGTATCTACCTGGATTTCTGAGTTATCGTGCAGAAATTGCGTGTAGTTAACCTTGTCCTTATATCCATCTAAATAAATATAGCCTGTATTTGGATAGTCGAATAAATGAACGTATAAACGCTTTGCATCTTTATTATAGGTAAGTTTAGTGCCTTCTGCTTCCTTAAAATCTGCCGGTGCAAAAGTACAGTGGTATATCGATTTGGAGTTGGCATGCATCCATAGGCTCAAGCTGTCTAAAGCAATGTTTGCCCTGTTATCGAACTCGCCACGTGCAGTAGGACCAACATTCAACAATAAATTACCACCGTTTGCTACTGATGTAATTAACAGATCCAGTAATTTTCTGTTGCTTTTCCAGGTGTTTTCATCACGGTGATATCCCCATGATCCTGAAAAGGTTTGGCAGGTTTCCCATACCTTGCCGCGGTATTTTTCCAGTTCTTTTGGTCCTACCTGTTCTGGTGTTTCAAAATCTGTACCATCTTCATAATCGTTTAAATCCAATCGGTTATCTACAATAATTCCGGGCTGTAATTTTCTTATCTGTTTCAATAGCTCAACTGATCCCCAATCATCCCGTCCTTTACCATTTTTGCCTGGGTACGAAAAATCTGCCCAAAGGATATCAATCTTACCGTATTTAGTTAACAACTCGGTAACCTGGTTGTACATGTACTTGCGGTACTTGGCCATGTCTTTGCCTTTATTCAGTTCGGCATAGCCATTGTCGTCATTTTTATCCAGCCTTTGCGGATGCATTACATCTATGGTAAAATCTGGATGGTGCCAGTCTATCAATGAGTAATAAAATCCAATTTTAATGCCCTCTGCTCTAAAAGCATCTACAAATTCTTTTACCAGATCTCTTTTGGCCTGTGTATTGGTGGCTTTGTAATCGGTGTATTTACTGTCAAAAAGCACAAAACCTTCATGGTGTTTGGTGGTCAAAACAGCATACTTCATTCCTGCACTTTTGGCTTCCTTAGCCCATTTTTTAGGGTCGAACTGATCGGGGTTAAACTGATCAAAGTATTTCTGATAATTGGCAGTGGTAATCCGCTCCCTGTTTTTTACCCATTCATGGCGTGCAGGTAAAGCATAAAGTCCCCAGTGGATGAACATCCCGAAACGGGCATCTGTCCACCATTCCATTCTTTTTGTTTTCTCGGCTGCAGTTTCGTTGCCTAAACGCTTTTGGGCAGATGCTGTATAAGCCAGGTTTAGCAATAATAAAATTGAAAGGATTGTTTTTCTCATGGTGTGTTCGATTTGGTTAGTGATCTAAAGGACTAATTTAGTGAGGTATATCCGATCATAATGATGGATTATGAGCAAATTATTAAGTGAAATTGGTTTCAACTTTCGGTTGAATTCGTCCATCGAAAAAAATGATCTCGTTTGATTGGTATTAATAAAAACTTTGCCACCGGTATGCTTGTTTGTTTTAACGTTGAACGATTAACCTGAAAGCTGTAACGATGAAAACTGAAAAGATACCTGAAAAACAGAATAAACAACCCGGTATAGAAGCCACTATGAACCCTAGGCCGGTGAAGTGGTAAATGGTTAAGTCGTAATTTTAATTGTAAAATTCAACAATACATGGCATCTGGTCTACCCAACGATTGGCGCTTTAAGCTGCACGAAGTTATTTATGAATCAAATACATCGGCCGGTAAGGCTTTTGATGTAGGTTTACTGATTGCCATTTTTTCGAGTATAATTGTAGTCATGCTCGATAGTGTGGTCAGCATCCATCAGCATTATGGAAAGCTGTTCAATATCATGGAATGGATTTTTGCCGCACTTTTTACCATTGAATATGGCTTAAGGTTAATCTGTATCCGAAAACCGATCAGATATGTAATCAGCCCTTTGGGGATTATTGATCTGATTGCCCTGCTTCCTTCTTACCTTAGCCTATTCTTTATCGGCGCACAATCGTTATTGGTTTTTAGGGCACTTCGGCTGCTCCGCGTATTCAGGATATTTAAGCTCGGACATTTTTTAACGGAGATTAATTTCCTCACCGCGGCCTTAAAAAACAGCGTAAGGAAAATCAGCATTTTTTTATTGACTGTTTTAACCATTACGGTTATTCTGGGATCGATTATGTATTTGGTAGAAAAGCGTGAAAATGGATTTTCTAATATTCCCGAAAGTATTTATTGGGCCATTGTTACCATTACAACGGTGGGTTATGGCGATATTTCGCCCATTACGCCGCTCGGTAAATTCGTGGCTTCGGTGGTGATGTTGATCGGCTACGCCATTATTGCTGTGCCAACTGGTATTATTACCCACGATATAGCCGTTGCAAGCCGGCAAAAAAAGGAACTGCCCGAATCATGTCCAAGTTGTAGTAGGGAAGGGCACGATAGCGATGCTTTGTTTTGCAAATTCTGCGGCTCATCCTTATTCAAATAAGCAATGCCAGCTCAATTGCAAGCTGGCATTGGTTGTGGAGCTTACAGCATTTCGCCATCCTCTTCATCATAAGCATCTGGATCTTTGTCCAGCTCCTCTATGTCCGATTCATTATAATCTTGAGTTTCTTCCTCCTCCTGGTCATCTTCTTCCTCGTCTTCCGGTCCGTTAATTTCTTGGTTTAACTGCGTACCTTCACCATCTGCAAACTGAACTTCTCCAGCTGTGTATTCCTCATCTTCATCATCGCTGGGGGCATGTCCATCAGCAGCGTTTCCCTGCGAACGGTTAATCTGAAACTGCTCGATATTTTGAATATCGTCTTCTGGTTGGTTGTTTTCTTGATTTTCCATGGTATTTTTTTCTATTAAAACAGGTAGAAAATAGATTAAGTTTAGTCAATCTATAACTTGCTTAGATGCTGAAGTTGTAGATAGGAATAACTCACGTACGGGCAATCAAAGATTGGCCAATCATTTAAATCTATGTTGTATGCAACTTTTATCTGTTTAAATGTGCGTGATTTAAGCTAGGTTAAAGCAGGTCGTAATATTTTAGCAGGCTATTGGGTTTGCTGATTTAGAAAAACATCATGAAAAATTTATTGCTAAATCAAAAACTGTGTTTATCTTTAATTTACTAAAACGATTTATTTACTGTTCAAACACACACAATTTAGAAACCTAACCGAATATGAAGAAACACTTTGCAATAGCTGTTTTATTGCTGTTATCGGCAGTTAAAGTTTTTAGTGCGCCGATAGATCTGCTATCGCCCGATAAACGCATTAAAGTATCCGTAAATGTTAACAAGAGGATTGGTTATTCCCTTACTTTCAATGGTGATCCATTTCTGGCCGAAGCTTATTTACAGTTAAATTTAGATCAGGCAAAGCTCGGTGCCGATGCAAAACTCCTTAAAAAAACATTTTCAACCGTAAACACCAGTTCAAATCCAATTGTTCCCTTAAAAAACGCAACCGTAGTAAACCATTACAATTTATTAAGATTAGATTTTAAAGGAGATTTCAGTGTAGAATTTAGGGCTTACAATGATGGTATTGCGTATAGGTTTATCACCAATAAGAAAGATTCGGTTATGGTGAACAGTGAAGATGTACACCTGAATTTTAACGGTGAAGTGAAGGCATCGTACCTGGAAACGGGTGGTTTTAAAACATCATACGAAATTCTTTACCGCCAAAATGAACTTGCAAAGGTTAATAAAGATAAAATGAGCGTACTGCCTATTTTATTTGATAACGGTAAATATAAAGCACTTCTATCTGAAGCCGACCTATACGATTATCCATGTTTGTTTGTAAAAGCTACGGATGGTAAAACGGTTGATGCCATTTTTCCGAAAGCACCACTGGAATTTGGCGAGGATGGCGATAGGAGCAAGAAAATTTTGAAAGAAGCTGGCTACATTGCAAAAACAACTGGCAAAAGATCATTTCCTTGGCGTTTTTTGGTAATTACCGATAAGGATACCCAATTGGCAGCTAACCAGATGGTGTATAAACTGAGTACGCCAAACCAGCTACAGGATACCAAATGGATTAAACCTGGGCAGGTTACCTGGGAGTGGTGGCACAATGCCTATGTTTACGGTGTCGATTTTAAATCGGGCTACAATCAGGATACCTATAAATATTACATCGATTTTGCCTCAAAGTTTGGCATTCCCTACATTATTATGGATGAAGGCTGGGCAAAAACCACACTTAATCCTTTCGAACCCAATCCTACCATCAACCTACAGGAACTGATTGCCTATGGTAAGCAAAAAAATGTAAAAATTGTACTTTGGTTTACCTGGCTGGCCGTAGAAAATAACTTCAATATTTTCGAAACCTTAGAAAAATGGGGCATTGCAGGTGTGAAAATAGATTTTATGGATAGGAGCGACCAATGGATGGTAAATTATTATACCCGTGTAGCCAAAGAAGCAGCCAAGCACCATATCCTCGTCGATTTTCATGGTGCATTTAAACCCGCGGGTTTAGAAGTGGCCTATCCCAACGTACTTTCTTACGAAGGGGTTATCGGAATGGAGCAGAACATTGGCGGTGGCTTAGCTACCCCGAACAACAATTTATTCCTTCCTTTTTTGCGTAACGCCGTTGGGCCAATGGATTATACACCGGGTGCCATGCGTTCGGCACATAAGCAGGATTATAAGCCAAGCTGGGTAAATACGATGAGTATTGGAACCAGGGCACACCAGTTGGCCATGTATATCGTGTTTGAAAGTGGCTTTCAGATGTTGGCTGATAATCCTTTCAATTATTTAAGAGAGCCGGAAACAACCGCTTTTATTACCAGTGTTCCGGTAACCTGGGATGAAACCCGGATTTTGGATGCGCGTGTGGGCGAATATATTGTTACGGTTAAGCGCAAAGGCGAAAAATGGTTTATCGGTGCCATGGGCAACGATCAGAAACACGATTTGAAAATAGAAACCGGTTTCTTGAAAGCAGGTACCAACTACCAGATTACGCTGATCAAAGATGGTATCAACGCAGACTTCCAGGCAATGGATTTTAAACGTACTGTAAAATCAATTAAAGCTGGAGAAAGCATTGATATCAATATGGTAAAAGATGGTGGATTTGTAGCCGTAATTGAACCTGTTAAATAGCCGAAATAAGATGTTTTATAGTAAAAGCCGATCGTAACCGATCGGTTTTTTTGCTTATTAGCATAGCTGCTATACTTAACGATAGCGCTATCCTTTGGTATAGTAGTAGCTTTTCGATACTTCATATCTATAATTTTGCCTGAAATAAAAAGGCAAAAAAAATGAAAATATTACATGTAATATCAAGCCCAAGGGGCGAAGCATCTTTCAGCATCAAATTAGGAAATGCAATTGTAGAAAAATTACAGTCAGCAAATCCTGATAGTAGCATAACTACACGCAATTTAACAAGCTCGCCATTCCCGCATTTAGAAGAAGTGCATATCAATTCTTTCTTTACACCACTCGAAAGCCAAACACCTGATCTGGCTGAAGCGGTAAAACATTCGGACCAGGCAATTGCGGAGCTAAAGGCTGCCGATGCCATTGTAATTGGTGCGCCGATGTATAATTTTGGTATCCATTCTACTTTAAAGGCATGGATTGATCATATTGCCCGTGCCGGCCAAACTTTTAGTTATTCAGAAAACGGTCCTGAAGGTTTGATCAAAAACAAAAAGGTGTATATCGCAATTTCATCAGGCGGTGTATATTCTGAAGGACCAATGAAAGCCTATGATTTTACAGAATCATACCTGCGATCGGTACTTGGGTTTTTGGGGATGGTAGATGTTACCGTTTTTAGGGTAGAAGGCGTAAGTATGCCAAACCTAAAAGACGAAGCTTTGGATAAAGCGGTAGAGGCTATTGCCCTTTAAGAAAACATTACAACAGCGGTGAATTTTGCCGCTGTTGCTTTTTTTATGAAATTTAATTCTGTAAATATTTTTCAACCCTGCTTGCAAAGTCGTTCAGATCAAAAGGTTTGTTGATAAAATCTTCGGCATCACATTTGGCTTTAACTGCATTGAGGTGATTGTTTGCCGACATCATCATTACGGGTATATCGTGGGTTTTGACGTTCCGTTTCAGCGAATTGCAGATGTCGAGGCCATTGCCATCGGGCAGCATAATATCTAAAATTACCATATCCGGAATGTGTTTGTTCATCTGTAGCCAAAAGTCGTTGGTGTTCGGACAGGTTTTTACCTCATAGAGTTCTTCGATCAGCAGAAACTCGATAATCTCTCTGATATTTGGATTATCTTCTACTACATAGATGCACTTTTTCATAAGCTCTCTTTTTATAATTAGATAACTGTTCTAGCTTTCAGATGTTTAAGATAGTTATGCACAATGCAGAAGTTATTAACCGCTGTAACTTTCGTTGTCATGCTTTGATATAATTTTCTTTCCGGCTAAAAAAAATATCAGAATAAATTTGGATGCTAATTTTTTTAGTATAGATTTGCTTTTGGAGAAACCAGCATACGCTAAAAGGCATCTTCACAGGTGTGCTGCGTATGATATTTAATTATTTTAAACAAAAAGCTCATGGCTTCGTTTGTTTGCTGATATATTTATTTTTCTATGACCGTTACCGTTTTAGCTATTTTCGAAACAGACTTTAGACCGGATCATTCATTGGGTAAGATTATGAATGAGCGCTTAAGGATTGCTGCTGCAGATCTTCAGGATATTCATTTACAGCCCATGCAGGCCATTGGACAACGCAGTGAAGATTTGGTGGTGTATATCAGTTATAACCCGAAATATAAAATTAGGTGGCGCGTGGTAAACGATGTGTCCGAAGGGGTAGAAAACTTTGTTGCGCAGGCCTGTGGCAACTTGGGTTATATCCATTGGAAAACAGCCTCGATCAATATTTTTAAAGGGAGTGAGTGATAAAAAACTTAACGAAATTGGTTATTTAAATTGACTATTTAAGTGTTTTTTTGTAATTGCCTGTTAATTAATGTAATGAATAAGTGCTTTAATAGTTTAGTAAATAATGGTGTGCGTATTTTTTAGGCAAAAAAAAACGGATAACCTTAAGGATACCCGTTTTTGATAATATATACTGAGGTGTATTTAAACTAAAAAACCGCCACCCAATAAATCATTGCCTTCGTAAAAAACTGCCGATTGGCCCGGTGCAATTGCAGAAACATTGTGATCGAATACTACACGCATTCTATCTTTTTCCTGTACAATTGTACTCAGCATACCTGCATCTTTGTAACGTATTTTGGTTATTACATCGTTCATTGGTTCTTCAATGCTGGCATATTTAATCAAATTAATATTCCTTACCATGGCTTCGCGGCGTTCCAGTTCTTCTGCCTTGCCCAAAACAACCGTATTGCTCTCCGGAAGGATCTGCGTAACAAACATAGGCTCGCCGAAAGCAACGCCCAGACCCTTACGTTGACCGATGGTGTAAAAAGGATAACCTTTATGCTGGCCAACAACCATTCCGTTGCTCAAAATAAAATTACCTCCTGCTACTTTATCTTCCAGATCTTCTACCTTATGTTTTAAGAAAGCACGGTAATCGTTATCTGGAACAAAGCAGATTTCGTAGCTTTCTGATTTTTTTGCCAGTTCTTCCTGTCCCATATCCAAAGCCATCTGTCTGATTTCAGATTTGGCAAAACTGCCCAACGGGAATTTGGTACGTGAAAGGTTTTCTTGCGAAACACCCCACAATACGTAAGACTGGTCTTTATTCTCGTCTTTTCCTTTCGAAATTACATAACGGCCGCTATCTTGCTGGCGGATGTTGGCATAGTGGCCAGTTGCAATAAATTCGCAATCCAGTTTATTGGCACGTTTTAACAATGCTTCCCATTTAATATGCGTATTGCATAGTACACAAGGGTTTGGAGTTCTGCCGGCTAAATATTCATCCACAAAATTATCGATTACATAATCGCCAAATTCATCTCTAATATCGAGTATATAATGGGGGAAACCGTAGTTAACGGCCAGTGTACGCGCATCGTTAATGCTATCTAACGAGCAACAACCAGTTTCTTTGCTGCTTCCGCCCGAGCTTGCGTAGTCCCAGGTCTTCATAGTTAAACCAATAACCTCATAACCTTGCTCATGCAACATTACCGCCGCTACCGAACTATCAACCCCGCCACTCATGGCAACCAGAATTCTACCGTGTTTACTCATTTTAAAAATATAGGATGCAAAAATAAGGTTTATTTGCTTGAAATTAATTAATGCAAGTCAGTTACTTGTAAAAAGGGTTAAACTGCAAGGGTTTTTAAACGTGTAGCACTTCAAAGCACAATAAATTGTATCTTCAAGGATCTAAAATGTATTTTTTGTTTTACTTAAACGTTTTAGTGTGATGTTTTATGCATATTTGGCAATAAATTTATACCTTAGAATTTTCAACAAAACAAGCTAATTTTTAAAAGATATGATTAAAAAAGTTATCCTGCCTTGTCTTTTGCTCTCAGCCATGGTGGCATCGGCACAGCAGAATTTGGTGCAGTATGTAAAGCCGATTATCGGCACCTCTAAAATGGGGCATACCTATCCTGGGGCTACTGTTCCATTTGGTTCGGTTCAACTGAGTCCCGAAACCGATACCTTATCTTACGAAGTAAACGGGAAGTACAATGGCGATGTTTATAAATACTGTGCCGGCTACAAGTACGAAGATAAAACCATTACAGGGTTTAGCCACACGCATTTCAGCGGTACGGGCCACTCTGATCTGGGCGACTTTTTGATTATGCCTACGCAGGGTAAATTGCAGTTAAACCCAGGTACTGCTGCAAACCCAAAAGGTGGTTACCGTTCGGCATTTTCTCATGCCAACGAAGTTGCCGAAGCAGGTTATTACAAAGTTAAACTGGACGATGATAACATTACTGCCGAGCTTACCTCAACTACAAGGGTAGGCATGCACCAGTATACTTTCCCTAAATCAGATCAATCGCATATTATTTTGGATCTGATGGCCGGCATTTACAACTATGAAGAAAAAACCGTATGGACCTATGTCCGTGTAGTTAACGATACTTTAATTACCGGTTACCGCCAAACCAATGGCTGGGCCAGAACCAGAACAGTTTATTTTGCCATGAGTTTTTCTAAACCTTTTAAAAGCTACGGCCGCAAAAGTTACGATGCAAAACAAGCTTACAGAGGTTTTTGGGGTAAGTTTAACCAAGAACAGAACTTCCCAGAAATTGCTGGCAAAAAGCTGAAAATGTTTTTTGATTTCAATACACAGGAAGGGGAGAAGATTAAAATTAAATTTGCACTATCGCCTGTTAGTCAGGAAAATGCATTGCAGAACATGCGTGCAGAAATTACCGGATGGGATTTTGAAAAAGTAAAAGCCCAGGCACAGGCAACCTGGAATAAAGAGTTAAACAAAGTGCAGGTAAGCACCTCTAACGATAATAAAATCAACTTTTATACCGCTTTATATCACGCTTTTATCAACCCTACAACCTATACCGATATTAATGGCGAGTATAAAGGTTTAGATCAAGGTGTACACAAAGCTGATGGTTTTACCAACTACACCACTTTCTCGCTTTGGGATACTTACAGGGCCCTGCATCCATTTTTTAACATTACGCAGCCTTCACGCAGTAACGATATGGTAAAATCGATGCTGGCACATTACGATCAGAGCAGTTTGCATATGTTGCCAATCTGGTCGCATTATGCCAACGATAACTGGTGTATGAGCGGTTACCACAGCGTTTCTGTGATTTCTGATGCGATTATTAAAGGTACTTATAACGGCGATGCCAATAAAGCTTTAGATGCCTGCATTGCAACAGCCAAACACCGCGATTATGAAGGAATTGGATATTATATGGATAAAGGTTACATACCGGCTGAAAGATCGGGTATATCGGTTTCCAATAATCTTGAATATTCCTATGATGACTGGTCTATTGCGCAACTGGCCAAAAAATTAAACCGTATGGATGTTTATGATGAATTTATTAAACGTTCTAACAACTGGAGAAACAATTTCGATAGCGCTTCTGGTTTTATGCGCCCTAAGTTGGCCGATGGAACTTTTAAGAAAGAATTTGATCCGAAAGATACTGAAGGACAGGGTTTTATTGAAGGTAACAGCTGGAACTACAGTTTCTTCGTTCCACAGGATCCAGCTTCGTTAATCGAGGTAATGGGTGGTAAAAAGAAATTTGCTACGCGTTTGGATACTTTGTTTACCATGCATTTACCTGACGAATTTTTTGCCCACACTGAAGATATTACCCGCGAAGGTATTATAGGAGGCTACGTACACGGTAACGAACCTGCACATCATATTGCTTATTTTTACAACTGGGCCGATCAGCCTTGGAAAACCCAGGCGCAGGTGCGTCACATTCTGAATATGCAGTACAAGCCTACGGCAGATGGTTTAGGTGGAAATGACGACTGTGGACAGATGAGCGCATGGTACATGTTTTCTTCTTTAGGTTTTTATCCGGTTGCACCTGGTTCTGATGTATATTCTTTAGGTAGTCCGCTGGTTAACAGTGCTGTAATTAACCTCGAAAATGGCAAAACCTTTACAGTGGAAGCCATAAAACAGAGTGAGAAAAATGTTTATGTAGAAAAGGTTTTATTGAACGGAAAAGAAATCACCGATCATAAAATTAAACATGCCGATATTACTAATGGCGGAAAGCTTACTTTTTACATGAGCGCAAAGCCTAAGAAATAACAATCATCCCAAGTATAATGTTAAATCGTTGGCTATGTATTTAGCCAGCGGTTTTTTTTGTTTTTGAGCGTTGGTTATACGTTCACTGGTTCATTAATCAATAGTTTATTGGTTTTAACAATGTGTCAGATAGAAATAGCTGACACATTGTTAAATTCTTAAAGTAAAATAACCAGACTGCCGGCAACAATCAAGCCTCCACCAACTAATGTTTTGGCATCAATCGGCTCTTTTAATATCAAAAAGGCTAAGCCCATCGCAATGGCCACACTCAATTTATCGATAGGGGCAACTTTAGAAACGTTGCCCGTTTCGAGTGCCTTAAAATAAAAAATCCATGATAAACCTGTTGCCAATCCAGATAAGCTCAGAAATATCAGGTTGTTTTTGCTTAAAGTTTTAAGCTCGGAAATTTCTCCCGTGGCTAAAACTATTCCCCAGGCAATAAATAGTATTACAACGGTTCTGATCGCTGTTGCTACATTCCCATTTACACCTTTTAATCCAACTTTGGCTAAAATGGCTGTTAAGGCTGCAAAAAGTGCAGAGAGTATGGCATAAAATTTCCACATGAGTTAAAGTTATCCTCTTAAAATACAAAATTTAACGGCAAAATAAAAGTAGGTTGTTTTTTTAATATCGCTGAACTGAAATTAATGGACAAAAAATAAATTTTGATATCCAAACTATCTATCGTAATATTGCGATATAAAATTATGGGACTTACCAGAACAGAAATATTTACAGAAGAGCAGAACCAGCTGGCAGCATGGTTAAAAGCAATGGCACATCCGGCCCGTATTGCCATTCTTCAGCGTATCCTTAAATCAAATACCTGCATCTGTGGCGATTTGGTAGAAGAGTTGGGCTTAGCGCAGGCTACTATTTCACAGCACTTAAAAGAACTTAAAAATGCAGGTATTATCCAAGGTACAATAGAAGGGGTGAGCATTTGTTATTGCATTGAGCCCAAAACCTGGAAACTGTTGCAAAACCGGTTTGGCGATTTTTTCGCATCCTATAAGGGCGAGCAAAACTGCTGTTAAAATTTTTTATATCAATCAATCGTTAAATTGCAATATTATGATCAATAACTTATCAACTGAGTGGAGCAGTTTCAAAGCTGAACTTCAACAACATCCAGAACTGGTATTACAGTTCCAGTACGCTACCGATAAATGGGTTAACGCCAATTATCACATCACCGAAATTAAGCAGGCCCCAATTGTTTCTGTTGATTGCGGTGGGGTAATGAACGCCTGGACCGAAATTATTGTACAGCTATGGGAGCCCACAACGGAAGAAGAAGGTAGGGCTATGCAGGTAAAAAAAGCACTGGCTATCATCAATTTGGTAGAAAGTAAACTTCCGCTAAATCCAAAAGGTATTGTGAAAATTGAATTTGGCAATTCGCAGTTTGATACCAGGCAGATGTACCCAGGGGAATTTAAAATTGAAGGCGAAAACCTTGTTTTAAACTTAACACCTGATGCCACACAATGTAAAGCGATTGGCAGGGGCGGAAGCTGTGGAACTACAGCTGCGGGCGAGGAATGCTGTGCGCCTGCCCAACCTGAAAAAAGAAAAGTTGAACTGGTTAATCTGGCTGCAGATGAAAAGAATTGTAAACCTGGAAGCGGCTGTTGCTAATTGTTAAATAGGATGAAAAATATATTGGTACTTTGTACGGGAAATAGCTGTAGAAGTCAGTTGGCAGAAGGCTACCTGAAACATTTTGCTCAACATAAAGCGAAGATCTACAGTGCTGGAATTGAAGTTCATGGGGTAAATCCGAGGGCGGTAAAAGTAATGGCAGAAGATGCGATTGATATTTCGGCCCAAACTTCAAACCATATTGAAGAATATTTTGATGTTCCGTTTGATTATGTGATTACCGTGTGCGACCATGCCAAAGAAAGTTGCCCGTATTTTCCTACTCAGGCAGTAAAATTACATCATAATTTTCCTGATCCGGCAAAGGCAAGCGGTACTGAAGCAGAAATTATGGCGGCGTTTAGAAATACCCGTGATCTGGTAAAGGCTTACATGGAAGATTTCGTTAAGCAGAATTTAATTAATTAACCCTCACAGATCAATAATCCGATCTGCGAGGGAATAATTTTATGCACCTACCTCATCAAAATTGGTGGCTGTGGCCAAAAACTTCCAATTGGCCATATCGCGTTGTACATCGGCAATTTTGGCTTCTGCAACATGGTAAGCATCAGCACCAAGAAACAAATGAAGCGGCGGATTTTCGCTATTTGCTGCTTCGATCATTACATCAGCTGCTTTGGCCGGATCGCCAGGCTGTTGATTGTTGATGTCGTTCTGGTGAGCGGACTGCGAATCGCGGACTTCTTTATAGGCATCGATAGGTTTTTCCGGAACGGCCAATGAACCTGCTGATAAAAAGGCTGTTCTAAAATAACCCGGTTCTACAACTGTAGCTTTTATTCCCAAAGGTTTAACCTCTGCCGCCAGCGATTCGGTAAAACCGGCCACTGCAAATTTTGTAGCACAGTAAATGCCAAAACCGGGGAAATTGCCAGAGAAACCACCAATTGAAGAAATATTGAAAATATGGCCAGACTGCTGTTTTCTCAACTGTGGCAGTGCTTTTCTGATCACGTTTAGGGAACCGAATACATTTACATCGAAGTTTTCGCGCGATTCTTTATCGCTAAGCTCTTCCAGCGCACCCAACATGCCGTAGCCTGCATTGTTTACCACCACATCAATCTGTCCGAATTTGCTGATGGTTTGGCTTATTGCAGCCTCTACACTGCTTTCGTTAATGAGATCTACAGCTAAAGGCAAAAAGTTTTCATATTCGCCGACTGCTTTTGATAAGTCGCTCAAATTCCGCGATGTTGCGGCAACCAGATAACCTTGGTTTATTAATTTTTGTACTAGGGTTAATCCCAGGCCTTTTGATGCGCCTGTTACAAACCATACTTTTTGATTTTTCATAACCTGTTTTTTTAATCCGTTAAAATGTTAATTGTCGTAATCTGTTGAAATTGAAATGGCTTTCCAATCATTGATTTCTTTTGCCAAAGCTTCAATTTTGGTGTTGGCCCGCTGAAAGGCATCTTTGCCCAGCAGTAAATGAATGGGCGGATTGGGCATGCTCACCAATGAAATCATAGCCGCTGCAGCTTTTTCTGGATCACCGATCTGTTCTCCGTCCATTTTCAGGTAGCGGGTGTGCGTGGCCCTGATCGCTTCGTATTCAGCAATCGGGTTTGATGTTAATACCAACGATTCTGGTGTTAAGAAACTTGTTCTGAAAGCTCCTGGCGCAACTACCGTAACTTTAATTCCAAATTCTTTCAGGTCTTCTGCAAGCACTTCCGATAAGGCAATCACTGCCGATTTTGCTGCAGCGTATATGGCCCATCCTGTGGCGCCTGCAATGCCTGCTATAGAAGCGATGTTGATGATATGTCCCGAGCGCTGTTCTCTTAAATAGGGTGAAGCTTTTCTGATTACATTTAATGTTCCGAAAACATTTACGTCAAAACTATTGCGCGTTTCGGCGTCGGTAAGTTCCTCAATGCTTCCCCCTATACCATATCCGGCATTATTGATCAGCACATCAATCCTTTCAAATTTTGTTACTGTTGCTTTAATTGCTTCTTCAACACTCTGCTCGTTGCCCAGATCGACAGCTAGTGGAAGGAATTTTTCAGTGCCGATGGCCACTGCTTTTTTGAGTTCGTCAATATTTCTTGAAGTAGCCGCAACGTACTGGCCTGCATTTAGCAATTGATGAACTAAGCTTAAGCCTAAGCCTTTTGAGGCTCCTGTAATAAACCAAACTTTTTTCTTGCCCATAATTTTTTCTTTTTTGTTAACACAAAATTACGCTGCAAATAGATCGGGTTTATTACGTTAATCAAACCGATGATTACGAAATTCAAACAATACGGTAGGAGGTAGGCGTATGCTTGGTCAGTTTTTTAAAGAAATTGTTAAAATGTGTGGGCTCTTCAAAGCCAAGGCAGTAACCAATTTCAGATATATTCCAATCTGTATGTTTCAGTAAGGCCTTCGCTTCGGTTAATAAGCGTTCTGTTATGTAATGGGTAGTGGTTTTGCCCGTGGTTTCCTTTATGGCCCGGTTCAGGTGGTTTACATGTACTGAAAGTTGGTTGGCATAATCTTTTGCCGAGCGCATGGTAAACCTTTGCGAGGTGGTTTCTATCGGGAACTGGCGCTCCAGCAGCTCCGTAAATACAGAAGTTATCCTGCTGTTGGCATCTGTATGTTTAAATAAAGCTTCAGAAGGCTGGGTTTTTAAGGCAAAATGGGTAATTTCTGTGATGTAATTTCTCAACAGGTCGTATTTGTACACGTAATCGGTGTTGATTTCCTCAAACATTTTGGCAAAAATCCCTTCTACCTGCAGATCTTGGGTCTCATTTAAAAAATAGGCAGGATTTCCACCAGGTACAAACATGGGCAGGTCGCCAATGTTACCGCGGATTTTCTCCTTGAAAAAAGCTTCGGTAAAAATGCAGAAATATCCGGTTATATCACTTTGCTTTCCGCTGCCCAGTTCCCAGGTGTAAGGTACCAAGGGATTGAAAAAAACCAGTGCAGTGCCATCAATTTCAATACTTTTATCGGCATAATGGTATACGTTATGGCCACGGGTAAGGCATATTTTGTAATAATCCCTGCGGTTATAGCTCATGGGCTTATGGTCGTCCCTTAAACAATCCTCTAATTTAAAAACGTTAAAGTGGCCTACACCATCCTGCAGGTTATCGGGTAAAAAACTGAATTTATTTTGGTAAAAATCCTCAATGCTTTCTGGTTTGTTCATGAATCAAAGTTACGAAATTCAAACGTTAAAACTGAAACTCTATTTTTTAGCGCTGTTGCACTTCTACCTTTATCTGTTTAATCATTAAAAAGGATTGGGTTTTATTTCTTATACAGTATGAACCAGGCACGTAAAAAAAAGATTTTGTTGTGACAAATAAATATACCGATTGGTATATATTTGTGCTGTTAATTTAAAGCAGATGAGTAAGGCAGAAAAAACGCGGAATTTTATTGTAGAGAAAACAGCACCTATTTTTAACATGAAAGGTTATGCCGGTACTTCTTTAAATGATATTACAGCTGCTACAGGCTTAACAAAAGGCAGTATTTATGGCAATTTCGCCAATAAGGACGAGGTAGCTTTAGCAGCGTTTGATTATAATCTGGATAGTTTGGTAACCCGCATTAACGCTCAATTGGCCAAGCAAACAGAGACCAAAAGAAAGCTATTGGTTTATGTAGATGTTTATCAGGATTTTATCAAGGATACCAATTCTATGGGCGGTTGCCCAATTTTAAATACTGCAATAGATGCGGATGATACACACCCTTCGTTAAGAGAAAGAGCTGTTAAAGCAGTTTTGGGCTGGAAAAAAGCAATCATCAAATTAGTGGAAGAAGGCATTGCCAATCAGGAAATCAAAGCTGAAAACAATGCCGAACAGATTGCATTAACCATGATTGCGATGATAGAAGGTGGGATTATGATTTCGCGCTTAACCGGTAAAACCGACAATTGGAATTTAATTATGGATTCATTAAAAAAATACATCAATAGCCTCGGCTAAAAAATTTGATTAAAAATATACCGATTGGTATTTTGTAATTGAGCTATGCTCATACTGTGAGCACTTATTTAATCTTAAAAATTTTAAAAAAAATAAAATGAAAACTTCACAAAACACTGTTTTATTGATCGGCGGTACTGCCGGTATCGGTTTAGAGATCGCAAAACAACTTACAGCTTCAGATAATCATGTAATTGTTACCGGTAGAACTCAAGAGCGCCTGGATGCCGTTGCCGCATCTTTACCCAATGTAACCACCATTCTTTCTGATGTGAGCAAAGCCGAAGACGTTGAACTTTTGGTTTCAAAGATCAAAGCCGACTTTCCGCAGTTAAATATGGTAATCAATAATGCAGGGAGAGCCATTCTGTATAATTTGGCAGATCCTGATCAGGATGCTTTTGCCAATGCAGAAGATGAAATGCTGACCAATTACCTGTCAATTATCAGAATCAACCAAAAGCTTTTACCTGTATTGAAGAAACAGACAGAATCTGCTATCGTTAATGTTTCATCTATTGTGGCTTATGTGCCAGGTGCTACGCTACCTACTTACGGTGCCAGCAAAGCAGCATTGCATTCGTACAGCACTTCGTTAAGGTTAAGCCTTGAAGAAACATCTGTTAAGGTTTTTGAGTTAATGCCGCCATTGGTTGATACCGAATTCTCAAAAGAAATTGGTGGCCATAATGGTATTAAGCCCAGTGTAGTAGCCGATAATCTTTTAACTGCGCTGGCCAATGATGATTTTGAAATCAGGGTTGGGGATACTGCCAAAATCTATGAACTGTTCAGACAATCGCCCGCAGATGCATTAAATGTAATGAATGCAAACAGAAAGGCCTGGATTGAATCAACAAAATAATAAAGCTGTAGCAGGAATGAAAAAGAAAATCATGTTCGCATTTGTAATGGCTGTTTTCACTACAGGAATAGTTACTTTTGCGGCAATAAGTGTTAATCTTGGATTTACATCGGCCTTTTTAAAAGTTTGGCTAAAATCGTAGGCAGTTTCTTATGTAGTGGCCATTCCTGCTATATTGATTATTGCCCCCAGAGTACAAGCGTTGGTCGATTATTTATTCAGGGATATTGACTAAAAAAATATTAAAATGAAAAGAGTAGTAGTAACAGGTTTAGGTGCTATAACCCCGCTTGGCAACACCGTTGAGCAATTTTGGAAACAGATAACAGCAGGAAAAAGTGGTATTGGTCCAATTACCAAGTTTGATCCGGCAAAGTTTAAAACGCATTTTGCCGGCGAAGTAAAAGATTTTAATCCAGAAGAATACCTGGAAAAAAAGGAAATTAAAAAATACGATCTGTTTACGCAATATGCTTTAGCTTCGAGCGATCAGGCGATACAAGATGCTGGTTTGGATTTCAGCGCGATGGATAACGATCAATTGGCTGAGGTTGGTGTAATCTGGGCAACAGGAAACGGCGGGATAGGTACTTTCGAGAGCCAGCTGGAAGAATTTTATGCCGGAGATGGAACGCCAAGGTTTAATCCTTATTTTATCCCTAAAATGATTGTTGATATCGCTGCAGGGGCAATTTCGATCCGCCATAAGTTGCGCGGACCCAATTATTGTACCGTATCGGCCTGTGCATCATCAAACACTGCAATTATAAGTGCATTCGATACCATCCGTTTGGGTAAAGCCAATGTAATGATAGCTGGTGGCTCCGAAGCTGCACTAACTAAATCATCTATCGGCGGTTTCAATGCCGCTCAGGCTTTATCTAAAAACAATGATGACCCACAGGGCGCATCTAAGCCTTTCGATACAGCCAGGGATGGTTTTGTGATGAGCGAAGGTGCCGGAGCATTGATATTGGAAGATTTGGAGCATGCTTTAAGCCGTGGTGCAAAAATTTATGCGGAGCTAATCGGTGGAGGGATGGCCGCTGATGCTTATCATTTAACCGGCACACCGCCAGATGGTATTGGAGCAGCTTTGGGCATGACAAAGGCTTTGAAAGATGCAGGTATCACTGCTGATAAAATTGATTACATAAACGCACATGCAACTTCAACTGGTTTGGGCGATTTGAGTGAATTACAGGCGATTAACACGGTGTTTAATGGTTTGCCGGTTGTAATCGGCGCAACTAAATCGATGACTGGGCATTTGCTTGGTGCAGCGGGAGCAGTTGAGAGTGTAATCAGTGTGCTTTCGATCAGGGATAATATTATTCCGCCTACAATTAATACCAAAAATTTAGATGAGCAAATCCCTAAAGGTTTAAATATTGTATTGGGTGAGCCAATTAAGAAAGAAATCAATTATGTTTTAAATAATACTTTTGGTTTCGGCGGACACACAGCCAGTACTATCTTTAAAAAATATGAGGCTTAGTTAAGTTTATATTTGTCTTGTTATTAGGTGCCTAGCTAATTGCCAGGCACTTTTTTTTGTAATTACGAGAATTACATTTTTGTCATTCTGAACGCAGTGAAGAATCTTTAGGCATTCTTACTGGTGTTAGGTTTCATTAAGACCTTTTTGTGGTTTATTTTGCCACGGAGGCACGGAAAACACGGAAAATTGTTTGAGTGTAGTTTAGCTTTAGCAAACTAACGAAACTTACTGGTCTTAGCGTTTCGCTAAGACTTTTCTTTATTGCAGTTATTTGCCAAGGAAACACGGAAATCACGGAAATATTGTAAATGTAGCTTTAGCACACCAATGAACTTATGGCTAATGAACCATTGAACAATTTTCTTTATTGCAGTTTATTTGCCACTGAAACACAGAAACCGCGGAAACTTTGTGAATGTAGCTTTAGCACACCAATGAACTGATGACTAATGAATCATTGAATAATTTCTTTACTGCGGTTTATTTGCCACGGAAACACAGAAATCACGGAAGCTTTGTTAATTCTTTAGCAAACCAATAAACTAATGACTAATGAAAGATTGAACTTAAATTATTTATCCATCAGTAAGTTTACCAGTTCTTTCAGCTCCTCCAGTTCCTGCTCCAGTTTTTCGACGCGGCTTTCCAATGCGCTGGTATCGAAAGGCTGTGCTGAAACGTTTTCAGTCTCGGTTTCTACAGCTGTTTCTGCCTGTTCTCCCAAAAGATGGACAAAGCGGGCTTCTTTTTGGCCTGCTCTTTTTGCCAACTGTTTTACAAAAGCGGGTTCTTCATCCGAAAGTTTTTGCAGTTGCGCCAAAACCTCTTCTATGCTTTCAAATTCGTATAAACGGCCAGAGTTGCTGTTGATTTCGCCGGGCGTTAAAGGGCCGCGTAAAAGCAATAGGCAAATAATTGCAAGCTCTGATGGCAATAAAGGGTAAACTATAGCTAAATTATGTTTGTATTTAGTTGCTCGGCTTGAACCGCCTGTTGCAGTGGATATTAAGCCTTTAATTTTAAGCTGGTTTAACGTAAGTGTAACGGTTTCTTCATCATAGTTAACCACCGGATTTCTCGAACTTTTTTGATTGCATGCAGCAGTTAAGCTGTTTAAAGTCATGGGATAATAATCGGGTGTTGTTCTGCTTTTTTCTATGAGAGCGCCTAAAACGCGTTGTTCTTCTGCTGATAAATCGGGTAGTGCTTTTACATTGTCCATTGTATAAAAATATAAATTGACTGAACATTTTGAAAATTATTTTGTTATCGTCTTGTTCCTAGTAAGTTATATCAAAATATTACTCGATAGAATTATTCTAAATTTCCAATTTGTTAAATTCTGAGCCATATATTGACGAACTTAGAAGAACATCTCATCTCTAAATATCAGATTATGCAATCTTCGGATAACAAAAAAAATCAGGGCGATAGCCGGAGGGATTTCCTTAAGAAGAGTTCGGTCATCACAGCCATTGCTTTAACGCCAGGTGTAGCCGTTAAAGCTGCAGAAGTTAATGCAGATGAACGCTTTGCCGAACTTTTTGAGAAAATCCCGCTTAACCTAACTGTAAACAATAAAGCATACAAAACTTCGGTTGAGCCCCGGGTAACCCTTTTGGATTATTTACGCGAAGAACTGCATTTAACCGGAACTAAAAAAGGCTGCGACCATGGTCAGTGCGGTGCCTGTACCGTGCATGTAGACGGGCAGCGGGTAAATTCCTGCTTAAGTTTAGCAGTTATGAATGAAGGAAAAAAGATTACCACAATTGAAGGTCTGGCCAATGGAGAAACATTACATCCTATGCAGGCCGCTTTTATTAAGCACGATGGTTTTCAATGCGGTTACTGTACACCGGGGCAAATTATGTCGGCAGTAGCCTGTGTGCGCGAAGGGCATACGAACAGCAGGGCCGAAATTAGTGAGTATATGAGCGGAAATATCTGTAGGTGTGGTGCTTATCCAAATATTGTTGATGCAATTATTGAGGTAAAGAAAGGAGGGATGGACGTATGATCAATTTTCAATATTTAAGAACAACAACAGCAAAATCGGCTATCGCTTTGCTGGGAAAAGATAAAAACGCTAAATTTTTGGCAGGTGGAACCAATCTGATCGACCTGATGAAAAGAGGGGTATCCGCTCCTGAAAAGCTGATTGACATTAACCATGTGCCGCTTAAACAGATTGAGCAGGTTGGCAATAAAATACATATTGGTGCCTTAGCTACAAATACTGCAGTGGCAGATCATCCGCTGATTAAAGAAAAGCTGCCATTGCTTTCGTGGGCTTTGCAGGCTGGTGCTTCAGCACAATTAAGAAACGTAGCAACGGTTGGGGGCAACATGATGCAGCGTACCCGTTGTGGCTATTTTTATGATACAGAAATGCCCTGTAACAAACGCCAGCCCGGAACAGGTTGCGGTGCCTTAGCCGGTTTTAACCGCATGCATGCCATTTTCGGAACTTCAGAAAAATGTATAGCCGTTCATCCCAGCGATATGTGCGTAGCTTTAACGGCACTGGATGCCGAAGTAGTGCTCGCCAATGGCAAGGGAGAGCGTAAAATGCTATTTAAAGATTTTCATCGCTTAGCCGGAGATACCCCGCAGTTAGACAATAACTTAAAAGCTGATGAAATGATCATCAGACTGGAAATTCCGGTAAATAACCTGGCCAAGAACTACCACTATCTTAAAGTTAGAGATCGGGCATCTTATGCTTTTGCACTGGTTTCGGTGGCCGCCGCATTTGAGCTCAGCGAAAACAAAATAACCAATATCAGACTGGCTATGGGGGGCGTGGCACATAAACCTTGGCGTTTAACTGCATCAGAAGATTTCTTAAAAGGAAAAGAAGCTACTTTAGCTAATTTTGAAGAAGCGGCGAAACTGGCTATGACCAGGGCAAAAGGATTTGGAGAAAATAACTTTAAACTTAAGTTGGCACCCAATACGATTATTGAAGCGTTGAACCTTGCAAAATCAAAAGCTTAATTATGGAAAAACGAATTTTAAAAGAGGATAGCGACCGCGTAGATGGGTTTTTAAAAGTAACCGGACAGGCCAAATATTTTGCTGAATATGAATTGCCGGGCTTAACCTATGGCGTTTTGGTTACGAGTACCATAACCAAGGGCAAAATTACAGCATTGGATACCAAAGCTGCAGAAAAGGCGCCCGGTGTAATTGCCGTTGTTTCGCACTTAAATAAACCATCGGCTACAACCTACGAGCAGGAAGGCGGGCCGCAGATGAAGATTTTTTATACAGATAAAATATTTTATAACGGACAGCCCATTGCCATTGTAGTGGCCAATACTTTCGAAAGAGCAACCTATGCTGCTTCGCTTGTTAAGGCAACCTACGCAAAGGAAGAGTTTAATACCGATTTTGAGAAAGCTTTAAAAGATCCAAAAGCCAAAAAACTTCAAGGTCAGGCCGATTATAAACGGGGGATAGAAAATGCTTATAAAACTGCAGAGGTTAAATTGGAAGAAAGATATTTTCTTCCAATCGAAACCCATAACCCGATGGAGCTGCACGGAATTATTGCCGATTGGCGGCCAAATAATCAGGTAACTGTTTATGCCAAAACCCAGGGCGTAAAAGCTACCCAGGGTACCATTGCCAACGTATTCAAAATACCGATGGAAAACATTCAGGTAAATTCTGAATTTGTAGGCGGTGGTTTTGGTATGGCCTTGCGTACCTGGCCATTGGAAATTGCCACGATAATGGCTTCTAAGCATATAGGCAAACCTGTAAAACTGGTGATTACCCGCATGCAGATGTTTACCATGGTTGGCAATAGACCCGCGGCGATACAAACTATAGGCTTGGGCGCCAATAAAGATGGCAAATTAACCGGAATTACACACCGGGCCTACGGAGAAACTGCTACTTACGAAAATTTTACTGAAGGCGTGGTTAACATGGCTAAATTTATGTACCAATGCGATAATGTAAATACGGCTTATGCCATTGTTCCTGTTGATTTAGGTGTACCGATATGGATGCGTGGTCCTGGTGAAGCTACTGGCGCATTTGCCTTGGAGAGCGCGATTGATGAAATGGCACATGCACTGGATATGGACCCTCTCGATTTTAGGATTAAAAATGACCCTGAAACCGACCAACAGAAGAACAAACCGTTTTCGAGTAAAAACATTAAAGAAGCCTATAAAATTGGTGCCGAGAAAATAGGATGGAGCAACAGGAAGAACAAACCAGGCAGTTTGATTGATGGACCATGGCAAACTGGTTATGGTGTTAGTGTTGGGGTTTTTAATGCCAACAGGGGGAAAGCCAGCGTAAAAGGGATTTTAAAGGCCGATGGTTCCTTGCTTTTGCAAAGTGCTACAAGCGATATCGGTCCTGGAACGGGTACCGGTATGACTTTGATAGCCAAAAAAGTATTAAATATTCCAGTTGGTAAAATTACTTTCGAACTAGGCGACTCATCGTTGCCTCCTGCGCCCAGTCAAGGTGGATCAGCCACCTTATCAACAGTTGGCTCTGCCGTTAATGATGTATGCGTGGCCTTAAAAAACACCATTGCCGAGCTGGCTGCAAATTCTAATATGGATGCTACGGCCAACTTTGTTGAGGTATTAAAGAAAAACAATCTTCCATCAATAGAGATTACCAAAGAAAGCCAGGGCGGAAAAGAAAGGGATAATTATTCGATGTATTCCTTCTCTATCCATTTTGTGCAGGTAAAAGTACATGCTTTAACAGGAGTTGTAAAAGTGAGTAAGGTAGTTTCAGTTGGCGATTCGGGTACCATTGTAAGTCCTAAAACTGCCCGAAGCCAGATGTTGGGCGGTGCTGTAGGTGGCATAGGTATGGCTTTAACCGAAGAATCTATTATCGACCACCGTTATGGAAAATATATCAATAACAATTTTGCCGATTACCATGTGCCGGTAAATGCCGATGTACCCGAAATCGATGTGAATTTTATCAATAAACCCGATCCATACATTAATCCAATGGGAGCAAAAGGAATGGGTGAAATTGCTTTGATAGGCTTTTCTGCAGCAGTAGCAAATGCTGTTTTTAATGCCACAGGGAAAAGGATCAGAACCTTGCCAATTACGCCTGATAAGGTATTGGCTTAGGTTTTTTAGACCTCGCAGGTCTCAAAGACCTGCGAGGTCTAATCTAAAGAGGTAGATTCAATCGCAAAAATCGTCTTCGTTTGCAACGAGGATGCATGAGAAAAGCGATTGTATCGCTGCATGGATTGCTTCTGTCTGTGCATTACAAATGCACTTCTCGGTAATCCTCATTAAAAACGGGGACGCTTAATGTCGTAATTGCAACAAGGTGGCAGATACCGAAATGAACCAGCCATGACGATGCGTAATGGTTAATCTTCTAGATTTGAACAAAATTTAATAGATATGATAGCTGCAAAAGGATACGCTGTTCACAGCCAAACCGATAAATTGGCTCCATGGAATTTCGATAGGAGGAATGTTGGACCGAAAGATGTATTAATAGAAATTTTATTTAGCGGAATCTGCCATTCCGATATCCATCAGGTAAGGAGCGAATGGGGGCCTGCAAAATATCCGATGGTTCCGGGGCATGAAATTGTTGGCCGTATTACCGAAGTTGGATCGCAGGTAACCAAGTTTAAGGTAGGCGATTTAGCAGGGATTGGTTGTATGGTAGATAGCTGCAAAGAATGTCCTACCTGCAAAGGCGGCCAAGAACAGTTTTGCGAAAAAGGCGAAACGGTATGGACTTACAACAGTATAGAACGGGATAAAATTACGCCAACTTATGGCGGTTACTCAAACAAGATTGTGTGTACCGAAGAATTTGTAGTGCTTGTTTCCGATAAATTGCCTTTGGCTGGCGTTGCACCACTATTATGCGCGGGTATTACTACCTATTCGCCTATAAAGCGCTGGGGAATTAAAGCAGGACACCAAGTTGCAGTTTTAGGCCTTGGTGGATTAGGTCACATGGCTGTTAAATTTGCCGTGGCCTTCGGGGCAGAAGTTACGGTTTTAAGTACTTCGCCTTCAAAAGAAGAAGATGCTAAAAAATTGGGGGCTCATCACTTTGTGGTAACCAAAGACCCTGAGCAGTTAAAGCAATATGCCAAACATTTCGATTTTATTATTGATTCGGTTTCTGCGCCACATAATTATGAAATGTACTTTAAGCTGTTGAAAATAAACGGTGTACACATCTGTGTGGGTTTACCTCCTGAGCCTTTAAAATTCCCCGGTTCGGCGCTTATGCATGGTAACCGGGCTTTAACAGCTTCGAGTATTGGCGGTATAGCCGAAACACAGGAAATGTTAGATTTCTGTGCCGATCACGGTATTGTTTCGGAAGTAGAAGTAATCAACATCAATTATGTTAACGAAGCTTATGAGCGTGTGCTTGGCAGTGACGTAAAGTATAGGTTCGTAATCGATATGGCTACGATATAACATTAGAGATTTAAATTTTATGGGCAATATGCCTATCAACCTCACTTCTCTGATCTATAAACAAAAAAAATGCGTTCCGATTTTTCAGAACGCATTTTTTGTTATTCCAGTAACTGGGAATTATGCCGAAGAGATGCATAGGCTCCACTCAGCATTAAAATTCAGTTGATTATTTAGCAGTTGCTTTACCTGAATAGGTTGCAGCTAATTTTAATGCATTGTAAGCATTAACAATACCGCCACTGATACAAAGATCAGAGAAAGGCACTGATACCTTTTCGGCACCAGGTTCTTCGCCTTTTGCGTATTCTACGTTGTGGTTTACTTTGGTAACCGATTTTACAATGATTTCTTTTACCTGAGCAGCTGTTAATTTAGGGTAATAAGAACGGATTAATCCAGCTAAACCTGCAACAACAGGAGAAGCCATACTTGTACCATCCAATTTTTTGTATTTAGAACCCGGAACAGTTGAGTAAATCTGAACACCAGGGGCAAAAACATCTACCTGCGTTTTACCGAAATTAGAAAAGCTTGCTTTAAGTGTTTCATCATCTTTAGGACCAGAGGCACCTACTGTAATCCACGAAGCAATGGTTTGCTCATCTAAATCTTTGTGGTTAGGGAAATTTGTTTCCACATCAATGTCTTTGTTCTCGTTTCCGGCTGCCTGTACAATCAATACATCTTTAGATGCCGCATATTTCATTGCATCGTTAACAACGGCTTTGTTCCAGCTATAAGCTTTACCAAAACTCATGTTGATTACTTTTGCACCATTATCAACCGCGTAACGGATACCGTTTGCCACGTCTTTATCGCGTTCATCGCCATTTGGCGTACAACGAACACCCATAATGGCTACATTATCGGCAACACCATAAATGCCGATTTTATTAGTTCTATCTGCAGCAATAATACCGGCCACGTGCGAACCGTGCATCGCATCAGGACCAGCTACATCATTGTTTCCATAAAATTTCTCAGTAACATCATTAGGGTTATCACCAACAATAGCACGTGGATCATAATCTAAATTGAGGTTGTATTTAGCCTGGCGGGTATAGTAATCTAAGCCCTCTGCAATCTGATCTTCGTAAAAATCTTTGAAGCTTCCGTTTTCTAACTGTTTAACCAGTACACCTTGAATTCTACCCTCAATTGGCGTGCTTGGTTTAAAGTTTTTAAAATCTTCAATTGTAGGGTTTTCCTTTCCGATTTTTTTCACAACAGCATCTAATGCATTTTTAAAACCAGTTATGCCTGCTAAATTCTCTTTCGCTTCGGCCAACTGTTTTTCCAGGTCAGCACGTTGTGCCTTAAAAACTTCCCAGTCTTTTTTATCTTTTTCTGCAACATTCGCATCAGTGGTATTGGCAAAGCGGGCCTGATCGCGGCGCACCAGGCGGGTTAACTCTAAAGTTTCGAAATTGATCGATTCTTTTGGTCCACCGATAAAGTTCCAGCCGTTTATATCATCTGCATAGCCATTCTTATCATCATCCTTACCATTGCCTGCAATTTCTTTTTTGTTTACCCACATAATGCGTTTCAGGTCTTCGTGGCTGGCTTCTACACCGCCATCGTTAACTGCAACGATTACCTTAACCGATTTTTTGCCCTTTAAAAGTTCCTTATATGCTTTTTCGGTACTTATCCCGAAGGTACTATCACTTTTAAGATCAAGATTTTGCCAATTTGCTTTTTGCGCATTGGCCAACATTGGCACCGCACTCACTAGCGCAACACCTAAAAGCGCTCTGAAAATTCTACTCTTATTCATTTATGTAATTTTGTATAAAACGCCGAAAGTTAATTTTAATTTTTTTATTAGAAGAAAATGTATTAAAAATGATGTTATTCGCATATTTTTAAAAAGAAAAAATCCTGAGATTTTCAGGATTTTCGCTAAGTTGTAATTATTTAGCTTTGCTTATTTCAGTTCGGTAACCAACTGTTTAGCCAGCGCATCGTGCGATTCTATTACCTTTAAAGTTTTCGAAGCCCATTCTTTAATGGATTGATCGCGGTTTTGCATGCCCAGTTTAAACAATTCTACTGTTTTTTCATGGTCGGTAACCATCATATCCATATAATGCTTATCGAAATCAGCACCGGTCATTTTTTTCATTTGATCCAAATGCATCTGGTCATCGGCAGGTAAAGCATCGGGTGTAATTACCTTTTTCTTTACGGCCAGCGCTTTCAGTTCTACATTGGCTTGAGTATGGTCGGTAAGCATTTTAGCTGCAAAATCTTTCACTTTCTGATTCTTAGCATTGCTTTTAGCAAGCTTGGCCGCTTCAATTTCCATAATGCCGCCCACAGCCGCTTTTCGTAAAAAGGTTGCTCCGGCTTCATCTACGCCCGATTCTGTACTTTCTGAGCCAATCACATGGTTGCCATTTACCATGTTGGTATCGCCGGCTACACTATCTTTTGTTGTTGATGATTTTTTATCTGCTATTTGACAAGCCTGAAAGGCAAGTGTAAAAGAAAACGCTGCAGACAATAGAAATATCTTTTTCATGTTTTTCAATATTTTGGTATGTATTGAAAACAGGTATACGAAGAAAAGGTTTGCCGCTATTCCCCGCTGCTATAGGCATTGGCAATTACAATACCCATTTGCCTTTCGGGATTTTGGATGGGGCTGAAGCCAAACTGCTCATAAAGTCCATGTGCATCTAAAGTAGCTAACTGGTAGCGGCGTAAACCCTGCAGGTTAGGGTGGAAGATCATGAACGACATCAGTTTTTTAGATAAACCAAGGCCGCGGTAATTTTCTTTAATGTAAACATCGCAAAGCCAGGCAAAAGTGGCGCTATCGGTGACCCAACGGGCAAAACCCACCTGTTCAGCACCTTTAAAAACGCCGAAGCAAAGTGAATTTTCTATCGAACGCTTTACCGTTGCCAAGGGGATATGCTTCGCCCAATAAGACTCTTCACTCAGGTACTGATGTATGGCTGTTATATCCAACAGGTCCTTTTTATCAGAAAATATAAATCCGTTTTCGCTAATTTCCATGCTAGTGAATTGATAGAATGATAGAATGATAGAATGTTTGAAGGATAATAAACCACTCAATTCACATTTATTGGTTAATCGAGTAATAATAAGTTATCCGATTAACCAGTTTAAACAATTAACCTAATTGCGCATGTTGATGTATTGCAATGGCTGCCCAAAATCTTCATTTCTGCAAAGTGTGATTACAGCCTGCAGATCGTCGATTTTTTTTGCGGTAACACGAACCTGATCATCCATAATGGCAGGTTGTACTTTTAATCCGCTTGCTTTTATTTTGGCAACCACCTTTTTTGCTGCTTCTTTATCCAGGCCCTCTTTAATGCTGATCTCTTTTCTGATCATATTGCCCGAAGCCTGCTGCTCATCGCCAAAATCCAAACTTTTTGGATCAAGGTTCTGTTTCATCATCCGCGAAATAATAGATCCTTCAATGGCCTTTAAGCGCATATCATCTTCAGTAACTATGGTTACAACGTTTGTTTTTTTATCCAGATCGATGGTGCTTTTTGATCCGTTGAAATCAAATCGGTTAAGAATTTCTTTTTTAGCATTGTTAATGGCGTTATCAAGTGTCTGCGCATCAACTTTACTTACAATATCAAAAGAAGGCATGGTTTTAGCTTTAAAGTAAAAAAATAAGTAGATTTAATAGAAATTAATCTGTCCTCACAAAAAAACGAAAAATAATATGAAAACCACTAAATCGAAGTCTCAAAAAAAGATTACCAAGAAAGAAGTTAAAAAGCAGTTGGAGCAATCTATAACTGATAAATTCTTAGATGTGATTAAAAGTTTAGGTCATGATGTATCGGAGATTAGTGCAGAGGTTGGAAAAGCCAGCAAGCGTGTAGCAAAAAAACTGACCAAAAAATTTACCATTGTGAAAGCTGATGTTGGCCAAAAAATCGAAGAGCTGATGCACTCATCTAAAGAGAAAGCAAAAGAAGCCAAGAAACCGGTAACCAAGGCCATCAGTAAATCAGAGAAATCGGCCGAGAAGGTGGTTAAAAAAGCTGTAGCCAAAGCTAAGCCTGTGGTGCAGAGCATCAAGGTTGCGGCAATTGCAACGGAAGAAAAAGCCGAAAAAGTATTGGCAAAACCTGTTGAAGCGGTAAAGAAAACAGTTAAAGAGGCAGCTCCAGCAGTAAAAAAAGCGGCTGCGACTCCAAAAGCCGCAGTAAAAACAGTTGCTAAAGCCACAGCAGAACCGAAAACTGCACCTGCAAAAGCTGAAGAAGCAACAGCTAGCGCGAAAAAAGCACCGGCCAAAGCGGCAGCTACTGTTAAAAAAGTTGTAAAAACACCAGCTAAAAAATAGATTTGTTAACGTTAACGTGCAGATGAATTAACATCAATTTAACAAATTAATGTGCAGTTTTGAGCATCCCTGTTTTGGCAGGGATTTTTTATTTTTTTAAATGAGCAAGAAGAAGATTCCATTTTTTAACCGCGAAATTAGTTGGCTTTATTTTAACGACCGTGTGCTTCAGGAAGCAGCAGATGAAACTGTACCACTAATTGAGCGTATCAAGTTTCTTTCTATCTTTTCATCCAACTTGGAAGAATTTTATCGTGTTAGGGTAGCTACAATGACCAGGCTAACCAATTTAAACGATAAAGCAAAAGCACTTTTAGGCTTTAACCCTAAAAAAATACTGAACGAAATCAAGAATATTGTTGTAAAGCAAGAACGGAAATTCGACCAGCTTTTTCAGGCTACCTTGATTAACGAACTTGCCCAGAACAGGATTTTTATTTTAAATGATACCCAGTTGAACGTAAGCAGGGGCGAGTTTGTTAAAAACCATTTCAGGGATAAGATTTTATCCAACTTGGTTCCGATCATGATTGATATGGATAAGCCTTTTCCTGAATTGAAAGACAGGTTCTTATATTTCTTTGTTAAGCTATCCAAAAAAGACAGTAAGGTGAGGGAAAAATATGCCCTTATTGAAATTCCACCAAGCTTGCCGCGGTTTTTGGTATTGCCCGAAACCAATGATTTAAAGTTTATTATCCTTGCCGAAGACATTATACGCTATTGTTTAGACGATATTTTTTATGTTTTTACCTACGATAATTTAGAAGCCTATTCTATTCAGCTTACCCGCGATGCGGAATTGGATATTGATAAAAATATCAGCGATAAATTTATTGATGATTTAAAGAGCAGTTTAGAAAAGAGGAAAAAAGGCAAGCCCATGCGTTTGCTTTACGATTCGGCCATGCCTTTAAATATGTTGACCGTTTTGGTAAATAAGCTGAAATTAGAGGCCGAAAGTTTAATTCCGGGTAACCGTTACCATAAATTTGGCGATTTTATTGCCTTTCCGAATGTGGGCAAAAAAGAACTGGAATATGCGCCCAATGTACCGCTTAAGGTGCACGATCTTCACCGTACACAGAGTGTGTTTACCAAAGTGGCACAGCGCGATTACCTGGTTAATTTACCTTATCAATCTTACGATTATATTATTCTCTTTCTGCGTGAAGCAGCTATTGATCCAAAAGTTACCGAAATACAGATTACCCTTTACCGCTTGGCAGAAAATTCGAAGGTAATCAATGCCTTAATTAATGCAGCTAAAAATGGGAAAGCGGTTTCTGTACTCTTAGAGCTGAAAGCACGTTTTGACGAGCAGGCCAACATTTACTGGACCAGCCGTTTAATGGAAGAAGGCGTTAAGGTAAACTATGGGTTAACCGATTATAAAGTACACTCCAAAATATGTTTGGTAAAACGGATGGAGAAAGATAAACCCGTTTATTATGCCAATTTAGCCACAGGTAATTTTAACGAAAAAACAGCTGGTTTATACTGCGACCACAGCATTTTTACGGCTAAAAAGGAAATTACGAATGATCTGGTTAAGTTATTTGATGCTTTGAGCAAAAGAACCGTTACAAAAGGTTTTAAACACCTGATTGTTTCGCCCTTAGAGAGCCGATCTAAGCTCGTTAATTTTATTAACAGGGAAATTAGAAATGCCAAGGCAGGAAAAATAGCCTATATTTTATTAAAAGTAAACAGTTTGGCCGATGAAGGTATTATTGGCAAACTCTACGAAGCCAGTAATGCCGGCGTTAAAATTCAGTTGATTATCCGCGGTATATGTTGCCTTGTGCCAGGTGTTAAAGGTTTTAGCGAAAACATAACCGCCATCAGCATTATCGATAAGTTTTTGGAACATGCCAGGGTTTATATTTTCGGCAACAACGGCAAAAACGATATGTACCTTTCTTCAGCAGATTTAATGAGCCGTAATTTTGAGCACCGCGTAGAGGTAGGTTTTCCGGTATTAGACCACGATGTGAAGCAGGAAATACAGGATATTATCGATCTGCAACTGCAGGATAATACTAAATCAAGGCAGATTAATGCCCTGAACAACAATAAATATCACAAAAACAGATTAAGCAAAAAAATAAGGGCGCAAGTTGATATATACAACTATTTAAAAACCAAGCATCAATCATAATGTTAAGATACGCAGCCATAGATATCGGTTCGAATGCCGTGAGGTTACTCATTGCCGATATCAGTAAACAAGAAGGAGAATACAAATACAAGAAAAATACACTAATCCGCGTGCCGTTGCGGTTAGGTGATGATGCATTTTTGGATCAGCATATTTCAGAGAAAAAAACCGGCGATCTGGTTAAAACCATGACCGCTTTTAAAAATCTGATGGATGTTTACCACGTTTCTGAATATTTGGCCTGTGCTACATCGGCCATGCGCGAGGCCAATAACGGGCAGGACATTGTTAAGTTGATTAAAGAAGAAACAGGTCTTAGCCTCGAAATTATTGAAGGCCAAAGAGAAGCCAATATTATTTACGCTAACCACATAGAGGCCGAGTTGGATGATAGCAAAACATATCTGTATATTGATGTAGGTGGTGGAAGTACAGAGCTGTCTGTTTTTGTAAAAGGAGTGCCCGAGGCTTCTAGATCTTTCAATATCGGAACCATTAGGATGCTCGATAACCAGGACAAAGAAGAAACCTGGGATGAAATGAAAGACTGGGTAAAGGAACATACCAAGGCTTACAAACATTTAGCTGGTATCGGAACAGGAGGGAACATCAATAAACTCTTCCGCATGTCGGATGAGAAGGATAACGCGCCACTTTCTTTACAGAAGTTGAATGCAATGTACAATAAGCTAACCAGTTATTCTTTAAAAGAACGGATTAATACCTTGGGTTTAAATCCAGACCGTGCAGATGTAATTATACCGGCCTGCGAAATTTACTTAACCTTAATGAAATGGACAGGTATTAAGCAAATTTATGTGCCAAAGGTTGGAATGGCGGATGGGATTATCAAATTATTGATTGAGGAAAAGTTGGATTAAAGAACGCTAATCCTAAAATCTCCATTTCAATCGAATTGGAGAAATGATTTATAACTGTCGGATGGCAACATCCGACAGCACACCGAGTCGTCATTTCGACCGGAGTGGAGAAATCTACAACGATACCTGGTATTAGATGTTACCATCCGATGCTCATATTAGTCTGGTTTTAACTGTTGGATGGCAACATCCGACAGCACAATTAGAAACATTAGACTTACATATGTATCTAGCGCTCTGCATTCCGTGCTTTCCTCTGTGTACTCGATAGTTAAAAAACGGGTTACCCCATTGCCAATTTCAAAAAACCTTTAACCTCTTCATTTATATCTTCTTTAAATAAAATCCTTAAATGGTGGTTGTACTGCTTGGTGCCGGGTACCTGGGCAATTTTACTAAAACATAAATTATCTTCATAAGGCCGATTGAAGGGGATAACCACATGGATAAAATTTTTGCCCAATTGGGTAATGTAGGCAAAGCTGGTTTTGGCTTCGAGGGCAATCATAGATTTGGTTGGACGCAGATTAACTTCTCCCATTTCGGCCAATTGATCAATAAAAAAACGGAATAACCCCAAGGTGTATTCCGTTTTTCCGTTTAAAAAGTCTGATAAAAGTTTTTCCTCAGACATGGTGCTTTAATCTTCTAATAATTTTGTTGCAGCCTCGTCGGTAAACCAGGTTAATTTTCCATCAACAGGATTAATTAACTGCGAAGGGTAGGTGTCAACATCTTTTTGTTCATCACCAATAATGTGTTTCAGTGCTTCGGCCTTATTTTCGCCAAAAACCAAAAATGCCACATTATCTGCTTTGTTAATTAACGGAGCAGTAAAGCTGATGCGGTAAGTGTTTAATTTTTCTACAAAAACAGAGGCAATGTTTACTTCTTCATCCTTAACCAAAGTGGTATGCGGAAAAATAGAAGCCGTGTGTGCATCATCACCCATACCCAAAAGAATAAGATCGAAAGCAATGTCTTCGCCATTAAAGTGCTTATCAATTGCTTTTTTATATTCAATAGCAGCTTTTTCTGGCGCTAGGGTCGTATCAACATAAAAAATATGATCTTCTTTAATTCCCAATGGATCTAAAATTGCTTTTTTAGCCATTAATCCATTATAGTTATCATCATCTGCTGGTACATTGCGTTCGTCTCCGAAAAAGAAATACACCTTCTCCCAATCAATTCTATGCGCGCATTCGGTAGCAAGAAGATGGTACAGTGCTTTTGGAGAACTCCCTCCGGTTAGCACAAAATTGAAGCGGTCGTTTTCCTCAATCGACATTTCTGCGATTTTGATGACGTAGTCCGCTAAATCCTGATTTAATTCTTCGAGGGTTTTGTATATGAGTAAATTCATTTTTATAAGTTAATCGTCACCACGAGGAACAAAGCAATCTTAAAGCGCCTGGTTTTGAATAACAATCGTAGTAGGATTGCTTCGTGCCTCGCAATGACGGTGTTTTTTGTTTAATCCTTATTCTTTAATGGCAGGTTAAACCAGTGGAAACCGTCTCTTGCAATTAATGCCTCGGCTTCTTCAGGTCCCCAGCTATCAGCAGGATAATTAGGGAAGTTGATTGATTTTTTGCTTTCCCATGTATTTAAAATCGGCATTACCAATTCCCATGCCGCTTCAACCTGATCGCCACGCATAAATAAGGTTTGATCGCCCATCATAGCATCCAACAATAAAGTTTCGTATGCTTCTGGCGTATCGCCTTCGTAGGTTCCTTTATAATCGAAAACCATATCAACCGGATTTAATACCATATCCAAACCAGGTCTTTTAGCCTGTACCTGCATACGGATACTCATTTCGGGCTGGATACTGATTACCAAGCGGTTTTGCTGCCAGTTTTCGGTTACGCCAGAAGAGAAAATCTGATGCGGAACATCCCTGAACTGAATGGTAATCAATGATGAAGTTTGGTTTAAGCGTTTTCCTGTTCTCAGATAGAACGGAATGCCCTGCCATCTCCAGTTATCGATATGGAATTTAACTGCTGCAAATGTTTCGGTATTGGAATGGTCATCTACACCTTTTTCCTGGCGGTAGCCCGGAACTTCTTTACCTTCTACCCAACCTTTGCTGTACTGCCCGCGAACGGTGTGGAAACGGATATCTTCAGCAGAGAACGGACGCATGGCCTTTAAAACCTCTACCTTGCGGTTCCTGATCTCATCGGCATCAAAATTAATCGGCGCTTCCATACCAATAAGGCAAAGTAGCTGCAACAGGTGATTTTGGATCATATCGCGCAATGCACCCGAACCTTCGTAATAACCTCCACGGTCTCCAACGCCCAATTGCTCTGTTACCGAAATCTGAACGTGGTCGATATACGATCTGTTCCAAAGTGGTTCGAAAAGGGCATTGGCAAAACGGAAAGCCATCATGTTCTGCACAGTTTCTTTACCCAGGTAATGATCAATACGGTAAATCTGTTTTTCCGTAAAAATGGTGCTTAGCAGTGTGTTCAGCTCTTTGGCTGATTCTAAATCATGACCGAAAGGTTTTTCAATTACGATTCGGCTGTTATCCTCATCCTGTGTTAATTTATATTTCTGTAAACACTCTGCAATAATAGGGAAGAAATTAGGTGCAACAGCCAGATAAAAAATTACCTGTGTACCTGCGCCATATTCTGTTTGATATTTTTCTACCGCTGCCTTTAAATTTTCGAATGTTTTAGGCTGTGCAAAATCGGTAGGGCAATAGTGGATGGTATTTCCAAACTCATCCCATTTTTCTTTTTTTACTTTTCCGCTTCTCGAGAACTGATTAACAGCATCTTCTAAAGCAGCTTTATAGCTATCATCGGTAAATTCGGTCCGGCCGGTACCAATAATTGCAAACTTATTTGGCATGTAACCCTCCATAAACAGATTATATAGGGCAGGTGCTAATTTTCTTTTGTTTAAATCACCTGTTCCGCCAAATATTACAAATATGGTCGGGTTTAATGCGGTTTTAGTTTTCATTTTATTATTTTGATCGTAAATACAATATAGTTAAGATAATTTATTCCAGTCAGCGTGGAATACACCCTCTTTATCAATGCGTTCGAAAGTGTGCGCACCGAAGAAATCGCGTTGAGCCTGAATTAGGTTAGAAGGCATTCTGCCTGTGGTAATGGTATCGAAATAGGTTAGGGTAGATGCAAAAGCAGGTATGCCCAGTCCTGAGTTAATGCAGGCTGATATGGTTTTACGTGTTCCGGCTAAGGTACCTTTAATGATGTTCTGGATTCCAGCATCACCGAAAAGGTGCTCTAAAGCATTATTCTTCTCATAAGCCTGGTAAATATCGGCCAAGAAAGTAGCCCTGATGATACAGCCACCACGCCAGATTTTTGCAATTTCCTGCAATTGTAAATCGTACTGGTATTCTTTAGAGGCCTGAACCAATAGGTGCATACCTTGTGAATAGGCACTGATCATCGAAAAATAGAAAGCATCTTCCAGCTCATCAACAGTAACGTCTATCTTGGTATCTTTTTTACCAAAAGCTTCTTCTAACGAAACCCTAAGTTTTTTGAATTTAGATAAATCGCGGTTAGATACGGCTTCGTTAATGGTAGGTACGGGTAACTGCAGTTCCATCGAAACCTCCGAAGTCCATTTTCCGGTTCCTTTAGAGCGGGCTTCATCTTTAATCTGATCTAAAAGGTCGTTCTGGGTTTCTGTATCTTTAAACAGGAAGATCTCGGCAGTAATTTCGAGTAAAAATGACTGAAGTCTACCTTCATTCCATTTTTTGAATACTTTATAAATTTCTTCGTTTGAGTAGCCTAAGCCATTTTTAAGGATACCATAAACTTCGGCAATAAGCTCCATGATGGCATACTCAATACCATTATGCACCATTTTAACAAAGTGGCCAGAAGCACCCGGGCCAATATAGGTTACACAAGGATCGCTGCCAACTTTTGCAGCAACGGCATCAAAAACTTCTTTAACAACGTTGTAAGCCTGTTTATCGCCGCCTGGCATCATACTAGGACCAAAACGTGCGCCTTCTTCTCCTCCTGATATACCCATTCCGAAGAAATGCAGGCCATCTTTTTCCAGTTCATCTACACGGCGGTTGGTATCGGTAAAGTGCGAGTTTCCGCTGTCAATAATAATATCGCCTTTACTTAAAAGCGGCTTCAATTCGGCAATAACGCTATCTACAATAGGACCGGCTGGAACCAATAAAATTAAGGTACGTGGTGTTTGTAAGCTCGAAATAAAGCTTTCAATATCATTAAATCCCTCTAAGTTATGTGTCTTGCCTTCTTCTTCAAGCTTCGCGATCATTTTTTGATCTTTATCGTAACCTGTTACAGAAAAGCCCTTATCAGCCATGTTCAACAATAGGTTTCGGCCCATAGTGCCCAAACCGATCATGCCCAATTTATATTTTTTTAAATCGTTATTTGCCATTTTTTATTTTTTTGAATGCACCCAAAAATAGGGTTTACAAATTAATATTGCAGATTTTGTTGTTAAAAGATTGTAATTATATGCGGTTTTATTTTTTAGGTTCGACCGTAAATATGTTGTACTTATCGGCCAGTTTCCACAGTTTGGCACCGCCTTTAATGCCATCTCTGTTGGTTACGGTTTTAATGTTCGGTTCCAGTTTAAAATCTATCTGTTTCGAATTGCCCCCGCCTATATATAAGGTATCGTAATTGAATACGGTTTTATAGATTTCGATTACCTTTTTGAGCCTTTTGTTCCAGCGTTCCTGGCCAATTTTTTCGAAAGCTTTGTTGCCTATATAATCATCGTAATCTTCCTCTTTGCTGATGGGGAAATGTGCCAGTTCTAAATGCGGAAGCAATTCTCCATCAAATAAAAGGGCAGTACCAAAGCCTGTACCCACTGTAAACACAATTTCGAAGCCTTTTCCTTTTACCACACCCAAGCCCTGTTGGTCGGCATCGTTAACCAGGCGCACCGATTTGCCAAGTTCGTTGGCTACGCGCTGGGCCAGATCTACATCTTCCCATTTTCCTTTTGCAAGGTTAGGGGCCGTTTTTACGATCCCGTTTTTAACGTAGCCCGGAAATCCGATAGAAACGCGGTTGTAGCTATCAGGGAAAGTTTTTATCAGTTCTACAATTCCAGTAACAATATCTTTAGGGGTAGCTTCGGATGGGGTTTTGCTTTTTAAATATTCGGTAAGCATATTGCCTTCTTCATCCAAAAGCACTGTTTTTATGCTCGTGCCGCCAATATCTATCGATAATATGTTGTTGTTATCACCTTTTTTCTTTGTAGCCATAATAATGTATTTCTAAAATCGAAGTTCTACAAATAAATTAAAACCACAAACAATAATTGAAGATAGCCGTAATCTATATGTAATAAAATAATTCTATTAAATCTATGTATTTACTAGAATATATTTATGTTTGCAACGTTAACATAAAAAAGAAACAGACCACTATGACCTTAAACTATCTGGCATTTGCGATTCCGGCATTTTTTATTTTTGTATTTATAGAGTTCAAAATTGCCGGCCACCAAAAAAAAGCAAAGGTTTTTAAATACGAAAGTACGGTAGCTAATTTTAGTGTTGGAATTGCAGAGCGTTTGCTTAACCTGTTTATAGCGGCCAGTTTTTATCAGGTGTACCAATGGGTTTACGTAAATTATGCCATTTTTGATATTTCTACCAAATGGTATGTATGGATTTTATTGCTGCTTGCAACCGATCTGGTTTGGTACTGGTACCATAGGCTAGGGCACGAAATTAATTTTTTATGGGCCGCGCACATTGTGCACCACCAAAGTGAGGAGTTTAATTTATCTGCAGCGGCAAGGATTACGACCATTCAGTCTATTTTCCGCAATGTTTTCTGGTGTATATTGCCTTTAATCGGTTTTCATCCCAATATGATCATAACCATACTTTTGGCGCACGGGGCCTATTCGTTTTTTACGCATACGCAATTGATCGGTAAACTTGGGTGGTTGGAAAATGTATTAATTACACCTTCTCTTCATGGTGTTCATCATGCTTCGGACGAGAAGTACCTGGATAAAAATTATGGTGATGTTTTTGTTTTTTGGGACAAGATTTTCGGCACCTTTCAAAAAGAGGAAGAACCGCCTAAATATGGTTTAACGCATCCGATTAAGAGTTATAGTTTTCTTTGGCAGCATTTTCATTATTATCTGGAAATAGGAGAAGCCTACAGGCGCGCAAATGGTTTTAAGGGGAAATGGAATGCTGTTTTTGGCAGTCCAGCTTTAATGGACCAGAACATTAGGCCTGTATTGGAGGAACGCTATTTTCAAAATAAGGGCCAGCATGCCGATAAGCCTAAATTTAGAAACTATTTAAATATACAACTGGTTATTGTTGTTGCCATGCTCACAGCAGTTACATTATGTTATGGCAATTTAAGTCTTTTAAACAAGGTTGCTGTTTTGATATTTATTTTGGTTACACTTATCAATATAGGTGCGCTTTTGGAGCAACGTAAATGGATTTACTATTTGGAATGCTTTAGATTGATTTTAATTTGCGCTTTCTTTTTCTACATTTTTGGTTTACTTGAATTTTTAATATTTCCGGTAATTATCCTTATTGCACTTGAGCGAACATTCTCTTTACGTAAACTTTACATGAAACACGTGTTTGAGTACGTAAAAGCAAGTTAAAAGTGTTTCTTTAGCTTTCGATTTGGCTTAAAGTATAAATGTTACAATTGGATGTTTAATTTTATTAAAAATTATTGAATTTTAATTTAATAGTATTTAATGTAACTGTTGTAACGAAATTATTACCCCGTTTTCAGTATACCTATTGTTTCATTAAAATCTGCTTAAACTTTCTTTTAATGCTTAATAGGACTTGTTTTTGGCCTATTGAGCGATGTTTTATTTCGTTTATGTTATTGAACGTCCTTCTGGTATAGAAAACTTTCTTTTCTCTCCTTTAAATATTATTTCCGAAATTAATAAATTGTTTATAGTTTCGATTATGTTAACATTTTTTGAATATCGAAAGTATTGAAAATGTTAAAACCAACAATTCGTAATTTTATGAGCGTTCCTTTTGTTTTCTTAACTGCTGCTTAATACAAATTTAATGTTAACGCCATTACTTTGCCGCTAATCCGAAGACGAATAAAACGAAAATTACTAATTATTGAAATCTAATAACCGGATATAATATGAACAAACTTTTTACGCAAAAAACTTCTGTGCATCGACATGGATTAAACGTTGGTGATGTCCCTAACTCCCCGCGTAATGAAAAGAATCCGTTCCTCAACATTTTGAAACATCCCTTTTCATTTTACTTTAAAATCTTTCTGTTATCGATTGTTATCCAATCTCAATCTATCATAGCAGCAGTTGCACAGCAACCTGTTCCGAAAAATATCGTGGTTAAAGGAAAAGTATTGGATAGCGAAGATGGTTTGCCTTTAGTGGGTACAACCATAACCGGTAGTTTAAGAAAAGTATTGGGTGTAACCAACGAAAATGGAGAATTTTCGGTTAGCCTTGCAGCTCCGGGCGAGATTTCTTTTAATATGGTTGGTTACGAAGTTACTAAACGCAACTTCAGTGCCAATCAGAATGGTATTGTTATCCGCTTAAAATCTTCTACCGGACAGCTAAGTGAAGTGGTTGTAACGGCATTGGGTATTAAGAGGGAAGAAAAAGCCTTAGGTTATGCGGTTACCAAAATAGACAGCACGCAATTAACTGATGCGGTAGCTACCAACTGGACCGATGCACTTTCGGGTAAAGTGGCCGGTTTAAACTTAGTTAGGTCTAACAGTGGCCCTGCGGGTTCAAATAAAATTATTTTGCGCGGTGAAAACAACCTAACCGGCGATAACGAAGCACTTATCGTAGTAGATGGTGTGGTAATTAACAATAGTGGAGGTAGGCGTACAGCAAATGGATCTGACGGTGTTTATGGTACCGGAAGTGATAACATGCCAGCCGATTACGGTAGTACCATCAACGATATCAATCCGGAGGATATTGAAAGTGTAACGGTGTTAAAAGGCCCGGGTGCGGCTGCATTGTATGGTCAGCGCGGTGCAAACGGTGCTATTATTGTAACGACCAAATCTGGTAACGCAAAACGTAAAAAAGTTGGAATCAAATTCACTTCTAACGGATCTTTTGAAGAGGTTAACCGTTGGCCGGATCTACAATACGAATATGGACAAGGTTTAGATGGTGCTTCATATTATTCTTACGGTACAACTGCCGATGGCGCCAGTACCAGCGGAACAAGTTCGGCTTATGGTCCGCGTTTCGATGGTCAGATGTTTTTTCAGTACGATCCGGTTACGCAAACAACAGGCAAAACCAGAACCCCATGGGTACCTTATAAAAACGAAATCAGAGATTTTTTTGCCACAGGCGAGAATTTAACAAACTCTTTAAGTATTGATGGCCGTTATAAAAATACTACAGCACGTTTCTCTATCACCAACCAGAATAATACCTGGATTGTTCCTAAAACTGGGGTAGAGCGTACTACAATTACTTTATCAACCAATACTGATGTAACTTCTAAATTAAAAATTGCCACTAAAATCAATTATGGCAATAGGTTTAGCGATAACCTTCCAGGCGCTGGTTATGGTAACCAATCTTTAATGTACTGGTTTATTTTCTGGCAGCCAAACGCCAGTTTAGAGTGGATTAAAAACTACTGGGCCAATGGTCAGGAGAACCGGGTAATCAAATATCCATTCAGTTCTTTCCCTGAAAACCCTTACGCTGTGGTTAACGAATTTATCAATAAAACTGGCCGTAACAACGTAACTGCAAATATTCAGGCCAGCTATCAGTTTACCAAAGAATTAAGCTTACAGTTAAGGTCTAGTATCGATTATTCTTCTGAGCAACGTGCACAAGAACGTCCTTACGATTCAGGTAGCCGTTTGCCGCAGGGATCTGTACGTAAACAGGATATTCATGCTCAGGAAACCAATATTGACTTCTTGTTGAGATATGATAAAAAGATCTCAAAGGATATCAATATCAATGCTTCATTGGGCGGTAGTGAGCTAAGAAATAAATACGATAAATCAGATCTTCGTGCAGATGGTCTTAAAATTCCTGATATTTATGAGTTAACCAATAACTTATATCCGTTAATTTCTATACCGGATACCAGTAGATACAGGATTAACAGTTTCTACGGAATTTTATCTACCAGCTTTAAAAACTATTTGTATGTAGATATTACCGGTCGTAAAGATTGGAGTAGTGTATTGGCAACTGCAACCAGAACAGATAACGTTGGATTTTTCTATCCATCAATCAGTACCAGTTTTGTATTGTCAGAATTCTTCAAATTGCCTAAAGTAATCAGCTTTGCGAAATTAAGAGCTTCAGTATCGCAAGTAGGTAGCGGTGGTACAACACCTTACCGTACCGCTTACACTTATTCGTTAGCTTCAAATGGTACTTATCCTGATAGCTCATTGGTAAACCCTTCTATTTTGCCTAACGAAAATTTAAAACCGCTTAAAACCACCACTTACGAGGTGGGTACCGAGGTGAGTTTACTTAAAGGTAGATTAGGTTTCGATGTAGCCGTTTATGCTGGTAATACCAAAAACCAAATCTTAACCCGTATTATCGACCGTTCATCGGGTTATAACCAAGCGTTAATTAATGCCGGACAGGTAAACAACACCGGTGTTGAGGTTGCGCTGAACGGAACACCGATAAGCCAAAAAAATGGATTTAAATGGACTTTAAATGCGACTTTCGCTTCTAACTCTAACGTAATTAAAGCCTTAACCGATAGTTCTATTATTTTAAGAACAGGACCAGTTGCCGGCGGACAGATTGTAGCTAAAGTAGGCGGAAGCATGGGCGATTTGTATGGTAGAGGTTATGTACGCGATCCACAAGGAAATGTAGTGTACGATGCGACTACTGGTTTCGCGAAAATTACCGAAGGTGTGGTTTACTTAGGTAACACAATGCCGAAATATAAATTCAGTATCGGTAGTAATTTCAGCTACAGAAACTTTAGCCTTAATGTATTGTTCGATGCACAGGTTGGTGCTGTTGCACACTCGCTGTTAAACTATAAAATGGTTGAACAGGGTAAGTTAACCAGTACTTTACCGGGCCGTTACAATGGTATTATTGGTAATGGTGTGGTACAGTTAGCCGATGGTTCTTATGTTAAAAACACTACTGTAGCTTACGATATTGATGAGTACTACCGCTCGCACATGGGCGCAGATAATGCCGAAGGAAGTACGTTCAGTACCGATTTTATCAAGTTCAGGGAAGCTTCTTTAAACTACAGGTTTAATCCTCGCTTCTTACGTAAGCTTGGCTTATCAACAGCAAGTTTTGGTGTGTATGGCCGTAACCTTTTCATCTGGTCGCCATGGCCAATGTTCGACCCGGAATTTGGTACACTTAGCGGTTCGGATATTGTTACCGGTTTCGAGATCGGTCAATTCCCATCAACCAGAACTTATGGTTTCAATTTATCAATTGGTATATAATCTTTTAAAAATGAAAAAGAATCTATATAAGAGTATTGCGGTTTTGGGTGTGTTAATGACTACACTTTCCGCTTGCGATAAAAATTTTCAGGAAATTAATATTGATCCGATCAATATTCTTTCTACAACACCAGATAAGCTGCTTGCACCAGCCCTGGTAAATACCCTTACGCCCGGCATGATCCGTAACCGTAACTTTAACAATGAATTGATGCAAGTAACCGTAAGCATCAGCGATGGTGATGGAACTGTATTTAGGTACGAATACCGCAACACCTTTTCTGATTATTTGTGGAACTCTTGGTATGTGCAGTTAACCAACTTTAAAGATATTTATAAGCTGGCCGGAAAACCGGGTATGGAAAATAAATCATACCAGGGGATTTCTTTGGTATGCCAATCGTGGATTTATTCGATGTTAACCGATACTTATGGCGATATTCCTTACTCGCAATCTAATCAGGGCAGCACCGGTACTTTAGAGCCTGCGTTCGATAAGCAGAAGGATATTTACCTTGATATGTTTAAAAAACTGGAAGAAGCCAATACTTTATTAAGTGCGGGTACTGCCATTACCCCATCAAGCGATCCTGTATTTAAAGGCGATGTGGCCAAATGGCGCAAATTTTGTAACTCTTTATATTTAAGGCTGTTGTTGAGGGTTTCAGGTAAATCGGAAGTTTCTGCTCAGGTAATTGCAAAGATTAAGGATATTGTGGAAACCAATGCAGCCAATTATCCGATTATGAAAGCCAATAATGAATCGGCTACTTTAGCATGGACAGGCTTAACCGGAACCGATCCTTTCGTAAACCCATACGTTAACGGCGTTAGGGTACAGGATTTCAGGTCGCCGGCAATCGGTAGCTTTTTTATTGAGCGTTTAGCAAACTGGAACGATCCACGTATTGATATCAACGCCGCTAATGGTTATGCAAATAATGGGATCAACCGTTTGGGTATCTCGCAGGGACCGGGCGGATTTGTAGGCGTACCAAGTGGTTATGCCATTGGAGCCGGCGTAGTTAAACAGGCATATTTTTACTCTTACGATCAAACGAGCTCGAGTGTAGCCATTGGCGCAAGATCTTTGCAGCAATCGCCACTAACCGGAATCCTGATGAATTATGCTGAGGTTCAGTTTATTTTAGCTGAGGCTGCGCTGAAAGGTTATATCGGTGGATCGGCAGAAAACTATTATTATACAGGTATGGCGGCGGCAATCAACTATTGGGTGCCTAATTTCCCTACTGCCATTACCAGCCCGGTATTTACAAAGTATGTGAACGAAGCAGATATCGACTGGTTAAACACAGGTTCAACTGAAGATAAGTTAGAGCAGATTCACGTTCAGAAATATTATGCCTTATTTCTGGTAGATATGCAACAATGGTTCGAATATCGCCGTACCAGCCATCCAAAATTACCAAAAGGAGATGGTTTAAGAAATGGTGGTGTTATGCCTGCAAGGATGACTTATCCCGTTTATGTTCAATCTGCAAACCCAACAAATTACCAAAATGCTGTTGCAGCACAGGGTGCAGATGTAATATCAACCAACGTTTGGTGGCAAAAACCTTAATCAGGAATTATTAAAATTATTAACATGAAAAAGATATTATTATATAGCATTCTTCTGTTCACTGTTCCTTTATTATGGACCAGTTGTAAAAAATCGAATTATCCGGGGGGAGTTGTCAGTAACTATATTCCGCTTTACGATTTAAGAAACCTTTATAAAGGTGAGGATGTGACGTTGAGTACAGATAACATGTTTGGCTCTAACAGTATTGCTGCGGTAGTAATTTCAGATCACTCTGGCAAAAATCTACCAGAAGGCATCCTTTTTGTGCAGGACCGTATCAGGTTAAATGAATTGCGTGGTATTCAGATCCCTTTGGGCAGTGAAGCCGCTAAGTACGTTCCCGGCGATTCAGTACAGATAAATGTGGAAGGTGCAGTATTAAAACGCGTAAACGGCAACTTGCAGATTACGAACGTAAGCCCATCGGCAGTTAAAAAAGTAGCTTCAAACCGAACAATTGCTAAAAATAGAGTTCCAAGTAGTTTTATTTTGGCCAATCCAGATAAATACGAAAGTACTTTGTTAGCCATTGTAAAAGGTGGTTTTGATCCGCTTCCATTGCCTACTGATATTTTATCGGGCGACAAAAAGTTAAACGATGGTTTTGGCGATATTACCTTACATACAGATGCCAATGCAACTTTTGCGAAAAATGTGCTGCAATTTTCGGCAAACTATTATGGTATCCTTATCAATAAAGTGGATAGCAAAGGAGCTTTGGTTCCCGAGCATCATATGAGAACAGCAAAAGATGTAATTACCTTAAGTTCTACACCAGAAATACCTGATTTCATTATCTCTGGATGGATACCTGATCCAAAAGGAACCAATGCGAACAATAACTACATTCAGTTTATTGCTACAAGAGATATCGATTTTGCAGCTACGCCATTTTCGGTAGTAACCACAAATAATGCAGGTGCCTCAACACCAACAGGTTTCCCTGCCAATGGCTGGGCTACTGGCGGATTACGTACCTATAAATTTAACCTAACCAGCGGATCGGTGAAAAAAGGTGGTTACTTCTACGTTGGTGGTGCAGGTAAAATGATCAATAGTTCGAGCTCTACGCCAATTCCTGCTGCACAGTATATCAGAGCAATTAATTATTCTACAACTGCTGGTGATGGTTTTGGCGCGATTACAAGTACATTATTGGCCAATAGTGGTAATGCTTACGGTATTGCTGCATTTAAAGGTACAACTGTTACTGCAACAACCAGACCAATGGATGTGGTATTTATCCATAACGGAGGAAGTTTATTTAACCCGGGTCCACCGGCCCAAGGTTATTTAATTGCCAATACGGATTTTTATGATGTTTATGATCCTCTAGAAGTCGACAACTCTGATCCAACCAAAGGATATCAGCCTTATTACTTACAAGGTACAAATACGCTCAAGTTTAATTATCATCCAAATGCAGTAGCAGATGTGGGCTGGTATTATAAAGCTGGCGGAGTTTACAGTGTAACATTGGGTAAATGGGTTAGAGCAAGAAGCATGAAATATATTATTTTATCGAAGGTTGCTCCAGTTGCTACGATGGCTACAATAGAAGATGATAATATCGTGATCAATTACGGTACTGCTGGTGAAGAATTAAGTAGAGATACTATTCCACCTACAAGAATCAGATAATATTTTATTAACAATAAAAAGATACCCAGGCATTCATTTAATGTTTGGGTATTTTTTGTCACATATACATTTTAATTACAGTGTGTGATAACCGTTAGCAAAGAAATTGCGATGCATAACGATAAGCACTTCAGCAATAATGATGAACAGAAGATCTTTCATACAAAAAGGTGGATTATTGGCCACAACCTTATTTGTAAGCCTTAAAAGCCATTCATTTTCTTTTCTAGAAACCGATAAAAAAATAAGCGGTAAAATAACCAGCAAGGGTAAAGGCGTAGCAAATGTGGTGGTATCTGACGGTTATAGCGTAGTGCAAAGCGATAAGAAGGGAAACTATACCATAGAAGTGCACGAGCTGGCCCGGTTTATCTGGATCAGTACACCTTCCGGTTTCGAATTTACCACCGATAGCTTTCTGGCTAAATATTATGAAAAGCCCGGTGCAAAGGCCGAATTAAACTTCGAGCTTAAAAAAATGAAGGTTGATGATACGAAGCACAACTTTATTATCTGGGCCGATCCGCAGGTAAAGAATAAAAAAGATGTGGCACAAATGATGGAAACATCGGTGCCTGATACCAAAAAGATAATCAGATCGATAGGTAACCTGCCCGTACATGGCATTACCGTAGGCGATATAGTTTGGGATAACCATGAACTGTTTGCCGATTATAATAAAGCTGTTGTAGAAATGGGGATTCCGTTTTTCCAATGCCTGGGCAATCACGATATGGATTACCGGATGGGCGGCGATGAAACCTCTGATGTTACTTTTCAATCGCATTACGGGCCAACTTATTATTCTTTTAACAGGGGCAAGGCCCATTACGTAGTTTTAGATGATGTACGCTATTTAGGCGTAGAACGTACTTACGATGGCTATATTTCGCAAACCCAATTGGATTGGCTGGCTAAAGATTTAGAATTTGTGGCAAAGGATGCGTTGTTGATCGTTAATACCCATATTCCGATCCACAATTCGGTAAAAAACAATACCGATTTTTACGCTTTGCTTAATGGCTTTAGCAATGTGCACATCATGTCGGGACATACCCATTACAACAGAAATGTAATTACGAACAGTATTTTCGAACATAACCATGGTGCCGTTTGCGGTGCTTGGTGGACAGGCCCGATATGCGAAGATGGAACCCCGCGTGGTTACGGTGTATACGAGGTAAACGGTACCGATTTAAAATGGTATTACCAGCCTACTGGTTTGGACAGAAAAGAGCAGGTACATATTTATGTAGATGAATTAACCAACCAGAAAAGATTGATTGCCAACGTTTGGAACTGGGACCCGATGTGGAAAGTAGAGTACTTTTTGGATGGTAAGGCTATGGGCAAACTGGAGCAGGAAAAAGGATACGATCCTTTATCGGTAACCCTGTATAAGGGCGATAAACTACCTGCTGGCAGAGCATTTCCTGAACCAAGTAAAACCGATCACCTGTTTGTAGCGCATTTTGAACCCGCTGTTAAGCAGGTAAAGGTTGTGGTTACCGATAGGTTTGGAGAAGTATTTGAAGCTGAATTTAAAGGATAAATCAAATGAAAGTACTTGCAGCTGTTTCAGGATTAATGGTGCTGTCAACCTTATCGTTATACCGGTTAAAAGTGGCAGGCACATTGCCCGAATACCCTAAGTTTAGCAGCGAAGCACACCGTGGCGGCAGGGGGCTTATGCCCGAAAACACCATTGAAGCCATGTTGTTTACGCTAAAAAACCATCAGGTAACTACTTTAGAAATGGATACCCATATCACTATGGACGGGGAAGTAGTAGTTACACATGATAATTACCTAAGCAGGGCTTTTACACTTTTACCAAACGGAACCGAAATTCCAAAAGAGGATGCCAAGAAATATGTTGTTTATAAAATGAATTACGACAACATTAAAAGTTTCATTTTAGGCTCAAAACCTTATGCTGCATTTCCTGATCAGCAACAAGTTAAAAGTTATATCCCACGGTTGGGCGATTTAATAGATTCTGTTCAGCACTATATCAAAACCAACCACAAAAAGCAGTGCTTTTACGATATCGAAATTAAATCAACAGAAAAAGGTGACGATCTGCTACATCCAAAACCCGAAAAGTTCGCCGATCTGGTCCTTGGAGTGATCAAGAAGAAAGGTATATTAAATTATACCATTATCCAGTCTTTTGATAAACGTGCCCTGCAGTATATCCATAGAAAATATCCCGAAGTGAGGTTGAATTATTTGGCCAATAATGATAAGCCTTACGAAACGCATATGGCCGATCTGGGCTTTAAGCCATTTATTCTAGGCTCATCCTATAAAGGTTTTGATCCCGAAATCATCAATAAGGCCCATGCCGATGGGGTAAGGGTTTTAACCGCTACAGTGAATTCAAAAGAGGAAATAGAAAAATTAAAGACGTTGGGAATAGATGGCGTAATGACCGATTATCCAGATCTTTTTTAAAGCAATAACAATAAAATACTATGAAATTAAGCGTATCTGCGCTGTTAATTACAGCTTCAACTTTAATTTGTGCCGAAACATTTGCACAGAAAACAGCCGAATTTCCAAAGTTTAGTGCCGAGGCGCATCGGGGTGGCCGCGGTTTAATGCCCGAAAATACCATTTCGGCCATGCTGAACACCATGAAAATTGAAGGCATTACCACTTTAGAAATGGATACCCATATCTCTAAAGATGGAAAGGTAGTGGTTACCCACGATGATTACTTAAGTCCGGCCTTTATGCTTACGCCCGATGGAAAAGAGATTGCCCAGGCTGATGCTAAGAAGTATCCCATTTTCGGAATGGACTATGCCGAAATTAAGCAGTTCGATTTGGGGAGTAAATATTACGATCTTTTTCCCCAGCAGAAAAAAGTGAAATCGCATTTGCCTTTACTTTCGGAGCTGATAGATTCAGTTCAGCGCGATATTAAAACCAATAAACGCAAACAGTTTTTTTATAACATCGAAACCAAATGCAGTGATAAGGGCGATGGTATTACCAATCCTGAACCAGCGGTTTTTGTTGAGCTTTTGATGGAGGTAATCACCAAGAAAAAAATTACACCCTACGTTGTGATCCAATCTTTTGATAAAAGGACCATTCAGCTCATTCATCAAAAATATCCAAATGTTAAAACCTCTTTTTTGGTAGCCAACAAAAAAACGTACGAAGAAAATATTGCCGACCTTGGTTTCAAACCTTTTATTTTAAGTCCGGTATGGCAAATGGTTAACGAAGACCTGGTAACAAAAGCCCATGCCGATGGTGTAAAAATTATTCCGTGGACAGCCAATACCTTAGCCGATATCCAAAAATTGAAAGCTTTAAATGTAGATGGAATTATTTCTGACTTTCCCGATATTTTAGTTCAGGCGAAATAGTAATTTAGGCATTTATATTTAAGCTATATGAAAGCATTTTTTAATAAAATTTTACTTGCTGCGGTAATTGCATTGAATGTTACCGCAGTAAGTGCACAGGTTGTTAAATGGGACAGTACCTACCGCCCCGGAAAATATGTAGAACAGGTTGCAAAATTTAAAGCCGATCCAAAATCCAAAAAAGATTTCGTATTTCTGGGCAACAGCATTACCGCAGGAACCGATTGGGCCAAATTATTGGATCTTCCGCAGGCTAAAAACAGGGGTATTTCTGGTGATATTACCTTTGGCGTTTTGGATCGCTTACAGGATGTTATTGATGGTAAGCCCGCCAAGGTTTTTATTCTGATAGGCATAAACGATATTTCACGGAACATCCCGGATAGTGTGATCCTGCGCAATTATAAAACCATCGTGAGCCGGATCAGAAAGGGATCGAAGAAAACGCATATTTACTTCAATACACTTTTACCAGTAAACAGTGCCTTTGAAAAGTTTAAAAACCACTATGGAAAAGATGAGCATATCCTTTGGTTAAATGACGAGATCAGAAAATTCACGGCAAAAAATGTAACTGTTATCGATCTGTATCCAAATTTTACTGATCAGGATAAACACTTAAGGGCAGAACTAACCAAAGATGGGCTGCACCTTATTCCAGCTGGGTATCAGGTATGGGCCGATTTTCTTAAAAAAAGTGGCTATTTAACTGAGCGATAATTGGGAGGATGCCCCCAGGGCCTAATTTATTTTCAAGATTGTCAGTTTGAGGCTGTCGAAACATTTCAAAATAGCTTATTGAAATCATTCTATAAACTACCATTAATATGGGACCAGCGTGCAAATTAGCCAGGCCATAAGCAGCATCTAGTTCTCCGCTCACTGTATTTCCGTGTACTATTTGATGTCGAAGCAATATTGAAGTTAATTCGTAGCACAGTCTATTGAACAGACCCAACTGCCGCACGTAAGCATGATGGATTGGTGTAATGTAATGGTTCAATTAGCTTTTTCAAGAAGATACTTCGCTGCGTCCGATAGCTATCGGACCAGGATGATAAATTATGGCAGGAGTCTTTACAAGCTGCTATCGGCATCTTGCTATCTGCGCCCTGCTACCGGCCTAGGATATGATGGAAGGAGAAAACGTTAAAGCTTTTAGAATCACTTTGTATTTACCCCAAACAAGGCAGCGCGTCCTTAAAAGCTTTAACGAATTTATCCGACATCAGATCCAAGCCTTGATCTTTTGTTTCTTTTCTATCAAGAGAAAAGAAAGAGCCCCAACGGCGGTGAGTTGGGAAAGACTGAGCAAGGGGCAAGACATAGCGAATGCATTAAGATTCCCGTCTGCGCTGGAATGACGGATTGGTGTAATGGAATGGTTCAATTGGCTTTTCGAGAAGATCCTTCGGCTTCGCTCAGGATGACAATCTATATTTATAAGGTTTTTTAATTTTTAAAGCGAAATATACCCCCCAGCCAAGGCGATCTGCTCTTGGTCAATCTGATTTAAATGAGGCACATGGCCCAGCTTTTTTGCGTTGCTATATTGCACAATATATCTTTCAGTCTCTGCATTCTCGTCTCCGTTAAAAATAATTCCCTTAATTGGAATATGGTATTGTTTTAGCAGATTAACCGATAGGAGTGTATGGTTTATGCTCCCTAGGTAATTTTGAGAAATTAAGATCACTTCCACATCCAGTTTTTTGATCAGGTCAACAATCAGTTCCGATTCATTTAATGGAACCATCAATCCGCCGGCACCTTCAACAATTAAATTGTTCTGCGTAACCGGTATTGTGATATTGTTCAGGTCGATTTGAATACCATCTAACCTGGCCGATAAATGCGGTGATAAAGGTTGGGTTAATCGGTAGCTTTCGGGATGAATAAAGGTTTGTGTATTGCTGATGAGACTGCTGATGGTTTTACTGTCGCTGCTATCCAGATCGCCCGATTGAATCGGTTTCCAGTAATCGGCTTTTAATTTTTCTGTTAAAATTGCACTGATCAAAGTCTTTCCAATTCCGGTTCCAATACCGGTAATAAAATATTTAGCCATTTAATTAATCGTGTTTAAGTGGTTTACCAATGCGATAATTTCATCATCGGTATTAAAGGTGTGTAGGCATATTCTCAGCCTTTCTTTGCCAACAGCTACCGTGGGGCTTAATATTGCACGTACATCATAACCTTTGTGCTGTAATGTGGCCGCTGCAAGCTTTGTGGCCTCGTTCGATGAAAATAATATGCCCTGTATAGTGCTTTCGGTATCTAGCGCAGATATGTTTTTTTCTTTTACTAATTTTCTAAAGAGCGCTATTTTTTTGTGGATTAAGCCATGGTTTATTCCATTTAATAACTGATATGCTGCATTAACAGCAATAATATTGTGTATTGGCGCTGCGGTAGTATATATAAAAGCCCGGGCAAAGTTGATTAGGTAATGGCGTAAATTGTTGCTGCCCAAAACAATAGCGCCATGAGCACCAATCGCCTTGCCAAAAGTTACAATACGGGCGAATACCTTCTCGTTTAAATTGAACTGATCAACCAGGCCCTGGCCTTTTTGACCAAAAACACCGGTTGCATGTGCCTCATCTACGATTAGATTAGCCCCATACCGATCGCAAAGGTTGGATATTGCCGTTAATGGAGCGGTATCGCCATCCATGGAGTACACACTCTCTACCACGACAAAAATATTTCCCTTGGCCAGTTTAAGTTTGTCTTCCAGATCGTTTATATCGTTATGGCTAAATTTATAGCGTGTTGCATAACTTAACCTGCATCCATCTATAATACTGGCATGTATCAGTTCGTCGGTAATAATGGTATCGCCACGTTGTGGAAGGCTTGATAACAGTCCAACGTTGGCATCATAGCCAGAGTTGAAGATCAATCCGCTTTCAGCACGGTGGAAATTGGCGATAAACTGTTCTGTTTGTTCGGTATAAAGTGTGTTGCCGCTTAATAATCGGGAGCCGCCAGAACCATTTTTATAATCAGGTAAATGATCGATAATTTCGTTGATGCGGTCTTTTAATTCTTGTGATCTGGCAAAACCTAAATAGTCGTTTGAACAAAAATCGACAGGAGGGATGTTTGTAGAAAGATTTCTGATCGATAGGTTATCTTTTCGTTGCTGAAGTTTTCCCTGAAGAAACTGCTCAATGTTACTCATCGGCCAAAAATAAAGAAAGCGCTCCGGATAATCGGAGCGCTTTCAAAAAAAATGTAATTAATTAATGTTCAGTTATCCCTGTGTAGGTGGATTAGAAACTACTGGTGCTTTGTCTTTTCGGCCTTTACCCATTCCTTTTCTCATTTTCTCGCCTTTTTCTTTAGCTTCTGTACGGAAAGCATCCATTTTAGTTTTTTGATCTGCAGTTAACACGGCATCAATTTTCGCTTTTTGCTCATCCATTGCTGCTTTACGTTCTTTAAACTTGCCTTTCATATCGCCTTGGTCAGCAGATCTCCAGGTATCTATTTTCTTTGCGTTTTCGAGCTCAATTGCGTAGATCTTGGTTTTTTGATCGGCGGTTAAGCTTAACTGTTTTTCTAACTTGGCAGTTACCTTTTCAGCACGTTGTTCTGCTGTCATTTTTGGCATCTGTCTTCTCGCTCTTTTTGTGGTGTCTTGTTGGGCAAATGCAGCGGTTAAGCCCATTACTGCAATTGCCAATGTTAAAATTGCTTTTTTCATGTTTATGTTTTTTTATGTGTTTGTTAAATGGATAGATATAAAAAAACGCAAACGGTTTAATCGGGTATCGTTAAAAAATGTTAATTTTTATTGAGCTGAGAAATAGATTTTTGCATCTGGGCCATCATTTGGGTTAAGGTTTCCATAGTTGGATCAGGTGCAGGCTCTGGCAATGAGGTAGAAATGTAGGCTTTGGCTTTCCAGATTTCCAAAATATCATCAGCGGCAATGGTATAAGGATCGTATACCTTATTGTCTGATATTAACTTTAGGTCTTTGTTCTCTTTAAAGCGGTTACCTGCTCTTTTGTATACAACACCTTCATTTTTGCTGATGATGACGTAAGTTTCGCCGGTTTTTACTTCGTTCCAGTTGTCTAAATACTCGCCAATAATTACACTGCCAGGCTGGACAGGCAGCATGCTATCGCCCATAATTTCAAAGGCCCTAAAAGTTCCCTGTCTTAAAGCTGCCAATGGCAACTGAAATTTAGGAAGATCACTTATATATTGTGGGTCGGAAAAACCGTTCAGGTAACCTGCACTGGCTTTAACCGGAACCAATTCTATATTCTCTCTATCGTTCTGATCAACTGAAATACTTAGGACCCTAAGGTTAGATCCTTGGCTTTTTGGCTTCGGTTTCCAGCTGTCAGATATTTTTTCATTGATGAATTCATCAATGGTTAGGTCAAAATATTCTGCTATTTTTTTTAGTAATTCATATTTGGGCTCAGCACGGTCTTCCTCATAGGCGCCGATTAAAGATCTTTTAATTTCCATAATATCAGCGAAATTCTGCTGTGTATGGCCTTTTTTCTTCCTGAGGTACTTTAAATTATTTGAAATATTTGACATAAAAATAAATTTTAAAATAAATTTGGAATTACTAAAATAGTTAGTAATTTTATGCTCATAAAGTTAGTAATATTATTTTGAATTGCAAGAAGGTATACTAAATAGTTTAGTTTTAATTTTTAAACATAAGAAGATGAAAAAGTTTGTTTATATGGTTACCGACAGAAATCGTACAAGTATGCACGTAGGCATGAGTTCTGATCTGATTAAGACATTGGATTTCTACAAGCAGATGCCAAACTTATTCTTTGATAATGGAAAACAGTTAACACGTTTAGTTTACTTTGAAGAGTTTAAAACAGAAGCACAGGCTTTGGTTCGTTTTAAAACCATTAGCAGGTTTACCCGTATGCAAAAAGAACGCCTGGTACGTTCGTGCAATCCTGATTGGATTGATCTTACCATCGGGCTCGATTTTGAAAATATCCTCCTGCATAGAAATATTACCAACCAGGTAAAACTAGCATTCACCAGTTTATCTTAAAAACATATCCTATAAAAAATAGTGAACCCCAAAAGTTTTTGTCTAACTTTTGGGGTTCACTTCAACCTTGACCGCTTTTTTTATGTACTGATAAATGATTGAATTAACTATTTTACCATTCAATCATTCACTAATTCAATACTTCATTAATTCAATTTACCATCCTGGCGCAAATGTTAAACCAAATACACCGCCTTTAACATCTTTACGTTGAAAAGGAATTGCATAGTAAGGTTCTAATACAAAATAACCAAAAACGTTTACACGCAGTGATACACCAACGCTTAAAGCGGGTACACGCTCTGTAGTACTTTGGTAAGAACCGATAACGTTGCCCGCATCATCTTTTACAGGAACATCTGTGTAGGTTGGTTCACTTTTGAAAACCACTTTGGTATCGTTGGTCCAGGCTACACCTGCATCAAAGAAAAGGTTCAGATCAGAAAATAAGAATTTAGAAGGAATTGCCGCCAACTTTTTAGGACCTGTAAAAGGTAAACGTACCTCGAAGTTAACCACGGCAATTTTACTTCCGCTTAATTGGTTAATATCAAACGATTCTGAAGCTCTGGCCGATGTTGTCTTGTAAATAGAGTTCGATTCGTAACCTCTAATCAGGTAAGGATAACCCAGGTACATGGGATATAAACGATCCGCATCTTTACCAATTCTTAAGGTATTGTAACTTCTAACGGCAAATGTTACTGGTTTTGCTCTCCAGTATTTACGCAGATCGGCAGTTACCCCTGCAAAATTATATGTTCCAAAATACTTTTCGCCACTCACACGGTATCTAAAACCATCCAGTGGACCAGTTAATCCGAAAATAGAATTATCGCCAACAAAACCGGCATTTAACTGGTACAATGTGAAAGCATTAAACGGAATGCCATAATCCAGAGAAGCCTGATCGTTTGAGATTTTGCTTCTGTCAGATCCCAGGTAAAAACCTGCTGGACTGTAATAATTGCTGTAACGGTCTATACGGTAACTGTAGTGCGAAAATGCGCCACCAAGTTCGAAACGGTGTATTTTGCTAAAAGGGTAGGCACCAAAAACCTGAACCTGATCTTCAAATGTTCTGATAATATCGGTACGGTAATTAATGGCATCTGTTGATGAGTTATTGTTTGTTGGCAGCTTTTCGAATCCGTAAGAACTAAAGCCTGAAACATAGGGGATGTGCGATACGGCAACACCCCAGTTAATTCTGCTTTTTTGGTTAATGTAACCAACCAATCCGCCGAAATCGTAAATTTCTCCATTTACAGATAAATTGGCAATAATCTGGTTGGTACCTAAAATATCACTGAACATCCCTACAATACCACCCGAAACACCGGTTCCGAAACGGCTGGTAGATACACCGACACCGCTATTGGCCAAATAATCTAACCTGAATTTTGGCGTGTAAGGTACTGTTTTCATCGAATCGGCTACGATTTTTTCAAAGCGGTCGAAATTATTCAGGTTGGAGTTGATGATATTCACCCCAATATTTTCCATTGGCGGAAGAATTGCTGCATCAAAGTTTTCTTCTTGATTTCCAACACGTTTTGCTTTAAAGCTGCTCAATTTAGCATTGTATAAGGTGTAACGCTGATAGCGGTAATAGCTATACACAATCTCATCAGTTGTAGATACCGAAATTGCTGGTGAAAATTCGGTAATACCACTAATCCCTGTAAAGTAATCAGTTAACTGATCAACAGAGTTATCGGCAAAGTTGTATTTGTATAAATTTCTAAAGCCATCGCGGTTGGAAAGGAAGTAGATATTTTGACTGTTTGCAGAAAACTGTGCATTTAAATTGTTCGCTCCGGGAAAAACATCCAGATTTTTTACGGTTTTAGATGCAATATCGTAAACAGCAAGGTTTATAGGTAAAACGGCATTCACTACATTGGCTTGAATGGCAGCTCTATCTGATGAAAAAACTAGGTTTTTGCCGTCAGGAGAGTAACTAGGTGCGTAATCCGAATAAACATCATCGGTGATCTGTGTTACGGCTTTGGTATCCAGGTTATAAGAAAAGATATCACTCTGGCCTTCAACCATACCCGAAAAGGCAATGTCCTTGCCATTAGGCGACCAGGTTAAATTTCCGAACTGTTGCACCTTATCCATAGCGGTTTGCGATACCGTAGAACCATTTGCAACATTGATAATCATCATCTGGTTTTTGCCATGGCTAAAAATACTAAAAGCAAACTGTTTGCTATCCGGCGACCAAGCTCCTGCTGATTCGATAAAGTTAAAATCATCAATGTGGCCATTGGATATCTGACTGCTCAACTTTCTGATAATACGGCCTGTTTTAGCATCGGCGAGAAATAAATCAATACCGAACAGATCCTTTTCAGACATAAATGCCAGATATTTTCCATCAGGGCTAAGGGCAGGGGCAACGTTCATATTCCCTGCATTCTTATTGTCGATAATTTTTGTTCCGGTAATCTTAATCTGCGAACTATCTGCCTTTAACATTGGTTTATAGTGTGCATCGATAGAGTTTTTCCAAAGCCCCGATAAGGTTTTATCATCGTAGCCGAAGGTGTATCTTATTGCATTTTCGTAACCATATTTGGCAGTGTTCTTAAATAATGGAACAATAGTGGTATCGCCATATTGTGAGCCAATGTAGGTCCAAAATGCCTGACCATAGCGGTAAGGGAAATATTTGTTCGAGTTGGTTAAATCTTTTAATGAAGGAATGTCGCGGTTTAACATGGCATCGCGCATCCACATCGAGGTAAATGCATCTTTTTTACCGATTGATAAATACTCGGCCATACCTTCAACCATCCATAAAGGGGTTTGACCCACATTTTCGAGGCTGATCGAATCTTTTTCTAGCAGGATGTGGTATTGGAAAGCATGCACAAGCTCGTGGCCCAAAACGTGTCTGGTTTGACTATTAAGCTCCATAACCGGCATAATCACACGGTTTTTTAGTGCTTCGGTAACCCCGCCAGTACCAATACCGATTTCACCGTTCAGTGCTGTGGTTTGCTGAAAATCAGGGTGGTTATTGTAAAGGATAATGGGATTTTTCTTTAAAAAAGTATCTCTAAAAACCTCCTGGTGCATTTTGTACCAGGTTTCGGCATCCTGCGAAAAGCGTTTTAAAAGTTTTTCATTTTTAATGTAGTAGTAAATCTCAAAATGTGGGGTTTGCAAAACCTTGAAATCGAGCTTTTTATATCTTACTTTATTTTGTCCGAAATACTGGGCTTTAACAGAAAGAGAAAGCATAAGCAGGAGCAGAATGGTAAAATACCGCTTTAATAAAGTAACGCTTATTTTCATATGTATGGTGTTTAAATAATATGCAATAATTTACGAAAATGAAATAGTATGAGATTTGCAAAATAAAAATAGTAATTGTTTAAAAAACTATTCAAATTTTAACACTTTTTAGGGCTTTTAATCAGGCAAATGGGTTTAAAAGGTCATTTACCTGATTTTTTCAAAGCATTAATCTTCAACAAGTTTAGACCAAATTGCAGTTTTAATCTAAATTTAAACGCTTTCCTGAAGCTGATTAATTGTTGTTATTATCGATCTTTTTCTTTTCTTTTTCTTCTTGGCGCTGTTTTCTACGCAGTTCTCTCTCTTCCTTTCTGGTTAGGGGAACCGTTGCTGCAGGTGGTGCCTGAACAGGTTCAGTTTTCTTTTCCTCTTTTTTAACCTCAGGCTCTACAGTTACGGGCACTTCAGTTTCTTGTGTTTCAGGCACTGTAAATTCAGTAGAATCAACCATCACACTGTCTGAAGTTGTGGTATCTCTGATAATCTCAGGACTAGGGCAGTTGTAAGTTCTGGTAATATCAACAGTTGCTTTAGGGAAAGGACCGTAAGTGTATCCAGAATTGGGATCTAAATATACCTTTTCCATAAACTTGGCAAAAATAGGCAAGGCTGTTCTAGAACCTTCTCCCTGTTCGCCGTTTTTAAAGTGGGCAGTTCTTTCATCGCAGCCAACCCAAACACCCGTTACCAGATCTTTCGTTAAGCCCATGTACCAGGCATCTACATAATCGGAAGATGTTCCGGTTTTTCCGCCAATCTGGTTGTTTTTCTTAAATAAGTTAGGCCATTCCCAAAGCGCTTGAGAAGTTCCACCTGGCTCTTCCATACCACCACGGAACATATAAGTCATTAACCAGGCAATTTCTTCGGTTAAAACCCTTTTGGTTTTCGGCTTAAATTCGTCAATTACGTTATTGTCCTGATCGGTAATTTTTTCTACCAGGATAGGATCGGTTTTTACGCCTTTGTTCATAAATGTGGCGTAAGCTTTTACCATTTCGTAAACAGTAACATCGTTAGAACCTAAACTTACAGATGGAACAGATTCTAAATGGCTATCTATACCACATTCGTGTGCATATTTAACCACATTATCCCAACCTACTTTTTCGGTAACCTGCGCGGTAATGGTATTAACCGATTTAGCCATGGCCCAACGCAAACTCATTTCTCGGTAAGAGATGCTGTAATCTGCATTTTTTGGTTCCCAATATTTGGTTTCACCTTTATCCTGATAAGCAATTTTAACGGGCTTATCGGTAAATTTATCGCAAGGGCTCATGCCTTGCTCTAGCGCGGTTAAATAGGCAAAAGGCTTAAAAGTAGATCCAGCCTGGCGTTTAGCTTGGTTAACATGGTCGTACTTAAAGAATTTGTGATCAATACCGCCCACCCAAACTTTAATTTTTCCACTGGCAGGTTCCATGGTCATCATACCTGTATTCATGATTTTTCCGTAGTAGCGGATAGAATCCAGGGTCGAAAACAAAGTATCACGGTCACCTTTATAAGTGAAAATCTGCATCCTTTTCTTTTTATTGAAATAGGCGAGTACTGAATCTGGATTGTTAGGGAATTTCTTTTGAAGCGAAGTATAAATAGGCAGGTTTTTCATTGCCCTGTCCGGATAATCTACTTTTTGTTTTTCGGAGTCATACCAAGGATCTTCATTTCCCCAAACGTTATAAAACCTGCGCTGCAAAATCCTCATCTGATCTGCAACAGCCTCTTCGGCATATTTTTGAAGTTTTGAATCGATGGTGGTATAAATTTTCAATCCATCCTCGTATAAATCATAACCATTATCGGTACACCATTTCTCCAGGTATTTGGCAACTGCCGCCCTTAAATAAGAATCGCCATCACTACCATCCTGCATTTTACCTTCTTTAAGCTTAATTGGCTCTTTGGATAACTGGGTTAAACTGTCTTTACTCAGGTATTTATACTTATTCATTTGGGCAAGCACCACATTTCTTCTTTCTAAAGCCTTTTCTGGGTTCTTTGTTGGGTTGTACAGCGTTGTGCCCTTTAACATGCCCACTAACATGGCGGCATCAGTTGTGGCTAATTCTTTGGCTTCTTTGTCGAAGTAAATCCTCGCTGCTGTTTTTATTCCATAAGTATTGTTACCAAAAGAAACAGTATTCAGGTACATCGTAATGATGTCGTTTTTAGAATAGTTAGATTCAAGCTTTACGGCTGTCATCCATTCTTTTAACTTTACGATCAGCGTTCTGATTAAAGGGATTTTTACCAATAAACCCTGCGATTTGTTGTACCTGGTGCGGTAAAGGTTTTTGGCCAACTGCTGGGTAATGGTACTGGCACCACCGTCTTTTCCTAAACCAACCACTGCACGGCCAACAGCCTGGGCATCAATTCCCCAGTGTTTATAAAAACGTACATCTTCTGTAGCTACCAATGCCTGTATTACACTCGGCGCAATTTCTTCATAATTTACAGGTGTGCGGTTTTCTTTAAAGTACCTGCCAATCAGTTTTCCATCGGCTGTATAAAGCTCTGAACCTATGCGGAGTGTTGGTGCCTTAATATCGCGAACACTTGGCGAGTAGCCAAACAACCATAAAAAGTTCAGTTGAAGTGCAGAGAAGAAAATTATTATAAAAAATAAAAAAATGGAAAAATAACGTAAGTACTTGTTTTTTATCTCTTTAAACATATTGATTAAGATGATCTTTAGGTAAAAGCTAAGGGGCTAAATATAAAAAACTCTATATGCAAATTAACGTATTTAATTTACTTATTTTTTAGTTCTATATTTAAATTATTGATGCAGGGGTTTATCTAAAATAATACAGGAGTATGAAGAACGAATTTAAAGGATTAATTGTACAAGGAGATAAGAAATTTTCATTAAAAAACCATAAAACCGACTTTACCGGCGGCTATAATAAGGAAAAAGCGAAAGATGCGCTGGTGAATTCAAAGATCGAGCTTAACCATCTGCAGGAAAAACTATATGCTTCGGGCAAACATTCACTGCTGATTATTTTTCAGGCCATGGATGCTGCCGGAAAAGACAGTGCCATTGAGCATGTAATGAGCGGGTTAAATCCACAGGGTTGCCAGGTTTATAGCTTTAAAGTGCCTACCAGCGAAGAATATGAACACGATTTTTTATGGAGGCATTATAAGGCTTTGCCCGAACGCGGTAGGATAGGCATCCATAACCGTTCGCATTACGAAAATGTGCTGGTTTGTAAGGTGCATCCAGAATATGTGTTAAGCGAAAATATTCCGGGTTTTACCGATGTAAAAAAGATTAACAAGAATTTCTGGCAGCAGCGTTATAAAAGTATCAAAAATTTTGAGGAGCATTTATCGGCCAACGGAACCGTAATTCTGAAATTCTTTTTGAATGTGAGCAAAGATGAACAGAAACAGCGTTTTTTAGATCGGATAGAAGACCCTACCAAAAACTGGAAGTTCTCTTCGGGCGATATTAAAGAAAGGGCTTTGTGGGATAAATATATGGAGGCCTATCAGGATGCGATTAATGAAACCAGTACTGCCGAATCGCCGTGGCACATTATACCGGCCGATAAAAAATGGTTTGCGCGGCTGGCAATAAGCGAGATTATTGTAGATAGACTAAAAAGCCTTGATATTAAATTTCCTGTTCTGGGCGAAGAGGAGGTGGGCAAACTCAGCGAAACTAAAAATATCCTGTTAAGTGAATAAAAAAATGCAGGTCTATAAGCCGGGTTCTGTTTCCTGATTGCTCAGGATTTCTATCATTTATCCACTATAAACGTTGCCGTTTATCTCTAACGACCTACCCACTAACATCGGACGGGCAGCCCTACGTGCGTTAGCCTATTTGGTCTTTCAACTCCCGGGGTTTACAAACCACTACAGTCGCCTGTAATGCTCGTGCGCTCTTACCGCACGTTTTCACCCTTATCCCGATGTAAAAACGGGACGGTATATTTTCTGTTGCACTAATCCGTGGTTCAGGTTTTCATTCCTCAACCCCTTTCCGTTAGAAAGCGGGATGCCCTGCGTTGCCCGGACTTTCCTCTCTCCCGATAAATCGGGACAGCGATAGAACAACCTGCATTTTGCGCAAAGATGGGGTTTTTATTCAGAAAGGCACAATTAACAATTAAATTTTTCAAAAGTTATCTTCATTTCGAGCGGACCCGATAGCTATCGGGTGCAACGAAGTCGAGAAATCTATCTCGAGATAGATCTCTCCACTCCACTGCGTTTCGGTCGAGATGACGGGTTTTTTTATGACAATTTTATTTACAGTTCTGCAAATCTTTTGATACCTGCGAATAAGGTACAAAGCCTTGCTTGTTGCCAAACGAATTAGTTACGAAAACCATTACCTGCGCAACATCAATATCTGCCAGTTCGGGGAAAGCGGGCATTTTTTCCTTGTATTCTTTTCCATTAATGATCAAAGGTTCATTAGTTCCATTTTTGATGAAACAGGCTAAACGGCTTTTGTTTGTTTTTAAAAATACCGAATCGGTTAAAGGAGGGGCAAGCTCACCTAAACCTTCACCATTTTCGCCATGGCAGTTTTGGCATTTGGCTTTGTAAATATCTTTGCCGTTCGACATATAATTCTGCAGATCGATTGTTTCCTGGCTTTGGCACGAAACAATGATGGCGATAATGGAAATTAAAAAGATAGAATTGATGATGTATTTGCGCATGTATATTTTGTTGTTAAAACCGTCATTTCGAGCAGACCGGATAGCTATCAGATCGAGATGACGGTTTAGGTTATTACTTTTTATATTCCGCCAGTAAAACCGGAATATCTTTTTTCAACTGTTCTACCTGATCTTCTTTCGTGCCATCATATGCGCCACGGATACGTCTGTCTTTATCAATTAAAACCAGGTAACCTTGGTGGATATATCCATCTTTAGCGGTACTATCTTCGCCAACGGCTACCAGATAATTCTTTTCGGCTAAAGTATATACGCTATCCTTAGTTCCATAAAGAAACTGCCATTTCGGACCATCAACACCTAACTTTTGAGCATATTTTTTCAATACATGTGGTTTATCGTATTTAAAATCTATCGTATGAGATACAAACATCACATCAGGATTGGCCTTAAAATCGTTGTAAACCGTCATTAAGTTGCGGTGCATGGTAGGGCAGATGGTGGTGCAGGATGTAAAAAAGAAATCAGCTACATAAATCTTTCCATCTGTTGCCTTGTTTGTGGTTACCACGCTATCCTGGTTCAAGAACGACCATTCCGGAATGGTTTGATAAACGGTGTCGATTTTTTCTGTTCCGGCAGCATCCTTAACTGTTTCTGCATGGCGTTCGCCGTAAAATGGAAGTTTTCTTTCTTGTTTACAAGCACTAAATATAGAAATGGCTAGCAATGATGTAGCCAGGTATGAGGTAATTTTATTCATGATTTTATTTTAAAAATGTAAATATACAACCTAATTTGTTTGTGATATCGTCATGCTGGATTTATTTCAGCACCTCAGTAATAGGTGAGACCCTGAAATAAATCCGATAGCTATCGGATCAGGGTAACGAAGAAGTTTATTTTTTTACATACTTCGCCGGTTCTGCCAAAAACTTTTGTTTGCAGCTTTCTGAACAGAAAAAGTAACTTTCTTTGTTATAAACAGTTGTTTTTGCGGTGCTGGATTTTATTTTCATTTTGCACACCGGATCTACCACTTTTTTGGTAGAATCGACCAGGTTCGTTTTAGTGCCGATTGTTAATGCATTTGCATTTGATTTGATGGCTATGGTTGCTAATCCAATTAGGATTACTACGATATTTAATTTTTTCATGTTGATTTTCTGTTAAGCAGGTGGGCGAATGTCCGAAGATCTAGGTTTATATGCATTTTGACTTCGGACCTCCGACCTCCGGCTATTCTATTTATACTGATATACTTTAATTAACGAATCTGATGCCCTGGTTGCTTTGATGTAACTATCTTCAACCGCTCTGATTTTGACCATTTCTGCTTTGTAATAGTTAAGCTTATCCTGCTCTGTTTTACCTTTAAAATCATCTTTGAAGAAATGCATCCAATCCATCATCTTCTCATCGGCAGCATTTAAATCGCTTATTAAATGGCTAACTTTTTGTTTTTGTAAAGCCGAATCCGGTGCTTGTTTTATTTGATCAGAAAGCAATATGGTATCTAACTTCATCTTGTTTTTGATCACCTTTTCGCCATCAATCATTAATTTATCGTGGATGTTAAGCACTTCCTTTTTAACGGCTTCCGAATCTGGTTCTGTTTTGCAGGAAATAAGAAAAATGGCTACCAAACCCAGTAGTAAAATATTTAATCTGTTCATAATATGCTGATTTAGAAATTGTAAGTAATTCCGATATACGCTTTTCCGGCGCTCATGGGGTGATCGGTTTCGGCCTCCCAGATATTTTTCTGTACACCTACATTCAGTGCCATATTTTTATAGAAAATATCTGCGCCAATACCGCCCATTAAATTGTTCATTACATGCTCTCCGGTTTTCTGCCCTTTGTATGTTTCGCCAGCCGAATATTCGTAAAAGAACTGTGCCGAAGGCATTAGCTGCCAATTGGTACCAATGCTTTGTTTGTAAAAAATATTCAGGAAACTGGTTGTACTATTGGCAATTCCCTCATCGCGACTGTTGGTGCCATTCACCTTGTAAGATGTATTTAAACTTGCACCAAAATTACCCAGGCCAACCAGGTAGTTCAGGTAAATAAAACCATCGGTACTGCCGGTTCCGGCCTGCATTAGCGAAGAATAACGGATACCAGCCGTATTTTTGAAATCATTTTTCCCAGTAGGCAATTTAATTCCGGCCCCTGCAATAAGCTGTTGTTTAAAATCAGCATCGAGCTTTTGCACCAGGTGATAACCAGCATACACATTAATGTCGCCCAGGCCACCAATGGTTGAAGTATAGCCATTATAACGTTCGCTGTTAGAAACATAAGGCAAAATAGCATTTACTTCTAATCTGTTGCCGATAAAATATTTACCCCTAATTTCCAATGAGCGGTATAACTCGTAATCGCCCGGATTACCCGCATGACCGGTAATTGGTGAATCTTGGCTGCGTGCCGGAATAAAGAATTTTCCACCGTTTGGAAACAGCGAATGCGATTGCCCATCATAGCCGTTAAACGAGCGATAACGGTATAAAAGGCTGATGCTGTTGCGGTTGTAGTATGGCGTAATGCCCATAAAACAACCACAGATATCGCAGGCAATAGCTTGGCTGCTGATTATAAGGAAAACAAAAAGCAGTAGTTTACGATTCGCTAAATAGTGTATTTTTGATAAATTCATTGTCTGTTAATGTTTTTAAAAATGCTTTGATCTGCTCTTTTTCTGAGGTGTTTAATGGGATACCGGTTGTAAGTTGGCCATCTAAATTTGCTGATGCTTTAACTCCGGAATTGTAGTGTTCTAAAACCTCGTCTAAACTATAAAAACGGCCATCGTGCATGTAAGGACTGGTGTATTCGATATTACGTAGTGTAGGCACGCGGAATTTCCCCAAGTCTGTAGCTAAGCCTGTAATATGCGCACGTCCTTCATCGCTGCTTACCACATCTAAACCGTTACTGCGGTAAGAAAAATCGGTAAAAAAAGGCTCTGTATGGCACGAGGCACATTTTTGTTTGAAAAGATTGTATCCAGCAAGTTCCGTGGCTGTAAAAGCAGCACCACTTTCTTTGCGCATTACCTTATCGTACTTGGAATTGCCCGAAACCAATACTGCCGTAAATTGTGTAATCGATTTTAAAATGAGCTGCGAGTTGATCTCTGTTGAGCCAAAAGCCTGTTTAAAAAGATCGGGATATGGTGCGGTATTTTTAAGAAATGATACAATGGTTTGGATATCTGTTCCCATTTCGCAGGCATCGGTAATTGCATTTAGTGGCGAAGTTTCGATGTTTTTTACACCACCATCCCAAAAGAAAGCTTTTTGCCAGGCCAGATTAAAAAGGGGAGGTGTATTCCGCTTACCCTGGCAATTGTTTACACCATGGCTAACCTTATGATCGAGTTGGGTAAAAGCTGCGAACTGCTGATGGCAGCTTCCGCAGGAAACACTTTTATCTGCCGATAACCTGGCTTCATAAAATAACTTTTTGCCCAGTGCAAAACCTGCATTGCTTAAGGTATTGTTTTCGAAATTATATGCCGGAGCTGGGAAGTTGGCAGGAACCGAAAAGGTGATTTTTTTCTCTTCGGGCGCAACCTCATCTTCGGTTTTACTACAGGCATACATCAACGCAATGCTTAACAAAAGCATTGCGAAGACAGTAGTTTTCTTTAACATTAGTTATGGATATGATCTAAACGGAATAATCCATTGACATAATTATTAGCCACAATTACAGAGTTTGCACCACCCATGGTAAAATTTAAACTGGCGAAACTGATATCGGTTTTGCCTGTAAATAAGGCTGCTGCGTTTACAATAAAGTGCATGTTTGGCTTGGCATCGGTACGTACACGGAGCGGGTTTGCTGCATTAATTTCTGCAGCAAATGTTCTGATGGTGTTATTCGGATTGGTAACACCACCAATATGAAAGGTAAGTGCATTTCCGGTAGCTATGGATTGTGGCGAGGTGCCTTCCAGTTTTACAAAGATGTAGCCGCTGTTCCAGGTCCAGAACATTCCATTTATAGGATCTAGTGCGCCTGTTTGCGCACCGGCAAAGTTGCGTGCATAATCTACCCCAATGGTGTATTCGATTTTGGTATAATCGCCTGTTGGCACATCTTTTAAGGTAATATTGGTCGACTCTTTTTTCGAAGCATCAATCAAGAAATAACTTTCTGGTATTAAATAAGTTGTTCCATCGGCTTTGCTCAGTTTAATGTTGCTTACGTAATATTTAAATACATTGATTTTAAAATCTTCTCCTTTTGCATTTTTATAGGTTGCTGTATTTAAAACCAAAGGATTTCCATTAACCTGATTTTCGAATTCGATAGAGAAAGTAGATTTTGTATCTGCTGTAATTTCGTCGGTTTCTTTTTTGCAGGCAGATAATAATATAATAGGGCATAACAATGCCAATAAGTATTGTGATAATTTCATTTTAAGAAAATTGGATAAGTAAAAAAATAATTGAAGAAATTCTAATACAGTCGTCATGCTGAATTCATTTCAGCATCTTTTGATGAAATACATAATAGACCCTGAAATAAATTCAGGGTGACGATCGCAAAGAAAAGATTTACTTAAACCGTTTTCGGTGGATGAAAAATAGAAATGGAAAGATCTTTAACCGGTTTTTCGATGTAAAGATTTTCGGAGGTGATAATAAAGTAAGGAAGATGGTGGTTAATGGCTACAGTCTGAAATCTGGGTTCAGCCTCTGTAACTCTTTTCAGGTTTTCTTGTGCCTGTTTGTTTTTACCATCCAGATCTTTAAGTTTTTTAGCCAAAAAGCACTGGCCATCACAATGCAGTTCTGGATGTTCTTTATTGATACAAAATACACTGGTAATGTATTCTTTGTTCATTTTATAGCCCGAATATATAACCAATTGCATTGCGCCATTAGAAACGGTACAAGTAATTAGCAGGTATATTAAGATTTTTTTGAACATGGTATTGCGCTGCAAAAGTATCAAAGAAATTGGTTGCAGCAAAGAAAAAACGGATTGAATTATTCTGTCGAAGATACACATTCTTTTTTTTGCCACAGATTCACAGAAAATCCTTCTGTCATTTTATCATTAATCCCTCCGTGTTAATCGGAGCTTCCCGGGGTAATAGGTGATTAACTAAAAGAGTTGTCAACTTTAATAGCCAATATGCTAGTAAAGTTGACAACTCTGAAATTTCCTTCCACAACTTGTCCCGAATGTCGGGAGGCTCAGGATGAAAATTATATGTTTATGAAACAGTCTCTTGTTTTTTAGCTGTGCTAAAAAACTATGCCTGCAAATCAGCCATTACTGCTTTTATTTTCTCGCCAAGCTGTTCGTTAACCGATTCAAAATCTTTTCTATCCGCTAAAGGTGCGTTTACACTGCAATAGAATTTAATTTTTGGCTCTGTACCACTCGGACGTGCAGAAACAATGCTTCCATCTGCTGTAATAAATTGTAGTACATCAGAAGTTGGATAATCCAATTTGGTTACTTTTCCTGTGGCTAAATCAGTTTCTTGGCTCAATTCGTAATCTTTCAATACCGAAACTTTCGATCCGCCCAACGTTGCAGGTGGATTTTCCCTGAACTTAACCATCATGGCTTTAATTTCTTCGGCACCTGATTTACCTTTCTTGGTAAGTGAAACCAGGTCTTCTTTATACAATCCGTACTCAACATACATATCTAACAGGGCATTGTATAAACTTGCGCCTTTATCTTTGTAGTAAGCTGTCATTTCTGATATAAAGGCAGCAGAAACCACTGCATCTTTATCGCGTACCAAATCACCGATCAGGTAGCCATAACTTTCTTCACCACCACCGATAAAATATTTTTTACCTTCTAACTCAGTCATTAACTGGCCAATATATTTAAAGCCCGTTAAGGTATTGTAGTAGGTTACATTTTTCTTTTTGGCAATTTCTTCGATTAAGTTCGAGGTTACGATGGTTTTAACAATAAACTGGTTGCCATCTAATTTTCCACTTTCTTCCCAAGCTGATAAAAGGTAATTGATTAATAAACTACCGGTTTGGTTACCATTTAACAATACCCACTCTCCATCATTATCTTTTACCGCAATACCTACACGGTCAGCATCAGGGTCGGTTGCCAGTACTAAATCTGCATCAATTTCTTTCGCCTTGTTCATGGCCAGGGTTAATGCATCCTTTTCTTCTGGGTTCGGATAAACTACTGTCGGGAAATTTCCGTCCGGTTTACTTTGTTCTTCTACAACAGTTACGTTGGTAAAACCAAATTGCTCAAGGGCCTTCGGTACCAAAGTAATTCCTGTACCGTGGATAGGCGAGTATACAATTTTTAAATCGTGCTGTCTTTTAATTGCCTCTGGAGAGATAGAAAGTGCTGTAATGCCATCTAAATAAAGTTTATCTACATTTTCGCCGATCAATTCGATGTTGGCATCAACGCGGTCAAATTTAACCTCATCAATGCTTTTGATTTTATTTACTTCATCAATTACCAGTTTATCATCCGGAGAAGTAAATTGGCCACCATCAGCTCCATAAGCTTTATAACCGTTATATTCTTTTGGATTGTGCGATGCAGTTAGCATTACACCACTTTTGCAACCAAAATGGCGCACAGCGAAAGATAATTCGGGTGTTGGCCTTAAAGCCTCGAAGAAATAAACATGAATCCCGTTGGCGGAGAAAACATCAGCTGTAATTTTAGCAAAATAATCAGAGTTGTTGCGGCTATCGTGCGCAATGGCCACTTTTATTTTTTCATTAGGGTATTTATTGTTCAGGTAATTCGCTAATCCCTGTGTAGCAGTTCCGATAGTGTATTTGTTGATCCGGTTAGAACCCGCACCCATAATTCCGCGTAAACCACCTGTTCCAAATTCTAAACTTTTATAAAATGCATCCGTTAATTCGGTGGTTGCATCTTTATCAACCAGGGCCTGGATTTCTGCCTTGGTATTTTCATCATAATTTCCACTTAGCCACTGATTGATTGTAGCTTGTGTTGATTGGTCAATTGCCTGCATTGAGCTGTTTTTTAAATTTAATATCTGGTGTTGAACAAAATTTAAGGAATGAAGTTTGGTAAAAACATAATTATTTCCATTCATCCAAATTTTATTTTGTTGAGGTTGTTGCTTTTAAGCTGCTTTTGCTTATTTTCACGCCCCGATACAATAATAAAGAAAATCCAGTATTAAAGTGGGGCGAATGTAACTTTTTTAAAATAGTTTTAAACCGAAAAAGTTATCCCTGCATTATCACAGGTAAAAAAACAATTAATTAAATGATGGAACCATCATGATTTTCTAAAACATAATGGATAAAAAATCTGGTAGCTTCATTGCAATTAAAAACAATAGGTAAAAAAATGAAAATATTAAAATTTGGGGGTACTTCTGTAGGTAGTCCTGAGCGCATGACGAAGTTATTGGATATCATTAATCCAAATGAAGAGCAGATTGTAGTATTATCAGCTGTGTCTGGTACTACAAACAGTTTAGTAGAAATTGCAAATCATTTTTTAGCTGGAGATAAGAAGAAGGGAAGCGACTGTGTTGAAAACCTTTACCAAAAATATAAAGCTTTTGTTATTGAATTATTGCCTGCTGCCGAATTTCAGGAACAGGGAAATGAAGTAATCGATTATCACTTCGGCTTTTTGGCTGGACTGGCAAACGATATTTTTACCCCGATTGAAGAAAAAGTAGTATTGGCTCAGGGCGAATTATTGTCTACAACCCTATATCATATTTATTTAAAATCTATCGGCGTACCATCGGTATTGTTGCCAGCTTTGGATTTTATGAAAACAGATGAAGACAATGAGCCGGATATTCCTTTTACCACAAAGCATTTAACACCTTTGTTGGAGCAGCATAAAGACAATAAATTATTTATTACACAAGGTTATATCTGCCGCAACAGCTTTGGTGAGGTAGATAACCTGCGCCGTGGTGGAAGCGATTATACAGCTTCTTTGCTGGGTGCCGCTATTTTGGCCGAGGAAGTTCAGATCTGGACGGATATTGATGGTATGCACAACAACGATCCGCGTATTGTTAAAGGCACCAAACCTATTGCCCAGTTATCTTTTGATGAAGCAGCCGAGCTGGCCTATTTTGGCGCGAAGATATTACACCCGCAATCGGTTTTCCCTGCACAGAAATATAAAATACCGGTTCGTTTGTTAAATACTATGGAGCCTACTGCGGCCGGTACCTTAATTACCCACGACAGCGAAAAAGGTAAAATTAAATCAATAGCAGCTAAAGATGGTATCACGGCAATCCGCATCCAGTCTAGCCGCATGTTGTTGGCTTATGGTTTTTTACGGAGGGTTTTCGAAGTTTTTGAACGTTATAAAACACCAATTGATATGATTACCACATCAGAGGTTGCGGTATCGTTAACCATTGATGAAACAGCTCATTTACCTCAGATTATTGAAGAACTGGAAAGTTTTGGAACTGTTGAAGTAGATACCGATCACAGTATTGTTTGTGTAGTGGGCGATTTCGGTTCAGAGAAACACGGTTTTGCAAGTAGGGTTTTAGAAGGCTTAAAACACATTCCTATCCGCATGATTTCTTACGGTGGAAGTAATTACAATGTTTCGCTTTTAATTTTAAGCGAATATAAGACTGAAGCACTAAGAAGCCTGCACAACAGGTTATTCGAATAAAAGGAAAAAAGCACCGGTTATTACCAGTAATCCGATCAGGAAGTGAAAAGCCAAAAAGCTTGCTGGTAATAATCCGTTTTTATATTTCCTGTAAGAATTAAATAATCCTGCAGAAAGAATAAGGACAATAAATATGGCTGCTGCTATCTTCATTTTTTGATAAATAAGAGAAACAGTACAATAAAAAGTAGCACGATAAAAAAGCGGACTTTCCCGTTGTATTGTTTTTGGGTAATTCTTCCATGCTTTAAATCCAGGTAGTTACCCAAATAAATTAGCCCAAAGAATAAAATTAAAATTATAATAAGGAATTTGAACATGTTCGCCGATAAAGATATATCAAAGTTTAACAATATAGAAACACCTTTTTACTATTATGATACGGAGCTATTGCAGAAAACTTTGCGCACCTGCGCAGATGCTGCTGCTCCATACCAGTTTCATATCCATTACGCGTTGAAGGCTAACTTCAATGCTGTTTTGCTTGAGCAGATTAAAGGTATTGGTTTCGGCGCCGATTGTGTGAGTGCAGGCGAAGTGAGAAGGGCTGTTGAAGTAGGCTTTGAAGCCGGTAAAATTGTTTTTGCCGGAGTGGGTAAATCAGATAAAGAAATAAATGAAGCACTTGATCTTGATATTTTTTGCTTCAATGTAGAGTCGATCCAGGAACTGGAAGTGTTAAATGAACTGGCGGCTAAAAAAGGTAAAACGGCTCAGGTAGCTATCCGGATTAATCCTAACGTAGATGCACATACGCACCACAACATTACAACCGGTTTGGATGAAAATAAATTTGGTATCAACTCTTGGGATTTACCAGAGTGTGCCGATACTTTAAAAGCTTCTGCTAACTTAAAATTCATTGGAATCCACTTCCATATTGGTTCGCAAATTACCAATTTAGATGTTTATAAAAACCTTTGCGTACGTGTAAACGAATTTGCGACCTGGTTTGAGGATAAAGGTTTTACTTTAAAAGTTTTAAACGTTGGTGGTGGTTTAGGTATTGATTATCACAATCCTAATAACCAGATTCCTGATTTTGAAGCTTACTTTAAAATTTTTAATGAATTTTTAGAAGTTAAAGCCGGTCAGGAAGTACATTTCGAACTGGGCAGGGCATTGGTTGGCCAATCGGCTTCGTTAATTACACGGGCGTTATACATTAAAAAAGGTAAGAAAAAGAACTTTGTGGTTTTGGATGCTGGTATGACCGAATTGATGCGCCCAGCTTTATATCAGGCTTATCACAAAATAGAGAACTTATCTCAAACTCCAAGCGCCAAGCCCCAAACTCCAGGCTTATTTAAATACGATATCGTTGGGCCTATCTGCGAAAGCACAGATTGTTTTGGTAAAGAGGTAGAACAACCAGAATCGTTCAGGGGAGATATTTTTGCTATCCGTAGTGCGGGCGCTTATGGCGAAGTGATGGCTTCAAAATACAACTTAAGAGATGCGATAAGATCAGTTTATAGCACTGAAATATAAAAAAAACATGTCAGTTTGAGCTTGTCGGAATACCTTAATATTATCGACAAGCTCAGTAAGACAAATTATTTTTTTCTGGAAGCCACCACCACAAATACCCCGGCTACCAAAATAATTCCGCCAACATATGGAGGCCAGTTAACAGATTTTTCTTTATCAGCAGAGATCTGAATTGGGCCAGCATCTACCAGTTTTTCTTTTTTGGTATAGGTAAAGCCTGTCCAAATGAGCATGGCAATACCAACAACAATTAATACAAGTCCTACGGTTCTGTTCATAACGATTAAGTTTATATCAGAACAGCATCAAATCAATTATGTTTTATTGGAATGCATAGCCTAAGCTGATTTTATTGCCGAAATTTACGTTATTGGCCAATTCGTAAGAAAGAGAAAAGCGCTTTACCGATAAGAAATAATTAAAAACCCAGCCTATAGAATTTTTTCCTTTAATATCTTCTGCTGCGCTGGTACCGTATCTAAAGCTATTTACAAAATTAGGCGTACCACCGATAAAAAGCCGAAATGCGTGTCTAATGTCATGAGCGCGCCTAGCCCTCCAAATTACCTCTGTCGATAATCCGGTAGTCCAAAGCACCTTTCTATTGGTAACGGCTACGTAATCAGGTATCTTGCTGCTGTAAACTTCTTGTCTAAATTTAGTGTAATCGCCTCCTTCAAAACTTAAAGCATTTTCAAGGTTAATAAACCTAAAATCGGTGTTCCCATTAATTGAAGTACTATGTAGGCCGGTAGAGAACCTTAAGCCAACACCACGTATAGATTTTCTAAAATAGGGAAGATCATCGCTTGAGTTTTCTAAAGCATTCTTATTGATATCTCCATAAGAAGAAGTACCGGTATAGGCGAAAACACCGTAGGATACATTAGATTTTTCGAAGGTTTTTGCACGGCTTATATTTACCATTCCCAGTTCGAAATCAATTCCGCCATCTGGCGACACAGAACCGGCATAACTTGCAGAAACATGGGTTAAGGTTTTAATACTATCTGCACCCATGGCCCGGGGTAGATAGCCCATATTGTTACCCATAATTGCTGGAGTAAGAAAAGTAGAGCAAGAACTGAATGATAATAAGAGGAGTAAGGAGTAAGCGAGAGCGGTAATTTTAGTTTTCATTTTTTTGGTTTATCTGATCTATTCGTCAAAGAAATCTACCAGTCCACCCAAAAAATATTCCTGGATCCCTTCGGTAAAATCTTTATAATCTTCATCTGGAATATTGGTTTGCTTAAATTCCAATGAAGTGCCTTTTTTATCTTCGTGAAGTTTTATGGTTACAATAGAAGGCTCGTTATCTTCGCCAAAATACCATTGCTGTACAATCTGCTTGCCGTAAATAAATTCAATATTTTTTCCTGTAATATCTCCATCCCAAAAAGAAAATTCAGTTTCTGGTACTTCTTCAAACTCAACTTCGGCACCAGTCCATAATTTAATACTGGTTTCTTTGGTAAGTGCTAAATAAACTTCTTCTGGTGGTGCGGATATATAGGTGTATTTTTTAAAATCCATAAAATATTTTAGACTATAAATTGTAAATTAAGGTGATTAATGTAAAGCTAAGATGTTGTAATTGTTATGATAAAAGTTTGTTTTATTTAAAGGCGTTTAATCCGGTTACATCCATTCCGGTAATCAGTAAGTGAATATCGTGTGTGCCTTCGTAGGTTACAACAGATTCTAAATTCATCATGTGGCGCATAATGGAGTACTCTCCGGTAATGCCCATTCCGCCAAGCATTTGGCGGGCGTTACGCGCAATATCCAGGGCAATTTCTACACTGTTTCTTTTGGCCATCGATATCTGTTCCGCAGTTGCACGGTTTTCGCTTTTTAAAGTTCCCAGGCGCCAAACCAAAAGCTGTCCTTTGGTAATTTCTGTGACCATTTCGGCCAGTTTTTTTTGCTGAAGCTGGAAACCGCCAATCGGCTTACCAAACTGCACACGCTCCTTCGAATAACGCAGCGCCGTATCATAACAATCCATGGCTGCGCCTAAAGCACCCCAGGCAATGCCGTAACGCGCTTGGTTTAAGCAGCCCAATGGTCCCTTTAAACCACTTATTTCGGGGAAAACATTTTCTTTTGGAATTTTCACGTGATCAAAAACCAATTCGCCTGTGGCCGAAGCACGTAGGCTCCATTTATTGTGTGTTTCGGGGGTAGAAAAACCTTCCATTCCACGCTCAACCACCAAGCCCCTTATTTTTCCCGATTCGTCTTTTGCCCAAACAACTGCAATATCTGCAAAAGGGGCATTGCTGATCCACATTTTCGCACCATTTAAAATATAATGGCTACCGGCATCTTTAATATTGGTAACCATTCCGCCCGGATTCGAACCATGATCGGGTTCGGTTAAGCCAAAACAGCCCATCATTTCGCCACTGGCCAGTTTAGGCAGGTATTTTTTACGCTGTTCTTCTGTGCCGTAAGCATAAATCGGGTACATAACTAAAGAGCCCTGAACAGATGCGGTAGAGCGGATACCCGAATCGCCACGCTCTATTTCCTGCATTAAAATGCCGTAGGCGGTATAATCTAAACCTGCGCCCCCATATTCAACCGGAATAGTCGGACCAAAAGCACCTATATCAGCCAATCCTTTTATTAAATGTTTTGGAAATTCGGCTCTTTGGGCATAATCTTCAATAATAGGGCTTACTTCTTTTTTTACCCATTCGCGCGCTGTTGCACGGATCAGTTTATGCTCATCGGTTAACAATTCGTCCAATAAATAATAGTCTGGCGCTTCGTATAAGTCTTTTTTTGCTGATTTGCTCATGGTTGTTTACTAATCTGGTTAAGCAATTGGGTTCATTTCAAAGGTAACAATTTACGGCAAGGGGCATTATATTCATGAATAAAAATTTAATTTTGCAGCTTACAAAACATAAATGAGCCACTTTAAACAAACCGTAGCTTTAAAAGATGTAAAATGCTTTGCACTGCACGGTTATTATCCGGAAGAACAGTTAACCGGAAACCATTTTGTTATAGATCTGGTAACCGAATTTACACCTGCAGGTTTTGATGATGAACTTGCCCAAACGGTAAATTATGAAGACCTGAACGCCATTATCCTCGAGGAGATGAAACACACACAAAAACTACTGGAAACCGTTTTGAATAACATCATCTCTAAAGTGATCGAAATTTATCCTTTTGTAGAAAAGATAGAGGTAAGCATGAAAAAGCTCAATCCGCCAATGCCTGGGCAAATAGGGCATTCTTTTGTTAAACTAACTTACTCATCCGCTAAATAAAATGAACTTTACGAAGATAAATCCTGAAATTTTAGAAGAAATCAGATCTGTGTTAGGCGCAGATAAAGTTTTTACCGATGATGAAAGTTTGCATAATTACAGTCACGATGAAACCGAGGATCTCCGTTACCAGCCAGAAGTGGTGGTTAAGCCAACTACGCCTGAGGAAGTTTCTGCTTTGTTGAAAATCTGTAACACACACCACGTTCCGGTAACCCCTAGGGGCGGCGGTACTGGTTTAAGCGGTGCAGCACTGCCTATTTACGGTGGTGTTTCTTTATCGATGGAAAAATTTAAAGCCATTTTAGATATTGATACCGAAAACCTGCAGGCTACGGTTGAGCCAGGTGTAATTACCGAAGAATTTATCAATGCTGTTGCCGAAAAAGGCTTGCTGTATCCGGTTGATCCGAGCAGTAAAGGATCTTGTTTTATTGGTGGTAACGTAGCGCATGGTTCGGGCGGACCGCGTGTAGTAAAATACGGTACCATTCGCGAATATATTTTAAACCTGGAGGTTGTTTTGCCAAATGGCGATATTATCTGGACTGGGGCCAATACGTTAAAATATGCTTCAGGTTATAATTTAACGCAATTAATGATCGGATCGGAAGGGACTTTGGCCGTGGTAACTAAAATTGTGACCAAGCTATTGCCCAAACCTAGCCAATCGGTGTTAATGATGGGCTCGTTCAGTACCAATGAAGATGCCTGTGCCGCAGTTTCTGCTATTTTTAGGGCAGGGGTTACGCCATCGGCCCTTGAGTTTATGGAACGAAAAGGCGTAGAGTGGGTAATTAAATTTGATGATATTAAATTTGATTTAAAGGATGATGTTGCATCCTTATTGATGATTGAATTTGATGGCGATGATTTAGATGATATTTTTAAAAACTGCGAAAAAACCAACATCGTTTTAGAAGAACATCACTGTACCGAAGTTTTATTTGCAGATACAGCTGCTCAAAAAGAAGAGCTTTGGCGTATGCGCAGAACCATGGCCGAGTCGGTAAAATCGAATTCGGTTTATAAAGAAGAAGATACCGTTGTGCCACGAGCAGCTTTGCCTAAACTGGTAAACGGTATTAAAGAAATTGGCGCCAAATATGGTTTCGAAAGCGTTTGTTATGGCCATGCCGGAGATGGAAATCTGCACGTAAACATTATAAAAGCGGGGATGAGCGATGAAGACTGGAAAAATAGGCTCAAATTTGGTATTGCCGAAATATTCGAACTCACCACTGCCTTGGGCGGAACCTTATCGGGCGAACATGGCATCGGTTTGGTACAAAAAGAATTTATGCCCATTAAGTATTCCAATATCCATTTAAATTTAATGCGGGGGATTAAACAGGTTTTCGATCCTACTGGTATTCTCAATCCAGGAAAAATTATGCCTGAACCCTTAAGCCCTAAAGGGGAGTAGCATGGTATGCAATTCCCCCTTCAGGGGGTTAGGGGGCTAGTTGCTCAAATCCTAGCATCTTTTGTTTTTCGGCTTCTGGTATAGCTGTAGGTTTTCCTGTTGCATAATCTACAGCTATGCAAACCGTTTTTCCCTTGCTGCAGATGATTTCTTCAGTACCTTTTATTTTTACAATCTGATACTCCAGGTCAAAACTCGTATTGCCTATTCTTGCTGTTTTTACGTGAATTGCAATTTTATCGTGCATTACAATTGGTAAGATATAATCAAGCTCTGCATGGGCAATCACAATTCCTGTTTTTTTCCAGTCCCACTTTATAATTTCTTCCCAATACTTGGTGCGGGCTATTTCCAGATAGGTAAAATAAATGGAATTGTTAACATGGCCCATCATATCGAAATCGATAAAGCGTAAATGGATATTGGTTTTATAGTTGAATTTGTCGGAAAAAGACTTCTCGACTGTCAATTTGTCTTTTGTTTTAAAGGTTTTTTGCCAAAATGTCTTAAATATCATAAATATTTGGTTTGGTATGTAAGTTGAATAAGCTGTAGTATCAATTAAAAAAATAAAAAATTAGAGATATGACACTTGTAAATTTTAACAACAGAACCCGCAACACAGCACCTTACTTTAACAATGTTTTTGATTCATTGTTTAGCGATGCAGTAACTAAAAACAAAATGGTTGATAAATCGCCAAATGTGAACATTTACGAAAATGAAACAGCTTATGTTATAGAATTGGCTGCACCAGGTTTAAAGAAAGAAGATTTTCAGATCAATTTAAAAAAAGATACCCTTTCTGTTTGGGCAGAAGTTAAAAAAGACGAAACCCAGGTAGCTAAAGATTTTACCCGTAAAGAGTTTGATTACAGCTCGTTTGCAAGATCATTCAATTTACCAGATACTGCTGATGGAGATAAAATTACCGCCGAATATAAAGATGGTATTTTGACTATCAATATCAGTAAAAAAGACGATGCTAAATTACAGCACAAAGAAATTGTAGTATCGTAATAAAAATATTCTCGAAAGAGGATTTTTCATAATAGTTTAGGTTTTTCAAAGGTTATGAATCTTGCATCATCTGATTGGGAAGTAGATGGGAGTGATAATGATGCAGGTTTCATAGTAGTTTAAGTTTAGGTTTTATAAGGTTAATGCTGGATGGCATTAACCTTATTTTTTTACGGTATCCGTCATGCTGATCCGATGGCTATCGGATCAGCATGACGAATTCAATTGAGCGTATTTAGATTGATTTTAAGTTGCATTCTTAAAATTGCCTTAATTTCATTTTTAGTATTTTTGCGCTATGGAGAGAGAAATTCTGGATACGAAACGCAAAGCACTTAAAATAAACCTAGATCCGCGCATTTACGGCACTTTTGCCGAGATTGGTGCAGGACAGGAAGTTTCGCGGAATTTTTTTAATGCTGGTGCGGCATCTGGAACAGTAGCCAAAACCATGTCGGCCTATGATATGACCTTTAGCGATGCCATTTATGGAGCTGAAGCGAATGGCCGATACGTAAGTCAGAATAGGCTTTTGCAAATGCTCAACCATGAGTTTGGCTTGCTTACCGAACGTTTATCAGGAGAAAAGTATGAAAGCCGTACTTTTTTTGCCTTTGCCGATACCGTAACTACTTTAAATTACAAACGTACTAACGAACCGCATGGTTGGGTTGGCATCTGTTTTCAAAATGAACCAGGTGGCCTGCCGAACGAAATATTTTTCCATGTTCGCTTACTGGATACTGATGTAAACATGCAACAGCGTGTTTTGGGTATTATTGGTGTTAACCTGGTTTATGCTGCCTTTTATCATTGCCAGGATCCAAAGCTGATGGTAGAATCGCTGGCGGATAATTTAACCATCGATTCGGTAGAAATTGATCTGATTTCAGTTAAAGGACCGGCATTTGAAGGTGTTGATAATATTCTGCTTAATCTGTATATGATTATGAAGGATTTTTCTGCTGCCGCCATTTTTGATGCTGAAGCCCATCCACGTCAGGCCAAAGATCTGTTGTACAAAAAAGACATCATGATCTTAAGGACCAAGTACGGCCAGAAATCATTGCCCAATTTTAGTTTGTTCAACAAGGCTACCGATCAGTTTAAACGTACCAATAAGGTAGAAGAGGGAAACCTAGCCGTAATGATTGAGGTTTTGTTGACCAATGTTTTAACCGGTGGAGACGAAACACCTGATGATATTGATTTAGAATCGGTAGCTAAACGGACCCAGGAAATGTGCGATACCGGCAATATTGTAATCGTTTCTAACTTTACACGCCACAACCGCCTTGCAAAATACCTGGCCAGGTGCAAACCCAAAAGTGTTGGTTTGGCCACAAACATCAATAACTTAAAATTCGTATTCAACTCATCAAACTTTAATGGCGAAAACTATGCTGGGCAGTTGTTGAGTTATGTAAATGATATGTTTAATACCAACGTGCGTTTATTTGCTTACCCATTTTTAGATAAGAAGACAAATCAGGTAATTACCACAGCAAATATGCCGGTAACAGCTGAGGCCAAACCACTCTTTGATTTCCTTTTAATAAACGGTTATATTACGGATATTGAGGATTATGCAGAGGATGAGGTGAAAACAGTTTAGGAGATCAAAAGAAGTTTTTATATAAAATTCTATCATAGTTAACGTCATTTCGAGCGAAGTGAAACGAAGTCGAGAACCACGAAGTGCTCAGCGAAGCTAAATCTATTTCCAGGTAGATCTCTCCACTCCGCAATGCTCCGGTCGAGATGACGTTTTTTGATTTAGTTCTTCTATGATGAAGTAATAAAAAAACTAAAACGATTGTAATACCGAACCTGTTTCGCTTACGGTAAGCGTGTGATTTGCACCGCATTTTAAGGCAAAATTATTTCGCTGGTGGCCTACGGGGAAATCAAAAGCAACAGGGTAGTTATACTCTTTTACTTTTTCTGATACAATATCGTAAATGGTTTTGCCAAATTCCTCGCCGGCATCATCAGGTTTAACCTTAAAACCACCAATAATTAATCCTTTCAGGTTTTTGAGCTTGCCACTGCGTTTTAAGTTCCACAGCATTCTATCTACACTATAAAGGTATTCGCCAGTATCTTCAATAAACAAAATTTTATTTTTGGTCGTTAAATCAGAATCACTTCCGGCCAGGGTTTCTATAATGCTGAGGTTTCCGCCAACCAAAATACCATCTGCCTTACCTTGCCGGTTATTCGGGTGGGCAGGCGCGGTGTAGCCCATCCGTTCGCCTATCAGCGCATTTTTTATCGATAAAATGGTTTCAATCTGTACCAGTTCTGCTTTGCTCCAGTCATCGGGGAAACTGTTGCACATTTTGGAATGGATAGATGCAATACCGTAATTTTTAGCCAAATGACAGTGCAGCACTGTAATATCGCTAAAACCGATAATCCATTTTGGGTTTTTCTGAAATGTAGAGAAATCCAGTCGATCGATAATGCGCACAAAGCCATAACCTCCGCGGGCACACATAATGGCCTTGATATTTGGATCATCAAGCATTTTTTGGAAATCAGTCAACCGCTCTTCATCCGTTCCGCCGTAGGTAAAATCGCGTTTGCCTATGGTATCGCCAATTTTTATGGCAAATCCCCAGCTCTGCATCTGCAAAACAGCCGGTTGGATCTGCTCCAGGGTAATGTATCCCGCCGGACTTGTAATTCCAATGGTATCGCCCTGCTTTAAATATGGAGGTATTTTAAAAGAAGAACTTTCGCTTTCTACAGTATTGGCTAAAGTTTTAAAGGTGGGCAATACCGTTGCTGCGGCAATAAATGAAGAAAGGAAATGTTTTCTGTTCATCTAAACTATAGAATGTTATTGGATGGGGACTAATATATGATTTAAAAATTTAGGCTTAAAAGAAAAGGGATTTATATCCATAAATCCCTTTTTAAACCAAACAAATTAATCTGTAAAAGATTAGTATAATGTGAATTATATAAATAACCATGTTTGAAATAAAATGTTTTTGAATTATGAAAAAAAATAGTTCTATTGCTTTAAACCAATTAAATAATAGGATGTTTTTATAAAAACCGTCACCCTGTCCAGATTATCCCATCGGGATCAGGGTCTATTTTGGAGGGAAGATGCTGAAATAAATCCGATAGTTATCGGATCAGCACCACAATATAGGAAGATATGAAACTTCAAAAGTTAAAGCTGCAAATAAATATCGTATAGTTCGAAGATTTGCATCACAGTGAGTCAGGATAAAAGTTAAAGGCTACCCATCCGGATAGCCTTTGCTAACAACAAAACAAATATAAGATAACCAAATCTTGCCTGATTTGAGCAGAATCAGGATAAAGTGCTATGAACTACACTTTGAGGCCTAGTAATGGATTCGAACCATCGTAAAAAGTTTATGAAACTCCTACCTTCCAATCGGTCAACTGGCCAGGTTGTTAAACAGGTTTTAACGCCAAGAAATCTTTCAATTCTATAATCTGTTCAGGGTTAATGCTATCTTCGTTTTTATTTTCCTGCAAACGCTGCTGTTTTTCCTGTAGGGGGTAAACCACATTGGGATATTCATCAATGGCCGGAAATTGAAAATAGATTGACATAATTTCTGCGTTTTAATTGTTTAACATGTTATTCTTGTTGATTAATGTTGAGCAAATATATAAATAAGTATATAATATCTATAGATTTAGTAGTATTTAATTTAGAATATTTTTTAACTTATTAATTATCAGTAAATTATTTTTTGTGCCCGGCTTAAAATAAGCACAGAAACTACCCTCAGGAATCATTTATAACGCTATTTTAATTTGTTAATGCCTGATCAGCGTAGAGATAACCAACTGTTTACGGTATCCATTTTTAAAGCTTTAAGATCCAATTCCTCAAAAAGCTAATTATTTTAAGGATATTTGCAGTTCGAAACATTAAAATAGTAATTGTGTCTTTAGATAAATTAAAACTTAGCAAACCACTTGTAGCGGCGATGACTGATGCCGGATTTTTGACCCCAAAGGAAATCCAAACCAGAACCATGTCGCGGATACTGGGTGGCCAGGATGTTATAGCGGTAGGGCCAGAAGGCTCGGGAAAAACCACAACCTACGTTTTAGCTACTTTGATGAAGTTGAAATATGCTTTCGAAGAAGCACCTAGGGCCTTAATTTTGGTGCCAGATGCCGAACATGTAGATCATGTATTGGAAAAATTTAAACTGTTAAACCGCAACAGTACTTTTAGGATTTTAGGCATTGATAGCCGAGGCGTTGTTGAAACCCAGATGAACGAGATTACGGATGGCTGCGATATTATTGTGGCAGTGCCCGACCGCGCCCGCGCTTTATATTTGAAATTGGCCTTAAATACCAATAAAATACAATTGTTTATTGTAGATAATGCCGAACTTATTGTTAAAAAAGGTTTACAGCTGCCTGTGGTAGAATTGGCCAACAGTGCATACAAATCTCAGCATGTGGTGTTTACCGAGGTACTGCACGAGAAATTAAACCACATGATTTCGCCTTTCATGAAAGATTCTACGGCTACGGTAGAAGTGGATGAGATTGGAGAACAACATGCTGAAGTTTATCAGCAGATGCTTTATCAGGTACCTAATTTCCGGACAAAGCTTAATCTTTTAACCTTATTGTTAAACGATGCCGAAGTTTTTGATAAAGTGGTGGTTTTTGTAAATACCCGCTTAACGGCGCAAACTGTGTATAAAAACTTTAATCATGCCAAGGAGGGAGAAATATCCATTTACCGCTCGTTGTTTTTTGATGATAAAGGTTATGATGACATCGAAGATTTTAAAGCGAACGCGGATGCACGGGTTTTAATTGTTGCAAATGAAAACCTTGGCGATTTAGATATTACCGGAATTCCATTCATTCTGCATTTAGAATTACCTGAGCAAAAGGAAACGCTAATACAGCGTATTGTTAAACATGGCGATGATGATGTGGTGGCGATCACTTTTTCTACGGATATTGAATTGATTGAAGTTAAAAAAATTGAGCAGGCCATTGGTCAGAAACTGGAGTTAATGGAACTGCCTGAAGATTTAAAGATTGCAGATACTGCACCGAAAGCTAAGAAAAAGAAAGATGCAGCAGATGAAGAGCCTGAACGGGGCGCTGCTTTTCACGAAAAGAAAGCCAGTAACCTGAAAAATTATAATTATAGTGCCGGCACAAAAGCCAAAATGACTTATAAAAACAAAAAAGGATTGTCGTAAACATCGTTTTCGTCATGCTGAACTTGTTTCAGCAGCTCCTGAATCAAGATATGATTCAAATGTTAATATTTAAAACAAAAAGCTCCCCGGAAAACTAATCCGGGGAGCTTTTTTGTTGCCATTATCATTAATGACTAGTATAAAGTAAACTCTACACGACGGTTTTGCTGACGGCCTGTTGCAGTTTTGTTGGTTGCAATTGGTTGGTCAGGTCCGTAACCTGTAGCTTCAACTCTTGATGCATTTACACCTTGAGATACTAAATAAGCTTTAACAGATTCTGCTCTATCTTTAGATAAACGCAAGTTTAATTCTCTACCACCAGTGTTATCAGTATGGCCAGCTAATTTTAAACTGAAATTTTTCTCGATTAATAATGAAGCCACACGGTTTAAAGTAGCGAATGATTTAGAACGGATGGTTGATTTACCTAAATCGAATTCTAAGTTAGAAATGGCATCTTTAACCACTTTACGGTCAGCTTCAGTAATTACTGTTGTTTCTTTGATAATTGTTTTAGGAGCGGCTAAAGGACAACCTGAACCATCTACAACAGTTCCTGTAGGCGTTCCTGGGCATTTATCAAATTTGTTTGCTACACCGTCACTGTCATCATCACCCAAATCTTTGGCATATTGCTCTCTATCACGTTGTGCATTTTGTTCTGCTGTAGATAATGCTCTTCTCAGTTCAGCACTTTCTTCTGCACTTTGTTTACGTAAATCAGCTATTGCACTATAGTTTTGCAATTGTGAATTTTCTTTGTTTCCTAAAGCAAACTCTAAACCTACGTGCGAATAAGAGAATCTACTTTCATTATAGGCATTTTTAACTGTTGGAGATGATTTGATAAAGTTAATGTCGTAACCAAAATCAATATTGATACCCTTTGATACGCCCAACTTAAATCCAACACCTGTTGGGATAAACCAACCTTCTCTACCAGAAAAAGTTTCTACTGCTCCTAGTTGCGAATCTGAAGACATGTAACCAGCACCTGCTTTTACGTAAGGAATTAAAACTGCATTCTCTGTATTTAAGCTGAAGTTAGCAATATTTAATACCGCAGTTAATGATCCAGACCATTGGATGCTGTTTTTTTGTTCAACATTTGCGACGTAATTTGCAGTTTTGATATCACCTCTTAAAAAGTCGGCCTGTAAGCCCAAAGCAGGTAAAATTTGCTTTTTAATAAATCCACCGTAACCAATGCTTTTAAATTCGCGGGCATCAACACTTCCACCTCCTAAAAATGTATTTTGACTTAAAATACCTCCATGTGCACCAACACTCCATGTTCTTAGTGATTGTTTACCAAATCTACCCGAAGTAGTTGGTGTTTCTTGTGCAAATAATTGTGATGATAATCCTAATAAGGCAATCAACATTGTTGATTTAGTAATTTTCGTATTCATGTTTTTCTATTTTGTAATATTAGTCACTTAACAGTTTTTATATCATACTGTTTTGCATCGACTAAGAAAAAATCCTGCCAAAAACAAAATTTTATACACAAATAGCCTATTATCAGAAACTTAGCAATAGAAAATTATTCCACAAAAAAGTTACTCAAGGATTGAAATCTTCACTTTTTTTGTATATTTTACTATACAAAGTGGATTTTTGATTTTAAGGTTCGGCTGGATTTTTTTATTTATCGGCTGGATTTTTCTTTCGATTTAACAACATTTCTACTGTTTTTTCAATCCTGCTTGCACGTGTTTTCTCTTGTTTAGCAGATAGCACCCAAAGTACATATTCCTTTTTATGTGAGTAGGCGAGCTGATGAAAGTAAGCATGTGCCTGTGGATGATCTTTCATTGCTAAGCTTAAATCATCGGGAAGTTTAACGGTTTTATTAACAGGATCTACATATTCACCAAATTGATTGGTTTTAATGTGGTCGTTTCTCAAGCCAGACGGTTTTACTTCGCTGATAAATTTTAACCTGAGGGCAGTCCAAGTTTCGTTAACAGCGGCCGAAGCGCAAGGAGTCAAGCCAAATGTGCTAAGCTCCTCCCAGCTTTTCATCATATCGAGGTCAGAATTGATTTTAGCTGATTTTTTTGGATAAAATACCCAGAATATCGTTTTTTGATCTATTCTTTTCAGATAACTTTCTATTTGCTTTTTAAGCTGATCTTTAGTTGTTGTAAAGGTTAGGAGTATGTTGAAATTGCTGTTGTTGTCATATTGAACAGAAACACCATCTGGAATGTTGCCCAAAATCGAAGCGGCATGCTCGGGTGCATCAACAACCTGTATGGTATGGCCTGGTTTTACCTGAAGTTTCTTTAGTAATACGTTTTCCATTTTATGTTTATCGTTGTTTGGAGTTTTTCTTTGTGTTCTTTGCTATTCATATTAACTATAAGCCACGGATTCACCGAAAGCACGGATAATTTTCAACATAATTATTTCTATTTACGATCGTTTTCTTTGTGGTTAAAAACCGCCACAGGCTAAGTTGATAATATAAAAAGATTGCTTCGCTCCACCACAATACCCTGTGCTTCAGTTCGCAATTACGCTAGGGTTGGGTGTAAAATGGCAACTTATTAAATCTGCGTAATTAGCGTAATCTGTGGGAAAATGAAGTCCCGCCGATAACACAGATTACCGCAGACTTGCTTATGCGACTCCGTGCCTTTTCTTTGTGTTATCAGCGGTTAAACATAAGCCGCAGATTCACTGAAAACACAGATAATTTTCTTGATCATTAAAATTTCCATTTACGCCGCGTGCGCTGTGTCTGTTTCTTTGTGCCCTCCGTGGTTAAAAAATGAAGATAGTTTATTAAGAGAATTCTGAAACAAAGCTCGGCGGTTGTCGGCTCGAAATGACGAATTTATAACCTTAATTTGGCAAAAAAATCCCAAAACACAATGCCGGCAGAAATTACAATGTTGAATGAATGTTTAGTGCCGAACTGGGGAATTTCAATACATTCGTCGATTTTAGCCATTACTTCATCACTTACACCATCTACCTCGTTACCAAAAATCAGTGCATATTTTTTACTCGGATCAGGTTGAAAGGTATTTAGCATGGTGCTGTTTTCAGCCTGTTCAATAGCGATTATTTCATAGCCTAAAGCCCTTAAGGCCTCAACGGCTTCGACGGTTTCGGTATAGTGTATCCAATCTACCGATTGCGTGGCGCCCAAAGCTGTTTTTTCAATTTCGCGGTGTGGTGGCTGGGCCGTAATACCGCAAAGAATAACTTTTTCCAGTGCAAATCCATCAGCGGTACGGAATATCGAACCTACATTGTGCATACTGCGCACATTATCCAAAACCACAACAACAGGTAATTTTTCCTGTTCCTTAAACGTTTCAATATCCGGACGGTTTAACTCGTCTAACTTTAATTTTCTCATTATTTTGTATTGATCACACTGATTGGTAATTAAACCCAAAATCTGTGTTTATCTATGTTCATCCGTGACTAAATACGGTCCACTGCCAATTTCACTGATATATATTGCGGCGGGGTAGCCAATTTTATCTACGTAATAGGTTGTTAAATGCGTTGCAAAATCTTCCTCAAAACCCTTTTCCAATAAAGCGATGGCGCAACCACCAAAGCCAGCACCCGTCATACGGGCGCCAATTACGTGTTCGTAATCAGAACAGAAATCTACCACGGCATCCAGCTCTTTTCCACTTACTTCGTAAAGTGTGCGTAAGGATTGATGCGAAGCGTACATCAAACGGCCAAACTCTTCAAGGTTTCCTGAATTTAATGCTTTTGCCGCTAAATGTACACGGTCGTTTTCTTTAACCACATGTGTTGCACGGTTTAAAATGGTTTCATCTTCAATCAAATGACTGTGTAAGGCCAGTTTTTCGGCAGTAAGTTCGCAAAGGTATTGAAGGGTGATTTCGCCATTCAGCAGTTTTAATGCGGTTTGACATTCTGCTACGCGTTCATTGTATTTCGAATCGGCAAGCTCGCGCGGTTTATTCGTATTGATAATAGCGAGCACATAGTTTTTGAGCTCTACGTCAACCATTTTGTATTTTAAGGTTTCGCAGTCTAAAACTATGGCTTTGTTTTTCTCACCAAAAGCTACAGCAAATTGATCCATAATGCCTGAGTTTAAACCGATAAAATCGTTTTCAACCCGCTTGGCTATTTTAACCATTTCGAGTTTATCGTAGCCCAGTTTAAAATGATCATTTAAAGCAAAAGCAGTCGCAATTTCTATAGAAGCTGATGAAGAAAGGCCAGATCCGATAGGGATGTTTCCGAAAAACAGAAAATCCAGTCCGGTAATTTCTTTGCCGTCCTGTATAAATTCATTAATTACACCGATAGGGTAGTTCGACCATGCATTACCATCCTTTTGGTTCAGCGTATTGGCTTCGAGTACGGTAGTTGCATCAAAATTTAAACTTTTAAACCTGAATTTATTGTCGCTGTTAGGCGCAATGGCCACCCAAGTTCCCAGTGTAATGGCGCAGGGCATAACCAAACCCCCATTATAATCGATATGCTCGCCAATTAGGTTAACCCTGCCCGGTGTAAAATAAACGGCGTGTGCTTTTTGATGGTAATGTGAGGCGAATTTTTCCTCCAGGTTAATGTTCATTTGGCCAAAATATATTTATAAAAAGCATTAATAATAGTATGTTTGTTTACGAAACAAAAGTACTAAGTTACAATTTATGAGCGTTAAGCAAATACCTACCGGAAAAAATATTGATGGCGAAGAAGTTATCGCAATCGAACTCACCAACAGCAAAGGCACTTATGTTAAAATATTCAATTATGGTGCTATTATCAACAAGTTTGTAGTTAAAAATGCCAAGGGCGAAATGCAGGATATTGTGCTGGGCTTCGATACCTTTGAAGAATATCTTGATCCAGCTTACTTAACTGCTTACCCTTACTTAGGTACCATTGTTGGCCGTTATGCCAACCGGATAAAAAACGGCAGTTTTACTATTGATGACGAAACCTATCAGCTTGCACAAAATGCAGGCACGGATACGCTACATGGTGGAATCGTAGGATTTGACAAAAAAGTTTGGGATGTAATTGAGCTTGGCGACGATTCGCAATCGTTTGTTACCCTACAGTATGAAAGTGTAGATGGAGAAGAAAATTTTCCGGGCAATCTGATTATCGACCTCAGTTTTGAACTTACTGAGAACGACGAGCTGATTTTAAGCTATGAAGCCGAAACAGACCAGGCCACAGCAATTAATTTAACACACCATGGTTATTTTAACCTGGCGCCTAATGGAGGGAGCATTAAAGACCATAAACAACAGATTTTTGCCTCAAATTATTTAGAACAGGATGATAATTATTCGGTAACTGGTAAACTGATCCCAGTAGCTGGTACGCCACTTGATTTTACAAAACCTAAAGCAATAGGTCACGATTGGAATGAGGATGAAGGTTACGACCAGACTTTTGTGCTGGATAAAATCTACGGAGATTTATCGCTGGCCACTAAAACAATTGAAGAGGAAAGCGGTTTAACGTTAAGCGTTTATACTACAGAGCCAGTAGCACACCTATATACTGCAAAGTATTTAAGTGTAAAAAATGGTAAGGGAGGAAAAGATTATAGTAGTTATGGTGCTTTTTGCGTTGAAACCCAGCACCATCCAAATGCGGTTAATGTCCCAGCATTTCCAAGCACCATACTAAGGCCTGAAGATTTATACACGCAAACCACAATTTACAAAGTTTCATTAAACAAATAATATATGTTCACGATAGAAGACATCCAGGCAGCAGGAGCAAAAGTTAAAACTGGTGCAGATTTTCCGCAGTTTATTAAAGAAATTAAGGAATTGGGTGTTAAGCGGAACGATGTATATGTAAGCAATGGTTTGTCTATTTATTTTGATGATGAAGACAATGCCCAACAGGTGGGTTTAGATGGTTATCCGGCTTTGATTATCAATGAAGAATCTTCTGCCGGAAAACTGGAACATGCTTTAAGTATACATCAGAAAGGTGAAACAGATTATTTTACTTTTTGTAAGCAGGCAGCCGATGCCGGTGTAGAAAAATGGGTAACAGACCTTGAAGAAATGACCTGTACCTATTTAGATACTGAAGGCAATGAACTCGTTAAAGAAAAAATACCGGCCGTTTAAGCAGCTAAGCTATCATTAATTGCATAAATTAAGCCAGTACTCCAAGTCCCGATGTCTGTGTTATAAAACTAGATATCGGGATTTTTTATTCTGCATGGTGGCGATTAAATCCGCTCCAAAACCATGGTTATGGCCTGCTCAACAATTTTATTGGGCTCATGGCTAAATTCGAACTTTACCCTGCTCGCTAAAATTGCATTAACAGACAGGGCTTTATGGCCAAGTACTTTTGCCAATGCATAAATACCAGCGGTTTCCATTTCTAAATTGGTTATGCGGTGCTGGTTGCTGTTAAAGCTATTTATTAAACTGATAAAATCGGGAACTGAATTTTTGGCCCTCACCAATCTTCCCTGTGGTGCGTAAAAGCCTGGTGCAGTAATGGTTATACCTTTAGGCATATCTTTACCAATGGTGTTCAATAAATCGCTGCTTGCGGCGGTTAAGTACGGATTTATGTTTTTTAAATGTCCAAAATGGCTTTTCAGGTCATCCATTAAGCTCCGTTCATCACCTGTAAGTTCGTGTACATAGTAATTCATCAGTGCATCCATACCCAAACCATAAGATGAAGCCAGTATGGTGCCCATCGGGATATCGGGCTGAACCGCGCCTGATGTGCCGATACGGATAATATTTAAAGATGTAAGGTGTTTTTTAACCTCCCGGGCTTCAAAATCGATGTTAACGAGGGCATCGAGTTCATTAAAAACAATGTCGATATTATCTGTTCCAATACCTGTTGAAAGTACGGTAACCCGTTTTTTGCCCACATATCCGGTATGGGTAATAAACTCACGTTTACCTTTCTTCAATTCAATCCTGTCGAAAAATTTACTTACTTCGCCTACGCGGTCGGGGTCGCCAACTGTGATTACCGTTTCGGCCACATCGCCGGGTAAAAGATTTAAATGATAAATGCTACCATCTGGATTGATGATTAAATCGCTTTCAGCTATTTTCATACTTGTTTTTTTTGTTCCGCAGATTTCTCTGATCACCGCAGACCAGGTTTTTGCCCAATCTTGTTAATCTGATTAATCTAAATGGTGTTTAGGTATTTAAGTTTAACCCCTTCAATTTTATCAAATTTACTCAAAACCTGATTGAGTTGCGCTTTTCTGACTTCAAATTTTAATATACAACTGGTGTCGAACTGTTGTGCGAGGATTTGCAGATTCTCCTCTTTGCTCAATTTCATAACATCGTTCATCTGCAGGTAATCGAAATATGCTTCATAAATGTCGTTAACGGTTTTGCTTACAACTGTTGAGGCTTTAATGGCTTCCATACTAGCACTTTTGTAGGCATTAATTAAACCAGGTACGCCCAATAATGTTCCTCCAAAATAACGCACAACTACCATTAATACATTGGTAATATCTTCTGAGAGCAAGCAGTTTAAAATTGGCCGGCCGGCTGTGCCTGATGGTTCTCCATCATCGTTTACCCTAAATACCGAACGGTTTGGTGTTAATCGGTAAGCATAACAAAAGTGCCTTGCTTTAGCATGTTCTGCTCTTAAGCCAGCAATAATGGGCTTAACTTCTTCTTCTGAACGGATGGGGTAGGCATAGGCTATAAATTTGCTTCCTTTATCCCGAAACATGCCTTCTGAGGCACTTTCTATGGTTTTATAAGTATCATCGAACAGCATTTTGCGATAGGGTAATGAAAATAACTGCTGCGATTGCAAAAATTATTCCTGCGTAATTGAGTCTGGTAAGCTTCTCTTTAAATATAATGATGCCTATTAGGCTCCCTACAATAATTACCCCCAAATTCATTGCAGCAAAAACAGTAGATGGGTTTTCTGCCAATGCCTTGTGCGCTTTAAGGTAGAAAAGGATATTTCCGAAATTGAAAAAGCCTAAAATAATTCCACATGCTACATTTACGAGCTGCACTTTTGTTTTTCCCGAAATGATCATCGTAATTACAATGATCAACGAAACGATAAATGCCAGGCAAAAAACGGTAAAGAGTGAAGTGGTATAAGGCAGTTCTTTGTATAGGGCAATCTGTTTAAAAAGTACATCGATAAGTCCGAAGCCAACAAAAACCATTATTGGGTAAAGTAAATTGCCTTTGCTGTCATCAGGTGCCGATTTACGTAAAAAAGTTAAAAAAATAGCTAAAAAGCCAATGCATAAACCGGCTATTTTTAAAATGTTAAAATCTTCTTTAAATACAAAATAGGCTGCTAGCACCGGGATGAATAACGATAAACGCTGCGCAATGTCGGTTTTAACGATGCCTAAATTTTTAACAGATGCGGCTAAAAACAAAAAGATAGTGGGTAGCAATATAGCCAGACCAATATAAATGGGCCAGGGTGCAGTGTGGGTGACCAGCTTAATATCTGGCTTGAAGAAGAAAAAGCATAAGGTTAAAGCGGCAAAATAATTTACGGTAACGGCTTGGATAATGCTGATCTGGTAACGTTTGGCCAATTTTAATAAAATGGCAACGGTAACCGAACAGCAGATGCTTAATATAATGTATATCATTTGTTTATGTTGTTTATATAGATAGAGAGTTTATCTTTTTCAATCTCGATCTGCTCTTTTAAACTGCCATTAATATTTGGCGAGGCAATTCCATCTGTCCAGCTATTGGCCGATGTAAAAATACGGGCTTCATCCCATAGGCCGGCATCTAAAAACTGTTTCAATAGGTTAGCGCCACCTTCGATAATTACCGATTGTATATCCATTAAATAAAGTTGGAATGCAATTTTTTGGGGCAGATAGAAGTGCATATCTTCCATCTGGATGTAATGGATATTGCCCTCCACATCGGTTTTTATCTCATTAAAAATAATGGTTTTTGCCTCTGCGTTATAAATGTGGTTGGATTGTGGCACCTGAAGATGTTTATCAATAACCAAGCGTATGGGGTTTTTGCCAGGCCAGTTTCTGGCCGTTAACTCAGGATTGTCGATGATGGCGGTCTGCTTGCCGATCAGGATAGCATCTTCTTCAGTTCGCCATTGGTGTGCAAGCCTTTTGGCCAAGGCCCCGCTGATCCATTTTTGATGCCCGTCATTCGTAGCAAAATAGCCGTTTGCAGTTTCGGCCCATTTCAATATAATATACGGCCTCTGCTGCTTAATCCTGGTGAAAAATCTTCTATTAAAGTGCCTGCATTCTTCGTCTAAAATACCGCTTTCAACTCCAATTCCTGCGGCTTTCAGCTTTTCAATGCCTTTTCCATCTACGCCACTAAATGGATCACGATTACCAATAACCACCTTTTTCAATTGATGTTTTACCAATAAATCGGCACATGGCGGTGTTTTGCCAAAATGGGCACAAGGCTCTAGGTTAACATATGCAGTAGCCTGTTTTAAAAGGTTTTCTGCTTCATCGCCATATTTATCCAGCACCGCTTTAACCGCATTTGGTTCTGCGTGCGCCTGGCCATATTGCTGATGGTAGCCTTCGCCAATAATTTCGCCATTGGCCACAATTACACAGCCAACCATAGGGTTCGGACTTACATTTCCAATACCCAGGGCAGCTAATTCTAAACAGCGTTTTATGTAAAATTCATCGCTCATTAGCGCAAAAGTAGTAAAAAATGAGTCACGGAATATGTAAAAGCCAATTCATATCATCGCAAATAAGTAATTTTGCTGTAATGAAAATCGGAGCGTTAGAGGAACATTATGAACTAGAGCTGGAGCAGCTGTATGATAGGGATGAAGCACGTGCTTTATTTAGTATTGCAGCAGAACAGGTTTTGGGCTTAACGGCAAATAAACTGAGGATGGCAAAGGAAGAAGAGGTTTCTTTCATCAATATGCAGAAGCTTTTGAGTATCCTCAATGATCTGCAGATAGGAAAACCGATTCAGCACATTTTAGGCGAAGCCCATTTTTATGGGATGGTGTTTCATGTAAATCCGCATGTACTTATCCCCAGGCCCGAAACGGAAGAACTGGTTGATTGGATTATTTCCGAACACCAGGCCGGTCAGGGTGAAGGGTTGAAAATTTTGGATATTGGCACTGGCTCCGGCTGTATCCCGGTTTCATTAAAAAAGCATTTGCCCAAGGCAACAGTTTTTTCTCTTGATGTTTCTGCCGAAGCCATAGCGGTAGCCCGGCAAAATGCAGATAAGATGGGTGTACAGGTTAATTTTATTGAGGCTGATGTACTAACGTTTTCCAGCGATCTAAAATTTGATGTAATCGTTAGTAATCCACCTTACATCAGGGATCTGGAAAAAGTAGATATGCACGAAAATGTATTGGTGCACGAGCCGCATTTAGCCCTCTTTGTAAGTGATGAAAACCCATTGGTGTTTTATAATGCAGTAGCCGATTTTGCCAAAACGAACATGCACAGTATGGGAAAATTGTATTTCGAGATTAACGAGTATTTAGGTGAAGAAACCATTGATATACTAAGAGATAAATATTTTATAGATATTGAGTTAAGAAAAGATATGCAGGGTAAAGATAGGATGATACAGTGTGGACCTCCGGCGTACCATTAACATCAAATACCACTAAGATCTTGGATGGAACTGCGTAATCACTTCCCGCAAATAATCTCTGTCTATATGGGTGTAAATTTCTGTTGTGGTAATGCTGGAATGCCCTAACATTTCCTGCACCGCCCTCAAATCTGCACCGCCTTCAATTAAATGGGTGGCAAAAGAATGCCGTAGCGTATGCGGACTGATCGTTTTCTGTAACCCGGTAGAAACAGCTAAACTTTTAATTAAATTGAATATTGAAATGCGGGAGAGCTTAGCGCCAAAACGGTTCAAAAAGATAAAATCTTCATTTCCTTTCTTGATATTAGCTTGTACACGAACTTCATTGATGTAAATTTCGATCAGCTTTAAGGCTACTGTACCAATGGGTACCAAACGCTCTTTATTTCCTTTCCCAATTACTTTGATAAATTCAATCTGGGGGAATATGTTCGATATTTTTAAATCAGTTAACTCACTAACGCGCAGTCCACAACCATATAATACTTCAATTATTGCTTTATTCCTCATGCCTTCAGGTTTAGAAGCATCTATTGCTGCAATTAAATCATTAATTTCGTGGATATTTAAAGTGTCGGGAAGTTTTCTGTTAATTTTCGGTGCCTCAATTAGTGCTGTTGGATCGTGAGTAATCAGGTCTTCTATCATGAGGTAGGCAAAAAATGCTTTTAAGCCCGATATTACCCTGGCCTGTGTGCTGGCCAGCATACCAAGCGCATTGAGCCATGATATAAATGACCTTAAATCGGCTATCTTAATGTCGGCAAGCTGTGGTGTTTCGTTAAGCGATTGGTAATATTGGCCCAGCTTCTCAATGTCGCTCAGGTAAGCAGTTATGGAATGTGCAGATAAAGAGCGCTCCAGTTTTAAATAAGCTTTAAATCCTTTAATATATGATTGCCAAAGCATGATTTTATTTAAGATTTTTTATAACATTGCAACGTTACACATTTAGCGTTACAACATATCATGAAAATACAAATTATTAACGGTCCAAATTTAAATCTCTTAGGCGTTCGCGAGCCATCTATTTATGGCAATACCAGTATTGAAGATTACATAAAAGAACTCAAAACAGTTTATCCAGCCATTGAAATCCATTATTTTCAAAGCAATGTTGAAGGAGAGCTGATCAATAAGCTGCACGAAATCGGATTTACTTATGATGGGATTATTTTAAATGCAGGCGGTTATACCCACACTTCAGTTGCTTTGGCTGATGCAATTGCGGCCATTAAAACCCCAGTTGTGGAAGTGCACATTTCTAATATTTATGCACGTGAAGAGTATCGCCATGTTTCATTAACCGGTAAAAATTGTCAGGGCGTTTTAACTGGTTTTGGTATGAAAGGTTACCGTTTGGCCATAGAAAGTTTAATTATTTAACACAATATCATGCTTAAAAATCTAATATTAATCTCGCTGTTATTTGCTTTTTTAATGGGTAAAGCCCAGGAAAGCACAGTCAAAAAAAATGTACTGAACGAACAATCTGTTGTGCGTGGTGAAGATGGGATGGTTTATCCTTACAACACCTGGAAAAAACTGATGCTTTCGGGCAAGTACGGTTTGAAAAACAGAAAAACCTTCACGGATAGTGGACAACCCGAATACCTGATTTATGAGTTGTCGGCCGAGCAGAAAGCGGCAAATATGAGCAAAATGCCAAGGCCTATGGCAAGTGAATCTTTTAAGGAGGGCGAGCTGTTTAATGGCTTTAAAGTTAGCGATATAAACGGGAATAAATACAATTTAAAAGACAGTATTGGCAAGGTTTATGTGCTTAACTTTTGGTTTATCAACTGTCCGCCATGTAAAAGCGAAATTCCCCACCTTAACGATATTGTAGCCAAATACAAAGATAAAAAAGAGGTTGTTTTTCTGGCCATTGCCTTGGATGAAAAATTTGACCTGAAACCTTTTCTAAAAACAATTCCTTTTGACTATAATATTGTAGCTGCCGGCCGTTCAATAGCCAACAGATATGGGGTAAAAGGCTATCCTACACATGTGGTGATTGACAAGAAAGGTTATATCAAATTTAGTGCACTAGGTTTGGGATCGAGTACAATTAGCTGGCTTGAAAAATCGATTGAAGAATCTTTGTAATACGTTTAATGTGGCCTAGAAGATGGCATCTAGGCTACCTATCTACGCGTTAATGACGATTGGTTTTAAAACCTGTCAATCTTCAGCGATTTTACTGATCACCGTGCTGGAATATTTATTTCAGTTCAGAAAAATGCCTGATTTTTTTGATGAAAAACGCCCAAACCACACTTTTGTTAAATACACCTGAGTGTTTGGTGTATGGCTTCTGAACCTGCTGACGCTTTTTGTTGGTTTTTGATAATGATTTAAGAAAATGCCAATGGCCCTTGCTTACCGCCATGGTAAATTTAGGCTTCCCACTGAGCAAGAAATGCCACCAGGCAATAAAATCAATGCACATCCTGATTAAAATCCTGAAAACGGCATCACCAGCAGGAAGGTTTTTCTGCATGATAATGAGGTTATTCCTAAAGTTCAGGTATGTTTTAAAAGGATTTTCGGTTTGTAAAGTGCCGCCGCCAACATGATACACTTCTGCATCAGGGCAATACACAACCTTGTAATTTAAGTTTTTTAAGCGCCAGCATAGGTCTATTTCTTCCATATGGGCAAAAAGATCGGCGTCAAGACCGCCAGCTTCTTTCCAGCATTTGCTTTTGATGAAAAATGCGGCACCACTGGCCCAAAAAATTTCTTTTGTGGTATTGTATTGGCCGTTGTCGAACTCATAAACGTTAAATATCCGTCCGCGGCAGAAGGGGTAGGCGTAAATATCCAGGAAACCTCCGGCAGCTCCGGCATATTCAAACTGTTTTTTATCGTGCTGCCATTTAATTTTCGGTTGTGCTGCAGCAATCTGTGCATCACTTTCCATTAAATCAATTACCGGTTTAATCCAGTTTGGAACAACTTCTACATCAGAGTTGAGCAAGATAAAGTAATCGGCTTCAACACGTTCTAGAACTTTGTTGTATCCTCCCGCAAAACCATAATTAATATCGTTCTGGATAATTTTTACCGTAGGATAATTTTCTTCTAAAAAGGCAACCGAATCATCTGTAGATGCATTATCGCCTACAACAATTTGCAGGTTATCGTATTCAGAAAGCAAAATTCCGGGCAAAAACTGCTGTAAAAATGCTTTTCCATTCCAGTTTAAAATTACAACGGCTACTGATGGGTTCATTCTTTTTATTCGGGTTTAAATTTCCAGCGTTTATGGCTCCAGAGCCAATATTGAGGCTGTTCTTTAATAATATCTTCTAAAAACTTAAAATGCAGGTTGGTGATTTCAAATTCACCCATTATTGCAGGATCGATGCACATGGGCAGAACTTCAACATGGTAGTAACCTGGTTTAAGCACATTAACCTTAAAATAATAAATGGGCCTGTTTGTCGATTTTGCAATCTTTTCTACACCCAATAATGCTGCGGTTGGCTGTTCCAGAAAATCAACAAAGTATTTGCTTTCTTCCCTGGTAGGCGATTGGTCGCTGGCAAAGCACAATAAAGTAGCCTCCTTTTTGTAAGCGGCAATTCCACGCAGTGTTTGCCGCATGGCAATAAAAATGTTGCCATACCTGGTACGGGCGCAATCAAACCAACTTTCGAAAATCTTGTTTTTAATGGGTTTATAAATGACCATTGTTTTGGCCGAAATACTTAAGCCCAGGGCTAAAGTGCCCAGTTCCCAGTTGCCGTAATGACCGGTGCAGGCCAAAACACTTGCGCCCGTTTTAAAATGTTTTTCCAGTTGCTCTAAGCCGGTAAAGCTTACCCTTTTCAATATTTCTTTTTCCGAAAGACTGGTCATTTTTATGATTTCGAAAATAAGCTGTGCCAGGTAAACAAAGAATTTTTTCTCTATTTTTCTAAGCTCAGCAGTTGATTTCTCGGGAAAGGAACACTTTAAATTTTGCCTGACAACTTTTTTTCTATAGCCTATTACGTAATAAAGCAGATAATATAGTAATCTTGCAAAAAAAAACAGCAATGGCAGGGGAAGCAGCGACAGTAGGTATAAAAAAAATACGCCTAGGTGCGCAATCCCTCTTTTAATCATTATTTTTAAAACGTTTCAGCTACAAACATAAATTTTCAAATGCAGAATACAGCTATACTTCCATTATTTTATCTACCACCAGTTGGTTATTTCAGTTTATTGCAAAAACTGGGTGCAGATTTTTTAATCGAAAAACACGAGCATCTGGCTAAGCAGACCTACCGTAACAGGGCCAGTATTTATTCGCCAAACGGTAAACTGGATATTACTGTTCCGGTGGTTAAGGGGGCTAAAACGCATACTAAAATGAAAGATGTACGCATTAGCTATGATTTTAAATGGCAGCGCTTACACTGGCTGAGTTTAGAAAGCTGCTACAGAAGTTCGGCTTATTTCGAATTTTATGAAGATGAACTTTCACGTTTTTACAACCAAAAATTTGAATTTCTGTTTGATTATAACCTCGAACTATTATCGTGGTTAAACAAAAAGTTGAAATTAAATGCACCCATTAATGTAACTGCCGATTATGTGGATGAAATAGTGCCTGAACTTGATTTTAGGGGCATGATGAACCCTAAAAAGGAGGGTGATATTGTAAAAAATAAACCATATTATCAGGTTTTTGAAGATCGGCATCAATTTTTGCCCAACTTAAGTGTAGTTGATTTGTTATTTAATCAAGGCCCACAGGCCCGGTTATATTTATAAGTTATGGCTAAAAACAAACCACGTAACAGGCATAAGCACTATAAGGTGCCGGCCCCGGGTACCAGTCCGGGTTTATACGCAATTGATGAAGATGCACTAAAGCCGGTTATCGTTTTGCATACCTATAACGATAAAACCTATAAAAAGGAAGAGCTGAAAAATATCAACGACATTGCTAAACTCGTTGAAAATAAGAGCTTTAATTACTGGTTTGATATCAAGGGATTGGGTGATCCGAACATTTTTGAAACACTATATGCTAAATTCGATATCAGCCGGTTGGTATTAGAAGATATTACCAGTTCTTACCAAAGGCCCAAACTCGATGAATACGATAACGACAAGTATATTTTTTCAGTTAGCCGCCATCTTTATCTTGGTGATGATGGTATTTTAAATAACGATCAGATTTCATTTATCCTTTCAGAGCGTACCTTAATTACCTTTCAGGAAACCTATGCCGATTGTTTTGAGCCTGTTAGAAAGCGTTTAGAGCTGGGTAAAGGCAATATCAGGATAGGCGGGAGCAGTTACCTGATGTACGCCATCATGGATGTGATCGTAGATAATTACTTTGCGCTTTTAAATTTTTGGGGCGAGGAACTGGATGCCATTGAAGACCGTTTGTTTGATAATCCGGATAGAAGGATTATGTATGATACGCAGGGAATCAAAAGGTCATTGATTACCATCCGAAAAGTGACCTGGCCGGAAAGAGATAAATTGAATGATATAATCCGTACAGATAGCCCTTTGATATCTGATTTGACCAAAACCTATATGAAAGATGCTTACGATCACTGCATCCAGATTATAGATTTTATCGAATCGTTAAAGGAAATTGCCTCGGCCAATATTGATATGAATCTATCCATCATTAGCAACAGGATGAATGAAATTATGAAAGTGTTGACCATCATTTCTTCTATTTTTATTCCGTTAACCTTTATTGCCGGTATTTATGGCATGAATTTTAGCCGCGAAGATCCCGTTACTGGAAAGGTGATGCCCGATAATATGCCCGAGCTGTATAGTCCACATGGATACTTCTGGACCTGGATTGTGATGGGTGTAATTGCGGTGCTTCAGGTCATTTATTTTTGGCGTAAAGGCTGGTTTAAATAGGTGATCACTTGCTTTTCATAAGTTAATATTAGTAGCTTTATACGTTTTTTGGTTAGGTTATAGATGCAGTCATTCGAAATAGATAAAAGCGACGTACTCAAAGTTAAAAATGCAATTTTAGCTGGCGATGAAACTTTAAAAGAAGTTTTAGGGGAATATCATGCCTCAGAAATTGCGATTTTGTTTGAACGTTTGGATAAATCCGAACAGCAGCACATTATCAACCTGCTTCCTGCAGAAACCGCTTCCGAAATTATTTCGGAAATGGACGAAGAGTCCCATCCCGAGGACTTACTGTTTCAGTTACATCCTGATAAACGGACCGAAATTGTTGAAGAGCTGGATTATGATGATGCAACGGACATTATTTCTCAACTGGAAGATCACGAGCAAAAAGAGATTCTAGAAGATTTACAGGATGAACATGCCTCTGAAATCCGTAACCTTTTAACTTACGACGAAAAAACAGCAGGGGGACTGATGAACACAGAGTTGATCTGTGTAAACATTAACCTTACAAAAAAAGATGCCATTGATGAAATTATCCGTCAGAGCGAAGAAATGGAAGAGTTTTATACCATTTACGTTGTGGATGATGAGGAGATTTTTAAAGGGATCGTTTCACTAAAAGATATCATTAAAGCCAGGCACAATGCCAAAATAACCGAGCTGGTTAAAGTAGATGCCGTTTATGTGCACCCTGATACCGACCAGGAAGAGGTGGCCAATTTAATTTCGCAGTATAATTTAACCAGTATACCTGTAATTGATGATCACCAGAAATTGCTTGGGCGGGTAACATTTGATGATGTGATCGATGTAATGGAGGCCGAAAGTACTGAAGATATCCTTAAAATTTCAGGGGTATCAGAAGATGAGGAACTGAGCGGTAACTGGGTAGAAGCGGTAAAATCGCGTTTACCTTGGTTAATTATCAATTTGGGCACGGCGTTTTTGGCTTCTTCGGTAGTGCGTTATTTTGATCCGACCATTAAATTAATTCCTTCTTTGGCAGCCTATATGACCATTATTGCCGGTATGGGTGGTAATGCTGCCACACAAGCACTTGCTGTAACCGTAAGGCGTATTTCACTTTACGATTTAACAGATAAACAGGCCTACAGAACGGTTTTAAAGGAATTTACCGTTGGTTTGATCAATGGCGCTTCGAACGGGTTAATCGTATTTATTTTTGCTTTCTTTTTTGATGGAAATCCTATGCTCGGTTTGGTTATCTTCCTGGCTATGACGGGTAATCTGGTTATTGCAGGCATTACCGGAGCAGGCATTCCGCTTATTTTGAAAAGGGTAGGTATCGATCCTGCCATTGCATCATCTATAATTATTACTACTTTTACCGACGTTTTTGGTTTCCTATTAATTTTAGGACTGGCCAGTAAACTTTTACTATAATCAGGATTGATCTGATTTAAGCTTTCGGGATTCGATGCCTGAAATTTTAAATCGGGATTCTGTTAATTAACTAATACGACATAAAAATTAAATCTGTAAAATCTGATCCACATGCAAACGACAAGACACGATTGGACAAAAGAAGAAATATACGAAATTTATAATAGGCCATTTTTGGATCTGGTTTATGAAGCTGCAACCATACACAGGGAGAATAAAGATTACAATGAAGTTCAGGTAAGTTCATTAATTTCGATTAAAACCGGAGGCTGTAAAGAAGATTGTTCATATTGCCCACAGGCTGCCCGTTACCATACCGATGTAGAAGTACAGCCGATGATGCAGGTAAGCCAAGTGGTAAGTGCGGCCGTTAAAGCCAAAGAAGGTGGCGCATCGCGCTTATGTATGGGTGCTGCCTGGCGCGAAGTTCGCGATAATAGAGATTTTGACCGTGTAATTGACATGGTTAAAGCCGTAAACGATATGGATATGGAGGTTTGCTGTACCTTAGGTATGCTTACTGAAGATCAGGCGCAACGTTTAGCTGATGCGGGTTTATATGCGTATAACCACAATATTGATACTTCAGAAGATGATTATAAGCGTATCATTTCTACCAGAACTTACGATGACCGTTTAAATACCATTAAAAACGTTCGTAAAGCTAAGTTAACCGTTTGTAGCGGGGGTATTATTGGATTAGGTGAAACTGTTGAAGACCGCGTTTCGATGTTGCAAACACTTTCTAATATGGAAAAACATCCTGAATCTGTGCCTGTGAATGCTTTGGTTCCGGTAAAAGGTACACCGCTCGAAAACCAGCCACGCGTTCCAATCTGGGATATGGTAAGGATGATTGCCACGGCGCGCATCGTGATGCCAAATTCGGTTGTACGTTTATCTGCCGGAAGAAATGAAATGAGCACTTTAGAACAAGCTTTCTGCTTTATGGCAGGTGCCAGCTCTATTTTTGCTGGTGATAAATTGTTAACAACTCCAAACCCGGCTTTTATTGATGATATGGCCATGTTTGAATTATTGGGCTTAAAAACACGCGATGCTTTTAAAAACGGTAGACCGGCAAATACTTTAGTTAACGAAGAAGCAATATAATTTAAGCTAGCAAGTGGCTGACTTTGATATAAATGAGGAAGGTCCTGGTTTTTAACCGGGACCTTTCTCATTTAAAGTAAATTTTTCTCGAAGAAATACATGCTTAATGTTGATCGTCATTTCGCTGCGCTCCATCCGATAGCTATCGGATCTAGATGACGGACAGTCATATAAGTTTGTATAAAAAACCTAAACCGCAGTTACCCTAACTTCTATATTGCCTTTGGTTGCTTTAGAGTAAGGGCAGGCCCTGTGCGCTTTATCTGCTAATGATTGTGCTTCCTCATGCGAAATGCCTGGAATATGCACATCCAGATCGGCAGAGAGTGCAAATGCATTCCCATCCTTGTTAAACGAAACCAGCACTTTTACATTGGCTTCACTTACATCAACACCCTCGCGTTCGGCTATAGAACCTAAAGCACCCAAATAACATGGACCCCATGCTGCGGCAAATAATTCTTCGGGGTTGGTTGCGCCGCCCTGTCCGCCCAGTTCTTTTGGCTTTCTTAAATCCAGATCTAAAATACCATCGCCCGATTTAATGTGACCGTCTCTTCCTCCAGTAGCTGTAACCTCAGCTGTATATAGCTTTTCCATAATAATTTCTTAATTGATATAGTTTAACAAATTATAGTTGTCTTTGTTTTTAGCTGATTTAAGACTGCTTAAACATACTGTAAAGCGCATAAATGACGATAGTATGAATAATTTAAAGGCATTTCATGTAAAAAAACTAAAGGTTTATCTGCTTAATTAATCTCAAAAATCGAAACGAAAATGATTTCTAAAGTTATGGAATTATTAAGCATAGTTTTAATCTGCTTAAAAATCAAGCGATTATAAGGGCAGTTCTTCCAGATTTGAAGAATGTAATATTTACCTATACTCATTTATCAGTATCCGGTTTCGTGTAAAAAACCATGACTTTATCTTGACACAAAATCGCTGAATATACTAAAACGATATTTTTATATCATAACTATATAAATCGTCCCCGTTGATTAATAGATTGTTTTTGATGTTGCTTATAGCATGTTTTGCTACGCCATCTAAATTGTATGCGCAATCCTGCCCGGAAAATATCGGTTTTGAGAATGGAAATTTTCAGAACTGGAAGATATTTACCGGTGCAATCAGCATTGAAAACAATCAGAATACAATTACAATGAACGAAGTTGCCAAACCCATCCCGGGCAGGCATAGCATTATCAGCAACAAAAAATTGGTTGATGCTTACGGAGGTTTTAGCCTGATACCGCCAACAGGTGGTAATTTTTCGGTAAAGCTTGGCGATAATGGTACCGGAGGGCAGGTTGATGGAATATCTTATCTGCTAACCGTTCCCGCCGACCGACCTGAATTTGCCTTAACCTACCAATATGCGGTGGTTTTGGAAGATCCAGATCATCAGCCATTTGAACAGCCACGTTTTATTGCCAGGGTAAAAGATGTTGCTAAAAATGAATACATATCCTGTGCATCTTTCGAATATGTGGCTACTTCATCGCTGCCCGGCTTTAAAAAATCAGAATTATATGAAACCGTGATCTATAAAGACTGGTCGCCTGTTACGATTAATTTATCGGGCTACCAGGGCAAGCAGGTAGAGATCGAATTTATCAGTACCGATTGTTCAAGAGGTGGGCATTTTGGCTATGCTTATGTGGATGTAAATAATGTATGTAGCGATTTAATTGCCGGAACCACCTATTGCAAAAGTGCCGAGGCCATTACTATGTCGGGACCAAGTGGTTATCAGAGTTACAATTGGTATAATGAAGACCGTTCTGTAAACTATGGCTCTGGGCAATCTATTACCATAAAACCAAAGCCTGCAGAGGGCTCGAAAGTGGTTTTAGATCTCATTCCTTACGCGGGCTTCGGTTGTCCGAGTTCTATTAGCACCGTTATAAAAGGGGTAGATTATCAATTACAGGTTTTGCCTGAGGATGTGGTGTGTGAAAACACAGAGGTTGATTTATTAAGTGCCAAATACATCCTTAACCGCACTGATGATTTTACTTATCTTGTATACGAGGATAAAGATTTAACAAAGCTTATTGGCAGCACGGTTAAGATTACGGCCGATAAAACTTTTTATATAAAGGCTACCAATTACAAAGGCTGCGAAAGTGTTGTGCCCATTGCTATTTCGGTTTATCAAGTAGCCAGCATTACGATAAATAATCCAACGGCAGTGTGTTATTCCGAAAGTGTAGATATTACCAAAAAAGAATGGTGCACCGGAGCGCTGGATGGGGTAACCAAAACCTATTACAGCGATGAAGCCGCAAGCCAGGTATTAACCCATCCGGAGCAAATTAAACTATCGGGCACTTATTTTATTAAATTTTCGAATGCCTTTGGCTGCAGTAAAGTGCTTCCAATCCTGGTGAGCATTAAAGATAAGCCTGTGCTTAAAATCAATAATCCTAAGCGAGTTTGTTATCCAGAGCAGGTAGACCTTACAGCCATTAAAAACTATTTGGGAAGCGATGACAGTTTTAAATATAATTTTTATCAGGACGAGGCGCTTACAAAACCTGTAGAAAATCCATCTCAGGTTAATCTATCTGGCACTTATTACGTATCGGCTACTAATGCAGAAGGCTGTACGGTGAGCGATAAAATAGAAGTAGTGATCTATAATCTCCCGGTGTTAAACATTATCCAGCCGGCAGCATCCTGCTATCCTGATAAGGTTGATTTAACTAATCCGGCACTGTACAGCTCGAACAGCAGCGATTTAACCTATAGCTATTTTTACGATGAAGCATTAAGTAATCCTATTGCATATCCAAAAGCTATCGCCAAGGCCGGAACGTATTATGTTAAAGCCACCAACAATGGGGGCTGTTTTACTTCGGCAAAAATAAATGTAACCTATAATACATTGCCTAAACTAGTGTTAAACAGGCCAAAAGCCATTTTCGATAACAGTTTTGTTGATTTAACGGCTGCCGAAATTACCAAAGGCAGCAGCGGCTTTGTAAAAACAAGCTATTTTGAAGATGCTGACCTGAAAAGGCCGGTATCTAACCCTACACAAGTAAACAGGGCTGGCATTTATTACGTGGCTATACAGAACGAACAGGGGTGTAGGGTAAGCGGGCCGGTTGAACTGACCGTTTTGCCACAGCCTAAAATTATTGTGCCAACCGCATTTACCCCACAAAAAGAAACCAACAACAGGCTTTATCCATTTTTGGTAAGTGTACAAAAGCTAACCAGTTTTAGGGTTTACAACAAATGGGGCATTTTGGTTTACGAAAGCGAAGCATTGGTTAATGGCGGCTGGGACGGACAGTTTAAAAGCAAAATGCAGCCGTTAGAAACATTTTCGTGGTTCGCCGAAGGGGTAGATACTTTTGGCGGCAAAATTCAATCAAAAGGAAAAACTATTTTAATATTATAATGTACAGAACGCTACTCGTATCATTTTTGTGCCTCGCTTCGGTATGTTGTTCGGCACAGGACCCAAGGTTTTCGCAATACTTTGCGGCTCCTTTATCGCTTAATCCGGCATTTACAGGTTTTTTTGATGGCGAATATAGAATTGCCGCAAACACCCGGCAACAATGGGGCAACCTCGGCGATCCGTACAATACCTACAGTGTTTCGGGCGATGTGAAGCTGGTTGAAGACGAAAATTTTACCAATAATTATTTTAGCGTCGGATTGAGTGGCTTATTCGACGAATCGTTAAACAAAGCTTTAAAATCGCAGTACATCAGTGCAAGTGTTTCCTATTACCAGTATTTTGATGAAGAGCACCGCTTTAAATTTGGTCTGGCGCCGCAGGTTACTTATGTTTCTAAATATCTGGATTACAATAAACTAACCTTTGCATCGCAGTATAATGATGGTGGCTTCGACAATTCTATGCCCAATTACCTCGATTTAAAGAATGATAAAACTTCTTATTTTGATTTAAATATAGGTGTAAACTTTGCCGCCAGTTTCGATTACCTGAGTTTCGCAGTCGGTTATGCCCAATACCATTTAACCAAACCACAGGAAGCCCTGCTCAACAGCAGCAAAGACATTGTATCCAGCCGCAAAACAATCAACTTTGGCATGTTGTACCTGTTAAACAATTATGTTGATTTAAACCTAACAGGGGTTTATAACGCACAAAAAAACAATAAAGACACCATATTTGGCACTGTGCTTGGGCTAAAACCGAGCGATGAGACCCGGATGAAGCTTAATTTTGGTGTTTGGTATAAATTTAACGAGTCTTCATTTTATCCCTATGTTGGCGTTTCTATGGGTAACATAAGTGCTGGCATGAACTATACAGTTTACGGGAGCAAATTGCTGAGCGCTACACCGCGTACCTACGAGCTCTCTTTTATTTACAGGCATAACAATTTTAAAGGATTTAAGGTGCCTTGTCCTAAATTTTAATCAAATGAAAACCTTTGTAACTTTATTTGCGCTTGTTGTTTTAGCTAACCTGGCATACGGGCAGAAAAAAAATATTGATTACCAGTTCTTCAGAGATACAAAACAGTATTATGCTTTTGAGCTGTTTAAAAATGCCGACAGTGAAAAAACAGGAGAACTGATGTTGAATTTTACGACAAATGATAGCTTTACTAAAATAGAAAAAATTTTGATCAAAGCTGGCGCGGTAGAGGTTAAACTGAAATTCAAACAAAGGGCTGAAGCCGTTAAGTCTGATAACCCAGAGCAAAAGTTTTATCCCGTCATTTTTAGCGAAAAAGAAATTACCGATAAAAACCTGGGTTGCGAAGCGCAGATTGTGTTTAAATTGGATAACGGACTATCGTATACTTTGCCTTTTAATGCCTGTTTACTTAAATAGGCGCTAAATTTTAATCTTCACCGAAAGTTTATAAATATCGTAAGCCACTTTTTGGATCAGATCGAACTGTTCTGGGATCAAATCTTCCCCTTTTGTAATAAGTAGCCCATTATCATTCAGCCTGATCAGCGGTACATTATCGATGGTGCTTGTACCTTTTACCAAATTATCAATAGAGGTATCGAGCAGATAGTTGGTATTGTTGGCGATGGGTTTCAGGCCATCAAAACTTTCAAAAATAAACTCGTGTTCCTTATTATAAAGCGAAAGGGTAGCTACATAAGAAGACAAAAGGTGGTTCAGTGCCGTAAACTGGTGTACTTCTTTAATAAAAAGCTGCTTACTCTTAGGTTCAGAGAACATTCTTTGAAACAGCGAAGCCAGGTTGGCCGTACTTACATAAACTTCTTTTCGGGCTAATTTATATTCTGTCCGGTTATAACTTTTATCAAAATACAATTTAATAACCTGCTCGTAATACGCTTTATTTGCCTTTAAAATATCCAGCATGGCCTCTTTAAGCTTTTCGTGCTCCCAAGTAGGAAATAGCGAATAGCTGGCCAGCAGTGCAATGCCCGAACCTATAAAAGTATCGTAAATCCTTTCGCGTGCCAGGGCGATAGAACCCATGCCCAAAAAATCGAATAGGATGAGAATGTAAGGGGTCATAAAAAGCACGCTTACTACATAATTTTTCCGCTGAAAACTGTAACAGCCTACCATGCAGATGAGCAGGATGACAAATAGGGTATCTCTATCGTGGATATAGGTAAGCACAGCCATCCCCACAAAAGCACCGATGGTAGTACCAATTAAACGCTGATAATTGCGTTCTTTGGTTAAACTAAAACCAGGTTTGGATATTACCAGTATCGTTAACAAAATCCAGTAGCTATGCGAGAAATTAAGCAGTTGCGCAACCACAAAACCTAAAAGCATAACCACGGTAACCCTAAGCGAGTGCCTAAAAGTAGAAGAAGTATAGGTTAGGTTTTCGGTAAACAATTTAAAATCGAATTTTTGCCTTGTGATAAATTTCTCTGTATCTACCTCGGCCTGTCTGATATCTTTGCTGTTTCTGACCTTAAAATAGCTGAATATGGTTTTAACCCTCGACAGTATATTTTCGATGTTCACTTCGATATTCTTCAAGGCAATAATGCCCAGTGTATTGTATTCCTGATTCTGGTTCTTGCTTTCTAGATGGTTGATTTTGATTTTCAGCCGTTCAACCTCAATTAAGAGGCGTTTAGATAGGACAGGTTTGCCGCCACTTTTTAATGCAAAAGCAATATCATCCAAAGCATACGAAATCCTTTTAATGGCCATTTCATAATCCGACAGTATCCCTGCTTTATCAAACTGATCGTGAAGCTGCTGGTAATTGTAATAGGTAGACATTACCTGCTCGAACAGATCAACCATATCTACAAATACCAGTAACAGAAAGCGGCCTTCTGGACTAGAATCCCTTATAATTTCGCGTGTTTTAAAAAGCAGTTCCCTAACCGCATCCTGCTTTTCGTGTACAGATACCTGGAGTTGCAATAAATCTGAATAGGTTTTATCGTAATTGTTGTTTTGGTGATAAAACTTGGCTTTTTCCCTTAAAAATTCGGCTACTTCTAAAATAGAATCGCTTAGCGATTGCTGAACCAGCCTGAAAGGGCGCAAGCGGTACACAAAATAGCTTAAGCCGGTATACCAAAGGCTACCAGCCAAAACCATTGCCGAATGCGCCAGTACCTCTTGCCATGGGCGAACATCATCAATGCTCAGTACCATAATTAGCAGAACTGCTGTACCAACCGATGCGGCCCTTAAGCCATATATATAAAACATGGAAAAGATAAAACTCGATACAGCCAGCAAAAAGGCAATAAAATAGTGGTTCTTATTGGTTAATCCGGTAATGATAGAAAAGGTAAAAATAAGTGCTGTGGTAATCAGCATGGCATTACGGCGGTGAACCATTGGCCCTGGGCTATCTACTACGCTTACGCACAAGGCGCCTAATGATAAAGTCATGCCGTATTTTAGCATACCGAACTGGGCAAATATTAAAGAGGGAAGGAGTACGCCAATGGTAATGCGCAGGCCGTCGGCAAAATACGTACTCAATAAAAAATCTTGTATGTTTCTGATGGGTTGCCTAATCTGCATGTACAAAAATAACATAATAGCGAATGTTTTTAATGTGTTTTGAGTTAAGTTTTTTTGTTTTTTATGCGTATTGGGCAGAAATTGGCTAACGTGCTGACCTTTAATTTGATAAGCTTTGTTTATAAGCAGCGAAAGGCTTATTGTTGATAACATCAGCAAAAATGGGATTAGATAGCTAAAAAAGCTGTTTTTAAATATTTAAGATGTTGGTAACCAGTGTTTTTAGGTTGATAACTTTGTTTAAAAAAACAACCACTTTTTTCTTGACAAATAAGCGTTTTGATGCTAAATTAGATCATATCAAATACGAAGTACTTTGAATTCTGATAAAACAATCCAAAAGAAATAAGGAACCGAAAGGGGAAAAATTTCGGAGAGTTTACAGGGAAAACGATTAGTTTCAGAAAGGGTTAAACCGAGTAAGAATATACATAACCATCGAGAGATTGGATCATAAGAAAATCGAACAGGCCCAAACAGAGATTATTGAAAACTTGGAAGTCTAAGGACGGAGGAGTTGGAAATAAATTTTCACGGATCGCAAAAGTTGCAAAACCTAACGAGAACGGAAAAATCAAAGTAACAAGAATTAGATGCTTTAAAAACCAACTAAGGTTGTTTTTAAGGTTAAAACGGGGAACTGAATCGAAAGAAGAAGAACCCCGTTTTTGTTTATACCACTATTTCCCATTCAAATACCTTAGTGCGAAGTGTACGTTTTTTTGAAGTGCAATAAATTCACCTCAACACCATGGGCTGATTGGATGGAGAAACTGGCACCAATCTGTTTGCTCAGCCCTTTCATCAGATTTAAACCCAGTGAATTGATTTTATCAAGATCAATACCGCTTGAAAAACCTTTCCCATCATCTTTAATCATTAATGAAAGGTGCTTATCGTCCTCTTTTTTTAGTGCAATGTACACATCCCCGCATTGCCCTTCATCAAAGGCATATTTGAAGGTATTGGTGATCGCCTCGTTCAATATCAGGCCCAGGGGAACGGCAAGCGAAACATCAAGCTCACAGTTATCAATATCCTTATTAAAATTAATCTGAGGACCGATATCGTAACTATCCTTTAAATAAGAAATCAGCTCGTTGATGTAATCAGACATGTTAATCTGCGATATGTTATCGTTCTGATACAGTTTTTGATGTATCAAAGCAATCGAATGCATCCGGTGTTCGCTGTTTTTTATAGCCGTGTAAGCCTTCTCATTATCAATGTACGATGATTGTGATTGTAGTAGCCCCATCACAATCTGCAGGTTGTTTTTAACACGATGGTGTACTTCTTTGATGAGCCACTCTTTTTCGTTTAAAAGTTCGTTAAGGTGGATGTTCTTGGATTGGATTTTAACATTATTGATCTGTTTTTGCCTGTAATTGTAATACAGTAGCACCAGGAACAGAATGAGTACAATAATTCCCAAAAACGTAATGTTGCGGATAAACGTAGCCTCCTTAACTTTGGAAAGCTGTATAATGTTGGCCTGCTTTAACAAACGGATGGCCTGGCTGCTCTGCTGCATTTCATATTTAACCTGAAGCTCCTGGATTTGCTTACTCTTAGACTGGTTGAAAATAGAATCTTTTAAAGCGATATAGTTATTCAGCTTCTGTATGGCCGAGTTATACTGGCCTTTGGCCGAATCTATTTTAAACTGCATAAAATAAATATCTTTTTTTCTGCCAAGTGTATAATCGCTTGTTAGCTGCTTCAGTATAGGCTCTGCTTTTGCGAACTGTTTGGTTGCCACATAGAACTTCATAAAATCATATTTTGCATTGCTAACCGCTTCGGGTTCATCCTGCTCAGTAAAAAGGCCAAGCATTTTTAAAAAATACCTTTCTGCCATTGCGCTGTTACCCAATGCAACATAGCAGTTTGCTTTAATCTGGGCAATGGTGGCATTATCAGAGGCAGTGCGGTCGGGGTGGCGTTTCTCCAGCCTGATAATTTCCTTTAATGCTTCTTTCGGTTTTTGAAGCTCGATAAGCTGCTGTACTATGAAACCCGCTGTAACGAAAATATGTTTTAAGGGTATGTTCAGGTGCTCGCGTAACTGGATTGTTTCGCGGTAATAGGCAATGCTTTTTTCCCTTTGTCCAAGTTCCTGATAAATCTGTCCCATTTCTCCGAGGTATTTACTTCGGTGCAGGGTATCAGTAGCCGGTTGTATGGCCTTTATGCTTTCCAGTCCGTAATAGAGCGATTTGTTAAGGTTGCCCCAATAACGGTGTGTCTTAGCGATTAAATAATAACAATCGGCGAGGAAAAGGGCTTTAGTGTTACCGAATTTTTGTACCACCTCCTGGCAGTCGGCCTCACCATCACTTAAATAGCTAAGATAATGATTGGTTTCGGCAATAAGGTAGCGGTAGCGGATCTGTGCTTCTAAAGGGCGCAGCTGTTTGGCAATTTTGAGGGCACGAATTATAAATGGCTGGGCTTCACCTCTATGCTGAGGGAAATTTTGCTTTAATGTGCCTGCAAAGGCAATGATGCTGTTGATTTCACCTTCGCTATTATTGGCTGCCCGTTGGAGTGCAATAGCCTGTTTAAAATATTCAACACCAAGCTGTTTTTGTCCGTGGGTGAGATCCCATCGTCCTGCATTTTCCAGTGCTGCGATTTTTTCTTTTAAAGCAAGATCTGATGGAGTAGAAAAAAGCTTATCGAATGCCGAATAATATCTGGGGCTAATGGCTAAGCCAACGCCTGTTCCTATCTCCGGTGCGTATAACATGGCCCTGTTTTTGGTCCTGGTTTCCGTATTAGCCTTTGCTGCCGCATCTGGGGCTGTTTTTTGTTGAGCGCACAAGCCCAAAGAGAACAGTAGACCGGTAACAGTGTATAAAAGCCTTAACATTGACCATATGCATTAAAGCGGAATAGCATGCCAAAAAGGGATTTTAAATTACTAGATTTCCTATTCCGGATAGCTTCGGTATTCATGCATAAATATACAAATAATAAATTATTCCTCTCAGTGGTTTTCTTTGCCCAGAGGCGCAAAAGGTTTTGGTTAAATAGGATTTATCTTTATAGTTAATTACTGCCCAGACTGAGTTTCTAAGCTAAAATTAGGCTTAGCCTATAGTTGAAACACTCATCGCCAAGCAAAAGGATTAAGCGGATTAACGATGAAAAAAAATGTGAGTTTGATTTTAACAGGTTGTAGAAAGCAAATTTACCTCTTGCTTTCTACTATGTATTTAAATTTATCAGAACGGTAATAGCCCACATTGTATTCCATAGGCCGGTCGCCCTGATCGAAAACAAATCTTTTACGGAGCAGGACAGGCTCACTAATACCAATTTCCAATTTCTTAGAAATAAATTTATCTGCAGCCTGGGCCGTTATTTCTTCCTTTGATAGGGTAGCAACCGCCGAGTAATCCTGCTCAAGTATTTCGTACAGCGGCCGCATAAAATCTTCTTCACCCGAAAGGCCTATACGGGGGTGGAAATAAGAAACAAAGTATACAATTGGTCCTTGCTCACTGCCTCTAACACGTTCCAGTTTAAGTATTTTTCTATCTGTTTTAATTTCGAAAAAATTGGCTATAATTTCGCTCGGCAGCTCCCACGATATATGCAGCTCAAAATTTTTGATCGGAATGCCCCGCGCTTTCATTTCCTGCGAAAAACTCAGCCAGTTCATCGATTTGGAATCTATTATCTGCTCTGCAACCTTAGTGCCAACGCCTTTTTTACGCACTAAAAGGCCTTCGTAAACCAGTTTATTCAGCGATTGGCGAAGGGTAGACCTAGAAATGGCAAGCTGATTGGCCAGATCTACTTCTTTTGGTAGAAACTTTCCATTAATGTATTCCTCTTTTGAAATAAGGCTGCGCAAGAGCTGCTCTGCCTGAACATGGAGTGGTACAGCACTTTTATGATCTATTTTAAGTTTCATTGTCGGCTTTAGCTTGATTACAATAATGCGCAAGATAATATATATTGAACACATATGTAGCTACAAAATATGGCCTGACTAAAAAATATTATGAAATATGATGTTATGTAAGTATGTTTGTACATATACTTTAAATCTTTGTTTTTTAATGAATATTATTACCCATTCAGATACCGATCAATCCATCAGGCACTCGCAACAAAAGGTTTTGCCTATTCATATGTGCAGCACCCATTCAGATAAATACGATCAGTACCCTTTGCAGGAAATACATTCGGGCGGGATTTTTACGGGCTATGAAAGTTTTTGCAACTACATCTCTGGATACAATTCGGTTAGGATAGATGGTTTTTCGGGCGTATTGTGGAACGAAATCATTGTGGATCTGGATAAATACCTGAAAACAAGAGGGCGCCAGGTAAGGTGGACCTTTACCGAAGATTTTTATAAAGAGCACTTAACATTGGAGCAATTAAGGGCTCCCTTTTTAGGTGAAGCGGAAGATGTTTGGGGGCGTCAGGCCGATATAAGCCTTGCTGATTTTTTTAAGCTGGACGAAGTGGACAACTGCCAGCCGCTGGCCGACGGTGCACTGGATATCTGTATTGGCTGCGGAGCGGCCTTATTTGACTGGGATGGACCACTTATCTTTTTGGAAGTGCCCAAAAATGAAATACAGTACAGAATGCGGGCAGGGGCAGTACAAAACCTGGGTTCGAAAGCTAAAGTACCCTATCAACAGATGTATAAGAGCCTTTATTTTATAGATTGGGTTGTACTTAAAAAGCACCGTGAACATTACTTCAACGCCATTTCGGTAATTGCCGATACCCAATGGCTGGGAGATATTTCTTGGATGTATACCGCAGATCTTAAACAGGCAGCCCACGATCTCACCGGCGCACCTTTGCGTGCAAGGCCATGGTTTGAAAAAGGCGTTTGGGGAGGACAGTTTTTGAAAGAATTTGTTCCCGGAATCAGTCAGGACGAAAGCAATTATGCCTGGTCTTTTGAACTTATTGTACCTGAAAACGGCATCGTTTTGCATAAAGATGGTAACAATTTCGAAATCCCCTTCGATCTGTTGATGCATTTGGAAAGCGAAAGGATTTTGGGCAGCCATCAAAAAATATTCGGCACTGAGTTTCCGATTCGATTCGATTTTTTGGATACCATACAAGGGGGGGACCTTTCTGTGCAAGTGCATCCTGAGCCAGCATACATTAGGACAAATTTTGGTGAAAACTTTACCCAAGATGAAACGTATTATATTTTGGAAGCGGAAGCTGATGCTTCGGTTTATCTCGGACTTCAAGATGGCGTGGAGAAAGATGATTTTAAAAAGGCTGCACAGCAAAGCTACAGCAATAATAGCCCATTGGATGTTGAAGCTTATGTACAGCGCTTTCCGGCTAAAAAACACGATCTTTTCTTAATTCCCCATGGTACGGTGCATAGCGCAGGACAGGGCAACCTGGTTTTGGAAATCAGCGCTACACCTTACATTTTTACCTTTAAAATTTATGATTGGCTACGTCCGGACCTAGATGGAAAACCAAGGCCTATATCGATCGATCATGCATTCGAGAATATCGACTTTTCTGCAGCTGGGGATCGGGTGGAGCAAGAATATATTGCTAAACCGAAGGTTAGCCGATCAGGGCAGGATTGGGAAATTGTTAATTTCCCTACACACGATAAACATTTTTATGAGATAAACCAGCTTAGCATTGCTTCTGAACTGGCATTTGCTGCAACCAATGTATGCAAGATTATGATGGTGGTAGAGGGGAATGGCGTTACTGTTGTTAGTGAAGATGGTTTATGCCGCGAATTTAGCTACGCAGAAACTTTCATACTGCCATCGGCTATGGGCAGTTATAAATTGATTGCAACAGATAAAAAACCGATCAAAGTAATCGAAGCCTATTTAAAGGCCGAACATATTGTATTTGATTTATTGCTAACCGATAAGAAAAAACAATATGGAGACCAATAGCAGAAAAATTAATTTATTTATGGTCACACTGATCGCATCTTTGGGAGGGGTACTCTTCGGATTCGATATGGCTGTTGTATCAGGCGTACTTCCGCTGCTGCATAAGCAATACAGTTTTAACTCTGCAATGGAAGGATGGATTGTTTCCTGCGCTTTAATTGGCTGTATTTCTGGTGTATTGTTTTCGGGCATATTAAGCGATAGGCTTGGCAGAAAAAAAATGCTGACCATTTCGGCAGCTTTATTTTTGGTTTCGGCAATAGGCTGTTCAATTGCCATCGATCTTAAAATGCTCATCATCTTCCGAATTATTGGAGGGATGGGCGTTGGCATTGCATCCAACATAGTGCCTTTGTATATCTCAGAAATTGCGCCTATTAATAAGCGTGGAAAACTGGTAAGTGCTTATCAGCTAGCCATAACCATGGGTATTTTGTTGGCTTATTGCTGCAATGCTGCCCTTCTTAAACTGGTGCCCCTAAACACAAGCAATGGAACAAGTGGCTGGTTGGGCCTTATTTTTAGCAAGGAGGTTTGGCGTGGTATGTTTTTTATTGGCAGCATACCGGCAGCGCTTTACCTGCTGGGTTCGCTCATAATACCAGAAAGCCTTAGATGGACGGCCAATACCGGTGGAGACAAGTACAATACCACAAGCAACATGTCAAAAAGCCTGTTCTGGGCAAAAGAAATGAGAAAACCGCTTCTTTTAGGTGTTTTACTGCCCTTATTTTCTCAGCTGAGCGGCATCAATGCCATCATTTACTATGGTCCGAGCATATTATCAAGTGCAGGTATCGATCTCAATAATGCATTGCATGCCCAGATTTTTTTCGGTCTGGCAAATGTTTTATTTACATTTATTGCCATATGGAAAGTAGATAGCCTGGGGCGTAGGCCATTGTATCTAATTGGTTCAGCAGGTGCAGCACTGAGCCTGTTTATTATTGCCATACTATTTTCAACCGGTCATCAAACAGGGCTATTTTTAGGCATTATGGTAATTTTCTTCCTGTTGTGCTTTGCCTGTTCTATGGGGCCGCTCAAGTTTGTAATCGTGTCTGAAATATTTCCTGATGCCATTCGCGGAAAGGCGGTTGCCATTAGTATTATGGTGATGTGGGTTAGCGATGCACTGATAGGCCAGTTAACACCCATACTTTTGGCAAAGGGCACAGCTTTAACTTTCGGAATTTTCGCTTTTTGCTGCCTATGTGCTTTTTATGTGGTATATAAAATATATCCCGAAACCAAGGGGAAAACCTTTGATCAGATCCAGTCCCTTTGGAAAAAATAAAATGAACTCAACTTATTAAACCTAATGATTATTCTCAAATGAAACTAAAAACACCTGTCTTATTAGTCGCCTTTATCTCGCTGTTACTGTTTCCGGCAATTTCCCGGTCGCAGCAATCAGCCATATGGGAGATTGGCAAAAAAGACAATTCAGCTTTTGATATGGCACTGGCACCTGGAGATTATAAAAGATTTCTGGAAAAGGATTTTGGTTGGGAAGACCGGTATTTTATTGTGGGTGGCTCTGATATCAAAACGGAGTGGCCTTACGTTCTTCCGGGGCCCGACGATAGCTGGGGAGGTACTGGGCCAACTTCAGGCCTGCGTTCTCATCAAATCAATGCGCTTTTCACTCTTAAAGCACTGGATAAAAAACAGCCTTTTAAACTTACGCTCAACATCCTCGACCACAACAGCGGCAAACCAGCCTTGTTAAAAATTTCAGTCAATGGAAAAGCATTTAAATACAGGCTTACAGGAAAGGGCAATAATAAGGGAATTGAAGGTGATTTATCAAATACATCGGCCATGCAGATCGCTATCCCCTTAACTGGCAACGACTTTGTAAGTGGTGGCAATACCATTCAGTTTACCATTTTGGAAGGCTCTTGGTTGGTATTTGATAATGTTAAGCTAGAGGGCAAGGCTATTCTTGAAGAGCAGCATGGCAGAAACGTCTACATCCGGGGTATTAAATCGGCCACTTATACCTTGAAGGAAGAAACTAAAAAAATACAGCCACTGCTTATTGATATTGAAAGGCTAAAAGGTCATTCAAAACTTTCAGTTGAGCTTGATGGCAAAGCTATTTTTAATACCCAAATTGATACTGGCAGATACAATCTTGAAGTGCCCATGCCTTCGGTAAATAAGCCACGCAACAGTATGTATAAGGTATTTGCAGATGGTAAACTCATTAGCAGTGGAAATGTAGCCAGAAACGCTTACCCCTTAAAAACACCAGCCGATTATGTTGACACCAGCATAGGTACTGCCCATTCTCGGTGGATGATTGCCCCAGGACCATGGATGCCTTTTAGTATGGTTAAATTGAGTCCTGATAACCAGAATCCAGGATGGATGGCGGGCTACGATCCTACGATTGAGAGTATTGGTACGTTTAGCCATATCCACGAATGGACCATGGCTGGCCTGGGCATGATGCCAGTAAATGGTCCACTGAAACTAAAAATTGGCGATGAATACAATGGCAGTGATGGTTACCGTTCTAAAATTGATAAAAATTCAGTCGAATCGCCGGCAGGTTATTACAAAGTGGTGCTAAAGGATTATGGCATTAAAGCCGAGCTGACAGCGAATACCAGAACTGGTTTTCAACGTTACAGTTTTCCAAAAAACAAACTGGGCCGCGTAATGGTCGACCTTAGGGTGCCTGCAGAATATGACTATGATATTTTAGGCTTCGAGATTAAAAAAGTAAGCGCTACCCGTTTAGAAGGATTTAGCAAACAGCATACCCCCGATGCCTGGTCTGGTGGGGTTGATCAGGATTATACCCTTCATTTTGTAATCGAATTCGACAGGCCGATAGCGAAATTCGGTAGCTGGATAAATGGTAAAGAACAAGCTGCCTCAAACCTGGTTAAGGGAAATAAAGTTAAGGATGCCGGGGTTTATGTAGAATTTAATATCGATAAAGAAAATGTGGTACAGGCACGTTCTGCAATTTCTCTGGTAAGTATACAGGCCGCATCAAATAACCTTGATAAGGAAATTGCTGCACCTTTTGGCTGGGACTTTGAAAAAGTAAGGAAAAACCAAAGCGATACCTGGAACAAACTGTTTAGCAGGCTTGCCGTGAGCAGCGACGATGCCCGCGAAAAAACCAGGTTTTACAACAACATGTACAGGGGGCTGGCCAGTAGGAATATTTGGAGCGATGCCGATGGTGGCTGGATAGATGCCAGCGAAAAGCTACAGCATTTTGCCAACCCCAACGATGTTGCACTGGGCTGCGATGCCTTTTGGAACACCTTCTGGAACCTTAACCAATACTGGAATCTGGTTACGCCAGAGTGGTCTTCAAAATGGGTAAAATCGCAATTGGCCATGTACGATTCCAACGGATGGCTTGCTAAGGGGCCAGCGGGAATGGAATATATCCCGGTTATGGTTGCAGAACACGAAATTCCTTTAATTGTGGGCGCTTACCAGATGGGTATCAGGGATTACGATGTGCAAAAAGCCTTTGCGGCAACCTACAAAATGCAAACTACACTGCCCGATACGGTAGGCAAAGGTATGGCAGGTAACGATGATCTGGCCACTTACCTGCAACATAAGTTTGTACCTTATGATAAGGGGAGGTTTAGCAATAGCCTTGAATATTCGTATGATGATTGGACCGTTGGTCAGTTCGCCAAAGCATTGGGAAAAGAAAAAGAATATAAAGAATTTAATGATAGGGGAAGCTGGTGGAAGAATTCGATTGATCCAGAAATTGGGTATGCCAGGATGAGAAAATCAGACGGCAGCTGGCAGAAAAACTTCGATCCCTTCAAATCAGGCGCAAATAAACACTACGTTGAGGGCAATGCCTGGCAGCTAACCTTTTTTGTACCTCAGGATGTGCGTGGCCTTGCCGGACTTATTGGCGAGAAAAAATTTACCGAAAGGTTGGAGTGGGGATTTAACGAAAGTTACAAATGGCGCTTCAACGCACCAAATGATGCGTATTGGGATTACCCGATTATGCAGGGAAATCAACAATCTATGCATTTTGCCTTTCTTTTTAACTGGGTTGGAAAACCTTGGCTTACACAAAATTGGAGCCGATCAATTATCGACCGGTATTATGGTTATGAAGAAGCCAATGCCTACCTGGGTGATGAAGATCAGGGACAGATGAGTGCCTGGTTTATCATGGCATCATTAGGCCTGTTTCAAACCGATGGCGGTACAGCAGCAGAACCTATTTATGAACTGGGCAGTCCTATTTTTCCAAAAGTGGTCATCAATCTGGGCAAACAGTACGGCCGTGGCGAAAAGTTCGTGATCGAAGCCCGCAATACTTCGCGCACTAACCGTTATATCCAATCGGCAGTACTCAACGGCAAAAAACTCGATCAATTTTGGTTTAAGAGTGCTGAGCTATTAAAAGGTGGAACATTGGTGCTAGAAATGGGCGACAAGCCAAACACAGCTTGGGGCACAGCCGGATATCCATCCAAATAATTTTAAATGATCAAATGGCCGGTAAAGTAACCCCGGCCACTCATCATTCAGTTTTTCAATACCTAAAATCCTCTTCCGGATTTAAACTGGTTGAGCCGGCCAAGTATTGCTATTGATTCTTAAAATTAAGTATTTTGGATATGAATATTGTTTTGGCTGCTGATATTGGGGGTACATCCTTGCATTTCGCAAAAAGGGCAGCTCCATGTTAATGGATCAGCAACCGGTTTGGACCAACTCAAATTATCTCTCCTTTATTTTTATCATGCCCTGTTTGCCAAAAATGCTGATGAAATTTCCATCAGGATCGCGTATAATTGTGCTTTTAAGTCCTTTATCATTTAAGATGATCTCTTTAAATGCAAAAACTACTTTCTTTTTTTCGAGCGATCTGGTAACTGCTGGCAAATCATCTACATATAAAATGAGCGCCTTGTTGCCTATCGGTTTCATGTGGTTTGGCGGATCAGCAAAAAGCTCGCCCAAACGGATAGGATTTTCAACCTGTAACAGTTCCAAGCGGATACCAGCCCCCTCAATAAAGGCCGTTTTGGCATGTATTACCGGAAACTCAGAACGCTGTAGCACCTTAAAACCTAAAATATCGCCGTACCATTTAATAGTGGTATCGAGGTTCGATACGCTCATGGCCATTCCAAAGAGTTTGTATTTGCTGTTTTCTTGGGCAGTAATTGTACTGCTATAGCTAATCATTAGCAGCAGAAATAAGAAAGATCTTGTTTTCATCATTTTTTGAGTTAAAAGCTGAATTTTAATTTAAGATTGATCATCTGCTACATGCCAATTTTAATGCCTTTTAATTAACTTGCTGTTTTTTAGTTGATTATCTTTTTGAATGCTTTTTGTTTTACGTTATATCGCTGAAAACCAATTTTTAGGATGCAGTATATGGTTCCTTGACACGTTGGATTAATATGGCTGCACGGAAAAATAATGACAACTTTATTTCGAGGTGCCGTTCAAAAAATACCGAAATAAAGTTGTTTCCGTTTTAAGGATAGATTTTCAAATTGCCAATGGAAAAAAAATTTTAGCTAAAACAGAGATGGGAAGACACTCATCGTACAAAATTGCTTCGAAATAAGCCACCAGTGAATAGCTTGGCAGGTTTTTGGCAATTATCGGTGTTCATCATTTAATATATGGCCGAAAAAATACTTATTGTAGAAGATGAGTTTATCGTAGCGAATAACTTATCCATTACGCTTGAAAAAGCTGGTTACAAAGTATGCGGTGTAGCAGGTACCGTAGAAGAAGCCAGAGAGATTATCAAGCAGAATAAACCCCATTTGGTAATATTGGATATATACCTGAACGGCGAACTTACCGGAATTGACCTAGCGGGTGAGCTGAGTGAAGAGAATATTGCATTTGTTTATCTTTCGGCCAACTCCAACCAATCTATACTGGAACAGGCTAAAACAACAAATCCTTACGGTTTTATGGTTAAACCATTCCGCGAAAAGGATGTTATTGTTAGCTTGCAGATTGCGCATTACCTGCACCAACAGCAAACTGAGGTCCGTAGGCAGAGCTATATTGCACTAGAAATGACCATGAAAGATGCCATTTCGCAGGATATTTCGTGGGAGGAGAAATTTCTTAGGATTGCCAAAACCATACAACCGCACATTCCATTTGATTTTTTGGCCATAGGCATGAAAAACCTCGAAAAACTGCCCTACGAAGGTATGAGCTTTTTGCGGCTGAGTTTTAACGAATACCAGAAAATTGGCAGGCAGGAATTAATGAATATTACCGGGCTAAAACCTGCCGATCTGCCTCGTTTTCAGGTGCCCGGAGCAGAAGATTTTGTCTCGCAGATTTACAACGGGAAAGATTTTGAGGCGATCTGTAAAATAAACCCATCCAAAAAACTGGTGGCCAAAACCTTTAGCATGGGGTCTAACCTGGTAATGTATGTTCCCATTGCGGGTAAGGCCGGTTTTACCTTTTCATTTTATAGCCGCAATACAGATATTTACAATAAGAAGCACCTTGGTTTGGTAAAACAGCTCGAAAAGGCTTTGGCCATGACTTTTGAGGGCATTATTGCTACCGCAGAAAAATCTAAGGCCCAGCGCATTCATCCTGTTCCGCCTTTGCCAGTGCGCATGGTAGCAGCAAAGCCAGAATATAATGGCATTGTAGGGAGCAGCCATCTGCTGTTAACAGCGCTCGATCACCTTACCATGGTTGCACCTTCCGAAACCTCGGTACTGATTTTAGGGGAGAGCGGAACCGGGAAGGAAAGATTTGCCAAATGCCTGCACGACCATTCCTTGCGGAAAAACAAGCAGATTGTAGTGGTAAACTGTGCTGCATTGCCATCCAATCTGATCGAATCAGAACTGTTCGGACATGAAAAAGGTGCTTTTACCGGGGCAGCCGAGCGGCGGATCGGTAAGTTTGAGCAGGCCAATGGGGGAACAATTTTTCTCGATGAGATGGGGGAGCTGCCCCTCGAATCGCAGGCAAAACTATTAAGAGTGCTTCAGGAAAAGGAAATTGAAAGACTTGGTGGGCGCGAAACACTAAAAGTTGATGTAAGAATAATAGCAGCAACCAATAACAACCTCGAAAAAGCAGTAGCGGCGGGAAAGTTTAGGCTCGATTTATACTACCGCTTAAATGTTTTCCCAATTTTGCTGCCACCGCTGCGTGATAGGATTGGCGATCTGCCCATATTGACAGCACATTTTTTGAAAAAATACAGTGAAATGGCTGGAAAACCAGATATAAGCATAGCTGATGATGCCATGGAAGATTTAACCGCTTACCACTGGCCCGGAAATATCCGCGAACTCGAACACATTATTGAAAGGCATGTGCTTTTATGCCGTGGCGCTGTAATAGAAAGGTTTACTTTACCAAATAGGACAGAAGAAACGAAAGCTGTAGAAGATATCAAAAGAATCAAATCCATCGAAGAAAATGAACGCGATTATATCCTCACCGTACTTAAAAAATGTGGTGGCCGAATATCGGGAAAAGGTGGTGCTGCAGAGCTGCTCGAAGTACCGGCCACTACACTCAATTCTAAAATGAAAAGATTGGGTATTGTGAGGAAACATGCCAGTTAAACCTTAAGGCGTATAAATAATGGCAATTGATGGCTTTTATCAGGCAACGACTTGTAAATTTCCAGATCGAAAAACTCGCTGCTGCGGTCAGCATTTTTATTTGATTATAGAAATGATTTTTGTCGTATTTCCTTCTATTTTCATGATACTTTTCCTTTTCCTGCATATCATTGTTAAAATATTCAATACTGTATGCAAACTTTTAGCTTATAGTTCAGTAAAAACCCGAATCTTTGCTGATACCGAGCTTTTTCATCTTTGAGTTTAGCGTAGTCGGTGGAAGCTGTAAAAGCTCGGCAGCCCCACCAATGCCCCAAATTTTACCCTTGCATTTCTTTAGGGCTGCAATAATATGTTTTTTTTCTCCTTCCGACATGGAACTTACCTCATTAAAGGCAGGCTGCTCCTGTTTTTTGGTTTGGCTGAAAGGAAATTCAATATCGTGTATATAGCCGTCTTTGCTTAACAGCACATTTCTTTCCATCAAATTTTCCAGCTCGCGGATATTGCCAGGCCACTCATATTGTTTCATCTGGTTAATAACCCCTTGCGAAACAGCCTTTACCTCGCGTCCGGTCCGTTTATTCGAAACCTGCAAAAAGTAATCTACCAAAGCTGGTATATCTTCGTTTCTGTCGCGCAGTGGCGGCATTATTATCGGAAAAACATTTAATCGGTAATAAAGGTCAAGCCTGAATCTTCCTTCTGCAACTTCCGTTTCGAGGTTGCGGTTGGTAGCGGCTACAATCCTAACATCGGTTTTAATAGTTGTTCGGCCGCCAACCCTTTCAATTTCTTTCTCTTGGAGCACCCTGAGCAGCTTAACCTGAATATCTACCGGTATTTCACCTATTTCATCCAAAAATATGGTTCCGGTATGGGCCCGTTCAAACTTGCCAATAGCACGTTCGAAAGCGCCGGTAAAAGCGCCTTTTTCATGCCCAAAAAGCTCCGATTCCACTAAACTCGAAGAAAGTGCCGCGCAATTTACCTTCACAAAGGGCTTATCCCTACGCGAAGACAGCTCGTGTATTTTATAGGCAATTTTTTCTTTCCCTGTTCCACTTTCACCAAGTATCAGTACCGAAGAATCTGCAGGGGCAACCTGGCTTACCTCGTCAAAAACTTTTAAAAGCAGGTGCGAACTTCCGATAATGTCGTTAAACGGATTTGGCCTGTGAACATTTGCTAATTCTACCTTGCCTGGGTTAAACGAAGTATTCGTGTAAACGGCCTCGTGGGGCAGAACTTTTAAAATAAAGTCGGTGAGTAGTGCCTGATGTGTTTCGAAAACAGCAACATGGTGTTGGCTGTAAGCATTTTTTAATTTACTAAAAAAACTGAAGTGAAATGCCCCTTTGCCTGGAACTTCCAAAGCAAAATCCAGATCTGACTGCATGTTAAAAATATCACTGATCATTTTTTTGTTCCGAGTACCAAAAAGCCTTAGAGCCGTTGTATCCAAATTTTCAGGTTCTGTTGCCTGTTTCGAAAAAGCAAGAGGCGTATTGCCACCAATTGTAGCCAGTTCTTCGCCACCGATAATTTGGTATTCATTGAAAGCAATCCTCAAAAAACCGAGATCCACATCTGGGTTTCCTTTTGATTCAAAGCATACCGACATCAGTTCGAAAGGTATAAAAGGCTGTAGTGCCTGTCCCAGATCGCAGATTTTTTGCTTCCAGTCTTTTTTGGAGCCGATAATCTGATCCGTTTTTTTGAGCAAAGCCGTATTTTGCCGCTGTCCGCTTTCTATGTTCTTCTGATGGCGGTAAAGGGCAATTTCGAGTGCAACAAGCACATCTTTTTCACGGAAAGGCTTAATTACAAAACCGTATGGATTCGTTTTTTTTGCTGCGGTAAGTACTTTGTGATTGGAGTTGGCAGAAATATAAATAAATGGGATGTTGAGCTCAGAAAGCCTATTGGCCAAATCTATGCCCGAAAGTTCCCCGATAAGAAAGATATCGACAAGAACAAAATCGGGATGATGGGTTTGAACTGCTTCCATGGCCTCGGCTACCGTATCAGCTATTCCACATACTTGGTAGCCAGCACGTTTAAGAATGCCCCTCAATGTATCGGCAATGATGAATTCGTCTTCTACGATTAAAATTTTCTTTGGCATTGGTTTGTTTCGCTTCTGCGTTTGGATGGTGCGGATGGTAGCCAGCAGTTACAGCCCGTTTTCGGTAATTATAAAGAAGTGGGATGAACGGCTCACAGCTTTTAAACTTAAGAAAAATTAGCCAATTGTTCAAATAGGCAGGATTCACAATTTTACTGCCTGCTCCAAATTAAGCCCTTTGTTTTTGGCAATATGGTAAGGTGCACTTTCATTTTCTGGGTATTGCCCACTTTATTTCGTGCTAAATAGTATGCAATTGACGAGATAACGTGATTATAATAAGGTGATGTTTTTTAAAGTATTGATTAACAGTTAATTGTATTAAAGGAGTCGATCTTGCTATGAAGTTGGCATAACAAATCATTCATCATGGAACAAACATCATCGAAAACAATCTTATTCATCACTGGGGCATTTGTAAGCAGCGATTGCTGGGATGAATGGCAATCTTTTTTTCAGCAAAAGGGATATACTACGCTCGCGCCAGGTTGGCCCAGTAAAAACGATACCGCTGATGCGTTACGGCGGAGACAGCCCGATGCTAAAATAGCAAGCCAGCGTTTGGCAGACCTTACTGAACATTACGCCAATATTGCTGCAGCATTGCCCGAAAAACCCATTATAATTGGGCACTCCATGGGCGGTTTAATTGCGCAGTTGTTGGTTCAGCGCGATTTGGCCGCTGCAGCAGTACAGGTGCATTCGCTTCAACCTAAAGGTGTAATAACATTTAAGTTTTCTTTTTACAAAGCAGGCTGGGGGCCACTGGGCTTTTTTACCTCTACCAAATTATCCTATTTAATGTCTTTCCGCGAGTGGCAGTACGCTTTTACCAATGATATGCCTTTTGATGAGCAAAAAGAAGCTTACTATAAGTTTCTCACGCCAGAATCTAAACTGGTGGTTAGAGATGCCATTACCGATGCCGCGAAGATAGATTTTAAACGGCCACATGTGCCGCTACTGTTTATAGCCGGCAGTATAGATCATTTTATTCCCGCATCGCTTAACCTGAGCAACTATAATAAATATTCAGATAGGTTCTCCAAAAAATCTTTTAAGGAATTTGAGGGCAGGAACCACTTTGTACTTGGCCAGCCCAATTGGGAAGAAATTGCAACCTACATCTTAAACTGGGTGGAGAAACTGTAAACACATAGCTTAAAAATTAAAAAGATGAAACATTTTAACCAATATTTTGCCATTGTAGCCACTGTAATCATGCTGGCCGGATGCAAAGGCGGAGGAAACGACAAGGCAGATATAATCTTATTCAATGCCAAAATCGCAACAATGACCAAGCCTGGAAATTTTGCAGCCGCCGTGGCCATTAAGGATGGGATTATCCAAGATACAGGAAATTCAGAAGCGATTATCAAAGCATATGGTGGCGATAAAACCACGGTGGTTGATGGTGGCGGCAGAACAGTTGTTCCTGGATTGAACGATAGCCATATCCACATCATTAGAGAAGGCCTTAACTACAATAGCGAGCTGCGCTGGGATGGCGTTAAAACCTTAAAAAGAGCCATGGAAATGCTGAAAGAGCAGGCACAGCGCACACCAGAAGGCGTATGGGTAAAAGTGGTGGGCGGGTGGAACGAGTTTCAGTTTGATGAAAAAAGGCAGCCAACCCTGGCTGAAATTAATGCAGCTGTTCCCGATAGACCAGTTTTTATCAGCTATTTGTATGGCAAGGCCTTCCTTAATAAAAAGGGAATCGAAGTGCTGAAATACGACAAGAATACCCAATACGAAGGTAGCTTGGTAGAACTTGATCAAAATGGAGTGCCCACAGGGATGCTTTTCGCCAAAGAAACACCAAAGGCCATTTACACCACTCTGGGGCTTACCACAAAATTATCGCACGAAGAAAGACTGAATAGCACCCAGCAGTTTTACCGCGAACTGAACAGGTTTGGACTTACCAGTGCTGTAGATGCAGCAGGGGGAGGGCAGAATTACGACAGTGATTATGCTGTTGCCCTCGAACTGGCCAAGAACGGGAAGCTTAACCTGAGAACTTCCTATTATCTATTTGCCCAACAAAAGGGAAGAGAGCTACAGGATTACGAAAAATGGGTAGCAAGTGCCAAACCGGGTAAAAATGACAATATGCTTGTGCCCAATGGATATTCGCTTGAGGGTGCAGGAGAAAACCTTGTGGCTACAGCGGCAGATTTTGAGAATTTCCTGGAACCCAGAACCATCCTCTCCGACAAAATGGAAGCCGATCTTGAGCCTGTGATCCGCCTATTGGTCAAAAACAGATGGCCGTTCCGCTTGCACGCTACCTACGGCGAATCTATAGAAAGGATGCTCAATGTATTTGAAAGGGTTAACAACGAAACACCTTTTAACGGCTTGAGGTGGTGCTTTGACCATGCAGAAACCATAACGCCGACACAATTGGCAAGGGTTAAGCAATTGGGAGGGGGCATTGCCGTACAGTTTAGAATGTATTTTCAGGGGGAGCTCTACAATAAAATGTACGGCGCTCCTCGCACGCAGCTTCCGCCAATTAAAGAAATGCTTAAGCAGGGTATTCCGGTAGGTATGGGTACCGATGCCACCAGGATATCAACCTACAATCCATGGATGGCTTTGCACTGGTTAATTACCGGGCAAACCATTGGAGGCATGCAGTTTTGGCCTAAAGATCAGGTATTGGACCGTTTTACCGCCTTGACATTGTACACCACAGGCAGCGCATGGTTTTCGGGAGAAGAAAAGCTGAAAGGACAGATCAAAAAAGGACAATACGCCGATATGGCCATACTATCCAAAGATTTTTTCAGCATCGGTACACAGGAAGTGAAGAACATCGAATCGTTACTGACTATCGTTAATGGCAAAGTGGTGTATGCAGCTGGTCCATATGCCAAAAATGATCCTGGCGCCTTGCCGGTCATCCCTATTTGGTCGCCTATTAAATATTATGGCGGCTATCAACGGCAGTTCGGTAATCCTATCACATCGGTAGCTAAAAATGCCGATACGGCCAAATAATCGGATATCAACATATAAAACAAAGAAAATGAAAATCTCAATCACCAATATCGCAATTATGGTGCTTTGTTGCATCAACCTATCGGTCATGGCACAAATGCCCGCACATGTTCCCATCTGGGATGGAAATAAGGTTCAGCTCAAACTGCACAAGCTTGCTGATGATATTTATGCCATTACACCTACAACAGTGGAGGAGGAAACCGCAAAAGGGATTCCACAAGCTACTACCGGAGGATTTATCGTCGGCGAAAAAGGTATTTTAATGATTGAAGTCATGCTCAATAAGCGCTTGTACGATCAGCAGATTAAACTGATCCGCTCCGTGTCTGATAAACCTATCCTGTATGCCGTTAATACTTCCGATCACGGAGACCACTGTTTTTCCAATTACCTTTTGCCCAAGAATACGCTGATTATCCAGAATGAATTTGCCAAAGAGAACCTGGCCAAGAATTTCGAAAATATTAAACAGTTTATGGTGGCACTTTTTGGGAAAGATAGAGGTATTGAAGATGCCGTTTACAGGCCTGCCGAAATTACAATCCCGCTAAACAGCAACCTGAAAATAGATCTTGGCGGCGGTAAGCTCATCGAACTGATGAACATCGGTACAGCGCAATCCAAGGCTGATCTTTTTGTTTGGATGCCCTCGCAGAAAATTTTCTGGGCCGGAAATCCTTTCATAGCAGAAAGTCCGGCAATTCCATGGTTGTTTGATGGTTTCTTCCTTGAACCGGCGGCAAACCTGAAAAAACTATACGATTTCCTTCCTGAAGATGCTGTGGTAATTCCAGGCCATGGAAGGATTACCAATAAAGCCGGTATCAAATATACAATCGACTATGTAGAAGCACTCCGCTCAAATGTAGAAAGTGCGGTGAAAGACAACCTTACACTGGAGCAAACAGTGGCCAAACTAAAAATGCCCGAATTTAATAAAGGATATGTGCTTTTTGATTGGCTGCATTACAACTTTAATATCCCCAATGCTTACAAGGATATCAGTTCGAAAAGAAAAAACAACAATTAATCTTAAAAAACCATAATCATGAAAAAAACAGTAAAATTACTACTCGCAGTCTTATTCGTCTATTGTCTGATGATGCTGTCTTCAAAAATCACATTTGGAGCGGAAACAGCCAACACGTCTTCTCCAGCGGTAAAAGCAGCAAATCCACCGGCTGGGTTTAGCCATCACTATGCAACCGTTAATGGTGTAAAAATACATTATGTAACTGGTGGTAAAGGTGCGCCTTTATTGCTTGTACATGGCTTTGGGCAAAATTGGTACATGTGGAACAGGTTATTGCCCGAGTTATCCAAACACTTTACCGTTATCGCACCTGATCTTCGAGGAGTAGGCGAATCGGGTAAACCTAAAGGCGGTTACGATAAAAAAACAATGGCAGTTGATCTGCACGAGCTGATGAAAAAGCTTGGTTACAGCAATATTAACCTCGCCGGGCACGATATAGGCCTTATGGTGGCTTATGCTTATGCCGCACAGTTTCCAAATGATGTAAAAAAATTGGCTTTAATGGATGCCTTACTTCCGGGTGTTGAGCCGGTTTGGTCGAGCGTAAAAGCAGGTGCCTGGTGGTTCGGCTTTTTTGGCATGCCTCAATCTGGCGAAATCGTATCAGGTAAAGCAGGTCTTTTCCTTACCAACTTTTGGCCGCTAGTGGGCTACGTTAAAAATCCCTTTACCGATGCAGAGAAAAAAGAGTTTATCAGGGCTTACTCAGTTCCGGGTGGCACAACAGGTGCTTTTGCTTGGTTCGGTGCCTTTCCGAAAGATGCTGAAGATAACGTTAAACTGATGCAGACCAAATTAACCATGCCGCTCCTTGCCATGGGATCGCAACATTTTGCAGCCCCATTCCTTGCAGACCATTCTAAATTGGTAGCTACTAATGTTACCGAATCCGTTATTAAAAATTCAGGTCACTGGATAGTGCAGGAAAATACAGCTCAGGTGCAAAAGGATCTGCTCGATTTCTTTTTAAATAAGTAACCCAAAAAACCAGTTGATTGCGCCCAATCTGAATGGCAGCTACCGTGCAACGGCATTTCGTTGTGCGGTTTGCTTGTAACAAGATAGCGTAAAATAAAATCCATTATTGACAAATGATTACCCGATAACTTGGTCATGAAAAAGATTATACCCATATGCTTAATTCTTTTATCCCATTTTGCTTTTGGTCAAACCGTTGCGTTTAAATCGCTCAGGTTTGATGAGGATTATAGCCTATATGCAAAAGATACCACGAAGAATGCATATCGAGCATTAAAATTTACTCCTTTATCAAAAGATGGAGCACAGTTTATCAGCTTTGGTGGCGAGTTAAGGAGCCAATACTTTAAATATCAAAATCCCGACTGGGGGGATGGTACCAAAGATCCCGATGGATTTGTGCTTTCTAGGTATCTGTTGCACGCCGATCTGCACCTGGGTAAATATTTTAGAACTTTTGCACAATTGCAGAGCAGCTTAAGCAGTGGAGAAGCCGATCAGGCCTCGCCGGTGAACGAAAACCCGCTTGAATTGCACCAGGTATTTGCCGATGGTTTACTGCCATTGCGTGCCGGTAGCAGTATTGCATTAAGGGTGGGCAGGCAAGAGCTTTCTTACGGTTCTCAAAGACTGGTATCTGTAAGGGATGCGCCAAACAACCGCCAATCGTTTGATGGTGTTAAAATACTGTTGCGGACAAAAAAGATCAAAACAGACCTCTTTTATAGCCATTACGTACAGGCTAAAACCGGCATTTTCGATGATAGATATTCGAGCGGAACAAAATTTTGGGGTGCATATTTCTCTACCGCAAAAATTCCGTTGCTCGATCAGCTAGATGTATATTACTTGGGATTTGAACGGGCCGAATCCAAATTTGATGATGTAAAAGGAAAAGAAAAACGCCATTCGGTAGGTGTAAGGATTTCTGGTATCAAATCGATGTTTGAATACGATATAGAAAGCCTTTATCAATTTGGAGATGTTGCAGCTCTAAACATCAGTGCCTGGACGCTTTCTGCCCACCTTTCCTTAAAGTTATCTGAACACGGGCTTCAACCTAAAGTGGGTATAAAAAGCGAAATGATCAGCGGAGATAAACAATATGGCGATGGAAGACTGAATTCTTTTAACCCGCTTTTCCCAAGGGGAGGATATTTTGGTCTTGCTGCGCTTATTGGCCCATCCAACTTATTTGATGTGCATCCTTACATAGAAATTTTGCTGGCCAAAAACCTAGTATTAACACAGGATTACGATATTTTTAGGCGCATGGAAACAACAGACGGGATATATGCGGTTAATGGCAGGTTACTTTATTCCGGAAAAACCAGTGATAGTAAAGATATTGGAACCCAGCTTGGAACAGCTTTAGAATACAATCCATCACGGTTTTTGTATCTGAGGGGAGAGTTTACCTGGTTTAATACAGGTAACTACCTTAAGCAGGTGAGTGGCGGTAAAGATATTTTAATGTACGGACTTACCGCAACTTTCAAGTTCTGATTTTCAAAAGAACAATTGAAGTTTACATCTTGGTACAGCGCTAAGTTTCGTTTTATCATTTCATTAGTTAAGGGGGCATGCGTTCGCGTAAAGCAATTGATAATTTTACGATTAGCTATAAAGGTCATCTGTAAACAGCTGTATCCTTTTATTGATCAATTAGTTGTGTGTAATACTGGTTGTTGAATTAAAAGAGCTGTCAACTTTAATAGCTAGTCAACTCTGAAAAAAAAACAAAAAAGCCTCAGATTTCTCTGAGGCTTTCTGTGATCCCGCTGGGATTCGAACCCAGGACCACTACATTAAAAGTGTAATGCTCTACCAGCTGAGCTACGGAATCTACTTTGCTTAAAACGTTATCCGTTTCCTTTAAAGTGGTGCAAATATAGGGTTCTAATGTGTTTCCTGCAAATAAAAAATCATCAATTGAGCTAGTGTATTGATTTATAGGTAAATTAATTATTTACCTTCTCTTTTTTAAATAGATTTGATATTTTTATCGCTCATCATTTAATATCAGCCCATGTGCAAGTCTTTTTCCTTATTGCTTCTTTTGCCGCTTCTCTTTTTATTTTCATGTCAGTCCAATAACGTTAAGAACGAAGAAAAGGCCAAAAAGGATTCTCTGGCTTCTTGCGAGAAAAATATGCCCAGCCGTTTTGGTGCGGTAAAAGATACCTCAAGTTTTGCGGGCAATAAGGTAAGTCATGAGGGGATGGTTTTAATCCCAGCTGGCCAGTTTGCCATGGGGGCATCAGATAAAGAGGGGCGTGATGACGAATATCCGCAACACCAGGTTAAACTAGCTTCCTTCTGGATTGATGTAACCGAGGTAACCAATGCCAGTTTTAAAAAGTTTGTAGACGCTACTGGTTATGTTACCACTGCCGAGCGTAAGCCCGATTGGGAAGAAATGAAAAAACAGCTTCCTCCCGGAACGCCAAAACCGCCCGATAGTGTTTTTGTAGCTGCATCATTGGTTTTTTACCAGCCCAAAAGCATTACCACTTTAAACGATGCATCGCAATGGTGGAGGTGGGTTAAAGGTGCCGATTGGAAGCATCCGAACGGACCAAAAAGCAGTATCAAAGGCAAAGAAAACTATCCTGTAGTTCACGTATCCTGGGATGATGCCATGGCTTATTGCAAGTGGGCCGGAAAAAGGTTGCCTACCGAAGCTGAATGGGAGTACGCTGCCCGTGGCGCATTAAAAAATGAAAAATACCCCTGGGGAAATGAAGATATTGAAAAAGGCAAGGTAAAGGCCAATACCTGGCAGGGCAATTTCCCGATTAAAAACACCAATTGGGATGGCTTTAATGGCCTGGCAGCCGTAAAACAGTTTAAAGCCAATGGTTATGGCCTTTATGATATGGCGGGTAATGTTTGGGAATGGTGCAGCGATTGGTACCGGCCAGATTATTATGCAACACTTTCTGGTGTGGCAAACAGCCCAAAAGGACCATCTGATAGTTACGATCCGATGGAGCCTACCGTGCCGAAACACGTGGTTAGGGGAGGTTCTTTTATGTGCAACGCATCATATTGCAAAGGTTACCGGGTAACTTCGCGGATGAAAACCTCATCCGATACAGGCTTGGAACATACAGGTTTTAGATGCGTAAGTTCCAATTAGGCCGGCAAAAATAAAATTTAAAATCACGCAAACGTTTGATCCAAAATTTCTTGAAATAATTGTTTAGTTTGGCCTTAACAAATTAAACCGAACCAAACTTTATATGCAACAATCAGCAAAACAGGGCCAAACGCAAGGGCCAAAACCACTTATTATTATTTGTGCCCTATTCTTTATTTTTGGCTTTGTAACCTGGGCAAACGGCACTTTAATCCCGTTTTTTAAATTGTCTTTTGGCCTCTCCAACCTACAGGCCTTCTTTGTAACCTTTGCCTCTTACATGGCTTATTTCTTTTTAGCGCTGCCATCATCGTGGATACTTAAAAAAGTAGGCTTTAAAAATGGAATTGTTTTAGGACTTGTGATTTTAGGCTTAGGCTCTTTAATATTTATACCAGCTGCCCAAACCAGAACCTTTGGTTTGTTCTTAACCGGTATTTTTGTTCAGGGTGCTGCACTGGCTTTGTTGCAAACAGCTTCAAACCCATACTTAACTATTATTGGCCCGATAGAAAGTGCGGCAAAAAGGATCAGTATTGCCGGGATCTGTAATAAATTTGCCGGAATGATTGTGCCTTTGATTATGGGCAGCCTGTTCCTTAAAAATGCTTCAGAAGTTGAAAAACAGATTCAAGCCGCCACTGGTGCAGTACACGAGCAATTGTTGAACGATGTTTTAGGCCGTGTAAACATGCCGTATATTGTACTGGCAATTGTTTTCTGTCTTTTTGCCGTTTTTATTAAATTCACCGATTTGCCCGAAGTAGAAGTTGAAGAAGATATTGTAGACGAAAGCAAAGGCGGGGTGGTAAAACACAACAGCATATTCCAGTTTCCGCATTTATTTTTGGGTGCACTTTGTATTTTTGTATATGTAGGTGCCGAGGTTATGGCCGGAGATATTATCGGTATTTATGGCCGCGAATTGGGTATTAGTCCTGAGATTAGCGGTAAATTAACCTCCATTACATTGTTTAGTATGTTAATAGGTTATATTATTGGCATTGTAACCATTCCAAAATACATTTCGCAGCAAAAGGCCCTACGGATCTGTGCTATTTTAGGCATCATATTTACTGTACTGTCGTTCGCCATTTCTAGCTGGTTTGCCGTAATCTTTGTAGCCCTATTGGGTTTAGCCAATTCATTGATGTGGCCGGCTATTTTCCCACTGGGTATAAGCCATTTAGGTAAATTCACAAAAATAGGTTCAGCCATTATGATTATGGGTATTGCAGGTGGTGCTTTAATGCCATTGTTGTACGCTTTCTTAAACGAAAAATTACATGTTAATTTCCAATTGGCTTATTTGTTAACCGTATTGCCATGTTACCTGTATATCCTATATTTTGCTATAAAAGGGCATAAAGTTGGCTTAAAATTGAAATAACCAAAACCAAATAAATTTTATGATTAAGCCCGGTCTTATAAAAGATTGGGCTTTCTTTTGTCCTTAATTTTCAGTTAATTTGCCCAAATTAAAACAATGATAGATCTCAGGTCTTGATTCTCAAATCTTGATTCTAACATCTCAATACTCATATCTCAAAAATGAACAAAGCTATTTTTCTCGACCGCGATGGTGTACTTAATCACGAAATACACGATTACATCTGCCGTGTAGAAGATTTCAAAATATTAGATTACCAGATTCCGGTATTAAAAAAACTGTTTGATGAAGGCTATCTGCTGATTGTAATTACCAATCAGGGCGGTATTGCCCTAAAGCGTTATTCCGAGCAGGAATTAGCTATAATGCACCAGATGTTGCGGAATGCTTTTGTTGCTAAAGGAGCTGATATTGCCGGTTTTTACTATTGTCCGCACCACCCAACCGTTGGCGGCGAGTGTAAATGCAGAAAGCCTGCTTCTGGAATGATTTTAGATGCCATTGATATGTACGATATTGACCCGGCACAGTCTGTTATGATCGGCGATAAACCGAGAGATGTAGAAGCTGCAAATGGGGCAGGGGTAAAAGGAATCTTGATTGAACCCGATGAGCAGATCAGCTATGAGTTGGTTAAAGAAGTACTAAAAAGAGAATCTTTAGTTTAGTTGGGAGTTTGGAGTCACCCAATTGCCTAAAACAAACAGAGCGGTTAATATCCTTGAACATACTGTTTGTAATTTGGGCGTTTTAACACGCTGTACACTGAAGCTTTACAATTATGGAAAATGTAAGATGGAAGGTATAATCTGCAATTTGCCCGTCATCCATGTTCCATCTCACACATACATGAAATAAAAAAGACTTAAGTTATCTCAACTTAAGTCTTTTTTATTTCATGTGGACTCCAAACTATTTACCTGCTGCTTTAGCGTGGTCTGCCAAGAAAGTAGCTAAACCGCTATCAGTTAGTGGGTGTTTTAACAGTCCAACAATTGCCGCCAAAGGAGCAGTAATTACATCAGCGCCTAATTTTGCACAGTTTACAATGTGTAATGGTCCGCGGATTGATGCTGCTAAAATTTGAGTTTCGTAACCGTAGTTGTCAAAAATGGTTCTGATATCTTCGATTAAAACTAAACCATCGCTAGAAATATCATCTAAACGGCCTAAGAATGGAGATACATAAGTTGCCCCAGCTTTTGCAGCCAATAAAGCTTGTCCGGCAGAGAAAATTAAAGTACAGTTGGTTTTGATTCCTTTTGATGAGAAATATTTAATGGCTTTCACACCATCTTTAATCATCGGTACCTTAACCACAATTTTAGGGTTTAATGCAGCCAAAGCTTCACCTTCCTTAATAATTTCTTCAAAGGTTGTAGAAATTACCTCAGCACTTACGTTATCATCAACGATATCGCAGATAGCTTTGTAATGGTTGATTACATTTTGTTCGCCAGTAATACCTTCTTTAGCCATTAAGCTAGGGTTGGTGGTTACGCCATCTAAAATGCCAAGATCTTGCGCTTCTTTGATTTGATCAAGATTTGCGGTGTCAATAAAAAATTTCATGCTTATAAATTCTTAAAATGATTATTAGGTTCTGCTGTTAGAACCCCTGAAGAATTTAATATCCCCCCTTCAGGGGGTTGGGGGTAAAAAAAAGGGCAAGCACCTTCTATCGCACCGCTACAACCTTCTACCCTTGCTATGTTCCCATCCTGGGGGAGTTCAAAGGGAGCTGGTCGTAAAAGACTTGCCCGCCACAAAGGTAGAAAAAGAAGTTGTTTCACAAAATTGATTTTTCTAATTTTTTAGTCATTAACGCTATGTAGCTGATTAGTAAATTAATAAAGTTTAATTGTGTATTTTTAAAATAGGAAAAGAATGGTCAGATGACCTGTAATCCACCATTTTATTTATTTGTGAATATATAATTTATATATAAATTGTTAAATAAATCGTTTTAGGGTGCGTTTTAGCGAAAAAACCGAAATTATTGTACAATATTACCATTACGAATTTTGTAAATAATTGTCTTAATATTTAAAAAATTTCTAAAATAGAAGCTTTAAATTATGTAAGGGCTAAAATTTTTCTAAAAAGCATGTCAACTCTGTAATTTAAAAAATCTTTTTCGTATCTTAGTGTTTCCTATACACTAACAACTAACGAGCAAAGAATGGAACCAAACAGTGGATTGTACGATGCGCAATTTGAACACGATGCCTGCGGTATTGGGTTCGTTGCGCATGTGAAAGGGCGAAAATCGCATCAAATCATCTCCGATGCACTTACTATTTTAGAGAATCTAGACCATAGAGGGGCAAGTGGAGCAGAACCGAATACAGGCGATGGTGCCGGTATCATGATTCAGATTCCTCACGAATTTTTTTATGATGAATGTTTAAAAGCTGGCTTTAGCCTACCGGAAACCAATAACTATGGTGTAGGTATGCTTTTTATGCCAAAAGATATTAGATCAAGAGAAGAGTGCCGCGAGCTGATTTACCGTGCCGCAGAAAAACTTGGTCTTGAAATTTTAGGTTTCAGAAAAGTTGATGTAAATACTACAGATATAGGTAGCATGGCACTTTCGGTTGAGCCGGAAATTGAGCAGGTGTTTATCGCCCGTCCATATGCTGTTGCACCTGGTGCTGATTTTGAGCGCAAGCTTTATATTTTTAAAAATTACCTGATTAAGCTTATCGTTAATACCGTACATGGCGGTAAAGATTTTTATATTGTTTCGCTTTCTGCGCAAACCATTATATATAAAGGTCAGTTAACTTCTTTACAGGTTCGTACCTATTTTACCGATCTAAGCGATAAACGACTGGTTTCTGCCTTAGGTTTGGTTCACTCACGTTTTGCTACCAATACCTTTCCGTCATGGAGATTGGCCCAGCCTTTCCGCTTTATTGCACACAATGGAGAGATTAATACCCTTCAGGGAAATTTAAACTGGTTCAGGGCCGGTGTTAAATCTTTTGCCTCGGCTTATTTTACACCCGAAGAATTGGATATGCTACTGCCTGTGATCGATGAGACCAACTCTGATTCGGGCTGTTTGGATAATGTGATCGAATTATTGCTGCACTCAGGAAGAACTTTGCCACATGTACTGATGATGTTGGTGCCTGAAGCCTGGGATGGCAATGAAGATATGGATCCGGTTAAAAAAGCATTTTACGAGTTCCATGCTACTTTAATGGAGCCTTGGGATGGACCGGCAGCCATTGCATTTACCGATGGTAAATTAATTGGCGCTACCTTAGACCGTAATGGTTTACGTCCTTCGCGCTATGCCATCACTTCTGATGACCGCGTAATTATGGGTTCTGAGGCCGGTGCTTTAGCTATCGATCAGAGTACAATTATCGAAAAAGGCCGTTTAACACCTGGTAAAATGTTCGTTGTGGACATGGAGCAGGGCAGGATCATCAGTGATGATGAAATTAAAACACACATTTGCGGTAAAAGCCCCTATGGCGATTGGATTAACCAATATCAGATCCGTTTAGAGGAGCTTCCAGAGCCGCGTGTAATGTTTACGGGCCTATCTACCGAATCTATTTTTAAATATCAGCAGGTTTTTGGCTATAGCAGAGAAGATATCGATCTTTTGTTAAAACCAATGGCCATCGAAGCCAAAGAACCAATCGGTTCAATGGGTACCGATACGCCACTGGCCATTTTATCTCAGCGTCCTCAACACCTGTCTTCATATTTTAAACAGTTGTTTGCACAGGTTACTAACCCGCCTATCGATCCAATCCGCGAGAAAGTGGTAATGAGTTTGGCCAGTTTTATGGGCAGCATGGGTAACCTGCTTGAAGAAACCCCTAAACAGGCACACTGTGTAGCCATTAAACATCCTATTTTAACTAATCAAGAGTTAGAAAAACTAAGAAGTATCGATACTGGCGTTTTCCAGGCTAAAACCTTACAAACTTATTTTAGGGCCGATGGCAAACCCGGCGCTATGGCCAAAGCTTTAGACCGTCTTTGCCGTTATGCTGTTGATGCTGTAGAAGATGGTTTCCAGGTAATTGTACTTACCGATAGGGCTATCGATTCAGAGCACGCGGCTATGCCATCTTTATTGGCGGTTTCTGCAGTACACCACCACTTAATCCGCAAAGGCTACCGTGGTGCGGTAGGTATTGTTATAGAAGCGGGCGATATTTGGGAAGTACATCATTTTGCTACTTTATTGGGCTTTGGTGTTACGGCGATTAACCCTTATCTGGCTTTAGAAACCATTAACGGTTTCCAGGAAGAGTCTGGTTTATCAGCAGAGCAGCTGACCAAAAACTATATTTATGCGGTAAACAGCGGTTTGCTTAAAATATTCTCTAAAATGGGTATCTCTACCTTGCAATCATACCAAGGTGCACAGATTTTCGAAATTTTAGGTTTAAACAAGCAAGTGGTAAATACGTACTTTACCGGTGCAGTTTCGCGTATCGGTGGTTTAGGTTTAGATGAAATTGCGAAAGAAACCTTGATTAAACATCACCGCAGTTTTGGTCCGCTAACCGAAACAGAAAACCTATTGCCTGCAGGTGGAACCTATAAATTCCGCCGCAAAGGTGAAGCGCATTTGTTTAACCCGCAAACCATCCACTTATTGCAGAATGCAACCCGTAAAAACGATTACAATATTTTCAAACAATATTCTAAATTGGTTAATGAGCAAACACAACAGGCTTATACCATCCGTGGATTGTTCGAATTTAACTATAGTCGTCCTTCTGTTCCGTTAAACGAAGTAGAATCTACTGAGGCAATTTTAAAAAGATTTGCTACAGGTGCTATGTCTTTCGGTTCAATTTCGCACGAGGCACACTCTACATTGGCCATTGCCATGAACCGCATTGGCGGGAAAAGCAATACCGGAGAGGGTGGTGAAGATGAAATGCGCTATACTAAATTGCCAAATGGCGATAGTATGCGTTCGGCTATTAAACAAGTGGCATCAGCACGTTTTGGGGTAACCAGTTATTATTTAACCAATGCCGATGAGCTGCAGATTAAAATGGCCCAAGGTGCTAAACCTGGAGAGGGTGGACAGTTACCTGGACATAAGGTAGATGATTGGATTGCAAAAGTTCGTCACTCTACACCGGGGGTTGGTTTAATTTCGCCACCACCACACCACGATATTTATTCAATTGAAGATTTGGCCCAGCTGATCTTTGACCTGAAAAATGCCAACCGTGCTTCTAGGATCAATGTTAAATTGGTTTCGAAGGCTGGTGTTGGAACCATTGCGGCGGGTGTAGCTAAAGCGCATGCCGATGTAATTTTGGTATCGGGTTTTGATGGAGGTACAGGTGCTTCGCCTTTAACTTCTATTCAGCATGCGGGTTTACCTTGGGAGCTTGGCTTAGCAGAGGCGCACCAAACCTTGGTAAAAAACAAGCTGCGTAACCGTATCGTATTACAAACAGATGGTCAGTTAAAAACAGGTAGGGATATTGCTATTGCAGCATTATTGGGTGCCGAAGAATGGGGTGTAGCAACTGCTGCCCTGGTTACTTCGGGCTGTATCATGATGCGTAAATGCCACTTAAATACCTGCCCGGTTGGTGTGGCCACACAAGATCCTGAACTAAGAAAATTGTTTACAGGTGATGCTGATCACGTAGTAAACCTGTTTTATTTCTTGGCAGAAGAGTTGCGTGAAATTATGGCTGAACTTGGTTTCAGAACCATCCACGAAATGATCGGTCAGGCAGATATATTAAAAGTACGCGAACTACCTGCACAGGATTGGAAACTGAAACACCTTGATTTATCGGCAATTTTATATAAAGCCGAAGATAATGGCTTGCCTTTATTCAATACCGAGAGTCAGGATCATGGTTTAGATCACGTTTTAGATCATAAATTAATTGCTGCAGCACAATCTGCAATTGATAATAATGAGCCTGTTTTTGCAAGTTTCGAGGTTAAAAATACCGATCGTGCAATTGGTACCATGTTATCAAACGAAATTTCTAAAGTTCACCTGAGCGCAGGCTTACCTCCAGATACCATTAACTTTAAGTTTGTGGGTTCTGCCGGACAAAGTTTCGGAGCTTTTAATACCCGCGGGGTAACCTTATCGTTAGAAGGTGAAGCAAATGATTATGTAGGTAAAGGATTATCTGGTGCAAGATTGGCGATCTATCCTTTTGCAAATTCGACTTTTGTACCTGAGCAGAACATCATTATCGGAAACGTTGCACTTTATGGTGCTACTTCTGGCGAGTTGTTTGCACGTGGTAAAGCTGGCGAGCGTTTTGCGGTTCGTAACTCAGGCGCAACAGCAGTTGTTGAAGGTGTGGGCGATCACGGTTGCGAGTACATGACTGGTGGTGAAGTGCTGATCCTAGGCGATACCGGAAGCAATTTTGCAGCAGGTATGAGCGGTGGTGTAGCATGGATTTATGATGCAAATGGAACTTTTGCCCGTAAGTGTAATAAAGAAATGGTTGATTTAGATCCATTACAAGCTGAAGATGAAGAGCGTATTTTAGCTTTACTTAAAACCCATATCCGTTTAACAGACAGTAGGGTAGCAGAGTTTATCTTAAGCGATTGGAAAACACAATCTGCTCATTTTGTAAAAGTATTCCCTAAAGAGTACAAAGCAGTATTAGCAAAACGTAATCAACAAGTAAAAACACACTAAGCCATGGGAAAAGTAACAGGATTTCAAGAATATGATAGAGTTGCGCCCACAAGAGAAGAGGCTGCAACACGTGTAAAACACTACGGTGAATTTTTAAATGATTTACCCGCAAAAGAATTAAATAACCAAGCTGCCCGCTGTATGGATTGCGGTGTACCTTTCTGCCAATCAGGATGCCCATTGGGTAATGTGATTCCAGAATTTAACGATGCCGTTTATCAGGGTAAATGGGAGCAGGCAGCCAATATTTTATTAAGTACAAACAATTTCCCTGAATTTACAGGTAGGATTTGTCCTGCGCCTTGCGAATCAGCTTGCGTACTGGGTATTAACCGCCCACCTGTTTCTATCGAAGAAATTGAGAAACACATTATCGAAATTGCTTTCGAAAAAGGATTTATCAAAGCAAAAGCACCTTTAATCAGAACAGGTAAAAAAGTGGCTGTTATTGGTTCAGGTCCGGCAGGTTTAGCCGCTGCTGCTCAGTTAAATAAAGTAGGACATGAAGTTACCGTTTTCGAACGTGACGATGCGCCAGGTGGTTTGTTGAGATATGGTATTCCTGATTTTAAGCTGCAAAAAAATGTAGTAGACCGCCGCATCGATTTGATGAAAGAAGAAGGTATTATTTTTAAATGTAATGCCAATGTGGGCGAGAATGTGGAGATTGGAACTTTGTTGAGAGATTTCAATGCCATTGTACTGGCTGGTGGTTCTACCATTCCGCGCGATTTGCCAATTGATGGCCGTTCGGCTAAAGGTGTTCATTATGCAATGGATTTCTTAAAGCAACAGAACAAACGTGTTGCAAACAGAGCTGTTGAGGTGGAAGACATTATGGCTACCGGAAAAAATGTAATTGTTATTGGCGGTGGGGATACGGGTTCTGATTGTATTGGTACCTCAAACCGTCATGGTGCAAAATCGGTTACACAGTTCGAAATTATGCCGATGCCGCCTCAGGCACGTAACGAACACATGCCTTGGCCAAACTACCCAATGCTGTTGAAAAACACTTCATCTCACGAAGAAGGTGCACAACGCGCATGGTCGGTAAATACAAAAAAGTTTATTGCTGATGACAAGGGTAATTTAAAGGCATTACAAGTGGTAGATGTAGAGTGGGAAATTGATGCCAATGGCCGTCCGGTTACTTTTAAAGAGGTTGCGGGCAGCGAAAGAGATCTTCCTTGCGAGTTAGTGTTACTGGCCATGGGTTTCTTACATCCTCAAAAAGAAGGATTGATTGAGAAATTAGGTGTAGAGCTTGATAACCGCGGTAATGTGAAGGCTTCTGAGCACAGTTATCAAACCAATATTACCAAGATTTTTGCAGCTGGCGACGTTCGCCGTGGTCAATCTCTAGTAGTTTGGGCCATCTCTGAAGGTAGAGAAGCAGCCCGTAAAGTAGATGAATATTTAATGGGATCTACTAAATTGGCATCTAAGGATGCTATTGCATATGCCTAATTAAAGGTTTGAATTTATATTTTTAGGGCCGCGGTGTAAACCGTGGCCTTTTTTTTAGGTTGTTATTAAGCTAATCTATCAAGACTGTCACTCTGAGCCTGTCGAAGACCTTTGGTTAAGTTTTTGTACAATTACATTGGAATGCCTTATCAGAGCTTAAATAGCATTAAAATTCCCGCATGCGCGAGAATAACGGTTTTTCTAAGACTGTCAGTCTGAGCCTGTCGAAGACCTTTGAAATAAATGACAGGAAGATTTTTGCTTCCTCAAAACAATTTTAATTGCTCATTTACCGGCGGTTTCTCCTTTCCAAATACCGTTCGGCCACCATATCTCCAGCTTTCTGCTCTTTCTTTCTCGATTACTTTTTCGAAATCCATATTGGGAATAAAATCTGCTTCAGCATGCCGTGCAATCTGATGCAACGATTTGATCGCTTGTTGCTTATCCGTATTTCCAATCTTAGCTTTTTCAATTGATTTTTGCAGAACGCTTATCGTTTCATCAAAAACATTTACCGGAACAGGAAAAGGGTGCCCATCTTTGCCGCCATGTGCAAAAGAGTAGCGCGCCGGATCGCTAAACCTGGATGGCGTTCCATAAATTACCTCGCTTACCAAAGCCATTGATTGTAGCGTTCTTGGCCCCATACCTTCCAGCAATAAAAGTGCTTCAAAATCTTGAGGGTTTTTCTCCTGTGCGAGCCATAAAATACTTCCTAATCTTTTTAAATCCACATCTTTTGCCCTAACATCATGGTGATTGGGCAAAACCAGTTTCTGTACTTCCGCAATCATCCTTATGGGCGATTCAGCAGTCATATCCATCATTATTTTTCTGGTCATATCGGCCTCTTTCGAGGTGAGGTTTAATATTTTGCCCTGGTTAATGCCGCATATGCCCGAATGTGGCTCTTCTACAAAAGATGTTAAGTTTTCCGAATGCCAGTGGTAACGGCGCGCAGTTGAACTGGCATCGCTCATGCCTTGTTGAACCACAGCCCAATCGCCTTCGTTACTCAAAATAAAACTGTGCAGGTAGAGTTGAAAACCATCTTGAATGGCGGTATTATCTACTTTAGCACTCAATTTACTTGCCCTAATCAGTTCAGTGCCATTTAGCCCTGTCTGATCGGCTATTTTTAAAAGTTCGTTTGGGGTTTCGCGGCTAAATTTTCCTTTACCACCACAAATATAAATCCCCAGTTCTTTTGATAGTGGGTTGATGGCCTTTTTTAGCGCACCCATTACAGAAGTGGTAATGCCTGATGAATGCCAGTCCATGCCCATAACCGCACCCAAGCTTTGAAACCAGAATGGACTGCTCAACCTACGGATCACTTCTGCTTTTCCATACTCAATTAAAATGGCTTCGGTTATGGCCAGGCCCAATTTGGCCATGCGCTGGGCCAGCCATGGCGGTACTTGGCCATAATGTAAAGGTAAATCTGCGCTTCCTGATCTTTTCAATACTAACAAATTTAGTAAAAAATAAACTTAAAAATTATAAACTGCTAATAAAATGCATCATTTTTCGAGTTATCGGAAGGCGTGTTTCCTCAAATAAAAAACGATTAATGAATATTTTTGTTATTTTGAGTAAAGATTCTGGCTCCGAAGCTTGTTCAATATATGCGAAAATTCTTACAACGTTTACTCAATGCCTGGATCATCAAAATGTCGAACAAATTTGGTTCAAGGCCTAAGTTAAAACGTGTACACGATGCTTTAAGTAAACTGTTTAAAACCATCATCAACGAACCTGGTAAACGCGGACTGATTTTTGAAATTTCGGAAAACGATAAATTTATCATTCTTTCCGATCAGCATAAGGGCGCCCGCGATTATGCCGACGATTTTAGCCTGGCTGAGAAAAACTACCTAAAAGCACTTGAATTTTACCATCTGGAGGGATTTCATTATATCAATTTGGGCGATAGTGAAGAGCTTTGGGAAAACCTGATGGAAAGTGTAATTAAGCACAATAAACAGACTTTCGAAGCGGAAAAGGCATTTGTAGATAGCAATAGGTTTACCAAAATATTTGGCAACCACGATTTGTACTGGGACAACGATCCACTGGCTGGATTTAACCTCAATCGAATTTATGGAAAAAAAGTACCTATTTATGAAGGCGCCATACTCCGCATGCCTTTTGGAGCCCATAAACTGGATATTTTTTTAACGCATGGCCATCAGGGCGATATGCAAAGCGATGGCAACTGGTTTAGTAAATGGTTTGTGAGCACCATTTGGGCACCTTTGCAGGCCTATCTTCAAATTAACCCGAATACGCCTGCATACGATAACCAACTTAAAACAGTGCACAATGCGATGATGTATGGTTGGGTAGCCAAACAGGTTAACAAGGTATTGATTACTGGACATACCCATCAACCGGTTTTTGCTTCTTTAACCCATTTGGAGCGGATATATGTGAAACTAAAACAGGCCAGAAAAGATAATAATCAAGCAGAAATCGATTTGTTGGAGGCAGAATTAAGTAAACGTATAAAGGAAGGGGATAAAGGCCCGCGTTTTCGAAAATACAAACCCGGTTATTTTAACAGCGGCTGCTGTTGTTTTAATGATGGGGATATGACGGGTATAGAGCTCGAAAATGGGCTAATCCGTTTAATTAAATGGTCGTACCATAAAAATGCCGTACCCGAAAGGATTATCCTCGAAGAAATGAAACTCGCAGATTTGGTAGAGATGAATTTACTTAATAGGTAATGTTACGTAGAAGCTTGTACCTTGATTTTTTCCTTTACTTTCTGCCCATAATTTTCCCTTGTGCATCTCTACAAATGCATTTGCCGTAATTAAACCCAGTCCATTTCCACTTTCTTGATGGGTGGGCTGTGCGCTTAAATTGGCAAATTTCAAAAACAACCTGTCCAGATCTTCAGCAGTTAAGCCTACGCCGTTATCGGTTATAATTATGGTTATTTCATGGTCGGTTGCCTGTTGCGTAATATTAATCTCTTGATTTAAGTGCGAAAATTTGATGGCGTTGCCGATCAGTTCGTTAAAAACCACTTGGAGCTTTTCAGCATCTCCAAAAACAGCAGCTGTAGGATCAATATTTAGCTGTATAGTTTGATTTTTACGTGTGCTTACTAAATTTAAGCTGTTTTTTACCTCCTCTAACAACACTTTGAGCTCAACCCTTGCTTTTTGGGGTTTAAAAGATCTGGATTCTTTTTTGGCTGAGCTTAAAATGTTATTTAGGTTATCCACCATTCTTTTCGATTGCGCATTGATTTTACCCGCAATTAATACCGCTTTCTCATCAATTCCCTGTATTCTGCCCACCAGTTCCGATTGTAATGAAATGGTGGTCATCGGATTTTTAAGGTCGTGTACCAGCACATGCAGGCGGTCATCGTATGCTTTAAAGGTTCTTCTTAAAGCCGCTCTCACTTCCAGTTTGTCCATTACCATCTCTGCAAGCAGGTTTAGCATATTTATTTCCTTATGGCTAGCTTGATGCGGCACGGTATCGTAAACATAAATTAGGCCTATGTTGTATCCTTCTGGCGTACAAATTGGGGCAGAAGCAAAAAAAGCAATATGCTGTCCAATAATCGGCTGAATATCATTTACAGTTACTGTATTTGGTAAAGGCAATTTAAAGTCGGCCACTTTACCCACAACAGCTTTGTGAAATATGTTACTGTTACCCTCAAAAATTATCCCTGCATGAGGCAAATCGAAAATGTTGGCTGCCAGCTGTGCAATATTGTCAAAAGCCTGCTCTGCCGGGGTATCTAAAATATCATACTGCATCAATTTATGTAAACGTAATGTTCCATCGGGCAAAAGGGTATTTCCTACTTTTTCATTGTGCATCCTTGGATATGATTTAGGTATTAAAAGATCGATAAATAAAGGAAAAGATTATCAATTATCCATAAATAATGTAAACAATTATGTGGTAAATTTAGTTAATATAAAGTTGTAGCTGCTGGAGGGCAAAGAGTTTAATTACCACCAAATAACTTTAATAATGAGATTATATATTGAACGTAAACCTGTTAAGGTTAATCCTGATACGAAGAGAGTTATTGCCCGGTTTTTTTTTAATGGCGAAGAGCGCGCCTTGGAAGTAATTAGAAAAGTTTTAGAGTTTTCTGATGAAAGAGTATTCTCCCTGGTATCGCCGATATTACAGGAATACTCTAAAAGACACAGGAACATTACCAAAATTTTAATGCGCCACTGTAAAAAACTGAAGAAACAGTTTACTGCACTCGGTACCACTTTCGAAGATATAGATGAGTATACCCGGTTATTGATCGGTGCTTATTTTACGCATGAATATTCTATTGAGTCTGCCGCTTTTTTTAACCCGAGTATTGTCGATGATCCTGATCAGACCGATTTGGTTGAGGGAGAGAAAAGGGTAATTATCAGCTTCAGGGCAGTTGGCGAAGGGCATATTTCATCCATTGTTTTCAGAAGGGCGCTCATTGATAAAAACAACAACATACAGGTTTTACCGGTTGGCAATTATGTAGATGAAGCTGAGGTGGTTAAAAATGCCATTTATGTTAAAAAACTGTTTTTGAAAAAGGCTGCTTATGCGCAGATCGATCCTTCGGTATTGGAAGAAATAGAATCTAAGCTGGATGATAAGTTTGAATATACGAGCCTGAGCAATATCATTAAAGATTCTAAAAGCCTGCACAAAGAAAACCCCGACCGTTTAATTGAATATGATAAAGTTCTTTGGCTTTCGGATACATACCACACCATCAGTTTTTCTAAAGATACCGATATATCCGACCGGGTAATTTTTCCGATCTCTGAATTTGAACGGAAGGGAATTGAAGATGCCCGCTTTGTTAAATTTATCAAAGATGATGGAAAAGTGCTCTATTATGCCACATACACCGCTTTTGATGGCTCGTTGATAATACCTAAACTGGTGCAGACGGAAGATTTTTATGAATTTAAGGTTATTCCGCTTTATGGCGATGGCGCACAGAACAAAAACCTGGCTTTATTTCCACGGAAAATTAAGGGTAAATATGTAATGATGAGTAGGATAGATGGCTGGAACAATTACCTGATGTTTTCGGATAAGGTTAATGTTTGGGAAAATCCGATTTTATTAAAACAGCCCCGTTACGATTGGGAACTGGTACAGATCGGCAATTGCGGTTCGCCCATTGAAACCGATAAAGGCTGGTTGGTCATTACACACGGCGTAGGCCCGATGCGGAGATATTGTATTGGGGTGAGCTTGCTCGATCTGGATGATCCCAGCAAGGAAATTGGCCATTTAAAAGAACCATTAATTATTCCCAACAATGATGAACGCGAAGGTTATGTACCCAATGTGGTTTACTCTTGTGGATCGATTATCAGCAATGGCGAACTGATTATTCCATATGGCTTATCCGATTACAGTTCATCATTTGCAACGGTAAATTTAGAATTACTGCTAAATAAGTTGTTGGAGAATCAGGATTAACGTTACAGGCATTGATAATTAGGCAAGCCATAAACGCGAATGTGGTTGTTTATGTGTTGTAAAAATCCGCATTAATTCTTTGAGTTTTATATTAGAAAAAAAAAGGCCCGTTCAGAAATGAACGGGCCTTAATATTTCCAAGACAATTAAATCATCAAATGCACTTATCGGCCTCTACCAATGGCGAAGCCAAGGTTTCGTATTCTGCTTCTGCAGCTTTTAAGATGGCCAAATGCGAAATAAAGTAAGCTAAAGTACTCTCTGCACCCTGATTTCTATTTACGCTGTTAAACTGTAAGCCATCGGCGCAACCATGTGTTTCAAAATCGTACAGCGGGATGTGAAGGCTATTTTTACCTAAAAACCATTCGTAACTGGTATGCATTAAACTGAGGTACTGCGTATCTTTGGTTATCTCGAAAGTTTTGGCATAAAGTAAAACCATGGCCATGGTTTCTATCGCCTGTTGATCATAAATTGGGTTTTTGCCATGTTTTTTCATCCAGCCCGCATTACCCACAGGGTTTAAATATCCATTTTCGAAAGAAAAGCTGTTTAAAAAGCTGATGCTTTCCATGGCAATTTTGTAAGAAGTCAAATTTCCGGTAGCTTCGTAATGATGCAACAGTGCCAATGGCAGTATCGCATTGTCGTAGGTTAAAATATCTTCGAACCAATGCCATTCTCCATCTTTATTTTCCTGATAGGCTGTTGTTAACGCTTTAGCCAGTAGGTTAATTTCTGTGGTAATTACTTCATCACCGGGATGTGCACACAGATAATAAGATAAACCGATTATGGTATTGGCTTTTCCACGGATATATTTCAGTTCCTTAAAATGAGTTATGGCATGCGAGAAAAGCTCGCGGCCAAATTCGCGGTAAGAATTGTTCGGCGCACTACTGATTAAATAACCCAAAGACCAAATGGTTCGGCCAAATGAATCTTCAGAACCTACTTCATCCAGGTAATTCCGGTTGAAACTTAAAAAATTTCTAAAATTACCATTATCGGCCTGCATGTATTGGATAAAACTAAGGTAAACCGGCATAAATTTTAAGGCCTTGGGGTTTTTATCCTGTTCGCTGGCCATTAAGGTCATAATCAAAGCCCTTGCATTGTCATCAATGCAATAACCTTCTTTCAGATTCGGGATTCCGAAACGTGCATGCTGGATTATTCCAGTATCATCCGTTAATAAGGAAATATGGTCGAGGTTTAGCGCCGGCATGCTTTCTACATCAATAATTGGAGGGGTAATTCTTTCCGGTTTTTTACCTGCAGCCAGTGCATCTTCCAATACCTGTAAATAAACGCCTCCAATGGCTGGCCAACGTAAATTTAATCCATATTGGTAAGCGTTTTCCCTAAGCTTTTGATATTTACGGTCATCGCCTAAAAGTTCGTTCACAATAATGGCCAACTGCTTATCATCTTTAAAATCAAAGAGTTTACCTCGGTTGTCGGCCAACAGTTCTTGCGCATGCCAATATGGGGTAGAAACCACGGCTGCACCTGCACCAATTGCATACGATAATGTGCCGCTGGTAATCTGCGCTTCGTTTAAATATGGGGTAATGTAAATGCTGCTGGCAGTTAAGTACTGGTGCAGTTCGTTTTCGGATACAAACTTATTAACGAAGGCAATGTTGTTTTCTACACCCAACTCTTTTGCCAGTGCTTTCAAGCTATCGCGGTATTCCTCGCCGTTGTGTTTCACTACTCCTGGATGGGTATTTCCTAAAATCACATACAGTACATCAGGGTTTTGGGCCACAATTTCGGGCAAAGCCTTGATTACAGTTTCCAAACCCTTATTGCGGCTAATTAAACCGAAGGTGAAAAGTACCTTCCTGCCTTTAAACAGGCTGCTCTGCGAAATTTCATTATTGATAATCGGTTCCAGATCGGGTACACCATGCTCTATCAATTGTATAGAGGATTTAGGGATCTGATAAATGCTGGTTAAAAACAGAACAGCTTTTTTGCTCATCACCACTATTTTGGCAGATTTGAGCGCTATTTCTTTGATAATGGTCTGCTGCATAAAATTCGGTTCTTTTAAAACCGTATGTAGAATGCTGATAAATGGTTTTTTTAACCTATTAATCAATGATAACAGAAACACACCGCTATTACCGCCGTAGATGCCAAACTCATGTTCAATAATGCAGGTATCTACATCACTGTTATTGATAAAATCTGCCGCTTCAATATAATCTTGTTGGTTTTGCTGGCGGATTACAAACTTAACCTCCTTTGGATAATCGTGTTCGTTGAGGTCATCAGATTCGTTCAAAGCTACAACAAAGCTCTTTTGCGGTTGATAAGCTTTATTTAAGCTCAAAGCGTTTACCAAATTTTGATTAAAGGTAGCTAAACCGCATTCGCGTGGTGGGTAGGTTGAAATATAAGCTATTTTCATAAGTATTTCAATAGGGGTTGATACTTATACAACATTATATAAGTTAAATAGTTTGTTGCGCAGCACATTTAGGCCAATTAATCGCAAAACAATCTTGTTTAAGAACTTGTTAGTAGGTAAATATTTCGCTATGAGATCAATATGGAAGGGTTCAATCGGATTTGGTTTGGTAAACATCCCTGTTAAACTGTTTTCCGGTGTCCAAAACAGTAACCTCGATCTGGATATGCTTGATGAGCGTGACCATGCAAAAATTAAGTTTTTGAGGGTAAACGAAAATACCCACAAAGAAGTGCATTTCGAAAAGATTGTAAAAGGCTATTTCTTAAAAGATAAATATGTGGTGTTGGATAAGCATGATTTTGAAGAGGCTGCTCCCGAAAAAACAAAAATTATAGAGCTCGAAAATTTTGTTGATATCAAAGAAATCAACCCAGTTTATTATGAAACCTCTTATTATACCGAGCCTGAGAAACAGGGAAAAAAAGCCTATGCTTTATTGCTCAAAGCCTTAGAAAAATCAGGAAAAGCGGGCGTGGCCAGGTTCGTGCTACGCAATACCGAAAACCTGTGTGTAATACATCCCATGCAACATGTAATCGTAATTACCAAGATCAGGTTCGAACAGGAAATCAGAAGTTTATCCGAAATTACCAAAGCCGATGATATTACCATTACCAAGAAAGAAATGGATGTGGGCCTGGCACTGATTAAACAATACAGCTCTAAATTTGATTTAAGCGCTTTTAAAGATGACTATAGCAATGAGCTGTTAAAAATTATTAAAGCCAAAGCCAAGGGAAAACGGGCTACCGTTAAAAAGATGAAACCTCAAAAAGCCACGAGTGATGATCTTTACGATCAACTGATGCAGAGTTTAGGATCTAAGAAAGGGGCTTAGCTTATTTTTGGTTGCTTATCTATACAAAATAAGATCACATCTAAGTGAATTTCCCTGGGGCGGATTTTTAAGCGCTCACCCCAGGGAAATTTATGTTATTTAAATGCTGCTTTTAACTGTTCAGCAGCATATGCCTGTGCGGCTTTGGCTTCGGGTACCAAAATGGCCATACCAAAGAATTCGTGTGTTACGCCTTCATAATTTTTGCTATCTACCTTTACACCGGCTGCTTTAAGTTTATCGGCCAGCATAACACCATCATCGTGCAGCGGGTCAATTTCTGCTGTGATTATTGTTGTAGATGGCAATCCTTTCAAATTGGCATTCACCAATGATATTTTCGGATCTTGTGCTTCAATCATGGTATTTAAATACTTTTCTGTAAACCAGCCCATCATCGCTTTGTTCAAGGGTTTTGCTTTTTCGTAGTTTTTGTACGATTCGGTATCCATATTCGCTTGTGCTATCGGATAAACCAACACTTGGTGTACCGGTACCATAATGTGCTTATCGCGCGCCATGATGGATACATTTGCCGCTAAATTTCCACCAGCACTTTCGCCCACTACAGCAATTTTCGCCGGATCGGCTTTTAAGTCGACAGCATTTTTAATGGCCCATTCGTAGGCTGCAAAAGCATCGTTATGTGCTGTAGGAAATTTGTTTTCGGGTGCCAGGCGGTAAGCTACCGAGATTACAATTGCACCAACCTGCTCGGCCAGCGCCTGCGCAGAAGCATTGTATACATCAAGGTTAGCAATAACAAAACCTCCACCATGGTAATAAACAATAAGCGGTAAAGCACCATTGCTTGCCTTTGGGGTATAAATCCGAAGGTGTATATTGCCGCCTTTTACAGCTATATCTTTACCCATGGTATCCACTTTTGCTGCTGGTACAGTAATGTTGTTCTGTTTAACCAGATCCATAACTGCGTCAGTTGGTGTATGGTTTTTTCGTGCATCAACTGCACTGAGTGTTTCTAAAGGTTTATCCCCATAACTGCTTAATTTCTCAATAACGGTCTGCATTTCGGGCTTAATTGTTTTGCCCCATTCAGGTGCCGGACCGGTAGGTTTTAAGCCTGCATTAATGGTAGAATCTTTTACAGTAGAATCGGTTGTGGTTGTGGTTTTTGTACCGCTAGTGCAGGAATATAGCGAAACTGCAACGGTTAGCAACAATGCCGATGTTTTTAACGGATTGATTTTCATAAGTTTAATTTTATTAATGTTTTTTTTCTATTAACATGAGCAATCGATAAGAGTTTTTATTCGTTCACAACTTTTTAGAATCTGATCAAATTCCAAACATCTTTATCCTTTTGGCTGTTCTAATCTTAAACTAAATTTATGTTAACAGAAATAACCGGATTACCAGATCAAGTTTTTGGCGTAAGGGCCACTGGCGAAGTAACCAGCGAAGATTTGAAAAATGTTTTGCTGCCTGGCCTAAAAAGAACAGCCGAAAGGTTTGATGAGATCAGATATTTGTTGGTATTGGAAACCAGCGTTAAAAACTTTACCGCAGGTGCCTGGGTACAGGATGCGAAAGCCGGCCTTCAGAATTTTACCAAATGGAAAAAAATTGCAGTGGTAAGTCCTGAAAAGGAAGTAGAGTGGTTTACCGATATTTTTACCGTGCTTACACCGGGCTCCTCAAAAGGTTTTAAACCAGATGAAATTGAAGCTGCCAAAACCTGGTTGCTTACTGATGACTAATTTTAATTTAACAAGGTATGAAAAATACAAAAACATCGGCAGAAAGTAGCAAGGCTACAGCCCCGAAAAATGCAAAAGCAAAAGGAGCCGAAGAAAAAGTGACTTCGGCTAAAGATGCAAAAAAAGTAAGCGTAACCAAAGATTCTTCTGTTAAACATAAGAAGCCCTAAGTATAACATCATTCCGTTTTTATGAAGCTAGATGCCCCAGATACAGACCGTTTTTATAATAAAGCATACGATTGGATAATTGATAAAGGACCTTCATTTCTTTTCGGTATTATATTGCTCTTTGTTGGGCTTTGGCTCATTAAGCTTCTGGGCAGGTGGATACAGAACGGCATGCACAGGAAAGATATCAATCCATCATTAAGGCCATTTTTAACCAGCTTGCTCTTAATTACACTGCGTATTTTGCTGGTGCTCTCGGTAATGCAGATTATCGGTATCGAGCTTACATTTTTAACGGTATTAATTGGAGGTATTGGTGTTGCAGCAGGTTTGGCGCTTTCCGGAACGCTGCAGAACTTTGCCAGCGGCGTACTTATTTTATTGCTAAAGCCATTTGTTGTGGGCGATAATATTATTGCTCAGAGTCAGGAAGGAACAGTAACCTCTATACAGATATTTTATACCATTGTTAAAACTTTTGATAACCGTACAGTTGTAATCCCCAATGGGAAGTTATCCAACGAGGTAATTATTAATATTAGCCGGGAGGGAAGCAGGCGCCTGGATATAGAAATGAAATTTAGTTATGGCATAGATTACGAGCAGGTGGTAACCATTTTTAATAAAACCGTTGATGAGTTTAAAGACTGTTTAAAAACACCTGAAAGACGGATAGGAGTGTCTGCTTTAGAAGATAGTGGTTTCAAGGTGCTGCTCAATCTTTGGGTAAAAGCACACGGTTTTACCGATACTAAGCTATCTTTTCAGGAAGTTTTGATGAAAAACCTAAAACTTGGCGGAATAAAATTACCTGGAATGACCGACTAAAAATTACTTTCTTAGCAGCGCATAGATCTTGTCCATTAAATCATCTATGTTAAAAGGCTTGGCCATAAAATCATCCGCTTCAAAACCATCGAGTGTATAATTGGCTGCATTGTAACGGGCAGAAATCATTAAAACCGGAATATGCTTGGTGGTTTGCGTATGCTTTAATTCTTTCAAAAGTTCCCTTCCATCTGCATCTGGAAGCATGATATCCATAATAATTACATCTGGACTAAACTGATGCACGTGTTGAATAAAATCAGCTCCTTTGTTTAACCCATCAACATTAAAAGCTTCGCTTTCTAAAATAAGTGTAATAACATCTAGGATTGCATGGTTATCTTCTATAACCAAAATATTCTTCTTTGCCAAAATTAGGGACTGTTGTTTAAAGTTTGAACAAATATATAATAAAAATCAAAGTGTAAAACTGATTGTACTAAATTAGAATTAATTTAAAAATAGGCTTAATATTTGTTAATTCGTAAAATCTAACGATTTTGCGTGACCTAAAAACTTATATGAATAAATTTTCTGTAGACTTAACCAATTGTGACAAAGAACCCATTCATATTCCGGGTAAAATCCAGTCGCATGGCTTCTTGATAGCTGTTAGTAAAATCGACTTTTCAATTACCTATATCAGTGAAAACATCAGCGATTTTCTTAAGGAGGACGGCAAGAACTTACTAGACAAACAGCTCGCTGTAATCAATGATTATATTACACGGCAAGATACTGGTTTTAATATTGAAGATCTGCTGAAACTGGGTATAATCAGGAAAAACTTTGATGGTATTATTCCGCACCCTATAGAAATAAATGCCAGTCTTTTCTATTTGATCATATCTGCCTCAGAAAACGATTGGTTGTTAGAATTCGAGCCTGTTACTTTACAATATGATATCCAGAGTTCAATTGGTCGTTCTGCTTCATCTATGCTTCAGGGTAAAAGTGTTGCCGCCTTATTGAGCAGTGCCGCACAGGAAGTTAAAAAGTTGATTGATTATGATCGGGTAATGATTTATAAATTCTTGGACGATGGCCATGGAGAAGTTGTGGCCGAAGAAAAGAACGAGAATCTTGAGGCATTTTTCGGGCTGCATTACCCAGCCTCCGATATTCCGAAGCAGGCACGTGAGCTATACAAGCTTAACCTCACACGGCTAATTGCAGATGTTAACAAAGCAGATTCGCCAATAATTACCTTTAAAGAAGACGTACCACTTAATTTAACCAATGGGGGTTTAAGGGCGGTATCACCAATACACATCCAATATTTAAAAAATATGGGTGTACAATCGAGTTTCAGTATTTCTTTAATCGCACACGGCGAGTTATGGGGCTTAATTGCCTGCCATAACTACAGCCCTAAGTTTATTGATTACAGGGCGCGCGAGGGATCTAAATTAATTGGGCAGATTCTTTCTTCGGCTCTAGAGTACCGCGAAGAAGAAGAAGATGCAGAGGTTGTAAAGAAGTTTAAAGATACTGCTACTATACTTACCGATTACCTGGCCCGAGATAAATACCTGATTGAAGCCATTACAGGCCACCAAGAAACAATTTTAGACATTACCAAAGCATCTGGCGTAGCCATTATTTTCGAAAATGAGCTTAAAACAATAGGTGATGTACCCACTGATGATCAGATTTGGGAACTTGCCGGTTGGTTAAAGAAAACAAGTGATGAATCTATTTATTACACCCATAGGCTATCCGAAATCCATTCGCCTGCCAAAAAGTATAAATCCAACGCCTCTGGTATTCTAGCCTGTACATTAAATAAAGAGCTGGGCGAAATGATTATCTGGTTTAAGCCCGAAATGATTACTACGGTAAATTGGGCCGGTAATCCGGAGAAACCCGCAACCCCTTCTGAAAATGGATTGTTGAACCTATCGCCAAGAACTTCTTTCGAAACCTGGTCGCAGGTGGTAAACAATACTTCAGAGAAATGGCTTGCCGAAGAAATTTCTTCAGTGCTGCGCATCCGCGAGATTATCATTACTGATATCAATAAAAAGGCCAATGAAATTAGGTTGTTAAACGAGAAACTCCAGGCTGCGTACGAAGAGCTCGACACCTTTAGTTATACCATATCACACGATTTAAGAACGCCTCTAACATCGATTAAAACCTATGCAGAGCTGATGCTCAAAAACAAGAGCTTGGATGATAACGGTAGGCGGATGCTGGACAGGATATTGCACGGTGCCGAAAAAATGAATTTCCTGATCAAAGAAATCTTAAATTTGGCAAGAGTAGGCCGTTCAGATATAATTTTTGAAACAGTTGACATGCAATTGTTGTTAAGTGAGATAAGAAATGAAGTTTGGGCTGCCTTTAAAGCAGACCAATCTGAATTAATTTTAGGTCAATTAACTGATTTAAAAGGAGATAAGACGATGATTGCCCAGGTATTTACCAACCTGATCGGTAATGCTGTAAAATACTCTTCAACAGCAGAAAAACCGAAGATCGAGGTTTGGTCGTACATAGATGGTGGAGAAACAGTTTATGCCATTAAAGATAATGGTATAGGAATTGATAACCGTTATTATGACAGGGTTTTTGAACTGTTTAAACGAATGGATAACGTTAAGGACATAGAAGGTACAGGTGTAGGACTGGCCATTGTTAAAAGGATTGTAGAGCGGCACAATGGAAGGGTTTGGTTTGATAGTAAGTTAAATATGGGTTCGACCTTTTATGTAGCATTTAAGAATAGATAAGATGAAAATACCAGATATATTTTACGTAGAAGATGATGTAGATTATGCATTTTTCATGCAAAGTGCAATACAGGAGGTTAGGGAGACTTTAAACCTGACCATAGTAGAGGATGGGAGCGAAGCTTTAACCAGATTGCAGAGTTTTGCAGATAGCAAGGTTAAGCCAAAACTGATTTTGCTTGATTTAAATCTCCCTGGTTTATCAGGTCTGGATTTATTGAAATTTATTAGGGATATCCCTTATCTGAAATCTATACCGGTAATCTTATTTTCAACCTCTGATAATCCTGAAGATGTAAAAGCATCGATTGAGTTTGGGGCCAATGCATATTTAACAAAGCCTGATGGCTATGATAACCTTGTGAAATGCGTACACTCGTTGCACGATTTCTGGTTTAACCAGCATCTTAGATTAAACTAAGCGCTACAGTTATAAAGATTCGGATTGCTAATCCGGATCTTTTCTTTTTAATTACCTTTTATAAAAACTAATCCACTGATATGATTGCCAATTTATTGAGAACAGAAACGGCCGAAAACCACAAAGCGCTAGAATCATTAATGTTCGTAAATGAAATTATGAACAATTCTTTAAGCGTAGATCAATATAAAAAGTTATTGACCATAAACTACATCATCCACCAGAAACTGGAAAACCAGCTGGCCAATATGCTCGATGCCGATATTGCAGATGAGCTCGAAATGAACAGCAGGCTTAAATTGGCAGCGTTGGAAAAAGATTTAGCTTACTGGCAAATAGATAGCTTAACGTTGCCGGGCTTAAACTTTGAACTGTTTGTGCCCCAGAAAAATACTGCTGAGGTTTTAGGCGCATTGTATGTATTGGAAGGGGCTACATTGGGCGGAAACGTGATTAAAAGGCATATTTTGGCCAATCCTGAGTTTAAAGGTCATGAAGAAGGATTAAATTACTACGGCGTTTACGGCGAAGAACTCAGTTCAAAATGGAAAACTTTTGTTTCTGTAATAAATGAGCGGGTAGGAGAAGCCGATTACGAACGCTGTGTAAATAGTGCTAACCAAACCTTTAACAACCTGATTAATTTGGCCAGGCAACTAAACTAAGTTGTTGTATTTTAATTGCAAAAATCGAAAAAATAGGTCTGTTATAGTGCTAGGGCATTTTTTTGATTGTGTAAATGTGCAAAACTTATTTCAAATTAATATTTGCTTTCTGTTGTTAATTCAGTGTAAATATGTATTATTGAAAAAAATAAATTTTTTAAACCTTAAAAACATCAATTAGCGATGGAAAAATTCTCAAAAGTTAAAGCTGCTGTTGCTGCTATTGAAGCAGATGTAGAAAAATTTTATAATGCTGGCAATGCAGCTGCTGGTACTCGTGTGCGTAAAGCAATGCAAGATCTTAAAGTTTTAGCACAAGAAATCCGTGCAGAAGTAACTGACAAGAAAAACTCTGGCAAATAATATTTCGCGAGTAAGAAACAAAAAGGGTTCTGGTATGCCAGGGCCCTTTTTGCGTTTAAGGCAGGTTTGTCATTGTCATCCTGAACGCCAGTGAAGGATCTACAGCAAATGAAATACTGGTTTTGTACTACTTATGGCTAGGGTTATTGTCTTATTGTTGTGCAGTGCTAGTAGGTTAAGGATGCTTCATCGCATTCAGCATGACAACTGCGCAACCCAAACCCCTCTAAAAAGATAAAGCTCCCCATCGCGGAGAGCCTATATCCAACTAACAAAACATATTTTTTAATCTAGGTTTCAAATTGTACTAGGTCCTGCCATTTCACAATTTGATGCCTTTTGAGAAATTATCCTTTTTTAACCAATTTATATTCGATTACCGGTTTACCACGGGTACCGCCATCATTAGAAATGAAGCTGTTAAATTTAAGTTTGTAAATGTTACCTGATGCATCTTTAACCAAAAAGAAAGTATCTGCCTTAACACCAATTGGAGTAGTAACACCATTAGTGGTAACAGGTTGTGTAAGTCTCCAGTTTGAACCGATTACATCCCGTGCAGAAGAGAAGGTAATGGTTGATAAATCGGCTTCGGCAAATGCCGCGTAAGATTTGGTACTTGTAGAAACTGTAGCTGCGGTAACACCAGCAAGTTTGTTAACGAATACCAAATCAGAAAAATTATACGGAACAAGATCGCTGCCAAAAGTTGTCTGATAAACAGAATATGTCCATACCAAATCCCAGTTTGCTTTTTCTGGCTCCACACTTACCACAGCACCATTATTAAGTGATACAAATTTGAAGTTAAAGTTGCCGTCTTTTGGAATATCAACCGTTGTGAAATTGGTCGTTTCTTTAATTTTACCGTATTGTAAAGTATAACCTCCAGAAGCATTTCTGGTTACTTTCAGTTTGATCCATGATTTTGCAGCAATACCGCCACCTGTACCGCGGTTTAAAATAATTACTTTATTATCTGCAGCTGTAGCTGAAACTGCCGGAATTACGGTGTTAGAAAGATTGCCATCAATTGCATCAAAAAATGCAAAGTGTGCAGGTATTGGATTTGCCTGACTAACAGCAAGGGTTAAGCCTAATGTATCCGCTTCGCCAACCGTTGCAAGACTCGCATTTGCCGTAGTAATTACTTTTGCACCAGCACTTGTAGTGTTGTTTAAAATTACCCTAAAATCAGCTCCGCTGTAAAAGCCTAAATCCCATGCCGCTCTTGCAACAGCTGTTTGTTTATCTTTGCTAAAATCCACATAAACGCTATTACCAGCTGCACTTCCAAGTTCAGCGCCGATTAAACCATTGAGGGTTAAAGTGCTGCCATCTGATGGCGGAACAACCACAATAGGTTCATCCGAATCTTTTTTACAGGCTGTAAAGGTTATTGCTACAAGGGCAATAGCGATCATTGAGTTAAATTTGTTCATGTTTATTGTAATTATGTTGTTTTAATACTATAGTTTATCCCAGTTATAAGTTAGGCCCAGTACATAAGAACGGCCGTAACTGTATGGCACGGTTGCACCACCAGTGCTATGTGCACCGCCCGAAGCTGTTGAGCTGTTGGTTAATTGTGTAACATTAAACAGGTTTTTAACACCTGCGTTGATGGTTAGAGAACGGAACAGGATCTTATTGAGCATTAGATCTGCAAAACTGAAACCTGAAATGGTGGTCGCTTTATATTGTTCCTGGGTAACAACCTTTTGAAAGCCTGGTTTTTCGCCCGTATATTTAAAGAAAAAACTGATGTTTGCAGCTATTTTTGGAAATCCATAAATTAAATTCGCAGTGATTTCTGGCGACCATAATATTTTTTTACCTGCAAAATCCTGGCTCTCCGAGTAATCGTGGTAGGTTCCGATGTAGGAAATGCCAATATTAGTCTGTAAATCTTTGAAATTGAATGTATTGTCTAAGGTTCCTCCAACTGTTTTGAAATTCTCAATATTTAGAAGCGTGGTAACGGTCTGATCGGTAGGATCAATGCCGAAAATTATCCTGTTCTTAAATTTATTATAAAATCCCGCCAGTGTTGATTTAAAGCGTATATCTTGTGATGATATTCCTGCCCATGCAATAGAGGCATTGAAACTGTCGGATTTTTCGGCTTTTAAATTGGGGTTCCCAAAAATGGTATGGCTTGCATCAACAAAATCATAGTATAATTCTCTGAGTGCAGGCGATCTAAAACCTCTTGCATAAGCCAATCTAAGATCGAACTGATCTGTTAATTTAAACTTTGTATTTAGCGATGGAATTACAGGAGGTGCATCGTAAACGGAGTTTTTGATAAATCTTAAGCCCGGTCGGATATTCACCCCATCTCCAAACTTAATTTCTGATGAAATAAAGGCCGCATAATCGATAATTACCGGCGAACCGTTTATCCTTTGCCCACTAGCTGCATCTCGGTTATACTCGAAACCTGGCTGAAAAGATACTGTTTTATCCAGCACATAAACAGCCGTAGCCCTAAAAATAGCCGAATTAAACTTAGCTACATCCTGTTCACCGGCACCAGTTGATAATACTTCTGTATTATTGGTGAAATCGTGGATAACCGTTTTTGTTGCACGCTCAAGGTTGGTAAATCCGGCAATGGCCGATAATTGCAGGTTATTGTTGATTTTATATTCTGATTGAAGCTGTTGGGTGTACCTGTGGGTGGTATAGGTTTGCAGAAGACCTTTGTAGGTATTCGGATTTAAACCATAACGTACGTCGATATCCTCCTTTAATCCATCTAAACGGTACCAGATGTTGAAATTATTATTGTGGTAGCCTATTTTGGTATTACCAAGATATTGTTCTTTGGGCTTCCAGCGGTTAGTTACAGCGCTAACTTGGGTGGTTGAAGCCGTTTTCGAAGCCAGGTTCCAGCCACCAAAACCGGTGTGTGTAAAACCTGCCAATACGCTCCAGTTATCGTTTCTCCAGTTGCCACTGATATTCTGGATGTGGTTACCCTTGCCCGATAAAGCTTCGTATTCGTTACCGGCGGTTTCTTCCTGTACTCTGGCCGATAAGTTTAACAGCGATTTACCGGTACCACGCCTGGTAATGATGTTAATTACACCTGCCAAGGCATCGGTACCATATACTACCGACATAGGCCCTTCAACAATTTCAATCCGGTCGATGGTATTGATATCGATCTGATTTAAACTTTCCCTGGCATCCGAGCGATCAACAAGGGGCACACCATCAAGCAAAATCTTGATATTTCTGCCCGTCATACCCATTAAGGAAACATCGGTTGTACCCAAAGTTAAATCATTACTAAAACGGAAACCCAGCTCGGTATTTAAAACCTGTTGCACACTAGTTGCTGCACGCAGCTTAATCCGCTCAGCGCTGATGGTTCTGACATTGTAAACAGAATTGCGTAACGATTGCGGCCCGTACTGCCCGGTTACGACCACATCTTTCAAATCATTTGCCTTTGTAGTATCAACTTTAATTTCTTGAGCCACAGTAACAAATCCACAAAGCGATAAAGCAATTGATAAATATATTCTCATTTATTTAGACTAATTATAAATAATTGTGCAAATTTGTACATAATCACAAAAAGGAGATAACGTTAAACGGATAATTAATGCCGTTAAACGGATTAAATCAATATGGAAATTAAGCTCTCAGTATACGCCGAAGAAGAAAATATTTATAGAAACCGTTATGCAGCCAACTTTGAAACCCTTGGCGATGTACAGGAAGCTGAAGTCGAAATCAACACAGCATACTTTAGGCTGCACTTCATAGAAAAATGGTTTAATGGGGTACACATCAGTATCGTTGAGGTTGAACCGGATGGGCCTGCAGCATTTGTTTTTGAGTTTTCGCAACAGCATATTGCTTTCCTGTTTTGTCTTAGTGGTGGTTTAAGCTATCAATGTAACGCCAATGGTGAAGATTTTTTGTCGCTTGCTAAAAACGAACAGCACCTTAACTTAGGCAAGGTTAATCGGTTTGCATGGAATGTTAATGAAAAAACCAGGTACGTTTATGTTCAGCTTACGGAAGCTTATTTCCATCAGGTGATGAACCAGGATTTTAGCACTAGTGTTAAACCTGCAAAAGAATCGATCAGTGCCGAGGTTGCTTTAACTTTGCAGCACATGATTAACCATAAGTATGAGGGGCGGGTAAAACGCCTATTTTTAGCGGCCAGGGTTTTCGATCTTATTGTACATATCATCCAGAAAGCGGATAAACCCGCGGTTATTTTAAAAGAAGATGATGTAAATAAGATTATTTTGGCCAGACAATTGGTTGAGCGCGATCTGCAAAAGCCAAATTCGCTTATAGAGTTGTCGCGCAAGGCCGGAATTAACGATTATAAACTTAAAAAGGGCTTTAAAGAATTAACCGGGCATACTGTATTCGGCTATTTGTATAAAATCAGGATGGAAAAAGCCCATTACTTTCTTTCCAAAGAAAAGAAATCGGTTAACGAAGTTGCTTTTTTGGTGGGTTACAAAAATGCACAGCATTTTATTGCGGCATTTAAAAAACAGTACCAGATTTTGCCCGGCAGCTTAAACAAAAGCTAAAAAACTCTACGCAAACGTTTGAGTTTTCTACTCTTTAACTTCGTTAACAATTAAATCAGACTCTACAATGGTGTTGTAATAGGCTTGGTTTTCGGGATTAGGGCTGTGAATAAGATCCAATAATATATTTGCTGCTTTTTGTCCCTGTAGGTAAGGATATTGCTCCACTGATGCTACAGGAGAGTTGTCCAAATAACTGATAATAGGCAGGTTGGCATAACTTACCACATCAAAATCGTTGATTACATTCAGCTTTTTGAAATATTTGATCAGAAACAGGGCTACATAATCGTTAAAAGCAACAATTGCAGTCGGCTTCCTTTTATGGTTCAAAAACTGATCGGCAGCTTCTATGGTTCCCTGTTCTGTTAAATCGCAATTCACTACCAAAGATGGATCGAACTTTAACCGGTTAAAGGTAATGGCCTGCATGTAGCCATCTTTACGCTCTTCACTCGCATATAAGGTATTGGGGCCATTAATCATCCCAATGCTTCTGTGCCCTTTCTTTAGCAGGTAATTTACGGCCTTAATAGTGGCACTTTCAAGACTGCAGGCTACGTAATGTACGTTTTTAAAAGGCGGTATCCTGTCGAAAAATACTACGGGGATATTAAATGAGTTTAGTTTTTCGAAATGGTCGAACTTGGAAGTATCCTTACTGATAGATACCAATAAGCCATCCACGCGCTGGTTTTTCATTTTTTCTACCAGTTTTACCTCTTGCTCATAATTATCGTGCGACTGCGCAAAGATTACCGTGTAGTTTTTCTTTATCGCTTCATCTTCAATAGCAGAGATGGCGATAGAGAAGAAGTGTTCTGACAGCTCTGGTAAAATTACGCCAATAGTGTAGGTTTTACCTTTCTGAAAAAGAATGGCTGCATTATTTGGCTCATAGTTTAGAGACTTTGCCAACTGTTTAATCTTTTCCCTTGTAACTGCTCCAATGCTCGGATGATCGTGTAATCCCCTGGAAACACTAGAAGGAGAAATATTTAAAATTCTGGCTATTTCTTTTATTGTTGTTGGTTTCGATTGCATTCTAACTGCTAAACTACATTAAATTTCTTCAATATATAATAATACAAAATTAATCAAACGTTTGCGCTATTTTTTTATGCTATTTCTTTTCTCTGCTCTGTAAATATCAATACATTCGGGTTGACTAAACGACTGAGCGTTATAAAAATTAATAATATAAAATTTATCGGTACAAAGCAATTTTGAAAAGCTAAAAAATGATTTTAACACATTTTATCCCATAAAACTGAAAAGAACAAGCCCCATGATTAACATTAATGCCCCTTGTAATGAGGGGTATTTAAAAAGAAACGAGAAGTGTTCGTACCACTCCTCGTTAAATTGGGTTCATTCCTGCATGCAGGAAAACAATAAGTTATCTAAGCTATATGTTAACCCTTTTCAAAGATATAAAATTTACGCCTTTATTTTTAACGTAATTTGTTAATCAAATTGTTCCAATCATTGTAAAAACGCCTCGGTTAAGAGGCGTTTTTAGTTTTTTGAAGATTAGGCGAATATTAAAATCAAGTCCTAGTTCTTCGGCTTTTCGATGATTATCCCTTCAAAGAAGTAATCCATACGTCATTTATCTCAACAGTAAAGCATTTATAAAAGCATATTCATACTTTGGTTTTATTTTATGAGCAGTATGATCACTTTATATATTTTACTTGTATTGGTTGCAGTGTTTTTTATTATCACCAATCTTCCTGTTTTCGGCCGTTTACCCAAAGGTGAACGACTGGCAAAAATCCGTCAATTGGCCAATTACCGTGATGGTGCATTGCAAAATTTATCGGTAACCTTAATGCAGCCAGAAGGGGTAAGTTTTTTTAAGGTTTTAAAAGCATTTCTTTTCGAAAAACAGCCCAACAAAATACCAGCTAAAGCATTGCCTTTCAATGTTCCCAATTTATCAGCAGCTGCCAACAGTAACCTGCCCGAAATTATCTGGTTTGGTCATTCATCTTATCTGATAAAAGTAGATGGGTTCAGGATTTTGGTTGATCCCGTTTTTAGTCAAACGCCATCACCGTTTTCGTTTATTGGCAGCAAGGCTTTTCCCGGTACCGATTTAATCAATGCGGCCGATTTTAAAGATATCGACCTGCTGGTAATTACGCACGACCATTACGATCATCTCGATTACAATAGTATTTTAACCATTGTACCGCATACCAAAGCTATTGTCACCTCATTGGGCGTGGGGTCACACCTAGAAAAATGGGGTATTCCTTCTGAAAAGATAAATGAGTTGTGCTGGAACCAATCAGTTACCCTATTTAATAAACTGCAGTTCTGTGCTGTTCCGGCAAGGCATTTTACAGGCCGGAAGTTTAAAAGAAATCAAACCCTTTGGTCGGCCTTTGTATTGCAAACAACCAATTACAAGCTGTTTCTGGGTGGCGATTCTGGCTACGATACACATTTTGCCCAGATAGGCGAAGAACACGGACCGTTTGATCTGGCAATTTTAGAATGTGGACAGTACAATGCCTATTGGCCGTATATACACATGTTCCCTGAACAAACCGTTCAGGCCGCGGTCGATTTAAAAGCAAAGGTTTTAATGCCCGTACATTGGGGCAAATTTAGTTTGGCCATGCACCCTTGGAACGAGCCCATTAAAAGGGTAGTGCAGGCAGCAGCAGAAAAGGAATTTCCTTTGGTTACCCCAAGAATGGGAGAAACCGTAGTTTTAGGCGGATATATGCCTACTGAAAATTGGTGGACGGCAGAATAAAAATTAAACAATAACGGTAATACAGTGTTTATTCCTAAACTTAAATACCATTATGAAAACGGATCTTGTAGAAATTTTTCAAACCATTAGGGCCGGAATGCAGCCTTATGCCACCCGTGGTTATACCGTGCACGAAAATTCTGAAACAGGTTATGATCTGTACAGCGAGAAAAATATTGTTTCGGATGGAGAAAAGACAACCGAACGCTTTTTTTCTGGCGTATATATCAACGGTACTGAGGTAGAAGTAAAACTAAATACCGAAGAATTTTCAATTTCCAACCAGCAGTTAAGCAACTTTGGTAAAAATGTGGCAGGCTTGAAAATTACCGAGCTTGATGATGCCAAATTAAAGGAAATAGAAAATCTTATAGAAATTATCCATACCAACTTTAAAGAAAAAGAGTGGATTTAATTATTTGATGTTAAATTTGCCCAGATTTTTTTCTCAACTAAATTCTGGTGATTGAATATTTTAACTTCCGATAACGATTGGCATAACCAATTGATTTTAGCCTTAACCAAGGCTGAAATAACACATGTATTTTTTCGCGGAGGTCAGTTTCAGCTTTTAAAGGTAGATAACCGTTTAATCATTAACCTGTTGAGTTTAAAAAATGGCTATCTGCCCGAAGATCTGATCCAGCTTCAAGAGCAATATGCTGACCAACAGTTAAAGCTTATTCAGCTTTGGGAAGATGTTTGGCTTTTAAAACCCGATCAGGTGATGGCCAGGTTAGCCTCTATATTGGGCAAAAATGTCCGTATTCATGGTAGAAAAACGAAAGCCCACAAAATTACCAAACCTGTTTCAGATTCTTTTTTAAGCGAAAATCATTTGCAGGGTTCAGTAAGCAGCAGGTATAAAATTGGTTTGTTCGAAAAAGACCAGCTGGTAGCAGTAGCTACTTTTTCTGCCTTACGTAAAATGAACCATACCGAAAATTATAAATCGGCAGAATTGATCAGGTTTGCTGTTAAAGCAGGTTATTCTATAACCGGTGGGCTGAGTAAGCTGATTGCCTATTTTGCAGATCTTTATCAGCCAAACGATATTATGACCTATGCCGATAGGGATTGGTCGGCAGGAGAGGCCTATATTAAACTGGGTTTCATCCAAACTGCAATTGTTGCACCTCAAACCTACATCCTCGACGAAAACCTGAACCGCCAGCTGAAAAAAAATAGTGATACGGCCGGAACGAAAGTATTTAACACCGGAAGTATAAAGTTCATTCTTAAATTTAATGGATAAGCATAATCTCTTGATCATTTTAGGCGCCACGGCATCTGGTAAAACCAAACTCGCAGTGCAGTTGGCCAATGCTTTAAACGGAGAAATTATTAGTGCCGATAGCCGCCAGGTGTTTAAACGGATGGATATAGGTACCGGTAAAGATTTAAATGAATATGCTATAGATGGTAAAGCCATCCCTTATCACTTAATCGATATTTTAGAACCTGGCGAACGTTACCATGTAGATGCCTTTAAAAATGATTTTTATGAGGCTTTTGATTTAATAAGGCATAGAAATAAGGTTCCGATTCTTTGCGGAGGTACAGGCATGTACATACATAGTCTTTTACAGAACCAATCTTTTACCGCCGTACCTGTAAATACCGAACTGCGCAGCCAACTGGAGAATTTATCAAAAGAGGAACTGATTGCACAATTACAGCATCAACAGTACCAATATGTAGATCATGTTGATTTTTCATCAAAAAAAAGGCTGATCAGGGCGTTGGAGATTTGTGCGTTTTTAGCTGGTAATAAACTTGATGTTGTTGAACGGACTGAAATCAGACCTATCATTTTTGGATTAAAAAATGAAGTAGCAGTAACAAGGGCCAAAATCTTAAACCGCCTGAATGAAAGATTGGAAGCCGGCTTAATTGAAGAAGTAGCGCAATTGCTTAAAGATGGGGTAAGTAAAGAAATATTGATATTTTATGGATTGGAATATAAATTTATCTGTAGCTATCTGGATAGCGAGCTTACTTACGAAGAATTAAAATTAAAACTGGGCATAGCCATATGTCAATATGCCAAGCGCCAAAATACATTTTTTAGAAAGATGGAAAAGGATGGGGTGGAAATCAACTGGATCGATGCTTCAGTAGATGCCGATCTGATAAAACAGCATATTCTTCAAAAAGTTTCAGCTATATCCAAATATTAGTAATTAGACAATTTGGGCTTGCTTTATCGCTTAAAATTGCCCAAAAAAGCCCTTTTGGCACAACCTTTGTATTCGTAGAAGCATATTAGTTTAACTCAAAAACAATATCTTAAAAATGAAAACAATTACTAAAATCATTGCTACATCAGCAGCTGTTGTGGCTTTATTCTTTACCACAAATGCCAATGCACAATCAAGTCAAAAATTAGGAGTAGGAATTACTGCAGGTATACCAACCAGTGATGCCTATAGTGTTGCACTTGGTGCTGATTTACGCTATCAATTCGACATCGATAAACAATTATCTATTCCAGTAACTGCTGGTTATACCCGTTTATTAGGTAAAGAGATTGGTAATACAGGTGTAGATTTTGCCGATTATGGATATATTCCTGTTAAAGCCGGTGTTAAATATTTCTTTAATACAACTGGTTCAGGAATTTATGGTTTAGCAGAACTTGGTGCAGGTTTTGGAACTGCTAGTGGTAGCGGAACATCTTTCGTGTATTCACCTGCTGTAGGTTATGCATGGAGCAATGGCTTGGATTTAGGTGTTAAATATGAAGGTTTAGCACAAAATGGAACAAGTACCGGATTTTTCGGTCTTCGTTTAGCTTACGGATTCAGTTTGTAAGTTAAACAGCTTAAATATTGGAAGCCTCCATTTATGGGGGCTTTTTTTTTTCATAATATTCTGAAAAAAATGAAAATTAAAAATCCATGTTAGTCATTTTAACGTAAGTATCGCTAAACCTTAATTATTAAATTAAAATATCTAACATGAAAACAATTACCAAACTTTTTGCAACATCGTTAACCGCTCTTGCAATTTTAACCACAAGCAACTTAAAAGCACAAACAATGGGAACTACCGAAAGTTCTATGACTACTGGTAGCGGTATGGCCTTTAAAATAGGGGTTGGTGTAAATGGTGGCTTATTTCCTGATCGTTCTGAAATGGATTATGGATACGGTGCAGACGTAAAACTTCAATATGATTTAACGCCTTTTGTTGCTGTTACGGCTTCGGGTGGTTATACCAGATTAAAATGGAAAGGCAGTCCGCTAAAGTTCGAATTTATCCCGGTAATGGGTGGAGTAAGGGTTTTCCCGATAGAGCGCATGTACCTGGCTACAGAACTTGGTAGCGGTTTGGCCATAAAAGATGGCGCCAATATGAACTTCATTTACTCTGGCGGTTTGGGTTACGAATGGAAAAACGGATTGGACCTTGGTGTAAAGTATGAAGGTTATGTAAACAATAGCGCTTCCGATCTTTACTTTATGAAAACAGGTCAGTTTAACCTGAGATTGGGTTATAATTTTAAATTATAATTAAAACATCATAATATTTTAAAAGCCTTCGAAATTTCGAGGGCTTTTTTATTTATTTAATATTTAAATTGCTATTTTGAGCCGAAAACCAAATACAATGAAAAGAATATTCGGATTAGCCATTTTAACCGCTTTAATGGCCTGTAACCAAACAGAGAAAAAATCTACAGAAGTTGCAGATTCGGCAAAAACAGCAGCCATTACTAAAAACGAGGTAAATATAAAGGATGCAAAGAAATCTGAAATATTTGCCCAGTACGTTAATTTAAAAAATGCGCTGGTAAAATCGGATGCTACCCAAGCTCAAAAATCTGCAGGTGCGTTAAAAAGCAGTTTGGCTGCTTACGAGGGATGTGAACCTACAGCTCAGGTTGCAGCAAAAATTGCGGCAAGTAATAACCTTTCTTCGCAAAGAAAAGATTTTACCGTGCTCAGTGCAGATGTAATTGCCCTGCTTAAAAATGCGGAGATACAAAAAGGCACCATTTATGTGCAGCATTGTCCAATGGCAAATAAAGGCGATGGAGGTGACTGGTTATCAACAGAAAAGGAAATCAGAAACCCTTATTACGGAAATGAAATGCTGGAGTGCGGTAGGATAGCGGAGGAGATTAAAGCCAAATAAGATTTAAAAACTTGTTTTATTAAGCATGATTGTTACGTCGTTCTGACTAATATTTCATATTAATTTAACAGATTTGTTATGCATGTATATTAATTTTATATAATTTAGAAAGCTATAAACACAATACAATAATATGTCAGATATTGCAGAGATTAAAGTTGATGGTAAGACAATAGAATTGCCAGTAATTACAGGAACAGAAGAGGAGAAGGCCATTGATATTTCAAAATTAAGAGATCTTACAGGTTTTGTAACTTTAGATACTGGTTTTAAAAATACAGGTTCTACAAAAAGTAAAATCACTTTTTTAGATGGAGAAAAAGGCATCTTAAAATACAGGGGTTATTCAATTGAACAACTTGCCGAAAAATCAAGCTTTTTAGAAGTTTCTTATCTGATTATTTACGGCGAACTGCCAACTCAAGCGCAATTGGATAGTTTTCAGGCTGAAATCAGCAAACATACCTTGATCCACGAGGATATGAAGAAGTTTTTTGATGGCTATCCGTCTAGATCTCATCCAATGGGTCAGTTAGGTTCTTTAATATTCTCATTATCTACATTTTATCCAGAGTGTTTAAAGCCAAATCAAACGGCTGAAGAGCAAAACCTAACAATTATTAAGTTATTGGCTAAGCTGCCAACCATCGTTTCTTTTATTTATAAAAAATCGTTGGGCCATCCACTTATTTATCCAAAAAATAAATATGATTATGTAACCAATTTCCTTTGGATGACATTTGGTCAACGTACTGAAGATTATGATGTAAACCCGATTGTGGTAAATGCCATGAATAAGTTGCTTATTTTACACGCAGACCATGAGCAAAACTGCTCGGCATCTACCGTTCGTATTGTAGGCTCTTCTGATTGTAACCTTTACGCTTCTATTTCGGCAGGTATTGCTGCTCTATGGGGCCCACTGCATGGTGGTGCCAACCAGGCTGTAATTGATATGTTGGAACTGATTAAAGCTGATGGTGGGGATACAGAGAAATGGATTAACAAGGCTAAAGATAAAAACGATCCTTTCCGCATGATGGGCTTTGGACACAGGGTTTATAAAAACTTCGATCCAAGAGCTAAAATAATTAAAAAGGCTTGTGATGATATTTTAGAGAATTTAGGTATTGATGATCCGATTTTAGCAATTGCCAAAAAACTGGAAGAAGCCGCTTTAACAGATCAGTACTTCATTGATCGTAAATTATATCCAAACGTAGATTTTTATTCAGGTATTATTTACCGTGCATTAGGTTTCCCATCAGAAATGTTTACTGTTCTTTTTGCTTTAGGACGTTTACCGGGATGGATTGCCCAATGGAAAGAAATGCACGAAAACAAAGAACCGATCGGTCGTCCACGTCAGATTTATGTTGGCGAAACTGATAGGGAATTTGTAGAGATTAAAAACAGAAAATAGTTTAATTGAACATAAAAAAACCACTCGAAAATCCGGGTGGTTTTTTTGTGGGGTTAATTTTAACGGGCGTCAGCCTGATGAACTTATTGTAAGATCGTCATCCTGAGTTTAGCTCAGGATCTTCCCTCCATGATAGATGCTGAAACAAGTTCAGCATGACGATCTAGTTATGTAGCTACGTAATAAATTAAATTAATCATAATAAATTCTGATACCTTAAAAGCAATCCAGAAGAGTACAAAGATCCAGAACATTTTAAAGATAATGCTTCCGGTTTTACGCTGGTAAAATACTTTTAAAGCATTAAACATATACCAACAGATCCAAACCAGCACGGCCAATTCGATGATTTTGGTTAAAACCCCGCTGCCTCCCAATACGTGTTTAATGATTGGTTTGGTGAAAATTTCAACAATAAAATAGGCTGTCATGCCATGGATGGTAAAAATCAGGTGATTTAAATAGTAAATGTGATTTTTCCTGAAATTCCACATGATAAAGAGCGCCAGTAAGGGCATCAATAAAAAGTATTGTTTTGGCCTGTTATGCTCCAGGGTTTCATTAATCACTTCCGATTTTTCACCCAGGCTGATCGCCCTTTTTTTGATGAGCTTTTCGTACCAGCTATCCTGATCGGCTGAAGGAAGTTTTTGCTGGCGTGCCAAATATGCCGAATAGGTACTGTCGTTCCTTTCGATATGGATATCACTGTACTCATCAATAATTTCTTCAATCGAATCCGATTTAAGCGTAACGTTTTCAGCTTTTATGCGGTTCAGCTCAGTTTCCTGAGCTTTAAAGCCCAGCTTTTTAAATTCTTTAATCTTTATCGCATTGTCTAAAGATTTTACGGTCTTTTTAATAATGGCATTATCCGCAGGCATTCCTGCAAGTTTAAGCGCTTTGCTTACACTATCGGTTACCCGCTCGTTTTTTTTCTTTTCGATAGTAATGCCATCCTCGCCATGCTTCTCCTTTGCTACATGCTTGGGCGAATAGACCACAAGGAAATATACAATTGAAACGAAAATATACATGCTCACCGGATTGATATATCTTGCCCTTTTACCGGCGAGATAATCGAGCGTAACCTGCCCAGGCTTTGTTAAGAGCGGAACAAGGGTTTGGAAAAATTTATTGTCAAAATGAAAATAGTGGGCAATGCTATGGCTTATAAAAGCCCAAAAGCTTTCTTTTAATTCTAAATTGGGTTGACCACAATCGCTACAATAGTGTTTCTCAACATGAGCGCCGCAGTTTAAGCAGTTGTGTTCTTTTCTATATTTACCAGCTGACATAAGAGGTTAATCGGAAATTATAAATGGTTAATGGCTTCTACTTCTGCACGGGTATGTTTGTGTTTGAAAATAAAGACAAATACAATGGCAATTACTAAAACATAAATGGTAAAGGCAAGCCAGATATTGTGCCAGTCTTTAACATCCAAAGCCCTGCTTAAATCACCATTCTGTAAAACACTGATGCCTTTGTTCTGTAAGAATTTAAGTAAGTGTGTGTTATCGGCTTCACTTTTTACATATTTTGCTAATGGGCCAATGTTGGTATAATAGGTTGTAAAATACTGGTTAATCATCCAGCCCGATATCAAACTTCCAAATACTGCACCAAAACCATTGGTCATCATCATAAACAGACCCTGTGCCGAAGAGCGTGTTTTTGGCGTAGTGGAAGTTTCTACAAACAATGATCCCGAAATATTGAAGAAATCGAAAGCCATGCCGTATACGATACATGAAGTAATGATCATCCATAAATTGGTTGCCGGATCGCCAAAGGCAAATAAACCGAAGCGCAATACCCAGGCAAACATGGCAATTGCAATTACCCATTTAATACCAAACCTTTTTAAAAAGAATGGAATGGCAAGGATGAAAAGTGTTTCTGATATCTGTGATATGGATAAAATAATGGTTGAATAACGGATAACAAACGATTCTGCAAAAACGGGGAATAGTTTAAATTCATCCAAGAAAACATCACCGTATGCATTGGTCAACTGTAAAGCAGCACCCAAAAACATTGAAAAAATAAAGAACAGTGCCATTTTATAATCGGCAAAAAGTTTAAATGATTCTAAACCAAGTTTCTGTACAAAAGTTTTCTTCTCGCTGATTAAGTTTAAAGGTTTACAGGCCGGCAGGGTAAATGAGTAAACGCCCAAGAACAATGCACTGATGCCCGCAATATAAAATTGGTTTGCGCTGGCTTTATTTCCTGTTAAATTGGTGATCCACATGGCCACAATAAAACCAACAGTTCCCCAAACGCGTATGGGAGGGAAGTTTTTAACGACATCAAAATTGCCGTTTTTTAAGGTGGTATAACTGATGGAGTTGCTTAAGGCAATGGTTGGCATATAAAAACTCATGGCCACCAATATTACCCAAAAGAACGTATGCGGATCTTGTACCTGCGGCAGGTAAAACATGGTAGCGGCGTAAAGGATGTGTAAAATGGCATATAGCTTTTCTGCATTGATCCATTTATCGGCAAGGATACCTGTAATGGTTGGCATAAAAAGAGATGCAATACCCATGGTTGAGAAAATAACCCCAAAATTTGCACCGTCCCACTGTTTGGTACCGAACCAATAATTTGCAATCGTAATTAACCAGGCAGCCCATACAAAGAATTGCATGAAACTCATTACAGTTAAGCGAAACTTAACGTTCATAATAATAGTTTAGTTTGATTATTGAAAGTAAAGGCTGAATATAGAACTATTTTAAATGATAATCCAAAATGAGCACGAATTATTTTACACAATATGGCCCATTTTGGTATTTAGCTTTTTATATGCCGATTTTTTAGAAAAATCTGATAGAATTTGTTTTGTTTGATGTTTTTTAAGTTATAATTAAGAGGTTCCGCGTTTATTTAGCTCATCTCTTAATCTAGCAGCCTTTTCATAAGCTTCTTCAGCTATGGCTTCTTGCAGTTTTTGCTGGAGTTCTTCTAAGGTAAGATCGCCAAAACCCTGTTGTTTTGTTGATGTTGGCAAGCTATCTGCCTCTGGCTCTTTGGCAATGGAATCCATGTTTTCGAGAAAAAGGAAATCATTTCCTTCTATCACAATTCCTGCTGAAGCCAATATAAACTCGTAGGTGTAAATCATGGCATTAAAACGGACAGCCAATGCAATGGCATCCGAAGTACGCGCATCAACTTCGTGTGTGTTTTTACCGTCGCTACAGATCAGTTTTGCATAAAAAACACCATCAACCAAGTTATAAATAATGATTTCCTGGATATTGATATGAAAAGTATCAGCCATCGATTTAAATAAATCGTGCGTTAATGGCCTACTAGGAGTCATTTTCTCAATTTCAATGGCGATGGCCTGCGCTTCAAATGCACCAATAATAATCGGCAAGCGCCTCCGGCCATTTACTTCTCCTAAAACCAGGGCGTAAGCACCAGATTGGGTTTGGCTGTAAGATAAACCTACAATATCTAATTTTACTTTTTTCATATTTGCTGATGTCATGTTGAGCTTGTCGAAACATTATAATTTAATCCTTCGACAGGCTCAGGATGACAAAAAATTATCCTTTATGCGCTTTTAAAGCTTCAATTAATTTTGGAACCACTTCAAAAGCATCGCCAACTATACCATAATCAGCCACTTTAAAGAATGGAGCTTCTGGATCTTTGTTAATTACAACAATTACCTTCGACGAGCTTACACCAGCTAAATGCTGAATAGCACCAGAAATACCGATGGCAATATATAAGTTGGGACTGATGGCAATACCTGTTTGGCCAACGTGTTCTGAATGCGGCCTCCAATCGGCATCAGATACGGGTTTAGAGCAGGCCGTAGCAGCGCCCAATAAACCTGCCAGTTCTTCAATCATGCCCCAGTTTTCGGGTCCTTTAAGCCCTCTGCCGGCAGAAACAACCAGTTCAGCATCAGGTAAAGAAACTTTATCAGTAGCCCTTACAATATCTTTAATAACAGTACCTAAGTCTGATTGTTTAACGTCAGCAGTAAAGTTTTCGATAACAGCATCTACAGCATTTTCTTTAACACCAAATGCGTTGGGATTTAATGCAATTACCTTGTTGGCAGAAGTGAGTTCGGTAATGGCAAATGCTTTACCAGAAAAAGCAGTTTTCTTTACAGCAAACTTTCCATCGGTACTTGGCAATTCAACCGCACCATCGGCCAAACCTGCCTTTAACTTAACTGCAATACGGGGAGCTAAACCTTTTCCTGAGAAAGAGTTCGACAATACCACGATTGATGCGCCTTCTTGCTCAGCAGCGGCTGCAATAACGCTGGCATAAGCCTGGTTAACAAAAGTTTTTAACTGATCGGTACTTACATTTAAAACTTTCGATGCACCGTATTTTCCAAGCTCTTTTAATTCGCTTTCGGCAACATCGCCAATAGAAATTGCGGTTAAATTAGTGGATTGTTGATCGGCAATGGCTTTGGCATAAGAAACGGCTTCGAATACCGATTTCTTAAATTTACCCTCAGCTTGTTCTACATAAACTAATACTGACATTTATCTTTACCTCTAAATTCCCCAGAGGGGATTTTAATTTTATATTGAATTTATTCTATTAATTATCTCTTGGTTTAACAACTGAAACTTTTGGTTGCCAACTAAATTACTTTAGCTTCGCTGTGTAACAAGCTGATCAGCTGCTCTGTTTGATCGGCAGGGATTAACTTAACCGTTCCGCGTGGGGCAGGGGTTTCATATTTGGTTACTTTGGTTACTTCTTCGATGGCAACCGCTTCTACAACATTTAATGGCTTGGTACGCGCACTCATGATGCCGCGCATGTTCGGGATTTTCGGCTCAGCCACACCTTCGGCACAGCTTGCTACAAATTTGCCCGAAACTGTTAATACTTCTTTACCACCTTCAATTTCTCTTTCAATGGTAGCTGTATCACCATCAACATCTAATTTTTTTATGATGGATATAGACGGGATATCTAAAAACTCGCCCACCATTGCAGCAACCTGGTTACCATTGTAATCGATCGATTCGCGACCTGTTAAAATAATATTAAAATCTTTGTCTTTTGCGTATTCTGCTATTTGTTTAGCCACAAAATAAGCATCTCTCGGAGCGGCATTAACCCGAACGGCATCATCGGCACCAATTGCAAGGGCTTTTCTGATGGTTGGATCGTTACCTGCTTCGCCAACATTGATTACCGTTACCGTACCTTTACCGCCTTCGGTTAATTCAATCGCTCTTGCTAATGCAATCTCGTCGTAAGGATTAACAATATATTGTACTCCTGCAGTATTGAATTCGGTATTATCGTTAGTAAAAGTTATTTTTGTGGTTGTGTCTGGCACGTTACTGATACAAACTAATATTTTCATATGTTATATGTTTATTATATAAGGTCTTTCTGCAAATTTAATTAAAAAAGCAAGGAAATAAAATGTCATCTACCCGTTTAAGCAAGTTATTAGAATTTTTAGAAAGTGATCCGAACGATCCGTTTATACTATATGCCTTAGCCACAGAGTATAACGCGCAAAATGATAAAGAAAAGGCCTATTCTTTTTACCTCCAGTTAACGGATAAACATCCGGATTATGTGGGTACGTATTACCATTTGGGTAAATTACTCGAAAAAGATGATCAGAAGGAAAAAGCTATTGAAGTTTATCAAAAAGGAATGCTCGTTGCCCGTAATAAAAGAGATATGCATGCTTTTTCTGAACTGCAGGGCGCATACAATACTGCGGCAGGCCTTGATTATGAAGATGATTAGGTCAGTTTACAATTGTCAGTTATCAGTTAACACTTATCAGTTTTGAATTAATGCAACCCAAACCCATCGCTGCAAAAAGGCAGTGGCTGTTTATCCGTAATGTTATTTTCTTTACGTTCACCTCTTTTGGGGGGGCTCAGGCACATTTGGCCCTACTGCTCAAATATTTTGTTCAAAGCACCAAGTTTATTTCGGAGGAAGAATTATTAGAGTTAAATGCATTGGCGCAGGTACTGCCCGGCCCGGCTTCTACGCAAACATTAGTAGGTATAGCCTGGAAAGTTGGGAAACTGAAACTGGCTATCATTACTTTTTTAATCTGGATTATGCCCACTGCAGCTGTAATGACCTTTGCAGCCATAAGTTATGCACTGCTCGATCAGAAACAGAAGTTTAACGACATTCTGGAATACATTCAGCCAATTGCACTCGGTATTGTGGCTTATGGTGCATGGAAATTGGGGAAGAAAGTGCTATCCTCGCAGGTTTCTGTATTTTTGGCCATTGCTTCAGTTATTGCTACCTTGGTTTTAAGAAATGCTTACGTTTTCCCTTTGTCTATTTTGGTAGGAGGTATTATTTCATCAGCCATAGAAACACCAAAGGAAGAAACAGAGCTCCGGGTTAAGCTTTTCTCCAATATCAATCCCCGAAAAATGATTTACTTTTTGGGCGCATTATTGGTGTTTGCCTTGGTTGGTGCCATCATTAACAGAACATCGCCCTTTAGTTTACCCATCCGTTTACTCGAAAATTTTTACCGTAACGGAATTCTGGTATTTGGCGGCGGACAGGTATTGGTGCCGCTCATGTTTACTGAGTTTGTAGAAATGAAACACTACCTGCCATCATCTGGTTTCTTATCTGGCTTTGCACTGCAACAGGCTTTACCAGGACCTACATTTTCTTTTACCAGTTACCTGGGGGCTCTGAGCATGAAAAATTTTGGTTATGGCCTATGGGGGCAGATTTTAGGTGGATTGATTGGTGTAATTGGTATTAATCTGCCCGGATTAATTTTGGTGTTGTTTATCGTTCCCTTTTGGGATGACCTAAAAAAAATCTCGAGGATTAGGCACAGTCTATCCGGGATTAATGCCGTAAGTGTGGGGTTTATCATCGCCGCTTTTATATTGCTGTTAATTCCAATGGGCTTTAACTGGCTATTTTTGGGTATTATGGTTGCCACCTTTTTACTACTTAATTTTACGAAGGTAAGTCCACCGGTTATTGTATTGGCGGGGATTCTGTTGGCTTATATTTTTTAAGATGTTTCGGGATGGAAAATGTAAGTTGGATAATGGAATTTAATCAACTAATATGTTTTTACCATTAAGGAATTAAGGAATTAAGGACATTAAGTGCTATTATAAAAGTTATTTCTTAATCAGCTTAGCTTCTTAATGGTGATATTTTTGACCATTAAGGCAGTAAGGACATTAAGTTTGGAGGTTATTTCTTAATCAACTTAACTTCTTAATGGTGATATTTTTGACCATTAAGGGTATTAAGGGCATTAAGTTTGGAGGTTATTTCTTAATCATCTTAACTTCTTAATAGTGATATTTTTGACCATTAAGGGTATTAAGGGCATTAAGTTTGGAGGTTATTTCTTAATCATCTTAACTTCTTAATAGTGATATTTTTGACCATTAAGGCATTAAGAACATTAAGTTTGGAGGTTTTCTTAATCAACTTAACTTCTTAATGGTGATATTTTTGACCATTAAGGCATTAATGACATTAAGTTGGATCTTATTTCTTAATTATCTTAACTTCTTAATGGTGAATTAATACATAGTTTTGATTATCAAGTGTTAAATTTTGGAGGATGAAGTTATATTTAAAACGGTGGATCGTCGTCGTTATAATCATCCATTTTTGATGGGCGGATAATTACATTACTTTGTTTCTCAAAATCCTGCGATGGATACATTCCCGCTGATGGATCAGCTGCAAATGAATTTGGAGGTGCATTGAAATCATCTTCCAGATCCTGGAATTTAACAAATTTACCAACGAATTTAAGTGGTACAATACCGGTTTCACCATTACGGTGTTTTGCAATAATTACCTCACCAATACCCGCTTGCGATCTTCCTTGCTCATCTTCGGTTATACCATAGTATTCAGGACGGTATAAGAACAGTACCATATCCGCATCCTGCTCAATAGATCCAGATTCACGTAAATCGGATAGCATTGGCCTCTTTCCCTGTAAACCTGGTCTGCTCTCTACAGCACGACTTAACTGCGATAGGGCCAATACAGGAACATCAAGTTCTTTCGCAACGGATTTTAGTGCCCTCGAAATACTACCAATTTCCTGCTCACGGTTACCTCCGCCTTTTCCTTCGCCTTTACCATGCATTAACTGCAAGTAATCGACAATTACCAGTTGGATATCGTACTGCGATTTTAACCTTCGACATTTCGCCCTAAATTCAAAAATATTTAGTGCTGGGGTATCATCAATTAATAGGGGAGCTTCGGTTAAACGGCCAATTTTACTGTGGAGCTGTTGCCATTCCCATTCCTGTAAATTCCCTTTTCTGATTTTCTCCTGTTCAATTTCTGCCTCTCCTGAAATTAAACGATTAACCAACTGAACAGATGACATCTCTAGTGAGAATACTACGGTTGGTTTGGCAAAATCGACAGTGGCATTCCTTGCGCAGGTAAGTACGAAGGCCGTTTTACCCATCGCCGGACGTGCTGCAATAATAACCAAATCCTGTTTCTGCCATCCACCAGTAATTCGGTCCAGACCGGTAAATCCTGTTGGTACTCCCGTTAAACCATCAGTTTTGGTGCGCAATTCTTCCAGGGTAGCTAAAGATTGTTTAATGATATCGTCCATTTTCTGTGTATCTCTACGCAAGTTGTTCTGGGCAATTTCAAAAAGTCCTTTTTCTGCCTGATCCAATAAATCGAAAATATCGGTTGTATCTTCGTAAGCATTGGTAATAATTTCTGTCGATATCCTGATCAGTTCGCGCTGAATATATTTCTGGGAAATGATACGGGCGTGAAATTCGATATTTGCCGCAGAAGCAACCCTATTGGTAAGGCTGGTTATGTAATAAGCTCCACCCACAATCTCTAGCGAACCCAGTGTACGAAGTTCGGAGGTAACGGTTAAAATATCAACAGGTTTTGATTTTTGGAATAAAATATGAATCGCTTCAAAGATTTTTTGGTGAGCGATATGGTAAAAAACTTCGGGTTTTAAAACATCGATTACGGCAGAAAGCGCGTCTTTTTCAAGCATTAATGCACCTAATACCGCTTCCTCTAAATCCAGTGCCTGAGGAGGGATTTTTCCCTGTGAACTAATTGTATTACTCAGCTTGCTTTTTCTTGCAGCGAAGCTATTCTTTCCGCCTTGTTCGTTATCGATACTCATTCAACAAAAGTAGTTAAATTTTAACGCGATTGTTTTAATAAGTTACTAGCTCTTTGTTAACAAATTGAAGCATAATCAAATTAATTTTTTGAGTATTTTATGGATGATAAAAATTTTTAAACAATTAAATGTTAATAAGGAGGAGATAGATTAGGGCTAAAACATTTATTTGAATACTTTTGCCTAACAATTTCAAAACATGGATAATTTTAGAAAACTGCAACGTGCAAAAGAAAATAATGAGTTTGTATTTGGTATAAGGGCCGTAATAGAAGCTGTAAAGGCTGGCAGGGATATCGAAACCATTTATCAGCAGCGGGGTTTGGGCGGCGAATTGTTCTTGGAACTTAAAGCACTTTTAAAAGATACCTTAATTCCCTTAAACTCGGTGCCTGTAGAGAAATTGAACAGGATGTCGCAAAAGAACCACCAAGGTGTTATTGCTGTAATATCGCCAATAACCTATCAAAATATTGAGGATATTATACCTGCGGTTTTTGAAAAAGGAGAGGTGCCTTTAATTTTGGTTTTAGATAGCGTAACCGATGTGCGCAATATGGGTGCAATAGCGCGTACAGCCGCTTGTGTTGGCGTTCATGCCATTGTAGTGCCGTTAAAAAATGCAGCCCAGATTAATGCTGATGCGATTAAAACTTCGGCTGGTGCTTTGTTCAGTATTCCGATATGCAGGCATGCCAATCTTCATAAAACCTGTTTGTTTTTACAGGAAAGTGGCCTTCAGGTAGTAGCTTGTACCGAAAAAACCAACGATTTTATTTACGCTCCTGATTATACAATGCCCACTGCTATTGTAATGGGATCGGAAGATGAAGGAATTTCTAACGAGCTTTTGCGTGTAGCCGATCACCTGGCTAAAATCCCAATGGCCGGTAAAATCGAATCTTTGAATGTTTCGGTGGCTGCCGGTGTAATTTTATACGAAGCGATTAGACAGAGAAGTGTGTAAGGGGTAAGATGTAAAATGTAAAATGGATGATGGGAAATGTAAATAGAAAAATGTAAGATGGATCATTTAGTATAGCTACACATCACCCATCTTACATCTCACATTATCCATCTGTTATATAAATTTGTTGCCGAAACGTGATTTAACTTCCGCAACGAACTCTTTTACTCTTTGTTCTTCGTTTCTAGGGCATACCATAAGCATGTTGTTGTTTTCTACCACAATATAATCATGCAGTCCCTGTAGAATAACCAATTTATCTTTTGGAACATTTACCATGCAGTTCGACGAATCGAACATCAATACCTGTTCTGATGGGATTACGGCATTACCAACATAATCTTTCTCTGCCATTTCATAAATAGAGGCCCAGGTACCTAAATCCGACCAGCCAAATTCAGAAGGAAGTACATAAACATTTTCTGCTTTTTCCATGATACCAAAATCAATTGAGATATTGGTGCACTGGAAATAGGCATTATTTATAAATTCCTTTTCGCTCGAAGTGTTAAGATCGGTACGTCCTGTATTGAATATTTCGTACATATCTGGCAAGTGCTTTTCAAAGGCGCTTAAAATAGCCTTGGCCGACCAGATAAAGATACCGGCATTCCAAAGAAAATCGCCGCTCTGTAAAAAGGACTTGGCCAGTTCAAGATTTGGTTTTTCTGTAAAGGTTTTAACCTTGTGCAAATCTGTATCGGTATTGAGCACGTAATCAGTATGCTGGATATACCCATAGCCTGTATCCGGGCGGTTTGGTTTAATACCCAAAGTAATCAAGCAATCATTTTTTGATGCTGCATCTAATGATTGTTCAATAGATTTTACAAAACCATCAATATTGGCAATCGTATGATCGGATGGCGCAACTACAATTGTAGCATTTGGGTTTAATTCTGCAATTTTTAAACTTCCATAAGCAATACAGGGTGCTGTATTTCTCATTAAAGGTTCGGCCAGAATCTGGTTGTCCGTTAATTGCGGTAATTGTTCCTTAATAAGATCTGAATAGATCTCATTGGTAACAATAAAAATATTTTCTGGAGGGCAGATATTTAGAAACCTTTCATATGTACTTTGGATCAGCGTTTTTCCAACGCCAAAAAAATCAATAAACTGTTTAGGATATTCGGTTCTGCTTACCGGCCAAAAGCGGCTTCCAACGCCACCGGCCATAATTAATGCATAATAATCTTTGTTCATTTTGTAGTTTAAAAATTTACACAATGCCTTCGTTCAGCAAATCGTGCAAATGGATGATGCCAAAGTAAGTATTTTGTTCTAGAACTAACAACTGTGTGATGTTATTTTGTTTAATAATTGCCAGGGCATCTACAGCCAAAGCGTCCGATTGTATGGTTTTTGGCGTTTTGCCCATGATATCTTCAGCTTTTAAATGTTCAATTGTGCTGTTATTTTCCAGCATCCTCCTGATATCGCCATCTGTAATTATTCCGAGTACATTATTGTTTTCATCAACAACAGCAACTGCACCCAAACGGTTTTTACTAATTTCGATCAGTACATCTTTAACTGAAGCCGATGGGGATATGGCAGGTTTTTCGTTGGATAAAGCTATGTCTCTTGATTTCAGATATAACTTTTTACCCAATGATCCACCTGGATGGTATTTAGCGAAATCAGCTTCATTAAAATCCCTGCACTCCAATAAACAGATGGCCAGCGCATCTCCCAGTGCCAATTGAGCAGTTGTACTGGTAGTTGGTGCTAAATTGTGCGGACAAGCTTCTTTTTCGAAAGAGGTATTCAAGATCAGATCTGCCTGTTCGGCAAGGTACGAATCCAATTCGCCCACCATTCCAATCAATAAATTTCCTGAAGTTTTGAGCAGGGGCGTCAGCACTTTAATTTCGGGGGTATTTCCGCTTTTTGATAGGCAAATAATAATATCATCAACCTGGATCATGCCTAAATCACCATGAATGGCGTCTGCAGCATGCATGAAAATGGCGGGTGTACCGGTAGAATTAAATGTAGCCACAATTTTTTGCGCGATAATGGCACTTTTACCTATCCCAGTTACAATTACCCTTCCCTGGCAGTGCAAAATGCTGGTTACAGCTTTTTCAAAATCGCCATTAATATGTTGTGCAACATTTAATATTGCCGCTGCCTCAAGCTCTAATGTGCTTACAGCCGATTGTATAATTGATTTTTTACTTTTCAAAGAGAAAATAATTGTATGTTAATACTTGAAATTCTTGTAAAATTATGTTATTTTGGATACAAAAATAGCATCGCATATTTTATTACACAAAATGGACGTGAAAAAGTCGTTATTTGATAACCTACAAAATTTCTTCGGGTTTGATAATTTCAAAGGTGATCAGGAGTCGATCATTACAAATATTTTAGAAGGCAACAATACTTTTGTTATTATGCCAACGGGCGGAGGGAAGTCTATTTGCTACCAGTTGCCTGCTTTAATGAGCGAGGGAACAGCAATTGTTATTTCTCCACTTATTGCATTGATGAAAAACCAAGTAGACCAATTAAGGGCATTTGGTGGGAATGACAGTATTGCTCATTTTCTTAACTCATCGCTAAACAAATCTGAAATTACTCAAGTTAAATCTGATCTTTTAAGTGGTCAGACCAAATTATTGTATGTTGCGCCCGAATCGCTGGCGAAACAGGATAATATTGAATTTTTAAATCTGATTAAAATCTCTTTCGTTGCGGTGGATGAAGCTCACTGTATTTCTGAATGGGGACATGATTTTAGACCGGAATACCGTAAAATAAAACAGGTAATTGCAGGTTTGGGGAATAATATCCCAATTATTGCGCTTACTGCAACTGCTACGCCAAAGGTGCAGCAGGATATTATGAAGAATTTGGGCATGACAGAAGCCACCCTGTTCAAATCTTCGTTTAACAGGCCAAACCTGTTTTATGAAATCCGCCCCAAGCGTGATATTACCAAAGAAATTATTAAATACATCAAATCTAACCCCGGTAAATCGGGTATTATCTATTGCCTCAGCCGTAAAAAGGTAGAAGAGGTTGCAGAAGCCTTAAACCTGAACGGGATTAGTGCATTGCCTTACCATGCTGGCTTAGATCCGAAGGTGAGGGCAGAAACGCAGGATAAATTTTTGATGGAAGATGCCGAGGTTATTGTTGCCACCATTGCTTTTGGTATGGGTATCGATAAACCTGATGTGCGTTTTGTGATTCACCACGATGTGCCAAAAAGTATGGAAGGTTACTACCAGGAAACCGGTAGGGCTGGCCGCGATGGGGGAGAAGGGGTTTGTATTGCTTTCTACTCTCAAAAAGATGTGGATAAGCTGGCCAAGTTTATGAAAGATAAACCGGTTTCTGAAAGGGAAATTGGTACACAGATACTTAAAGAAGTAATTGATTATGCAGAATCTGGCGTTTGCCGCAGAAAGCAGATTCTACATTACTTTGGCGAAAACTTTAATGAAACCGGCTGTAACTGCATGTGCGACAATTGTAAAAAACCTAAAAAACAATTTGATGCCGAAAACCAGTTATCTACGCTATTAAAGTTTATTGAAAAATCGGGCGAGAAATTTGATGATGCCCATTTACTAAACGTTTTCTTGGGCCTTGAAACCGCTCAAACCATTGCCTACGAGCACAGTAAGGTTCCTGAATTCGGAATTGGTAAAGAAGATGGCGAACTGATGTGGAAGTCTATTGTACGCCAGGCCGTTTTAAATAATTTCCTGTTTAAGGATATTGATAATTATGGCCTCTTAAAATTGACTAAGCAGGGAAAAGATTTTATCATCAATCCTTACAGCCTTAAGTTTCTTTTAAACGAACCGATAGAAAGCGGTGCCGATGATGACGATGATGATGTAAAGCAGGGCACAGGAGCGTTGGATACGCATCTTTTATCTTTACTTAAAGATTTGCGGAAAAAGATTGCCAAACAGAAAAGTGTTCCGCCATTTGTTGTTTTTCAAGATCCATCATTGGAAGAAATGTGCACGCATTACCCGATTACGATGGAAGAACTCCGTCAGATTTCGGGTGTGGGTTCGGGCAAGGCCATGAAATTCGGAACGCCGTTTATCGAACTGATCAAAAAATATGTAGAGGATAATGATATTGAGCGGCCAATTGACCTGATTATCAAGACACAGGCCAATAAATCGCAGATGAAGGTATCTATTATCCAAAATATCGACAGGCAGATCGGTTTAGAAGATATTGCAGACTCAAAGGGGATTACTTACGAAGAAATTCTGAAAGAAGTAGAATCTATTGTAAACTCCGGCACCAAGCTAAATCTGAATTACTTTATCGATGAGGTAATTGATGACGATAGGCAGGATGAAGTTTTTGATTACTTCAGGGCAGCAGAAAGCGATTCTATTGACGAGGCACTAAATGAGCTCGGCGAAACTGATTACACCCGGGACGAAATCCAATTGATGCGGATTAAATTCATGTCAGAACTAGGGAATTAATGTAGGATGGGAGAGGTAATATGGATGACGTATCCAGTTATTTTTCCCGTTTTCTTTCTTCTATTATCCATCATACATCTTCCATAATACATTTTACATGCTTAACTACTTAGATAAATTAAAAAATACAGATTCAGGTAATTTCTTTTTAATGGCTGGCCCATGCGCTATAGAAGGTGAAGATATTGCCTTGCGCATTGCAGAAAAAATTATTGGGATTACTGATAAACTTCAAATTCCTTACATTTTTAAGGGCTCTTACCGCAAAGCCAACAGAAGCAAAGGAAGTTCTTTTACCGGCATTGGTGATGAAAAGGCCTTACGCATTTTAGAACGTGTAGGCAGGGAGTTTGGGGTGCCAACGGTAACCGATATTCACGAAAGTGATGAAGCCGCTATGGCTGCTGCTTATGTAGATGTACTGCAGATTCCTGCATTTTTATGCCGTCAAACCGATCTGTTAATTGCTGCAGCGCAGACAGGTAAAGTGGTTAATGTTAAAAAAGGGCAGTTTCTATCGGCTGGTTCAATGAAATTTGCTGTTGAGAAAATTAAGGAAGCTGGTAACGATAAGGTGATTTTAACCGATAGGGGAAATACCTTCGGTTATCAGGATCTGATTGTTGATTATCGCGGATTACCAGAAATGCAAGGTTTTGGTGTACCGGTTGTGATGGATTGTACACACAGTTTGCAACAACCTAATCAGAGTAGCGGTGTAACTGGTGGTAAACCCGAATTAATTTCGACCATTGCCAAAGCGGCGATTGCTGTTGGTGCAGATGGACTATTTATAGAAACCCATCCCGATCCGGCTAACGCTAAATCAGATGGTGCTAACATGTTGCATTTAGATTTATTGGAAGAAACATTAACCAAGCTGATCCGCATTAGACAGGCAATTTTATAATGGCATTAAATAAAGGCGTTTTCTTAACTGCAGCCTGGCGCAAACTTGCGCTGGCCCAATACGCTGTAGATAAGGAAATTCTTTTAAAATATCTTCCACCGCATACCGAACTCGATAGCTGGCAGGGTAAGTACTATGTAAGTTTGGTTGGTTTCCTTTTTCAAGATGTGAAGCTGCTCGGGTTTAACATTCCTTATCATACCACTTTTGAAGAAGTAAACCTCAGGTTTTATGTTAGGTTTAACGATGCCGGTACCTGGAAAAGGGGCGTAGTGTTTATTAAGGAAATTGTGCCTAAGCCGGCAATTACCTTGGTTGCCAATACCATTTATAAAGAAAACTATCAAACTTTGCCCATGAACCATGTTTGGATCGAGCAGGAACATCAGCTGGAAGTAGCCTATTTCTGGAAGAATAATGGCTGGAATAAGTTTTCAGTTTCTGCGGCTCCAAAAACCACAGAAATTTTAGCTGGCAGCGAAGAAGAGTTTATTACTGAACATTACTGGGGCTATACTAAAATAGACGATAACCGAACCTCTGAGTATGGTGTAGAACATCCGCGCTGGGAGGTGTATCCCGTTAAAGATTATCAAATCGAAGTTGATTTCGGGCTTAATTATGGGCAAGAGTTCGCTTTTTTAAGTAATGCCAAGCCAGATTCTGTAATGTTGGCCGAGGGTTCACCAATTAGGGTATTAAAAGGGAAGAGGTTTTAAGTAGTTATTATTTCAAAACGATTATTATAGCATGTAGGATCCTGAGACAAGTTCAGGATGACGGATTGCATTAATGATTGGTGCACAACTAAACCTTCGTAATCACAAAAGAAGTTCTTCTGTTGTTTTTTCTGCCCAGTTCAGTTTTATTATCTGCAATAGGCCTGCTCGCCCCAAAACCTTTAAATGTTAACCTTTTAGCATCGATTTCATTCTTGATCAGATAATTGTAAACCGCATTCGCTCGGTTAAACGATAGCTTTTCATTCAGTTTATCATCTCCAACATTATCGGTATGGCCCTGAATTTCGATATTTACAGATTCGTTCTGGTGCAGGAAATCGATTAACAGATCCAGCTCACGTATAGAGGCAGGCAAAAGATTATACTTATTCGTATCAAAAAAGATATTTTTTAAGGTTACGTTACCACCCTGTTTTATTTTTTCGATATACACTTCAATTTGATAAGGTTTATTGATATCAGCCTGTTTTAATTCAAAGTTCTCCGAATAAAATAAGTAGCCTTCGGCATTTACATTAAATAAATAATCACTGCCAATGGGCATAACGGCTAAAAATTGCCCTGTTTCTGGGTCGGTAAAATCATCAAAAACAGTTCGGTTTGTTTTTAAATCAACTACCTGAACATTGCTTTCTATTGTTTTTTTAGTGTCTTTATCCCTTACAATTCCCTTAACGTAGGTTATTTTTAATGGCTTAGCCTGCTCTGGAATACCAAAGCTGTAAATATCCTGTGCGCCAAAACCATTTTTTAAGTTGGAAGAAAATAGGCCAAAATTACCGTCCGCACTCACTACCAAGCCACTCTCATCGTCGAAAGAATTAATTGGATAACCAATGTTTACTGGTTTTTGCCATTTGCCGGCATCATCCATCCTGCTGTAATAGATATCTTTGTTGCCAAACCCTGGCCAGCCATCAGAAGAAAAATAGAGGGTTTTGCCGTCTGCATGTAAAAAGGGGGTGTTTTCATCATAGGCCGTGTTAATATCCGGACCAAGGTTAACCGCAGGTCCCCATTTGGCATCATCGGTAATGGTGCTTTTCCAAATGTCATAGCCACCAGAACCACCTGGACGGTTGCTTATAAAATAAAGTGTTCTGCCATCCGGACTAATTGCGGGCTGCGATTCCCAATATTCAGAATTTACCGGTTGCCCTACATTGTAAGGTTCGCCCCAATCTTTTCCTTCACGGTGCGAAACATAGATATCACATCTTCCCAATCCATCGGGGCGGTTACAGCCTGTAAAAAACAGGTATTTTCCATCCGGCGAAATGGTTTGCGCACCTTCATTATATTTTGCCGTATTGATCTTGCTTGATAGCGGTGTTGCCTCGGTCCATGAATTGTTTTTGAACTGCGAGGTCCAGAAATCTTCGTTCCCATTAATCTGCCTGGTGAATATCAATGTTTCGCCATCAGCGGTAAGTGCAGGAAAGTATTCTGCATTGCTTGTGTTTACACCCGCGCCTAAGTTTGCCGGCGTATATTTTACAGGTTTTTTAATGGCTAAATTGGCAAAATCACAATCTATAAGATATTTTTTTGCTTTTTTCGTCCGATCTGATGATGGATCGAGCATTAAAAATGCTTCGAAATCCTGTTTCGCTTTGATATAATCTTGTGTTGCAAATTCGGTTTCTGCCAATCCAAAAATAACTTCTGGCTGTACGCTTTTATTAATCAGGATCGCTTTTTGGTATGCACCCTTCGCTTCGGGATATTTCCGCTGAATTTTATACACACCAGCTAAAACGATATACGCATTCTGAAATAGGGGATCGCTCTCTATAGCATTTTTCAGTAATTGCTCAGCACCTGCAAAATCCTGCTTTTGAATGGAAGCTCCGGCATTTTCGAATGAATTTTGCGCTTTTTTATTGCCCGAGCTTTGCGCTAATGCACAAGAGCACAAAAAAGTAAATAATAGGGATAAACGAAACCTCATTACATTAACATTTGGTTATTAAGCTAATGTATTGTTTTTAAGGAATATTTAAAAATTTATGCGTTTGTAAAGAAATTTCCCATTTTGGATTGGCCATAACATAATCTATAATCAAAGGTGTAATTTCTTTTGATTTAGACCATTCGGGCTGTAAATACAATTTGCAGGTAGGCGAAACCATTGCAGCATATTCTTCGGCCCATTTAAAATCGCTTTTGTTAAAAACAATTACCTTAAGCTCGTTAGCGAAGGGTGTAATATCAGGCCGTGGTGCTTTAAATTTCTTTGGAGATAAACAGATCCAGTCCCAGTTACCCGATAGCGGATAAGCACCAGACGTTTCAATAAAAGTAAGGATACCCCGTTCTTTTAACTTATTGGTTAAATAATCCAGGTTATAGATCAGCGGTTCACCTCCGGTAATGACTACAGCTTTACCTGGAAATTGATCAGCGTTTTCTACAATTACATCGGCCGGGGTTAGGGGGTGCATTTCTGCATCCCAGCTCTCTTTCACGTCGCACCAGTGGCAACCTACATCACAACCACCCAAGCGGATAAAATATGCTGCTTTACCGGTATTAAATCCTTCGCCCTGTATGGTGTAAAATTCTTCCATTAAAGGAAGTAATGTGCCGTCTTCTGGTATGTCTTGTTTCATTTTTGAGGATGCAAATATCCTAAAAAAATATGGTGATGCTGTTCCTCTTTTAAAATTTAATGCAAAGATGAAATAATACTGATATTTATTTGCTGTATTTTAGCTTTATGAAGTGGTTTAAGGCGCTAAATAATAATCAGGTTCCTCGAAAAGACAATATCATAACGGTTACGGTGGCCGGAAAACAGTTGTGCATTATTAATAATGACGATAAAATTATAGCTACCCAATCTCATTGCCCGCATGCTGGAGGCCATTTTAGTGGTGGCTGGTGTAAAAACGGCAACCTGGTTTGCCCATTACACCGTTACGAATACAGCTTGACCACAGGGAGAGGCGCAGAAGGCCAGGGAGATTATATCGATATCTATCCAACAGAATTGCGTGAGGATGGCTTATATATCGGTTTTGAGGAAAGCTGGTGGAGCAAATTATGGGGGTGATTTAGTTCATTGGTTCACTTGTCATTTGTTCATTGGTTACTGCAAATTGCCTACTGTAAAGTGGTTATTTTGGTTAACTGTTTTGATCGGTTAATTGTATTTTTTAATTGTTGTAATCCGTACCCTAAACTGTGAATTGGAAACTGCAAAATGGTTAACTGTTTTCAAACGCTCAACAGAAACGTTATCTCGACCGGAGCACCGCGGAGTGGAGAGATCTATTTATTTATCTTCCATAATCCATTTTACATCTTCCATCATTAAAGATCCTTCACTGCATTTAGGATGACAGACGAGAAGCTAAGCTATTCTTTGTGTCTTCGTGCCTTTGTGGTTTAAAATAGAAACTTGGTCTTCACCAAAGAAAAAAGCGATCCAATAATGAACCGCTTTGTAATTATTTTCAGGCTTTGGGTTTTACCTTCAACCTTCCACCTTTTCACCTTCTACCTTTAAGAATATATTTCTTTTCGGGCCGATGCCAATGTATTTTTCAATAAACCAACAATGGTCATCAAGCCAACACCGCCCGGAACAGGAGTAATGTAAGATGCTTTTGGCGCTACGTTTTCGAAATCTACGTCGCCATATAATTTAAAGCCCGATTTGGTTTCGGTAGAATTTTCGCGGTTAATGCCCACATCGATAATAATCGCACCTGGTTTAACCATATCTGCTGTAACAAAGTTCTTTTTACCAATTGCTGCTATTACGATATCAGCCTGAAGAACCTGCTCTTTTAAATCTTTTGTTTTAGAGTGCGTAAGTGTTACCGTACAGTTGCCTGGATTGGCGTTGCGGGCCATTAAAATACTCATCGGACTACCCACAATATTACTGCGGCCAACCACAACACAATGCATGCCAGTGGTATCAATACCATATTCTTGCAGCATCAATAAAATGCCATATGGTGTAGCTGGGATAAAACAAGGCAGATTGCGCATCATCCTACCTAGGTTTACGGGATGGAATCCATCTACATCTTTGCGGTGATCGATTTTTTCCGTAACTTTTTCTGGATCAATGTGTTTTGGTAAAGGCAATTGAACAATTAAGCCATCTACATCATCATCCTGATTAATTTCTTCTATTTTTGCCAGTAATTCTGCTTCAGTTACCGAGTTATCGTAGCGGTGAAGCGAAGATTTAAAACCTACTTTTTCACAGTTTTTCATCTTGCTGGCTACATAAGTTTCGCTACCACCATCGTTACCTACCAAAATGGCAACTAAATGTGGCTTGCGCCCTGTTTTATTCAAAAACTCAGCTGCTTCTTCAGCAATTTGAACTTTAACTTTTTCTGATACGTATTTACCGTCTAATAATATCCCCAAATCCCCTGAAGGGGACTTTGAATTTCCTTCGCTCATATAACTGCTCTGTTATAATTATATAATTTAAGATTTAATCTAATAAACCGCCAGTATTCCCCCTTCAGGAGGCTAGGGGGTTAGTCTAATTTCAAAACTGCCATAAATGCCGTCTGCGGAATCTCTACGTTACCTACCTGACGCATACGTTTTTTACCTTTTTTCTGTTTTTCCAATAGCTTACGCTTACGTGAAATATCACCGCCGTAACATTTAGCGGTTACATCTTTACGCAAGGCACTAAGCGTTTCGCGGGCAATAACTTTAGCACCGATAGAAGCCTGTATTTTAATTTCAAACTGTTGGCGAGGGATCAGTTCCCTTAATTTCTCGCAGATTTTCTTTCCGAAATCGTACGCATTGCTACGGTGGATCAATGATGATAAAGCATCAACTGGTTCATCGTTAATTAACATATCTAAACGAACCAAATCCGATTTGCGGTAACCAACCTGATGATAATCGAAGGATGCATAACCTTTAGAAATTGTTTTCAGTTTATCATAAAAATCGAATACAATTTCGCCCATAGGCATTTCGAAAACCAATTCTACACGATCGGACGTTAAGTAGGATTGATTTACAATTGTTCCTCTTTTCTGAATACAAAGTGACATTACCGGGCCAACAAAATCAGATTTAGTGATGATGTTCGCTTTGATATAAGGTTCTTCAACTGAATCCAATTTACTTGGATCGGGCAGATCGGATGGGTTATTTACAAAAATTTCGGCGCCTTTGGTCGTGTGCGCAACGTAAGATACGTTGGGAACGGTTGTAATTACCGTCATGTCGAATTCACGTTCCAATCGCTCCTGGATAATCTCCATATGCAACATACCCAAGAAACCGCAACGGAAACCAAAGCCCAAAGCTGCTGAACTTTCTGGTTCGAAAACGATTGAAGCATCGTTAAGCTGCAATTTGTGCATGGCCTCACGAAGTTCTTCAAATTCATCGGTATCAACTGGATAAATACCAGCAAAAACCATTGGTTTTACCTCTTCAAATCCTTGAATGGCATCTAATGATGGTCTTGCGGTAGTCGTAATCGTATCACCAACCTTTACCTCTCTGGCTTCTTTAATTCCAGAAATAATGTAGCCTACATCACCGGTTTTAACCACATTACGTGGCGCCATATCCAGTTTCAGGATACCAACCTCATCAGCTAGGTATTCTTTGCCAGTATTGATAAACTTTACTTTATCGCCTTTTTTAATTTCTCCGTTTACAACTTTGTAGTAAGCAATAATTCCCCTGAATGAGTTGAAAACAGAGTCGAAGATCAAAGCCTGTAAAGGTGCTTCCGGATCGCCAACTGGCGCTGGAACACGATCAACAATGGCTTGGATAATGTCAGGAATCCCCATTCCGGTTTTACCCGATGCAGGAATAATATCTTCACGTTTACAGCCAATCAGATCAATAATCTGATCCTTAACTTCCTCAGGCATGGCGCCCGGTAAGTCCATTTTATTTAAAATCGGAATAATTTCCAGATCATGCTCTAAAGCAAGATATAAGTTAGATATAGTTTGGGCCTGTATACCTTGCGATGCATCTACAATCAGTAGGGCGCCTTCGCAGGCAGCAATAGAACGCGAAACTTCGTACGAAAAATCTACGTGTCCAGGTGTATCGATAAGGTTGAAATTGTATTCAATATCACCAACTTTATAGTTCATTTGTATGGCATGACTTTTAATGGTGATGCCTCTCTCACGCTCTAAATCCATATTATCGAGCAATTGCGCCTGCGCTTCACGCTGCGAAATCGTCGCGGTATATTCTAATAACCTATCAGCCAATGTACTCTTACCATGGTCGATATGTGCAATAATGCAAAAATTACGTATATGCTTCATCTTTGCGCAAAGATATGCTTTTTAATGGAAATTGTAAGTGGGAAAATGGAAGATAGGGGAGCTTATAAAATGAGCACTAAATTGAATCCTATTATGTGATATTGAGCCTGTTGAAACGCTTTAAAGTTTATTCAACAGGCTCATTAATAAAGATATATCAAATTGTAATTTAGTTACTCAATAGCTGTTTAAACCACTGTTTTCTTCCACTTTCCTTTTTTGAATAATATAAATGCTGCTATGGCAATACCTACTTCGGCAGTTGGGATGGCAATAAATACGCCTTTTGGACCCATTTCGAAATGTTTGGCCAGTAAATATGCAAATGGGATCTGGAAAAGCCAGAAAGCAACCACATTGATTTTTGTGGGTGTCCAGGTGTCGCCCGCACCATTAAAGGCGCTGGTTAATACCATTCCCATTCCGTAAATAATAAAGCCTACGCTTAAAATTTTCAATGCCTCGCTTGCTATCTCGATCACCTTTTTATCAGAAGTGAAAAATGCAGCAAAAAAATGACCGCAGGTTAAAAACAAAACACAAACTATTGCCATAAATACAATGGTATATTTCATGGTCTGGAATACCGATTTTTCCGCGCGATCGATATGCCCTGCGCCTAAATTTTGGCCAACCAGTGTTGCGGCAGCATTGCTTAAGCCCCATGCAGGAAGCAGAAAAAACATCATTAGCCTTAATGCCGTTTGGTAACCTGCTGATCCTTTGTCGCCACCAGTTGTCGCCACCAATTCAGATAGGAATACCCAGCTACAACTCGCAATTACAAATTGAAAAATGGCCGGAGCAGCAATTTTGATAATGGCTTTTATCTGTTCAAAATCTGGAATAAAATAACTGACCCGGATTTTTAATGCATTTTTTCCATTAAACAGGTTGTATATCTGATAGCTAACGCCTAAACCACGGCCAATAGTTGTGGCAATGGCAGCGCCTGTTAAACCGAAGGCCGGGATAGGGCCAAGGCCATTAATAAATATTGGGCAAAAAATGATGTTGGCAATATTGGCGATCCATAAACTGCGCATCGCAATTGCAGCATTACCAGCTCCCCTAAAAATACCGTTTATTAAAAAAAGCAATACGATAATTATGCTTCCGCCCATCATTATGCGTACGAAATTTGTTCCATGGTCGGCTGTTTCGGTAGTTGCGCCCATTAACAACAGGATGTCTCTTGCATACACTAATCCTAAAATACTAATAATTAGGTTAATGCTTACTGCTATTACAATGGTTTGCATGCCCGCTTTCGATGCAGCTTCGGGATTCTTTTCACCAATCCTCCTGGCTACAACGGCTGTGGCAGCCATACTTAAGCCAATGGCAAGGGAATAAATAATTGTTAAGACCGATTCGGTTAAGCCAACGGTTTGAATGGCGTTGCTGCTGTTTTCGAGGTGGCCAACAAAATATAAATCAACCAGTGCAAAAACAGATTCCATAGCCATTTCCAGCATCATGGGGATAGCCAATAAAATAATTGCCCTTTTTATTGTGATTGAGGTTAAGTCGACCTCGTGACCTTTTAAAGATTGTAGCAATACATCAAAAAAAGAAGATAGTTTGCCCTGTGCCTTTGTGGACTGTGACATATATAAAAGATAAAAATGTGTAAATAACCAAATGATACGCTTTGCAGCGTAAAAACCTAAAATTTAAAAACGGAGGGAATCCTCGGTTTGTTTAGAACCTCAAACGGATTGCAGATACTATCATGGCTCTGGTCTTTTTGATAAATCAAAGATAAAGAAAAATTCTAGACGTCAAATTTTGAGGGCGATTATTTTAGTTGATTGTTAATTTTGCCACGGAGGCGCTCTTAAATACTATAAGCTTCAATCATCTCTTCGGTAACTTTTGTTCCCCGGTTGGTTGTTAAATCGATCAGTACGTAGTCAAAAATCCCATCCGAAGCTACCTTGCCGGTTTTTTTGTTAATGATTTCGAACTGAACAGAACAACCTTTTTCGTGCATGGTTAAAATTCCGGTCCTGATCAACATAAGATCATTCATCAATAAAGGGCGTTTGAAATTGATATCAACACGGCTTACTACCCAGCCTAAACCCAGCTTGGTGAAATGTTCCCAGGGCATGCCGTAAAACTTCTCCATTTGTTCGTAACGCGCAGCCAATACATAATCCAGGTATTTGCTGTTGTGTACGTGGTTAAACATATCGATATCATCCGGACGGACACGTAACTCGCTTTCGAAAATGCTATATTGATTCTTTTCCAAGGATAAATGTTTTGTGCAAAAGTATAAATAAGGTTTTGATATCTTGACATAATGATGTATTGATGTAATGATGTCTCATCTATTTTTCGTATTTTTGATATGAAATGGGAAGACTTAAATTATACGACATTACAATTCCGCGCGAAACCATAGTTGAGGAGCGTGAAATTGTTTATTTGAGCCGTACTCCCGAGCAGCGCTTCTTCGGCGTGCTACAACTTAATTATATTTCGGTTACCATGAACGGCGGCAGGCCTTTAAAATCCCCTCAGGGTAAGGGGCTCATTATCCGTAAACCGGTCATATAATCTTCTTTTATGTCTTTTGATAAAGAAAACCCTGAAATGCTTTTGTTATTGGAAACATTTGAGCAGTTTATGTTGATTATCTGATTGTTGGTGGTTTTGCTGTTAATCGGTATGGCTATAACCGCACTACTGGCGATTTGGATATTTATCTGAAAGATACCCGCAATAACAGGCAAAATCTGATTTATGCCTTAGATAAAATGGGCTATGGCAGGTATGATATGTTATTGGATGTTCCAATTATTGCCGGTTATTGTGAAGTTTTAATGGATGATGGCATGTATGCTGATTTAATGACTGATATTCCTGGGCTTGATAAACAAAAGTTTGACGAATATTTTGAAGTAGCTACTGTAGATATAATTAATGGGATTAAAGCCAGATTTTTGCATTATAACCATCTTTTGGATAATAAACGGGCTACCAATAGACCGAAGGATCAGCTTGATGTTTTGGAATTAGAGCGAATTAACAAGAAAGATTAGGCTGTTACAGCGATCAATTTTCCTCAAGTTAAACTAAGTACTCTACAAAAGCCTGTTGCTAAGACATGGTTGAAGCAATCAGCAAAAGAAGATTTATGAATCAAAATATTAATCAATCTCCCGGGGTTCCGATTTGTCGCTGGTAAATCGCCATTCTTGCCCGTATAAAGATTTATACCGAACCATAATCTTAATATCAGACTTTTCGACCAATGGACCTAGGCGTACATCATCTATTTTAATTAAGCTTAATTTTTCGCCAACCGGCAGTACCTCATTTATCCATAAATTGGTAAGCATTACCGCTTTGGTTGAATCTAATTTATTGTCGGTTTTGATGAGTTTAAGAATTTCGGATATGTTTTTATAAGGCTTTGATTTATAATAAAAGGAATAATCAGATACAATTGCTGGGCCTAAGCCTTGATTTGCAATCAGAAGTTCGTAGTGGTAAGATTGGTCGTTAACGCTTGTTTTATCAGAAAAACTATTTGAATAACTTATCAACAGCGGTTTTACGGATGCATATTGCTGGATTCTTTGTAATCTGGTTTGATATAGTGTTATAATGATTGCGCAAATACTGGTTACTATAGCGCATACGCCAACAATGGCGTTCAATGATAATTTTGGTTCTTTGCTAATTTTCGGTTTCTGCATCGCTTTGCATTAATGGTATTTAAGTTCTAAAAATAAAAAAAACTTCAGGTAACTAGCTACGCTAATAATCAAGATCTTAAGCGCTTAAGATTGTATGTGAGATCATTTGCTTTTAATCAAAAATAGCCTTATCTTTGCGGCACAATTAATTAATTTTTATTGCTTTAATATTATTCAAGAAATGTATTTAAGTCCAGAAAAGAAAGCCGAAATCTTTAAACAACACGGCGAAGTAGAAACCAATACTGGTTCTGCAGAAGGTCAAGTAGCGTTATTTACATACCGTATTGCGCACTTAACAGAACACTTAAAGAAAAACCGTAAAGATTTTTCTACACAGTTGTCACTTCAAAAATTGGTAGGTAAACGCCGCGGTATTTTGGCTTACCTATACAAAAAAGATATTGAGCGCTACCGTGCTATCATCAAAACTCTTCAGTTGCGTGATATCATTAAACAAAAATAAGCGTAAGTTTATCAGAAAAGCCATTCTTTAGGGAATGGCTTTTTACTTTCCAGCGAAAAAATTTAACGGTGGATTATCATAGATAGATTTTTTAATTCTATCTTCGTTTGCAAAAACAAAAACATATATAAACAACGGTGTGTAGAAAGAGGAAAACACATCATAATTCTATTTAAATGAATGTAATAAAAAAATCGTTCGATTTGGGCGATGGCAGAACAATCGAAATTGAAACTGGTAAATTGGCTAAACAAGCTGATGGTTCGGTTGTAGTAAAAATGGGCGATACTATGTTGTTGGCAACAGTTGTATCAACAGTAGGTGCTAAACCAGGTACCGATTTTTTACCTTTATCGGTTGATTATCAAGAAAAATACGCGGCTACTGGCCGTATACCGGGTGGATTTTTACGTCGTGAAGCAAGATTATCTGATTACGAGGTTTTAATTTCGCGTTTAGTAGATAGAGCTTTACGCCCAATGTTCCCTTCAGATTATCACTCTGATACGCAGGTGATGATTTCATTAATTTCTGCTGATAAAAATATCATGCCTGATTGTTTAGCTGGTTTAGCTGCATCGGCTGCATTATCAGTTTCTGATATTCCTTTCAACGGTCCGATTTCTGAAGTACGTGTAGCTAAAATTGATGGTAAATTGGTAATCAATCCATATGCCAGCGATTTAGAGCGTGCTACTTTGGAGTTTATGGTTGCTGGTTCGGCTAATGATATTGGCATGGTTGAGGGTGAGTGCGATGAGATTCAGGAAGACGAAATGGTTGAGGCTTTAAAATTTGCACACGATGCAATTAAAGTTCAATGTGCTATTCAGGTTGAATTAACAGAAGCTACAGGTAAAACGGTAAAACGCGAATACAGCCACGAAGACCACGATGCTGATTTAAAAGCAAAGGTTTATGCTGATACTTACGATAAAGTTTATGCAGTAGCAAAATCTGGATCGAACAAAGACGAGCGTAAAGTTGGTTTCACTAACATCATCAACGAATTTTTCGAAGCAATGCCAGAAGATACAGCAGATTTAACTAAGGCAATGGCTAAACATTATTACCATGATGTTCAGTATGATGCCATTAGAAATCTGTTGTTGGATGAAGGTATCCGTTTAGATGGCCGTAAAACTACCGAAATCCGTCCGATATGGAGCGAAGTTGGTTATTTACCTGCTGCTCACGGTTCGGCTGTATTTACACGTGGCGAAACCCAATCTTTAACTTCGGTTACTTTGGGTAGCAAAGACGATGAGCAGATGATTGATGGTGCTTTCTTTAATGGTTACCAAAAATTCTTATTGCACTATAACTTCCCTGGTTTTTCAACTGGTGAGGTAAGACCGAACAGAGGTGCTGGCCGCCGCGAAATTGGTCACGGTGCATTGGCACAGCGTTCATTGAAAAAAGTATTGCCACAAGGTGAAGCAAATCCTTACACCATCCGTGTTGTTTCTGATATTTTAGAATCTAACGGTTCATCATCAATGGCAACAGTTTGTGCTGGTACATTGGCATTAATGGATGCCGGTATTAAAATTAAATCTCCGGTTTCAGGTATCGCAATGGGTTTAATTACCGACGAGAAAACTGGTAAATATGCTATCCTTTCTGATATCTTAGGTGATGAAGATCACTTAGGTGATATGGACTTTAAAGTAACTGGTACCGAAAATGGTATTGTTGCTTGTCAAATGGACTTAAAAATCAATGGTTTATCGTACGAAGTTTTAACTAAAGCTTTATTGCAGGCTAAAGAAGGTCGTTTACACATCTTAAACGAGATGAAGAAAACCATCAGCCAGCCGAATGAGGATTACAAACCACATGCTCCACGTATTGTTTCTTTAACTATTGATAAAGAATTTATTGGTGCAATTATCGGCCCTGGTGGTAAAATCATTCAGGAAATGCAACGCGAAACCGGTGCATCGATCTCTATCGAAGAAGTTGATGGTAAAGGTATTGTTGAAGTATTTGCAGATAATAAAGCATCAATTGATGCAGCAGTTACCCGTATCCGTAACATTGTAGCTAAGCCAGAAATTGGCGAAATTTACCAGGGTAAAGTAAAATCAATTATGCCTTTCGGAGCATTTGTTGAAGTAATGCCAGGTAAAGATGGTTTATTACACATCTCTGAAATTTCGTGGGAGCGTTTAGAAACCATGGATGGTGTGTTAAAAGAAGGTGATAAAATCGAGGTTAAATTGTTAGACATCGATAAACAAGGTAAAATGAAACTTTCACGTAAAGTTTTATTACCAAGACCTGAAAAACCAGCTGCACCAAAAGCTTAATTAGGTAAATGTCATGCTGAACTTGTTTCAGCATCTCAATAACGAAAACCCTTTCAGTTAGCTGAAAGGGTTTTTTGTTGTTGACTATTTTGTTTAACAATGATTTTGTAACTTGCCCTTGATAGAAATATCATCATTGCAGGGGAACAAAGCATTATTAGTGATAATATTGCTCTTATATTAGGTTTAATTCCTGTCTTGCAATGATGAAACACATAAAAATATGAAATACATTATTGCCCCATCCATACTTTCGGCCGATTTTGGCAACCTACAGCGCGATATAGAAATGATTAACCAAAGTGAAGCCGATTGGTTTCATGTGGATGTAATGGATGGCGTTTTTGTTCCGAATATTTCTTTTGGTTTCCCGGTAATGGCTGTAGTTAAAAAACATGCTACAAAACTTTTAGATGTACATTTGATGATTGTTGAGCCCGATAAATATATTGAGGATTTTGCCAAGGCAGGGGCCGATCGCATCACGGTTCATTACGAAGCCTGTACGCACTTGCACCGCACCATTCAGCTGATCAAATCTTTTGGCTGTAAAGCTGGGGTGGCTTTAAATCCGCATACACCGGTAACATTACTGCAGGATGTAATTGAAGACCTGGATCTGGTACTGATCATGTCTGTTAATCCGGGGTTTGGCGGTCAGGCTTTTATTCACAACACCTATAAAAAAATACAGGATCTGAAGGCATTGATTAAAGGCATTAATGACGATTTAATAATTGAGGTAGATGGTGGCGTTGGTTTGCAAAATATTGCTACATTAGTATCAGCAGGTGCCAACGCTTTTGTGGCCGGAAATGCAATTTTTGCAACAGAAAGCCCGACTGAAACCATTGCTAAAATGAAGCAACTAACCAATAAAAGCGTAAATGTTTAAATTGTTTTTATTGCTAAATTGTTTTGTTGAAACCAAGTGGGAGTTAAGATAGCTTGTACTTGTTATTAACGTCTTGATGCTAGTATTTTGATACTCAACCTTGATACCCAATTTATCTTGCTACTAAAAAATGCTCAAATTTCGGCTAATCCTATTTCTTTTAATTGCTGGCTGTAGTTTAGCTGTTGCCCAGCCATTAGTTAGGGTTTCGGGGATAGTTTATAGCCAAGAAAAATTACCCTTGGCGCAGGTTACCGTAATTGTTTTAGGACAGGCACAATCTACCGTTACAGATGAATTTGGGATGTATACGATCTATTCAAAATCGAAAGCATTTAGCATTAAATATACACTATTGGGTTATCAGCCTCAAACCATCAAATTTAACGAACGTTCGGGTGCAAGAATAACCCAACAGGTAAATTTGGTGGCCAATATTAATGAACTGGAGCAGGTAAATATCACCAATAAGCAGAACCAACTGAGCAATACCACAACCATTAATATTGCCGATGTTTCATTTATGCCCTTGGTATCAGGCAATTTTGAAACCATGCTCAAAACCCTGCCCGGCGTATCTACAAATAACGAATTAAGTGCGCAGTATAGCGTTAGAGGAGGTAATTTTGATGAAAATTTAATTTACATCAACGATGTGGAAATAAACCGGCCCGTACTGATCCGCAACGGGCAGCAGGAGGGCTTAAGCTTTATCAATTCTGATCTGGTAAGTAAGGCAAAATTCTCTGCCGGTGGCTTCGAAGCTAAATATGGTGATAAGTTATCCTCTATTTTGGATATTAAATACGATAAGCCTGACAGTAACCAGACCATTCTAAGCACAAGTTTGCTGAATACTTCGTTAACAGCAAAGCGGATATTTAAAAAGAGCTTTTTGCTTAGCGGTTTGCGTTACAAAAACAATTCGAATATTTTAATCAAACAGGATGAAAAAGGGAGCTACAGCCCCAATTATGCCGATGGTCAGATCCTGTACCAATACGATTTTTCCCCTAAATTTAACCTCAGCTTTTTGGGTAATTTTAATATTGGCCAGTTTAAACTGATCCCTACCAACAGGGAAACCCAGTTTGGCACGTTAAGTACTACACTAAGGCTAAATGTAGATTACACCGGACAGGAAATAGATGATTATCAAACCTTTGGAAGTGCCGTAACAGCAACTTATTCGCCAAGGGCAAACCTTGTGGTTAAATTTATTAACAGCTATTTTAATACCATTGAAAGAGAACGTTTCGATATCAACGGAAGCTATATTTTTGATGAAGTGGATAACAGCTTCGCAGCTGAAAATTTTGGGCCAATTGTTAAAAATAGGGGTATAGGCAGTTACTATAACTACGGAAGAAACAGCTTAAATACACAGGTTTTCGCTTCAGAAATTAAGGTAGATCAGAACTTTAACAACCACGTTTTTTCTTGGGGGCTTAAGTTCGATAAATCTAAATACGACGATCAGTTAAATGAATATAACTATACTGATTCTGCGGGGTTTATCTTGCCAAATCGCAATAAAAATATTGTGCTGCAAAATGTAATCAACGTTAATAATAATATTGATATTAAAAATTACAGCGCTTATATCCAGGACAGTTATTCGCTTTCCAATTCTGCCGAGCTGCAATTGGGAGCCCGCACAACTTACAGTTCTTTAAGTAGGCAGCTGCTCATTAGTCCGAGGATGTTGATTGCCTACCGGCCTAATTCCAATAACAAAATTTTAAGGTTTACCGCAGGGGTTTACAAACAGCCACCATCGTATAGAACAATCCGCGATTTTTCTGGTGTTTTAAATATCAATCAGAAAGCCCAAAGTTCTTATAATACCTCTTTAGGTTACGAATATGCCTTTGATGCTTTTGGAACGCGTTTGAAATTTACTTCAGAAGCTTATTTTAAATACTCAGACCGGTTAATCCCGTACAAGATTGATAATCTGCGGATTAAATATCTCGCAAATGAGGTTTCGCATGGCTACGCCTACGGTGCTGATTTTAGTATTGGCGGTGAGTTTGTTAAAGATCTGGTTTCGTATTTCAGGATGTCGGTAATGCATGCAAATGAGGATATTGTTGGCGATAGTTATGTGCAAAATGGCGTAGTTATTTATCCTGGATACTTAAAACGGCCTACTGATCAACGTTTAAATTTTTCAATTTTTTTTCAAGATAGATTGTTGAACAGTCCAACCTATAAAGTGCACTTAAACGCCTTATATGGCGCTAGATTGCCGATTGGTCCTTCAGAAAGCCCAAGGTACCTGGATAAGTTTTTTATCCCCTCATATAAACGGGTAGACATCGGTTTCTCTAAGGATTTTCTGGATGATGCTGCACTGCATAAGCCTAAATTTTTAGATCAGAATTTCAGTGCAGTGATCTTGTTTTTCGAGGTTTTCAATATGCTCAACATCAATAATACCGTTTCCTATCTCTGGCTAAAGGATGTAGACAATGTACAGTATGCCATTCCGAACTATTTAACCGGGAGGCAGTTTAATTTAAAGCTCATTGTTAGGCTTAAAAACAAACCCTAACGCGTTAATCCGCAAATATACCATTCCAACGAACCAAACTGTATACTGGGTTCGGCTTGGCCCAAGTGTGGGGCAAATGAGGTACAGAAAACCGTCAATTCCAGTTAAACGTTTTAATTGTAAAAACTGCAATAAACCAACGTATTTTAGGCTTTTTTTTAACAAAATTTAATTTTTTATGATACGATTTTATAGGCATAACTGCTTTAAAAATTTTACATTTACGGCCATAAAACATTATATAATAAGATGAAGCATAATTTTGGCGCAGGCCCTTGTATTTTACCTCAAGAAGTGTTTAAACAAGCAGCTCAGGCTGTTTTAGATTTTAACGATGGATTATCAATTTTAGAAATTTCGCACAGAACAACCGAATTTGAGGCAGTTGTTGCTGAAGCTGATAAGTTGGTAAAAGAATTATTAAATGTGCCATCGGGTTATTCCGTTTTATTTTTACAGGGCGGTGCAAGTTTGCAGTTTGCAATGGTGCCAATGAACTTATTGGGCGATGGACAAACAGCTAGCTATTTAGATTCAGGCGTTTGGGCTACCAAAGCTTTAAAAGAAGCTAAATTTGTAGGCAACGTAAATGTAGTGGCTTCTTCAAAAGATGCCAACTATACTTTTATACCTAAGGGTTTTGAAATTCCTGCAGATAGTGCTTATTTCCACTATACCTCGAACAATACCATTTACGGTACAGAGCTTTTCGATGCGCCTAAAACAAGCGTTCCTGTAGTTTGCGATATGTCTTCTGATATTATGAGCCGTGTGATTGATGTTTCTCAGTTCGACCTGATTTATGCGGGTGCACAGAAAAACGTTGGTCCTGCAGGTTTAACCATCGTAATTGTTAAAGATGAAATTTTAGGTAAAATAGACCGTAAAATTCCTTCGATGTTAAATTATCAATCGCACATCGATAATGGTTCAATGTACAATACGCCACCGGTTTTCTCTATTTATGTGGCCTTATTAAACCTCCGTTGGTTAAAATCAAAAGGTGGTGTGGCCGAAATTGAAAAAGAAAACAAACAAAAGGCTGAGGCAATTTACAGAGAGATTGACCGTAATCCTTTATTTAAAGGTACCTGCGCATTAGAAGACCGTTCAAGAATGAATGTTTGTTTCGTAATGGAAAATGCTGAACTGGAAAAACCTTTCCTGAAATATGCAGAAGAACAAGGTATTGTAGGTATTAAAGGCCACAGAAGTGTTGGCGGTTTCCGTGCATCAATGTATAATGCACTACCGATTACAAGTGTTCATGCTTTAATTGATGCCATGCAGTCATTTGAAGAAAAACAGGCAAAAGCAAATTAATATCAAATTATAACCACGGCTTAATCGGTTCATCAGTAACCGTTAAGCTGTGCAATCATATGTAACAATGTTTAAAATATTAGCGAACGACGGGATTGATCCTATCGGAAAAGAATTATTGGAAAAAGCAGGTTTTCAGGTTGATACAGAAACTGTAGCACAGGATAAACTGGCAGAAGCTTTAAAAAACTATGATGCAATTACCGTTCGTAGTGCAACAAAAGTTAGAAAAGAATTAATCGATGCTGTACCAAACATTAAATTAATTGGTAGAGGCGGTGTAGGTATGGATAATATTGATGTGGAATATGCCCGTAGCCAGGGTATTGCTGTGGTAAATACACCAGCTGCATCTTCATTATCAGTAGCCGAACTGGTATTTTCACATTTGTTTACTGGTATAAGGTTTTTACAGGATGCCAACCGTAAAATGCCTATAGAAGGTGCCAGCCAGTTTAACAACCTAAAGAAAGCTTATGCTAAAGGAACCGAATTAAGCGGCAAAACCATTGGTATTATTGGTTTCGGCCGTATTGGTCGTGCAACAGCAAAAGTAGCACTGGGCTTGGGCATGAATGTTTTAGCTTATGATTTATATCCTTCAGAAACTGAAATTACTTTAGAATTTCAAGGCGGACAATCGGTAAGCATTCCGATCAAAACCGTTTCTTTAGACGAGGTAATTAAGGGAAGTGATTTCTTCAGTTTGCACACACCATTTGCGGATAAGCCTATTTTAGGAGCCGAAGAATTTGCTAAAATGAAAAACGGCGTAGGTATTGTTAACTGCTCGCGCGGAGGAACAATAGATGAACCGGCTTTAATCGAAGCATTAAACTCGGGCAAAGTAGCTTTTGCAGGTTTAGACGTTTTTGATAATGAGCCTACACCATTGGCAGAAATTTTAACCCACCCAAAAATTTCTTTAACACCGCATATCGGCGCATCAACCAATGAAGCTCAAGAACGTATCGGAACAGAATTGGCTACTTTGATTATTGAACACTTTAAGAAATAAGAAGTTTACATATTCTTTTAAAACCTTCGGCATTGCGCTGAAGGTTTTTTTTTGCTAAAATGTGGCTAAAATTGTATAACTATTTGAGCATTTTTGGTCAATCTATTGCGGAGAACTTGTAGTATATTGTGACAAGCTTATGATTAACTATTTTAAGTGCTAACCTATTGATTAAAAGTATTTTAAATGCCATTAATTAAACCTTTTTGTGCCTTAAAAGCTGATGCTGCCTTGCTTAGCCACGTTGTAACCAGGCCTATAGAAAATTATGCACAAGAAGAAGCCAAACAAATGGTGGCAGAAAACGATATTAGCTTTTTACACCTAACCAATCCCGAGCTCAGTAACCCCAATTTAACTGTTTGCAAACCTGAACTACTTTATAAAACCATTAGCGATAACCTAGATAGTTTTTTGGACAATAAAGTGCTCATTACCGAAGAAAAAGCGGCAATTTATATATACCAGCTTATAGATGGGGGTGTGGTGCAAACAGGTATATGGACCTTAACGCACATTAGCGATTATTTAAACGGGAACATCAAGCGGCATGAGTTAACACTGCCTTCGAGGGAAAAACTACTGGCCGATTATTTACAGGAAACAGGTTTAGATGCAAATCCTGTGCTTATCACTTACCCGCCCAACGTAACCATTAAGTCGGTTATAGCTAAATATTTGGAGGATAAACCCATCATTGATTTCACCTATGCCGATCATACCCAGCATAAAGTTTGGGCAATTGATCAAGATGAAGATTTGGAAATTCTGGTGAGCGCTTTTGCCGAAATCGGCACGGTTTACATTGCCGATGGGCATCACCGGCTGGCTTCAATGGCGAAAATGAGTTCGAACCGGAAAAAGGAGGGAGACGACAAAAAATTATCCTCAGACTTTTTTACAACGGTTTATATGGATAATGAGCAGTTACAGATATTGGAATACAACCGGGTAATTAACGATTTGGCAGGTTTAACCGACCAAGCTTTCCTCGAAAAAATAAAAGCTGATTTTGATATCAGAGAAACTGAAAAAATGGAGCGGCCTAAGCAACTCCATCAGTTTGCCTTGTACCTTAAATCGGGATGGTACAGTTTAACGGCTAAAAAACATACCTACCATAACAATCCGGTAAGTGTATTGGATGTGAAAATTCTGCAGGATTTTATATTGGTACCTGTTTTAAACATTCAAGATCCAAGAACAGACCCAAGAATAAGATTTGAAGGCGGAAAAGCATGCGTAAAAGCCATGCAAGAACGTGTTGACCAAGAGTTGGATGCAGCTGTTTTCATCCTCAATCCGATTTCGATAAACCAATTAATCGATGTTGCAGATGCAGGAGAGGTGATGCCGCCCAAATCGACATGGGTTGAACCGAAGTTTTTGGTCGGGCTTCTAACACACCGTTTTGGTAAATAATTTAGGGTAAAGATTGCGTTAATACCCAATATCGGTAACCTAAAATAGCCTTTTGAATGGTGCTGAGTTTATTGGGGTCTTTTTTATACAGACTTGGTAAAATCGCATTATTAATTTTAAGCAGTACTTTAAACAACGCTTTTTTCATGGTGTTTTTTAAATGGTTTCATTAAATTTTTGCTCTGGCAGCTTCATACTTCTTTAATTTTTTACTGAAGAAATAAAAACCACCTGCCATAATCAATAGCAAAAAGACAATAATGTAGGTTGATAAATTCCCTTCGTTTCTTTTATCCGATTCCGCTTTGAGCTGTTCATTCTGATCTTGCAACCGTTTAATTGTCTGCATGTACTTTTCTATCCGTTCTTGCGAATGATCGGCCACAGCTACCTTTTGTTGGTTCTGTAGATCTTTATAATCCATTAATACCTTTAATTCCTTAAAAATATTATTGTCTGTTAACACCACCTGCCGTAGAATTTCATTGGAATTTTTAATATCTCGCTTCGTTTGCCAGCCAAAAATTCCGGTACGTTGGTTTAAACTTTCATCATATTGGCCAAACTTTGCGCTTCGTTCTGCCAGTAAGGTGTTTATTTTAGCCCGTTGTGCAGTATATGCGCTGGTATCTTGTTGCGAAAAAGCCTGATAACTGAATAGTAGGATTGAAAATAGATAGAAATATTTCTTCATGTGCAATAAACATCAATCAGGTAGAAGTTGTTTGCCATACTTCCAATAAATACTTGGTGCTGAATTAAACTATGAACTTCAGTCTTTCAGCTTTCAGCCTTGGTCTTTCAGCTTTTAGTTCCCTATGGATGAAACTCAACCCGCACGATATCGCCGAGGTGCAGGCCCAATAAGCCACTGGCCTTACCTTTGTTAATGGCAATTTCGAGGTGGTTACTGATGCCGAATAAACACAGTTTTTCTCCTTCCTGCACTTCGTTATAATGCCAGCTCAGTTGGGTAATGGTTTCGCTTTTTCTAAAGTATAAAGTAAAATCCCTGTTCTTTTGGATTCGGGTAAATAAATCTTTGGTAATATTGGTAATTACGTTGCAAAAAGTATCAATGTAAACTACGCTGCCGCGGATCACGTCTTTTTCTATAACCGGGTGCAAAAGCATTTTCTGCTCAATCTCGGCAACCGGCAAACCTATTTCTTTGAGTTTTCCGCCTTTAGCCAAATGTGTTGCTGCTTTAACAAAAATATCGACCAACGGGAAGTGGAGGTATTTTAAATCCTGCATAATATTTAACTCCACCACATCTTCCGGGGTATCATCAAAAAGAAGCGAGAAAATACCATTATCAGCTCCTACAAAATAGTGGTCGCGGTGTTTTACGGCAATATATTTCGTGTTTTCGCTATATACAGAATCAATACCGATTAAGTGTACCGTGTTTTTAGGAAAATAAGGATAGGCATTCTTTAAAACAAAGGCTGCATACGAAATATTAAAAGATGGAACCTCATGGGTAATATCAACTAAATTAACATTAGGCATAAGGCTCAGCAGACTACCTTTGAGCGCGCTCTGGTAAAAATCTTTTGAACCTAAATCTGTTGTTAAAGTAATTATCCCCATTAAAAATTCATTATTATTGCTTATTCTTGTGTACAGGCCTAAGCGTCTGCAAATATTCAAATTTTAATTAATATACCCCGATAACTTTTTAAAATACTACAGTTTGAACGAATTAAAATTAACTCTGGATACCGTAAATCCTGCTCACTTTTGGGGGCCGAATAACGAGAATTACGAAATGATTAAAGGTGCTTTCGCGAAGTTGAAACTGGTAGCGAGAGGAAGTGATGTTAAGGTTCTCGGTGATGAACAGGAACTTAAAGCTTTTGAAGAGAAGTTTAACCAGCTGATTGCCCATCTCGAAAAGTATAGCTCACTAACCAATAACGATGTCGAATCTATACTGGGCGCAAAGGCTGCTGGTGTGGCAAAAAAAGATGTAGAACAACCAACCGGGGGCGGTGGCGAGGTGATTGTTTTCGGTACAAACGGCTTATTGGTTAAAGCAAGAACGGCAAATCAGCGTAAAATGGTGAGCAGTATTGCCAAAAATGATATATTATTTGCCATCGGTCCGGCCGGAACAGGTAAAACATATACAGCTGTAGCCTTAGCGGTAAGGGCATTGAAGAATAAAGAAATTAAGCGGATTATTTTAACCCGTCCGGCTGTTGAGGCAGGGGAGAACCTTGGCTTTTTACCTGGCGATTTAAAAGAGAAAATCGATCCGTATCTACGCCCGCTTTACGATGCGCTGGATGATATGATCCCTGCAGAGAAATTAAAGTTTTACATCGAAAACCGCACCATAGAGATTGCTCCTTTGGCATTTATGCGTGGACGTACGCTGGATAACTGCTTTGTGATTTTAGATGAGGCACAAAATGCGACGGACATGCAGTTAAAAATGTTTTTGACCCGTATGGGCCCAACCGCAAAATTTATCGTTACCGGTGATGTAACACAGGTAGATTTACCTAAGAAACAAATGTCGGGCCTGTTTAATGGACTAAGGATTTTAGAAGACATTAAAGGCATTGATATTATTTACCTGAGTGGAGAAGATGTTGTTCGTCATAAACTGGTGAAAGATATCTTGAAAGCTTACGGGGATATCCAATAAGACGGAAGTCAGAGAGCCAGAGGTCCGAAGTTTAAGTCTTTACAACAGAACTACTTCGGACTTTTGCTTTTTATAACTTTTATCATCCGACTCCGGTCTTCGGACTTTCGGACTTTTTCCCTATTTTTACGGCCTCATGAAAGCACTAAAAGAAACCCACTTTAATTTTCCAAACCAGAGCAATTTTTACAAAGGTAAAGTTCGCGATGTGTATACCGTAGCCGATCAATTTATGGTAATGGTCGTATCAGATCGTATTTCTGCATTTGACGTTGTATTACCAGAGGCCATTCCATTTAAGGGCCAGGTATTGAATCAGATTGCAGCAAAATTTTTATCTGCTACACAGGATATCGTCCCTAACTGGGTTTTAGATGTGCCAGATCCAATGGTTACCATTGGCCGTATCTGCGAGCCGTTTAAAGTAGAAATGGTAATTAGGGGCTACTTGGCTGGCCATGCATGGCGCGAGTACAGTGCCGGTAAACGTTCAGTTTGCGGCGTGGCTTTACCTGAGGGTTTAAAAGAAAATGATAAACTTCTCCAGCCGATTATTACGCCAACAACCAAAGCTTCAGTTGGGCACGATGAAGATATTTCGAGAGAAGATATATTGGCTAAAGGAATTGTTTCTTTAACAGATTACGAGAAACTGGAACAATATACTTATGCCCTATATCAACGTGGAACTGAAATCGCGGCAAAAAGCGGATTAATTTTAGTAGATACCAAATACGAATTTGGTGCTGCCGATGGCGTAATTTACCTGATTGATGAAATCCACACGCCAGATTCTTCACGTTATTTTTATGCAGAAGGATACCAGGAACGCCAAGACAACAATGAGGCGCAAAAACAGCTATCAAAAGAATTTGTTCGAAAATGGCTAATTGAAAATGGTTTTCAGGGTAAAGATGGACAGGTTGTACCAGAAATGACCCCTGAAATTGTAAATTCAATATCAGAGCGTTACATCGAACTTTATGAGCAGATTGTTGGCGAAACATTTGTAAAAGCCGATGCAGATGCCATTTCGAGCCGCATTGAGGCTAATGTTTTAAACGCTTTAGAAAAACTTTAAATTCGAAAGAAATTTATACATTAGTAGAATAAAGATTAGAGAGATGAAATTTTCAGTAGATAAACACGATAAATATGTAACCTTAAAGTTAAAGGAACCTAAGTTTACAAACGATAATGCTCCAGGTTTAAAATCAGAATTGTATTTACTTAATGCAGAAGGATTTAAGAATATTATTGTTGATTTGAGCTATGTGAAAGAATGCAATGATGCACAGGATTTAAGCTGCCTTTTGGTTGGCGACAGGCTTTGTAAATCGGCAGGTGGATTGTTTATCGTTACTGGAATCAATGATGAATTGGCACCAATTATCGAATTGTCAAACATATTTCAATCTGTAACGTTTGTTAATACATTGGAAGAAGCAACCGATTTCATCTTCATGGATGAATTGGAAAAAGAATTCAGAGGCGCTAAATAAAAAAAATATTATAAATCGTATTTCGGCCTCGTAGTTTCTAAAAAATCTACGAGGCTTTTTATATCTTAATCATGATGAAATTTGAAGTTACAATTTTAGGAAGCAGTTCTGCAACTCCCGTTTTTAACAGGAATCCATCAGCACAGCTTTTAAATTGTAATGAAAAATACTATTTAATCGATTGCGGTGAGGGCACACAACAACAGTTAATCAAATACAACCTTAAAGCCGCAAGGATCGATTATATTTTTATCAGTCACTTACATGGCGACCATTATTTTGGCTTAATCGGATTATTGTCCAGCCTGCATTTAAACGGCCGGATAAAACCCATGCAGATTTTCGGCCCTGCACCCTTGTTGGAAATTCTCGAAATCCAGTTTAAATATTCGGATACGGTGTTGAGATACCCGATTGTTTTTGTGCCCATTGAGGCCGACGAATCCTGTCAGATTTTCGAAAACAGCGACTTGGTGGTTAAAACCATAATTTTAAATCACCGCATTCCTACAACAGGATTTATTTTTCAGCAGAAAAAAAGACAGCGTAAATTGATCAAAGAAAAGACAGACGATGTTCCGATGGCTTATTACACGGTTTTAAAAAAGGGAATGGATGTAGAATTGCCGAATGGTGATATTTTACGGAGCGAAGATTATACTGTTGAAGCGGATCCACCAAGATCGTATGCTTATTGTTCGGATACGCTCTTTGATGAAAGGTATTTTGCTACTATAAAAGGCTGTAATACACTTTACCATGAAGCTACTTTTATGCACGACCTGTTAGATCGGGCCAAAGAAACCCATCATACTACTGCATTACAGGCTGCTGAAGTGGCCAAAATAAACGGGGCAAATAAGTTATTGATTGGACATTTTTCTTCGCGTTACAAAACACTCCAAATGCTTTTTGAAGAAGCACAGTCCGTTTTCGAAAATACTGAACTGGCAGTAGAGGGAAGAACTTTTCAGCTTTAAACTTTTAAAAAAAATAGTCCAGTAAGACCCTTCGACTACGCTCAGGATGACAATCCTGAAGGAGTTTTGCCATTTAAGTTTGTGGTTTCCGTGCAAATCTGTGTTTCCGCGGCAAATAATGAATCATCGAAAGAAAGATCCTTTGACTGCGCTCAGGATGACAATTTTGGAAGGAGTTTTGCCATTTTGCTTCATAGATCCCATTGCTAGCTAACAATCCACCAATAAAAAAAGCCTTACAGTAAACTGCAAGGCTTTCAAATTATAAAAAAAATTAATTACTTGTCTTTTTTGCTTCCGCCGCCAAATACCGAGAAGTGTACATAACGTTTAGGATTAGCTTTTAAATCGATCATCAGCTCATCCAGGTTTTTAGAAGCATTGTTTAAGTTCTGATACATTTTATCATCATTCAACAATAAACCTAAACTGCCTTTTCCGTCTTTAATTCCCGAAATTACACTTTGTAAATCAGCAATGGCGTTATTCGCATTATCCAAGGTTTGCTTAAAGTTAGCTGCTGCAAACTTATCGGTAACGGTATTGATGTTGGTTAAAATGTCGCTAATTTTCTGGTTGTTGTTGTTCAGGTTTGCGGTAATCCCTTCAACATTTCTAAAAATAGCTTCAATCCTGGCGCTTTCAGATCCTACCAATCCATCAACTTTTTTAGAGGTTGTTTCTAAAGAAGCCAATGTTCCAGCAATACTGTTAAAACTACGGTCAACATTTTTTTGGAAGTTTGGATTCAAAATAGAATTTACACTACTTAAAATAGAATCCATTTTGCCGATAATCAGTTCAGCTTTTTTCTGTACCGGTTGCACCTGCTCCATTAAACCTTTTTCTACATTGGCATTTAGGGTATAACCATCTTCAGCCATTTTTTTTGAGTTACCCAACGACATGACGATGGCTTTGCTGCCCAATAAATCTGTTCCTTCTAAACGTGCAATACTGTTTTCAGGAATCTCGTATTTACTGTTAATGCTTAACGTGGCAATAATGGTACCATCTGTTTGGAGTTCCAGTTTAGCCACACGGCCAATCTGATAACCGTTAATCAGGATGGGTTTTGATACCGTTAAACCATCAACATGGGTATATTTTGCAAATAGTGTGGTTTCGTTGGAGAAAATTGAATTTCCTTTCAAAAAATTATATCCAATTATTAATAAAGCAATGGCAAACGCAGCTAAAATACCTACTTTGGTTTCGTTCTTAATCTTCATGAGTGTTTTCTTTAATGGCTACAGGCGCTGATTCTTACATCTTAACCCGTTAGAGCGTAATTTATTTTTTATGCTAAACTTTATAAATACACAAAGCCCGCATCAATTGTTTTGTTTGGAACCTGTTTTATATTTTTTGTAAAGTTAAAATAACTATCATTTATAATGCCACTTATTTAACTTCAATATTCTTTTTATACGTTTTTATTGCATCAAAAATAGAATTGGCGATTTCACTTTGGCCTTTTTGCGAATTAATATATTTTTCTTCATCAGTATTGGAAATAAAACCAACCTCTGTTAACACTGCAGGCATGCCACAACGTTGCAGTACGAGCACGCCCTGTTCTTTCACACCTCTGCTGAACCGCTCATCTCTGTTGATATAGCTGTTCTGTATCAATTTTGCAAATTTAATGCTTTTATCACGAAAGGTGTTTTTGAGCAATGATAACAGTATAAAACTACTGGGATTGTTCGGATCGTAACCATCATATTTGGTTTTGTAGTTTTTCTCTAGCTTAATATCGGCATTTTCACGGATAGCGGCATCCTGTTCTTTCAATCTGTGTGAGCCTGCAACCAATGTTTCGACGCCTTTAATGTGTTTATTGCCCGGGGGCATAGAGTTACAGTGAACTGAGATAAAAAGATCGGCATTGGCTTCGTTTGCAATTTCTGCACGCCTATACAGGTCCACATCGATATCGGTTCTGCGCGTAAAGATTATTTTTATATCTGGCAGTTCTTCCTTTAAGATTTCGCCCAGCTTAAGTGCAATTTTTAAAGAAACGTCTTTCTCTTTGGAAAAGCTCCCTGATGCGCCTGGTTTTCTACCGCCATGGCCCGGATCAATAACAATTGTTTTGATTTTATACCCCTGGGCAAATGCAAATTGAGTAGTTAGTGTTAAAATAAAAAGTAACGTTACCAGAAGTTTAATCTTCATTTAATTGCTGTTAAAATGATGTTTCAGCTATACGCCTGTAATTTTTGATTGCTTTGATGATACCGTTCACAATTTCACTTTGCCCTTCGGGCGAGTTCATGTAATCTTCTTCTTCCGGATTGCTCACAAAACCAATCTCTGTTAAAACTGCCGGCATAGCTGCGCGGGCCAATACGGCCAGGCTTTTTTCCTGCACACCACGGTTAATGCGCCCTGCGTTAACATATTCCTGTTGAAGCATGGAAGCAAACTTTAAACTCCTATCTCTATTGGTTTGTTTCATTAAAGATAACATAATGTCGCTTTCAGGTGTATTGGCAATAAAACCCTCGTAGTTTTTCTGGTAGTTATCTTCTAAGAACATCGAAGCATTTTCACGTTTAATTACCTCGTCCTGTTCACCCAAACGGCCAGTTCCCGATACAAACGTTTCGGTTCCTCTTGTCGAAGTACTTTTAGACGTTACCGTTCTGTACACCGGCACTTTTTTGCCCCTAACTTTTTTGTAATAATCAACCACCCGCGAAACGCGAACAGGCATATCGTTTAAGTGGATAGAGATAAATAAATCTGCTTTCGCATTGTTTGCTATATTTATCCTTTCGTAAAGCGGAATAAATACATCCGATTCTCTGGTGTAAATTACTTTAATGTCTTTCAGGCTATCTTGAAGTGCACGGCCAAGGTTCAGTGCTGTTTTAAGTGCAACATCTTTTTCTTTGGAATATACCCCATGCGTGGCGCCGTCTTTACCACCATGACCGGCATCGATCACAATTGTTTTTATTTTATATTCTTGTGCAATAGCTTGATTATCAATTGCATTCGACAATGCAAAACAAATAATAAATGTTAAAATGGATTTAAGATACATCAATGGTATATTTTTCACTAATTTTGAACGTTTTTGATTAAACATTTGTGCAAAAATAACATTCAAATACGAATTTGAAACTTCTTAAGAGCTCTATTTTACTAATTTCTGTCATTTTATTAACACTTGTTGTTAGTAAAGCTAACGCATTTTCTCATTTTTCATTGCAGCAAATCATTAAGCAAGACACAACCAAAAAGGATACGACCAAGGCCAAGGGCAAAAATAACAGTAGTATCGATCAAAAAGTTGAGTACAAAGCCAAAGACTCGGTAAAAATGAGTGCCGACAAAAGTATTGTTTATTTATATGGCAATGCAAGGGTTATCTATGGTGATTTTGAGCTAGATGCAAGTTATATCAAATATGATAAAAAGCAGAACACCATTTTTGCAAGCGGTTTAAAGGACCCCAAAACGGGCAGGTATACCGGCCGTCCGATTTTTAAATCGGGAGCAGATGGAACAGCCATTGCCGATTCTATTTTTTACAATTCGGAAACAACCCGCGCCAAGGTTTATGGAGTTTTCTCTGAACAGGAGGGCGGTTATTTCTCCGGCGGACAAAGTAAAAAGCAGATTGATGACGAGCTCCACATTAAAAATGTAATGTACAGTACCTGTAATCTGCCGCACCCACACTTTGGTTTAATGATTTCTAAAGGAGTGGTAACCGAGAAGCAGATTATTACGGGGCCGGTTTATATGATTATTGAAGATGTACCAACCATATTAGGTTTGCCCTTCGCATTTTTCCCGAAGCCGAACAAACGAACGTCTGGCGTAATTTTACCTACACCGGGAGAGGACGCTACGCGTGGGTTTTTCTTACAGAATGGTGGTTATTATTTGGGGCTGAATGATTATTGGGATGCCAAATTAATGGGATCTATTTACACCAACGGTTCTTACGAAACCAGTTTATTAAGTAATTATACCAAACGTTACAAATATAACGGTAATATTAATTTAGCCTATTCTAGTTTTAAAGATGGTTTGGAAGGTACCGAAGCCTTTAAAAACCCAACCAAAAACTTTAGCATTAACTGGAGCCATAGTCAAAATGCCAATGCCAAACCCGGAACTACTTTTAGCGCCAGTGTAAGGTTGGTATCAACAGGGAAAAGGGGTTATTATAAAAATACAGCCGCAGGTACTACTTACGATATTAATGCCATTGCAACCAATTCTACCAGTAGTAGTGTGAGTTATGCGAAAACATTTTCAAACAACATGAACTTGTCTTTAGCGGCTTCAAGTGACCAGACTTTAAGTACAAGGGCCATTTCACTCCGTTTACCTGAGCTTACCTTTAACGTGCCTACATTTAACCCTTTTAGTCCTAAAAATGCGGTTGGCGAGCAAAAATGGTATCAAAAATTAACGGTGGGCTACAGTTTACAAGGAACCAACAGGATTGATACTTTCGATAGTTTATTGTTTCAAAACGATGGTTTAAAACGGTTGAGAAGTGGTTTTTCGCACAGCATTCCAGTAAATATGTCTTTTTCTGCCTTTAAATCATATTTAAATATCAGTTTGGGCGGTACCTACAACGAGGTTTGGAATTTCCAGAGTGTGAATAGAAGATATACGGAGTTTGCCGATAATACTTATTCTTTCAGAGAGGATACCGTTAGCGGATTTAAAAGGGCAGGAAGCTATAGCTTTTCTACCAGTATGTCGACCAAAATATATGGTAGGAGAGATTTTAACCCGGCCGGTAAAATACAGGCCCTGAGGCACGTAATGACCCCGAATGTTTCTTTCTCATACTCCCCTGATTTTACCAAAGCCGGTTCAGGACCTTACAGGTCAGCTCAAACTGCTGCAGGAGATACAATTTATGTTAGTGGACAGCCTTTAAAGTATTCAATTTTTGATGGGATGGCACAACCGGGATCTTTTGGTGGGCCAAATGCCTCGATCGGCTTCGGTATAGACAATACGGTAGAACTGAAGGTTAGGAATAAAAATGATACAACAGGGACCGGATCAAAAAAAATCCCGATTATTCAGGGTTTAAGCTTTAGTGGTTCGTATAACTTTTTGGCAAAATCTTACAAACTATCTACCATCGGTTTCAGTGGCCGCTCGCAGTTTACCGATAAATTAGGTATTAACTATAACGGAACTTTGGATCCTTATGCGCTAGGACCAGATACTTTGGGTACAGGCTTGTTAATCAGACGCGACCGGTATTTTTTCCAAGAAGGTAAAATACTTCCCCGTTTAACCAACTTTGGTTTCTCTTTTGATTATAGCTTAAATCCAGATGCTTTAAAGCGTAAAAACGAGGCAAATGATAAGATGGGTGATGCGGCCAATAAAAAAGGCTTAAACGATATCCAATCCGCGCAGTTAGCAGCCATAAGCCGCGATCCTAATGCTTTTGTGGATTTTAACATTCCATGGAATTTTTCATTCTCATATAGTTTCCAATATTCCAATGATGGAAACGTCAGTACAATTTCAAATACCTTAAATTTTAACGGAGACCTTAACTTAACACCGAAATGGAAGGTTACTTTTAACTCTGGTTACGATTTTAAGAACAATGGTTTAACGCCAATGAACCTGGCCATTTACCGCGATTTACATTGTTGGGACATGAGTGTAAACTGGGTACCTTATGGCGCTTATAAGAGTTATTCGGTAACCATTAAGGTAAAAGCATCGATATTGCAGGATTTGAAGTTGAGCAAAAGACAAGGTTTTTACAGCACATACCAATAAATTTATGTTAGCCGAAATTATTACCATTGGCGATGAGATACTGATCGGTCAGATCGTTGATACCAATTCAGCCTGGATGGCTAAACAGCTAAATCTGACTGGCGTTTCTGTTAAACAGATTACTTCAGTGTCTGATGATGAGCAACATATCCTGGGAGCTTTGGCGCAGGCAGAGAAACGCGCTGATATTATCCTGATTACGGGCGGTTTAGGGCCAACTAAAGATGATATTACCAAAAAAACGCTGGCCAAATACTTTAACATGGGTTTTAGGAGGGATGAAGGCGCTTTGGAAATGGTCCGTCAGATCTTCGAAAAATACAATCGCCCCTTACTCGATATCAATATCCAACAGGCCGATGTGCCCGATGGCTGCGAGGTAATTGTAAACAAAAATGGAACTGCACCGTGTATGTGGTTTGAGCAGCACGATAAAATTTTTGTTTCCATGCCGGGTGTGCCTTTCGAAATGATGTATTTAATGGATGATGAAATTCTTCCAAGGATAAAAAGCCGCTTCGAACTACCAGCTATTGTTCATAAAACCATTCTTACCGCAAATATTGGCGAATCTTTTTTGGCTAAAGAAATTGAAGAGATAGAAGATGCCTTACCTGCACACATTAAACTGGCCTATCTGCCCAAACTAGGGCAGGTACGTTTGCGTTTATCGGCTACGGGGAATGATGAATCCAGCTTAAAATCAGAGGTTGAAACTTATGCCAGGCAGATCATTTCGAAAGTTGAAAAATTTGTGGTAATTGATGAAGATATTCCATTGGAACAGGCCGTTCTGAATATCATGAAGGTGCGTGGACTCACATTATCTACTGCAGAGAGCTGCACCGGCGGGTATATTGCACATTTAATTACACAGCACCCAGGCTGTTCGTCGGTTTACTGGGGCGGAGCGGTAGCTTATGCCTATTCGCTCAAAGAATCGGTACTTGGTGTAAAAGAGAATACTTTAACTACATTTGGTGCGGTTAGCGAGCAAACGGTTACCGAAATGGCCGAAGGAGCCATTAAACACTTTAAAACAGATTACGCTATAGCCGTAAGTGGCATTGCAGGTCCTGATGGCGGAACAGCAGATAAGCCTGTTGGCACAGTATGGATTGCAATTTCTTCGAAGAACAAAACTGTAGCTAAGGTGTTTAATTTCAGTAACAAACGCATTCAAAACATAGAACGTTCGGCTGCCTCGGCCTTAACCATGTTATTAAATCTACTTAAAGAAACAGTTTAGAAACAATAAAAACTGTATTTTTGTGGCGTTACCAATATAAAATACTGTAATTTAATATGGCTCAATACGAACTATTGTTACCAAAAATGGGTGAAAGTGTTGCAGAAGCAACGGTGATTAAATGGGTAAAGCAACCGGGTGATGTTATCGAATTAGACGATACCATTTTGGAAATCGCTACAGATAAGGTAGACTCAGAAGTTCCTTCGCCTGTTGCCGGAAAATTGGTAAAGCAATTATTTGCAGAAGATGAAGTGGCCCAGGTTGGCGATATAATTGCCATTATCGAAACGGAAGGCGGAGCTGCCGCTCCAGTTGAAGAAACAGTTGCCCCGGCAGCGCCAGTTGTACAAGAAAAAGAGGAAGCAATTCCGGGGATTGAACAATTGCCAACAGAAAATGCAGCACCCCAGACTGATTTTAATACTTCTGACCGTTTCTATTCTCCTCTGGTAAAAAGTATTGCCGCACAAGAAAATATCTCACTTGCAGAATTAGATGCTATTAAAGGATCTGGTGCTGATGGACGTTTAAATAAAGATGATTTATTAAACTACATTTCAAGTAAAAATGGTGGACAGTTATTGAAAACACAAACAGTGATCATGACTCCGCCGCCTCCTGTTGAAAATAAAAGTCAGGCTGTAGCTGAGAAACCGGCTGTTGCAGTAAATAAAACTTCTACAACATCGGTTAGCGGTGGTGATGAGATTATTGAAATGGACAGAATGCGTAAGCTGATTGCCGATCATATGGTGATGAGTAAAAGCACTTCGCCCCATGTAACTTCTTTTGTTGAGGCCGATGTAACCAATATGGTTTTATGGCGCAATAAAGTGAAAAATAGCTTCGAGAAAAGGGAAAATGAAAAAATAACCTTTACCCCAATATTTGTAGAAGCTGTTGCGAAGGCTATCAAAGATTTTCCGATGATCAATGTTTCTGTAAACGGAACACAGATTATAAAGAAACGCGATATCAATATCGGTATGGCAGCTGCCTTGCCTAGTGGTAACTTGATTGTTCCTGTAATCAGAAATGCCGATCAGCTTAATCTGGTTGGTTTAACAAAAGCTGTTAACGATTTGGCCATAAGGGCAAGAAACTCAAAATTAAAACCCGATGAAACACAGGGCGGAACTTTTACCTTAACCAACGTAGGTAGTTTTGGCAATGTAATGGGAACACCAATTATTAATCAGCCACAGGTAGCTATTTTAGCTGTTGGGGCCATTAAAAAGAAACCAGCAGTGCTAGAAACCGAACATGGCGATGTAATTGCCATTCGCCACATGATGTTCCTTTCTTTATCCTACGATCATAGGGTAGTAGATGGTTCTTTAGGCGGTATGTTTGTACGCAGGGTGGCCGATTATTTGGAAAGCTGGGACTTGAACAGGGAAATCTAATCAGCTTTCAGTTAACAGTTTTTAGTTGGTAAAATGCCAATAATTAAACAATTTACCGTTTAACAATCAAAAATGTTAGATTCAAATTTAAAAAAGATAGTTGCTGATAACGTGCTGCATGCCAAATGGTTAAATACGTTATCGTATATGGAAAATGCAGGTGCAAAGAAGATTTCGGCTTCAGAGCATAAAGAAAACGTAAACCTGATTATCCTTAAGCATGCTGCAGAAGAGCACCGCCATGCTTATTATTTAAAAAAGCAGATTTCGAAAATTGACGATGCCCTGTGTAAAACCTATACAAACGCAGAGCTGCTATCGCCAAACCATACCAAATATTATTTACATGCTTTGGATATTGCGGTTTGCCGTTATCTTAAAGCTGTTTTTAACCTTTCTGGTTACGAACTGAAGTTTGCCGCTTATTTATTTGTTACCTACGCCATTGAGGTACGCGCCGATGAACTTTATCCTATTTACCAATCGGCATTGGATGAAGCGAAAAGTAAGGTAAACGTAAAATCGATTATTTTAGAAGAAGAAGGTCATCTGGAAGAAATGATGAACCAATTGGTGGGTTTTTCTGATGATTGGGAAAATCATGCTGCAGAAGTAATCAAGATAGAAAAATCACTGTTCGAAGATTGGACTGCTGCCTTAAGCGCAGAGTTGCCGGTAAGTGCTTAGTTGGTTTAAACTAAGAAGCCAATGCAAAGGATCAGATTTGTTGAGGATAACGATAGAAAAGTTATTGTAATCCCATCGACTAAAAACTGGTTCTTTATTATCTTTTTTTTTCCGTTTTTATTGGTTTGGTTGGCAGTTGAGCTCTTTATTCCTGTCTTGATTATTATCAATTTAAAAGCTATACTGTCATTTGGTGCTTGGATTGTAGGTTGGACGGGAATAGGATTGCTGATCACCAAAATATGGATTTGGGAAGCATTTGGTAAGACTGTTTTATACCTCAAAGAAGATGAACTCATTATTAAAAAGAGGTTCGATTTAATTTCATCAACTAAATATTTTAAGTTAATTGGTATAACTGATTTATCAATATTAAATAAGGACATAGAGACTACCAGATATTTTACGCGTCCGAATTACCTGTTTTCGTCTAAAACAAAATCCATTATTTTTAATTATGGTTTTTTAAAAGTTAATGTTGTTGATTGGATTAATCAGGAAGAAGCTGAGTTAATTATAGATGTGTTGAATAAATCAATAGCAAGTTTTAAATCCCGTTAAAACTAAAATAAGTAACACTTGTTTCTAAACAAAAATACGATCATGGCTAAATTTTCAGAATTAATTAATGGCGACAAACCTGTTTTGGTTGATTTTTTTGCCGAGTGGTGCGGTCCATGTAAAATGATGAAGCCGATTTTGGAGCAGTTAAAATCGCAGGTTGGAGATACTGCATCTATCATTAAAGTAGATATTGATAAAAACCAACAGGCAGCAGCAGCTTTTAGCGTACAAAGTGTACCCACATTAATCCTGTTTAAAAAAGGAACAGCAGTTTGGCGGCAAAGTGGTGTGGTACAGGCCGCCCAACTAAAGCAGATTATAGATACACACGCATAAATTATACTTCTACCACACTTTTAGGGGTTACGGCGAAGATACGCTCACTCACTTTGGGGTAAATGTTATAAAGCCCGGTAAAGAGGCTAAAAGCTGGTAAAACAGCGTATTTGCTTCCAAAATAAAAGCAGGGAAATTTTAAGCGCTGTTTGGCTTTGCCTACAATCGTTACGCCAGGATGGATGTGCCCACTGATTGGATATAACTCTTCATCGGTATAATTGGGTGCATCATGGATAAAGCAAAACGGACCTAAACAAAAACTGGGCTCATGTATTTCAATGCCCAATTCTGCATAATTTGCTTCCGAAAGCTGATCGTGGTTGCCTTTAACCAATAAAAAACTCAGCTGTTCATACTGTTTTTTCCACTGCGAAAACTCGTCAATATCAGTATTTAAGCCATGATGAAACATATCGCCGTTAATCAATAGTGTTTTAGGATTGTATTGTTTAATCAATAAGCTTAAACGCTGTAAATCGGTTTGGGCAATGGTTGATGGCACTTGCAGGCCTGCCTTTCGGAAATGGGCAGATTTACCTAAATGCAGATCGCTTATGGCTAAAAGTTGATGCTTGGGTAGAAATAAAGCCCGCTCTTTGTCTAAAATCAGTTCTTCACCCTGGCTTGTAATGGTCATTTGTTCGCTTTATTTTCACTTTGGACCAGTCGGGAGATTTTTTTACCTCCCTGACATGATCCAATCATTTATTTAATTTTTTCTGATTCGGCTTTCATTCTGGCAATGCGTTGTTCGAGTTCTTCCGAGCTCATGTTTTCCCTCAGGCTATCCACTTTAATTGGGAAAGACAGCGGCGTAAAACTTTTCGGATTGGTAATTACAATTGCTGCATGCTGAATCCGCTCTAATGCTGCTGCCAATCGGGGTTCTTCCAATTGCTGGTAAAACACCTCATCGTAAGCCTGTCGCAAAAGTAAATTATGTTTGTCATAATCACTAAAAACATTAAAAAACAAACCTGCAGATGATTGTAAATGTTTATTTGCCACATATTTTCCTGGGTATCCCTGAAAAACCAATCCTGAAATACAGGCAATATCCCTAAATTTTCTGCGCGCCATTTCGGTTGAATTAATGCTTAACGTAATATGTTCGGTTAAGTTTTTGGGCGAAAAAACCTCATATGCAATAGATTCATCCATCGGTATTTCAGTTTCACTCAACAGCTCAAAACCATAATCATTCATGGCAATAGAAAAACTGATAGGCAATAATTTGCTCAAGCGGTAAGCCACGAGCGCTGCTAAAACCTCGTGCACCAATCTTCCCTCAAAAGGATAGGCGAAAAGATGAAACCCTTCCTTATTGTTGATCAGTTCGATGAGTAATTCGTCGTTGCGCGGTACATGAGAACGCTTTTCCTGCAGCAAGAACAAGGGATAAACAGAATCAAGCTCTTCATCCTGATGTGTTTTATCAAGTGCCTCATTGTATTTTTTGCGCAATACGGATCCCAGATTGGATGATAGCGGGAGCCGTCCGCCATTCCAGCTGGGCGATATGGCATTTTTCTGTTTGCTGTTGCGTACGATAACGGTCATATCTTTTACATGGACGAATTCTAGAACCCTTCCGGCCAAACGGAAATTATCGCCCGCTTTTAAACGGGTAACAAAATATTCCTCCACCATACCGAGATAACCGCCTGAAAGAAATTTAACCTTCAACATGGCATCGCTTACAATGGTGCCAATGTGCAAACGATGGCGCATGGCGAGTTGCCTGCTTTTTACTTTCCAAAGGCCGTCCTCATCTTTTGTAACCTTTTTAAATTCGTTATAGGCACTTAAACTGTCACCACCTGAGGTGATAAACTGCATTACCCAGCTCCATTCTTCGGGAAGGATGAGTTTAAAGGCATGTGTGTTCTTAATTTCATTGTAGATCACCTTATCATCAAAGCCATCACCAATAGCAAGTGTAACCAGGTACTGGATCAGCGTATCAAAAACCATGATAAAAGGCTCTCTGCTTTCAATATTGTTTGTTTTGGCAGCCTCTTTAATTGCAGCGGCTTCAACCAGTTCCAGTGCATGGGTGGGAAGAAAATATATTTTGGAGGTTTCGTGTGGCGAGTGCCCCGAGCGTCCGGCACGCTGTAAAAAACGGGCCACACCCTTTGGCGAACCCACCTGTACAACGGTATCTACAGGTTTAAAATCTACGCCCAAATCTAATGATGAAGTGGCAATAACGGCTTTTAACTGCCCAGTGTGCAACGCATCTTCAATCCAATTGCGGAGCTCAAAATCTATCGATCCATGGTGTATGGCAATCCGCCCGGCCAGTTCAGGTTCGATATTGAGCAGGTGCTGATACCACATTTCTGATTGACCGCGCGTGTTGATGAAGATTAGCGTAGTTTTACTCTTTTCGATGATGGGCAGCAGTTTGTAGGCTAGCTTTAAACCCAAATGACCAGCCCAGGGAAGTGTTTCAATATCATCAGGCAAAATTGATTTGATCAGAATTTTCTTTTCAAGATCTGCCTTTACAATAATGCGTTTATCTGTTAAATCGGGAGCTAAAACATCAAGTGCTTCTTCAATATTACCTATGGTGGCAGAAATTCCCCATATCCTTAAAAACTGGTTTTTTTCCAGCTTCTGCAGTCCCTTGATCCGTGATACCGCCAGTTCTACCAGTACACCGCGCTTGCTGCCCAACAGCTCGTGCCATTCGTCGGCAACGATACATTTGAGGTTTTTAAACAGTGTTGATGATCCTTTTTGTGCCAATAATAGATGCAGGCTCTCGGGGGTGATCAATAAAATTTCGGGCATCGATTTTTTTTGCTGCAGTTTTTCTGCCTGGGAAGTGTCTCCATTGCGTACGCCAACATGCCAATCGAGCTCCAGCTCCAATAAAGTTTCGCGCATGGCCCTGGCAATATCTTTGGCCAGAGAGCGGAGTGGTGTGATCCAGATTAACTGTAAGCGGTCTTTCGCTTTTTTATTGCTTAATGCAGATGCATTTAGTGCTTCAATAACAACGGCTAAAAATAGCGAAAAGGTTTTTCCAAAGCCCGTAGGTGCATTAACCAAACCACTATAGCCATTAAGATAGTACTGCCAGGCATCTTCCTGAAACTGAAAAGGCTTGCGTTTATTCGTTTTTAGCCAAGCTTTTATCTTTTTATAACCTTTGGTTTTGGTTTGATCCATTGTTTAGTTTCTTAATTATAAACCTTACAGGTTTGCAGCAAAATCTATTTCTCGTTCTGTGTACTCATAGCCCGAATTTTTAAATCATTAATGGTCTGTGGAGACACATACCATGGACTACATTATAAAGTAGATTGCAGCAGCTGTCTCAGATCTTCTAAAGTATTAATTTCATCGGCTTTTTTATCTTTTCGCCACCGCAATATACGTGGAAAACGCAAGGCTAATCCTGCTTTGTGCCGTTTACTTTCCGCAATCCCTTCAAATGCGATTTCGAAAACCAGTTCGGGTTTTACTGTACGTACCGGCCCAAATTTCTCTATTGCATTTCGGGTTACAAACGAATTTACTTCTTTAATTTCTTTATCTGTTAAGCCCGAATAGGCTTTGGCAATGGTTACCAAGTTTTCTCCATCACGTACGGCAAAGGTATAATCGGTAAAAAAGTTTGCTCTTCTGCCGCTTCCTTTTTGTGCGTAAATCATCACTGCATCAACCGTATATGGATTAATTTTCCATTTCCACCAATCGCCGCGTTTTCTTTCGCTATGGTACTGCGAGCTTAGTTTTTTAAGCATAATCCCCTCACTGTTGATCGATCGTGAGGTTTGCCTCAATTCGGCGAGCTCTTCCCATGAGGCGCAATTGATTACCGGCGAAATGATTACGTTGCTTTCATCCAGGCCACCAATCAACTCCTCCAGTATTTTCCGCCTTATGCTTAAGGGTTCCGTTCTAAAATCTTTGGCCTCATACTCTAATATATCGTATACAAAAAAGCCGATAGGAGCATCTTCAAGCTGTTTTTTACTTATAGTTTTACGGTTTAACCGCTGTTGTAAAGTGCTAAAAGATAAAACCTGTTTATCCTGCACAGCCAGTATTTCTCCATCCAGAACAACGCCATCAGGCAAAATATCCATTAAAAAATGTAATTCTGGAAACTGTTCTGTAACCAGTTCTTCCCCGCGGCTCCAGATAAAAAGTTCGCCATTTCGTTTTACAATCTGTCCGCGTATACCATCCCATTTCCATTCTGCCTGCCACTCCGAAATGTCGCCAAGGTTTTCGGGCTCCTGTTCAAGTGCATAAGCCAAGCAAAAAGGGTAGGGCCAAGAGTTATCGGTATTTACGTGAATCCCGTTAATCAGTTCGTTAAAGGTAATCTCGTAAGGGTTCCACTTGCCCATCATGCTGTGCATAATCTGTGCACTATCCAAACTGCTCTGCTTGGCTAAGGCATTAACGAGTATCTTGTTTGATACACCAATTCTGAAATTACCGGAAATAAGCTTATTGAAAATAAAACGTTCCTGGGTTTCCAAATGGTTCCAGGCATTTAAAATAAAGCTTTTCTTCGTTTCGTCGTCTTTTCCCTCTAGGTCATGCAGATCTTCAATCCACTTATGCAGTTGAAAATCGGAAGTGTTTTCTGCAGGCGGCAGGAGCAGGGCAATGGTTTCGCTTAAATCGCCCACATTCGAATAACTTTCAGAAAACAGCCATTCGGGCGTTTGGGTAATTTCGATAGCCCAATATTTAAGCAAGGCCGATTTTATGGGGCGCTTAGGCTTCTTGCCTGTAAACAGTGCAATCACCCAAACCTTGTCTTTATCATCGGCATAGTTAAAATAATTAACCAGTGCCGCAATTTTGTCGTTGGTTTTGTTGCTGAGTTCGAGCTGTTGTATAAGTTGGGCAAAACGTTTCATGATGGGTTGTTTTCAATTTGTTCGGCCAAATCAACTTTATTTTCTTCCTCGTCTTCCTGTCCAAATTTGGTAAGTACTTCACTGGCTTCAATACCTTCATCGTTTAAAAAACGGGTAAATGCAGCTGTAAAACCATGGGTTACATATACTTTTTCGGCGCCGGTTGCGGTAATGGCTTCCATTAGGCCGGTCCAATCGGCATGATCGCTCAGTGCAAAACCTGCGTCGACACTTTGCCAGCGGCGGTGCGCCCTAACCTGCATCCAGCCAGAACAAACACCTGTAACAGGGTGTGATAAGTTCTTGATCCAACGGCTATCGCGCATGGCGGGGGGGACAATAACAATCCCCTTTTGCAGTTCATCTTTGGATATTTCGGGCGTAATGCGGATGGTTTTGGGCAGGTTTACGCCAGCATGTACAATTACCTCATTTAAATTTGCAATGCTGTTATGTACATATATTGGAATATCTCCCGCAAGGTTTTTAATTAAGCGCTGTGCTTTGCCGAGGCTGTAAGCAATCAATATGCTGGTTTTTTGCTGATCAATGTTGTCGCCTATCCAGTTTTTAATTCCGTTAAAAACAACTTCCTGTTTTTGCCATTTGTAAACGGGCAACCCAAAGGTGCTTTCAGAAACAAATGAATGGCATTTTACAGGTTCGAATGGGGTGGTTAGGCCATCATCTTCAATTTTATAATCGCCAGATACAACACATATTTCGCCTTTATATTCCAATCTAACCTGCGCAGAACCAATAATATGGCCTGCCGGAAAAAATGAAATGCTTACACCGTTCCGCACTAAACGCTCGCCATATTCCAACGTTTCTACATTTAAATCTTCGCTTATCCTGCGTTTAATTATCGGTTTGGTTAAGGTATGGCACAAATAATACTTATTGCCAAACCTTACATGGTCGCTATGTCCGTGTGTGGTTACGGCATAATCTACAGGCCACCAAGGGTCTATATAGAAATCGCCCTGTTTGCAGTAAATGCCTCTTGTGGTAAATTCGATTAATGCCATGCTTTATTAACAATAAATGTACCGATTGGTTTTGGCATGATATCGGGTAAATAGCCGATAAATTAAAATATCGGGTAATTAGCCGATAAATCGAAATATCGGGTAATTAGCCGATATTATTTTTGAAATATGAATAATAAGTTCGATATTGTAATATGATTTGCATTATAACAGGTGATATTGTAGGCTCAAGGAAGATTAAGGATAGCTGGTTATTAAGCTTAAAAAATGCTTTGAAAACAGTTTCAGGGCAAAGTAATAAGTGGGAAATATACCGTGGAGATAGTTTTCAGGTAGAGGTTGAACCGGAAAATGCAATCAGGGCAGCGGCCTATTTAAAGGCCTGTATCAGGATAAACAAGCCTGCAGATGTAAGAATGGGAATTGGTATTGGAGATATCAAAACCAAAAGGAAAAAACTTTCAGAATCAAGCGGAGATGCTTTTATAAACTCAGGCGCTGCATTTGACGGACTGAAACAGGCCAAACTGAACCTCGCCATTAAAACCGGTTCTGCAGATTTCGACGAGGAAATTAATGTACTGATTAAGCTTGCCCTTATTACCATGGACAGTTGGGGGGTAGTAGCTGCCGAAATGGTAAAATACACCTTAGAAAACGAAAACGTACTGCAAAGTGAGCTGGCCGCTATTTCTGGCAGAACACAGTCTTCGGTAAGCGAAGCCCTCAAACGGGCGCATTTTACCGAAATCATGGAAATGGATAAGCTATACCGTAAAAAATTGAATCAAACGTTTTAAAATAATGGATATCTACCTAATCAAGCTAATTGTTGCCCATTTAATTGGAGATTTCTTTTTGCAGCCCAATGCCTGGGTTAAAGAGAAAGAAGCAAAAAAACTCAGCTCGCCAAAGCTTTACCTTCATGTGGCGATACATATTGTGCTGATATTTGTTATTTTTTTAAGCTTCGATGTTTGGAAAACGGCTTTATTGATAGGGGTATTTCATTTGATAATTGATGCGTTAAAGCTGTTGTTCCAGAACAGAAAGAATGCGCGATTATTGTTTTTTATAGATCAGGGGCTTCATTTTATATCCATAGTGGGGGTGTGGCATCTTTTTTATAAAGGAAATTTAGATATCAGTTTTTTAAGTGAAACGAAAACCTGGTTTTTAATTTCGGGAGTACTTTTTTTAACCATGCCCACCTCAATTACCATGCGCGTAATTATAGCTAAATGGCTTCCGGATAACCAGCCAGATAGTCCTAAATCTTTGCAGAATGCTGGAAAATACATTGGCATATTAGAACGGGTATTGATTTTTGTATTTATACTAACCAACCATTTTGAAGCCGTTGGGTTTTTACTCGCAGCTAAATCGATATTCAGGTTTGGCGATTTAAAGGAGGCCCACGACCTTAAACTCACAGAATATGTATTGATAGGAACCCTGTTAAGTTTTGGGATAGCCATTGTAACGGCTATGCTCGTGCAAATGTTTATCGTATAAAAAAAGCAGCCCTAGAGCTGCTTTTCAAATTTTCTATCTTGCTCCCGGAGGGCAGTTTTCTTTTAAGAATTTGGTATAAGTTAAGGATAGGTGCTCGCTGGTTCCTTCACCTTCAGATATACTGTGTGTACGGTTTGGATAGCTCATTAACTGGAAAACCTTTTTGTTCTTGATTAATTCGTTAATCAGCATTTCAGCATTCTGGTAATGCACATTATCATCGCCGGTGCCATGAATGTACAACAGGTTACCTTTTAAGTTTTTGGCATGGGTAACAGGCGATCCTTTAACGTAAGCCTCTTTGCTTGGAAATGGGGTGCCCATATAACGTTCCTGATAAATGTTATCGTAGGTTAATTGATTGCCAACCGCTGCAATGGCAATGCCGGTTTTATAAATTTCAGGGTATTGGAACATTAAATTCAGGGTAGATGAACCACCACCGCTCCAGCCCCAAACAGCAACACGGTCTTTATCCATAAAAGCGTTGGTAGCCAATAGTTTTTTGGCCGCCATGGCCTGATCGCGGATATTGAGTACACCAATATTTTTATAAATGCTTTTGCGCCAGGCACTTCCTTTTGGTACTGGTGCACCTCTGTTATCCATCGAAATGTAGATATAGCCATCTTTAGCCATATCGCCGGCATATAAGAAGTTTCTCCCGGCACCATAGGTATCCGAAGCGGTAGGAGAGGCAGGCTCGCCGTAAACATAAAAAACAACAGGATATTTTTTAGAAGGATTGAAGTTATCCGGTTTTTTCATCCAGCCATCCATTTCAATACCATCTTCGGTAGTTACCTTAAAAAATTCTACCTTATTTTTCTGTGCTTCCTGCTTAGAAAGCTGTGTGGTGATACTGCCGTCCATCGTAAACGGGTTACCGGTTGTGAAGTTCATCCACTCAGAAATTGGCCTAACAATAGAACTGTTGTAAGAATGGCGTGCAAAAGCCGCGTTTGGAGAAATATCGTAGCTATGCGTGCCCGGCAGTACAGATGGCGTTACCTGCTCTAATTTGCCCTTACCATCTAACTTGGTTTTAAAAAGATATTTCTGGGTAGCATTGGTAGGTGAAGCGAGAAAGTAAACTACGTTGTTTTTCACATCGATCAACTTCACATCAATCACATCATAATTGCCTTTGGTAACCAAGGTTTCTTTTTTTCCATCTCTGCTGATCCTGTAAATATGGTTCCAGCCATCTTTATCAGATACAATGGTGAATTCTTTGTTGTCATTTAACCATTTCCACTCATCCTGAGCATCAATCCAGGCCTTTGCTTTTTCGGTATAAATTGCTTTTGCAGTGCCTGTGCTAGCGTCGCAGATAAATACGATACTTTCGTTTTGCTCGCGGTTAAGCTGCTGCAAAATAATTTCGTTGCTGTTTGGTACCCATTGCATACGTGGAATATAGTGCTGTATGTTATCTCCAGGTACATTTAACCAGTTTGTTTTTGCAGTATTTACATCAACAACCCCAACTTTGCAGGCCGATGGATTTTCGCCAACTTTAGGATATTCAACAGGGATAGTATAAGGGTAAATCGAATCGGTATTGTTGATCATTAAAAAGTTTTTGATCTTAGTGGCATCAATTTGCCAGTAAGCGATAGATTTTCCATCAGGACTCCATCTAAAACCGTCGCGGCAATCGAATTCTTCTTCATATACCCAGTCAAAAGTACCATTAATCATCCTGTCAGTACCATCGGTAGTTAATGCTTTACTGCCGGTTCCGTCGATGTTTTCTACATACAGGTTGTGTTTGCTTACATAAGCTACTTTACTGCCATCGGGCGAAAGTTTGGCAAACATTAAAGAGGAAACAGGTTTGTCTTTCCCGATCTGGGTGATCTTGTTGGCCGTTAAATCTGCCAACCAATAATCGCCACGGGTATCGTAGCGCCAAACTTTTTTGCTATTGGTATAAATCAGTGCCTTGGTACCATCATCTGATAACTGGAAGCTTCTTACGGCTATGGCATCGCTTTGCCCAGCAGGGGTTAAAAGCGCTCTTGAAATAATGGTTTTGCGTTCGTTTTTAGGAAGTGTTATCGAAACAATTTCGCCGCTAGCATTCTGGTAATAGGAGTTTCCATCCTTTGCCCAGTTGATCCCTTGGGCATTTGCATCAATTAATGCACATAAGGTAAGGCATGTAACTGATAATCTTAGTAATAGTTTTTTAATCATATAAAGTTAGGTCATAAAAAAAGCTTTTTAACTTTCGGGCTAATTTAAATAAAAAGCCGGCAGTTAAAAAGCCATTAATTATCAGAAATAGGTTAATTATTCACCACCGCCCTGCATCTTGGCTAAATCTTCCATAGTAACCACTTCATATCCAGTTGGTACTTCTTTAGAAATTACACCCACTTTGCCTTCAACAACTGATTTTAATGTTGTAGTAGTTTCAATACCTCTTTGAACCAAGGTATATTTTACAGGGAAAGCAGTTAAGCCTGGGAAATAATTTTGCGAACCTACGTTAGGCAGCTCTACATCTTTTGTAGCCCAAAGCTCGTGTGCTGCACCTTTATCATCTTTAAAAGTATATTTCTCAGCGCTAAATCCACCAATGGTCTGTTTTTCGCCGCTTGCTTTGAAATCAGAATATTTAGGAATAGCACCCATTGCTTTTTCGATGTCTTCTTTTGATTGTTTTACGGCAAACTGTTTTTGGGCAATTGGCACATCAATTAAAAGTAAACCGGTTTTTTCATTGTTGTCAGATACAATCCCGATTAAAGCAGGGCCTTGTTCAATTTCAATTTTGGTTAAACCATTGTTAAATTTAACTTTCAGCTCTGCAGGTGGTTCTTGTCCGGCCATTGCAGATTTTTGCTCTTCAGTTAATTTGTACTCCAAGCCATAGGTAAGTGTACCTTCGGCAATTTTCTTTTGTGCATGAGCAATTACAGCACTACTTACTAAGATTAAAGCTACAACGCTTGTTTTGATTGATTTGAACATGTTTTTATTTCAGTTTAGTTTATTACCATTTAATTTTTTCTTTTTTCAAAAATGAAGCAATCCCCTTTTTAAAGTCTTCGCTTTCCCTAACCCTTGCATTGATCTGTACAGCAGTTTCCAGGCTTTTCTCTAATAGGGGGTTATTTGTTTGGGTAATGAGCTGCTTGGTAATCATTAATGAATTTCCTGAACTGCCGTTACACAAACTTAATGCAAATTCTTGTACTTTTTGATGGATATCTGATGAATTTGTTACAAAATTTATCAAATTATATTTCAGTGCCTGCTCTGCCGGAAAGGTTTTACCGGTCAATAAAATTTCTTTGGCAACGGTTTCACTAACCTTCTGTTTTAAAAAGCAGGAAACAATGGCCGGAACGAAGCCTATTTTAACCTCGGTATAGCCAAAACTGCTTTCAGGTGTAGCAAAAACGATATCGCATATGGTAGCCAAACCACAGCCGCCTGCAATGGCGTGTCCTTCTACCTGCGCAATAACAACTTTAGGCAGGTAATAAATGGTAGTAAAAAGCTTTTTAAGGTTATTGGAGTCAGCAATATTTTCTTCAAAACTATTATATTGTAGCTGTTGGAGATAGGCTAAATCCGCACCGGCACTAAATGAACTGCCGTTGGCCTTTAATACAACTACTTTAACCAGGTCATCTTCAGATGCTTTTATGAACGTAGCAGTTAACTCAGCAATGAGATCGGGGTTTAAGGCATTGCTTTTTTCAGGTCGGTTGATGGTTATCGTTGCAATTCTTTCGGCAACATCATATAAAACCAGATTTTCCATATTACGGGCTTAGTTGTACCAAATATGCTTTATTTTTCTTTAAAACATATACAGCTTTACCATTATTATGTGCAGTTTCTTTTAAAATCTTGGTCTTATAAGCTTTATTGGTCGCGTCTATCAATACAGTTTTATATTTAATTGTTGGCTGTATATGATTTAAATCAAATCTGGTATGGCCTGTAATCCAAATCGTTTCAAAATCTCCTTTTCCTTTCAGCCTTTTATAATTTAGAGAACTGTCGATCAGAAAAATATTATAACCGCAAAAAACGATCTGATGGTCCTTTTGAATGAAATTTCCGATCAAGGTATCATTTCTTAGGGCTATAATGTGGGTTTTATCAATCTGCATTTGCATCAGCGCCGGTTTGATAAAGAAACCGTAACTTTTATCAGTAACATTTAAATCGGTAACAAGAATGGCTTCTTTACCATCGATAAAAGCTGTTGCATAATTCTTTCTCAACGAAAAAAAAATAATACGGCGTTGGTGGTGTGCAGAAAGGTCATCGCAAAGCACAAAAATCTGGTACACAATAAAAAGTAAGATAGATGAAAATATAAATCGTTTACTCCAATTGGCCAATCCATAAATACATGTGGCCAGTGCCAAACTTAGCAGTATAAATTCGGGCAGATTGATCCAAATGGCCGAAAAAGTTGCATATGGAAGATGGGCAATCCATTTTAAAACAGCATTGGTGAAATTGATTACCCATTCGAAAATTGATGCTAAAAAATAGAACGGCGGAAACAGTACCGCAATCCCCAAATACATCATCAATATTAAGGGTATCGAAATAAACAGGTTGGCCAGCAAGAAATAAAGGGGAAATTGATGAAAATAATAAATACTTAAAGGAAAAGTAACTACCTGTGCGGCTAAAGACATGGCGATGAAATTCCACAGTTTGTCCAACCATTTGTGCTCCATGTAGAGCAGGTTGTAAATTTTTGGCTGAAGATAAATTAAGCCAAAAACAGCAAGATAGGAGAGTTGGAACCCCACATCCCAGATCATAAATGGATTATAAATCAGCTGACAAAAAGCCGAGAAGGCGAGGATATTGTAATTATTGGTGTTTTTGGATAAGGTTTTGGCAATAATAAAAACGCTGATCATGATCACTGCACGTACCACCGATGGCGATAAGCCGGTTATCAGTGCATAGCCCCAAACTAAGGTGCAGATCAGAACCAGTTTAATCACCTTTAGCCTCAGTCTTCTGTTTAGAAAAATGAATAGAAAATCTAAAACTACGTATACAATGGCTACGTGCGCTCCCGAAACAGATAGCGCATGCAATGTTCCTGTATCGGCATATGCAGATAAAGTTTCTGTACTTAAATCGGCCCTGTAACCCAATATCAATGTTGCAGCCACTGCAAAGGCTTCATCATTTTTAATCAGTTTTCTAAACTTTTTTACCTGCTTTTCCCTTTGCAGTAATGCCTGTTTAACTAGCCAGTTGCCATTGTTGGTGTGGGTTGCAATAATATGCTGCTGATCTGTAAAGGCTTGCTGATAAATATTCTGGTTGGACAGCCATGACTTAAAATTAAATTCGCCCGGATTATACGGTGGTTCTATTTCATTGTATTGAGCTGGTATAATAAGCTCGTCGCCATATTTCAGCTTTATTGGATTTAAGCTGTCCAGCACTAAGGAAATTAACAATTGCCCTGATGACTTAAACTGAAGCTGTTTTTTATATCCTGAAATTACTTTTGCCTTGAAACGTAATATTTTGTGTGTTTGCTGGGGTTCGTCGTTTATCGAAACTTTTAAATGCGTATACTGGCTGTTGCAAAAATAGCTTTGGTTTATATTTTCGAAATTTAATAGGCATATAAAGGCCCCGAAATTGAAAAAAAGGAATATGAGTAATGCACCAGTGCAGCCTTTGTAGCGGTATAGGTTAAATTTTTTATAGCTGATGTTGATCAATATCACCAGTAGAACCGTTAAAATCAAGATTGATCCAACCAGCTGCCTGCATCCTGTTGAAGGAAAGAAATAAGCGAGCCCAATACCTGTCAAGAACGGAAACAAAATCCTTACAAAAACATATTCTGCCTTAAACATGCTTAAAATTGATAGCGGATCTGGATTTTAGCATCCGATTTTTTATTACCCTTAATTTCATCCAGATAGGTTCCAACAGTTTCTGTATCCCGGTAAACAAACATGGCATACCTTAGCCAGATATTCAACTTTTTGGCCAGGTTATATTTTAGATTCAAGTAGGTTCTAAAGCCTTTTCCGCTGTACATACCAAAGGCAAAACTGTATAGAACGTCATCCTCATAGGCGTAAATCCGGCTGTTATAACTGGCGGTATTAAAATAGGCTAAACGTACATTACCCGTAATTTTAGAGAACATTGGCGAATAATTGATATCCTGATAAACCAGATAACCAAATTCTTGGTTGGCATTACCTTTTTGATAACGTGATATTTCTGCCCGGTTTTGGAAGTCCCAATTTTTGTTTAACTGCCAGCGGAGCTCCACCCGAAAACCATCTTTTTGTACATCTTCTAAAAAGTTAATGGGAACATCAAGATCTGTATTCTGTTGTTTGTTTTCAGTTTTAAAACGGGCTAAGATTTTGAAGGTTTTGGTTGGAGAATATACTGCCTGACCTAAAATTTCATAGCCCTTTGATGGCGCATCTACACGGAACTTTAACCATGGAAAACGAAAATAGTCGCCATAAAAAGAAAAGGACCAGGTTTTGTTGGGGTTGATATTTAAACCAGCATACAATCCTTTTTCATTTACAGCCTCGGTAGATTCTGCTATTGATTGGTTAAAAAAATTATGGTAGTTTTTACTGTAGTTTCGATAGGTAATGGCGGCAGAAACTGTGGGCAATAAACTAATCAACATGCCATTAATGAAAGCCGAACCACTATTTATGCTTTTGCCTGCCTCTCCATAAAAATAGGTGTTTTTAAAGGTATAATTATAAAACAGTCCTAAGTTGGTCAGTTTGCGGCCAGCAAAACTGAATTGATCGTAAGCGGGTGCCTGGGGGACAAAATCACGACCATAATTACTTTGATAGGCAATAGCGCCTACTCCCAGTTCGTTTTTGGAATATTGAATGGTTGCGCCATAAACCCTTTGGCTCAATGCATTTTTATTCCTAATTTCTGAGGGCGTTCTGTGCAAGCCGGTTTGATTGATGGTGCTTTGAACCAAATCACCCGCTGCATTTAGTTCTTGACTGGCATCGAGTTTCCTAAAAGATATAAATGGGGTAATATCGATGTGTTTGTAAATATTGATTGTAGCCGATGCACCCCTAAAAAAAGAGTACTCATTGGTTGAGGTATAAGGCCTTAAGCCGAGATCTTTTTTGGCAACACTGGTTACATCAGGACCTTTGCCAAATGAAAATCCGGACCATAAGGTTAAGCCCTGTCCAAATTGTAAGGTATAATCGCCAACAACCAGTTTTTTAACCCTGCCTAATTTTAAAAGGGCAATGTTGCCAGAATAGAAATCGAATGGTTTGCCTATAAATTTTTCCCCTGCATCTTTATCAAATGTTATGGCTGCCGACAAAATCTGATCATACTGATACCTATAACGCATCTGAAACCGTTCTGGTGAGCCTAAATAACGGTTGCCTGGCAAATCTGTAAAGCCTTTCTGCTTTTCTATGGTTTGGCCATAGCGCATTAATAAATCATTTTCGCCCAGTTTGAAGGTGTTGCGAAGCTTAAATTTTTGATAAGCAGTTGTTGTATTTACGGCAACAAAATACATTAGGTTTTGAATAGTCTTCGCATCAAACCCGTCAATACTTTGCAACTCGAGTACATCAATCAGCTCGCCATTTTCTTTGGTATAGGCAAAAAAATTGCTGATCTGCAATGGCGATAGAAAGACCAGGCTCTTCAGTTCTTCTACGGTGGTATTGTTCAAATTAATCGGATGTTTGCGGTAACGGACCAGTACATCAATTAATTCGGTTACATCATAATCGTCAGGAAGGTTTTCGGCCACACTTTCCAAAATATCCCTGATATCTGGCTCTTGCTCGGTTGACTGTGCATTTGCAATGAATCCCATCATTACAAAAAGCAATATTAAAGCACTAAAACGCATAACCAATTGCAATTTGTGGTGCATAACCCAGATTGGCATCGAAGCTGGTGGCCATATCTAGTATAAATTTTTTATAATTCAACCCAAAACCAGCATATTGTTTAAAGGGTACAGCACTTAAACCACCTCTTATGCTCAATAAATTGACTATTTTATAATCGACACCCAAGCTAACATCAAAGGCTTGATGTAGTGTTTTTCTAACCGATGTAGCCAGCAGCAGTTTATTTGATGGCTGGTAACTTAGTCCTGCGTTAAAAGACGTAGCAATTTGCACCAGTGCGGCTGTATGATCGAATTTTTGTTTGGATGGATTGCCAACAAAAGCCCCACATGTAAACTGATCGTTTAAACGGTACATTAAACCTACATCAATAGAAAAACCTGTAGAAGCCCCGTAATCGGAAATTTTTAGCTGGTGGTAATTCGCATTAATGGCTGCAGAAAGCTTGTTTCCGAACTTTTTGGCATAGGCGAATCCTATTTTACTTTCGCTGTATTCGCTAAACCCATAACGTTGAAAACTTGCGCCTAAATAATTCCTGCTCAACGGTACAACTGCTGCAAATGCCTGCGTACTAAGCTCATTGCTAAATAGATGTTTAATGTAATTTAACGAAAATGTTGGCCGTTCAATGCCAGTTATCCCTGATGGATTTGCCTGTAAAGCCCAGAGATCGGGTACAGCTGCACCATTGTTTCCAATAGCACTTAAACGAGGCCCCAAGCTGTTTTGGGCCAATGCGTAATAAGGAAAAAACACAATCAATAATAAATACCATATTTTCATAAGCAAGCGTTAACCAGTTAAAAAAAATAGGGTGATTGTATTTGTTGAGACGAATATATAAATATTTCCCGATAAAACTACTTATAATGTAATTTTAATTCTACTCGAAGGTAGTTTGCCTGAAGAGGTATTGTATTTTGACTATAAAAATTAGAATGAACTACAGTTCCTGGGCGAGATTTACCAAAAAACCTTTTAACTTTTCTAAAGAATCGATAATCTTTTGATTCTCTTTAACACCTGTTTTATTGTTCTTTAGGTAATCTTTGGCACCTTTTAAAGTAAAGCCTTTCTCATCTACCAGGTTGAAAATAATTTTTAGGTTTTCTATATCTTCTGGCGTGAAAAGACGGTTGCCTTTTTTGTTTTTCTTAGGTTGAAGGATATCGAATTCTTTTTCGTAAAAACGGATCTGTGATGCGTTTACATTAAACATTTCAGTCACTTCGCCCATAGTATAATACATTTTATTAATGTCTCTTTCTTTATACGGCATATTTTGTGCTTGATTATGAGTGTATTATATCGATTAATTAAAGTCTTCAAATGTAGGGCGATTTTTCCTTAATAACGCAATAAAATTTTAATTTTGTTCCCTCCAATAATATTGAAATGACAGCAAAAGAGATTAGACAGGCATTCCTTAGTTTTTTTGAATCGAAACAACATCATGTTGTTCCTTCCGCACCGATCGTAGTTAAAAACGACCCAACTTTAATGTTTACCAATGCGGGTATGAACCAATTTAAAGATCTGTTTTTAGGAGAGGCCGCAATCAAATATACCCGTGTTGCGGATACGCAGCGCTGTTTGCGCGTTTCTGGAAAACACAACGATCTGGAAGAGGTTGGTATCGATACTTATCACCATACCATGTTCGAAATGCTGGGCAATTGGAGTTTTGGTGATTATTTTAAAAAAGAAGCTATTGCCTGGAGCTGGGAGCTGCTAACCGAGGTGTATAAAATCCCTAAAGAGAAATTATATGTTACCTATTTTGAAGGTGATGAAAAAGAAGGTTTAGAGAAAGACCAGGAAGCTTACGACCTTTGGAAGCAATATGTAGACGAAAGCCATATTTTACCAGGAAATAAAAAAGATAATTTTTGGGAAATGGGCGATACCGGACCGTGTGGACCCTGTTCCGAAATACATGTAGATTGCCGTACCGACGAAGAAAAAGCATTAGTTGACGGGGCTACACTGGTAAACGCCGATCATCCGCAGGTTATTGAAATCTGGAACAATGTATTTATGCAGTTTAACCGCTTAAAAGATGGTTCATTGCAAAGTTTACCTGCCAAACATGTGGATACCGGAATGGGATTTGAGCGTTTGGTACGTGTTTTACAAGAAAAAACTTCAAACTACGATACAGATGTTTTTCAGCCGATGATTCAGTTTATAGCTGAAAAAGCAGGAGTTGAATACGGTACAGATGAAAAAACAGATATCGCCATGCGCGTAATGGCCGATCATATCCGTGCCATTTCTTTTGTAATTGCCGATGGTCAGTTGCCATCAAACAATAAAGCAGGTTATGTGATCCGTAGAATCTTACGCCGCGCAGTCCGTTATGCTTATACCTTCTTAAACTTTAAAGAACCGTTTTTAAATCAGCTGGTTCCTTTATTGGCCGAGCAGTTTAAAGGTGTTTTCGATGAACTGATTTCGCAGCAGGATTTTGTTCAGAAAGTAGTTTTAGAAGAGGAAGTTTCGTTTTTGAGAACGTTAGCTAATGGAATTCAAAAATTAGACAAATATATTTTCGATTTAAAAACAGATATTGAAGGCGCTAAAGATGAGGATGGTTTTTACAAAACGAAACTACCTGGCTATTTTGCTTTTTTATTACATGATACTGATGGTTTTCCAATCGATTTAACTGAACTAATTGTTCGAGAAAATAAACTTCAAGGTGTTGAAATTGAAGGTTTCAATAAAGCTCTCGAAGAACAAAAAAATCGTTCACGTGCTGCAACTGCCATTGATACAGGAGATTGGATCGTGGTAAATGCTGATGATCAAAGTGAATTTGTAGGCTATGATGATTTAGAAGTTGAAACTGAAATTTTAAAATACCGTAAAGTTAAGGCCAAAGGCAAGGAGCAATACCAAATTGTGCTGCGTCAAACCCCATTTTATGCAGAAAGTGGTGGTCAGGTAGGAGATACGGGGCGTTTAGAAGACCATAGCCGCCAGTTTTGGGTTGATATTACCGATACTAAAAAAGAAAACGGCCTCACGGTTCATTTTACCGATATATTGCCAGATAATCTGGAAGGTAAATTTTGGGCTGTTGTAGATGAAGATAAACGTATTTTAACCGAAGATAACCACTCGGCAACGCATTTATTGCACGCTGCGCTTAAACAGGTGTTGGGTCAGCATGTAAACCAAAAAGGCTCTTTGGTAAATGCTGATTATTTACGTTTTGATTTTTCGCATTTTGCCAAAGTAACCGACGACGAACTGGCGCAGATTGAAGTGATTGTGAATCAAAAAATCCGTCAGAATATTAAATTAAAAGAACAGAGAAATGTTCCTTATCAAGATGCTATTGAAAGTGGTGTAACTGCTTTATTTGGCGAAAAATATGGCGATTTTGTACGCATGATTACCTTTGATGATCATTTTTCTAAAGAGCTTTGTGGCGGTACGCACGTAAAAGCTACAGGCCAGATCGGTTCTTTTAAAATTGTTTCGGAAAGCGCTGTTGCAGCAGGTGTTAGGCGTATTGAAGCCATAACGGCAGATAAAGCTGAGCAGTATTTTTTAGATCAAAGAAAAGAACTTGGCCATTTAAAAACATTATTAAATGGAAGCAAAGATCTTTCTGCTGCTGTACAGGCCTTGCTGGATGAAAATGCTAAGTTGAAAAAAGAAATCGAAAAATCGACTCTAGAACGCGTAAGCACTTTAAAACATGAGATCGTTCATCACGTTAGGGGCATAAACGGCATTAATTTAATTGCTAAACATATCGACCTGCCAAGTGCAGAAGCGGTTAAAAACCTGGCTTTCTCGTTGAAGGACATGATAGATAACCTATTTTTGGTTTTCACTACAGAAATTGATGGCAAACCTGGAATTACGGTAATGCTTGCCGATCACCTGGTTAAAAAAGGATTAAATGCATCGAACATTGTTCGCGAACTAGGTAAAGAAATCCAGGGTGGCGGAGGTGGTCAGCCTTTTTATGCTACAGCAGGAGGTAAAAATCCGGCAGGCTTAAAGGTTGTGTTAGAAAAAGCAGAAAGCTTTATTCCGCATCACTAAATCATTTCTAAAATGGAATCCGCTCCAATATGAAAAAGGAGAGGATAAAAATTATATAAATAAAAAAGAGGCCCTAAAGCCTCTTTTTTATTTTTAATGTCTACCATGTTTTTCTCTGTGACCGCGAGAAAATAAACTCGCATTTACATTTCTATCATGGTGCCTGCTATCTCCTCTATAAACCCTATAGTTGTTTCTTGGTGCATTGTATCTTATTCTGTTTCCGCCTCCATATGAGGTGCGGTAATAATTGCTGTGATTTGAATATCTTACCCTGTGTGTATTGTAACTGCGGTATGGGCTGTTTCCATAAACTACAACTTTTCGGCCGTGGTGTAAATTATAGCCTCTATATCTTGCGGGTAAATACCTCGATCTGGTCCATCTGTTTCCACTTAGATAAACAAATTGCCTTTGCGGAACATAATAATACGATTGAACTTCTGGTAGGTAGTAGTAATTAACGTTTTGATATCCTACCGGAACCCAAGCTGGCTGCGCGCCAATGTTTACATTAATACTTACTTGAGCGTTAGATTGATTAGAGGTTAAAGCCACGATACCTAAAATCGCGGAAATGATAAATAACTTTTTCATAATAATCTATTTATTTGTGTGTACTTCGCTAATTCAAACGCTGTGCCAAAAAAACTATTGTAACAGAGATATAAAAAAAGGAGCTCCTTCCGAAACTCCTTTTTTAAATTACCGTATAAATTAGTGCTTTCCTTTACCATTTCCATGGCCTTTTCCGTTATTTCCCTTTCCGTAAATCTTCTTGGCCTGTCCTGGAGGCATACCATGTGGATGTCCTTTCACTACATAATATTTGCTGTCGCGGCTATCCCTAATAATTACCTGGCCTTTGTTGCCTTTAAATTTTGCATATTTTACTTTATCGTTCTTGAAATTCAAATAGGGCTTGGGCGAATTGATCACAACTTTATAACCGTTGTATAAATCATAATTGCCATATCGGCTGGGTAAGTTATTGGCAAACACCCAATCATTTCCGTTTAGGTAAACAAATTGCCTTTGAGGTACGTAATAGTAGCTTTCTACATCCGGGAGGTAATAATAATCTACATGGTCGTAACCTACCGGGCCCCACAGTGGCTGCGAACCGATATTCACATTTACATTTAACTGTGCCTTGGCCGGCATGCTTAGCAATGAAACCATCATTACTGCAGCAATTAAAAATAATCTTTTCATAGTTGTTAATTTGTATGTTTACGGCCTAGTTTCAAACCACGTGCCAAAAGGTATTTAAAACAAAAAGGAGTACTTTTCAGCACTCCCTCTTTCACTAAAAAATATTCGTTTTAATGACGGCCATTGCCTCGGTTTTGTCCGTTATCTCTTTCTGGGCGGTTATTTCCTCCTTTATTATTTTGAACCTGTCTATTTGTATTCACTTGTATTCTTGTTGGTCTATTGTTGGTTTGATTATGCACCACTACCACTTTTTTTGTACTTTTTTGGTTATAATTGGGATGCCCTTTTACTACATAATATTTAGTGTCGCGGCTATCCCTAATAATGGTTTGACGGCCATTGTAGTTTTTGTACCTGCTGTATTTGGTAACATAGATGTTGTTTCTCAAATAAGGTCTTGGCTCGTTTATCACAACTTTATATGCGCTGTATAAATCAAAATTGCGATACTGGGCTGGCAGGCTACTAACCCAAACCCAACGGCCACCATTGGCGTAAATATATTGGCCAGTTGGAACATAATAGTACGCGTCAATGTCGGGGAAATAATAATAATCTACATGGTCATAGCCTGTAGGACCCCAAACCGGTTGAGATCCGATATTGATATTTAGGTTAACCTGGGCTTTCGCATGGTCGATGCTGAATAATGAAACCATCAGAACTGCAGCAAATAAAACTAACTTTTTCATAATGTTTTTAATTAAAGGTTTCTTGTGTGTGTGTAATTACTGAGATAGACCATGGCCTGCATACAGCGTTTAATTTGAATTACTGCATTTAACATTCTTTAACTAAAATTTCTATTACTCATTTTATTGAGTAAATTTACTCAGATAATTGAGTAAATTGTAAATTATGTATGAAAGATCTGAATTACAGAAGGTTATATCTGTTATAAATGAGCCAAAAAGGTTTATTCAGGTACTTGTTGGGCCGAGGCAGATTGGTAAGACTACGTTAATTGGCCAGCTGGTACAAAAAGTTACCATACCTTATGTATTCGAATCAGCTGATGCTGTAGCTGCATCGGATAGGGTTTGGATTGAACAGGTTTGGAACAATACCCGATGGCTGCTGAACGAAATGAAGGTAGATGAATACCTTTTGGTGATAGATGAAATTCAGAAAATTGATAATTGGAGTGAAATCGTTAAACGTTTGTGGGATGAAGACAATCGTAATGGTGTAAACATAAAGGTTATCTTATTGGGTTCCTACAGGTTATTAATCCAACAGGGTTTAACCGAATCGTTAGCTGGCCGTTTTGAATTAACCTATTTAGGGCATTGGAGTTTTACAGAGATGGAAGATGCTTTCGGCCTTACCGCAGAGCAATATGTGTGGTTTGGTGGTTATCCCGGTTCAGCAAGTTTAATTAATGATGAAGAACGCTGGAAAAACTATGTTTCGAATGCTTTGATAGAAACCAGTATTTCAAAAGATATTTTAATGCTTACCCGTGTAGATAAGCCTGCACTGATGAAACGTTTATTCGAGTTAGGCTGTTTGTATTCGGGGCAGATCCTCTCTTTTAACAAGATATTAGGTCAGCTCTCTGATGCCGGTAACACTACGACATTATCTCATTACCTAGAACTTTTGAATACAGCAGGATTATTGGGAGGAATAGAAAAATTTGCTGCAGATGTGATCCGTAAACGTTCATCCAGTCCAAAATTCCAGGTACACAACAATGCGCTGGTAAGTGCTCAGCGAAATGAGTTTTTTGAAGAGATAAAAAGGCAACCGGCAGAATGGGGCAGAATGGTCGAATCTTCAATTGGCGCACATCTGTTAAATTCATCTTTTGTAGAGGGCTACAAAGTATTTTACTGGCGACATAGAAATGATGAGGTCGATTTTATTTTAGAAAAAAGGGGCAAAATAATCGGTTTGGAAGTTAAAAGCACAGGCTCGGTTAGCAGAACATCGGGCATGGCTGCTTTTAGCAAGATGTACAAGCCAGACAAGGTACTTTTGGTAGGCGCAGGAGGATTGCCATGGCAGGAATTTTTAAAAATTTCTCCATCAAGCCTTTTTTAACGAAAGACTAAATAATAACTATATTTGCGTACAATTTTAACACACAAAGTTTTAAATGCCTTTACAAGAAAAAAGCCCCCAATCATCGTTCGAACTCGTTTCAGGACTGGAAATACACGTTCAGTTAAATACAAACACTAAAATATTTTCAGCTGATAGTGCATCTTTCGGGGCTTTGCCTAATCAAAATATATCTGCCGTTTCGTTGGCTTTACCGGGTGCTTTGCCCAAGTTAAACAAAGAAGTGGTAGCAAAAGCAATCCGCATAGGGCTTGCTTTAAACTGTAGCATCAACCAGATTAACCATTTTGATCGCAAAAATTATTTTTATGCCGATCTACCCAAAGGATATCAGATTACGCAGGATAATCAGCCTATCTGTGTAAATGGATATTTGGAAATTCAGCTTAGTAACGGTTCTACAAAGAAAATCGGCATCAACCGCATCCATTTAGAGGAAGACGCAGGTAAAAGTATCCACGATCAGGATGATAACTATTCGCTGGTTGATTTAAACCGGGCGGGTGTTCCTTTGATTGAAATTGTAACCGAACCAGATATCCGTAGTTCAGAAGAAGCATCAGTTTTATTGAGCGAAATCAGAAAGCTGGTTAGGCATTTAAATGTAAGCGACGGGAACATGGAAGAGGGGAGTTTGCGTTGTGATGCGAACATATCTATCCGCCCGCAGGGTACATCCGAGTTTGGAACAAGGTGCGAGGTTAAAAATCTAAACTCTATGCGCAATGTGCGCAGGGCAATGGACTTTGAATTTGGTCGACAAGTTGAGGTAATTACAGGCGGAGGAAAAATTATTCAGAGCACCCTTAATTTCGATGCAGATAAAGGTACCACATCACCAATGCGTACCAAAGAAGAAGCAAACGATTACCGTTATTTTGCAGATCCTGATCTGCAGCCTATACAGATTTCTGATAGCTGGCTGGCCAAGATAAAATCAGCAATGCCTGCCTTGCCGAATGAAATCTCTAAACAAATGATCACTGAATTTGGGATCAGCAAAGCTGACGCTGCGCTATTTGCCGAAGATCTGGACCTGTTGGCTTATTTTAATCAGGCACTGCCAGTCGTAAATACGAAAAAGAGTTTAATCAATTGGCTAATTGGTCCGGTGAGGGCTATTTTAAACGAAAAGGGAATTGCGATAGCCGATTATAAGATTACTCCAGCCCACCTGGCTGAGGCCATTAATCTGGTAGATGATAAAAAAATTACCCAGCAAATTGCCACACAGCAATTGTTGCCGGCTGCCGAAACCGAAAAAAGCAAAAGTATTGCTGAGCTTGCCCAAGCTTTAAATCTTTTAATTACCGATAATGGAGCAGAGTTGGGTGGTTTTATTGATGAAGTGTTAAATAAATACCCTCAACAGGTAGATGCATATAAAAAAGGTAAAAAAGGCGTTTTAGGCTTATTTGTTGGCGATGTAATGAAACTGGCCAAAGGTAAAGCCGATGCAAAAAAATTAAATGAATTAATCCTTGAAAAACTGAAATAATGAGAATAAAACAACTGAGCATAATCGTGCTGATTGCAATGGCTTTCACCGCATGTAAACCAAAAGATAGCTTTACGATAGACGGAACTTTCAAAAACCCTGGAACAGAGAAGAAAGTGTTTTTGTATGGCATGCAGAGCAGCAATATGGTGGCTATCGATTCTACCAATCTATCAGAAAAAGGTGAATTTAAATTTGTGCGTAAAACACCATCGGTTGATTTCTTTAGGGTTTCTGTTGGAAACCATGAATTTATGCTGATTGCAAAAAATGGTGATGAAATAAAACTGGAGGCAGATTTGGCCGATAAAACCATGGCTTATAAAATTTCTGGTGCAAACGAGGTTGATAAGTTATCGGAGTTAAATGCCATCAGGAATAATTTTGCCAAACAGGCAGAAAAACTACAGGCTGAGCTAGAAGCCAAGGTAGAAAAACAGCCTCAGGATAGATCGGCTATTTTAGAATCACTTAGGCCACAGTACGAATCGTACATTAACCAGTTAAACAGCCAGATTATAAAATTTGCAAAGGATAATAAAGGAACGCTTGCCAGTTTCTATGCAATGAATACGTTAAGTCCGCAGGAATTTGAATCAGAACTGGTAAAGTTTGCGGATGAAGTTAAAGAAGAAATTAAAGGTAATGCCACTGTCGATACCTTTGTAAAGCAGATGGCACTTTTAAAAGCTGTACAGGTTGGCCAGATAGCACCAGAATTTACAATTAATACTTCCGATGGAAAACCTGTAAGTTTAGCCAGTTATAAAGGAAAATATGTACTGGTTGATTTTTGGGCCTCATGGTGTCAGCCCTGCCGTCAGGAAAACCCAAATGTAGTTAAGGTATATAACAAGTATAAAACTAAGAACTTTGATATTATCGGCATTTCTTTAGACACGGATAAAGCGGCATGGCTGGGCGCAGTTAAAGCGGATGGATTAATGTGGACACATGTTTCTGAATTGAAAGATTTTAATGGCGAAACGGTCAGAAAATATCAGGTGCAGGCTATTCCAACATCGTACCTGATCGATCCAACGGGTAAAATTGCAGCTAAAAACCTGCGTGGCGACGAGCTTGACGCCTTTTTAGCTAAAACGTTACGTTAAAACAAATTCCATGTTAAACTAATTTAAGTAATTAACAATTTCTTAACTTAGGCTTAACTAAATATTGCATCATAGACAGTACTTTCGTAACAAATATTTAACTATGAACAACGCAGGTCAGAAAATATTAATTGTTGATGATGAACCAGATATTCTGGAACTGATTGAATATAACTTAAAAAAAGAAGGCTATCAGGTTTTTACAGCCAACAATGGCCAGGAAGGAATTACTGTTGCAAAAAAGGTTCATCCAGATTTAATTATCCTGGATATTATGATGCCTAAAATGGATGGAATTGAGGCGTGCCGTTTAATGCGTGCCATACCTGAATTTAAAAATACTTTTATGGTATTCTTAACCGCTAGAAGTGAAGAATATTCAGAAATTGCAGGTTTTAATGTTGGTGCTGATGATTATATCGCCAAACCGATCAAACCTAGGGCACTTGTAAGCCGTATTAATGCCATTTTAAGAAGAAATGCAGGTACTGAAGAAGTATCAGAGAACAAATTAGAAATTGGAGATTTAGTAATAGACCGCGAAGCTTATCTGGTTTTTCAGGCCGGTAGCAAAGTGGTGCTGGCTAAAAAAGAATTCGAGCTGTTGTATTTATTGGCTTCAAAACCGGGAAAGGTTTATACCCGCGAATCAATTCTTAAAAATATCTGGGAAGATTCGGTAGTGGTAACCAATAGAACTATTGACGTTCACATCCGTAAACTGCGCGAAAAATTAGGCGAAACTTATGTTTCTACCGTAAAAGGAGTGGGCTATAAATTCGAGCTTTCTTAAATTAATTAAAATAAAATAGTAGCCGTCCAAATGTAAATTTGGGCGGCTTTTTTTATACCCGTCATCTCGAGCGAAACGCAACTTGTACCGATTTTATATCGGTAGTGCAGCGGAGAGATCTATCTTGAGACAGATTTCTCGACTTCGCTGCGCTCTGCTCGAAATGACGTTAAATTAGGAGAGTTTGAGAGGGAAACCTTTTTGTCAATAATATTTTTTATATCATAAATAACCGCTCATGATGACAAAATGCGTGGAATACTTTAGTTTAAAGTAGGCTTACTCGAACTGTTCATTAGACCCCTGAAATAAATTTAGGGTGACGACTGCCTTAAAAAAATAAAATCGTATTTTTGCACTTCATTAATTACAGCGCAGTTTGAAGTTTCCAAATTTTAAAGACCTTATTCTTTTCGAAGACAACGATTTTATCGTAATCAACAAACCACCATTTCTGGCCTCACTCGATGAACGTGGCGGATCTGGTGAAACCAATGTGTTACGCCTTGCTAAACAGTATAGCGATGATGCGCAGGTTTGTCACCGTTTAGATAAGGAAACTTCGGGTGCTTTAATTATTGCGAAAAACCCTGAGGGTTACCGTCATGCTTCAATGCAGTTTGAGAGGCGTAAAGTAAATAAAACTTACCATGCGGTGGTGGATGGGCATGTTATTTTCGATCAGCTGATGGTCGATTTACCGATCCTGAACGATGGCAATAAAAATGTAACCATTGATAGGGCCGAGGGCAAAAGAGCTGAAACGATTTTCGATTCCTTAAAATACTACAAACATTATACTTTGGTAGAGTGTAAACCGATAACGGGGCGCATGCACCAAATCCGTATCCACCTGGCTACACAAAGAGCAGCCATTGTTGGCGATGAAATGTACAAAGGAAAACCCGTTTTTCTTTCTTCAATTAAGAGAGGTTATAAATTAACCAAAGGAGAAGAAGAACAGCCTATTATGAAACGTTTTGCACTCCACGCCAGACACTTGGTTTTTAAGGGTTTAGATGATAAAGACATTGTGATTGATGCGCCATATCCGAAAGATTTTGCAACACTGATTAAGTTATTGGATAAATTTGATGCTTAATTAAGTCATTTGGTTGGCTGCTACTGTTGTTTTTACTACTTTTGGCTTAACGCCCTCTATTAAAAAACAATAGAATGTACATCAGATTTGTAAATTACCTTGATCAAATTAACCAATACCGAAAATCTAAAATATCAAACCGTAATTTCTTAATTATCCTTGCCGTTATAGTAGGGGTTTTGGCCGGGCTGGCTGCAGCAGCTTTAAAAAGTTTAACCCACCACATCGAAGAATTTCTTCAATCAGACTGGCACTGGAAATATAAATACTACCTGTATTTTGTTTTTCCGATGATCGGGATCTTTTTAACGGTTTTGTACATCAAATACTTTATCCGAAAAACTAAGTTCGAAACCGGCCTAACACCATTGCTTTATGCCATTTCTAAAAAATCGAGCAAGGTAGAAGCACATAATATTTATTCGCAGATAATTACCGCAGCCATTACGGTAGGCTTTGGCGGATCTACGGGATTAGAAGCGCCAATTGTAACCAGCGGTTCATCAATCGGTTCTAACCTGGGGCGCATTTTAGGTTTATCATACCGAGAAATTACCATGCTGGTGGCCTGTGGTGCCGCAGCAGGTATTGCCGGTGCATTTAATAGCCCGGTAGCGGGTATTGTTTTCGCTATCGAAATCCTGTTGCCCGAGTTTACCATACCGGCATTTATTCCACTTTTGCTATCAGCAGCAACCGCAGCTGTAGTGGCCAGGTTGTTCTATACACAACAGCTTTTCTTTCTGGTTACAGAAGGATGGAAGGTAAATGCGCTTTTTTACTATGTAATTTTAGCCTGTTTTATTGGCTTATTCTCCATATACTTCACCAAAGCCAATTATGCAATTAAAGGCTTATTTTATAAAATAAAACACCCTTACACTAAAGTTGTTATTGGTGGTTTAATGCTTGGTTTACTGGTTTTTCTGTTTCCAACATTGTACGGAGAAGGTTACATAACCATAAAAGGCTTATTAAAAGGCAATTATAATGCCGTAATCAATAACAGTATTTTCGCCGACTACAATAGCATCCCCGCGTTGGTGGTTTTATTTACTGTGGTTACCATTTTTATGAAATCAATAGCCACGTTGGTTACCTTGGGGGCGGGCGGAAATGGCGGAACTTTTGCACCCAGTTTAATTATGGGTGGATTAATTGGATTTATTTTTGCCTATGTGGTCAATCTATCCGGCATTGCACAATTAAATGTATCTAATTTTATTGTGGCCGGCATGGCTGCTGCGCTAGGCGCAATTATGCACGCACCACTCACGGGAATTTTCCTGATTGCTGAAATTACAGGTGGATATATTTTGATGGTTCCGCTGATGATTACCACTGCAATTTCTTATGCGATTAACCGAAACTCTCAAAAACATTCTATTTACACCAAAGCACTGGCCGATAAAGGGGAGTTACTATCTCATGAGGATAAGGATACGACGGTGCTGAACCAGATGAAGCTAAAATACCTCATCGAAAAAAGCTATCCGCAATTGAATATGGATGACCTGATTTCAGTTAAAATGGCTGAAATTGTGAAATCGCAAAAGAATATATGCGCCGTAATTGATGAAACTGGCGATTTTAAGGGGATTATTTATATTGAGGAGCTGTTTAGCGAAATGATGAACAGTCCTGATAAAGAAAACCTGCGGGCTGCACATTTGGTTAAACCTGCACCCAATACCATTACCGAAAAAGACGATTTAAAAACAGTTTTAGCCAAAATGGAGCAGGATAATGTTTGGGTTTTACCAGTTTTAAATGCGCAGAACCAATATTTAGGCTTTGTTTCTAAAACGGCAATTTTTAATAAATACCGCGCATTGCTGATGCGGCAAAATGATTACATGGGATAATCTATTCATCATTTCGACCGTAGTGGAGAAATCTATGAAATTATCTGTCCATAGATCTCTCCATTTCGCTGCACTTCATCCGATAGCTATCGGACCGAGATGACGATTTGTTATTAAAACTGTCAGATGTAGTTTTATTCGGCTCTCTTTAAGCCAAATTTCTCAATTTTACTGTATAAATGGCTTCTTTGGATATCAATTTCATCAGCTGTTTTTGAAACATTCCAATTGTTTTTTTCCAGTTTGAACTTAATAAACTCGCGTTCTGCATGGTCTTTGTAATCCTGGAAATTATTAAACGAGTCAAATGAAGAGCTTAAGCCTGAACCGCCCGAACCGGCAATCTGCGCGCTGGTTGCTGCGCCAATGTTTGTACCACCACCTGGATTTGCAAAGGCGCGCACATCATTTTCGGTAATAATCTTATCGCTCAGAATAATTAAACGTTCAATCATATTGTGCAGTTCGCGTACATTACCTGTCCAAGGTAAAGCCTGCAGTGCAGACATGCCACCATCGTTTATTTTCTTAACCGGCATGCCGTAATCGCTACAGATACTTTCTAAAAAGTTTTGTGCAATTACAGGAATATCATCAGTACGCTCAGTTAAATGGGGCACATGGATATTGATTACGTTTAAACGGTGGTACAAATCCATACGGAAGTTGCCATCTTCAATTTCCTTTAACAAATCTTTATTGGTTGCTGCCAAAACCCGCACGTTCACTTCAATTTCCTTCTCTCCACCCACACGCGAAATTTTATGCTCTTGTAATGCACGCAACACTTTTGCCTGTGCAGACAAGCTCATATCGCCAATTTCATCCAAAAATAAAGTTCCGCCGTTGGCCAATTCAAATTTACCAATACGCTGTTTAACGGCTGAAGTAAATGAACCTTTTTCGTGGCCAAACAATTCACTTTCAATTAGTTCGGATGGGATAGCGGCGCAGTTTACTTCAATTAGCGGACTATCGGCACGGTTCGATTTTTCGTGTAACCAGCGGGCTACCAATTCTTTACCACTACCATTTGCACCGGTAATCAATACACGGGCTTCTGTAGGGGCTACACGTTCTATGGTTTCTTTAATTTTAGAAATACTTTCTGATTCGCCTAAAATTTCGCGCGTTTTACTGGCTTTGCGTTTTAAAACTTTGGTTTCGGTAACAAGGTTGCCTCGGTCTAAACCATTTCTAACGGTAATTAATAAACGGTTTAAATCTGGTGGTTTAGAAATAAAATCGAATGCGCCTTTTTTGCTGGCTTCGATAGCTGTTTCAACCGTACCATGACCGGATATCATAATAAAAGGTAAGTCGGGTTTGATGAGCTGTGCCTGTTCAAGCACTTCCATACCATCCATCTTATTCATCTTGATATCGCACAGCACTAGATCGTAGTTGCCTTTTTTAATCATTTCGAGGCCATCAATACCATTATCGATATCTTCAACATCGTAATTTTCGTATTCCAGAATTTCGCGTAGAGTACTTCTTATCGCTCGTTCATCGTCAATTATTAATAGTTTAGCCATTAGCGCTTTATTCTTATGATTTGAAATGCGAATATATTATTTTTTAATTAATGTATAGTTTTTTGTACAATTAATACCCTATAAACTATTAAACAGCATAAAGGTTTTAACTAATTAATAAGTATAATCCAGTTTAAACTTACTCAAATCAGGCTTGTGCTTTTTGTTGCGGTTTAGCTCCAGTTCGTAAATGGTTTTGCCTAAATTTTTCATAAATGGGAAACACACCGTATCATACTCGTATTTATTGTCGTTAAAAATTCCATCTTCATTGCTCTGTACAACAGCAGTTAAGAAATACTCAATGCCGTTCTTAAAATCCACAAAATAACTGTTATCAATGATGTATCCATAGCTGTCGCCATATTTATTAAAGATTCTGATATTGGCCTCGGGCGTAATATTTTCCCTTCCGTAATACAGCATTTTAGCATAGGTTGGCCAAAATTCTTTAGCGTCGTAATGGGGGAAACTGCATTCTGTAGGGTATTTGCTCATGTAGGTATAAATCAATTTATAATCATCCGCGCTAAGGTTAAACCTTTCTGTAGCCGGAAAAGCTTCAGGGAATATGAGTTTCTGCATCAGCTTCTGCTGATCATTTATGGCAAATGCATTTTTATCTGCTAGGCTAAAAGGTTTGTTTACCAGTTTATCGGTACTATCCATATAACCTCTGCCCATGCTTAGGTTGGTTAAACTTAGGGGGTAATCTTTTGGATCATATTGGGCTGGCTGACTGTAAACCAAGCTTTGGTCATTATAAAATTTAACCGGGTTGGTATACCTTGCCGATTCTCCTGCATCGCCAATGGCCAAACGGTTTAAAATCCGGCTATCGTTTAATCCATTTGCTTTTAGCTTTTCGTTTATTTCTGCCCGGCCAATAAATTCGAACAAGCGGTTAAAGGCATCGTTATCGCTAGTAAGCAAAATCTTTTTAATGTAATGCGCTATAGATGGTAGCCCGTTTTGGGCAGTGGGGTCTTTTAAAACTTTAGTCTGTCCTTTAAACGCACTATCCGTAACCATGGTACTGTTAACAGTTAAACCGGTACTTTTTAACTGGTTTACTTTTTCTAAAGCAAAAATTACCGCGGCAAGTTTAACCGTGCTGGCGGGATAAAAATAGTGGTGCGGATCTAAGTTGTAACTGAAAGTTTTAAAAGAAGGCCTGTTCTTGGCATCGCGGTTAACTTGGGTATAAAGAATCTGTACCTGGTTTTTATCGGGATGGTTTAATATGGATGAAAACAGCCCGGGTTTAGCTTCCAATAATTTTTTCAGAAAAACGGTATCGGTTTTTTGGGCCATAGCGGATAAGCTGACTAAGGGTAACGCAAAAAATAGAATTCTTCTCATGTGTGAAATTTGATCCCTAATTTAGCTTTTTCTGGTATATGCAGCCTTTTCAATCATCCATTTTACATATTGCTTAATTTTACTACTTTTGCATCGCTTTTGGTTCCCGGTGAAAATCGGGATTAAAAGGGAATACAGTGTAAATCTGTAACTGTCCCGCAGCTGTAAGCTCCTTAACGGATTTCCAATCAATCTGCCACTGTTCCGATTAGTCGGGATGGGAAGGCCGGAAACCGGGAGTAAGTCAGAAGACCTGCCTCAGCATTATATTTCATAGCTTTCGTGGATTGAAGCTAGGGGTGATTTATTGCGTATTTGTATTTCATTTCTTTTCCATCTGTTGGCTGTGGGTTAAACTCACAATCAAATGACTCAAAAACATTCTGCCTATGCGGGCACAATGCAGTTTTTTCTATTTTTATCCATTTTGTGGACTGGGTTTATATTGCCCTTAAATGCAGGTGCACAAACCGATAGCACCAAGAAAAGTACGCAGCTTAAAGAGGTTCAAATTAGGGAGTACCGATTAACCGAACAGAGCAAATCGCCAACGCCACTCCAAATCCTGACTGCTGATGACCTCAAAAGGATCAACAGCTTATCTGTTGCTGATGCCATCCGTTATTTTTCGGGGGTGCAGTTAAAAGATTATGGTGGAATTGGTGGATTAAAAACAGTAAATGTGCGCAGTTTGGGCACCAACCATACCGCAGTATTTTTAGATGGCATTCAAGTTGGAAATGCGCAGAACGGTCAGGTAGATTTAGGTAAATTCTCATTAAATAACCTTGAAGAAATTGCTTTATACAGCGGTCAGAAACCCGAATTGCTTGTTCCGGCAAGGGCTTTTGCCTCTGCCAGTAGCATTTACTTAAAAACCAAAGCGCCCGACTTTGAAAAAGATCAGCATCAGCAGTTTGCGTTGGGCTTAAAGAGTGGATCGTTCGGTTTAATCAATCCTTCTTTGGTTTATCAATATAAGATTAACGAAAACCTGCAGGCCAGTATCAATACCGAATATATACGTGCCGATGGTAAATATAAATTCAGGTATACCAATGGCGTTTTTGATACCACAGCCGTAAGAAATAATGGCGATGTGGAGCGTTTCCGTTTGCAGGCGGCACTGTTTGGGAAAATTAAAAATGGAAAGTGGCATGCCCAGGCTTATTCTTTTTTATCAGATAGGGGATTGCCCGGTGCCATTGTAGCCAACAGGTTTGATTTTACACAAAGAATCTGGGACCGTGATTTCTTTGTTCAGGGAAGTTTAGAAAAGCAATTGTCGAATAAATTAACGGTTTTGATCAACGGAAAATACGGTTACGCCTATCAGCGTTACCTTGATCCCGATTACGTAACCACCACCGGGCTTTTGGATAACCGTTTTAAAGAGCAGGAAGCCTATCTATCCGTCTCTGCAAAATATAAAATCAATACTGCTTGGGAAGCCGCCTATGCATCCGATTATAGCTACCAAACTTTGGCTGCCAATATTTACATGTTCCCTTACCCCGATAGGAATACAATATTAAATGTTTTAAGCTCTTCTTTAACCTTTAAACAGTTCAATATACAGGTAAATCTATTGAGCACTACGGTGGTCGATCAGGTAAAATTGTATACTTCTTCTGGCAACAAACAGGTTTTTAGCCCAACAGTAATGTTATCGTGGAAACTGTTCAAAGCGCAGGATTTAAGGCTGCGTGCATTTTATAAGGATATATTCAGGATGCCTACGTTTAACGATCTGTATTACACGTTTATCGGTAATACGCTGTTAAATCCGGAGTATACCAAACAGTACAATGTTGGGCTAACCTATTTCAAAAACTTTAAAAACAGCAAACTCAAATTTATCGATATCCAATCTGATGTGTATTACAACCGCGTTAAAGATAAGATTGTGGCCCAGCCTGGTGCAAACTTGTTCAGGTGGATTATGTACAATGTGGGTTTGGTTGATATACGGGGCTTAGAGCTTAACGCAAAAACAGCATTTGAACCACTTACCGATTTTGTAATGAATATCGGCATCAATTATACCTTTCAAAAAGCTGTAGATGTTACCTCGACAGCGGACGAAACCTATAAGGACCAGATTCCCTACATTCCTAAAAACAGTGGCTCTTTTCTAACGCGCCTTGATTATCACAACTGGCATGCAAATTACAGTTTCATTTACACTGGGTTCCGCTATAACCAAAAGGCAAACAACATTTACAACTACATGGAACCATGGTATACGCACGATGCTGCCATTGGATATGAATTTAAACTTAAAAAAGGGAGTATAAACCTAAACGGGGAAGTAAATAACCTGCTTAACCAATATTACGACCTGATTCCAAATTTCCCAATGCCCGGTAGAAACTACAGGCTAACCCTAAATTATAAGCTATGAGGCCTTTAAAGTATATATCCATTTTGGCTGTAGTGGTGATAATCTTTAGCGCCTGCAGAAAAGACCCACAGCCTTTACCTTCTGAAATTACCAAAGTTGAGCCAGAGCCTACCTCAGCCATAAAGGGGTTTTATCTGATTAACGAAGGCAACATGAATATGAATAAGGCCTCATTGGATTATATGGACCTGGTAAACGGAATTTATACCCGCAATTTATATAACCAGGTAAACCCCGAAGTAACCAAAGGCTTGGGCGATGTAGCCAATGATATTGGACGGTACGGGAGCAAACTTTATGTGGTGGTAAACGTATCGAACAAGGTTGAGGTACTCAACATCAAAACGGGCAAAAAAATAGGGCAAATCAATATTATCAATTGCCGCTACATTACATTTAATAATGGAAAAGCTTACGTAAGTGCCTATTTAGGCAAAGTTGGCGATCCAAAATCACCAAATGGTGCCGTTGCCGAAATTGATACTACAACTTTAACCATAAACCGCAGTATTGAAGTTGGCAGGCAGCCAGAAGAAATGGCCGTAGTTGGCCATAAACTTTATGTAGCCAATTCTGGAGGTTATAGTCCGCCAGATTACGAGCACACCGTTTCTGTAATCGACCTGCGAAGTTTTAAAGAAATTAAACGCATCGAGGTGGCCATTAATCTCCACCGCATCAAAGCCGACCGTTATGGCGACCTGTATGTTACCTCCCGTGGCGATTACTATACCATTGCCTCAAAGCTTTTCGTAATTGATACACAAACTGATCAGATCAAAAAGGTATTCAACATAGCCGCAAGTAACCTCGCTATCGACGATGATTACGCTTATATCTATGCTACAGCATGGAATTACATCGCAGGTAAAAATGAGATTACCTATCATATGATCAACACCAAAGATGAAACATTGATGGACCGTAAGTTTATAAATGATGGCACCGAAAAGAACATTAAAATCCCTTATGGCATTGCCATTAATCCAGCCAGTAAAGATGTTTACGTAACTGATGCAAAAGATTACGTTACACCTGGTAAGCTGCACTGCTACAGCGCCGAAGGCCGGTTAAAATGGTCGGTTACCACTGGCGATATCCCTGCCCATGTTGCATTCACAAACTAAATATATATCATGATAAATTTCTACAAAAAACACACCTTACTTATTCTGGCAACAGCGCTTGTAGCCGTTTCATCTTGTAAAAAAGACAAGATAGAAGAAGCAGAGAAGAAACAGGTTATTACTGGTACACAAGGCGTTTATATGCTTTGCGAAGGGCTAATGGGCAGTAACAACAGTGCTCTTTCCTATTACGATATTTCTACCAAAGTTACCGTTGCCGATTACTACAAACAGGTAAACGGAGCATCAGTTGGAGAAACAGCAAACGACCTGCAGCAGTATGGCAGCAAAATGTATTGCGTTGTAGCCGGTATTCAGGGTACTAAACAATCATTTTTGGATATCATCGATATTAAAACATGCAAATCGTTAAAAAGGATTTCATTTAACTCAGCAAGCGATGGTTATATACCAAGGTTTGTAGCTTTTTATAAAAACAAGGCTTATGTATCGCGCTATGATGGAAAAGTAAGCCGTATCGATACCGCAACAATGGCCATTGACGGTGAAATTATGCTATCAGAAGGGCTTGAGCAGCTGGCTGTAGCAAATGGAAAATTGTATGTGTGTAATTCATCACATCCTTTTTATCAAAACGGAGCAAAAAACAAAGTTTCGGTAATCGACCTGGCCACCTTTACCAAAACCAAAGATATTGCGGTAAACAATAATCCCGTTAGAATCCAGGCAGCCGATAATGGCGACTTGTTTGTAGTAACCTGGAATGATTATATCGTTAATAACAATCCTTCGCTTGATCGGATCAGTAGTGTTAGCGATACCAAAATCGCTTCTTATGATTATGATCTGGGCGCTTTGGCAGTAAATGGTTCAACTGCCTATGTAGCTAAAGATATTTACAAAAGCCCTGAAATTAAAGCCCTAAATACAACCAGTGGAGCACTTGGTGCCAATTTAATTACCGATAAACAAACGATAAATACCATTTATGGACTTACCATCAACCCATTCAATAAAGAAGTTATGGTTGCCGATGCCAATAACTACAGCAGCAGCAAGGGCTTTGCTTATTGCGTTGGAACAGATGGAAAGATAAAATTCAGTTTCGAAACCGCTGGCCTTCCTCAGCATGCTGTATTTAACTACACTTATAAATATGAATAAACAAATATTAGCTCTGTATACATTTTCAAATACCCAAATCATAATAAAGAACAGTCATACATGAAAAAAACTTACCTATTGTTAATGCTCGGCCTTGCCACACTGATTTATAGCTGCAAAAAAGATAACGAAGCTGCCCCAGATGTTAATCTGAGCATCAAAGGCGAAACAATGACCTCGAAGGTAAATACCAAAATTGCTTTTGCCGTAGGAACAAATAATGGAAAAGGATTTAATCACCAATGGAAATTGGACGGTACCGTAGTCAGCAGCGTTTACAATTACGATTTTACGCCTTTAAAGGCCGGTACTTATGTTATAGAATATACAGCAAGCAATAATGTAGGCTCATTTTCGCACAAATACACGATAACGGTGCCTGTGCCAGTTGTAGAAATTACGCCCGCCAGTAGCAAATTTATTACCACCGTTTTTGAATACTTATCGGCTCCGGGCCAGTTTATAAACGAAAGCTTAGGAAGCCCTGCCGGTGCACAGAAAATTATTGGAGATGTGAGCAAAACCAGTATGGTTACCCTGGGTGGTTTTGGTGGTTATATTGTTTTTGGGTTCGATTACTCGGTGTTAAACAATACCGGTGCCGATCTGGCCATTTATGGTAATCCTATTGGTGGCACAACGCCATTTGCCGAACCTGGAATTGTAATGGTTAGTCAGGATGTGAACGGAAATGGTAAACCGGACGATGAGTGGTATGAGCTTGCAGGTAGCGAATACAACAACCCACTTACCATTAAAAATTACGAAATAACCTATACCAACCCAAAAGGTTTCGCCAATGTAAGCTGGACAGACAATCAGGGCGGCAGCGGAACATATGATGTAAACAGTTTCCATAAGCATAATTTCTATCCTGAATTTGCTCCAAACCAAGAAAAACTAACACTTAAAGGAACATTGCTTCCATCTACCTGGGGTAAAAACGGAAGTATTTTTATCAATAATGCATTTCCTTGGGGCTATACCGATAGCTGGTCGTTAGATGATGATTATGCCACTAAAAGGTATAACAGCTTCGATATTGATTGGGCTGTAGATCAGAATGGGAAAAAAGTTGCTTTAAAAACCATCGATTTTGTAAAGGTTTACACCGGGCAAAGAGAAAAAGGAAATACGCTTTTGGGAGAAGTATCTACCGAAGTAAAAGGCGCAGCCGATCTGGGGATTAAATAGGTAAGACAAGAAAACTTTTTAAACATGAAAATTAAATCAATAGCACTGGCCCTTCTTTCATCCGCTGTACTGCTTTCCTGTAAGAAAGAAAATGCGGGCGAAAAAGAAGGAGCGGGTGAAAAACCGGTGGCGGGCACATCGCCGTATGTAAATAAAATTTACGAGTTTAAGCAGGCGCCCGGACAATTTGCCAACGATCTGGTTAAAACAGATGTGCTGCTTGGTAACGCCGGAAACGGTCTGGTATCGTTAGGCGGCTATGGCGGTTACATAGTTTTTGGCTTTGATCACAGCATCAGCAATTCTGCTGGGGCCGACCTCGGCATTTATGGCAATCCGCTTATTGGTGTAGGGATGGAATTCTCCGAACCGGGCATTGTAAGCGTAATGCAGGATGCGAATAAAAACGGCCTGCCCGATGATGTTTGGTATGAACTTGCCGGAAGTGATTACAATGATGCAGCTACGCTTAAAAATTATAAAATAACGTATTACAGGCCAGCCAAATTGAGTGATGATATCCGCTGGACCGACAATCAGGGAAGAGAAGGGCTGATACTCCGAAACCAGTTCCATGCGCAGGATTATTTCCCAGCATGGGCAACAGCAAACGAAATTTCCTTTACCGGCACTTTGTTGAAAAACACTTTAATGCCCGGTGAAATCATAAGCAACAAGCCATTCAGTTTTGGGTATGCCGACAATGGATCGGGCGAGTATGTTAGCGTGCAAGAGCAACTGGGCAGGGGATACAACACCTTCGATATCGATTGGGCTGTAGATGCCACCGGGAAAAAGGTAAGCTTGGCAGCCATCGATTTTGTAAAGGTTTACACTGGCCAGAACAGCAATGGAAACCCTTTCCACCCTGATAACAATAACGACCGTTCACGCTACATTGGCGAAATCTCGACCGAATTTGGTGGAGCAGTAGATCTTAAACTTTTAAAAAAATAAACAGTACAAAATGAACAAAAACAACTTTAAGCCATTATTAATAAGTGCAATACTTTTAACAACAGCGCTTTATTCATGCAAAAAAGATAATGTAGAATCATTGCAGGTTGATCCCGTTGCTGGTAAATATGAAAATGGCTTCTTTGTAATAGGTGAAGGCTCTTACGGACAGAATGCGGGTAGTGTGAGCTTTTACCGTTATGGTGATGATACTCTTAATACCAGGGCTTACGAGAAAGAAAATCCGGGCAGAATATTATCAAATACAGCAAAAACCAGTACACTACAGTTTGCTTCTATTATTAACGGCAGTATTTATTTATTGAGTAAGATTAATGGCCCGATTGTTAAAATAAATGAATATACACTAAAAGAAGAGGCGAGGTATGTGCAGGAAACCAGTAACTGGAGAAGTATTGTACAGGTAGAAGGAAACCGAGGTCTTTTAAGTGCCAACGATGGTGTTTACCAGATCGACCTTAATACCCTTACCGTTCAAAACAAATTAACCACTGTAGGCGCTGTGAATACGGGCGATATGTGGAAAAAAGGCGATTACGTTTATTTGCTGCAGAGCAATGGCGCAAAGATCATTTCGGCAAGCAATTACTCTTTGGCAAAAACCTTCTCGAACATTAACCGTGGCTTTGCACAAACACCAAATGGAAAAGTTTGGGCTTCAACGGGCAGCCGGTTAATTGCAATCGACAATAATTTGGATACAGCAGGTGTAGCTTTAAATGTGGCCATTGGAACTTTCGGGCTCGATGCGCCAACGCGTATCACGGCTTCAACAAAAGAGAATGCTATTTTTTATCATTCAGGTAAAGCAATTTACAAATATGTTGATGGTAATGCCGCATCAATATTGCAGCCATTTATAACCATTACCGAAGATCCTTTTATGGTTTATGGAGCAATCCGTTACGATAGGAACAAAGATTACCTGGTGGTAAACGGAATTCAAGGTTACGGTGCAGCTTCTACAGTGAATTACTTATTGATCTATAATGCATCTACCGGGGTATTAGTGAAAAAAATCAAATACGGTGGCGATGGTGTAACGACAGATTTTTCGAAGATCTTTTTTAATGATTTAGCCATTTTCCATTAAAATATAATAAATAACCTCTCTTATGTTTAGGGCCTGCATTTTGCGGGCCTTTTTCTTTGTGGTTTCCTACTGCAAAATCTTTTACAGTATTAATAAAGACCAAATCATACAACGGAAGCTTCAAGACCTATCGGATTAGATACCATTCCTATTTAGAGACATTCAAAACATATCTAATTAAATATATTTTGAGTCAATTAAGACTGAAATCATATCTAATTAGACACTAATTATATCCCGAAAGACTGAATGGGTATCTAAATATAATGAAATAGTATCTCGCAAGGCTCAAATCGTATCTAATTATACAAAAATCATATTTTACAGTGCTTAATTAATGTAATGCAACGATACTTTCGGCTATTCACTCTTTTTGTTACATTTGCGCTGCTTTTGGTTTCCGGTGTAATAATCGGAATTAAAAGGGAATACAGTGTAAATCTGTAACTGTCCCGCAGCTGTAAGCTCTATAACGGTTTTCTACAAACGTCACTGTTCCATTATACCGGAGCGGGAAGGCAGAAAACCGGGAGCAAGTCAGAAGACCTGCCTTAAGCATTTAATTTCATAGCTTTCGAGGATTGAAGCTAGGATTGAGGTACTTAACGTTTTTCGTATTTTCATTTCCGTTCCAATCTGTTGGCTGTGGGCAAAACTCACAATCAAATGAACAAAACAAGAATTTTAGCTGTAGCCGGCCTGGGCCTTGCACAGTTATTGCTTAGCCACTTGGCTAATGCACAAAATCAAGACAGCTTACAGCTTAAAGATGTGGTTATTTCTGCCACCAAAAACAATCAGAAACAATCGCAAACCGGTAAAGTAGTTACCATCATCAGTCGCGAAGTATTGGAGCGCAGTAATGGCAAATCGTTGCCCGATCTGCTTACCGAACAGGCGGGCATTGTAATCAGCGGGGGCAATAGCAGTCAGGGGAAAGATAAAAGTATCTTTTTTAGGGGCGCTTTAGGCGGTTATACCTTGGTGCTTATTGATGGTATTGTACAGAACGATCCGGCCAGTATTAGCGGAACCTTCGATCTACGTTTGTTCTCTATCGATCAGATAGACCATATTGAAATTTTAAAGGGCGGTCAGTCTACCATTTATGGATCAGATGCCGTTGCGGGTGTAATCAATATTGTAACCAAAAAAGGCGGACCTAAAGGTAATACCATTTATGGCGTAGCGAGTGCAGGTAGTTTCGAAACCTATAAAGGCACAATTGGCTTAAATGGCGGTGTAGAAGGCTTTACTTACAACATTAACTACACACATTTTAAAACTGATGGGATTTCTGAAGCAGCTACCCCGGTAGGAAGCACAGCTGTATTTGATAAAGATGGTTTTAAAACCGATGGTGTAAACGCCAATTTCGGTATTAAACTGGATAAAAATTTCTCCGTTAATCCGTTTTTACGCTATTTCTATGGTAATTATAAAATAGATGAAGATGGTTTTAAAGATGGTTTACCAACCAATAATTCAGTTTTAAAACAGTTTAGCGCAGGTTTTAATGCCGAGTACAAGTTAAACAGCGGAAAAATCACTTTAAACTATAGCCATCAAAGTAACTCAAACGATGTTAATTCGAGCTTTATGGGTTTTGCCAGTAATTTCTTGAACTATGGTAAACTCAATACAGTTGATTTATTCTACAACCAAAAGCTTAGCAACAAACTGGATTTATTGGTAGGTATCGACAACAGAAAGATGAAACTGATTACCGATACGCAAAATCCAACCACTAATATCTTTGCGGCTTACGGATCATTGTTCCTGCATGATTTAAGTGTGTTTAATCTGGAAGTAGGTGGCCGTTACAATAAACATGATCAATATGGCGAAAATTATACCTATTCAGTTACCCCAAGTATCAACATCATCAAAGAAATAAAATTATTCGGAACAGTATCTACTGCGTTCAAAATCCCTACGTTGAATATGTTGTTTGGACAGTATGGAGCTAATTTGGATTTAAAACCGGAAAAATCTCAAAATTATGAAGCCGGTGTGAATTTTAGCCTTGCCGATGAGCTGTTTACCTTGCGTGTTGCAGGTTTTAAACGCGATTTAACCGATGCCATTGTATATACCACCGGTTATTTTAATCAGGGCAACCAAAAATATAAAGGTTTTGAAGTAGAGCCAGCAGTAAAGTTCAGTATTTTTAATGTAAACGGCTATTATGCATATGTAGAAGGAAATACCGGAACAGTAGATTATTTGATCCGCAGGCCCAAACATACCTTTGGCATTAATGCAGGCGCGCAGGCCACAAGCAATTTATATGTAAGTGCCAATTTCCGTTATTTTGGTAAGCGTTACGATACCAATTTTATCTCTTATACTACTGAGGAACTGCCATCGTATAAATTGTTAAATGCATATGTAGAATATGCATTGGCTAAAAAACGGGTAAAATTATTTTTTGATGCAAAAAATATCCTGAACCAGAAATACAACGAAATTATCGGATACAATACACCTGGCTTTAACTTTAATGCAGGGGTAAGTTTTAATATCCGCTAATAAACTTTAACTTTGCAGTAAATAATAACCAAAATAAAATGTCTCATTTAAAATTCAATCCACGCACTTTAATTTTGTTGTTGATGATCTTGGCCATTACGGCTTTCCGTTTGTTAGTCACTTTCAACTCAGATGAATTAAAATTTGCCAACTTCTCATCAATAGGAGCAGTAGCTTTATTCGGTGGGGCATACTTTAAAGATCACCTTAAAGCCTTTGCTTTTCCATTATTGAGTTTGTTTTTAAGCGACTTTATTTTGGCAACTACCATATTTAGCAAATACAGTAGCGGTTTTCTTTACGAAGGCTGGTATTATACCTACCTTGCGTTTGCTTTGATGGTTTTGGTAGGCAGGGTATTGCTTAAAAAGGTAAACGTGGTAAACCTATTGGCCTCAACACTGGTAATTGTATTTATCCACTGGATTGTTACCGATTTTGGTGTTTGGTTTCAAAACCCATCGTACACACAAGATTTAGCTGGTTTTTGGTTGTGTTTAGAAAGAGCTATTCCTTTCGAGATTAGATTTTTAGAAGGAACGGTAATTTATGGTGCACTATTGTTTGGCGCTTTCGAGATTTTAAAGGCAAAATATCCGGTATTAAAATTGCAAACACAAGAGTTGTAATCCATACTCACTTAGATATTAAATCCTCTTTTGATTCGGTTCAAAAGAGGATTTTTTTTAACTTAGTACTCCGCGTCATACTATCCAAAGTTATCGGGATCAGTATCTGATAAGGGGAGTTAGAGGAGCCGTTGTAGAAGTAGAATTGTCATCCTGACCCTGTAAAAGGACATGACCGAAGACCTTTTAAAGCATTTCGACTACTTGTCCCGAAAATCCGGAAGCTCAATGTGACAAATCATATGTGTATGATAGGCCATTAACACAAAACTAGATATTATAATGAAAGTCGTTTCCTTTTTGCCTGCTGCAACCAAAATGATCTACGATATGGGCCTACAAGAATATTTGTACGGTGTAACCTTCGAATGCCCTGTAGAAGCAGCCGCGCAACCAAAAGTTGTCCGCTGCATACTGGAAGGTAAAAATTATACCAGTATCGAGATCGACCGCATTTTTTCAGCATCAAAAGCACAGGGCAAAAGTTTGTATTGGGTGGATGATGAATTATTGGAAAGCATTGCACCTGATATTGTTTTTACACAGGATATCTGCGAAGTGTGCAACATTGATACCGTTTGTACAGAAACCGCGGTAATGAAATTGAGCAAGCAGCCTACTTTGGTGCCATTATCGCCAAATAACCTGCAAGATGTTTTTGAGTGCGCCATTACCATTGCCAAAGCTTTAGGTAAGGAAGAAGTGGCACTAAATTATTTAGCCGGACTGCAAAAGCGGACCGATTATATCTTAGATCAGCTTAGGCTAAACCGTGCGCCATTAAAAAGGATTATGCTAATGGAATGGATTGAACCGATCTACAATTGTGGCCATTGGATTCCCTTTCAGATTGCAGCGGCCGGTGGGGTAGATATGCTTTCTAATCCTGCCGGAGATTCTATTGTTACCCCTTGGGATAAAATATTGAGGTACAATCCAGAGGTGCTGGTTATTGCGCCCTGTGGTTTTGACAAAACCAGAACCACAACAGAAATGGATTTACTCACCGCAAAAACAGGTTGGAATAACCTCGAGGCTGTAAAAAACAACCAGGTTTACATAGCCGATTTCGATATGTTTACCCAACCCAGTATAGGTACGCTTGTAGCAGGTATTGAGGCGTTGGCCTGTATGTTCCATCCCAATATCTTTAAGGCAGAAGAGAAAATCGCTAAAAAGTTTATTCATTACAATCAAGCTATTGAATCACATCAACCTGTGAAATCATAATATCTTTAAAATCAGTGTAATCATACTATATGAAAGTAGTCATTTTAACAGGGGCAGGGATCAGTGCCGAAAGTGGGTTAAAAACATTTAGAGATTCTGATGGATTATGGGAAGGCTACAATGTATATGATGTGGCCACGCCCGAAGCCTGGGAAAGAAACCCCGAATTGGTTCAGGAATTTTATAACGAAAGAAGAAGACAGGTTTTAGCCGCTCAGCCCAATCTGGCGCATCAGATACTGGCCGAACTCGAAAGCCACTTTGATGTTGAAATTATTACCCAAAACATTGACGATCTGCATGAGCGGGCCGGTTCTACAAAAGTAACCCATCTTCATGGCATCATTACCCGGTCGCAATCAGATAAAAGATCGGGCTTAACCTACCCAATTGTTGGCAGTGAAATTAAAATGGGTGAGTGCTGCGAGCTGGGTTCTCAGCTAAGGCCGCATGTGGTTTGGTTTGGCGAAGCGGTGCCGATGATCGAAGTGGCGGCCAAAATCTGTAAACAGGCCGATCTATTTGTGCTAATCGGTACATCATTAGCCGTTTACCCTGCTGCCGGATTAATCGATTTTGTGCCATCAGCAATAACAAAATACATTATCGATCCACGTACACCCAACGTAAAACGCTATAAAAACGTTGTCAATATTGAGCAAAATGCCGTTGAAGGTGTAGCCGAACTGAAAAAAATATTGGTCAATGCCTGAAAAGAAATCCTGTATATTTAACTGGAGCGGCGGTAAAGACAGTACACTTGCCCTGCATTATGCGCTACAAGACCCTACAATTGAAATCCGTTATCTCGTAACAACCCTTACCGATAAATATAACCGCGTTTCTATGCACGGCGTAAGAGAGGCTTTGCTCATTAAACAGGCAGAAAGTATTGGTATTCCGCTTTATCAGATCAGGTTGGGCGAAATGCCCGATATGGAGACCTATGATGAGGCAATGAAGATGCATCTTTCTAAATTTAAAGCTGAAGGCATCACGCATTCTATTTTTGGCGATATCTTTTTAGAAGACCTGCGGGCCTATCGCGAAAATAAACTAGCAGAAATTGGTATGGAAGCTATTTTCCCCTTATGGAAGAAAGATACCAAGCTTTTGATTGATGAATTTTTAAACCTGAACTATAAAACCATCATTGTTTGCACCCAGCAAAATTTGGAAAGTATTTGTGGAGAACTAATTACACGCAGTTTAATAGATAAACTACCTGTTGAAATAGATCCCTGTGGTGAAAATGGGGAGTTCCACACTTTCGCTTTTGAAGGACCAGTTTTTAAGCAAAATATAGACTTTACGCCCGGTGAAAAGGTCTTTCGCACGTATAATGCGCCTGCCAAAACAACATCAGATAGTGATTCGCCCTGTTCACATTCAACGCTTTCTGGCTTTTGGTATTGTGATCTGATAGAATAAATTTTAATCGGTTAAAACATTTTGGCATCATTTTTTCTTTAGTATCTGTAATTAACTAAAATCGCACATTGTAATGAAACCTGTTTGGTGAGTTAGGTTGCCAAACAAGCATCATTTAAAATCAAAAGTTATGAAAAAGATATTCATGGTAATCGCACTTAGTTCTGTAATGTTTGCCTGTAACAATAAGGCCAAAGAAGAAGCGGCATTAAAACAACAACAGGCAGAAAAACAGTTGGCCCTTAAAGCTGTAAAAGACAGTTTAAGGTTAGATAGCTTTAAAAAGGCAGAAGTTGCTAAAGTAGAACAAGAGAAAGAAGCCCAGCGCCAGGCCGAATTAGCGGCAGCTAGAAGGGCAGGAGCCAATTCTTCAAGATCATATGCAAGCTCTGGCGGTAGTTCAAGTGGAGCGTATGGTGGTACGCAACCAACAGCTAAGAAAAAAGGCTGGAGTGATGCAGCTAAAGGTGCCGTAATTGGTGGTGCAGCAGGTGCAGTTGGTGGAGCCTTAATCGATAAGAAAAAAGGTAGAGGTGCCATTATTGGTGGTTTGGTTGGAGCCGGTGGCGGTTATTTGATCGGTAGAGGTGAAGACAGAAAATCAGGCAGGGTACAGCCTAAAAACTAAAAAAGATTTTTAAATTATATTAAAATCCCGATTTACGTCGGGATTTTTTTTTGCCCTCAAAATGATTTATATCTTTAAAAAAAAATAAAATAAAACAATGATTGAAACCCAAACTGCAGATAAAGGCCAGATTCAACATTTTGTAATGTTCTGGTTAAAGCCACAATTAACCAAAAATGAAATTGCAGAATTCGCTAATTTCTTCGAAAGTTTAAAGCCAATTAAATATATTAAAACCCTGAGTTATGGTTTGGCGGCCAATACACCAGTGCGTCCGGTTACGGATAATTCTTTTACTTATTCACTCACCATTACCTTTGCCAATATCGCCGATCATAATGCTTATCAAGAAGATAAAACGCATTTAGATGCAGTAGAAAAATTTTCTAAAAACTGGTATAGGGTAGTGGTTCACGATACTGTTATTTCAGTTTAGAAACGGAGCCTTTACTGTTAGGTCTTTTCTTTGAGTAAGCTCCTAAATTATGTAGGCATATAATTGATAATATTGAGTTCGGCTGCTTTGTCATTCCGAATGCAATGAAGAATCTTATTGTATTAAATTATCATATTTCAGTATAAATCCGTGCTTCCGTGGCTAAAAATATAATTGTTTGACAGTGATCTTTCTTAATGTCCAGGATGACACTGAAAGTGAAATTTCCTTTTATAAAACGTCACTTATCGGCCAAATCAGCCAAACTTCCGATTTATTTGGTAAAATATAAAATCAAAATTATATTTTGTTAATGTGTTTAATTATCAATATATCAATAAGTTACGTTTTTATACTTAAATAATCTGTTTTATTGCAGCTCATTTATAAGTCTTAAAAAGAGCTTAAATACAGAATATAATTCCGTTATGGTATTTATGTAGTTGTAAATCAATTAGTTAATTGATTTGTTTGCCTAGTATTGATGCCTGCTGTATGCTGCAGAAAAATCTGATCTCATCAGCTTAAATCTCTCGATAACGGTTTGGATAAATTCTTCATCAAGTATTTCGAATACATCATTCACTCCACCTCCACTGAGGTCCAGTTCAGCCAATTTGTAACTTTGTTCAAAAGTTCCCTGCTCAAATTTTACAATGTATTTCTGGTTCATTGAAAAAATGGTGATCTTACATGCTGGGTGTGGAAGTTCTGCTATTACTCTCATTTTAATTTATTGAATGGTTTGTTGCTTAAATCAATGGTTTTGGATATTCTACTTTTAGGCCGTTTAATGATCCATGGCTTTCAATTATTTCGAAGCGTGCAAACAGCTCTTCGCTGTACCACTTCCGTTCTCTGGTGAGTTTAATTACATCGGCATGGTCAAAGGTTTTGTAGGCATAGTTTTTCATGCTTTCCGCATCAGTCCAGATGGAAAATGTAGCCTGATCAAAAAATGGGTTTTCTCCAATACCTGCCGAAAGGATAAATCCCGGAGCGGTTCGCATAGCTTCTGCAGCTCTTTTAATATTGCTCTTAAATTCCTTTTGTTTGCCAAACCTGATGGCTGCCCGGGTAATAACTGCAATTGGCCCAGTAGGATTTTCATAATTTTTATCAGCCTTAAATGGTTCTTTTTTAGACCATTGCCCATGACTGCTTAAAGGGTTTAATAAAATGGTAAACTGCTCTGTTCCGAAAAATTTAAACCATTTAATTACTGTTGAATCCGAATAGAACATATCGCAATCCGCTCTATTTTCCCAAGTGGTGAGTACTGCCCAGTGCTTAAAATCCGGCGCCAAGTCTACCTGTGCATTTTTGCCGCTCCCCATCAGTTTCCAAAAGTTACATTTTTTGTTTAACCATAAGGGAAGCCGTAAAACAGCCATCCCAACAAAAGCAAAAGGAACAGTGTACCAACGGAATTTAGTAATGGTTAAAGCTGTGATCATGCAAATCAAGGTTAATTGCCAAAACTAAGGAATTTAAGGATAGGTTATCGTTCAAAATTTCGTCATTAAATGGATCGCCATCTCTGCATCTGGTAAATCATGATTAACTTTGGCTAAATAGAAATTAATATGGCAGAAGATTTAACCATAACCAGAAACGCTTCAAAAGAAGAACAATATCAGTCTATCATTCCTCAAATTGACGCTTTGCTTAGTGGCGAAACAGACTTTGTTGCTAATCTGGCCAATGTAGCTGCCGCCTTAAAAGAGCAGTTTAACTGGTTTTGGGTTGGTTTTTACCTGGTTAAAAACGATGAACTGGTTTTAGGTCCATTCCAAGGACCAGTAGCTTGTACCCGTATTAAAAAAGGGAAGGGCGTTTGCGGTACATCTTGGGCACAGGCCGAAACCATTATTGTTCCGGATGTTGATGCGTTTCCCGGTCATATTGCCTGTGCATCTGCTTCAAGGTCAGAAATTGTTTTGCCTTTGATTGTGAATGATCAAGTGATTGGTGTTTTAGATGTAGATAGTGAAGTGTTGAATAAATTTGATGATACAGATCAACTTTATTTAGAGAAGGTTATCTCAGTTATATTAAACAATTCATCGATATAAGTATTGAAGTTACGACCGGAATATTACCGAAATGAGGATGTGGTTTCGCTTGCCAAAGATCTGCTCGGCAAGGTTTTGTACACCAAAATCAATAACCAAATAACCGCAGGTATCATTGTAGAAACCGAAGCGTATTTTGGTGTGAAAGATAAAGCCTCTCATGCCTATGGTGGTCGCAGGACCAGTCGAACCGAAACCATGTACTCACCCGGAGGAATTGCCTACGTGTATTTGTGCTATGGTATGCATCATTTGTTCAACATCGTGAGTTCGCTTGAGGATGATCCGCATGCTGTGCTGATTAGGGGTGTGCAGCCTTTAGTGGGCATTGATATTATAGAAAGCCGTAGGAATATGCCTTATACCAAAGGCGCCATTGCTGCCGGACCAGGCTCTGCTGCCAAAGCATTGGGCATTGACAAGAGCTTTAATGCTAAAGATTTGAATGGCGATGAGATTTGGATAGAAGATCATCAGATCAGCTATAAAGAAGATGAAATTGCCGCTTCGCCAAGGGTGGGCATTGCGTATGCCAAAGAACACGCGCTATTGCCATGGCGGTTCTTCGTAAAAGGCAACAAATACGTAAGTAAGCCCAATAAGGTGTAAATAACGCAAACTTTTTAAGGTGTTTCCTGTTTTTCTTTTATATATCTGATTATGAAAAACGAGAAAAATATAGCAATCCTTAAAGAAATGGCCGAAAGTGTGCGGACCTGTATGTTTACCACATTTTCCTCTGGCGATGAGTTCGGAAGCAGACCAATGGGTACTGCGAAAATTGAAGACGATGGCAGTTTGTGGTTTTTTACCAATGAATATTCGCTAAAATCAAAAGAAATTTCGAAAGAAAATAATGTGCTGCTGGCCTACAGCGATCCTGCTCATAACACTTATTTAACAGTAAAGGGCAAAGCTGAGCTTGTTGATGATAAAGTACGTAAAAAAGCCTATTTCTCTCCCTTTATCAAAGCTTGGTTTCCGGACGGCATTGAAGATCCGAGGTTGATATTGATAAAAGTTACACCCAACGAAGCTGAATATTGGGATGCATCAGCATCAAAAATTGTGGTACTGTTCAGTATGTTAAAGGCAGTGGTAACCGGAGATACACCTGATTTGGGTAAGCACGATACAATGAAATTTTAACAAAATAATACAAATTGAAAAGCAGGATTGGGAACAATACCTGCTTTTTTTGTAATATTGGCGCAATGAATTTCGAAAATACCCTATCCTTTGCCAAAACGCAAGATGAGGCAGATCAGCTGCATCATTTCAGAGACCAATTTTTATTTCCAAACCACAACGGGAAAGAGTTTATCTATCTCTGTGGTAATTCATTAGGTTTGCAGCCTAAAGTTGCACATGAAGTATTAAAAGGTCAACTCGATAACTGGGCAAACTACGCGGTTGAAGGCTGGTTTGATGGGGATGAACCTTGGATGTTTTACCATAAGGCCTTAAAAAAACTGATGGCACCTATTGTTGGTGCTTTACCAAGTGAGGTTTGTCCGATGAATACTTTAACGGTTAACCTGCACTTGCTGATGGTTAGCTTTTATCAGCCCAAGGGCAAACGCTTTAAGATTATTATGGAAGGCGGTGCATTTCCTTCCGATCAATATGCGATAGAGAGCCAGGTGCGCTTCCATGGTTTCGAGCCAAATGAGGCGATTATAGAGGTTTTCCCAAGGGAAGGTGAAGAAATACTCCGCACAGAGGATATTGTCGCTAAAATCAAAGAAAATGCAGACGAGATTGCTTTGGTGCTTTTCGGTGGGATTAACTATTATACCGGGCAATGGTATGATATGGAAACGGTTACCAGGGTCGGCCACGAAATTGGCGCCATTGTAGGCTGGGATTTAGCCCATGCAGCAGGTAATGTGCCGGTAAAGCTGCACGATTGGGATGTAGATTTTGCTTGTTGGTGTTCGTACAAATATCAAAACGCTGGTCCCGGAGGTATAAGCGGAATTTTTGTGCACGAAAAACATTTCAACAATACTGCTTTAAACCGTTTTTCAGGCTGGTGGGGTTATCAGGAAAACCAACGTTTTAAAATGGAGAAGGGTTTTGTGCCCGAAGCTGGAGCCGATGGCTGGCAGGTAAGCTGTACCCAGGTAATGCCTATGGCTTTGTATTATGCTTCTCTTCAGATTTTTGAGCAGGCAGGTTTTATTGAACCTTTAAGGAATAAAAGTATTACTTTAACTAATTATCTTCAATTTATTATAAATGAAGTAAATAAAGAATTAGGTTTTGAACAGTATAAAATCATAACGCCTACTGAGGCTAAAGATAGAGGCGCGCAACTATCTATCATTGCAAAAAGTAAAGGAAAGCAGATTTTTGATGGCTTGATGGCAAATTATGTACTGGGCGATTGGCGCGAGCCCGATGTAATCCGTTTGAGTGCCGTACCACTGTACAATTCTCTCGAAGATGTTTATTTGGCCGGACAGGCCTTGCTAAAAGTTAGCCAGAGCATATTGTAGCTTAAATTTGATTGACCGGTTAAAGAAGTTTAAATATGATTAATTACAACCCTAAAGATTGGAGTACTTTTATTTTTCATATCCATAAAAGCGATACTTTTAGGAAACTCTGGCCATTAATGCTCGGGGTGGCTGCTTTCTCAGGTTCGGTGGCTTATGCTGAATTAAACTTCTTTCAATTATCCAAAAGCAGTTATGTGACCAATATCGGCATGATGCACAGCTTGTTGGGCTTTGTATTGTCGTTATTGTTGGTATTCAGGACTAATACTGCATACGACAGGTGGTGGGAAGGCCGGAAATTACTAGGTGCATTAACCAATGTGAGCCGTAACCTGGCAATAAAGATAAAAGCACTTAAATTACCAGATGAAGAAATGCGTTTCTTTGAATACGGAATTCCAAAATATGCATTTGCATTAAAAGAACATCTGCGCGAAAGGATGTATTTCGGCAAAAACAGCTTGTTAATCGAGGTTGAAGAAGGTAAGCACATTCCCAATCAGATTGCCGGCAGCATGATAAACAGGTTTTACGATCTTTTGGATAAAGGTTTAATTTCGCAGGAGCAGTTTATTGTGCTTTCGGGCGACTTTAACCAATTTACCGATATTTGCGGTGCCTGCGAGCGCATCAAAAATACACCCATTCCTTTTTCTTACAGTGCTTTTATTAAAAAATTCATATTCATTTACGTCATTACGCTTCCGGTAGGCTGGGTATTCAGTTTAGGTTATTTTGTGGTTCCTGTAGTTCCCTTTATCCTCTATGTATTAGCGAGTTTGGAGCTGATAGCTGAAGAGATAGAGAACCCATTTGGCGAAGATGCTAACGACCTTCCGGTAGATCAGATCTGTATTAATATAGAAAAACATGTAGAGGAGATTTTAGGCTGATGATCAAAATTGCCTGGCACCCTCTATACGCACATCCTTTGCCAGAAGGCCACCGTTTTCCGATGTTGAAATACGAGCTGATACCCGAACAGCTTTTGCACGAAGGGACTATTGAGGAGGTAAATCTATTTAACCCTGCGCCTGTTAGCGAAGCTATTGTACTGCTCAGCCATCAAAAGGAATATTGGGAACAGTTAAGGGATTTAACCCTTTCAGGTAAGGATCAACGGCGTATTGGCTTTCCTTTAAATGCCCAACTTTTGGAACGCGAATTAAGGATAGCGCAGGGGACAATAGATGGGGCACATTACGCGATTGATAATGGCATTGCCTTTAATGTAGCTGGCGGTACACATCACGCAGGCAGTACCTGGGGCGAGGGATTTTGCCTACTTAATGATCAGGCAATTGCAGCTAACTATCTGTTAAAAAATAATTTAGCTAATCGTATCTTAATTATTGATTTAGATGTGCACCAAGGTAATGGTACCGCCGAAATTTTTAAGAACGAGCCAAGGGTGTTTACTTTTTCAATGCATGGCGACAAAAATTTTCCCTTTAGAAAAGAACAGTCTGATTTAGATGTTCCTCTTGAAGATGGGCTGGAAGATGAAGCATATTTGTCGCTGTTAAATACAAACCTTAAAAAGGCTTTCGAGCTGCGCAAACCAGATTTTGTTTTTTATCTTTCAGGGGTTGATGTGCTGGCTACCGATAAACTGGGTAAACTATCTCTAAGTAAATCGGCCTGTAAAGAACGCGACCGGATGGTTTTACAAGCTTGCAAGGAAAGAAACCTGCCTATACAGGTGAGCATGGGCGGGGGTTACTCTGCCGATATTAAAGATATTGTAGATGCACATTGCAATACTTACCGCCTGGCTTTTGATTTATTTACCTAAGCCATTACGCCCAAACCATAATATCCTTATCTTCGCGGCCATATGTTGGAAATTATTTACCAGGATGAAAACCTAATTGCCATCAATAAACCGCATGGGCTGTTGGTGCATCAATCATCGATTGCGCGCGATGCCACTGAATTTGCCTTACAGCTGCTTAGAGACCAGGTGGGTAAGCATGTAAGCCCTGTACACCGCCTGGATCGGAAAACAAGCGGAATATTACTTTTTGCTTTTGATAAGGAATCTGAAATTGCTATGCATCAGCAGTTTATGAATGGTGAAACGGATAAAAAATATTTGGCTATTCTTCGTGGTTTTACTCCTGATGCGATGGATATCGATTATCCATTAGCTAAAGAAAACGGTACCATGCAAGAGGCTTTTACTTCATTTAAAACACTTCAACGGGCTGAGGTTGACGTGGCCTTTGGCAAGCATCCAACTTCAAGATACTCTTTGGTAGAGGCTACCCCTAAAACAGGGCGGATGCATCAGTTAAGAAGGCATTTCAGCCATATTCTGCATCCCATTATTGGTGACCGTACGCATGGCTGTAATAAACAGAATAAATTTTTCAAAGCACAATGGGAAATGACTACCATGTTGCTCCATGCCTCTGAACTGGGCTTTGTTCATCCGGTTACAAAAGAGCAGATCCATTTGACGGCCAATTTGCACGATGAATTTAAAAGGGTGATGGATTTCATGAAAATGGAAGGTTAGCACAATTTTTGCATTTAAAATCTGTTTATATAGCATCTATGATTAAATACTTACGTTTTACACTCCCGATTTTAGCACTTTTTGCGGCCAGCTGTTCTTCTGTTTATATGCCAAATGTTCCCAATACGCCTATGTTGAGCAAACAGGGAGAATTTAGCGGAGGTGGCCACATTTCTTTAAAAGGCAACGCCAGTATCAATGGCGCTTATGCCGTTTCTGATCATATTGGTGTACTTTTTAGCGGTTCGAGCATGAACAGCGAGCGGAGAAGCAAGGATTTCGGACATAAGCTGATTGAAATTGACGGTGGTTATTTCGATACATTTGGTCCTGATAATAACCGGATTATTGAAATTTATGGAGGAGTGGGGAAAGGCTGGAGCGATATTACCTTCAGGGATTATAAAGATGATGTGCTGGTGGGCAGTGAACTGCAGGAGGTTGATTACCGCAAGGCGTTTTTGCAGGTAAACTACAGTTCGAAAAAGAAAAACAACCTGCGTTTATTCGGAACCGATTTCCCGATCAATTACGGGACTGCTTTGAGGATTAGCCATGTAAAAATGGATCGATTCTTTTTAAACGGTGTTGTACAGCCCAAAGAAGATAATATTTTCTTTGAACCTATTTTCTTTACGCGTATGGCGCTCAGCAAAACTTTTCAGTTACAGTATACCACCAGTAGCAATATTGGATTAAAAAACCGTAAATACATGTCTGCAGGCAATTCAATATTTACCATCGGTGTGGTGGTAAATGTGGGTGGGAAATAATAGCTCCAATTATGGATATGCTAATCAATAATTTATCTTAAAAACTAAGGCATCATTCCCGCGCCTTGTGGAACCATAATGCAATGCGCTTTAACGCCGTAAAGGGTCTGCATTGACTTTGATAATCCAATTAACCAGCCTTAAGTGCCTTGGTTTTGTTTTGAAAACGCAAAAACAATAGGATAGAGGCCGTTAACAGACCAAGCGTTAAGCCATACCAGATGCCGTTAACGCCCAAGCCGAAATGAAAGCCCAATAAATAACCTACAGGTATGCCAACCACCCAATAAGCTAAAAAGGTAATTAATGTTGGGAGGTTAACATCGCCCAGGCCTCTTAAAACCCCTAATCCAACTACCTGCGTTCCATCAAAAAGCTGAAAAAATCCGGCAATGATTAACAGTTGCGCTGCGATGCCCACTACCGATAAATCTTCGGTATAAATAAATGGCATAATGTTGTTGGCCAGCACAAAAATTACCGCTGTACAGCACATAAACAATAAGATAACGTGGTAGCTGGCAATGGCCGATTTACGGAGATCGTCGAAATTGTTTTTACCAAAATTTGTTCCGGTCTTGATGGTAGCGGCCGATGCTACGCCACTGGCAATCATATAGGTCATGGCTGCCAAACTGATGGCAATTTGGTGCGCCGCCTGCTCTACAGCGCCAATTGTACCAATTAATACTGCTGCACCACTAAATGCGCTGATTTCAAAAGAATACTGCATGGCCACCGGAGCACCAATTTTGATAATTTTTAAAGCACGTACTTTATCTATAAACGTAGCCTTAAAGCTTACCAGGTATTTTTTAAAATGTTGCGAGCGCAAAACATAAAAACACATTACCGATGCCATTAAAAGCCTATCAATCAAAGTACTTAAGCCTACGCCGCTAACACCCATCGCTTTAATGCCAAACATCCCTTTCACAAAAATAATCCCCAGAATAATGTTTAAGGCATTGCCCCAAATGGATACAAACATGGCCTGCTTGGTAAAGCCCAATCCCTCGGCAAACTGCTTAAAAGTTTGAAAAATAAGCAGTGGAATAATGGAAATTGATAGCAAGTTGAGATATGGTTTGGCATAATAAACCACTTCTGGCGTCTGTTCAAGATGATCGATAATAAAAAGGATACCCAATTGTACAAAACCGTATAAAAATATGCCTATAAATGCATTGATAATCAAGCTGTTCGATAAAAGCTTGCCGCACTCTTCGAAATTCTGCCGACCGTTTTCTTGTGCAATTAATGGTGTTAAGCCATACGAAATACCCAATCCAATTACCAGGATAAGCATAAAAATGCTGTTAACCAATGATACAGCCGCGAGCTGAATGGTATCGGTAAAGTGGCCAACAATAATACTATCGGCCATATGTACCAAGGTATGTCCCACCTGCGAGCCCACAATTGGTAAGGCCAAATGTAGATTTTCTTTATAGTACGGCTTATATTTGGTGTAGATTTTAGAAAACATAGGTTTACAAAGGTCGGATTTTTAAACCTCAAAAAATAGGGATGTAGAAAAGTTAATGTTAGGTTTTAATAAATGCAATCTTCAGGCTGATCCAATAGCTATCGGATTTATTTCAGTACCTATTACGTAAAAAATCGGTTTGTTAGGCCCTGAAACAAGTTCAGGGTGACGGCTTCCAAGAAAAGGGTTGCAAGAATAACTACCTTACCGCAGTAAAATATTCTTCCTTTTCTGAGGTATGCGATTTAATCACGTTCGTTAAAATCAGATTGACCAATACCTTTTGAGCCTTGCGATAAGAGCTGCGCAATAATTTGCTAAACTCTTTTAGGGTTATCTTTTCGTTCTGGTCGAGGTATTCAAGCAGTTTTTTCTCATTTTCAGAATAAGAAATCAGAACACCTTTGTCTTTATGGTCGTTTTTTAATACTTCAACAATAATTTTACTGGCCAAAACACTTTTATCATCTATACGGATGTAGGCCCACCATTTTTTCTGGTCATCCAGTGCATAATGCGGTTTAGTGTCACTTTCGGGAATATTGACCACCAGAACCAACTTGTCATCCACATAAATTTCTTCGAAATAAGGTTCAATGGCCGGTTTACAGCACTGGTGCGCCGAAGTAAGGATCATATATTTTTCTTCTTCTTCCGATTTAACACCTTTTATTGAGCCATCATCGGCCACACCAACCAATAATTTGCCACCCTTATTATTGGCAAAGGCAACCAGACTTTTGGCTATTTTCTCTGTATTGTTGATGGTTTTTTTAAAATCGAGCATCACACCTTCGCCCTGCAAAATTAAACTCTTAATACTCGGCATAAGCTAAAAATTAGTACGCAACTCTAGGCGTTTCGCCCTGATGCAGGTTTCGGATATACACTTCATTCATTACTGTAGCACATAGTTCGCCATTTTTATTGGTAATTTCCATAGGGTAGGCCTTTACAAACTTTCCAACGGTTTTGAGTGCATGTACAGCTTCCGCAAGCATTTCATCGGTTATGGTAATGGTAAAATATAAAGTAGAACGTCCGGGTTTCAAATATTGTATAGAGGCGCTTTTAAGCCAAACGCGCACCTTAAAACCTTGGCGTTGCATTAACTGGTCAAACAATAAGGCATAAAATGGATCTGTTGCTGCATAAATGGTTCCTCCAAAAATAGAGCCATTGTAATTTTTATTCAGAAAGCTTTTACTCAGCTTAACCGTGCAGCTCCTAAATTCATTTTCAAATTTCTGGACCCAAATGCGCTGAAAAAATAAGGGTGGGTACAAGCGCATCACCCATTTAAGGGTATTTTGAGAAATTATCATAATGACTAATATCGAAAAGTTTTGCCACCTTTTAAAGTTTTATGAATGATGTTTTGGTAATATTTCCGTAAATTAGGTTTATGCATGTTTACGATACCATTACTTCGGCTTTAGCAGATCTGGATAGCCGTGGTTACAACCTTGATTTTAATTTAACTGCCGATGGATTGGAATGTAAATCCATTGATCTTTTTCTGATGCCAGAAGAATTTGAAATTGAAGAAGTTTACCGTTTTGAAGGTATGACCGATCCTGCCGATAGCGCTGTGGTGTATGCTATATCCTCTAGCCTTGGCAGCTTAAAAGGGGTTTTGGTTGATGGTTATGGTGTTTATGCCGAAAACGTATCTCCAGAACTATTGGATAAACTCAAAATCCATCACGAATAAGATTTACCGCTACTTATAGGTTGATAATGAACATGGTAGAGTGCATTCGCTCTTGCGAAACGTAAAAAAAATAAAACCAAATGATTATAAGGTTGTTAGGATTATAGATAACAATAAAAAACTATGAAAAAAATAATCTTAAGTCTTGCTTTTGCAGGCTCTCTTATGATAGCCACATCAGCATGCAATTCGTCTAAAAACATGGCTGGTTCTTCAGATAGTACCGCGACGGATTCTACCACAATTACTGATACCACTAAAAAAATGCCGGATACAATGTCGAAAAAAGTACCCGACACTACCAAAATGCCACCTGATACGACTAGAAAAGGAATTCAAATGTAGTATTAAAAGCCGCTCTAAACCTAGGGCGGCTTTTATTTTTAAAAATCTATTTTATTTATTTGTGTTATTGCGTACTTTCAGCGTTCAAACCCAAATATTTTAATGGACCAGCAAACCCAAACCAACAAACGTAATGTAGTTTTCTTAGTTATAGTAGCCGCTTTGGGCTATTTCGTAGATATTTACGATCTTGTTCTATTCTCTGTTGTACGTATTAAAAGTTTCACCGATATCGGTATTTCTGCCGAGCATATGCGCACGGAAGGCGAGTATGTAATCAATATGCAGATGTTTGGTTTATTGCTTGGTGGCTTGCTATGGGGTATCATCGGCGATAAATTTGGCCGGATCAAAGTGTTGTTCGGTTCCATTTTAATGTATTCTTTGGCCAATATTGCTAATGGCTTCGCCAGCGACGTACATACTTATGCCATTATCCGTTTTATAGCGGGCATCGGTTTAGCAGGAGAGCTTGGCGCAGGTATTACCCTGGTTACCGAAACCATGGACAAAGAAAAACGTGGCTATGGAACGATGGTTGTGGCCGGTATAGGCTTATTGGGCGCAGCAGCGGCAGCTACCATTGGCAAGCATTTTACCTGGCAAACCTCTTATTTCGTTGGCGGTGGAATGGGCCTTTTACTTCTGCTTTTGCGCGTGGGCACATTTGAATCTGGCATGTTTAAACAGGCCGAACAGAGCAAAGATGTTTCAAAAGGTAATTTCTTTATGCTTTTTTCGGATAGGAAACGCTTCTTAAAATATCTGGCCTGCATTTGCTTAGGATTACCACTTTGGTTTATTGTTGGCATTTTGGTAACGCAATCGCCCGAAATCGGTAAAGCATTAGGAGCCAAGGACCTGTTAAACCCGGGAACCGGCATTATGTATACCTATTTTGGTATTGCCATTGGCGATGTGGTGTGCGGTATTTTGGCTCAGGTTTTAAAATCGCGTAAAAAAACTGTACTGATATTTCAGGGCTTATCCGTTATCACAGTAATTATCTATCTAACCAGTAGCGGTTTAACTGAAAGCAATTTTATTTTAATCTGTTTGTTTATGGGCTTTGCAGTGGGCTATTGGGCTACTTTTGTCACCATTGCTGCCGAGCAGTTTGGTACCAATATCCGTTCTACTGTAACCACCACGGCACCCAACTTTGTACGTGGCGCGTTAATTCCAATTACATTTGTTTTTGAAATTTTTGTACACCGCTACAATATCGTTTCGGCGGCATTCATTGTAATGGGAATTTTAACGGTAATTGCCATGGTTTCAGTAGCTTCACTAAAAGAAAGCTTCAATAAAGACCTTAATTACTTAGAAGAGTAGTTTTGCACCTAGGTAAATGCCAAATAAGCGGTATTTAGGGCAATGTCAATAAAATGTACTATCTAAACATAAATCAGTTTGGCTATTTTATTAGCCCTAAATTTGTATGGAAATAGAAAAAGCCATCATGTTCAAAGAAGAAGTAGCAGCGCGTTATAAACAGATTCAGGATGAAATTTGTAGGGGATTGGAAATTGCCGATGGCAAAGGAAAATTTGAAGAGGAACTTTGGGAAAGAAACGGTGGGGGAGGCGGACGCACCAGGATTATGCAAAACGGTGCAATTATCGAAAAAGGCGGTGTAAATTTTTCGGCAGTACATGGTAAACTACCAGAAGCGGTAAAAAAAGCATTTAACGTAACCGAAGATGATTTTTTTGCAACCGGCGTTTCAATTGTTATCCACCCAAATCATCCATTGGTTCCAATTATCCACATGAATATCCGCTATTTTGAGCTGAACGAAGAAACACGTTGGTTTGGTGGCGGTATTGATTTAACCCCGCATTACGTATTTGAAAACGATGCGCGTTTTTTTCACCACAAGCTGAAACAGACCTGCGATGATTTTAGCGCAGAATTTTATCCGAAATTTAAAACACATGCGGATGATTATTTCTTTATCAAACACCGTGAAGAAACCCGGGGTGTTGGCGGTATTTTTTACGACCGCTTAAAGCCAGAAAACACCAATTTATCGTGGGATGAAATCTTAAACTTTTCTGCGCATGTTGGTGAAACATTTTTACCCATTTACACTGAGCTGATTGATAGAAACCGCGATAAAGAGTTTACCGAAGCTCAAAAGCAATGGCAGTTTCAGCGCCGTAGCCGTTATGTAGAATTTAACCTGGTTTACGATTCGGGAACAAAATTCGGATTGGAAACTAACGGTAGAATTGAATCTATTTTGATGAGCTTACCACCACAGGCCAACTGGGGTTATAATGTTCAGCCTGAAGTGGATTCGGAGGAATATAAAACCCTGCAGCTGCTTAAAAAGGGAATTAACTGGATTTAGTTTTAAGCGATATAATCACTTTTCTCAGCCATCCACGTTACAAACGTGGACATATCAGCCGTCATTCTCGCGTAAGCGGGAATCTTAATGCGATAGGTTTAATATTCTCTGTATTGCATATATGGTTTTGGTAATGAGTGTTTTATAGTTTAAAACAAAGTTAGTGGTGCGGCTACCTCATGAAAACCAGCTTTTAATTTGCCAATCCTAAAATCGTTTACAACATGATGGGCTATGCGTGTAGGTTCAGGAATGCGGTAATTTCCTATGCATTTTTTCATGATTTCAAGCGTCTGATCCTGGGTAATTAAATGTCCAGCAGAAATGTACACAGATTCGCAGTTTATTTTTGTTTTTAAGGCAAAGCCGAGCATATCACCAGCGTTATTTTTGATTTCTGCACTGCTGTATTTTGTATTTTCTGGCTGATGGTTTTTTCCGTGAAGCAAGCTCTTAGCGCAGCCAATGGTAGCTTGATTGGCGAGAATCCCAAAATGTGAAGCAACACCCATGCGTCTGGGATGCAAGATTCCATTTCCGTCCAGCACCACAATATCTGGTTTAATTTTAATCAGATCCCAAACTTTTAGCAAAGCTGGCACTTCTTTAAAACCCAAAAATCCAGCTTCGTAAGGAAAATTTGTTTCAAAAGTTTCTAGAGCGTAAGCCTGCAAAATCATTTCCGGATAACTTAATATTACAATTCCGGCATACATTGTAGAGCTGTTTTTATTGAAAGAAATATCTGCACCGGCAATGGTATGGATTTTATCAACCGTACTGAATTTTAATTGCTTGGCCAGTTCAATTTGATAGGCGGCCGCTTCGTCGAGATTATAATGATCGTACATGATATTGATACAAAATGAGTCGAATAATTGTTTTAAAGTATTTGTCTTATAATTAATATTATGTTAAGTTGAGTATTTCGAAAACTCTCCCATTTTCTCTTATTGAGCTTAGAAATTATTAAAATATATGGATGTATGTGAACGCTGTGATAAACAATTACAGCTCCTGAAGTTTACGGTTTAATTCCTGAACTTTATCGGTAGCATTTTTACGCGTGTAGATATCGATCAGCAACTGCACAGTTTTTTTATCGTTCGGATTAATTTCATTTGCACGCTGTAAAGCAAATTGTGCGCGGTTTATCAATCCATTATATTTGGCTGCTTTATCAGCCTCGTTTTTCTTCAAGGTTTCGTTAGCTGTATTCAGATAAGCCAAACTGAGCTGGTACAAAGCGTCAAAATAATTCTGATCTGTGGCTAAAGCTCTGTCGTAAGCTAAAATTGCTGTAGCGTTGTTTCCGCCAACCTGTTGTAGATAACCGTAAAGAAAATACAATAGTTTACTGCCTTTTTCTACTTTGAGGTTGTTTTCTATCAAGCCCTGTGCCTTTGAATAATTTTCGGTATCCAGCAAAAGATTAATGTAATCGTTTGTTAAAAAACGGTTAAACGGATTTAAAGCTAGCCCATCCTCTAAAGTTTTAATGGCGGTTTCGTTTTCTGACTTGACCACGTACATTTGCGCCATTTTTTGAAAAACCGATGGATTTTTGATCCCGTTTTCCTTTGCACGTTTAAAATAAGTTAAAGATTCATCGTACGATTGAATATTCAGTGCGCAAATAGCTGTGTTTAAAGCTAATGTGGTATCTGCCGGGAAATTGTCTGAAACTTCCTTTAAATCAGTAAAAGCTTCTTTAAAATCATTGTTGAAATAAGCTTCGTTGCCTTTATCCTGCTTTTTGATCAGGATATTGTGGTTTGAAGCCTTAATCAAGCCTGCGTTATCGTTATACCGATCTAATGATTTTGCTTTTGCTACAGCCTCAACAGCGGTATCATAAAATTTATTGGCGTTATTCGGGTCGGTATCAATGATGGAAGCAAAAGAAGTTAAGTATGATTTGATTGACCAGGTTTCGGTCCAGTTTTTGGTTTTGTTGTCCTTCTCTGCCGATTCGATTGATTTTAAGCCATCATTAATTATGCTAAGCTGTTTCTTCTCATCTTCTTTATTGGCTATAGAGGCCTGTAGCTTACCAACAGCATTTCTGGCAATAAGAATTTGGCTTTTTTGGGCTACAGCATTAAAAGAGACGAAAATTAAAGCGGTTAATGATAATTTAAAGCAATTCTGCATAGGATAAATAATGTGGTAAAACCATATAAACCATAAAAATAAACATAAAAAAAAGAGCCCCGAAATTTCAGGGCTCTTTTTTTTAGCTTGCGCATGAATTATTGTTTAGGCAAAGCATCTAAACGTTTCTTAATTTCATCGTAGTTTTTAGTGTCGTTTCTGAAAGCATAGATGGTTTTCAATGTTTCTAAAGCACCTTGGTTTTTAGCATCAACCTCTAAAGCTTTTTTGTAGAAAGGAAGCGATTTATCTAATAAAGCATTCATTTTACCGGTTACTTCGTTAAATTCTTTCACTTTTTTTGGATCGATTTTATTTCTATCGTTCTGCAATTTTAAAGCCTGACTGAAATAAATGTTACCCAATAAAACCTGATAGTTAGGGTTGTTTGGCTCTTTCGCTGCTAAAGCCACCAACATCTGCTCAGATTTTGCAGCATCACCCCTATCAATATAAATCTGGGTTTCAGTTTTGATCCAATCTGTATTTTCCGGGAATTTTGCAGTAGCTTCTTTAATTGATGCCAAGGCTGCTGTAGTATCCTTTTGTTTAGTTAATTGGGTAGAAATAATTTCTCCATACAAATCTTTCGCTTGCGGAGAATTCATCGAGATTACTTTTCTAAACTGTGTAATCATGTTTGGATAATCCTCTGTAAGTCTGGCCGCAATACCAGCATTTAAGTACATGGCTGTATCGTTAGGATTGATTACAGTTGCTGCAACAAATTTTTGATAAGCAGTTTTGTAATCTTTTTTGTTGTAAGCAATTACACCGCCGTTTCTTACAGCATTGCTAATGTTGGTTTCAGCTAAATTGATATTGTCTTTTTCACTGCCTTTGGTATCAAGTTTTTTAGCTTCCACAACAGCATCTTGAGCAATTTTTAAGTTTGCATCGGCATTAGCTGTGCTTGTAGAATCAAGAATAGCTACAGATGATGCAAATAGAGCGCGGTAAGACCATGCTTCTGGCAAAACTTTAGATTTTTCATCAGCGATGGCTTTATCGGTATGAGCCAATCCTTTTGCAAGCGACTCAAGCTTTTTTGCCAATGGTGTTGATGCATTTGAAGAAGTTAGCTGGAATAAACCCCAGTCATTTCTTGCTGCAGTTACTTCACTTTTCTGAGCAAATGCAGAGCTTACTGCACCTGCTAGGAATATACTTAGAAATACTCTTTTCATAATTTTTATTCTAATCTTAATTTTAGTTAATTTTCTTCTTCCGTTTCGTTATCTGATTCGCCTTCTTCATCTGGTTCATCTGCTTCAGGAGTTGTATCGGCTTCTACTTCTTCCCCATCAACTACAAGAACATCATCCAGGTTAACTGTTTCTTCTTCATCCTCCTCGTGATCGATTTTGGTTACCGAAGCAATCTCATCATCACCTTTTAACGATATTAAACGTACACCCTGTGTTGCACGCCCCATTACCCTTAATGCCGATACCGGAATCCTGATTACAATCCCCGAACGGTTAATGATCATCAAATCTTCGCTATCAGTAACGTCTTTAATTGAAACTAATTGTCCGGTTTTCTCCGTAACGTTAATTGTTTTTACACCTTTACCGCCACGGTTGGTTACGCGGTAATCTTCAATATCGGTGCGTTTTCCGTAACCTTTTTCTGATACTACTAACACCGTAACTTCAGGATTGTTTACAGCAATCATGCCAACAACTTCATCCTGATCGTGCGCAAGCCTAACACCACGTACACCTGTAGCAGTTCTACCCATCGGACGAACAGTTTTTTCGTTGAAACGGATTGCCCTGCCTGAACGTAAAGCCATTACCACTTCGCTTTCGCCGTTGGTTAAACATGCTTCTAACAATACATCGCCTTCGTTAATGTTGATGGCATTGATACCATTTACACGTGGACGTGAGTAAGCCTCAAGAGAAGTTTTCTTAATGGTACCTTTTTTAGTACACATGATGATGAAGTTGTTCTCTAAATATTCCTGGTCTTTCAGGTTTTTAACCTTGATATAGGCTTTGATTTTTTCTTCTTTCGGAATATTGATGATATTCTGTATGGCCCTTCCCTTACTTGTTCTTGAACCTTCAGGAATTTCGTAAACCCTCAGCCAGAAACATCTTCCCGCTTCGGTAAAGAACAGCATATAGTTGTGAGCGGTAGCCACCAGCATGTGCTCAATAAAATCTTCATTTCTTGAGGTACTGCCTTTCGAACCTTTACCACCTCTACCCTGTGCCTTAAATTCGGTTGCCGGCGTACGTTTTACATAGCCTTCGTGCGAAATTGTGATTACTACTTCTTCATCATCGATGAAATCTTCCATGCTCATATCTTCGGCCGAGTGAACAATAGTTGTTCTGCGCTCATCGCCAAATTTCTGCTTAATTTCCTCTAGCTCATCTTTAATAATCTGCATACGCAAACCTTCATCAGCCAAGATAGATTTTAAGTATTCTATGGTTTTCATCAATTCTGCATATTCTTCTTTAATCTTATCACGTTCTAGTCCTGTTAAACGGCGCAGCGTCATATCCAGGATTGCACGTGCCTGAAGATCGCTCAAGCCGAATTTTTCCATCAAGCCTACACGGGCTTCTTCTGGGGTTTCGGAAGCACGGATCAATTTAATTACTTCATCTAAATGATCTAAAGCAATTAAATAACCCTCTAAAATGTGTGCACGTTTTTCGGCTTCTGCCAACTCATATTTGGTACGGCGAACAATTACATCATGGCGGTGATCTACAAAATGTACAATCAAATCTTTCAGATTTAACATTTGTGGACGTCCTTTAACCAAGGCAATGTTGTTTACACTGAAAGAAGTTTGTAGTGCAGTGTACTTATATAAATTGTTTAAAACGATAGAGGCATTGGCGTCGCGTTTAATTTCGTAAACGATACGGATACCATCTTTGTTAGATTCGTCTTTGATGTTCGAAATACCTTCTAGTTTTTTCTCGCCAACCAATTCAGCAGTACGCTCAATCATCTGTGCTTTGTTAACCTGGTAAGGAATTTCGGTAACAATAATTACCTCGCGGTCTTTAATGTTTTCGATTTCGGCTTTTGCGCGCATTACAATACGGCCACGGCCGGTTTCGAAAGCTTCTTTAACACCGGTATAACCATAAATGATACCACCTGTAGGAAAATCAGGAGCTTTTACAAACTTCATCAGTTCTTCTATGGTAATATCGCGGTTATCAATATAGTTAACTACACCGTCAATAACTTCGGTTAAGTTGTGTGGAGCCATGTTGGTGGCCATACCTACCGCAATACCTGAAGATCCGTTAACCAATAAGTTAGGGATTTTAGCCGGTAAAACCGTTGGCTCCTGTAAGGTATCATCAAAGTTTAACTGGAAATCGACCGTATCTTTGTTGATATCTGCAAGCATTTCTTCGGCAATTTTCGAAAAACGTGCCTCAGTATAACGCATCGCAGCTGGAGAGTCACCATCTATGTGACCAAAGTTTCCCTGTCCATCTACCATTGGATAACGTAAACTCCAATCCTGAGCCATACGTACCATGGTAAAATACACAGATGCATCACCATGCGGGTGATACTTACCTAAAACCTCACCCACAATACGGGCAGATTTTTTATGTGGTTTATTACTGGTTACACCGAGATCGAGCATACCATATAAAACACGGCGGTGTACCGGTTTTAATCCATCGCGTACGTCAGGCAAAGCCCTTGATACAATTACCGACATTGAATAATCAATGTAGGCCGATTTCATCTGCTCTTCTATGTTAATTTGAATGATTTTGTCGTTCTGCTGATTTTCTAAATCTTCTGCCATAAATTATTATTCTCGTTACTTAAAACGATATTTAAAAAAGGTATTATTATAACCTTGCGAATTTAGCAAAATTATGCCGAAATAAGGCATTGTGGAAAAGTTTTAGCCTATTATAAGGCATTTTAGATGTCACATTTTTTTTATGTTCTTACAGTGGTGTTTAAAAGGTTTTTTACTGATCGGTCATTCGCTCGTTAATTGGTTGGTTATCATGCTCCAGCTTGGTTATCAGGCACTAGGGAATTTGATCTGAACTCTTAAAATAATAAATCTTTTCCGAAATAGTGGTTATCATATATTAAATAGGCAGAGCGAATTAAACGATTAATTATATTTTTGCAGCATAACCCAATATAATATGGCTAAGGAAAAGAAATCGGCAATGATATTTATCATGGTAACGCTCTTGATAGATTTTACTGGATTTGGAATTATTATTCCGGTACTTCCCAAATTGATTCAGGAGTTTACCGGCGGGAGCGTAAGTGTTGCTGCAGATTACGGCGGGTATTTAATGGTGGCTTTTGCCTTGGCGCAATTTATTTTCTCGCCCATTATGGGAGGATTGAGCGACCAATACGGTAGAAGGCCTATCCTATTATTCTCCTTGTTCGGTCTCGGTATTGATTATATTTTTCTATCCTTCGCCCCTTCTATATTCTGGCTGTTTATCGGGCGGATAATTGCTGGGATAACCGGGGCCAGCTTTACAACGGCTATGGCTTACATTGCCGACATTTCTACACCTGAAAAGAAAGCACAGAATTTTGGTATGGTAGGCGCCGCTTTTGGTATCGGTTTTATCCTTGGTCCTGTAATTGGTGGGCTGTTCAGTAATTTTGGATTAAGGGTACCTTTTATGATTTCGGCTGGATTGGCCTTGGTAAACTGGTTGTATGGTTACTTTATATTGCCCGAATCGCTATCCAAAGAGAAACGCAGAAGTTTTTCGTGGAAACGCGCTAACCCGGTTGGCTCGTTCATTAACGCATCTAAATATCCTGCTATTTTAGGCTTGTTGGCTACTTTGCTACTGCTGTATATTGCCAGCCATTCGGTACAGTCTAACTGGTCTTATTATGTAATAGAAAAATTTAACTGGGATTCGACCATGATCGGTTATTCGCTGGGGGTTGTAGGTTTGGTAATTGCCATTGTGCAGGGAGGGTTAATCCGGTACATTATCCCTAAAATCGGTAACCGCAAGGCCATTTACTTTGGTTTAATGTTGTATGTAGTCGGTTTTGTGTGCTTTGCTTTTGCAACTACGGGGTTAATGATGATGTTGTTTATTGTTCCTTATTGCCTGGCTGGAATTGGCGGACCTGCCATGCAGAGTATTATTTCTAATCAGGTACCAGAAAATGCCCAGGGCGAGATACAGGGAATAACCACCAGCTTGCAGAGCTTAGCTGCCATTATTGGTCCTTGGGTAGCTAGCCATATTTTTGTTTATTTTATACAAGATGGTACGCCGCTGTACTTTCCAGGCGCACCTTTTATTTTCAGTGCTTTTTTAACGCTTATCGGTTTGTTTATTGCGATTAGGGCTCTGCGGAAGTATCATTAATTTGTGATGATGTTTTATCTTTTTCCCGCAGATTTAAACGGATAAAAGCCGCAGATGGCGCTGATTTATAGTGATTACATGTTTATTCTTTTAAATCTGCGTGTAGATCAGCGGAAATCAGCGGAAATCAGCGGAAAACTAAAGAAAAAGAAACAAAACAGCCGCTTACAACAGTTCGTTAGCTAAATTGGCCAGCTCACTTCTCTCTCCCTTGTGCAATGTAATATGCGCATACAGCGGATGGTTTTTCGCGTTCTCTATCAGGTAGGATAAGCCATTACTTTCCGAATCGAGGTAAGGTGTATCAATCTGGTAAATATCTCCGGTGAAAACAATTTTGGTGTGTTCGCCGGCTCTCGAAATGATGGTTTTTACTTCGTGTGGTGTTAAATTCTGCGCTTCATCTATAATAAAGAAAATTTTGGTCAGTGTTCTACCCCTAATGAATGCCAGTGGTGCAATGGCTATTTTCTCTGTCGAAATCAGTTCGTCTATTTTCTCGAGCATTTTATGGTCGCCAATAAACTGCTCCTTAATAAATCGTAAATTATCCCAAATGGGTGCCATAAAAGGATCGGTTTTGGATTTAGCATCGCCCGGAAGAAAACCAATATCCTTATTGCTTAATGAAACGATGGGCCGGGTTACATAAATCTGCCTAAAGTTTTTACGCTGCTCTAACGCACTGGCCAGAGCCAATAACGTTTTGCCTGTACCCGCGTTCCCTTGTATGCTTACCAATTTAATGTTGGGATCTAGTAAGGCGTGGATGGCGAAGGCCTGTTCTATATTTTTTGGTTTAATTTTAAATATGGCGTCGGTAGACACCGTCGAGATTGTTTTTAAACTGTTGTTGTAAAATACATTGGCAGTTTTTCTTTTATTCTTTAACACATAAAAGTGGTTGCCGTTTTTAGGCGGCAGTTCAATTTCAGCAGCATCAATAAAAGGTTGTTTTTTGAGTTCATCGATTAAGGCGACGGGGAAATCGTGGATTTCGGTTTTACCGGCATATAGCTCATCTACATTTTTGATCTTTCCGGTTTCGTAATCTTCGGCATTTAAATTTAACGCTTTGGCTTTTAGGCGCAGGCAGATATCTTTCGATACCAGTACCACCCTTTTATCCGGATATTCTTCTTTTAAACTGAGTGCGGCATTTAAAATTTTATGGTCGGTTTTGCCCTTTCCATAAACTTCTTCGGCATTTGTACTCAGCGGGTTTTCGTTTAAAACCACTTTAAATTTACCTGCATTCGTTTTTTTTAAGGCTATCCAGTCGCTGATGAGTTTTTGTTTGGAAGTTTCGTCTATCAAACGGATAAAGCTCCTCGCTTCAAAGTTACGGGTATCGTTACCGCTTTTAAAATTATCCAATTCTTCGAGCACCTGGATGGGAATGGCTACATCATGCTCATGAAAGTTGTTTATCGCATCATGATCGTAAAGGATAACCGATGTATCTAAAACGAAAATTTTCTTTGTTAAACTGGGATCTGCTTTACCTTTTTTGGCCATAAAGTAAATTTAACATTTCTTGGGCTAATCTGCACTAAATTTTTCTGTTAGCTGTTGGATAAATATTCTGAAATTTAAGGTAATGACCGGGGTCTTTATTGCTTAAAGGTTGTGTTGAACCTTTTGTTGGTTCCCCCAATCATTAAAAAACAGATAAAAATTTTTATAAATTTTTTAATTCAGAAAAATAAACGTTAATTAGACGATTATTTATTGTTATGAGCACAGCAAACTATGTAATTGGTGTTGATTACGGGACGGATTCTGTTCGGTCTGTTTTAGTCGATACCGCAAATGGAAAAGAACTTTCATCTTCCGTTTTTCTTTATCCAAGATGGCAGAAAGGTTTATATTGTAAGCCTTCCATCAATCAATTCAGACAGCATCCTTTAGATTACATTGAGGGTTTAACCTTTACCATTAAACAGTGCATTGAAAAGGCAGGTGGCCCGGAAATAGCAAAATTGGTGAAGGGGATTTCGGTGGATACTACAGGATCTAGCCCAGTGGCCGTTGATGCGAGTGGTACTCCCCTTGCTTTAACCCCTGGTTTTGAGGAAAACCCGAATGCCATGTTTGTACTTTGGAAAGACCATACCGCGGTTAAGGAAGCAGCTGAAATTAATGAGCACGCCACTAAATTTAAAATCAATTATCTGAAATATGTAGGCGGAATTTATTCGTCAGAATGGTTTTGGTCTAAGTTGCTGCGCATTTTTAGGGTGGATGAGACTATAAAGAACAGCGCACAATCGTGGGTTGAACATTGCGACTGGGTACCGTTTTTACTTTGCGGTGGCAAAGATGTAGCTACCATGAAACGTAGCCGTTGCGCTGCCGGACATAAAGCGTTATGGGCCGAAGAATTTAATGGATTGCCCCCTGAAGATTTCTTTAGCAGCCTTGATCCGCTGTTAGCAGGATTTAAGGATAAATTATTTCAGGATACTTATACATCTGATGTTGCTGCTGGTACTTTAAGCGAAGAATGGGCAGATAAACTGGGTTTAACTACCGATGTGGTGGTAGGTGTTGGTGCATTTGATGCACATATGGGTGCCGTTGGAGGTCAGATAGAACCTTATTACCTCAGTAAAGTAATGGGAACAAGTACCTGCGATATTTTGGTAGCACCTAATGAAGACTTGCACGGTAAACTGATTAACGGTATCTGCGGACAGGTAAATGGATCGGTAATACCGGGTATGGCAGGTTTAGAAGCCGGTCAATCGGCTTTTGGCGATGTATATGCCTGGTTTAAGAACCTGATCAGCTGGCCATTGAATACTCTTTTAACTACATCGGCCTTAATTGATGAAGCAACAGCAATTGCCTTAAAAGAAGAGCTGGAAAGTAAAATAATTGCTAATTTGAGTAAACAGGCTGAAGATTTGGAGGATGATGATTATGCAGAATTGGCGATAGATTGGTTAAATGGCCGTAGAACACCAGATGCCAATCAGGAACTGAAAGGTGCCATTACCGGATTAGGTTTAGGTACTGATGCACCAAGGTTTTTCCGTGCACTGGCTGCTGCAACCTGTTTTGGGGCTAAGGCTATTGTAGATAGATTTATAGAACAAGGTGTTCCGGTTAAAGGTATTATTGGCATTGGTGGAGTGGCGAAAAAATCGCCTTATATTATGCAGATGATGGCTGATGTACTGGAAATGCCAATCAGGATTCACCGTTTTGAGCATACCTGTGCTTTAGGTGCGGCCATGTTTGCTGCTGTAGCGGCAGGCGTTTATCCAAATATCGAAGCGGCAATGGCTGCAATGGGAACAGGTTTTGAAAAAGAATACAAGCCCAATGCAAAAAAACAAAAACTTTACCGTCAGCACTACCAGCAATACCTGGGCTTAGGCAGGTATTTAGAAAAATACAATAAGAAAGACGTAAAACCTTACTTATCATGAGCAACTATCAGGATATAAAAGAACAGGCTTACCAAGCCAATATGCAGCTGCCGAAACTGGGCCTGGTGCTCTTTACTTTCGGTAATGTGAGTGCTGCAGATCGATCGAAAGGTGTTTTTGCCATCAAACCAAGCGGTGTTCCTTACGAGGAGCTAACGGTTGATAAAATGGTAATTGTAGATTTTGACGGCAATACTGTGGAAGGCGATTTAAGACCATCATCTGATACCAAAACACATGCTGTTTTATATAAGCACTGGGAAAATATTGGTGGCATTGTACATACACACTCTACCTACGGTACGGCTTGGGCACAGGCACAAAGGGCCATTCCAATTTACGGCACTACCCATGCAGACCATTTAACGGTTGATATCCCTTGCGCTCCCCCGATGGATGATGCCATGATAAAGGGAAATTATGAGTATGAAACTGGATTTCAGATCATGAACCATTTTGAAAGTTTGGGTTTAAGCTACAAAGAAGTTGAAATGATTTTAGTAGGTAACCACGCTCCTTTTACCTGGGGAAAAACAGCGGAAAAAGCCGTTTATAACAGTGCGGTTTTAGAAACCGTAGCACAAATGGCCCAGTTAACACAACAGATTAATCCGCAGGCACCGAAATTAAAAGACTCCTTGATTGAGAAGCATTACGAGCGTAAGCATGGAGCGGGTGCTTATTACGGACAGAAATAGTTGGTTGGGGGTTCTGAGTCATTAAAGGAATGATTTTGGCTGTGAATACACAGACCGAGGAAATAAATAAGTAAAAAAACCTCGCAGGTTTTTAAAACCTGCGAGGTTTAACCGAATAAATTAAAAATAACATAAACAGTAATGATTGATTTAAAAAAATTACAGGTTTGGTTTATCACCGGTACGCAGCATTTGTACGGAGAAGAAACCTTAAAACAAGTGGCAGATCATGCACAGCAGGTAGCAGATTCGTTAAACCAGAATGGAAATATTTCGGTTTCGGTGGTGTACAAGCCAATTGTGAAAACCACAGAAGAGATTTTCGAAACCTTGCAACAGGCCAATATTGACGAGAACTGTATTGGTGTAATTACCTGGATGCACACCTTCTCTCCTGCTAAAATGTGGATTAGGGGCTTAAATGTTTTGCAGAAACCTTTATTGCACTTACACACGCAGTTTAACCGCGATATTCCATGGAATACCATTGATATGGATTTTATGAACCTAAACCAGAGCGCCCATGGCGACCGTGAATTTGGTTTTATGGTTACGCGTATGCGCAAAGACCGCAAAGTAGTTGTTGGCCATTGGCAAGACGAAGAAGTGGCCAAACAGATAGATACCTGGTGCAGGGCCGCTGCAGGCTGGCACGATTGGCAAGGTGCTAAATTTGCCCGTTTTGGCGATAACATGCGTTATGTAGCAGTAACCGACGGCGATAAAGTAGAAGCCGAAATGAAGTTTGGTTTCGCTGTAAATACTTATGGTATAGGTGATTTAGTTGCTGTAATTAACGGCATAAGTGAAGAGTCGATCCAAGCTTTATTGAAAGAATACGAAGAAACATATGAAATGGCTGCCGATTTAAAAGCTGGTGGTGCCCGTCATTCTTCTGTTTACGAGGCTGCTAAGATTGAGTTAGGTTTAAGAAAATTCTTAACCGATGGTGGTTTTAAAGGTTTCTCAGATACTTTTGAAGATCTGCATGGCATGATACAATTGCCGGGAATTGCTGCGCAACGTTTAATGGCCGATGGTTATGGCTTTGCTGGCGAAGGCGATTGGAAAACTGCAGCTTTGGTTCGTGCCTGTAAGGTAATGGGCGCTGGCTTAGCTGGTGGTAATGCTTTTATGGAAGATTATACTTACCACTTTGATCCGGCAAATTCGATGGTTTTAGGTTCGCATATGCTGGAAGTTGATGCAAGTTTGGCTTCTGGAAAAGCTAGCCTTGAAGTTCATCCTTTGGGTATTGGCGGAAAAGCAGATCCGGCACGTTTGGTATTTAACGTTGCTGGAGGCGATGCGTTAAATGCTTCGTTAATTGATATGGGTAACCGTTTCCGTTTGCTGGTAAATGAAGTAAAAGCTGTTGAAGCCGAACATGATTTGCCAAACCTACCAGTGGCCCGTGTACTTTGGAAACCGCTGCCTGATATGAAAACAGGTTGTGCAGCATGGATTTACGCAGGTGGTGCACACCATACTGCTTATAGCCAAAATTTAACCACCGAACATTTATCTGATTTTGCAAATATTGCAGGTTTGGAATATGTAAATATTGGTGCTGATACCAAAATCAATCAGTTCAGAAGCGAACTGCATTGGAACGAGGTCTTTTATAAATAGTAAGAGATACAACCTCTCAATTATATTAAAGCCGATAATTTTCTAAGTTATCGGCTTTTTAATGCTTATGGTTCGGCAGCGATACAATCGCTGTTCTCCTGCATCCGCGTTTGTATCGCGGATAGTATATTGTAAATAAATCAAGACTTAACAATGGACGTAAAATCTGAGAAATCTTCAACTTTAAATGCTCTGATATCCCTTACTGATTTACTGAACCACTCTATTTTGGAGAGGATATTAATCGCTTGATAAACTGCTGTCAGATTACCTTCTGTTACGTAGGTACTTCCCTGAATCCAATAAAAGCCACTACTATTCAAATGGTTTTTTATTTCCGAATAAGCACTGTGGTATTTTTCTCCATATTCTTTTTTTAAGATCAGATATGGTCATGTCAAAACTTAATGCGTACATGTCTCCTCACCTAAAAATCTAAAAAGATCTTCTTTTTCAAAGAAGATCTCGCCATCATCTGATTTGGCAGTGATAACAACTCCAGCAAAAGGATTCTCTTCTATTTCTATAATCACACCGTCAATCCAATCGTTCCTATCAGTTACCTGTGGAGAGATTGAAACTTTATCACCTATTTTCATAATACATTCTTATTGTTGATCTTAACTATTACAAATATAATTATTTTTAATATAGCTGTATTAAATGTGCTTATTAATCCTCCATTCTAACCATCGCTTTAATAACCCCGTTTTTTGGATCTAACCAACTTTCAAATTCATCTTTTACTTCTTCAAATTTAACCTGGTGTGTAATGTAATTGGTTGGATTTACCAGGCCAGCTTTCATCGATTTGATTACATGTTCAAAATCTTCGATGGTAGCATTTCTGCTGCTCATCAGCGTCGATTCTCTTTTATGGAATTCGGGGTGGTTAAAAATTAAATCGCCTTTTTGAAGTCCGATCAATACAAATCTGGCGCCATGTGCCATGTAGTTTATGGCGTTGTTTATGGCTTTTTGGTTTCCGGTAGCATCTATTACCACAGTAGGCATATCTCCGTTGGTAATCTGGCTCAATTGATCGGCAACATCGGGTGATAGTGCGTTAACCACATGGGCAACCTTTAGTTTCTCTTTACAGAATGCTAAACGGTCTTCATTGATATCAAGGGCAATTACATTTGCGCCGGCAATACGGGCAAATTCCATGGTGCCCAAACCAATGGGTCCTGCACCGATAACCAGTACAAATTCGCCCTGCTGAACCTCTGCTCTGCGTACACCATGCGCACCGATGGCTAAGGGCTCTACCAAAGCAAGTTCATCATAACTTAATCCTTCGCCGTGTAAAAGCGTTCGGGATGGAACGGATAGATATTCGCGCATACCGCCATCTACGTGTACTCCGCAAACTTGCATTTTTACACAACAATTTGGCTTGTTCATCCGGCAGGCAATACATTCGCCACAATTGAAATATGGAATAAATGTAACTGCCTCTCCTATTTCAAAACCTTCTGCCCCATCAACTGCTATAAGTTCGCCAGAAAGTTCATGACCCAATACCCGGGGGTAATTAAAAAATGGCTGAGTACCTTCAAAAGCATGCAAATCGGTTCCGCAGATACCGATTCTTTTTATTTTGATTATGGCATGGTCTTTTTTAAGTTCAGGTTTTTCAGTTTCCGAATATTCAAAAGTTCCTGGTGTGGTGCAGGTAAGGGTTTTCATTTATTGTTGGTTAATTGTATAAATTAGTTAATCGGTTAACTGTGTTAGCTTGTTTCAAACTACTGATTAATGATTGGATGAGTGCATTATTGAACGACTCAATTAATGAGTGAGTGATTAATGTAAAATTAAGGAATGATGAGGTTTTGCCTATTGGGCTAATGGCTCACCATTCCATCCATCAATCATTCAATCACTAAAATTTACGCGTTGGCTAATGCCCTGTCTAAATGTACATAGCCACCATCCACATGGATAATCTGCCCAGTGGTATGGCTAGATTTATCCGACATTAAAAAGGCTGTCATGTTTGCGATTTCTTCAGCTGTAGTCATTCTGTTCTCTAAAGGAATTTTAGCGGTAATTTCTTTTAGCTTGGCTTCGGCATCTGAAAGGGTTTCAATCCAGGTTTCGTAAGCAGGTGTCCAGCACTCGGCTACAACTACAGCATTTACGCGGATTCCGTATTTTAAAAGTTCTACAGCCCATTCGCGGGTTAGTGCATTCCTACCACCGTTTGCAGCAGCGTAAGCCGAAGTATTTCCTTGTCCGGTTTCTGCTGTTTTTGAAGTGATATTCACAATTGCACCTTTGCTTTTAATAAGCTCTGGCAAGGCATGATGTGCCATTAAATAGTAATGCACCACATTTTTGTGCAGTGAGGCCATAAAATCTTTATAGTTACCACTTTCTAAACCTACGCCATCGTTAACACCGGCGTTGTTTACCAAACCATCTATTTTACCAAATTGTGCTACAATGTTTTTAACTACCGCTTCGCAATCGTCTGGATTGGATAATTCAGCCACAAACTGTGCTGCCTGGCCACCTTCAGCCACAATTGCATCGACAACTTTTTGATTATCTTCTGCTCTTCTGCCAACAATTACGGCAATGGCATTTTCCTTCGCAAATACTTCTGCAATGCTTCTACCGATGCCTTTTGCGGCGCCAGTGATTACGATAACTTTTTCTTTTAATTTTAAATCCATATTTTTTTAATTATTGAATGATTGAATTTTGAATGAGTGAATGTTCAGCGCAATCGCTATGTAATTTCTACCATTCTATCTATCATTTATTTGGTTATTGAAGGTTTGAATTTTGAATGATTGAATGTTAAGCACAATTGCTATTTAAATTCTATCATTCCATCAATTAATCATTTTATCTATTAATTTTCCAACGAAATCAACCTTCATTCAAAACTGCATTATTCTATTTTCTTATTATTCAGCTATTTTGTCATTTTATTAACCACATCTAACCTCCTGGATTCGGGCAGCACTTTCAAATCGGTTAGTTTGCCATCTTTTAAAACTCCCTCTACAGTAGTTTGATAAGGAGCATACAGTTTAAAATGTACATCCCAATCTTTTGGCCAGGCTGGAAAGAGATAAATTTTTTTTCCATCTGTTTGCATCAGCATTTCCTGTAAACCAATCATGCCCGATCCTCCCCAGTTGTGATCTGGTGTCCAATCAAAACCTGGTCCCCAGAAAGCTGGAAACCTCCTTCCTGAATCTTTTAATTTTGCAGTGGTTAACTGGGCGGCCTCATCAGTTAAACCTAGCCTTGCGGCAAAAATGTTATCCTGCTTCCAACCCACGTAACTGCGGAACTTCAAAACATCTGTATCGTATTTATAGGTATTAATTGCAGTATCTAAACCGGGTTTGCCAATACCATAAATACCCCATGGATAAACCGGATAAAGCTGCGGACTCTCGGTATTGTTAACACGTTCCCAAAGTTTGGCCGGCGCTAGGGTTACATGTTCATTAAACGTTCTAAAACTGATTGGTGGTATCGTTTTTAGCATGGCTGTCCATTGGTTTTTCTTTTCTTCTGGCAGTGCCGGTAGCTTAATTAACCTAGTAAGCACTGTTTTTAAAGCTGCAATGGTAGAAGTCGAATTGTAGGCCATTTTATACGTTTCGGCACCAGAGCCTGGATACAAAACCAAATGACCATCGGCATCCAAGGCTTTTGCGCCCCTCTGTTTGGCCAGATAGGTGTAATGCTCGTTAAAAAAGGTGAGCGTACTCTCTATCAACGGAAGATATTTTTCGATGTTTTTACCTGCATATCTTTCTGTTTCCAAAATCATCATGCAAAACTCCAATGCGGTATCCCATTCGTACTCGAGCCAGGCATTATATTCCATTCCTTTATTAAAATCGCTAGGGCGTTTCCAGCCATACTCGGCAGGATTGGGTAAGCCAAAATTCTCTAACTGTTCAGTAAAACTTGCTCCTTTATGCCCCCATGCAGCAGCTGTTCTGATTTCTGCATTTTTTTGTAGGTTTAGATAGAAATCGAACTGGGGTTTCATCAGATCAAAATCGCCACTTTTTAGCATTGGCCAATACACCAGGCGCTGGTTTTGGGCAGTATGTGTTCCACCGCCCCAGTTTCTAAAATCGGGTGTATATTTTAAGGTGCTATCAGTTAACTCTGGATCGAAAGTAAATAAACCACCATTAAACTTGGTTGGGTATTTGCCAAAGGCATTGCAGCCCAACATGTACCTAAACAATTGATAGTTTTTGGCAGCCTGATTTGCGGTTTCATCTTTTGAATGGATGTAAATAAAGCTTCTCTGCCAGAAATCGTTCCACCACTTGATACTGTTTTGCTGCGAGTTGTTGAGTTTAGTTTTAACAGTAGCTAAATTCTGTTCCCAAGCTGGTAAAGAACCCGTTATGGTGTTTAATGCAATTGTGATGTTTGCAAGGGTTGAGGGTTTTCTGCTCTTTAATGACCAAGCTTTAAATGGGGTGCTCAAATAGGTTCCAGTGTAATTTCCAGCGGCTATCATATCATCTCCCTGTAGCGAACCACCAAAAATCAGGTCTTTAAGCGGATTATAGAGCTCTGCTTTGTTGGCCGCTAAGCCTTGCTGGTTTACTGCTACATCGAATACGGTTTCTGCTTTGTTCTGATGCAAAAACTGTATGCTATTCTGCTTAAAATCTATTTCATCTTTAAGGGTTTTTACAATGCCTTGGGGTGCCCACTTATACGAATTCTGATTGTTCTCTTTGCCTTTTATAACCCGGTCTTCAAAGCGCCAGCTCTCGTAACTGGCTGTTGTCATGATTTTTTGATTTGATTTGAGCTCTAAATGGATTATGGGATTGAAAACATCTACCCAAACTTTTATTTGCGCGTTTAAATTGCCATTTGAGCCCGAAATATTGGCATAGCCATCTTTTAAAATCAATTCTTGCTTAAAGGTAGTACCCTCGAAAGGGTTAGGACTTAATTTTAGTTTAACGCGGCCTAGTTTCAGTAAGGTATTGTTCTCATCAAAAGTTCCGCTGCGGGAAAGGTAAAGGTAAACCTCCCCTTTTTCTACCCAAACGTTTAAACCAATATCGCCACCACCTACAGGCATAGATTCGGCCGAATTGATACTTTGGGTTGTCCATACCACGTTATTAGTTTCTTTTTCTTGTGAGTAGGCCAAGGTTGTAGTGAACCACAAAGGCACAAAGAACACAAAGACAAAGGGTTGTTTAATTTTCAAGTGCAACGTATTTGACCACCTGCGATATTTAAAATTCAAAAATATGGACCATATAAGGCATTTAAGTACATTTAAGTGCATTATTAAAATACTTTGTAGCCTTTGTTTCTTTGTGGTTAAAATCATTGTTATTGCTCCCAATTGTCGGTACGGAAAGATGAAACCGGTAGGCCATCATTGCCAAATAAATCGCCGGTTACAAAATCTTTAAAAGCATAGCGCACAGCTACGGGTGTTTTTACTTCATCGGCCGAAACTAAAACACTACTTCCTTTGATCGCTGCTTTGGCCGGATAAAATTTCCGATCAGCACCAGCAATTTCAAATAAAGATAATGCTTTACCGAATGATGTAATACCATTGGGAACATTTTGGAATTTAATTGTGGCCGTATTTTTCTCTATCGTTACCGATTCGTATGCGGGACTAAGTGCACCAAAACCCTTTATGCCATATGTATTGGCCAATGCAAGATAAGCCAAACGCTGTCCGCCTTGCTTTTTATTGGCCGGATGGATGGAATTTTCTTCTCCGATATCCATTAAAACAGCCATTCCGGAATTTGGAATTTTAGCCAAAGATTTGCGCTGAGCATCTCTTAAAAATGCTGAATTGAATTTGCCTCCTAGATGGTAAGGTGGCAGCTGCGCGTAGTTATATGGCGCAATTTGTGCATAATAGAAAGGGAAATCGCCGTTTTCCCAATTTTTGCGCCAGGAAGAAACCATGGCTGGAAATAAATCTTCGTAGCGGTCGGGCAGTTCATAATTCGATTCGCCCTGGTACCAGATTGCACCTTTAATGCCATAACTGATAACAGGATAAAGCATTCCGTTGTAAAGCGTAGTTGGAGTTCTGCTTACCTCTTTTATACTATCTCCTTTTGCTGGGATTTTAATTTCGGCAAAAGACTTTAAATCATCGGGCGACATCCAGGCTTCGATGGTTGAACCGCCATAGCTATCGTTAATTATCCCAACCGGAACGTTAAGCATTTCGTGAAGCAACGAACCAAAATAGTAAGCGGTAGCACTAAAATTTGAAACGGTTTCTGGTGCCGCCAGTTTCCACACTGATGGTTTACTGTTCTCCTGCCTTTCTGTTATAGATGAGCGCGGAACGGTATACAACCTAATGTTTTTATTCGAAGATTTCAAAATCACTTCATTAGAGCCTATTATGGGCTGACTTTTAAAACCTTTCATGGGCATTTCCATATTGGATTGACCGCCACAGAACCAAACTTCGCCAATTAGAATATCGGTTAAAACCAGTTTATCCCCATCATTAAATTCAATCTCGAATGGTCCGCCTGCTGTTGGCGTCGAAACTTTTACTTTCCACTTTCCATTTACATCGGAAGTAACGGAATAGTTCTGTTTGTTCCAAGAAGTATTGATTTTTACTTTGCTTGATGGCTTGGCCCAGCCCCATATGGCTACATTGCTTTGCTGCTGCAGCACCATATGATCGGTAAAAACCGATGCTGGTTTAACAGTGGCAGAGGCGATACTGCAGCAAAGGCTTAGAAAATATATAAGTTTTAATTTCATTGTTGTGTTATTTTGTTAGCGATTACCGTGGTCGTCATTTCGAGCAAACCCGATAGCTATCGGGTGCAACGTAGTCGAGAAATCTATTATAGATCTCTCCATTCCGCTTTGCTTCAGCCGACATGACGATCATAGGGCCTCTTATCTACTCACCGGCAACCATACCAACATTTCTGAATGGCCCCGGTTTCCCCAGGCAAAGTACGGTACCAGTTTTAATGTTGTTTCGGTGTTTTTATTATCTATTGGCCTGTACAGCACATTTTTCCAGTTATTGGGCTCTACAATTTTTGCGCGGCCAACCAAGCTCATCATTTCAGCACCATCGATATTGATTGCCTGGGGTTCAAACTTTGTTGATGTGGGCACAAACGCGTTGAAAATACTTTTACCGGGTAAATCTGTCGATTCGAGGCAATAAACAATCGGTCCACGTTTTACGGCAATTTGATTTCTGTTTTCTTCAACCAATGGATTGGCTTCAATCAAAGTGGCTTCCATCGGAAGATTTAAACTAATCACGTCGCCTTTTTTCCAAATGCGTTTTATCTCTGCATAAGTGCCAGAAAGGACGTTAAGCGGTTCCACTTTTCCGTTAATACTGATTTTTGCATCATGCGTCCACGAGGGGATTCTTAAAAAAATGGAAAAAGCCTTTCCACCTGTTTCTTTAATACTGATTTTGATCTGGCCACTCCATGGATAATTGGTTTCTTCTGTTAAGGAAACCGGAGTACCATCGGCGAGTTTTGTGTTTAAGTTATTTCCTCCATAGAGGTTAAACCACAAGCCTTTATCCGAAACACTGTAAGCGTAATTGCTAACCTCGGCAATAGTACGTACTACATTGGGCGGACAACAATTGGATAATCCGATATAAGGCACCCTATCTTTAGACCACCGCTGCTTGAAAGGCAAATCATCCGATTGCGCCAAAGGATTGGTGTATAAAAAGTTCTTTCCATCTAAACTAATGCCCGATAAAACGCTGTTGTGCAAAGCCAGTTCCATAACATCGGCATATTTTGCATCGCCGGTAATCTGCAGCATACGCCAGTTCCAAAGTACGTTACCAATATTGGCGCAAGTTTCGTTATGTGCCGTAAAATTGGGTAATTGATAATCGCGGCCAAATGCCTGATGGATTTTCTGCACCTCTAAAGGGTTGTACGAAGTACCATCGGGCGAAGTACCGTCGTATAACGAGCCACAGCCGCCAGTAATGTACATTTTATGCTGGTTTACATCATTCCACATTAAATTGAGTGTGTGCAATAAAGAATCTTTCCCTGTTTCGGCATATAAATCGGCTACACCGGCATACAAATAATTGGCCCTTACGGCATGGCCCATGGCTTTGGTTTGCTGCAAAAATGGGATACGGTCCTGATTATCGTCCGTGCCATCGTCAATTTTACCTTTAATAGCAATTAAATGTTGGGCGAGCGCTAAATAACGGGGATCTTTGGTGGTGCGGTACATTTCTACAACGCCCATGTAATGTGATGGGCAAATGGCGTTACGGGCCAAGGTTGGCGAAGCTGATTTATAGAAATTATATAGATAGTCAGTTGCTTTTTTAGCAATATTGAGCAAAGTGGTTTTTCCTGTGGCGCGGTAATGGATGCAGCCAGCTGTCATTAAATGCCCGATATTGTACGATTCGAAGCTTAACCTATCCTGAAACTGATTTTTTGAACCTGTTTTACGCTGTTCTATCATGGCTTTGGTATAGATGTAACCATCTTCGCGCTGCGATTTACCGATTACCACAATGGCTTTATCCATCATTTCGTTCAACTTCGGGTTTTTGGTCGAAGCATATAAACTTGCAACGGCTTCTAAGGTTTTGTAATAATCGCCGTCGTGGAAAGATGGTCCCGCATGCGATCCGGTATCCAATCCTGCAGCAATCTCAAAATTTTTAAAGGCATGGCTAATTTTTGCATCATTGTAAATGGCCCACATGTTTGGTACCATGGTTTCGGTTGCCACCTTAAAGCGATCGGCCCAAAAACCTTTTGTCCAGGTTACATCAGTCATGTTAATGCTGTGCAGTTTGGCGTATGGCGAATTGGCGGTATTCACCAAAGCTTTATCCTGTGCATTTGAAACGGAAGCTAAAGCTACAAGGCTAAAGATTAAAGCTGATGAAGCCATGATCGACCGACGACGGTTCGCCATGTAATTTAAAAACCAGCTGCTATACCATTTTTTTTCTATCATTTTTCTTCAGTTTGAATCGTAACCGGCCCCAATAAACCCGCTGGATTTAAAGGCTTTCCTTCCAAACGGAAAGGTGCCGTTGTTTTGGTAATTCTTTTATTTTCAGGTAATTTACTGTCGCCAATTAAACGGTTGGCCCAGGTGTTGGTTACTTCGATAGCAATCTGATTTTCACCGTGTTTAATGGCTTTAGAAATTTCCAAACGGTGCGGTGCAGTCCATAAGGTACCGCAGTTGATGCCATTGATCTTCACTTCCGCAATGCTGGAGAATGCACCCAGGTCAATCCAGATTTTGCCCTTAGCGCTTCCATTAAAATTGAATTTTTTGGTATAAATAGCCGTTCCTGAATAGTATTTTACCAAACTATCGGTACTTTGCGTCCAATCGGTTAAATCATTACAGATTATAGGTTTAGCCGGGCCTCCGTAATTAGGGTCGAACTGTATTTCCCAATTTTTAGAGATGTTTTCAATATCCTTAAAAATGTTCTCTTTCCGGGGTTTTAAAAGATTTGAATTAGTGGAACTAAAATAATATACCCCTGGTGTATCTAATATCACAAAAAGGGATTGATTGGGGTAAAAAGTTAGATCTAAATTTGTTTCAGGCAATCCATAACCGCTGTTGATAACTGGGGGTTGATAAGAGGTATCGGCAACAGCATCGTAAACCTTCAACGATTTAGCCTCAACCCTAAGTGTAAGATTGATTTTTCTCTTTCTGTTCTCCTGATTGGAAATAAAGAAAATCTCTTTGTCCCCATCAATCCTGTGGGTGTAGGCAATACCGGGTGCGTAGGCAGTGTTTAAGCGATCATTCACCACCTCTTTAACAGTCAAATCTCTTTTTACGCCGATAACATCAAAGGTGTCGCCATAGAAAGGTGCTTGATATACTTTTCCTAGTCCTAATTTCTTTTCATAAACTGGCTTTCCATTATTTTTATAGGATTCGAAATTTCCGCCCCAAATCGCCTCAATAATTTGTTCGAATTCAACCTTACTCACCTGCTTTAAGCCATTTTGATACAGAGGTTTATCTGCAACAATTACTTTGGCCCCAGCCTTGATTAACGCCAAAAGTTTTTTAACGGTTGCGTAACTGATATACTCATAATTTGGGTTGAGCTTTAGTTTTCCGGTAAAGACCAAGATCTTATAGGTGGCTCCGCTTTCGAAGACAACATTTCCATTTTTGACCGTGGCTGTGCTTAATACATCAGGATTAAAACTATCGTAGGCGTAACCTCTCAACGGGTTCACCCAATTTTCGGGATCGGCCATGTTAGCCGAATGGGTTACGCCCGCTGGAATTTGCCTCAGTGGTTCTCCAATATTGGCTAAGCGCGTTTTTTCCGATTCAACCACATCTGAACCAAAAATACCGGGCAGCGTTTCAACCAGCCGATCAGGTAAAACCGACCGGCGTGGCAATTCCTCGCCTGTGAAAACCGCAATATCAACCACTGGTTTGCCCTGTTGTAATAAATTTTGAGTGCGCTCTGCATATTCTACCCAGGCTTTACCTGCTTTCCACCAGGTTTGATCGCGCTGAAAGTACAAACCAACGCCATCCAACGTCATCCCGGGTTTTCTATCCGTCCAGGGGTTGTGCGTAAACACATGGTAGCTGAGTTTGTTAATGCCAAGCGCATAATTCCGATCCTGTAAGGTTTTCATATTTGCGGGGCTTTCGTTCCAATCCATCCTTACGGTGGTAAAAGCTTCGGCCTGAACAATATTCTTTCCGTAAATGTGTGCGCCCGAAATGGCATCCAGCATATCGTTTGGTTTATCATGTGTTGGACTATTAAGCCAAAATTCGCCCATAGGTACATCAACAGTTTTATAATGCATTAGGCCATCGCTCATCATAGTTGGGGCGATGCTTTCGGTAGTAAACGTTACGCCTTTGGTTTTGGCCAATTTTGCCAGTGTTTTATAAAACTGATCTACCACCAGCTCTGAAATCGTTTTTCGGATATCGTAAAGAAAGTTTTCGGATACAGTAACATTTTCTACCGGCAAGCCCGTCATGATGGGCAAATAAGGCGTTAAATCGTATCCCCTGCGCTTCATAAACTCATCTTTAAATACCGGCGACCAATTTTGGCTACCGCATTCCCAGCTATCTACATGAAAGACGCTTAAAACTTTTTGGGCAATTTCTGGCCCACCGTGTTTTAAAGCTTCGCCATACCAGCTATCGAACTGAAGTTTTACGGCCTGTGGATTAAACTTATCACATTCTAAGCCCATTCCACCCCCGGCGGTAGCATTGGTATGGCCTGTAGAGGTATGACCGATTCTTAAGATTGTCCAGTTACCTTTTGGTGCTTTCCAGTTTAAGGTTCCATCTGGATTTAACTTGGCCGTTAGGTTCACGATTTTATTTAAGGGCACGCATAAACTTTTAGCTACCTGCATTTCGCTACTTCTTTTGCTCACCCGCCAAACCGATCCGTTTTTACCCTCAAACTGGTTAAGCTGTGCTTCTGCTGAAAGTTCGAGGTTAACGAGTTTTAATGATGGTTTCCATTTGGCCGCATCCAGATCTTCTGAACCAGGTTCTGAACCTTTTTTATCATAAATAAACCTAAAAAATTTAGCCGTGGTGGGCAAAATGGAATGTGTAACATCCTCGTCGGTATCCTGCCAACCATGCCGCGGTGGTTCCAACCGGCCAATGGCACGGAAAGTTTTACCATCATTGCTCACTTCAATAGCCAAGCGTTGTGCCTGGTAATTGTTTCCGCTGATTTTAATGGTTACGGTACGGCAGGTAAAAGGTTTTTCAAATTCGTACTGGATGTAGCAGGGTTCGTTTGAACCGAAGTTTTTCTTATTTCCGGGCTGAATTAAACCTGTGGCATCAGCACCATTGCTAGCGGTAATTTTTGGAATAACGTTTCTGGTCGAAATGCCTTCACCAATGGGCGATGGATAGGCATAAACGGCAATATCGCGATAGTAATTTTCTTTCTTTTCTGGTTGAGGTAAAATTATTTTAGTGTTTGTATTACTGATGTTTATCTTCGACCAAACAACTTTTTGCATAGAAAGCTCGGGTGTTATCCATGGCCCACCAGCCAAGGCAAATCCATCACTTACGTGCATGCCCAACTTCAGGTTTAACCGCTTTGCTTCATTCATGGCAAAGGTTACCATTTGCCACCACTCTGGGCTAAGCTGAACAGCAGGAGGCGAATACACAGGACTTTTATCAGGGCCTTGGATGCTCATTAAATAGGCTCCAGCAATGCCATTTGCTTTCATGGCTTCTAAATCGGCAGTGATGCCCGCTTTGGAAACGGCTCCTTTAACCCAGTACCAAAATACCCAGGGTTTAGCATTTTCATTTTGCTGCGCGAAAATGGCTGAAGAAAAGCATACGCTTACCAATAAAATAATGGACAGTATGTTGATAAGCCTAATTTTCATTTTTCAATTTATTATCTGTTTAAGATTCTCTTGGGGAATAAGTAGGTAGTAATCTCCAAGATAAATTCCAATTTAGATTGCCATGTCGTTCCTCCTCGCAATGACGGCTATTTATTTGTGTGCAATTTTATAACCCCTAATACCGAAGTATAGAATAACCAAGAAACAAACCAATGGAATGCTATAACCAATCTGTACATTATCATTATATGAATCTATAATGGCGCCCATAGTTAATGGTACAACCGAGCCACCAATAATCGACATAATCAACCAGGAAGAACCAGGCTTGGTATCATCTCCAATACCTTCAATACCCAATGCAAAAATGGTAGGAAACATAATCGACATGAAAAAGCCCAAACCGCCTAATGCATAAACCATGATTGGTCCGGAAGCGGTAATGGCTATAAGGCAAAGAAAAACACAAACCACCGAATAGATAGATAAGAGTTTTGATGATTTGATAAATTGTAAAAGTGCTGTTCCGGCAAAGCGGCCAACGGTAAACAGGATGCCATAAACGGCTAGGTAGATACCGGCTGTTTTTTCGGAGAAACCACCACCCTGCTGTGCTGCGCGGATAAAAGAACTGGTAACACAAACCTGGGCGCCTACGTAAAAAAATTGAGCCACAACTGCCCAGCGCAAGTGTTTGTGCTTTAAAGCGCCTAAAAAACTGCCTTTCGCTTCGCCATCAATACTTTTGGTTTTAATTTCTGGGAACTTGATAAAGCAAAAAGCAATGGCAATGAACACCAAAACAGTGCCCAAAATAATATAAGGCGTTTTAACTGAGGAAGCCTCCACCAATCGAACGGCTTCCGTCATATTGTCTAACTCTGCTTTGGTATAGGTTTTTCCGGATAATATGTAATGCGAACCCACATAACCAGCTACAGCAGCTGCCAAACCATTAAAGGAAGCAGCCAAATTTAAACGCGTTGCTGCTTTAGCCGGATCGCCCAAAACTGCAGCATATGGGTTTGCCGATGTTTCTAGCGTAGCTAAACCACAGCCAATAATGAACAATGCAATTAAAAAAGTAAGGTACGATAGGTTGTTTGCCGCAGGTATAAAAAGAAATGCCCCGAATGCAAATACAAGCAGTCCGGTAATCATGGTTGTTTTATAGCCCCATTTTTTAAGGATGATACCTGCAGGGATAGCCATAATGAAATAGGCAAAGAATATAGAGGTATCGATAAGCATCGACTCCAGGTTGCTCAGATTGAAGGCTTTGCGCAAGTGCGGTATTAAACTCGAATCGAGATTATGTGCCATTCCCCAAAGAAAAAAGAGACTGATTACGAATATAAACGGCAATAAATACTTTTTCCCTGTGGCCGGATCGCCCTCTGTTACAATTTCTGGCTGTGTGTTGTGGTTCATTATATTTGGTTTTTTATTGGTTCAATGGTTCATTGGTCAATTGTTTATTGGGCATTACGTTTTGCTTAGCGATGGTTAAATTCATTAGGCTGATTTAAGTAGAAATTTCGACTAATGAACGAGTTAACTAATAACTAATGAACTAATGACTTTTCTTTACCACCAAAAGATGGTCGCATACCAATACGGTTTCTCCGTGTTGGTTAATGATTGCTACATGCTCGGTTACGGTTCCATATTCGGGCCTTTTGCTCTCTCCTTTTTCAGAGATGGTAATTTCTGAATGGATGGTATCGCCAATAAAAACAGGCTTCACAAAACGCAGTTTATCATATCCTTTGGACATGGCTTCGGGATTGATTTCGGAAGCTGTTAAGCCAATACCGATGCTGAAAATCATGGTTCCGTGGGCAATACGTTGTTTAAATGGCTGTGTGGCACACCATTCGGCATCCATATGGTGCGGGAAAAAGTCGCCTGTGTGGCCGGCATGAACTACGAAATCCGTTTCGGTTATGGTACGGCCCAAGGTTATGCGTTTATCCTGTAATTGATAATCTTCAAAAAAAGTTGATTTGAAATACATAATTTAATTGTTTTAAAGCGATACAATCGCTATTCTCGTGCATCCTCGTTACCAACGAGGACGATGGTGTTGTTTTTTATTTTGCCTTAAGCGATACAATCGCTTTTCTCATCCATCCTCGTTACAAGCGAGGAGTATAAATGGTTCGTCATTTCGGGCGAAGTATAACGGAGTCGAGAAATCTATTATATAGATCTCTCCATTTCGCTTCGCTTCATCCGATAGCTATCGGATCGAGATGACGATCTTTCGCTAGGGACTGAATATACTATTTACCCAATTGTTCCCTAACCTTTACCCCTCCAATATCGCTCGATTGGTACGCGCTTTCTACTACCGCCATGGTTTGAATTACATCCTCGACACTGGTATGTAAAACATCAGTTGAACCTTCGTTGTAGCGCATTAAATTGGCCATGGTTCCAATAAAGGCTTCTGGAAACCAAGAACCATCCAGTTTAACGGTTTGCCATTCCGGCGATTTTCCATCTTCAACCAGACAATATTCAAACACATCGGGTACGCCGTGCGGATAATCCATCAATAAACCCATCTTCGCTTTAATGGCCCCTTTGGTTCCCTCCCATTTGATATAGCTCTCTTGGTGATTGGGTCCAAAATCGTGATCGTGGTTGGTGTTGATTACCGCATGCATGGTATCGCCATAATCGAATAAAATGGTGGAGCGCGATGAGGATAAACTCTTGGCCGGATGTTTTAAGGTTTTGGCTAAAATACTCTCAGGATTGCCCAAAAACGAACGGATCAGATCTACATAATGAATGCTGTGGTACTGGATTTCTAACCTTGGGTGGATAATTACATGCGGAAAAATTTCCCAGGGCGTTTTAACGGTAACACGCACTTCCATATCATACATTTCGCCAATTAAACCCTGATCAATTAAATACCTTGCGGCGCTTACAAAAGGTGCAAAACGCAACTGGAAATTAATGGCTGCTTTAAAATGCTTTGCCCGGCATAACTCCAAAATTTCTTTGGCCTGCGTAAAATCATCTCCCATCGGTTTTTGGATCAGTACGGCACTTCCATCAGGCAATTGTTGTAAGGTTTCCAAGTACTGCTCAGGCATAATGGTCAAATCGTAAACCGTATTTTCTGGAGCGGAATTTACTGCCTCGGCAACAGAGTTGAACACATTTGGGATCTCAAAGCGGTCTGCTAATTTCTGTGCACGTTCTTTCGTTCTATTTACAATTCCATAAACCTCAAAACCAGCCATTTTATAAGCCGGAAGGTGTGCATCGGCAACAATCCCTCCTGCTCCTATAATGATAATGGGCTGTTTGGTTTCAGGTAATGCTGGTTTATATTTAATATCGATACTCATTTAATTTAATTTGCTAATTTGGTGCTGTGCCTGTTCAATCAGTGTTGTAGTGCGCTCTGCAGTGTTTATGGCTTTTAAAACCATTTCATCAATTATTTTGGCTATTTCTGTCCAGTTTTTATGCTGAGGCAATGTATTCGCCACGGCATGTATCTGCTCCAATTTATGGTAGTAAGGGATAATCTGGTTAATTTCCTCATCTTTCCAGGTCGATATCCGACAGCCAATGCCACCTTCCAGTGTAAGTGCCTTATCTTGATCGGCATGGGTTGCGAACCGTAAAAAATCGTAAGCCAGGGCTTTATTTTTACTGCCTTTGGCAATGGTATATAGCCAGTATACGTTTAGTGATGCCGATTCTTTTCCTGTTGCTGCGGGAATGAGATCTACATTGGTTTTGCCTTTTACTTTCGAATTGGCATCTACCTCGCACATGGCCGCGAAACCAAACCAATTGATCATCATGGCGGCTTCTCCATTGGCAAAAGCCATTCCAGCGGCTACCGATTCAAAATCTGCGGATTTGGGGTGTATAGCTGTTTTATCCTTAACAATAGTTCTGTAAAATTCCAGTCCATCAATAGCGGACTGCGAATGGATGTGGATGTTTCCTGCTTTATCAACCAATGTTCCGCCCCTCGTCCATAATTGTAAGCAGAAATCGAAAACTGTATTGTGTCCATCGGGATAGCAGGCAAATATGCTTCCATACAGGTTTTCTGCAGGGCGGTTAAAAAAGCGTGCAATCTGATGAAAATCTTCCCAGGTTTGCGGTACGGTAAGTGCTTTACCATATGCTTTAAAATAGTTGGCTTTTTCGGTTTCATTATCAAATAGATCTTTCCGGTAAATCAAACATTCCGGGCCATCATGAAAGGGCAAACCAACCACTTCCCATCCGAAACGTTGCAAACACAAGAGCGATTTGCTCCAGCCCTGCGGAAAACCGGCGGGTTTGTTGGCATTGATGTAAGGGTTTAGCAATTCGAAAGCATTGTTTAAATAACCCTCATAAACCCAATCGGTATTGATGTGGGCAATGTCAAATTCGCCATTCTCCAAGCCCTTATCGGTAATGCTGCGCTGGTAAAGTTCGTGCAGATCCATGATTACCATTTCCAACTTTAGTGTACAGCCTGAAAGTGCACAGTATTTATCCCAAAAATTCTGCATGGCAGATTCAAATGGGCCAAATTTGCGTACGGCTATTCTAAAAGTTTCGGTTGGGTTATGCATTTGCAGTGGTATGCTGTGTTATAAATTCTTTAATAATATTTTCATTATCCTGTCCCAATTTGGGAGAGCCTTTTGGTGAAGTTAGCAATTCGCCATCAATACGGATTGGGCATCTGGTGGTTTCGTAGCTGTACCCATCTACCATTTGAACTTCCTGTATCATATTTAATACTTTGAAACCATCATGTTGCATTAAGGCGTTCCAGTTGAGTACGTCGGCACACCAAATATCGGCAGGTTCGAGTACGGAGAGCCATTTTTCGGTTGTTGCCGCTAAAAGATGTTCAGCCAAAATGCCTTTAATTTCATCACGTTTATCAAAAGCTTCACTCAAATCCGGATAATCTTCTAGTTTTTCGCAACCGAGCAGCTTTCCCAGTTGTGGAATAGAACCCATTGCTAAGGCTAAATATCCGTTTTCTGTTTGATAAATACCATATGGAGCGCCCAAATAAGCATTTGCATTGTTCTTTTGAGAACGCTCTGGCAAACATCCGCCATCGTTCATAAAGGTGGTTATGGTTTCAAACTGAAAATCGTAAGCCGATTCCATCATGCTAACCTGTACAAAACCACCTTCATTTTTTATGGCCCTACGGTATAAACAGGCCAAAAGGCCTTGCGCCAAATGTGCACCAGCCAACATATCTACAATGGATAAACCCATGGCCACCGGACCGCTATCGGCATTTCCGGTTAAGGAAGTTAAGCCGGTAACGGATTGCAGAAGCAGATCCTGACCGGGTTTGTTTTTCCATTCGCCTTCGGTTCCATAACCCGAAATTTCGCCATAAACAATGGTTGGATTGATTGCGTGTACCGATTGATAATCGAAACCTAAACGTTCCATTACACCTGGGCGGAAATTATGGATCATCACATCTGCTTTTTTTAGCAGTTCGCGGACCATTTCGCCATCTTCTTCACTTTTTAAATCAACTTCAAAACTTTCTTTATTTCTGTTAATGGCATGGAAAACCGACGATTCGCCATTCATAATCAGGTTGGAAGTATATAGTGTACGGCAGATATCGCCCACACCTAAACGCTCAATTTTGATTACGCGCGCGCCCATATCGGCCAAACGCAAACTTGCCGATGGCCCAGAAAGAAACTGGCTGAAATCGATAACTAAATAATCTTCAAGCGGTCTCATAAACTTATTTTTTTAAAATCGTCATTTCAATTGTTGTTTAGGTAGGCCCTTCGACAGGCTACCCTTGACAGCTCTAGATAGAACAATCGTCATTTCGACTGAAGCCAACAGGTTTTTCACCTGTGGCGGAATGGAGAAATCTAATTAAACAGATTTCTCCGTTGCGTTGCACTCCAGTCGAAATGACGACCTCAGTAGAGATGTCGTTTTATTATTTTTATATCGTCATTGCGACGAAGGCTTTTTCAGCCGACAGCCTGCCCCGATTTTCGGGGAAGCAATCTTTCAAGTAATGATCGCTTAGCATAAAAAGATTGCTTCGTCGTTCCTACTCGCAATGACGGGCATGCTATTGGATTCTGTCATTCTGAGTGTAACGAAGAATCTTCAAATTATTCCATTCCTTTAAGATTCTTCACTGCGTTCAGAATGACAATTGTGCTTAACTCAATTCAAATTCTTTTGAAGGTCCGTGAAAACACGTACCTTGGCCGAACGCCTTGGTTCCGTATCTCCACGAACCACCGGGCAACGGTTTCATTATTTTTTATTCTCTATATAACTGTCATTCTGAGTGTAACGAAGAATCTTCAAATTATTCCATTCCTTTAAGATTCTTCACTGCGTTCAGAATGACAATTGTGCTTAACTCAATTCAAATTCTGTATTAATATTTTCTGTTCCAGACCCTAGTTTGGGTGCTGGTTTAGGTGCAAATAATTTCTCTCTATCCAAGCGGATCGGACTAACAGTGGTCTTTATTTTTTTGCCTTCGCCTAAATCCAAATCCTGCTCAATATTTAAGTTTTTATAGGTACTTAAAGCCGTAGCCGTTTTATAATTCAGCACTTCAGCGCACCAAACACCATGGCTTTCCAATAGCGCCACCCAGGTTGTGGTATTTTCTTTTTTAAAGGTTTCGGCTAAGCGTACAATCAGTTTATCGCGGTTTTCGAATGCAGAGCCTGCCTCAACGTATAAATCGGAGATATCGCATTTAATGATGGCACAGATGTTCGGAAGATTACCCATGGCCATAGCAATATAGCCGTCTTTGGTTTCGTACATACCATAAGGCGCACTCAAATAAGCATGTGCACTGCCTTTGGCCCCACTTCTATCCGGTAATTTACCTCCATCATTCAAATAAGTGGTAAGCACTTCAAACTGCACATCTAGAATGGATTCGAGCAAACTCACCTCAACCAAAACACTTTTATCGGTTTTGGCCCGCTTGATCAGTGCGGCCATAATGCCCTGGGCCAAATGGTTTCCGCACATGATATCAGAAACAGAGAGTCCGAAAGGCACGGGCCCATCAATATCCACGCCGGATAAGAAGGTTAAACCAGAAACTGCCTGAACCAATAAATCCTGGCCAGGTTTGTTTTTCCATGGTCCTTCGTTTCCATAACCGGTAACCACGCCATAAACAATTTTAGGATTGATTTTTTGAACGTTTTCATAATCCAAACCAATTTTTTCCATTACTCCCGGACGGAAATTATGGGTCATTACATCGGCTTTGGCAATCAGCTTCTTTAATCTTTCCAAATCATCTGGATTTTTTAAATCGGCAGCGTAGCTTTCTTTATTGCGGTTGATGGTATGGAAAAGCAAGCTATCTTCATCCACGAAAAGGTTTTTAATGGATAAAGCGCGGCAGGCATCACCGGTATTTGGCCGCTCGATTTTGATTACGCGCGCACCTAAATCGGCTAATTTTAAGCCAGCCGATGGTCCGGCCAGAAACTGGCAGAACTCCAAAACCAAAAGTCCTTCTAGTGGTCTGTTCATGATAATACCAAGGTTTTAGATTGCTGATATAACCCGTTTAAGTTTGATAAAACCTGAGTTTCATCTCCACCGTTCATTAAATAATCGCGAACTACATCGCCAGCATGGTCTTGAAAATACATGGAGCCATAATACCGTGGGCGTAAAAAGGCCCTTTGAAGTGCGGGTAACGTGTTTAAGAAATAGTTATGGCTCTGGCGGTTTACCTCTTCATTTTTCCATGCGGCTAAATGCCCTGGCTGACCACCACTTTCAAAATATAAAGTGGATTGACAGGCAGGTGAGCCCACAAACTCCACATAAGCTGCAGCGGTATCCATTTCTTCACATTTAGCAGAAATGGCCAAACCCGTACCGCCCAACGTGCTTCTTAGGTTTGTTTTTCCATTTAAAGAAATCATATCGTGAAAGTGTAATGCTTTGCGCGCATAGCCATTTCTTGAATAATTGGAATAACCATAGGCAAAAGGGCAATAAGCAATTTCATCGGTTTGGGTCATAGCCTCATATACCTGAATCGGGTTTCTGTTGAAATTGGCAGGATCTATTTTTGAGGCGAGTTCGCGGTACATTTTCAATGCTTTTACGCCCACTTCGGTAGAAACTACGGCATCATCATTTTGACATGGATCTTCGCCTAAAGAACAGCAAAGTGTATAAAAATTCATTAAAACATCGATCGGGATACCTGCAAAAGCGACCAGGCCTTTATTGGCCAATGCCAATAAATCGTCAAAAGATTTAGGCAATTGCAGTCCCTTTTCAGCAAGCAAATCCGGTCTTGAAGCTGCCACAGGTGTTGCTGCATCAATGGGTAAAGCCCATAAATGACCATCATAAGTATAACTCTCGTATGATTGGCCAACCGTATTTTCTTCCTGATCTTTTAAGTATGCATCAGAGAGGTAACGATCTAAAGGTACAATAGATTTGGTTTTAGCCGCAAACCCGGCCCAAGGGTGGTCGATAACCAACAGATCGAAACGCTCTGCCAGTTCCTGGATGGAGAAATCGGCAAATTGCTGCAAACTTCTTTTCTCCCAGGTAATGTGAACATTGGGGTGCAATTCAGTAAATCGTTGCGCCGTTGCTATCATGGGCAACAGGCCACGACTGTGGTTCCAGGTTATTCCTTTTAAGTTAATTGTCTTGTCCACTTATCTTAATTTTATATTTTATTGGTGTTTCGCACTAACACGAGCCACGGTATTTTCACTTTATGTTTCTTGTGATTGGTTTCTCACCAACCGAAATGTTATTTTTTATTGTCATTCTGAGCATAGCGAAGAATCTCTAGCTATTTAAGCAGGTAAAGTATCAGCAACTAAATTATTATAACTGCTGTTCTACCGCTGTAGATTCTTCACTGCGTTCAGAATGACAAAACCTATTGGTCGGTGTCTCACCGACCTGTTCGGAACTCCGTCGATGCCGTTCGGAACATCGCCATAGTTGGGCTGAGCTTCACCACCTAATTTATAGTTGTTCGTGCGGACACGAACCACGGCTTTTAGAAATAAATTTAAAAAGCTTTGTGTCCTTAGTGACTTGCTGGTTAAAAACTTACATTCCATCATTTACCTGTATTAATTGTAATTGCTGAAGCAGACAAGCCTTTAGCACTTGCTGTTAATTTAATTGTTCCGGCTTTTTCTGTGGCTTGTAAAATGGCCAAGCATAAACCATGGAAAGCCTTGCGGTAACTGGCTTTAAAAGGCTCAACGCTGGCTTGAAAACCATTATCAACGCCAGCAATAAAACCTGCACCCTCCACTTTAAAATTAACCAGGTTATCGGCATTGGGCACTACATTACCGGCAGCATCTAAAATGCGTACGGTGATAAATGATAAATCTTTACCGTCTGCTTTAATGTGCTTTCTATCGGCAATTAATTCGATTTTCGCAGGCGCTCCGGCTGTTTTAACTTCACGGATTAATACCGTTTTACCATTTTTCTTGGAAACCGCTTTTAGTGTTCCCGGTTCAAAATGAACCTGCCAAAGCACATGCAAATCTTCGCCCTGTTTTGATTTTTTACCTAAAGATTTTCCGTTCAGGTATAATTCTACTTCATCGGCATTATTGTAATAGGCCCAAACTTCTACTGCTTTGCCTTGCTCCCAGTTCCAATGTGGTAAAATATGCAGCACCGGTTTGTTTGTCCATTCGCTTTGATATAGGTAATAGGCGTCTTTAGGGAAACCTGCTAAATCCACAATACCGAAATAAGAGCTTCTGGCAGGCCATGGATAAGGCAATGGTTCGCCGAGATAATCAAAACCCGTCCATACAAACAGACCAGAAACATGGGCGTACTTTTTAGCTGCAGCCCAGGTTTCCTCATGCGTAGAGCCCCAGTAGGCCGATACATTATCGTAAGCAGAAGCCGACCATTCCTTATTTCCCTCCGTAAATTTTGTTTTTCCATCTTTTGGCCAGCGGCGGATGGTATCGGCAGTATCGTAAAAACCCCGTGTAGCTAAAGCTGAAGTAGTTTCTGTGGCCAAGAACTTAACATTTGGATAGTTCTTCGGGAAATCTGCGTATTTTTTATGGTTATAATTTAAGCCATAAATATCAAGCGCTTTGGCCTGATAAATGAAATTTTTGGCCGAATCTGTTTCTGTTAAGGCTGAAATTACCGGGCGCGTTTGATCAAGGTTTTTTACAATGCCTACCAATTCTTTTGTTAGGGCAACACCAGTGCTGTCAAACTGCTCGCGGATTTCGTTACCAATACTCCACAAAATAATGGATGGATGGTTACGGTCGCGTTTAATCATATCTTCTAAATCCCTTTTATGCCATTCAGGGAAATTGAGGTGGTAATCGTTTTTGGTTTTCTTCTTGGCCCACATGTCGAATGCCTCGTCCATAACCAAAAAGCCCATTTGATCGCATAAATCTAAAAACTCGGGCGCTGGTGGATTGTGCGCTGTACGGATAGCATTTACTCCCATGGCTTTCATTATTTCGAGCTGACGTTCCATGGCGCGCACATTTACGGCAGCACCTAGGGCACCCAGATCGTGGTGTAGGCAAACGCCAAGAATTTTGGTTGTTGTTCCATTTAATGAAAAACCTTTAGCGGCATCGAAATTAAAAGTGCGGAACCCGAATTTGGTTTCGTAGCTGTCGGTTAAAGTATTGTTTTGAAATAGCTGTGTAACCAGCTTATATTGAACGGGTTTAGCTGGCGACCAAAGCTCAGGGTCTTTAACTTGACTATCGCTATTGATAATGGTACCCGAAGTATCAATTTTAAAGCTTTGTGCCTTTGTTTTTAAGATCAGTTTGCCATTGCTATCATAAATGGCCTGAACCAAAACAACAGATTGCTGCTGCTTTGTTTGATTTTGAATCTGTGTTTTAACTATAACCTTGCCTGTTTGATCGGCAGTTACAAAAGTTCCCCATTTGGCCACCGCAATTTTAGCAGTTGAGCTTAGCCACACGTTCCTGTAAATTCCTGAGCCAGAATACCAGCGCGAATCGGGCTGAGCTGAATTATCAACCTTCACTGCGATGATATTTTTCCCTGATTTCAAAAATTGACCGATCTCGTAAGAAAATGAGCTGTAACCATACGGCCTTTTTCCTAAATATCGACCATTAACCCAAACTTCACTGTTTTTATAAACGCCATCAAATTCGATGGTAATTAACCTGTTTTTGAAATTGGCTGGAGCAATAAACTCTTTCCGGTACCAACCAATCCCCGTAGGCAAACCGCCGCCTTCTGGCTTGGCAGGGTTTTTCTCGTCAAATTTACCTTCAATACTCCAATCGTGGGGCAATGTTAGTTTACGCCATTTCAGGTCGTTGTATTGGGCAGCTTTCGCCTGAGGTTGATCTCCCAAATAGAATTTCCAGCCTTTGTTGAAACTGGTTCTTGAGCGAGGTTCAGAGGTGGCCGTCCTTTCGACCGTAGTGGAGAAATCTGCAGGTAATAGTGGCTTATAGATTTCTCCATTGTGCTGCGCTTCAGTCGAAATGACGATTAGGCTATTGGTTGGTGTCCCACCGACCGAAAATTGTTTACCATGGCTGGTGAGACACCAGCCATTGGGATAAAATAAGGAGTTGGCTGTCGGACCTCCTCGCAATGACGTAAAAACGTTTGCAGCGCAACAATACGATACCAGCAAACTTGCTGTTAAAAAAAATAAAACCTTATAGTTGCCAAGCATTCTCATTTTTATTTATTGAACAAAATCCACTTTACTTTTACCCAGATCTTTCGAAGTTGCAACTGCAATTCCGCGTTGATCTTGCTTATTAACCGCACAATAAAAGTGGTAAACCACACCTTTGTATTTCAGTACGAAAGATTTATGTGCGTACAGCTCGTCGTACTTTTCTGATGATTCAATTAAATTATCACCGGTCCAATCGGTCCAGTTTACCAGGTCATTCGAGGCCGCAAAGCGGTTAAAAGAACCTTTTCTATCTTGCCAAAAAGCACCAAAATAGAACATTACCCAAGTTCCATTTATTTTTTGAAGCACCGCATCGCCGGTAATGCCCACAGGGTGATGAACTGCCGGATTGCGGTTAAAGCGTTGCCAATGAAGCATATCATCAGAAACCGCCATGCCAATGCGCTCGTACCAACGTGTTTTTTTGTTGTTTGCCAAAGAATCGCCAACGGCGTTATAGTACATCACAAAACGATGACCGGTTAACCTGTTTTGATCTTCAATAACGGTACTCTTAAAAAGCTTGTTGCGGTTTTCCCACCAACGTACATCTGCATCCGACGAACTTAAAACCGGTTTTGCTAATCGGCTCCACTCCTGTACAACCGATGGATGTTTGCTGGTAAAGGCCATACCGATGGATAAAGGTTCTACCTCATAACCTTTTTCTTTGCCACCGAAATACGACATCCAATATTTTCCGTTAAAGGACTTTACACCGTAATTACCGTCCCATTTGGTGTCAATTAAAGCATTGTAACCTGCTTTTTGGTTATCGTCCCACTTACCGGCATCCTCAAACGACATCAATTTGCCCTGATTTTCCCAGTGAAGCAAATCTTTACTTTTGGACAACCAGGTTTCATATCCCCGACCGCTAAAAATCAGGTAAGTCATGTACCAGTATTTACCTTTTTTAAATACCGTAGGGCAATCCATTTTATGGTCCTTATCACCTGGAACCATTACCAGTCCATATTTGTAAGGTGTCTTTACTTCCTGATAAATTTTTTCCATCGTTTCTGCAGAAACCGGATGGGCAGTTTGGGCATTTGTGGTTAAAGCCCAAGCGAAAAGGATAATAATGGCGGCTATCTTTCTCATTGGTACTTTAAATTAAATTTATAATGCCCCGAACCAATTGAAATTTTGGTTTTTCCACGTTCAACCCCTGCATTGGTAAAAGCTGAATGGTTGGTTTCAGAAATCGTTGCTTTTGGCAAAGCCGGAAAGTAAACCGTTGCTGTTGTATTTGCCGGAATATTGACTTCCAAAGTAAAATTTTGCGCTGTTTTAACCCATTTGGTGGTAATTTCGCCATATGGCGAATTGTAGCTTACATTGGCCGATGTTAAATCGCCAACAACTTCGGGTTCAATTATAATGTGTTTAAACGCAATTGAATGCGCTGCCTGACGGATTCCACCTACGCCACTATACAGCCATTCCATTAAATGGCCGAGCATAAAATGATTATTGGAAACCGTTGGCAGTGCAGCCCACGATTCGGTTAAGGCTGTAGCGCCCTTGGCTATCTGCATGCCATAACCAGGCACATCAGCGCGGCTGTTCATGTCGAAAATTACATCCGAGCGGCCTGCATCTTCCAAAGCCCTCAGCACATAACGATAGCCAATATCGCCAGCGGTTAAACTGTTATTGCGGTCTCTGATATCCTTAACCAAAGCCGCTATTACTGCATTTTTGTCTTTATCCTCAACTAAACCCATGTAAACCGCCATGGCATTTGCCGCTTGCGAACCTGTAGCATATTGTTGGGTTGTGGCATTGAAAAATTTATTGTTAAAAGATTTTCTCACTTCGGCGGCAAGCTTTTCGTAGGCCATGGCATCGGCTTTTTTGCCCAACAGCGTTGCTGTTTTCTCTAAGATCTTTAAATCGTAATAATAAATTGCCGTTCCGGTAACCCCCATTGGTGTTAATTGTGAAACTCCTGGGGGATTAGGCCCTAAGTCGTACCAATCGCCCAAGCCTTGTGATAAGATATGCTTATCGGCCTTTGTGCCTAAGTAATTGATGTAGCGCTGCATCATCGGATAATAATCAACCATTGCCTGCTTATCACCGTACCATTGGTAGAGGTACCAGGGCATTAAAATTCCGCTGCTGCCCCACTCTGGCGAATCGCGGAACATATCTCCGCCCCATTCAAATTTTACATACTCGGGCGATATTTCGGGAATTAAACCATTGGCAAGCTGAGAGTTTTTCATATCCTGCAGGGCCTTCTTAAATAAAGGTGCTGCATTATAGTTGTACCTCACCGAACTGCCCATTAAATGCAGTTCTTCTAACCAGCCCAGTTTTTCGCGGTGCGGACAATCGGTAAAAATACTAACCATATTGCTCTTAATGGCCCAATCGATCAGACTGAAAGTTTGGTTGAACAAAGTATTGGATGAAGAAAACTGCCCTACCTGGGCTGCTGCATTTCTGACATGTAAGGCCTTTAAATTTTCGATAATGGCTTTGTTGCCGCGGTTTTCCTTTCCAGCAGGTGTACCGCCCTTTACCTGTAAATAGCGGAAACCAGTATAGAAAAATTTAGGTTTCCAGGTTTCTAAACCATCTCCCCTTAAAATGTAAGTGAAATAGGCAGGGCCACCAATATTTTTCTGGGTAACTGAACCATCATCCTTTAACAATTCGGCAGGCGTTATTTTAACGGTATCGCCTTTCTTGCCTTTAACTTTTAACTCAATTATGGCCGAAGCATTCTGCCCCATATCATAAACCCATTCGCCATTGGCTAACGGCGTAATTTTTTGAGGAGTAAAATTTTCGAAAACCTTTACCGGTTCTTCTTTTTGGGCATTCAATTTAGGTCCATCAACCACTATGGCTGTTTTCCAGCCGGTATAATTAAAGCCTGCCTGATCCCATCCTTTTTGCCATAAATTGGCATTGTAATCTTCCCCGCCATAAATACTCGAAAAAGTAATTGGCGATGGAGCGGTTTTCCAGCTTTCGTTGCTCACCACGTCGGAAGTGGTACCATCTGTATAGGTAATGGTTATGCGGCAGATCATTTTCGGGTATCCGTAAGCTACTTTCAGTTTCCTGTAGCGTTCTTTAACCGGTGGGATATAATAAAACCCATTGCCCAACATCACACCTATTGCGTTATTGCCATTTTTTATCTGCTTGGTAATGTCGTAAGTAACATAAAGTGCCTGTTTGTCGTATTTGGTCCAACCTGGGGCTAAAAAATCGTCTCCTACTTGCTTTCCGTTTAAGCTCAGTTCGAAATGGCCCAAGCCTGAGATATATGCCGTAGCTTTCTTTACCGTTTTGGTGGTTTTAAATTCTTTCCTAAAAATGGGTAAAACATTATTTGCGGTAAATTTATCCTTCTTTCCATCGGTAGGCAGCGCATTTACATTCGAATCTGCCAATTTTTCATAAGCAATCCATTTGGCCGATTTCCAGTCTGAAACACTTAAAATACCCATTTCAAAGCTGGCAGGCTCACTCCAGGCTGATGAATGACTGTTGTTATCCCAAACTTTAACTTTCCAGTAATATTTTTTAGTGGCCAGTAGTTTTGATCCTGTATATTTTATTTGGATAGATTGATCCGAATTTATTTTTTTCGAATCCCACACATCGCCTATATCCTTGTTTAATTGTGCTAAACTGCCCGAAACCAATAGCTGATAGGCATTTTGCATCACATTGTGTTTGGCCGAAGTTAGTTTCCAGCTGAAATTAGGAGCCGCTACATCAATACCAATGGGATTTTTGCGGTATTCGCAACTTAACTGCGCTACCTGAATATCCTGTCCAAAAACCGGCAGGGTTAAAAGCAAAATCCATGAAAAGAGTACAAGTTTGCTCATTGGTTAATACAGCTCCAAATTGGAATGCTTGATTTAGGTTTATATATGGTTATCGTTGTTAAATTTAGTCAGAAATAAATTCTCGATTCTTTTAGATTAAGCCTCAGAATTTCCTTAACTTTAAATTTTACAAGTAATTCAAATATAAATCTTTTTTTTAAATATGAAAAGATATATTATTGTAATAATTATATAAATTCATTCTAAATGATAAATATGAAAGCATTTTGTATGTTTGAATTTGTAAAAAATACGCTACAACCAAAATAAACCTTTATGAAAGAAAACGAATCGAAATATCAGGCGCCTGCTTTAGATAAAGGACTTGATATCTTAGAGTACCTATCTGCCCAATCCATCCCCCTATCCCAAACTGAAATTGCCATTGGTATAGAAAAAACACCGAATGAAATTTACCGGATGTTGATGAGCCTGGAAAGCCGTGGGTATATTTTACGCGATGAAGTTTCTGGAAAATACCGTTTATCTTTAAAACTTTTTTACCTATCGCATAGGCACTCGCCGATTGATGAACTTAGAAAGGCTGCGCAGTTTCCGCTGGAAGAACTGGCTAACTCGATACGCCAATCGTGCCATTTAAGTATTTTATACATGAACCAGGTGATGGTTATTATCCATGCCAAAAGTCCTGGACCAATTGCACTTTCTATTGAAGAGGGCAATTTATTCCCGCTTCCTTTAACGGCATCGGGCAAGGTTTTGTTGGCTTACATGCCCGAAAGTGAACGAAACACGATTTTAAAGAACAATAGCATTTATAAAAAATACGCCAAGCCACAGCAAGAAGATTTTTTAAGCTCTTTACAGGATATTCAGCAAACGGGTGCTTACCTCAAAAACAGTGACGCGGTTTCGGGTGTAACCGATATTTCGGTACCGATTGGCGTGGCCAGCAATAATGGGATTATTGCCTGTTTAACCATCTCGATGTTAAATGCACTCAATATTGATAAGGAAATTGAGCATGATGTGATTTTGGCCGAGGCCAATAAATGCGTTAAAAAGATAGAGCAAAGAATTGGGGTTTAGTTCATTATAAACCTCGCAGGTTTTTAGAACCTGCGAGGGCTTGCCTTTTTATCCTGAATACTTTACCCGGTAATCTCTTCCTTTTTCTATCGTTACTTCATACAGGCCTTTCGATATTTCTTTAATCTCTGCGCCATTGGCCACTGGCTTCGATCTGCTTTTGAGTACCAGTTTCCCTGTACCCACCGCCGAATTAACCTTGATTTCTTGCTTATTTACATAAACAGCAATATCGCCATTTGCAGTAGGAATTTTACCTTCCATCCAATCCAAACCGCCTAAATCGGGTTGAATGGTATAGGTTTCGTAACCTGGAGAGCTGGGGCTAACACCTAAATAATATTTGCCCAATAAGTAAATCGGACTTGCACCCCAGGCGTGGCAAAGGCTCTTTCCAAATGGCCGGCCATACATGGCTAAATGCTCAGTTCCCTGCTTATCCGGATTGTATTCTTCCCAAAAAGAAGTGGCCCCAAGTTTAAGCATGCCTCCCCAATAGTTTTTCATTTCTTTTAATACATAGGCTTGTTCACCCATGGCGCATAATGCTTCCAGCTCATAAAAACGCATATAAGGTGTAGTAATTTTTGCGATCTGATCATTCAAAAGCACATTCTTTTTAACCGCAAGCTTTTGCTCGGGCGTAAAATAATCGAAGAAAATACCAAACATATTGGCATAGCGTGTTATGTTTTCGGTTGGTTGATTATTAATCCGGCTGTGTACCAGTGCATTTTTGTTCTGGTTCCAATACAGGTCAAAAATTTTGCTTTTCAGCGCCTTTGCCTGCTCATCATATTTAGAAAAACCTTCTGCATCATTAGCCAGTTTAGCACATAGGGCCATGGTTTCCAAACTTCGGGCATAAAGCAGCTGTTCAAAACTTACTTCGCCATCTTTGCTTAGTTTATCGGCCCAATCAATAAAAATCCAATCGCCTGGCATCCACTCCAATAAACCATTTTTATTTTTACGGCCATCTATATAGGCCATTAATGATTGCATTCTGGGATAAATATCCTGTACAAATTTTTTATCACCTGTGTATTTGTAGTAATCGTAAATACCTAAAAACCAATAAAAAGAATAATCCATTATGGTGTTAATGTGTGCGGTTACAGGATCTTTACCGCGCTGGGCCAATAATGTACGTTTAACCGTTGATGCATCAAAAAAGGAATAATAGTTCATCAGGTAGCTTTGGTAAGCATCGCCACTCCATACCCAGCGGTCGCGTTTTATCCCATCAATAAAAAACTCACGCGTATTTAAATGGAAGGTATATTTGGCTACATCGTAAATTTTGTTCAATGCTGGATCAGATGATTTAAAGCTGCCCCGCTCGGCAACAGGAGCATACTCGTAGAGCATAGAAACAGAATCCAGTTTTACGGTAGGATCAGTTTCGAAATGCACATACCTGAAAGCTTTTGACAGTGGCAGTATTGAATCTTGTTGCTTTGCGATATCTACCGTTAAAAAATCTAAAGTTTCGCATTTTTCGGTTGAAAGTGCCTCTTCTTTTGATTCGCCGTAATAAATGTTCACCTTACCGGTTCCTTTTAATCCGTGCAGTTTAATAAATCCGAAAGTTTCTTTTCCGAAATCTAAAATTCCGTCCTGATTGCCAATTTTTTCCTTATTTACCGCATACATCGGTAAAACAGGTAACTTAAATTGAGAAGGCAGCACTTTCGGATCGGTTAAATCCCATGATCCTGCAGAAACAAAGGTAGTCCCCGATTTATCAGATGTTTTCCCGCTGGCATCAATCCACTCCTTATCTTCGAAGGTGGTTAACCAGCTGTCATCAGAAACCACTGTTTTACCCTGTACAAAAATTGCCGGCACATGGCTTTGGTTATAAACCTTCAGGCTTAATTTATGCTTCCCTGCAGGAATCTGTATGCTTTTTGGGAAGCCGGTAACTGCTTGCCCATCGATTTTGACATTATAGGTGCCTTCAACATAAAGCTTCACTTCTTCAGGCGCAGTAAGCGTAAATTCTTTGTGAAAATCGACAAGTACGTAATGACTGTCCATTTTCCAAAATACTGGAAAAAATGAGCCGCGTTCTGTTCTGCGGTTCTGCATTACGTTGCTCATGTAAATGTCCAAATCGCCGGGATACCAGATCCATGAGGCTTTTTGAGCGAAAAGTTGTGCTGCCGAACAGATCAGGATGCCAAGCAGGATTATTTTTTTTAGATTTTTCATATCTTTTTTAGTGTTTTTACCGTCATTTCGACTGGAACGAAGTGAAATGGAGAAATCTGTTAAGCGGATCAAAGATTAGCTTCGCTGAACCTTCGGGTCTGCTCGGGAGGACGAGATTTCTAATGTCCGTTAAAGAAAATATATAGTGCAATCATTATAATGGCCAGAGCAATCCACGAAATCCAAACGGTTCGGTCGGGTTTTTCGATATTGGCCTGGTGTGTTTCGTTAACTGTATAAATGCTGGGCGATTTATCCAGCAAGGAAATTAGGATGGCGATAATAAGCAGGCCCGTAAAAATCAGGAAAGAAAGGATCAGGTAATGCGGCCAAAATTGATATTTATCAGGCGGCAAAATCCATAAATAAGTAATTCCTGTTCCCAAACTTAAAATGGAGCCTATAGATAAGGTAAAGTTTACTGCTTTTCTGGTTGTTCTTTTCCAAAAAACGGTTAATAAAAACACTACCGAAAGTGGCGGTGCAATAAAACCCAAAACCGATTGAAAAACATCAAATAGGTTTAAGCCCTTAATATTATCAATAGCGAGCACCACAATTACAGCGAAAATGCAACCCGCTACCACAGTTAAGCGGCCAACGTTGATAATCTGTTTATTGCTGGCCTCGGGATTGATTTTTTTAACATAAACATCCATAGTAAAAACGGTACTGAGCGAATTTAAGGAAGAACCAATGGTGCCGACCAGAACGGCTATGAGCACTACTATGACCAAGCCATTCATGCCCGGGGGAAACAAGTGGGTTACCATGGTCATATAAGCCTCGTTCGGATCTTTTAGGTTTGGGAACAACACATAACAGAGTATTCCGGTACCAATAAATAAGGGTAAGGAAAGGATTTTTAACCATCCGATAAAGCTGACCCCAAGTTGGCCCTGTTTTAGGTTTTTTGCCCCCAAAACAGATTGAACCATTGATTGATCGGTACAGAAAAAGGCCACAGCCGCTACCGGATAGCCGAGTAAAATGGCATACCAAGGGTATTTTGGATCGCTGGCAGGTTGAATTAAGTTCCAGAAATGGTGCGGGGTTTTTGCATATAAGGCCGAAATTCCGCCTACTTTGTTCAGTCCCAAAAGCATAAGTGATAGGGATACCGCAATCAATAAAATCATTTGGAAAACATTTACCTTGGCAATGGCTTTTAAACCACCGAAAAAGGTAAACAAACCTGCAAAGGCCACTAAAACCGTTACCGATTGCCACATAGGGATGCCTAAAATCTGGCGTACCAAGAAACCTCCGGCAAATAAACCCAACGATAACCACGAAATTAAAATCTTTAACAGCGCATACCAGGCTAAAATATTTTGGGTAGAATCGCCGTAACGGTTGCCCATAAATTCGGGCATGGTGCTTACTTTGGCTGCCAGGTATTTAGGTGCAAAAACAATGGCCAGTAAGAACAAGAAAATAAAGGCATACCAATCGAAATTTACGGCTACAATACCTGTGCTGTAACCAATACTGGCAAATGCCAATAACATGGATGGCCCTACATTTGTGCCCCACATATTAAAGCCGATACTGCTCCAGTTCAGCGATTTATTGGCCAGGAATAATGTTTCATCCTCGCTTTTCTTCTTCGAAAAACTGGCCCTGTACCCAATAATAATCAGGATGATGAGGTAGCCGATTACGATGCAATAATCTAAACTGGTTAAGCGTTCTACAATGTTTTCCATTGGATTTGGTTAGTTTGGTTTTTTATTTTTTGCCACGGAAACACGGATTGGCACGGAATTACTTCTTTATCCGCCTGTGGTACGTGCCCTTTAATTTGTCGTCATTGCGAGGCACGAAGCAATCTTAATGCGGTTATCTGAATAGCCTAAGTAGTAAGATTGCTTCGTCGTTTCTCCTCGCAATGACGAAGTTTTTACAAGCCTATCGATTCCCTCGTAATCGCATTGACTTTTAAGATGTCATCCACCTTAACAGGTAAACCTGATTCCAGCGATTTATCCATGGCCTGCAAAAGCGCTACAGTACCTATCCCTTCTTTTAAATCGGGGTAAGCTGTAAAATTGTTGTTGATGCTATCGGCAAAGTAATCGAGGTAATTCTGATACTCACCAGCATGGTGGCTTTGCCCTTCGAAACGGAAATAGTGTTTTAAGGTAGCATCGCCCCAGGTAATTATTTTCTCCTCGCCGGTATTGGTGGTTACCGAGTAACGTAACTCATGGTAATCGGCCTGACTGGCGCCTTCTGTTCCGCGTAGAATACAGCTCATTCCGCTATCGCGGCTAGCCGGTTGTGTGGGGCCGGTGTAGGCGCCGCTTACCCTTGCAATGCGGCCATCTTTAGCTTTAAAAATAAAATGCATGGTATCCTGGTTTTTTAAACCGGCTTTTAAACCATTGCTGCTCAGCATGCCATAACCCATCACTTCTTCAATTTCGGGCAAATACCAGCGTATAAAATCAACAGGATGGCTTAAACCGCCGTAAAGCCATTTAAACGATTGTTTAAGCGACCAACCTTTTTCTAAGAACCAGCGGTGATCGGCATGGTAGTGGCTTTCGATGGTAATCAGTTCGCCGATCAAGCCTTCGTCGAAATCCTTTTTTTGCCGCATGGCTGGCTCGAAAAAGCGAGAACTCTGTCCAACAAAAACTTTCTTTCTTGATTTTTTGCTGATCGCTAAAAGTTCATTCGCCTGACTTAGGTCATCGATAAAAGGTTTGGTACAAACTACGTGTTTTCCATGCTCCAGCGCCAGTTTAATGTGCTCAAAGTGTAAATGATCTGGTGTATAAATGGCAATCATGTCAATTTTATCGCTTTTTAGCATGTCTTCGTAATTGGTTGTCCAATTTTGAAAATCGAATTCTAAAGCGCGTTCCTCACAAAGTTTTTTATTGGCATCGCAAATTTGTATGAGCTTAAATTTTTTGCTCGATAATGATGCAGAAATGGTGCTTCTGCCCTCTCCTAAACCTAAAATCCCTAATCTTAACATGTTATTAATTTTTATGCTTTATTTATTTGTTTTCCATTACAATGCTGTCATCCTGAGGCACGAAGGATCTCTATCCCTTTAGCACGGATACGAACTTGGACTTTCTCTTTCGTTTGTGCCATTTGGTGATGGTAAACCATCTTACAGAGATTCTTCACTACGTTCAGAATGACAAAACCAATGTGAAATGTCTACTCAATCGGTTTAAAAAATACCCAAACCTCATTGGCCTTTGTTCCTTCAATACCTTCCTGGTATTTCTTCATCAGGCTGTTCCACTCATCAACTTTTGGATTATTCAGCGTTGTTTTTGGATTCAGCTCATCTAAACTTTTCCCTTTCGGAATACTGATGATCAACATCAACTGGCGGCCGTTTTTAAAAATCACAAGCTGCTGAAATTCAGCCTTACAGAAACCTTTAGCAATTTCTGGCCATTTTTCGAACTGCGTTTTATGATAGTCCAGATACTCTTTTTGTAATTTTTCATCCCTAACCAAATTGGCCGATAAAATGATATTGTCCCATTCTTGTACTGGTGCTGTTCCGCAGTTCCTTTTACTGTTAAAATTGTAAAACAGGTCATCGTAAAGCTTAAGCTGCTTGGCGTCAAATTTTTTAAGCGTTTGCTGTAAACTTTCTACTTTTAAACTGGAGGTATAAATCACCAAGCGGTTTTCCCATTTATACATGGAAGCGGCCAAGAGGTTGTTTTCGCGGGCAAATGTTTTTAGAGCTTTATCATCAGGAACGGCTCCTTTGTTAAATATCAGCTCAAAAACAACGGGTTTATCTTCTGCCTGATTAATATTATGACTGGTAGAAAACTTAGCCCGGAATTTTAAAAGCGAACGGTATTCTTTTTGAAGTCCAGCATCCAGCTTAATCTTTTCAGAAACTTTTGGCCCGTTATTTTCCCATGAATTATCTGGTCCGTTGGCATTTTGCAGGTATTTTTCTGTCGGTGTCCAGTTATCTTTGATTGTAAAATATGAGGAACCTTCATCGGTATACAAATAAAACCAATGATCGGGCAGATGGGCGTATTTTGCTTTGTAAATGCTATCGACCACATTTTCCGTTATAAACGATCCTGGTTGAGCCGATAAAGTATAAATTCCGGCAACATCGTACATGTGTTTCCCGTAATGGTGGATTTTATTTTTGCTGATGATATTATTTTTCATGGCATTGCTGCTTTTGGTCCAGCCCCAGCCTACACTGATTCCGGAATAAGAAACATCGCTGATTTCGTTGTGCAGAATTTTTAAGCCGCGTACATAGCCCGCACCAATACCAACTGCGCCCCAATCTTCATTGGTAACATCGGTTATTAAATTGTTTTCGATGAGGTTATTGCTGGCTATTTCTCGCTCATCAGAAGGGTTGTAAGGTAAATGAACTTCGGTGGCCTCATCAGAAAAAGTGCCCATTAAAATACCTGAGCCGCCTATATCTTTGAAAAGATTTCCTTTAATGGTATTGTCATGCGTGCCTTTTTTGTAATCTAATCCTGTTGAGGCATGGTGCTCGAAGCTGCAGGATTCAAAATCGATATGGTTGGCATAGCTGATGTCTACTGCCGATGCTGGTCTTCCCACCCAAGCCTGGTTTTCCAAGCTTTGTTTATCAGCAGTGCCCGGTTTATCCAATTTGTAAGCATCGAGCATGTACATACCAGCCTGATGTGGTACATGGCCTTGCTTTGATGGCAACAACCAAGAAGCATGCTGAAACGATATGCCTTTAAAAGAAAGGTACGCTACAGGGCGGTCTATTGTACCCTCTATTTTTAGCAAGGTTTCCAATACTGGCGCTACCACATCGGCATTGTTCATATCGACCTGATGATTGGGCCAATAATAGATTTTATGGTTTTGAAGATCTTCGAACCATTCTCCAGGCTGATTTAAAAACTGAATGGCATTGGTTAAATAGTAAGCCGAATTACCTGTTTTGTCAGAAATCCATGGTGCAGGCCATGGATGTTCAGATTGAATCCTGCTTTCGGGCTGCATAAAAGCAAGTTCGGCTGTGCTGCCGGTAATTTTTACCGATTTAACACGAAGGTTAGCAATGGCCCACCATTGGTGGATAACCATTTCCATGCCTTTAATATGTGTGAGCGATATATTTTTGGGTATTGGGATTTTACAGGTTTGGTTTTGGGCATCCCATGATAAAATCCTGTTCATTTCATCGCCTTGAGTATCTTTTGCGCGGATAGCCTTGCTTCCATTCACCCAAAGTTGTCTAAAAGCTAAAGTCTGATCGCCAAATACGGGTGCATCGGCCACCCAGATGTGGCCATGGGCATTTCGTGGCAAACCGGAGATATTTCCGGTAGCTTTTTTCCAGTTCCTAATTTTTACGCCACCACTAAAAACGACATTAGAACTGTTGGTGGCAGCAATTATTTGCGTTGGACTATCTTTTGTTCCTGAATCTTCAGGGCGGAGCACAATCGGCTCATTTAATTGGTAATATCCATCAGTAATTATGATTTTAATGCCACCTTGGATGGAAGGGTCGTTTAAACGGCGCAATTCTCTTGCTTTTCTGATCGCGAAGTGCACAGAGGCCAAAGGTTGTGCTTTTGTTCCCAAATTACGGTCAGAACCCCTTGGTGATACGTAAATATCAGCTGCACTTGCTTTCAGACTTAATATATTCAAAGTCAGTAGTAGGGTAATGATTGAAAGACTCAATAGATTAGATATATTGGTTCGTGGAGACACGAACCATGGCGTTTTTAAAGCTAATGGTACTGGGATGATTGAAAGACTGGATAGATTAGATTTATTGGTTCGTGGAGACGTGAACCAAGGCATCGGCAGTGCGCTTAAACTATGTTTCATCAAGCTATGGTACGTGTCTCCACATAACATTCGCATACAAAAACTATAAATTACCCTTAAAAAGTTTCTCATCGCACCTATTCTATTTCTCCTGAAAAATTGATTTTAAATATTTGGTATTTGCGCTAAAATTATATTTTACATTGGTGGGCTGACTGGCATCACGGCTGCGTTCTATGACCAGCCAACCGCTCCATCCCATTTCATCGAGCGTTTGTTTTACTTTTTTAAGATCGATTTTTGGATCGTTTTGCAGCCAAACACCGTCTTCGTTTGTAGCATGGATCTGAATGATGTTTTTACTGCCTAAAATTCTCAGCTCCTCGTGTAAATCCCTTCCGTTTTTTATCGGATTAGAGAAATTGAAATAACTTTTTATGTACTTTGAGCCTATATCTTTTAACAATTGCAGTTCGCCCCTGGCATCCAAAGCGGTTTCAATTCCGATGACGATACCAGCTTTCGAAGCCATTTTACCCACTACTTTTAGCCTTTCTACAATTGGTGCTATCAATTCTGGATATTTAACCAGATCGCCTTGAATGCCCAGCGGCAGGAACACCACTTTTACATTCATTGCTTTCGCCGTATCCAGGCAATCTTGTACCATTTTTTGATAAGTAGGCCGTTTGGCGAATGATTGAGCATAAAAGCCCGTCATGGCCAACGAACAAAATGTTAAATCTAGCTCCTTTGCTTTGTCCAGATAGGCCTGCCGGGTTTTAGGATCGGCCAGTTTATTATCAAAGGTTTCCCGATCACCTAAACCGCCCATATCAATTTCTAAGCCATCGGCACCAATTTCGCTTGCCAACGGCAGGGCACTAATTTTTTGCCTTTTCAGGATCATGAGGTCAATTACAGCCACCTGATACCTTTTTTTCTTTTCAGCAGCGTAAAGGAGCTGATCTGGAATGATCAGCGCAGCGCTAAGCAAGGCAGCGTTAGTAATAAAAGCTCTTCTATCTTGTTTTTGCATCATCTTATGGGTTTGCGCTTAAAGGAAACAGCTTTTGTAAATTCTCAAATCCGATGATGGCATTTTTAGGTAGTTTTTCACCTTTATCGCCGAAAACATACATGGCATTTTCTTTTTCAATAGTAACCTTGCTCTCGTCGTATTTGCCTGTTTTATCTTTAACGGCATTGCCATTCAACTTAAAGTTTTTGATCAGAAAATCGTATAGCGCAATGCGTTTGTTCACACCAAAATCGTGCTTTTCATCAGGAAGATGCACGTTTTCTACTTTATCTTTAACGCCATAATAGGCATACATTTTTTGCAGGTAAGGGAAATCGTGCTGTGGCGTATGTGCCGTCCAGTCGCTGCCATCTGATACCAATAGCTGTGGTCTTGGTGCAGCCATGGCGGCAAGCTCTACATTATCCGTTCCTCCGGCACATTGGTGGATTGGCATACCGCTTTCGCATGGGCAGCCTCCATAAAAGTAGGAAGACATGGCCACTACCGGCGCGCTCAGCTTAATCCGGTCGTCCATTGCGGTCATTAAAATGGAGTGGCTTCCTGCGCCTGAACCTCCACTAATGCCTATTCTGCTGGTATCGGTTTCTTTTAAAGCGCTGAAATAGTCTAAAATTCTGATTCCGCCCAAGGTTTGAACGGTTTGCGCCAAACTTTTGCGGTGATCTTCGTATTTGAACTGTAGCATTGATTCACCCCAGGCAAATAGATCGTAGCTGAAGGCCATAGCACCCATCCGTGCAATTGTAGCACAGCGGATCTGACAATCGGCGCGGTAACGTTGTTTTTCCCAATGTCCATCAGGACTTAATATAACGGGTATTTTTCCTTTGACATTTAAGGGTTTATATAAAGAACCATTAATCCAAACCCCCGGCAGAATTTCTAAGGCAATGTTTTCTACCGTGTAGCCATCGAAAATTCTTTTGGCCGTAATAATCGGCTTTGAAATTGGTTTTGCCGGCAATGGCGATAATAATAAAGCTTGGTACAGTTCTGGCTTTATTTCTGCCTTGCGTTTTTCCCAGCTCGCCTTATCGTGATATTTTGTAGCCAAACTGTCAAGATAAGCCCAGCCATCAGCCACTTCCCAACGGTAATACTCGTACTCTTTAAGTTTGTAAACACCTGGTTTTTCTTTGTTAACCTTCATATCCAAAGGCGTGAGTACATTGCTTAATGTTTCATCAACATTGGCTCTAAAACGCCATTCGGCATAGTTTACCCATTTATCTTTTACCTGTGGCTCGGCATATTTAATCTGCACATTAAACCTTGTCTGGATTTCTTTTAATACCTCTACAAGTGGTTTTTTATATAAATTATCGGTGTTTTGGCTTTGTGCAGAGAGGTTTGTAAAGGCAAATAAAAGGAGGAAAAAAATGAAAAACTTAACTTTTTTTGTCGGTGTTATGAATACTTCCTTAATAGTAATCATATTAATAGAATTAGGGGTTATACATGAACGATCGTCACCCTGAACTTGTTTCAGGGTCTTAATGGCAAGGCGGATATGCATGAAAGATGCTGAAATAAATTCAGCATGACGAATGCCAAATTCATGGCCAGTAAATAGCTTATTAGCGAAGAAATTATACCATTTTTCAAGAAGAAACCGATCTCTTGCAATGGTGATTTTTAAATTTCTCATGGTTCCTCGTTTTTGGTTTCAGTAATTACCGGAGCTGTGTAACCGTTCAGTTTTGGCCAAATACCGTTTTTAATCTTTTTTAATTTAAGTTTCGACGGATCGACAACCACATGTTTAATTTTTTCCCTTCTCCAGGTATAAATAAAATGTAGCATACCATCAGCGGTTTGAATAACGGCCGGATAAGAATATTGGCTAATCGGCGAATCTTCGAGTATTAATGCCGCATACCATTCTTTACCATCTTTAGAAACAGAAACATTTAAAGGTGTTCTTGCTCCTTTTGCCAAATCGCCCGGAGGCAAAACGTGGTTATACACCAAAACGTGGCGGCCATCTTTCATGGTTACGGCATCGGTACCCGAATTGTTATTGGGCAATGCAGTTTTAGTCATAGGTGTCCAGGTTTCTCCATTGTCTGTAGACCACGATTCGGCAATGGCACGGTTAGCTGTTCTGGCCAAAATTTGTAGTTTGCCGTTTCCGTGCTGCAATATGCTGGGCTGAATGGCTTTAATCCCGTTTTCGGTTAATGGACCAACAGTACGCCAGGTTTGTCCATTATCATTGGTTACTTCAAAATGGATTTTCCAGCCATCTCCTTCTCTGCTCGATGAAGCAAAAAGGTTTCCGTTGCTCAATAAAACAGGTTTGTTTTTAACCGGGCCAATATTTACGTTCGGCAATTTGCTAGCTTCCGACCATGTTTTGCCTCCATCTTTTGAGGTTTTCATCATTCCCCACCATTCGGAAGGTTTAGGTCCAATTTTATAAAACAACAATAAATCTCCTCCCGGAACCTGATACAACACAGGGTTCCATGTCGGCAATCTTTTGCCATCTGGCTGAATGCCGTTGGCTGCCGATACAGGCGCTAGCCACTTCCCATCAACAAAACGGCTAATGTAAATTTCTACATCGGGGTTACGTTCTTTAGTTCCGCCAAAAAATGAAGCCACTAAGCCGGTAGGTGTTTCGGCAATAGTTGCTGAATGGCATGATGGAAAAGGAGCTTTATCGTAAAGAAACTCTTGCTTTACAATTCCGGTTTGCCACTTTTCTACCTGGGCATTAGCGCTGAGGCTTAGTGCTATGATGAGGTTGAAGGCAATGTATATTTTTCTTTTTAGCATGGTTATTATTTGTCAATTTCAATAGGTCTCTAGAACGTCATTCTCAGGTCGACTGAGAATCTTAATACAAAGGGAATATCTACCGCTTTAAAATTCCCGCCTGCGCGGGAATGATGATGAGGCGATGCAGCTTTTCTTACTGTTTGGCTTTTGCGGCTTTTTCGTCTTTAATTTTCTTGGTATATGCGCTATACAGGGCTCTCCAACTGCGGCCATTGTTGTTCAGCAGCTGCTCAGATTTGGTTTTGTAAATTTCAAAAATGGCCGAGATCTGTTTCATGCTTTTATAATCTACCGCCTGCTCGCGCGCCTGTTTTAAAAAAGTCAAAATTTTGGCTTCTTCATCGGCTGTTAAATCGGTAACAATGGCTTTGTAACCTTTCATCGTAAACGCTATCTTGCCAATGGTGTATTTATCCAAAATGGTTTCTACTTGCTCGGGGCTTAGGTTTTTATTTAATCCATCCATTAAAGATTGATGAACGGAGGCAGGAATAGCCGAGTCAGCGATGATCTGCTTATCCAGATCGCTCAATTTGTTTCCGGTAACAGGGTTTATCCCATCAGGGACAGTTGATGCAGGATGGGCATTGTGCCAGTCGCGAATACTTGTTAAATGCACGGCGATTACATTTTCCACTGCCGATTTTTTTGCTGCATCGGTTAAATTTAACGCAGTAACCCATTCTTTTGCTTTGGTGGTAATTTCCTCGGGCGCAGCAAAATCTTTCGTTTGGCTGAATGTATTTACTGAAATCATCAGTAAGCTGATCAGTATAAATGGTTTTAAAATCTTTCTCATCATATTATTTTATATTGGTTTTGTATAATTTGGTATAGTGTGCAAAGGTGCGTTATCTCGGCTGTGTAGCATTTACACATTTAAAATTCGCGTCATTCCCGCGCAGGCGGGAATCTTAATGCAATCTGCAACCCTACTCAAGCATTACGATTCCCAATCTAGTTGGGAAGGACGATAAGCAACCTTATTTCCCTTTCACAACAAAATCATAATCACCTGAGCCAACCTCATAAATCGCTCTGTTATCCTCCATTTTTATAAATTTTAAATCCTTTATTGAGCCCAATTGCTCGCTAACCTCATTTTTGTTATTTGCTGGTATATAAACCGTCGCCCTCGTATTTGGTGGAACAGCTATTTTCCAATTAAACTGCCTTGGTGTTTTGGTGTAACTGCTTTTAATTAAACCATAAACAGATTGATAAGTGGCAGTTACAGCATTTAACTCATTAATCATTTCAGGTTTCATGGTGATGTTCTTAAACGCAGGACTTTCTGCCTTAATCCCTGCCAGGTTTTCGTAATACCAGATCAATAAATCGCCAAGCATCATCACATGGTTTTGCGAATTCATTTTTGGGTCGGAAGTATTGCCGTTCCACAATTCCCATATGGTTGTGGCTCCATTATCAACCATGTAGCCCCAGCTCGGGTAAGTTTTTTGCGTAGCAATGGTGTAAGCCAAATCAGGTCGGCCATAATCGTTTAAACAGCGCATCAGCCATTGCACCCCCACTAAACCGTTACTCAAATGGCCTTTATTGGTTACTTCTACAGTATACACAATGTTTTTAAAAACCAATTCAACATTTTCTTTAGGTACCATGCCGAAATAAAGCGGAATTATGTTGTTGGTTAGATTATTGTCTGCATAAAAGCCCTTTTCATGGTAGTATTTCTTATTGAATGCAGCTTTAATCTGACCGGCCAATTGCTCGAATTCCTTATAATCGGTTTCGTTGCCCAGCACCCGGCTAAATTTCATCATCAATTCCATAAAATGATAATAGTAAGCGGTAGAAATTAACTCAGATGGATATTTTTTATCAGCGCTTTTGCCTCTTCCGGCTTCAATGGTTATGGGCGGCATGCACCAGTCGCCATAGCTATCTTTGGTAAGAATATAATCATTCATATACCGATCCTGCATGTAAGCCAACCACTTTTTCATCGCAGGATAATTATCGCGTACAGCATTAACATTACCGGTTTGGTTGTAAAGCATTTCGGAAATTAGAACAATAGTGCCCGGCCAGCTCATATTGTCGCTGTAATAACGCCAAAACGCAGGGGCAACATCGGGGATGGCACCATCTTCTTTTTGGGCATTCCGGATATCTTCCAACCATTTGGCATAAAACCTACCATTATCAAACAAAAAGCTCTCACCGTGCGCAACAGCGCCTCTATCGCCCAGCCAGGGCATGCGCTCATTGCGCTGAGGACAATCAATCGGGATGCCTTTATAGTTGCCCGCAATGCCCCACCAGGCGTTTTTAAAAATCTGGTTGGTTAAAGGATTCGAGGTTTCAAAGGTTCCGATGGTTTGCATGTTATCGTAAATTAGCTTACCTGTAAAGTCTTGTGTGCTTGGCGCATAGGTATAGCCCGAAAGTTCAACATACCTGAAACCACGGTACACAAATGTGGGTTCCCAGGTTTCCTGTTCGCCGCCTTTTAAGGTGTACAGATCAGTGCATTTTGCATCGCGCAGATTGGCTGTAAAAAGCTCGCCATTGCTTTGCAAAGATTCGGCAAAGCGCAATTTGATCTGTTTTCCCTTAATTCCTTTTACTTTAATCTGCAGCCAGCCCACCATATTCTGGCCCATATCGAGTATGTACCTTCCGCCTGCCAGTTTGGTAATGGAAACAGGTGTAAGGGTATTCATCACCTTCATGTTCTCGTTCATTTGGGCTTCAATAACTCCGGTTGGCTCTTGTACAAACTCTGCTTTTAGCCATTTGCTATCGTCAAAGCCAACTTTGTTCCAGCCAGCCGCTTCTTTGGTGGCATCATACTCTTCGCCATCATATTCGTTGTTGGTGCGTATTGGCCCATCGGCAGTGCCTTTCCAGCTATCGTCTGTATCAATATTTGCTGTTGTGCCATCCGTATAAACAATATTGATATTCATCAGCATTTTCGGGAAGCCAAATGTTTTAATTTTATAGGGCTTACTGTGCTGCCTCATGGCAAAAAAGCGTCCGTTTCCTAAAATGGTTCCCACAGCATTTTTCCCATCCTGGATGTAAGCGGTTACATCGAAAGTGTTGTATTTTACGTTTTTGGTATAATCGGTTGCTGTGGGTGCCAAAACATCGTTTCCAACCTTTTTGCCATTGATATACAGTTCGTACAAGCCTAAACCAATAATGGAAGCCGTAGCATATTTGATTTTTTTGCCAACTTGAAACTCCTTTCTAAAATACCTTGCTGATAAGCGCGAATCTGTTTTGATATTATCCCATGGGAATGCTCTGTCGAAACCGATCCAGCCTTTTGGCCAATCTTTGTAGTACAATAAGCCCATGGTGAAATAGTTATCGGCCGACCATTCACTTTGGCCCACGTTGGTCCATACTTTAACCTTCCAATAGGCTTTTGTGCGACTTTTGAGCGGTTTGCCGTTATAAATGACCTGAATAGATTCCTGCCCGTTAACTTTTCCTGAATCCCATAAATCGCCTTCATTAGCTTGCAGTTTTTCGGGTGTTGATGAAACCAGAACCTGATAAGCTGTTTGCATTACATTGCGCTGATTAGAAATCAGCTGCCAGGCCAAGCGTGGCTTTAAAACATCAATGCCTAAAGGATTCTCCAGCATTTCGCAGGTGGTATGCTGCAGGCTAACCTGTGCCACCGATTTTGATAATGGTAGTAGCCAAATGCTGATGATCGCTATGTATATTTTAATGTTCATTATTTTTAAGTGATTACCCCGATTTATGGATTTCACCGATTGTTTTTGCCAATTACGCACATATTTCGATTACATGTGTTTTTATCTGTGTCTATCTTATCCATCTGTGGTTAATTATTGATAGAAAAATCAAAGTATAAAGTCATATTCAATGCCCTGCTTGGTTCTTTATCAAAATCATAAAATACGTGTCTCATGCCCATTGGGCCGGTTGTTTCTGGCTTTTGGGTTTTTGTGCCTATGGCCGAAATTCCGTTCATAAAAGAAATATCGCCATTAGGAAATGTCGGACTCATATTATCATACTCGGTATCTTTCGATTTCTTTGGGGTAAATAACCTTAAAAACACGTCTTCCTGATCGGTTACTACTTTAAAAGATTGTTGCTTGCCCACAAATTCGCACCAGTACATATTCGAATAATAGCCTTTAAATTCGGGGTACTGCCAAGGTGCTTCGCCTGTGGCCGAATTGTTATAAGCCTTGTTCCAGATCCCAAACTGCGTTCCTTTCATCCTGTTTTTCCAAACCCTGTAGGGGCCGTTTCCTTTGTATGCTACCGATTTAATTTCTGATTCGGGGTAAGAAAAATTTAAGCCAACAAAAGTGGTAAAGTAAGCTGAAGGAAAATATTTCACTTCCATTTTTAGCCAGCCTGATGGATAAATGGTCCATTGCAATGTGTTATAACTCTCCTTTTTATCAAACTTTGAAGAAATGATCAGGTTATCGCCGTCCATTTTGGCAGTGAAATTCTTGAAATTATTAACGCCTTCCTGTAAAATAGGGCCGTTTGAAAATGGAATTAGTCCTTTGCTATTTTTGGCCTCTTGCAGTAAACCGGTAGTTTTATCAAGGCTGAAATCGATTCCATTTGCCTTAACCTCGAAAGCCGTTGCTGTTTCTTTTAAAATTATTTTAGAAGCGCCCGTTTTTACCACAATCTTCGCTGCATCATCTTTAGGTAATGCAATTGGGAAACTCCAGGTAAACAATTCTTTGCCATCAGGTCCATTTGCGGTGAGGTATAAGGCATCAAAAGTTCTCCAGTCGGTTGGTAAGATGAACTGCAGTTTACCTTTTTCAAAAGGTTTTACATTTGGCGCATCAATTTTGCCCGCTTTAAATTGTGCATCTTCTCCTGCCTTCAGTTTTTTCAATTTCCAGCTGAAAGTGCATTGATTGAGGTTGGTAAAGGCATAACGGTTCTCTAATAAAAATGAACCGTCAAACCCGGCAGTCATTTCTCTTTTCTCTACAAAAACCGGACTCCAAACTTCTTTAATGGTATAAAAACTGCCCTCCTTTTCATGGTATGGCCCTACAATTCCATCTGGACCATGATTTCCGTCGGTATCCAGCTCACCATTTTTATCGGTACGTACTACCGCCTGATCTGCAAAATCCCAAAGAAAACCACCTGCAGAAAGTGGATTGGTCCACATGGCATTCCAATAATCTTCAATACCAGCGCCATGTCCACCATCCCACATCCCGTGAAGGAACTCGGTAGGCATTAAAATGTTATGGCCATGATCGTAGTTTCCAATGCCGTAGTTAAATTCGCGGTAATGTGTGGTTTCGAAACCGCTAAAAACTTCCCAGGGATGGATTAACGGCCTTTTTTGGATATCGTTCTCCGAGAAAAGGTGATCTAGTTCGCGGTTATGGCCGCCTTCATTGCCATTTGCCCAAAATATAATAGATGGATGGTTTTCGTCGTTGGCCATCATTTGTTTAAATAATTTGGTGCCGGTTGGGGTGTTGTATGTTCCGTGCCATCCTGCCAGTTCATCCATTACAAATAAGCCAAGCGAATCGCAAACGTCTAAAAAGTGACCATCAGGTGGGTAATGCGACATGCGCACGGCATTCATATTCATTTCCTTCATCAATAAAACATCTGCAATACTGATTTTTTTACTGGTTGTTCTACCTGAAGATGGATAGAAAGAATGGCGGTTTACCCCTTTAAATTTCATTTTTACACCGTTCACATACACACCGTCACGTTCTTTAACTTCCACCGTTCTGAAACCGATTTTCTTGGTGAGCTGATGGATTTCTTTCCCGTTCTTGATTAAGGTAAAAAATGCTGTGTAAAGATTCGGAAATTCAGACGACCATAATGCTGGGTTAGTAAACTGATGGCTCAACTGTAAGTTCTGGCTTCCTTTTTTAATCGATGTGCTAAACCTTTCGCCAAACCGCTTGCCATCTTTTCCCAAAAGTTCAACCTCGATTTTATCGGCATCGCCGGTGTAGAAAAGGTTGGCATTTAAACTTCCATTAGCTTTCGCGTCAATCTGAACCCTATCAATATGGGTTTGTGGACATGATTCGAGATAAACTGGTCTAAAAATACCACCGAAAATCCAAAAATCGGCCTTACGTTCGGCGTTATTAACCGATTCATTGGCAGAATGTTTAGCTACTTTTACTTCAAGTAAATTATCGGCACCAAATTTAATCAGTTTAGAAATGTTGTATTTAAAAACATAAAATGAACCCTGGTGGATCTCTCCCGCCAGCTTACCGTTAATTTTGACTTCAGTATCGGTCATTGAGCCTTCAAAAACGATATTGATTTCCTTATTTTTCCAGGCAGTGGGAACATTGAATGTGTATTTGTAAAGGCCTTGTTCCTTGCCTTTGTTTTCTTCTTTATTGAAACCGTAATTGTATTTACCAAAGCCTTGCAGCTCCCAGTTAGAAGGAACAGGAATGGTTGTCCATTTGCCCGAATTCATGCCTTCGGTACAAAAGAAGTCCCAATTTACTGTATTATCGTTACCCGTACCCGATAGATATAATTTCTCCGTTTGCTGTGCTTTAACTGAGCAGAACATGGTTATCAAATACAGGAAAAGTATAAATCTAAGTTTCATTAATTGGGTTTAAATGTGCTGGTTAATGGATTGTCGGTTCTAAATGGCAAGGCTGGCAGGCCATTGCCGTAAAAATTTCCTGATGGATTTTCTGTCCAATTGTAGCGTACTGATTTTGGTCTGGTGATTTCTTTAGAAAAAACGATTACTTCTGTTCCTTTTCTAAAAGCTTGTGCCTTAATAAATTTACCATCCTTACCTGCAATTTCAAAACCTGTAAATTCATCCATGTTGTGAGAAACATAGTACTTTAAGTAATCGAAACTTAAGATAACATATTGCAAATAGATTCTTTTTTTCTTTAGGATCGGCCCTGAAAAATCTATTTTTTGATTGTAGGTTTTCCCTAAAGCTAAAAGTGCCAAACGTCTGCCTACCTCCCATTTATAGGTTGGGTGTAAATCGCCACCATTGTCTTTTAAGTCGGAAGTTGAAATCATTCCGGTATTGGGCAAGCGTAAAATCTGTTCCTGTGCTTCCCAAAAAGCAGGCTCTGTATCAGCGGTTAATACTACTTTATCACTTTTTTGCTTACTATAATCGAAAGGCGCAATCTGCACATAATAAAAAGGCAAATTGTTTTCACCCCAGGCTTTGCGCCAAAGGTTAATCATCGTTTTCATCTTATAAGCATAGCTGATGTTTTCGTTCAAAAAGCAATTGGTTTCACCCTGATACCATAAAAAGCCATTGATCTTAAATTTGGTAAGCGGCTCAATCATCGGGATATAAAATTTGCCTGGATCGTTGCCTACCTTTTCGTTTTTGAAATAGCGCTCTGTAGCAAATGCCTCTTGGCTAATCCAAGGTTCAATAGCACTGCCGGGTACTGCCGAAGAAATTACCCCTACCGGAACACCCAGTTTTTGCTGTAATTCTTTGGCAAAGAAATAACCTACAGCTGAAAAAGCCTTTAAGGCCGAATCTTGTGCCACACTCCAGCTTTTATGCACTGAATCCGGTTTGCCCAAGGTTTTACGGTTAACGAGAAAAATCCTGATCTGGCTGTTATTGGCTTTTGCTACTTCATCGGCCGGAAAGCCCAGTTTGTCATTTTTAGGCTTCGGAATTTTAGCAAGCTTGCGCATGGCATATTCCATATTGGATTGACCTGAGCATAACCAAACCTCTCCTACCAAAATATTGGTCAATTCGATTTTATTAGAACCAGAAATAGTCATGGTTTGTGGCATGGCCGATGTTTTTAAAGGATTAAGCGCAACCGCCCAATTTCCATTTTTATCAGTTACTGTCTGCTTTTTCTGACCGGCAAAGCTTACTTCAATTTTTTCGCCTTCAGCAGCAAAACCCCAAATGTTGATGGGTTTATCGCGTTGCAGCACCATATTGCTGGATAAAATTTGCGGCAACAGGATTTTGGCGTTGGCGGTAAGCGAAAAAAAAGATAAAAGCGCAATGATTATCGTCATTTCGAGCGAAGTGCAACGTGGCCGAGAAATCTTAATAGTTTGCTTAAAAGATTCCTCCGCTACGGTCGGAATGACGAATCCAAAGAAACGCAATGAGCGAAAAACTGCAAACTCAGAACTGTAAACTGTCAACTTTCTCAAAATTCCTCCGTTTTTAAGTATTTGATTGAATAAACAGCTTCCTTTGGCTCAGATTCACCAGCATTCTTTAAATCGTAGGTCTGATCTGCAGGGGTATCTACATCAGGAAAGCGGCGTACATCACCTGTTCGGAAAACAATACGCGAAACCTCGGCAACAGGTTGGAAAGCCAAACTGGTTAAAACCTCTTTTCCGTTAACGGTAATGGTGTAAAAGCGGGTAAAAGCATCTAATTTCAGTTTAATATCGTAGGTTTTACCTGATTCGTACTTCATGAAATTTTTATAGCGTGCCCCGGCTTTAGCGCTCAACGTGCCAGCAGTATCGAAGGTTAGCCGTACTGTAGCCATTCCTTTGTTATCTTGCAATTCAATTTCCAGCAGACCGAAATCGCTTTGCTTTGGCGTAACAGAAAATGAGGTGATTATTTTTCTTGTTGCTGGGAATAAACGTTCGGCTTTGGCATAATCGAAAGGATCTTTATCTTTTAATATCAAGGCCCCACCTTCTATTTTAACGGGTGCCCAAAGCGGGCTGTAAATATTCCAAAAGGCTAATGCCTTATCGGCTGGCATTTTACCAAAATCATCATTAATGTGTTTATCAACCTTGGTTGCAACTGGTACAGGAATGGCCGATACCCAAATATCTTCTTTATTCATGCTGTAAGTAACCCACAGTTTGCCATCAGCCGGTTTTCCATTTCCTTCTTCAATACCGCGTACGTACTGCGGACCATACGATTTATAGTTGCCGCCATAACGCATAGGCGTGATTTCGCCGTTAACCAAAGATAGATCGGTGTAATCTAAACCATTTTTACTGGTAGATATAGCCAAAGGCCACCTGTACTCTGAAGGGTTATAAACAGTTGCATAGTTCCCATCGGCAGTTTTTTGACCCCAGATTTTGGCATTACTGTTTACAAAACCGGGCGCACGCGATGCATTTTCGGGCCAACTTTTACCGTTATCGTTACTAATGGCAGTTAAGGCATTCTTCCACAGGCCAACCACTCGTCCATCAGGTAAATGATAATAGCTAAAGGCTTTATACTGTTTTTGAAGCGTAATTAATGGGTCTTTGCTATCAGCCTCTTCATTCCATTGTTGGGTCATTAATTTATTAGCCAACAACTCGTTACAGGCTTCAATAAAAGCTTTGCTTTTGCTTTTGGTATAATAAGGATACTTCGTGTTTTTTTCTGAATAACCTGGATTGTAGTGGATAAAATAAATTGGACCATATTTACCATCGGCCTGAATTTCCCTAACCGCGCGGCCAATTCCATGTCCATCGTTCGGATCGTCTTTGGCATCGAAACTAATGGCGTAAAAACCCAGCACCAGGAAAACATTCTTGGTAGAAACATAAAAGCCCATTCTTTGGTGCATTACGGCATCCAAATCTTTGGCAACATCGGTTCTACCCGCTTTGGTAGTTCCATCGGGAATACGGTAAACCGGAAAAACCACATCGGGTTTAGTCCAGGTATACCCATCTTTTGATGATTGCAATAAGGTTTGCCCCGGCGGAATGCTTTCTCCAACCTTATCACTTAAATATTCTACATAAAATTTGTTGTTCCAATAAGCCAGCATGGGCGCATGGTTGTAAGTCCAGCCAAAATTTTCGGCCAGTTCGGGATGTTCTCTGTTTGCCCTAAAGGTTTGGATATTGTGCACACCAACCACTGGTGCTAGCTGCCCGTGGTGATAATCGGCATTAACCAGCGTTTTACCAGTGTAGCGCACGGTATCTTGCGCCAGCGCGCTGGATACGGCTAGTGTAAATGGTAGGGCTAAACTAATTATGTTAAATATTTTCATTTATTATTTTAAAATTTATCGTCATGCTGAACTTGTTTCAGCATCTATATTAGTGGCTGGAGATGCTGAAATGAATTCAGCATGACGGCCATTTCAGAGATTATCTATTATTCAATAAATCCTCAATCACTTTCTTTTTCACTTTTATAATCGTTCCATGTTTGTGTCCTTCAGGTATGGAAACTTCCGAAGTAACATCTTTAAAAGATTTAAAATCAGCAGTTTTATAAGCTGAGTAAATCTTTTGGCCGTAAGCATCAAAATAGATTAACCAGTTATTGCCTGTTTTTACAACAGTGGGACCTTCGGTTAATTTCGGACTAAATGTTTCCGAAACCTTTTCGTAAGGGCCTAAGGCATTTTTTGAAAAAGCCACTTTTAAATTTCTGTTGGGGCGCGTATTATCTTTCAAAACCAATACATAATCTTTGCTGGCCCGCTTTACAATTACGGCATCGATAACACTAAAACCTGGATCCAAAAACAGTTCCGGTTTGGAAAAGCTTACAAAATCCTTTGTGGTAATGCTGTACATGCGGTGGTTATTGTCTTCATCTTCAATGCCTTTTGCAAAACGGAAAGGAATGGTTGATGCCCAAATAATTACAAACTCTTTTTTTTCATCATTGTAAAAAATTTCGGGTGCCCAAACATTTACCGTTTTTGGCTCACTTTCCATTACGGGCAGAAATTTCTGTTCGGTCCAGTTAATCAGATCTTTGGAGCTTGCATAACCAAACCCTTTATCTCCTTTCCAGCTGCATGTCCAAACCAGATGGAAAGTGCCATCGGGGCCTTGAACAATTGATGGATCTCGCAATACTTTCTGCGTGCCAATGGCAGGCTTTAGAAAGGTTTGGTTTAAATCCGTCCAATGGTAGGCATCATAGCTGTATAGCAATCTTAAACCATCAGTAGCAGGCTCGTGGAATGAGGTGAATAAGTAGCCTTGTTTTGAGCAGGAGGCTAATCCACACAAAAACAGGCCAATAATGGCTAAACGAAGTGATGATATGATGTTGTTTTTAAACACTTTTTTTATTTTTTAATTGATCGTCATTTCGACCGTAGTGGAGAAATCTATTGATCAATTCTATAGATTTCTACATTCCGTTTCACTCCAGTCGAAATGACGATTATCTATAGTTCATCCAATACTAAAACCCAATCATTACCATTTGCAGGCTCTCCTGGAGGGTTAAACTCTTTTATTCCTTTATTTTCAAATTCACCAATAGGCGTAATTTTTCCGTTTCTGGGGTCAAACCACGAAGCCTTTACTTCATCGCCATCTATTTTGCCTAACTGTACGCTAAAATTTCTGCCTGTGTAGGTATAAAACATGGCATATTCTTCGCCACGGGTAGCCAGAACACGGTCGTATTTCTCGCCATTTTTTCCTGCAACTAAAGTTTGATCGGGCACACGGTCGAAATAGGTACGCGAGAGCATTAAATCCTTTAAATACTGCATCTGTTTTGCTCCGGGAGCATTAATGGCTGTTATCCATTGATCTTTAGGACCATAGGCAGGCTTTTTATCGGTAAATTTATACATCTGCATTACCGAATTATGGCCATAGGTATAGCCAAATGCTCCAGCAAAAACCGACCAATATCCATATCTTCTTACGTCGGCATCGGTCCAGCGTGGTTGTGTGGTATCGTGCAAACCTTGCGGAATATCTTCGTAAGATGGTTCTCCATCGATGGTTGGTTTTATAGGTTTGAGCTTATAATCGGCTTCGATGTATTTCCAGTTGTCTTCGCCATAATGTAATTTCTCATTCTTGGATGTGTCCTGGTCGTAACGCCGGTGGCCCGATTGAACCATATCGAAATCAGACCAATTGGCATTGTGGAACCATTGCGATGAAGCCGTTCTGCCCCTTGGGTGGAAAGTAATTAAATGATTTGGATCATTAGCCCTTAACGTTTGGCCAATGGCATTCCAAACTTTTAGGCCATCGCTTCCTTTAATATCTCCACCGTTTAGCCAGATAATGTTCCATTTATCGCGGTATCTTTTTGCCAAAAATTCAGCATAAACTTTTGCCTGTGCTTCTTTAACCTTTCCAGTTTTCACGTTCGTTCCCCAAACCGGTACTAAAGCCATGTAAAGACCCTTTTCGGCCGCTTTGTCTACAATATAATCTACATGGTCCCAATAATCGTAAGCTACAGAATCTTTGTAATTGCTGCCTGGGGTAATAGCGGGTTTGGATACATCGGCATGTACTACTGAAGAATCCAGGTACACATTGCGCGAGGGTACATCGTGCAGTACCATAACCTGTATTACATTAAAACCTTTCTGTTTTCTATCTTCCAGATAGGTGTTGGCTTCTTCGCGGTTTAACCTGCCAAACAATAGCCAGCCGGTATCTGCCAGCCAAAAGAAAGGTTTGCCATCTCCCGTGGTTAAATAGCGTCCGTTTTCGGAAACCAACAAGCTTTTATCGCCGAACTTAGGTTTCTTTTTACAGCCTAGTGCAAATAGGCACATGATTGATAGTAGATATATGTTGGTTTTAAGCGTCATAGTCTAAATTTTATTGATGAGGATTACTTCATCTGCCGATGCAGTTTTATTGATTTTAACAACAGCACCTCCATTTATTTTCTCTTCTTTAAGTATTTTTCCGGTTTTGGTGCTCCATATTTTTACATTGAATTTTCCGGAGCTTTGGCTTAAATCTAAGCTTGCAGGTTCAGTTGATGCATTGTATAAAAGATAAGCTTTACCCTTATTTTCAAGGCCGTACAGTTTTTTATTATTTCCTGCTGGAACAAATGTTTTCATGCCCGAAACTGCATTAAGCACAGCTTTATCGAGATATTGAACGTTGGATAGCGAGCCTCCGGCCATGAGAATGGCCCAGCCAAAACTATCGTAACTATCGCCTGAGTAGATTACCGCTTTTTCGGGAAACTTGTTTTTGTACTCTGAAACTGCATGGTAAACTTCTTCGAAAGATGTTTTCTTGGGCTTTAACAAACGGGCATGCTGCCTTGGGGCCAAACTTAACCCGCCCTGTGGTGCATAAGCCGTTCCATCTGCTTGGTAATGCCAGTACCTGATATCGATTACATCGACAATTCCTGCACGTTTGGGATCAGCTAAAATGGCATCCTGAACATCTTTGGTAACACTTAGACCAATAATGGGGTGCTTACCGGTTTCTTTTTCCCATTCTTTAATGGTATCGATCCAGAATTGAACAAAATGCAGCGGCCCGGTAAATTCGGCACCGATTAATTGGATTACACCTGTATTGCCATCAAAGTTTTCGAGGCATTTTCTGATGTAAGCTTTGTGGATGGCTTTGCGGTGTTCGTTGCTAATATCGTAAAACTGCTCTGCCATAAAAATACGTTTGTCGCCAGCATAAGGAACAGGTTCTGGAAAGCCGGTGTTGTTGATGTTGTTGGCCGTACGCCATGGGAAATCGGCATAGTGTGCGCCCGCTTCGATAATGTTGTGCTGAAAATAATTTTCGTGGATCAGTACAAGGCCTTTTTGATCGGCGAGGTTGGCAAATTGCTTTAGCCTGTCCCAGTACCAAAGGTTGTATTTGGTAATGTCGTATTTGCTCAGACCATCCCAGGCTTTATCCTGACCGCTCCGGGCAAAAGGCAGTTCGTAAAAAGGCGCCCAAACTTCTCCATCCATACGGCGGATGCGTTCGTGGTCGTCTCTCCTCCTATCATACCAAAGGCCATAATTGTGGTCGAGAATTTTAACAGTACCATTTTTCATGGAGTCGGTAATTTCGTCCAGATCATCAGTTAAACCATTGCCTGCTCGGCCAGGTACAAAACGGGTAATATGGAATTTGGTGTTTTTTAATCCATAAGGACGGGCACTGCCATTCCACCAAGGTACGTCCTGGCGGTTGCCTGTAACCATTTCATTGCCCCGGGTTAGCCAGCCGTTTTTGATCTGCATTGCAGCAGCAAGAAGTGGCTGCTTGGCATTATCCAAACCAATTTTATCTATGCTCTTTGCCTGGCCTGCATCGGTAGGTATTTTATTCCGGTATAATGCCGAATCGATATATTCGGAAACTGTTAAAGCGGGTTTGTAGGCCAGTTTGGTTAATTTCAGAGCAACATCAACCGGAGGGCTGCTTGATGCTTCTGTTTCGACGGGAAGCACAAAATTTCTGGCTTCAGCATCATTGCCAATCCTATCTTTTAACTGCGCATAATATAAGCTCCGGGGTTGGATCTGCTCGTTCGACATGTCCCAATAGCCATTGCCCGAAAATTGCGCCCAAGTACCAAAAGCCCAGTTTTGTGCAGTTGGCGGCTGATAATTATCTACCCTAGCTGCACTGCATTGCCAAAAAACACTGTTGGCAGCACTCCAGCCTGCTCCCTGTCCATCCTGTCCGCGGTTTAAATAACTTAAAGCTTGCCCATCAATATTTACGATATCGAACAGAACGCCCGATGCCCAGCTATCAATTGTACCGCTAAAGCTAAATGGAAGGTAAGATTGGCATTGAACAAAAACATTTGGGCCTACAGCACAAAAACCTACAGCAAAATCATGGTAGCCATATTCGGAATACAATCTTTGGAAAAGGGTTTGCTGTCCGGTGGTTAAAAAAGTAAAACGTCTTTCGCCACCAATTTCCGAAATAGGAGCAAGCGACTTACAATCTTCTACAGTAATTCTTTTGGCTGTTTCCAAAACATTAACGGCAGAACCTGCAAAATGTTCAAAAACAACCTGACGTACCCAAGCATCTGCTACGTTTTCTAAACAGATGGCCGTCCAACGGTGGTATTCATCTTTATTGTTTTCTTTGTGGTAATCGGATTCAATTTTTAGGTTTTCGACACCAGATTGTGTAATTCTTCCATCCCATTTATATTTGGTAACGGTTGCCGAACCAAATTTCGAATCTAGCGCTGTTGTAAGCGGTGCATCGAAAGTAATCGTGTTTCCGTTTATGGCAGTTATTTTTCTATCCCAATGGAGGTCTCTGGTGCCGGGTTTCCAGCCAAGGGCACTTTCGCCACCACCAAATTCTACTGTTTTAAGGGTTTCTATCCACTCTTTGGTAGATGGCCTGTTGATATTGATCTGATCGCCAACTTTAAAGCCGGTAATGTTAGCCAAGGTAAGCTTATTGGCATTAACAGGTACATATGTATCTGTTATGGAAACGGGCTGTTCATCTACCCGGTTCTTTTTACCTAAAATTCTGATTACCCCAATGCGGTCTAAACCGGTTGCAAAAATCCTGGTGCCATTTTCGCCCATGCCACTACCACGCAGTACAATACCTGAAGCTGATATTTTTAAGGTTCCTGCAACTTCATAAGTGCCTTTTTCTAGTAAAACGGTACCCCGCAAACCATCTTTGCCAAGGGGCAATTTGGCTACATAGTTAATGGCCGATTGTATCCTTAAAGTAGCATCACCTTTTGAAAGCGGCACGAATACTTTAACCTCAGCATTGGGGATCGGTTTTTCGCCCGCCATGTAGCCCGCGTACGAAAAATCAGGAATCCTGTTTCCCTCCGCATCAGAAGTATAAGCCATTTTACCATCCTTGCCCTTAAAAATTGGTTTTGGTGGCTCTACTGGTTTTGTTTTCTGTGCAGTGGATATATTCGCAACCAAAAGTACAATGACCAAAATCGGTAAGGCTTTTAGTTGTGCGGTTTTTAATATGTGGTTAGTTTTTGGCATTAATGTTTGTTTTTGTCTTGCAGAGGCTTTAATAACTACGCTCTCGTTACCGTCATTTCGAGCGGAGTGCAACGCAGTCGAGAAATCTATCTTTCTTGATAGATCTCTCCATTTCGCTGCGCTTCAGTCGAGATGACGGGCCGTTGATGGAGGGTAGAGTTGATCTTTAACCTTTCCCAGGCCTTACTTTATTCACATCAACCAGGCTATTCAAAAATACTTCAATATTAGCATATCCCGATTTTGTAATTCTGGCCGCATCTTTTGCATCTTTAGGGTTTAAGCCGTGCTTGTTTTCCCATGCATCAGGAATGCCGTCGTTATCGCTATCTATATAAGGTTTCCCATTGTATTCAGGGTATCCGCCCACTTGAGCAATGTCGGAAATAATGCCCTGTTTATACGAATCGGCTGGTAAACGGCGTTTCACATAACTCTGTTTTGCGGGCAGCTTTCCATCTTCAACATGTTCAATTTTACCTGTAGCCACCTGTTTTACAATTCGTTGGTCAACAGCATCACGCAGCGGTAAACTGGCTCCGGCATTGGCTAAAACATAATCGTATGCTTTTTTGGTATCAATGATGGAGATTTTAGCCATAGGCAAAGGTTTATCTACGCGAATTGAATCTAATAATTTTTGTTTATCTCTTTTGCTTTCTGGCTGAACACCGCCATCCCAGTTATTTTTGGTTACTTTTTCATTCCCTTCAATAATATTTCCGGTTATATAGGCTTTACCAAATTCGTTGGCAAATTTTTTATCCCTGCCTGATTCTGGCTTCAAGATACGGTAAGAAATTGGCTCTCCGGCAGGTGTAATGGGCCCCGGTTTGTAATAATTGTTTACGAAACTGTAAAATGATGCATTGTCGCCGCCATCTGCACTGCGGTTCCACCAGTTGAAAATTACATTATTGGCGAAACCAAAATCGCCATACATGCCTACTGAAGGATTGCGGCTAATGTTCGATGCCCACAGGTTGCGCATAAACGTAGAGTTTAAGCCACCAATGGTACTGCCAAAGGCATGGTTATAAGTATCCAAAGCTTCAGAAAATATCGAATTTTGAATGGTTACATTAACTGTTGGCAGTTTTTCGGGTTTAGAACCATCTTTTTTATCGTATACATGGCGGTAAATAGACATGTTTTCATCTAATCCCCAACTTGCTGAAACGTGATCAATAATGATGTTGCCTACCGGATTACCGCCAATGGCATCATCCCTGCGGGTAACATCGGTTTGGCCACGGCGGAAACGCATGTAGCGGATTACCACATCGTGTGTATTGATCCATACTGATTCGCCAGCAACACAGATTCCGTCGCCAGGTGCACTTTGACCTGCAATTGTAATATAAGGTGCACGGATAATTAATGGTGTTTTTAATCTGATAATCCCAGCAACATTAAAAACAATGATACGGGCCCCTCCTTGTTCGCAGGCTTCGCGTAAACTTCCCGTGCCTGAATCGTTAAGATTGGTTACCACGAAAACTTTGCCTCCACGGCCACCAAATGAATAAGCTCCACCACCTTCCGCACCTGGAAAGGCCGCTAATTTAGCCTGTGGCAAATCACCCGGTTTTGCTGCCCATGGAATATAGGGCTTGCCATGTTTGGCTTCTTCATCTACTATGGGTTTTACCTTTAAAAACTGCAGTTCCGACTTTTCCTCAATGCTTTTTAACAAAGAATCGGCCTTTTTTTCCATGGCCTCTGGAATAACTGGATACTGGGCAAAAGCCACATTTCCTAATCCACAAATCGCAATTAGGCTAAAAATTGAGTTCCAGGTACGCATGTTAGTTTGGTTTAACGATTGAAACTGGAACTACACTGTTTAAATATACCTCGATGTTTGAATAACCGCTTTTGGTAATTTTTACCGCATCGGAAGCATCTTTCGGATTTAAACCATTTTTGATTTCGTAAGTATCAGGCATGCCATCATCGTCCGAATCTTTGTAAGGCGTGCCTATGTATTCAGGATAGCCACCAACCTGCGAAATTTCGGTTATAATACCTTGTTTATAAGAATCTTTAGCTAAACGGCGGTGCTCAAACTGAAAAGCAGATGGCTTGGCATCTGGATGTACTTCGATTTTTCCTGTTGCAACCTGCTTCACTACACGTGTATCAACCGGATCTCTTTTAGGCAAAGTGGCGCCCGCATTGGCCAGCACGTAATCTTTAGCCTTTAAGGTTGGGATAATGGTAATTTTAGGCATAGGGAAAGGACTTTTAGCCCGCATGGCAGGGAAATATTTGCTCGCAGTTTCAAACGACATCAAATTTCCTTTCTTGTCTTCCATCTGTACGCCCCCGCTCCAGTTATCTTTGGTGATTTTTTCATTGCCATCGATAATATTGCCAGCCACATAAGCCCTGCCAAACACCACATAAGGTAATTTACTACGGCCCGACTCTGGTTTTAAGATGCGGTAACTGATCGGATCGCCAAGCTCGGTAACCGGTCCGGGTTTATAAAAGTTATTGATGATATTGTATTGAGCAGTATAATCGCCGCCATCTGTAGAGCGGTTGTTCCAGTTAAATACCACATTATTGGCGAAGTTGAAAATACCGTTCCAGCCGATTGAAGGGTTACGCGCACCGTTATCGGCCCAAAGGTTACGAACAAAGGCACAGTTTTCGCCGCCTAAAGTGCTACCAAAAGCATGGTTCCAATAATCTAATGCTTCGGAGAAGATGGAGTTTTGAATGGTGATATTTACCGTACCCAATTTTTCTTCGGTTTTACCAGTACTATCGTTATACATGTGGCGGTACATCGACATGTTCTCGTCTAAACCCCAGCTGGCCGAAACGTGGTCGATCATGATGTTGCCCACCGGGTTGCCGCCTATGGCATCATCGCGACGGCCCACAAAGGTTTCACCTCTTCTAAAGCGCATAAAACGTACAATCACATCGTGTGTATTTAACCAAACCGATTCGCCGGCCACACAAACACCATCGCCTGGTGCGGTTTGACCAGCAATGGTAATATATGGTGCGCGAATGATCAATGGTGTTTTTAACCTGATAATACCGGCCACGTTGAAAACAACAATCCTTGCACCACCTTGCTCGCAGGCATCGCGCAAAGAACCGGGACCGCTATCGTTTAAATTTTTTACCACAATAACCCTTCCGCCATGGCCACCAAAACTATGCGCGCCACCACCTTCTGCTCCTGGGAATGCCAAAAGTTCTGATTGCGGTAAATCTGTCGGTCTGCCCGCCCAAGGAATATAAGGTTTGCCCTGCGCTGCTTCTCTGGCCATGATGGGCTTTGCTTTTTCCCAAGCAATATCAGATTGGTGATAGGCTTCTTTCATCATCGAATCAGATGATTTTTTAATATCAGCCGGAATGTTTGGATATTGCGCAAACGTATAATTTGCCGAGAGGATTAATGCCGTTGAGAACAACAGATTTAAAAAGTTCTTTTTCATTTGTGTTTCGCTCGTTTGGGAAGCAAAAGAAATTACGAAAATATTTTTGATTAGTGTGAATAGTTAAAAGATTCAATCAAAAAAGTTCATTTATTTCTTTGTTTATCCCTAGTGATTAATTTGGTTAGAAAGTATATTATCTTTCAAATTTGCATGCAAATTCGGGGTGTTTCCTGTATAATTTTGGCTAGGTATTATACCATATTATCATTTGGCAAAATTACCTGTAACAAATTAAATTCATTCTCTCAACCCTGTTACAAGATACATATAAAATTCATATATAAATGTAACATTCTTAAATAAAAAAAAAGGAAACAATTTAATGTTCCCTTTTTCAAACCAATCATAAAAAAACTGGGGCGGAGAGCAAGCCGCCCCAAAAGAGATCTGCCTTTACTTCAATGGGTCGAAAGCACCGCCCCATGTATTGTTTTGCTGCAGGTTAATGTTGTTGTTCAGCGATACGGTAGGAATACCAAAAAAGTATACGCCCGGTTGATAAGCAATATTGTAGGTATCAAGCTGTTTTGTGGTTACTGTAAAGCTGGCTGTGTATAGTGCATCCAGGTTGGTATTGGCCGAAGCATCTCTGGTACCTGTAATGTAATCTGTTTTGGTGCCGGTATTTTTAAGTACTACGGTTACTCCCAATCTTCTTTTTCCATTTAGGGTACTTTCCAATAATTTCCTTCTTCTTAAATCCCAGAAACGTTTACCTTCAAATGCCAGTTCAATCTGCCTTTCTTTCATTATGGCAGTAACCAGATTGGTTCCACTTAAACCTGCTGTTAGTCCGTAAAGTCCATCAGCCCCGGCTTCTATGCCTGCCCTTTTTCTAATGTTCACTAAATTGGTGTAGGCTTCTTGGCTTTGGCCTGTTTCTGCGGCACACTCGGCCAGGTTCAGCATTACTTCTGCATACCTAATTTCTATCCAGTCTGTTCCGGCATTTTGAAATGTAGCCAGTGTTAATGATGGATCAATCCCCTTTCTCAGGTACAAACCTGATGATGTAGCACCCGATGGCTCTGTAGTGGCCAGTACATTTTTATCGTTGGTATAATAATAGGTCCACAAGCGGTAGTTAGAATTGCCAGCCAACGGCCAGTTACAGCCATTGTATGCTATAGTTTGGTCAAATCTAGGATCGCGGTCTTTATAAAACTTGGCCAAATCGTACACATATTTCGTAGATGCGCCAATATCTTTGCCATCTTTCATCGGGAAAGCTAAAGCCATATCCCACGTTGGTAGATTAGAACCTCCAGTACTGCCGATATATTTTGGAACTGTTGAATTCGGGTATGAATTGTTGTTCTGGCCAATATCAGTTGTTCCGGTGTTGTAAAGTGTTGCAAAAACAGCTTCAGGGTTACGTGGTGTACTTCCGCCTGCACTACCTTCGGTGGTCCACATGCTGGCGTCAAATTTCGAATAAAGACCAAATCCATTGGTAGATAGTGTGGCTATTGCCTGTGTATTCGCAGCATAAGCATCCTGCCATCTTGATGCCAGATTTCCCGGATTAAATTCGGGCGAAGCAAAAGTTAACAGTACGCGACCTTTAAAAGCCTGTGCTGCACCTTTTGTGATGCGGCCGTAGTCATCATTTTTTGGCCACTTTGCCGGAATATATTTGATGCACGAATCAAGGTCCCTAGCTATTTGAGCAAACGTTTCGGAAGTACTACTGCGGGGCAAAAGTGCTGCTTTTTTAGCTTCTTCGCCTACAGCATCCAATGGTATTAAAACCACAGGAACTCCCCCATATAGTTTAACCAATTCGAAATACCTAAAAGCCCTCCAAAAATAGGCCTGCGCAATAAATCTTTTCTTCACAGCCGGATCTAAAGTACCTGCATTTACATCTCTGATGAACATGTTTATGGTTCTGATTTTAACATAGTTACCTGCTGTGTTGATGTTGCCTAAATCGGTAACTGATTCGATGGTAGCCGTTCCCTTTACAAAAACATTATCGCCATATTGCTCATCAGAAAGCGAACTTACCGATGCGCTTAAACCACCAACGTTGCCAAACCACGAAGGTTGGTTCTGGCTGTAAATATAATCGATACTTAATTTGGTTGTGGTAGAATCGTTGTAAACCTGATCTGCGGTAAAACTGCCTAAATCTTGTTTCTCTAGCACTTTTTTACAGCTGCTGAACATCAGCGATGCTGAACAGGCTGCTACTATAAGGATATATATCTTTTTCATGATCATTAATGATTAAAGTCCAACATTTAAACCGAAAGAATATGTTTTAAGGGTTGGATAAGTTCCAACTGGACTGGCAAAATCCCTGTATTTACCTGGGAATGGGTTAATAAACTGAACAGGATTTGTGGCCTGTGCAAATAGCCTTATGCTTGCAATACCGATTTTTTCTGTAAACCTTGTTGGTATGGTGTAAGCTAGGTTAGCATTGGTAATACTAAGCTGCGTGGCCGATACCAACCAGAAATCGGTTGTTTCGTAAACGCTTGAAAAATATGGGTTTGGATATGCTGCACCCTGGTTCGTTGGTGTCCAGTGATCGGCCCAATAAGAAGCCCTGTTGCCGTACACGGAAGGATTGGTTCCGCTAGGTTTTAAGCCACCGATACTTGTTTTTCCTCCCCACGATAAGCCCATAACCACATTTAAGCTTAGGCCACTATAGCCCAGATTAAAGTTTAAACCTAAGTTGTTGTGGTTGTTCTGACGTGATGTAACAAACTGTCTATCTTTTGTATCGATAACACCGTCGCCGTTTACATCTTCATAATTGATCATACCTGGTTGCAGGATATCGTTTAATATTTTAACTTTTTTAGGATCGTTCTGTACTGCCGATCCGTTAATCCGCTGTGCGATAATGGCATCAGCCTCTGCCTGGTTACGGATAATACCCAACGATTTATAACCGATAACGCCTCTATCGCTAGAGTAACCGGTGTTATCATCAATAGTGCCCAGCTGGGCTGCCGATACATCATACTTGATGTTTTTATTGTCGCTCCAGGTGTAAAAAGGTGTAAAGCCATACGATAACTTACCTACCTGATCGCGGTATGATACGCTAAATTCGTATCCGAACATATTGGCCTTGGCAAAATTTTCGGTTGGTACAGCTGCGCCAATGGTAGCAGGTACCGATGAAGTTAAGGTAGATAATAAATTGTAGCCATGGGTCCAGAAATACTCTCCAGAAATGGTCAGCTTGTTTTTAAGTAAACCTAAATCAAAGCCATAATTGGTTTTTAGATATTTGTCCCAAACCACAAACTCATTTGGAATGGCAATATTGGTTTTAATGGCGATACTTCTATCAATTTCATTAAAAACTGCTCCGCCGCTGCTTCCTGTACCTAAATTGTACGAAGCCAGGTATTGGTAAGCTTTGGTAGCATCGGTACCTGTTAAACCTACAGAAGCCCTTAATTTAAACAGATCAATGAATTTGAAATTATCTTTAAAGAACTTTTCCTGAGATACTACCCATCCAGCCGAAGCTGCCGGAAAGCCACCCCAGTTATGCCCTGGCGCAAACCTCGAACTACCATCTCTACGGTATACCAGTTGCAACAGGTATTTGTTGTCGTAATCGTAATTTAAGCGGGTAATAATTGATTGAAAACCTGTTTCACTTACCTGACCTGATTGATTGGAAGTCTGCGTACCCACCGTGAAATTTTGGTATGGTAAACCACCGCTTACAATGCCTTCGGCCTGAGCGGCAACCCCTTCAGAGGAAAGCTCGCGCTGCTCGAAAAGGGCTAATGCTGATATGTTGTGTTTACCGAACGACCTGTTGTAGTTTAAGCCTGCATTAAGTTGATAATTATCGCCGAAAACTGGGTTAAGCCTAATTCTATCTCCATTTTTAATTGGGAAAACACCTTGAAGCGTGCCGCCCGGAATATGATTGTTAGCGCCTAAACCAGAATATTTGTAATAGTTAAATGTTGTACCGTACTGTTTACCGTTAGAACTGTTGATGTTTTTATTTAGTGTTGCCGTAGCGGTTAAGCCTTTCACACCGGGTATTTCGTAAGTAACTTTACCCAGCATATTCATTACATAAGATTTTGAACTGGTAAAGTTGTCTGAATTCTGGATCAGGAAAAAGTTGATGTTCTCTAAACCTCCTGTATTGCTCGCACCTAATATTACCGGATTTCCGTTGATAAAGTATTCCGACCAAGGATTAACATTTTGCAAGGTAGCCACATCGTTGTCCAAACTTTCTGAAGTACTGTTCAGTTTGTAGTAATAACTGCGTGAGGAAGATACATCGGCACTTACTGAAGCTGAAACCGTTAACCTCTTTGATAATTTAGCATCGATACTGGCCCTTAAACCATATTTGCTTGAATTAACCCCTTTAAAATTGGAGTTTTGGGTAACATAATCGCCACCCACAAAGTAAGTAACCTTATCTGTACCGCCACTGATGTTTAACGATTGGCGATAAAGGTTAGAGGTTTGAAATGCTTCTTTTAGCCAATTGTGGTTGTTCTGGGCATAATAATCAAGCTCGTCGGGTGTATTCCACTGTGTTATGGTTCTGGTAAGCTCCGGAACACCTGCAGTTTCGATATAACCATTGGCGTTTACCATTTTGTTGGTAAGCACACCTGCGCTGGTTTGCTGGTAAACCTGTGCGTTTAAGTAATCGTTTACAAAATTGCCCAGTTCAAGTCCCGACATCATGTTGGGTAGTTTCGTTGCATCAGAAAAACCTACTGAACTGCTGAAATTGATGCGCGGTGCACCGGTTTTTCCTCTTTTGGTTCTTACAATTACCACACCATTGGCACCCGAAACCCCGTAAATAGCAGCTTCTGCATCTTTTAATATGGAAACGCTTTCTACCATGTTCTGATCTAAAAGGTCGAAATCGGCCTGTGTTCTGATCACGTCATCAATTACAAATATGGGGTTTGTACCTTGCTGACTATCTTTAGAGTATACCACAGGGTTACGCACCGTAATGGTTGTGCCTTGGCCTGGGCGCTGTGTACCGCCAGAAACCGTTAGGCCTGGGGCCGTACCGCGCAAAGCTGCACTGAGTGACAGTGCTGGCACATCTTCGATGGTTTTCATGTTAACCGTTGAAACTGCACCTGTTAAGGTAACTTTTTTCTGGGTACCGTAACCTACTACTACCACATCATCTAAATTTTGGTTATCAGAAACCAGTTTTACATTAATGGAAGTTTGGGTACCTACCGGAATGGTTTGCCTGGTGTAGCCAATGTAAGAGAAAACCAGCACATCGGTGTTTGATTTTACCTGTATGGTGTACACACCGTCGGCATTGGTACTTACATTGCTTGGGATGCCTTTTAAACTCACATTTACCCCAGGTATGCCCTTCCCATCTGCCTGATCTACCACTTTACCGGTAATCTTTCGATCTTGGGCAAAGAGCATTGTACTTGCAAATAACATCATAAGCAAGGACAAAGAAATTTTGCTTAAAAAATTTAAGTTCATCTTATTATTTGGTTAGTTTTTAATTCTACTACTAGATTTTTTTGCACGGGCTTCTCAGCTGGTACTTATGTTACAGTCGTTTAATAATTGCTTGTTTTTTTGGAGTGCGTTAATCTGAGATGGAGAAAGTAGTTTTGCTTTTCTTATTATTTTTGATTTGAACAAACAGGCAAAAAAAAGCATCAGATTTTATCTCTCAGTAAAAAACCTAGAAAATAGAATTTGATGATTTGGCTCATGTTGTTTAGATCTCAGTATTTATATTTTGTGGTTAGAATGTATATTATAATTCAAAATTGCATGGAGATTAAGCTGTTTTTTGCTATTATATTGGCTAGTTATTGTATCATATTATCCAAGATAATCAGCTATACTTTACTCCAAAATGCAGTATTAAATACTAAGTACAAGGTAAGTATTAAATTCATATATAAATTAAATATTTAAATAAAAAATATTTAAAACCTGAATATTTAACATTTTGAACGTTAAAAACGTTGTTTTAACGTTTATTTTGAGGCTTTGGTAAAAGAATATTTACAAAAGAAAAGGGGCATTAAAATGCCCCTTTTACAAAAACTTATTGAAATTGTGCGGATGTATTTCGTTTTTGGTTTACATCTAAAAAAAAGAGAGCACTCGCTGCTCCCTTTTTTTGACTAACCAAATATTTGGCGGTGCTAGCCGCCGGATACAGCATTTTATCGCTGCACTTTTATACTAACATTAATGAAAGGCCTTTTCTGGAGATCGGATGTAACTGCATTAATATACAGCATGCCATATTTGCCCTCGGGCGTTAGAAAATACACGGCATTACCCGCTGCCAAACCATTGGCCGGAAGTGTTTGCGTAGTTTCGTTAAATGTAATAGCTCTTGCCTTAGCCAAAGTTTCTATAGATGAGCCCGAAATTGCCGTGGTCAGAAATGCATTGGCCTGTCCGGTAACCGGCTGACTAAATTTAGTCGTTCTTTTTGGGCTAAAGCCACTCAGATCGTAAACCGTTAAAGGATTGGTAGCTACGCTTGGCGAGTATAAATTAACTACCCAAGTTGGTGTTTGAACTGTTGAGTTGGAACCTGCTTTTCTATAAATTCCAAAATCTATCTTCGCAGCATTAGCCAATGCACTGGTGTAATTATAACCCGTTGCATCGGTAAGTGATAAAAAGCTTGGCAGCGATTTCGCTACAGTATCTGGCAAATAAATATCCCTGTTGGCGTAAATCATAAAACTTGGATTTACATCAACCGTTACTTTTTTGTATCCATCGCCAATGTAAATGCCTTTTTCGTTCAGCGCGCAAATGCGGTAGCTCTGTTTACCATCTCGAAGTGCGGCTGCCGGAAAGGTTGTGTTTGGCAGTTTAATAATTGCCGAAAAATTTCTGCGCTGGGCAGGATCGGTAATTGCAACTGTATAACGGGTTGCCTGTGCTGTACCTGCAGAAACCTCAAATATGTAAGAGTACATATCTTCTTTGGCAGAGTTAATGGTAAAATCTATCCATACCTCTTCTTTGTCGTTAATTACCTTATAATCGGTAACACAACGGGGGTCGCTATTGTTGAAAGTTACGGTTACATCTTCGAACATGTTAAATATGTTCGCCGACTCTTTTTTGCAGGATGCGAAAAGAATCAAGCATAACCCGATGAGTAACTTATTGATATATTTAGTTTTCATTATTTTAATTTTTTAATCAGATCAACTGAACATTTACACTTTAAAACACTAATCAAGCGGGTCAAAAGTACCACCGGCCCATCCAACTGTTGGCAGAATTTTGTTACCAAAACTCACAAAATCATTGTGGAAGGTATAGAAGTAATGAAACTCTGGTATGTTGTACGGCAAGTAGGTCGTGTTGGTAATAATCACATTTTTAAAGTACTTGGTGTAAGTTGCTTTATCGTTGATGTTTAAAGTTTCCCTAAATGCGGTTGTACCTCCAACAACTGTTGGATCTTCTAATACTTTTTTATCTTTTTGATCTGCTCCTACCGGAGGGTTCACTAACTGAACTTCCAATTTGGACATATTGCCAGTTAACAGGTGCATGGTGCGCGACCGTCTTAAATCTGAATTGCGTTTGTTCTCGAAAGCGAATTCAACCTGTCTTTCGTTAAGGATTAAATTACGCAATTGCGGTGTACTTCCTGCCAATGCAAGTCCATAATCCGCATCGCCCGCTACTATGCCTGCTCTTACGCGGATCTGTCTAACTAAATCCTTTGCACCTGCTATATTTCCAGTTTCATTCAAACAATCGGCATAATTCAACATTACTTCTGCAAGCCTAAGTTCAATCCAGTCCATACCGCTACCGCCACCAACAGAACTGTTGTACACAGAAGCACTCGCGGTTAAAGTAGGCGTAGAAAAACGCTTTACATATACTGCAACTCCACTGCTTTCTCCAACAGCAAGATTGTAAGTCCATTGTTTTCTGCTTGCATTTCCGCTCAAAGGATAAACTGATCCATTTGTGGCGAAGGTAGCTTCGAACCTTGGATCTCTGTTTTGCCAGAACATGGTTACATCATATGGAAAAGCGGTGGATGTATTTAATGGTTTTCCATCTTTCATTGGGTAAGCATCCAACATTTTGGTTGTAGGCATAAAGTAGGTATTTGGAAAGCCGGTATTTCCACCTTCAGATGTTGGTCTAACACGGACTTCTGTATTGTTTCCTCTATTGGGTACTGTATTTGAATAAGTTCTAACCAGTATTGCCTCTGTATTGGCTGTTCCTTCTACACGGAAAATATCCAAATAATTTGGCATTAATTTTTTGCCTGCCGCGATACACATATCGTAAGCTTCTTTGTTGGCATTTAAAGCGTCTGTCCATCTCGATGCCTGATAAGGATGTTTGGCGTCATTGGTAGGGTTAAACTGCGGACTAGCCCAATAAAATAATACTTTTGCCCTTAAACAGGTAGCAATCAGTTTGGTTATTTTGCCTCTTCCGTCAGCGTCACCCGGATTAAAGCCATCTAAAAGGATTATTGCGTTATTAAGATCGCTCAATATTGCGGCAAAACACTCTCTGGCCGGTCTTCTACCTTCATCATAAATGGTATCGGCTCCCTGAGGTGTTAGTGGTAGTGGAACGCCGCCATAAACTTTAACCAGTTCAAAGTAGGTGATGGCCCTTAGCGCATAATACTGTCCAAGTAACTCATTTTTTTTAGGGGTAAGCATGGTACTGTTAGGCAGATTCAGAATCGCATCATTACACCTGGCAATATCCCAATATTTATTATTACCTGGGTTACCGCCATAAGTATTACCGGTATACCTTACATCGTTATTTCCAAGCACACCTTGTAATCCGAGTGCTGCTTTTGCATTCGCATCACCATCAGGGAAATAGTTCTCATCGCTAGCATAATGTACACCATAACGATCGGGTGTTAACTGCAACGGAAACTGATACATGGCTACATCGTACACGCGGTTAAGGTGTAGCTGTACCGAACCTTCATTATCCCAAATGGCCTGATCGATACCGCCTGTATCTGGTAATAAGAAAAACTCATCTTTATTTACACAGGCAGGCAAAAGTGCCGCTATACTTAAAATAGCTACAGCCTTTTTTATATTGTTTTTTAATTGATTAATCATTGCTCAAAAATTATAGGTTAACACTTAATCCTAAAGATATTGTTCTTAACATCGGGTAATCCCATGCACTCGAAGTGTAAGGATCTTTGTAAGGTAAAGGGTTTACAATGGTCCAAAGGTTATTTCCTGTTAGTAGGATTCGGGCTCCGCCGATACCAAGCTTGTTGGCAAAAGCAGTTGGCGCTTTATAGCTCAAAGTCATGGTGTTGATGCGGATCATTGTTCCATCAACAGCCCAAAAATCTGAATTTATGCCTAATGATGGATCATCAAATCTAGGATATTTACCATTCATTGGATTTTCTAAGGTCCAACGGTCTGTCCAAATTGCCAAGGTATTCCTAGTTCTTGATGGAGCTGTTCTCGCTCTGCTGTCGTAGAAAATTTTACCACCAAACCGTGCATTGATATTCGTATTCAGACTAAAGTTTTTATAGGTTAAATTTAGTGTGATACCAGAAGACAAAAATGCGTTGGTATTGTTGTATAAAGGAGCTAAATCACTATCAGATATTACCCCGTCAGCATTGGTGTCTTCGTAATATAACCAGCCTGGTTGAGGAATTTTATCATAAATCCGGTAGTTAGGATATTTGGCCATCCAGGCATCTACTTCTCCTTGGGTTCTGAACATGCCCAGGTTAGTTAAACCATAATTGCTGGTATTATATTTACGTGGGTCGGTACCAAATAATTGTAAGTTGGGAAATGTATTGTTGATCAAGTTTCCTGGAGTATATAGAATCCTGTCTGTAACAGAGTTACCATAAGAGAAATTCATGCTGGCACTCAGGTTCCAATCTGTAGCAAGTTTGGCTTTATAGCCAATGCTGAACTCAGACCCCCAGTTATACAGCTGTCTGTAGTTTAATACCGGTGCCTGCGTACCAAAATATTGTGGATATTGATTGTTGGCGCCTAATTCGAAACCATCATAAACATAATTTTGGAAAGCTTCAATACTGATATCCAGCTTATTGTTAAACATAGAAGTTTCTAAACCAACGTTAATGGTTCTTTTTTTCTCCCAAGTGATATCGGGATTAGCCAGACGCGAACGGTTCAAACTATTCCCGTTTGAAGTTCCATAGATATATCCGTTGGTTACATCAATCTGAAATCTATCTTGCCATAACCGAACCCCAACCCTATCATCGCCAGTAATACCAACATTTGCTTTTAATTTTAAGAAATTGATAAAGCTAAGTGCATTACTGTTTTTAAAGAATTTTTCCTGACTCACTACCCATCCAATTCCGATATTTGGTGATACACCCCAACGGTTACCTAAAGCGAAGTTAGATGAGGCATCAATACGGGCAATACCTTCAACCAGGTATCTTTTATCAAAATCATAACTAAAACGGGCAAAACCAGAACGTTTTGAAACTGCTGTTTGATCTAAGTTTGATGCTACTAAAGTATTGATATCGTAAGCAAAAAATTGATCTACACCAGGTATCAACTGATTGGTGTAACGAACGGTCGAATTTTGTGAATTGCCTTCGCTCTGCTCGGCACCTGCCAAAACACTAAAAGTGTGTTTCGCAATGGTTTTATTGTATTGCAGCGTTAGAAAAAACTGATAGCTATTGTTATCTGTTAAACCAGGCGTGAAAGTTGAACTTGCAGCACTGGTTGGCTGAAAAGTAGGTGAAGTAGCAGTTGGTAATTGAGTGGTGAACAATTCTTGGTTATTCCCTCTTTTTACAAAATTGTACAGTGTAAAAGGCGGTACATATTGTGTGTTTTTTGAAGATCCGCTTGATTGCGAAACCTGACCACGAATGACAAGGCCTTTCAAGAACGTTGGCTCATAAGTTAATGAGGCGTTAATGCGGTATGATTTATTTGAACCATTATTATAATAGCCAGATTCAGAAATGGCTAATGGATTTATGTTAGCAGAATTTACACCGTTAACATTATAGTTGACAAATTTTCCATCAATACTAATTGGAACCCATCTTGGAACCGTTATAAGCCTTTCAAAAAAGGCTGCATCGTTATCTTGGGCGTTGTGGTGTAATTCTTTTGTGCCATAATCAACATTAAAGTTTACATCGGCCTTTAAACCGTTAGCAACAGTTGCTACTACACCACTTCTGAAAGAATACTTGTTAAATTTCATTCCTGCATAGTTTCCATTTTCACCTTGATAACTACCTCCGGCAAAAAAGGTAATCCTATCACTCCCGCCAGAAATACCAATGTTATGTCTTTGTGTGGTAGCTGCCTGCCAAACTTCGTCGTACCAGCTCTTATAGTCCAGTGTTTTGATATATTCCAAATCTTCTGGCGCAAAATATTCTGATGCAGCAGCGCCCTGAGAACGGAAGGTATCATTTAATAATAATGCATGCTCATATCCAGATAACATTTTAGGCACTTTAATCGCGTCAGAAACACCCAGATAACCATTATATGTGATGCTAGGTTTGCCTATTCTGCCTTTTTTTGTAGTAACTAAAATAACACCTTTAGCACCGGCAGCACCATAAATTGCAGCAGAGGCATCTTTTAAGAAGGTCAAATTTTCAATCATAGAGGCATCTATATTATCGAAAGCTTCTCTGGTTACCGTAATATTATCTACCACATAAAGCGGTTCATCTGTGGTACCCGCTGCAGCTGTGGTAGTAGTAGAATTTCTAATATTTAAAGTAATTGGCGAACCTGGCCGACCTGATGATTGACTTACGCCAACACCCGCAATCCTATTTCTTAGTGCACCTGCTAAATTCGGAGCTGGAACATCCTGGATTTCTGCACCGCTTATTGTTGCTACGGCACCAAGAATTTCTGATTTTTTCTTGGTTCCATAACCAATAACCACAACCGCATCTTCATCTAAGTTTTGTGCATCTTCTACAAAACTTACTGTAATATTGGTTTTACCGGCCAATGGAATAACCTGGCGCACATAGCCCACATAAGAAAAAACAAGTGCATCGGTTGAAGGATCGGCTACGAGGGCAAATTCACCTTTATTGTTGGTGCTCACGTTGTTGGTTTTGCCGCGTATGCCCACCGTTACACCCGGAACGGGCTGGCCATCCTTTTTATCAACAACCTTACCAGTAATTTGCCGCTGCTGTGCAAACAGCGAAGTACTGATAATTGTCATGAGTGCCAAAACCCAAGATAATTTGCGTAGAAATTTTAAGTTCATATTTAATTTGGTTAGTTTTTTAGTATTAATTATATCAGTTTGAATAGAGCTGACGCTGCGCCAGTGCATATTCATATATGTACGCTGCATAAAACTCAACATAAGCGGGCTTTATACAGATTAATTAATAATGTTTTCCGGTTAGGGATGGTGTTTGTTTATTTGCTTTACAGCTTGCTAGTTAGGCAAAAGAGTTAAGTAGCGTTAATTTTTGTTCTACCTAATATAATTTTTTGTTTAGGTGGCTCATATTTTTGTTTTTATGTAAGAAAATAATGTTGGTTAGAAAATATACTTTATTACTAAAGTTGTGCTTAAAATATAACTAAGGAGCTAAAAGGTAGTGAAATGTTATACCATCTTATCATGAAGGAATAACGCGCTAAACTAGAGCTACTTAATTATTTTATTCACATTACAATATAAGAATAAATTCATATATAAATGAAATATTCTTAAATAAAAAATGACAAAAAAAATTACAGTCATTTTTCAGGGCATATTAATTGCCCTGAGCCTTTGCTTTTCTACGTTTTTCCCACTCAATGCCTTCTTTTTTAAGGTCGTAGCCTGCAGCCGATAAATAATTATTGATCCGGCCTTTGTATTTCCCGAACCAGGCATGTTTCTTATCTGATGATTCGGCATCCATGGCATGTTCCCTGGCTTCGGTTAACCAAACCAAAATCTGTTTTTTCTGATCATCGGTTAAGGTTAAAATTTCTTCCTGGTAAGCTTTATAAGTAAGTGGTAGCACGCCATAGGTCATCCCGTTTTTAACACCTTCAATCTGCTCGCTGTTCAGCTGTGCGGCTAGTTTGTTCAGGTATTTTTTATGCAGTTTAGCCAATGCTGTTTCTACCGCACGGTTCTGTTTAGCTAAAGCCGAATCGCGGAGCATTTTATTGTCTTTGTTCTTTTCTTTGATTTCTTTTGCCTCAAGGTCCCTTGCGGTATAAATATCGTTAAGGTTGCTATATTGGTCTCTAATGATAACAGTTACCTTTTCTGCTTTTTTGTTATCTGTAATGCCAAGGTTAGCCACAATTTTAGCAGCACGCTCGGTAATGGTTTTGGTATAAGCCTCTTTATCGGCAACAGCATTGTTGTTTTGTGCAAATGCTGCTGTAATGGCTGAGCAGGTTAAGAGCAGGGCTAAAATCTGTGATTTCATTTTTTTATCTTTTAAATTGAATTTCTTTTTTTACTCAGGTTTACATCTCCACAGAAATGTACTTTAAGGCCAAGTTCATCCATAGCAGCCGCTTTAATGCGACAAGCCTCATGTGCGGCAGCTTCGTAATTGGTGTATACAACCTGTATGTGGTTGGCTTTGTGTCTGGCCATCAGCTGGTCGCGGCTTACTCCTTTTAAAATGGCATGCATAATTGGCCATTCGGGTGTTGTTCCTTCCCAGCGCCTTTTTGTTTCATCTGCTGGCAAAGCTACAACTTCTCCAACACCTAAATCGCAGTGTAGTTCATTGTCTGCTACAAATACCCGGCTCCAAACAATGAAACCAGGTTTGCTGATGCCTTTTAAAGAGCCTCCCCCCAACCGAAAATACATGGCAGGTTGCCTCTCGCTACTTGCGCCGGCATAGCCGTTTATAAAGTGTGCAGCCGGTGCAGCTCCCGAAATTAAAAACAGCCAAACAAAGCCGTCTATATCTACACCTTTATAGTATTCGCCCCAACGGATATCGTGCAGGGTGTTCTCCCCTGTCATGCCCAGTTCGTTCCATAAGTTGTAGGTAAGCAGGGCATCCAGTCCGGCACATTCATCTACTTCATTAAAATGCGGTAATGCTTTTTTGGCGTAAAGTTCTTTTCCGTCCAAAGCGTAAACCGGTGGGCGGTCTTCGTTATTCAGCAGGCCTTCTACTAAATCGCTGGCCACGGTTAAATCTTTTAATCCCTGTTGGTATTGTATGCCAATCGTATCGCAGGCAAATTCATCAGCAATGCGAAGGGCTGCGATATACATTTTGCACTGGGCCAAAGTTTGGTTTTTGGTTAGTTCCGTTGCCTCATCTGTTCCCCAGTTAAAAGTCATTCCTTTTTGTAACAGCCAGTTTAAAATGGCTTCTGCCTCTTGGTCGGTAACCTGCAGCATGGCGGCATAAAGCGCCGATTGACTGAGCCGTTCTTTGAAAAAACCGGTCTGATGCAGAAGTTCATCAGGTATGATAGCATTGTACATACCCATGCAGCCCTCATCAAACACGCCCATGATCACTTTTCGTGCTTTTAGCTTTTTAGCGAAAGCCCGGCCCCGTTTATCATCGGCCAAGGGTATTTTAGTTAAGTCAAAACTTTTTACATGGCTTTGGTCGTAACTTATTTTGCCCGTAGCGAGCCATTCTGCTAAGCCATCGGTAAAGAAATCATCGGTAAAATTTTCGCTCCACAAAGTGCTGTAGCTTACTTTTGCTTTTGTTAAGCAACCATTTAGGTTTAACATCCCTACCAGGCCTGGCCATTGACCACTCCAGTTGGCTACAGTTAATATTGGACCGCGGTGTGTAAAAAGCCCTGCCAGCACATGGTGCGAGTATTGCCAAACACTTTCGGCAACAATTAAAGGTTGGTTTGGATCGATATTGTTAAAGATATCCATCCCCATTCTCTGCGAGTCGATGAAGCCGTGTTTTTTGATTGGATTATAAGCATGGGCACGTTTAACCGTCCAGCCAAACTGCTCAATTGCGGTTGTTAATTTCTGCTCCATTTCGAGTTGGGCAGCCCAGCAGTTCTGGTTTGCCGAAAGCCGTAAATCGCCGCTCGAAACCAATAGAATTTCCCCCTGTTTAGCTTGTCTCATAATTTATTAATGAACAAATAATTTATATAAAAATAATTTGTCAGTTTGTAATTTGGTCAGGCCTTTGCGGCTATATACAAAACTCAACAATGAAAAACACAATTTTTTGATGGTTTTTATCAAATTAATATAGGATATTATCATTATACTGCCTAAATTAGGCCTGTTGTACACAGGCTTTTGCAAAACGGCGTGTGGCAACACTAACCAAATATTAAGCATCCCAATGAAACCTCATTTTCATAAAGTTCCCGTTACGTTACAGAGTTCTTTCAGTATCCGTCATGATATTAAGCCCGATTTTGGTAACATTTGGCATTACCATCCTGAGCTCGAATTGCATTATGTTATTAAAGGTGAAGGTGTACGGTTTATAGGCGATAACATCAGTAATTTTGTGCCAGATGAGATGGTGCTTTTGGGCGAAAACCTGCCCCATACCTGGCGCTGTAAAGACGAATATTTTCAGGGTAATCCTGATCTTACCACCGAAGCAATGGTGATCCATTTCCTGCCCGATTGTTTGGGTAAATTCATGCTTACACTACCAGAGGCCTACCTGATTCCGAAGTTGTTTGAAAAGGCCAAAAGCGGTATGGTGATTAAAGGTAAGGCGAAAGATAAATTGGTTGATTTGATGCGCGAAGCGATCGATGCAACTAATTTGGATAGGATTATTATTCTGCTTTCTATATTGAAAACACTGGCAGAAACAGATGAGTATACCACCATTGTAACAAGTAAAAACACCTTTTACCAGAGCAATGAATCTGAAACACTCCGCATCAATAAAATCTGCAATTATACTTTAAGTAATTATAAAAAGGATATTACCCTTGAGGAAGTGGCTTCGTTAAGTAATTTAAGCGTGACCTCTTTTTGCAGGTATTTTAAACTGATGACCAAAAAAACCTTTTACGATTTCCTGATTGAGATTAGGGTAAGCCATGCCTGTCGTTTTCTGATAGAAAATAAACTGCCTACTGAAATGATCTGTTTCGATTGCGGTTTTAATAACGTATCCAATTTTTACAGACACTTTAAAAAGGTGACGGGTATGACGCCTTTGGATTATAAGCGTAAGTATTTGAATTAATAGACCTCGCAGGTTTTTAAAACCTGCGAGGTCTAAAACAGAACTATATAAACACCTCAATATTTAAGTCGCTTCTTAAAGCGCTGTAATCATCAAACAGCTTTTCCACTTCTTTAACAACAGTTGGCGTAAAAGAACCTACGTTCCTACGCGTAAAAGTTGAAATTTTTAATCCTCTTTTTTGTAGGAAATATTTAGATACCACCGGATAAACGTTGTGCATCACGTCCATATTATCGATTAAAAACTGTTGTACAACCTGTACTTCGTCTTTTAACGCGTTGTCATTGTAATGGTCGCAAAGCCAAACAATCAGCTCTGGGAAATAATTGCCCTGAATGCAGGATAAACCGGATGATCCGGCCTTTAACGATTCTACCGCATGAACAATATAGGCATCGTACAGTCCAAAAGCCTGACCTGCGGTAAGCTTCAGTTTTTCTTTGATCTGGGGCAGATCCAGGCAGGTATCTTTATGGTAAATTACCCTTCCCGTAGCTACAAAATCAGCTAGCTGCTGTGGTTTTAAAACTTTTTTATAAGGTACCGGGCACTCATAAAAGCCGATTGGGATGTTGCTAGTTTGATTAAACAGATCGAATACCCGATCGTTAAAAACCTCATCAGATTCGCTTTCATCAGCCAATAAACTGGTAATCGCAATTACTGCTTCCACGCCTGCATCGCTCACTGCTTTTACAAAATCGGCCTGTTTGGCAATCGGTCCGCCAAAGGTACCCGTAGCTACCACTGGCACAGCACCATCTACCACTTTAATCACGTGTTTTATGGCGGCTATCCGTTCCTTATCGCTCAGTTCGAACATTTCGCTCGAAAGGCAATTGGCAAATAAACCCGATGAACCAGCCTGCAGGTAAATTTCTGTAAGTTGTGTAAGCGCTGGATAATCAATATTTCCGTCGCTTAAAAAAGGCGTGAGCATAACCGGGATGAACCCTTTTTGTGAGTTTTCCATTTTATCTGATATGGTAAATTGTTCTTTAAATTTTTGCCTGGATAAGACCTGGCTGATCTTAATATGCTGTTTTAATCTTATTGTTTTTAATTTTGGTCAGGATAAGTCCTGCTAAAAAAATGGTTAAAGTACCGATCACAATGACCATGTTTTTATGCAATGGATTTCTAAAAACTTCATATTCTGGAGGAAGAAGTGAAGAAAATGTCATCCATATAATTACGGCAATGCCAATTATTGTTGCGGTTATGGCTTCGTGGTTTTTGGTTTGCCTGCTAATTAGTCCCAGCAAAAACAAGCCCAGCATTCCGGCTGCAAAAATGCCAGATAGCTCCCACCATACATCTAAAATACTTTTTACCCCGATCATGGCAATTCCGGTAATCATCCCTAACAAACCAAAGCCTACCGTAGCCAGGTGCAAAAGTGATAAATTCTGTTTTTCGGTTACATTGGGTTTGAAATACCTTTTGTAAATATCTACCGAAAACACCGTTGCAGAAGCATTCATTCCGGAGCTTATGGTGCTCATGGCTGCAGATAAAATAGCCGAAACAATTAATCCCACCAAACCCACCGGAATTTTGGTTACCATAAAATGAGGCATAATTTTATCCCCATAATCGGATGGCAATAATGCATTCTGTAAGCGTAAAACCTCGGCTGCCGAAGCATGCAAAGGCAAACGCTCTACTGCCACCTGGTGCTTTATCGATTCTACCAGTTCGGGGTTAATTTCATAATAGGCATATAAGCAAGATCCTATAATAAAAAAGAGCAACGATGCCGGAATATATAACCAAACACACAACCAGATCGATTTTGAAGCGGCTTTACTTGATGAGGCCGTATGGTAGCGCTGGATGTAATTCTGATCCATACCGAAATTGTTCAGGTTAATGAAAAAACCATAAAGCAACACTACCCAAAACGACGAAGTAATAAATTCAGGTTTGAAACTGCCCAGGCTAAATTTATCAGCTGTTTTTCCAATCTCTACTATTTTGGCCACACCACCTGGCATATTGCTGATAATGAGGTATAAGATGAGCAACGCACCGAAGGTTTTTACAATGGCCTGTACTACTTCTGTCCATATTACCGCTTCAATTCCTCCTAAAACAGTATAAATGATGATACAGATGCCCATAACAATCATAATCATTTGCATGGAATAGCCTGTAAGCGCCTGTAAGCTCAAGGCAATGCCAAAAAATATTGATCCCATTCTGGCCAGCTGTGTTAGCAGGAAACATACTACTGCATAAACTCTTGCCCATGCCCCAAAACGTTTTTCTAAGTGGGTATAGGCAGAAATCTCACCGGTGTTGCGGTAAAATGGCACAAAATATTTAGATGCTACCCATGCTGCCAAAGGCATAGAAATGCTGAATACAAAAGCATTCCAGTTTCCACCAAATGCCTTACCGGGCACGCCCAAAAAGGTATTGCTGCTTAAAAATGTTGCATAAATTGATAAACCTATCGCCCATCCGGGTATTAGGCCCGAAGCTTTTGTAAACTGCTCGGAGTTTTTATTTTTCCTCGAAAAATAAACCCCAACTAATATCATCCCAACAAGATAAATGAAGATTATCGCAAGATCGATTACAGGAAGACCTTTCATTATTTGTTGGCTCGTTTATTAATTTGGTTAAAACAAATATGCATGACTAAATTTCACTATTAATATAAGATTTTGGCCACATATTGTATCATCTTATCCTATTGAACATCTAAAGCATCAATAGCTAATCCCTTTGTTTCTGTGGCTATTAACCTCAGTTTATAGCTGCCGGCATTAATCATACTTCCGGTATTGGTACTAAGGTAGTTCCATTTGCCCGCCTTTGTTGGAGCAAACTCAACTGTTTCTGTCTTCATTAACGTGCCATCGGCCGATAAAAACTCCAGTTTTCCCTGCATGGACTTTTCTGATGGATTGTGGTACTTAATGGTGAGCGAATAGGTATCTGCCACACCAACTCCAATCGTCCAGGTTAAAATACCTTCTTCTGATGAGGTGAAAACTACACGTTGTTTATCCATTAAATCTGCTTTTATAATGCCTTTTCCTGCTAAAATGCCATCTGTAGCCTTATAAGTAGTTGTGGTTTTTAGGTCGTAAGCAGGTTGCAGATGGGTAATAGGCAATACAAAAACAGTGGCCGCTCTACCGTCGAATATCATTCGTTCGTTAGGGACCAGTCTTTTGCGGTAAACGCTAAAGGTTTCTTCTTTGCTATTGCTTAAAGTTGTTTTGGTATCTTCAAATCCCTGTGGGATGCTGCTGTTATTGTTCAGTGCAATAAAGGCGTCGACACTATCGGTTGAGGTAAATTCGATGCCCTCTTGTCCGCGTGATGCTTTTAGCCATTCAGCACCGTATAAGTTTGAGGGTAAATCGGTGAAAGTTGAATTTTCGCCTTTAAACTGCTCTTCTCCAATATCCAGCCAGTTGTGCAATTCTGCGTTTTTTATGTTAGTTAATAGTGATTTGCTTGCAGGTGCGGCTTTGATATTTTGTTTTAAGCTTGCAATGGCAATAGCCGAAATAACAGCTTGGCCTGCTTTAACTTCTGGAAAATCGATATTCAAGAAACCAGCTTTAACCGTCGCTTTTACTGTTTTCTTCAATAAAGTATTGCTTCCTGCTTCGTTCCAGATATCTAAATCCTTAATTGCGGTTTGGCCATTAAATGCAACATCAAACAAACGCATGGCTTTAGCATTAAAACCGCCCCCAATGCCTAGCCAGGGCTCTATAAAATAAAGCTCTACCAAATATTCGCCATTTGGCAATGGAAAATGATATTGCAACTGATTTCGGCCATACCTGAAAGATTGGAAAAGCTTCCAGTCTTTAGTGCCCTCGATGGGTTGAAAGGTGCGGCGCTGACTGGCAAAAAAAGTGGGTACGCCAGGAAAAGCTGCTGTCCATGAGGTAGAACCAAATGTATCAGACGAGGATAAATTCCTATCTGCCAACCACCTATTGCCATGGGTATCGATATAATCGCCGCCACCACAGTTTACACGGTAAACATAATTATAGCCTTTTGCAGCAAGCGTGAGCTGCTTATCGTTTATTAATGCCTTAAAATTTGGGCTTTGCGGTAAATTCTGCAATACTATTTTATCCCAAGCCACGGCTTTTCCTGCTACATAGCCAACAGCATAGAGCACATTGTATTGAATGTTGGGCTTATTCCATTGGAAATGCGTGCCAATTGCTCCACGTTTTCTTCTTCCTAAAGATTGGCCATTAATATCGTTAAAGAGTTCTACTTCATCGCAGTTGGCATATACCACAACGCTATCTTTTATGCCCGGTTTAACCCAACGGTTGGGCCAGGTATGCGAAACGATATACACCATCGGTTCAGTTGTTTTTGGTGCATAATTGGCCCTGAACATGTAAAACACATCTGTTGGCTCTTCCCATGGGGTAAACATTCCTTTGTAGTTAACGGGGCCTACCCGATCCAGATCGCGTAAACCTTCGCCGCCCTGAACCCTGCCCGGGTTATCGTGTGAGCTGTATAACCAGAAAAAATGACCTGCCGTTTTATCTTTAGCCACTTCGGCCAAACGTACTTTGGTTTCCATTAAATCGGTCATTTTGTTTTCAGTATAACCTTTTCCGTTCGCGTCGGTATCGTGGAGGTCGATGGTCCTCCAGGCACCGTATTCGCCTACCAAAACCTGACGCTGTAAATCTTCGCCATAGGCCAATGGGTTGCCGCCGTAGGTGCCTGTCCAGTTTTGGGGTACATCCCAGTCGGTGCCTTTACCGCCGTTACAGGTGGTTACCTTTCGCTGTGATGATGCTGTAGGATCTAATTTCCTGATCAGTTCGGTACATTCTTTTGCAAAATCTTCAGGCAATGTACTTTCGTTTTCCAGCCCCCATAAAACAACCGCCGGACTGTTACGGCGTTCTTTTACCCAATCGGTTAAAAGTGCTTTAAAATTCTTTTTAAAGGCCGGTGTATCGTACCAGATATGGGCGGCCATTTGTGTCCAGCATAAAATTCCTTCTTTATCCCAATAGTCGCCATACAATAAATTATGTGGTTGGTGTGCATCTCGGAAGGCATTAAAACCGGCAGCTTTAATCTGCATTACCCTCGATCTGATCTGTTCGTTGCTAAAGGCATGGCTTTGCCCTATTAAATGCTCGTATTCGGCAATACCGTTGATGAAAACAGGCTTACCGTTTAATTTAAATACTTTTTGACCGGCTTGCTCGCCGATGGGCCAACTGATCCACCTGATGCCGTAAGGGGTTTTAAGCTCATCTACAATTTTTCCATCCGCTATTAGGGTAGTTTGCAAAGTGTAGCGGTAGGGATTTTCTAAAGACCAAAGCTTGGGGTTTATAATCGGGTCTGTTTGCTGATCGAGCTGTATTTCTTTCCCGAATGGAACCACGATTATCTTTTTGAGTACTTTAACCAGCTTTCCTTCGCCACTTAGTAAACGGTTTACAACAGTAATGTTTTTAGTTTGGGTTCCGTAATTTTTAATAGTGGTACTAAGGTTTAAAACAGCCGATTTTTCGGAGATCTTGTTGTCGTTCCAAATGTGGATGCCAAAAGGTTCAATCCTCACTTCGTTGGTAACCATTAAATGCACCGGACGGAAAATTCCCATCGGCTGTGATCCTTCAGAAAAGCCGCGTTCGGTAGAACAACCTCCATCCACCCAGGGCAGATCCTGGATATTGGCTGGATGATCTGCCCTAACGGCCAAAATATTTTCTTGGTTATTCAGTTTGATGGCAGCTGTAACGTCCAAGGTGAACGTAGTCCTACCCCCTGCATGATAACCCACTTTTTTCCCGTTAAGCCAAACAGTAGCATAGGAGCCCACACCTTCAAAATACAGAAAAAAGCGTTTGCCCAATTTCACTTCGTTGGTTTTAAAGCTTTTGCGGTACCACGCATAGCCATGTTTATTGCCATGAAGCTTGCGCTGATAACCTTCGTACTGATCCCAGTTATGTGGGACATTAACTTTTGTCCAGTTTTTGGTTTGATAAGCAACCGCCTGGAACCCTTCAAAAGCACTGCTGTTTTTCTCATCGGCAACTGTAAGCCAATTAGTGTTTAAGGAAATATCTTGGCGGATTTGAGCTTTAGCAAAGTTTATACTCCATAAAGCCAGCAACAATAAAATGAAGAAATGCTTCGACATATTGATTTTAGGTTCGTGTAGACATGAACCAAGGCCTCGGAAGTATCTGTTACAGGAGATTGCTTCGTCGTTCCTCCTCGCAATGACGATTTTATTATTCATGTTTACAGCAATTTTAAATCTCCGGCCAGTTTATAGCTTTGGCCAGCTTTAGTTTCAAAACTCACCTTGTTATTTTTGTAGCGGATTTTACAATTTTCACCTGTTTTTGATTTAACGGTAAGCGAAGCTAATAATCCGTTGCTCCAGGTTAAATCTAGCTCAAAGCCTCCCCTGGCCAACAATCCTTTAATTTCTCCGTTCGGTATTGCCGTTGGCAGTGCGGGTAAAATATCCAGATAGCCTTGGTGGCTCTGCACAATCATTTCGGCAATACCTGCAGCACCGCCAAAGTTCCCGTCAATTTGGAAAGGTGGATGTGCATCAAAAAGATTTACATAAGAACCTGCCCCGTTACTGGCCGGTTTCATCAGCATTTTTACCAGCTTCATGGCATGGTCGCCATCTTTAAACCTTGCCCAAAAATTAATTTTCCAAGCTAGGCTCCAGCCGGTAGCATCATCACCTCTGTAAAGCAAAGATTGTTTAGCGGCCTGCATGGTTTTTTCATTGCCATCCCAGGTAATGTCGTTACCCGGATAAACGCCCCAAAGATGCGAAACATGGCGGTGTTTGTTGGTGGTATCGTCTTTATCTTCCAGCCACTCCTGTAATTGTCCGTATTTACCAATCTGATTTGGTGCAATCTGGCTGATATTTTCTGTCAGCGATTTTCTAAATTCAGCATCTACGTTTAGTACCTCGGCTGCTGATACACAGTTTTTAAACAGCGATCGGATAATCTGGTGATCCATGGTTGGGCCAGCAACCAAACCTCCATTTTCTGGCGAATTAGATGGACTGCTGATTAACCATCCGGTTTTGGGATCTTTTACCAAAAAATCTTCAAAAAACAGGGCAGCCTGTTTCATTAAAGGGTAAGCTTCGGTTTCCAGAAATTTGCGGTCTTTGCTAAATTGGTAGTGCTCCCACAAGTGATCGCTCAACCACCCGGCACCGCTAGCCCAAATACCATGGTTGGAAGCATTTATAGGAGCCGTGCCGTTCCAGATGTCGGTATTGTGGTGTAAAACCCAGCCACGGGCATTATAATAGGTTTTGGCGGTTTCAGCACCGGTTTTGGCCAATCCTTTGATTTTGCTGAAAAGTGGTTCGTTTAGCGCTGAAAGATTAAGCATTTCGGTAGGCCAATAATTCATTTCGAGGTTGATATTGGTGGTGTACTTGCTGCCCCACGGTGGCATGAGCAAATCGTTCCAGATTCCCTGTAGGTTAGCGGGTTGCGTGCCCGGACGAGAGCTGGAAATTAGCAGGTACCTGCCATACTGCATGTATAAAGCCGCAAAGGCTGGATCATTAGCACTGGCAAATCTGGTCAATCTTTCGTCAGTAGGTAGATTTTCGCTATCCGACCGACCGAAATTAACACTGAAAGTATTGTAATAACCCTGGTATTCTTTAATGTGGTTTTGCTTTATCTCGTTATAAGATTTACCTTTTAATCCGTTCAGTGCTTTAGTGTTTGCCGTGGCCGGATTGCCAGAAACATCCTGAGCGTTAATGAAATTGGTTCCACCAGTTAAATAGAGCGTTACCTCATCGGCCTGATTAATGCTGATTTTACCGTTAAGCACCTTAACCGATCCTTTTTTAACCAAAGCTGTTAAGCGGCTTTCGCCTTTCATGGCCCCATCTTTTACCTGTACAGTTAGCGCCACTACATTGTTGCCCAAGGCTTTTACTGACGATTTTCGGTGTGGACTGGAAAGTGCTGCGTCGAAAGTAATAGCAGCGCTTTTATCGGCGGTTAAATGAATTACAATAGCCTGATCGGGCTGACTGGCAAAATACTCGCGCCGAAAGTTGATCCCGTTTTGCGTATAGCTTGTTTTGGCAATGGCAGTACTTAAATCAAGCGAGCGCTTGTAATTACTAACCATCGATCTGTTCTCTTTGAAATATAGGTTCAGATCGCCAAAAGGCTGGTAGCTGCCCTGATATTGGGACACGGCTGGCGGATCTTCATCCTGGATTTTATATTTCCATTCTTTAACCAGTGAAATCCCCTGTTCAATAGCCGAACCAACCGGATAAATGCCGATCTTCTTGCTGGTGTCTTTGTAGCCCGCTAAACCACCTTTATCAAAATAGTTGAGCACCTGTATGGCAATTACATTCTTACCCTTTTTGATCAGCTTTGTAGGTATGGTGTATTTTCGGGGTTCCGTGTTGTCGGTATTACCCACTAATTTCCCATTTATGTAAGTAAAATCCTGATCCTTGATCCGGTTAAGATCCAGTACGAGGTCTTTCCCTACCCAGTTTTCTGGCACATCAAAAGTTGTTCTAAACCAAACTGCTCCATCTAAATTGGCCAGACCTACCGCTTCCCATCCTTCGTAAGCGGGCACTTTGATGGTTTTCCAAAGTTTATCATCAAAATTACTCAGTGCTGGGTTGCCCTGAATGCCTTTTCCGGCTTTCATTTCATTTACCCAAACTTTACGGTCGCCAGAAGTGCTCTGCAATCCCATAAACTGCTCTTGGGCCAATGCCTCAGCCTCTTTTTGCTTACCTTCGAAAAGCAGCTTTCTAATTTCTGGAAGATATTTATAGGCGCCCTGCCTGTTGTAATCCCTAGGTTTGCCCGTCCATAAGGTTTCTTCGTTAAACTGGATATGATCAACAGCGGTTCCGGCAAAAATCATTGCACCCAATCTACCATTGCCTATAGGTAAGGCGTCAGTCCATTTTTCTGCTGCTTTATTGTACCATAAAGTATGGTTGTTTTCTTGTGCCAAACTGCTAAAATGGGCAGTTATTATTAAAAATGATGTACTTAATAAAAGTTTAAACCTCATATTATTGTCCTTTATCGCCTGAAATAACTTCAACACTGCCGCTCACTTCCTTTTCTTTTTTAACGGCTTCTTTTACATTCCTGAAATTATTATTTCCAAGGTATATATTTTTAGTTTCAGCACCATTCAGTTTCAGGTAAGTAACAGTTTCTTTGCCTGGAAAGGCATTGTACAAGAACAGCTCAGATACGTTGGTAAGATCGATTACTGCGGCATTGGCATGGGGTTTATTGCTTTTTAAGCCATCCACAATCAAATTATTAACTTTTACAGCCTTTATAGATGCTCCTAACTCGGTATTCACCGTTACATTGTGGAATTCGATATTATTGGCATTGTTTACCGAAAAACCTGTTTTGGCATCCATATTAATATCGTTGAAACTAATGTTATCAATGGGCATTTCTGCTAATCCATTTAAATAGCCAGCCTGATTAACCTGACCGGTGATGTTGCTGAAATGGATGTTTCTAAAAATGGGGGTACGTTCAGATACAGGCTCTACATCGGTTTTCGCATATTGCATATCCAATACAATGGCCTGATCTTTTATGTTTTTCATGATGATATTGCTCACCCTGATCTCTTCTACCACACCACCTCTGCCCCTTGCTGTTTTAATGCGGATACCACGGTCTGTTCCATCGAAAATACAATTTGAAATGGCTATTTTGCGCACATCGCCCGACATTTCGCTGCCAATAACCACACCACCATGACCAGATAACATGGTACAATTGGTAATTACGTAATTCTCTGCCGGAACAGCCATTTTTCTGCCTGGCGCATCCTTGCCTGATTTAATGGTGATGCAATCGTCGCCTACGCTGATGTGGCAATCAGAAATGTGCACGTTTTTGCACGATTCGGGATTGATACCATCCGTATTGGGCGAATGCGGGTTGTTGATGGTAACCGCATGAACTTTTACGTTTTCGCAAAACTCAGGATTGACGGTCCAAAACGGCGAATTGCGGATGGTAATGCCATCAATTAATACATTTTTGCAGAACATGGGCTGTATAAAAGGCGGACGGAGAAAGCCACGTTTCATCTGTTTGGGATCATCTGGCAAAACAATATCTTTATTTAAGCCATCAAAAGTGGTCTGCCATTTCGATCGGGGCTGGCCTTCTTTATAACCTTCAACAAAATCCCACCATTTTTTACCATGGCCATCAATAATTCCACGGCCAATAATTGCAATGTTCTCGGCTTTGTAGGCATAGAATAAGGGCGAAAAACTGGTAACATCTACACCTTCGTAACGGCTTTTTACCATGGGTAAATAATCGTCGAAATTATCGCTGAAATGCAGCTCTGCACCGGCATCTATCAGTATGGTGATGTTGCTTTTTAAATGGATTGCGCCTGTTAAATATTTACCAGTAGGAAAATAAATAGTGCCACCACCCGCTTTGGATGCTGCTTCAATCGCATTTTTGATGGCAGTAGTCGCCAGTTTGCTGCTATCGTTCTTGGCACCGTATTTAATTACGTTGTAATACGATTGGGCATTAACGGTTAGGCCAGTGCTTATTGTAAGTAAAAAAAATAAAGTCTTTAAAATGTATTTCATTTGGTTTTATTATTTTAATTGTTGTGCTTCGTGTCCACTCGAATTAATAAGTGTTAATTTCGATCTGTGAGGACACAGACCAAGGGGTTTGCATCTGTTATGCATAATAGACCCTGAAATAAATTCAGGGTGACTACCGAATATGTATCATGCTTGCGCTCGTTTCTGGACAAGTGCAAATAGTATTACAATTTTATCACTATCTATTTATCATGTTTATTCGTTCTTATCTGCCTTGGTTCGTGTCTTCACAAACTAATAATTTAAATTTCTTTCTAAAAGATTGCTTCAATATGTGTTCGTAGAGTTCCGGAAGGGCTGTACAGATTTCAGAATAGAAATGAGTCTCTGACTCCCTTTCGTATTGTGTTTCAAACTCAATCTTATTCTCTAATCCGTAGTGAAGCTTTGCTTAACAAAACGGATAAACTGTTAATTTCGGTCTGTGATGACGCAGACCTAGGTTTTTTGTATTAGATGGAGGCTTTTGCATTAATCACGTGCTATCGTCCTCGTTTGTAACGAGGATGTACGAGAATAGCGATTAAAACGCCCCATTTGCCTAACCCATCTTCACTTTGAAAGGCTTTAAATCTTTGCCTTTATAAATCTCTTTCCCATCTGCAAACACCAACAATCCTTTGCCCTTATTGTATTTTTTACCTGTTTTATCCCATAAAATGGTTAATGTTTTATTGTGATAAGATACATTGTCTAACATAAACCAATCCCACTGATTATTGGGAATTAATGGTGAAATTTCCAGCACATCATCTTGACGGGGTTTTATGCCGACCAAATCGTTAATAATTAAATCATTAAAGGTAGAATGGTTATAAAAACTGCTCCGCGGATTATCGCCTTTTAACCACTCGCCGTTTTTCTCGTCCTGATATTCGCCGATGTAAGGTTTGCCGTTTTTAGTATGGGAAACAGCATACTGATGTAGCTCCCGATAAAAAACTTCGGCGGTCATTTTACCATGCTTTTTATAATTGGTTAACAGATTAGCCAAGCCTTTAAGTGTCTGTGAGCTTGCAAATGGCCAGAGCGCTCCATCCCACTCGCAGCTATGTCCTGTTCCCCTGGTTCTAAAAGTAGGGTTTCTTCTTTCGGCAGTAGTTAAGCCCCATGGCGCTTTAAAACCAGCGGTATCTAACAATTGATCCCAGGCTTGGGCATATTTAGCTTGATCATCGGGCAGGTTAAAATCCCAAGGTGTAAAACCAATGGCTTCTCTTACTGCCGCCAATCCTCCTTTGGCTTTTCGGGTTTCGAAAAATAGTGAAGAAGCATTCCACAAGCTATCCTGAACCAGTTTTTTAAGTACTGTTGCTTTGTCTTTATATTTTGCAGCCAAGGTTGCGTCACCTAAAAGCGTAGCCATTTTGGTCAAAGCCATGGCATTGCCGTACATGTAGCTATTTATGGTTGGGCGTTGGTTCTGATCCTTCCGCGATCCACTTATGGATTCTTCCATCCCATCTTTTACATCATGCTGCCAGAACAAACCGTTTTTAAGCTGCCTTTCTGATTCCCATTTGCCATAATCTTTATCTAGGGCAGGTAGAATATCCTTCAAAAAGCCTTGATCTGGTTTTACAAGATGATTCTGATAAACGGCATCATCTACCCAGCTGCTAAATTGATGAAAACGTTGTTTCGTTTGCCCCACATCAGCATGGTAAAGCCAAAATTTGATGTAATCTTTTAAATAGCTATTGTCTTTTAACCACCTGCCTTCGTAAATATGGTGGCCTAGCGCACAGCTAATGGAATTGTATTTGCCTGCATGTTTAACAGGTTCAATAAACTCGGTAAAAATAAAACCTTCGGGTGTTTTTACCAGGTGCTTGCGGTAAGTCCACCAACGGTAATAATAATTTTGTTCCAGCACCGAATCAGGGCATTCAAATAATGGGGCCTGTTCGGCCAGCCAGCTAAAAGCTTCGGCGTTGGGTACATAATTTTTTACTGCTTCTGTGTCAATCGAATTAAAATACGTGATGTACTTTTTCAGTTTTTCTGTTCCCAGCATCGATTTCTGCTGTGCAAAGCCTGCAATTGCCCATACCGACAATGCTGCCGTAGCTAATATTTTTCTTGTATTTACCATTATTCAAATAACCAATCTATGTCTTTTCCCCTGCCATCTAAACCAGCGTTAAATATGCGCAGTTCCTGTTTGTCATCAATAAAACCCAAAACCAGGCAAGCGCCTTTACCTAAGGTTAAAGTATGTGTGCCTGCCGCAAAGGCATAAGCGTGAACATTTACCGGAGGCAAGCCATAAGGCACCAATGCATTCGATATTTTAATTTCCGATTGCCCGTAATTATTTGCGCTTGCATCTGTTTCCAACTGCGGTGGGGCAAGGTATTGTGGATTTTTCTCATTGAAATAACCTACCAGTAATTTAACAGGTGTTTTTGTGCTGAACTGGATTTCGGTACCGGTTTTAATCTGTTTCGCTTTATTGAGTTTAATGCCCTGCAAACCTGTTAACTGAACAGCTACTTCTTTTATTCTAACCGCTGTATCTGCGAAAAGCTGAGCATCTTTGGTTACCATATAGTTTTCGCTTTGGTTCAATAGGTTTACAGTTGCGCTTTTGTAAGGAACAATTGGAGCAACAGCGCCCGGTTTAATGGATTTTAAAGAATCTATACTTCTTTTAAAATGATCGAGTTCCTTGGTAAAAACTGGCAGCATCTCTTTCCAGTGGATGTAGGTTTTATCGACCCCACGCATAGGTATTTTACGTTGCTTGGTTTGCATGCTATTGGCATACAGGTAATTATCATCAGTTAATTTAACCAAAGCTGCATAATGATTTACACTGTTCTGTAAAAATGGAAGCGCCTGCTCTAAATCGCTTACCTGGTTCGAGTACTTATATCTCAATATCCAAAGTGCTGCCTTAACCTTTTCTGCATAAAAATTGGCCATGGCATCATAGCAATAAATATCGGTTTTAAGCCGCTTAAATTCAGCGGTATCTTTGGTGATGTTTGCTGCAGCAACGTTGATAGCAAGGATTGCTTTTTTACCATGCTCAACTACTTCGCGGGCCACCTGCACTGGCGTTTCTCCAATATGCCCCTGTTTCTTCCATTCCTTCTCTGCATATTCGATAATCATCTCTCCTTCTGGCGCTTCTGATTCGTACATTAAAGTAAAGAGCCCATAACGATAAGGGTTAATCAATTGCGTCATCAGCATGCCCAAGGTTAGGGTTTGCCTGTTGCCATCCGTAATGCCGTACCTGCGCAAAAGTTTGGGCGATATTTCTCCCGATTCTTCATAGGCATTTAAAATGGCCTTGCCTCCGGCTAAATCAGCACCGTATTTATCGGCCAATTGTTTGCCCCAATAATTGATTTCCTGAGCGCGGTCACGCTCCGATTTCCACGAATACCTGGCCCATTCTTTATACCAGATCCAATCGCGGTCTACTTCCAATAAGCGGCCTTTCACTGCATCGGCAGCATAAGGCCAGTCCCAATAGCTGGCCTGCGGATACAGGTGCAGGCCTTTTGCTCCATAAATTTTGTTCATCGCCTGAACTGATTTCTGGATAAAATCTGCCGAACCATATCTAAAGGGCTCCAAATTGGCCAAAATATGGACGTTGGATATGTTTATGGTACCAATGGCCGCTAATTTCCGGTTCAGCTCGGCCCAGGCACCGCGGGGTGTGTAGGTAGTTAAAGCTTCGCCGTTAAATTTGTTTTCGGTATACAGGTTTTTGTAAAGTGGCAAGGCAGCCTTCATCACACTCGGGGCATCAGTATCGTGTGCACGCAGTACAATTGGCGGTTCATCTTTAATCCCTGCTGCTTTTAAGCCTTCTTTAACCCCAGGGATGATGGTTTTGGTAAACCAATCGATATCATCCTGTCCAACGCCTTCCATCGCCTCGCCCAATGCAACCATTAAACCTACATTTGGGTATTTCTGTACAAAAGCAGCAATCGATTTCTTCGTATAATCGGCAATTATCGGAACAATCGGACGGTTCCTGTCCTGTGTTTTTAGGCCATGTTTATCCGCAAAAGGCTTCGGTATAATAATGTTATAAAACATCTGTATTACCCAGATCCCACGTTTATCAGCCTCTTTGGTTAAAAACTGAAATATTTCTTCATTCTTTTTTAAAGTAGCATCATCAACTTCAACGGCGTAAGGATAGTCTTTTAACCTTAACAACGATGAAAATGGATGTCCGTTCCACAGGTAAAGCGAATTGTACCTGTTTTCGACCATCATATCCAGATATTTAATCCACAAGGCCTTATCATATAGCCAAGGGAAGGTTTCGGGAGTGTATGGATATTCGTAAACATCGTGCCCGGGCAGGTAATCGGGTTTTTGTAAACCGATGCAGGTGCCCCTCAATACCATTTCTGGTTGATCGGAAAAGGCCAATTGATCTGGTACTTTACCTGAACTGGTAATCCTATCGGCCAATTCTATGCACCCGTATAATGCGCCCGATGCATCATTTCCGATCACGTAAAGCAATCCATTTTTACTACTATAAATATGAAATCCTTCTTTTTTACTTGTGCTGATCTTATTTTTAATGTCGGCCGGAAGGTTATTTACAAAAATTTTATCTGAAAATATACCGATTACAATAGCATTGCGCGTACTGCCCAATTTGTCTTTTTGCTCGATTTTGGCCGAATAGTTGAGTTTAGCCAAGGCCTCCGAAATTCTTTCAGCGCCAAAGCTAACCCGTGCATGATGAGCTGTTGAAATTACAATCGTTTTTTGAAAGCGATTGGCAGCGATGGAAGATGTTACGGATACAAACAAGCAGGAAATAAAAATTAGAAATCTTTTCATTCAATTTGGCTCTAATAACAAAACCTTTGATAAATAGGTTTTTGTGCGATATTTGGTTAAAATATTATTTAAATATAAAAATAATATTCAAATATAAGTAATGTAGCTTTAAGGTTTTGTAAAATTTATGCAAGGTAAGGCCACTTGCAGCAGTAGAATGGCCTATGACAATATCTGTTAATATTTAGATAAGAAGATAAAATTTTTAATCAACATTATTTATTTTATTTGTATCCAATATTCTAATCAATTATAATTTTATAACCATAAGACATGTTTTCACTAAAAAACAAAAAAGCTGTAGTTACAGGCGGGGGAAGCGGAATTGGAAGAGCTATTGCAACTATTTTAGCCAAACAGGGTGCTGAGGTTCACATTATCGAACTGGGTACCGAACAAGCTCAGGCAACCATAGATGAAATTAAGGATAACGGAGGTGTAGGATTTGGCTACGGCTGCGATGTATCCGATCATCAGGCTGTTGCAGCGGTTTTCAGTCAGATCGGGCCAATCAACATTCTGATCAACAATGCAGGTATTGCCCATATTGGTAAGGCGGACACTACCGAAGAGGCTGATTTTGACCGTGTAATGCGTGTAAATGTTAAAGGCGTTTACAACTGTTTACATGCGGCAATTCCGCAGTTGCGCCTAGCGGGGGGTGGTGTAATTATCAATATGGCGTCTATTGCGGCTTTAATCGGTTTGCCAGATCGTTTTGTATATAGTGCGGCTAAGGGTGCTGTTAAAGCGATAACCATGAGTGTGGCCAAAGATTATATAGGTGAAAACATCAGGTGTAATTCAATTTCGCCAGCAAGGGTGCATACGCCTTTTGTAGATGGCTTTTTACAGAAAAACTATCCGGATAATATTCCAGAGATGTTCGAAAAATTATCTAAAACCCAGCCAATAGGACGCATGGCCAAGCCAGAAGAAGTAGGCGCTTTGGCATTATACCTGTGCAGTGACGAAGCTTCGTTTATAACCGGTTGCGATTATCCAATTGATGGCGGATTTACTACCTTGAACAATTAATACAATTATTTAATACGATAAATAACCTTTAAAATGAAATTAATACGATTTGGCGAAGCGGGAGCTGAAAAACCAGGAGTAATTATTAACGATAACTATTTCGATGTTTCGGCATTGGTTAAAGATTATAACGAAGAATTTTTTGGTGGAGATGGTTTAGAGAAACTGAAAAAAGATATCGAATCTGCTGATTTACCACAGGTTGATAAAAATGTACGCTTGGGTGCAGCTTTGGCCCGCCCATCAAAAATTATCTGTGTAGGATTAAATTATAAAGACCATGCTGCAGAAACCAACGCCCCTATTCCGGCAGAACCAATTTTATTCTTCAAGGCTACTTCGGCCATTGTTGGTCCGAATGATGACTTGGTGATTCCAAAAAACAGTAAAAAAACAGATTGGGAAGTGGAACTGGCTATCGTTATCGGTAAAAAAGCGAGTTACGTATCAGAAGAAAACGCCTTAGATCATATTGCAGGTTATGTTTTGCACAACGATTACAGCGAACGCGAATTTCAATTGGAAAGAAACGGACAATGGGTTAAGGGAAAAAGCTGCGATACTTTCGCGCCAATCGGGCCATTTATTGCCACTCAGGATGAAATTGCCGATGTACACAACCTTCGCCTTTGGCTAACGGTAAATGGAAAAACCTTACAGGATGGAAATACTTCAAACCTGATTTTTAATGTTCCATTCATGATTTCCTACATCAGTCAGTTTATGACACTTTTGCCGGGTGATGTAATTACAACAGGTACCCCTGCAGGTGTAGGTTTAGGTCAAAAACCTGAGCCATGGTACCTAAAAGCTGGCGATGTGGTAGAATTGGGCATTGATGGTTTAGGAACCAGCAAGCAAACAGTTAAAGCCTATAGCGGAAATTAAGATGAAAAGGTACTGCTTGGCGCTCGATCTTGTAAATGATGAAAAGCTTATAGAAGCGTATAAGCAGTATCATCAATCGGTTTGGCCTGAAATTAAAGAAAGCATTATAGCATCTGGTATCCAAAACCTGGATATATATTTAACTGGTAACCGGTTGTTTATGATCATGGAGGTTAATGAAAGCTTTTCTTTTGAAGAAAAATCGAAAGCTGATTTGGCCAACCCTAAAGTGCAGGAATGGGAAACCTTAATGTGGAAATACCAGCAGGCATTGCCAGGTGCCAAACCAGGCGAAAAATGGATCTTAATGGACCAGATATTTAAACTTTAAATGCTTTTTTATGATTGATACACATGTACATTTTTGGAATTTTGATCCGGTTAGGGATAGTTGGATAAATGAAGATATGATGGCCATCCGGAAAGACTTTTCTCCAAAAAATCTTTCGAGGGTATTCAGCGATCTTCAGATTACAGGATGTATTGCCGTTCAGGCCAATCAATCGGAAGAAGAAAATCATTTTTTGTTAAACCTTGCTGAGCAAAATGAACTGATAAAAGGGATTGTTGGCTGGGTTGATCTTTTGGATGCAAATCTGGAGGATCGATTAACTTATTGGAGCAATTTTAAAACCATTAAAGGCTGGCGCCATATCTTACAAGCCGAAAATACCGAATTTATACTCAATAAAAAGTTTATTGCAGGTGTACAGCTTTTAAAAAAATACAATTATACCTACGATTTGTTGTGCTACCACAATCAATTGGAGACCATTATACAAATGGTTGATCAAATACCCGATCAGCCGTTTGTACTGGACCACTGTGGCAAGCCCGATGTTAAAAGCCAGGATTTAAAGTTATGGACTGAAAATATCAAACTTTTGGCTTCAAATACGAATGTGCATTGTAAAGTATCTGGACTTTTGGCCGAGGCAGACTGGAAAAACTGGAAAGAAATAGAGCTGTTCAATTGCTTTGATAGCATATTTGAGTACTTTGGTACCGAAAGGGTTATGTATGGCAGTGATTGGCCGGTAATGCTGATCAGTAGACCTTATCCAGATTGGTTTAACCTGGTTAATAAGTATGCCGAGCGGTTTTCGGAAGCTGAACAAAAATTGATATTTACAGATAATGCAAAGGCTTTTTATAGCCTCTAAAAGCTGTTTGAGTATGCCGTGGTGATTACCTGGCGCTTAAATTCTTCAAAAAAACCAAATATGGCCGATAGTGCAGGACGGAGATTACATTATATTGTGTTAGTTTTCGATTTTTAAAACGCCTAGCGCCAAGACAATTAATTAAATAATGAGCAAAAAAATTACCTTTCCTTACCACTCTCAATATCCTTCGGTAGCTGACCTTAGACGTAAAGCAAAAAGCAGAATACCAAAATTTGCATTCGATTATTTAGAAGGTGGCTGTAACGAAGGGCTAAATCTGGTCCGCAACGAAACAGATTTCGATAACATATACCTAAAGCCTAACTATTTACGCGTAGGTGGAGATATTGATATGTCGGTAGAGCTTTTCGGCCGTAAATACAGTGCGCCTTTTGGCATTTCCCCTATTGGTTTACAAGGCTTAATGTGGCCAAATGCGCCTGAAATTTTAGCCAAGGCAGCAGCCAAACACGATATTCCCTATACGCTGAGTACGGTATCTACCAGCAGTATCGAACGCATTGCTGAAGTTTCGGAAGGAAAAGCCTGGTTTCAGCTTTATCACCCTACCGAAAATAAACTGAGGGATGATATTTTATCGCGTTTGAAAGCGGTTGAATGCCCGGTTTTAGTTGTATTGGTAGATGTTCCGGCTTTTGGATTAAGGTACAAAGAAATTAAAAGTGGTCTTTCCATACCACCTAAAATGTCGATAAATAATATTCTACAGGCCTTCGCAAGGCCATTGTGGGGCATTAAAACGTTGCAGCATGGCATCCCTTCGTTTGTCACCTTAAAACCATATATGGAAAAAGGAATGGATATGTCGCAGCTGGGGCAGTTTATGAACAGGACGTTTACCGGGAAAGTTGATATCGAAAAGGTTTCTGCCATACGCGAAATCTGGAAAGGGCCATTGGTATTAAAAGGCATAGCAACCGATGAAGATATGCAGGCAGCTATACAGATTGGTGTGGATGGGGTTATTGTTTCCAATCATGGAGGCCGGCAGATTGATGCGGGGGAATCATCGATCAACTCTTTAATTAAATTGGCCGGAAATGATGCCTATAAATCAAAGCTGAAGATTATGCTGGATGGAGGAATTCGTTCGGGTGTAGATTTGGCCAGGGCACATGCAGTAGGTTCTGAATTCAACTTTATGGGCCGCCCGTTTATGTATGGTGTTGGGGCATTGGGCAATGAAGGCGGATATCATACCATCAATATGTTTAAAACCCATCTGTACCAAATTATGCAACAGCTTACAATAGAAAAAATTTCGCAATTCCCTGAAAGATTATTGGAGGTATAATTTAAATCGAATGGTCTGATACCGAAATCAGGCTTATGATCCAGTCGGTTAGGTACCAACCTAGATGTTCCAATAAAAAAGACCCCGCAGTTTTTTAAAACCTGCGGGGTCTTTCGTAAAATTAGAATTAACCGCTTTAAACAACTAACCAGTTAACCCTATTTCGAAAATTTATAAGTTGTACTGGTTTTATACGTTTCGCCCGGTTTAAGCACTGTCGACGCAAAATTCGCATGGTTTGGTGCATCAGGGAAATGCTGTGTTTCTAAGCAAAATGCAGAGCGGTGAGGATATGATTTTAAACCTTTACCATCTTTATCCACGCCAGTTAAAAAGTTACCGCTGTAAAACTGCAGGCCAGGTTCAACGGTGTAAACTTCTAAAATAATTCCAGTAACAGGGCTTTTTACTGTGGCTACAGGTGTTTTGCCGTCATGATGTGTGAGTGCAAAGTTGTGGTCGTAACCTTTTCCAAATTTCAATTGCTCATCCTGCTCATCAATTGATTTGCCAATGGTTTTGGCTTTGTTAAAATCAAAGGCAGTTCCTGCAACAGGCTCTAATTTACCGGTTGGAATCAAGGTAGAATCAACTGGAGTATAGGCATTGGCATCAATGGTTAATTCATGATCCAATATGGTTTTGTTGCCTTCACCATTCAGGTTAAAATACGCATGGTTGGTTAAGTTTACAATCGTAGCTTTATCGGTTGTGGCTAAATAATCAATCTGCAGGGCATTATCCTCAGTTAATGTATAAGTTACCTTTACATCCAGCTTGCCCGGATAGCCTGCTTCACCATCTTTAGAAACATAGGTTAATTCCAGTTTCTCACCATCCAGCTGTTTTGCATCCCAAACTTTGGAGAAAAAACCATCAGTACCGCCATGCAGTGTGTTTACGCCATCGTTAAGCTGTAAATCATATGTTTTGCCAGCTAAAGTAAATTTGCCTTTGCCAATCCGGTTTCCGTACCTGCCAATTAATGCGCCGAAAAATGGCTCCCCTTTTTTACGGTAGGCACCAATGCTATCGTAACCCAATACCACATCAGTTAATTTGTTGTCTTTATCGGGCACCAAGAGCGAAACTACCCTACCGCCATAATTGGAAATCGTTACTGTAGCGCCCGATTTGTTTTTCAGGGTATAAAGTTTAACGGCCTTACCATCAATAGTGGTATTGTATTTTAAAGTGTCGGTTTGTTCGGTGCTTTGCGCGCCTTTATCTGTTTTTGGGTTACAAGAGCTAAAAGCAATAGCTAAGCATAATGTAGTGAAGGGCAAAGCCTTAAGGAATGTTTTTTTCATCTGTTTAATTTTGATGAAGCGCCCTATTTTTAAGATATATAAAACAGTTGGCCCCATATCGATTTATCTTTGGTTAAAGCTAAAGTATGAAAAAATAATTAACGTTACTATAACGATTATACTTATTATTTTTGTTATTATGGTAGATGATTGCCAACATCAAAAAAAATCACATATTTTAGCGGCATTATGCACAATTTGAATTTTAAGCCAAAGGCTTTTCTGTTCGATTTAAATGGAACCATGATTAACGATATGGAATACCATACTTTGGCCTGGTACAGCATTATGACGGAAGATTTAGGCGCTAAACTGGATTACCAAAGTGTTAAGAAAGAAATGTATGGCAAAAACAAAGAAGTTTTAGCACGCGTTTTTGGTGAGCATAAATTTAGCCCTGAAGAGGTAGAACAGCTTTCGGTGGCCAAAGAAAAACGTTACCAAAAGGGCTATATGCCGCATTTAGCACTAATTGATGGATTGGATGCCTTTTTAGAGCGTGCGAAACAGGCCGGCATACCAATGGCCATCGGCTCTGCAGCGATACCTTTTAATATTGATTTTGTTGTGGATGGTTTAACCATACGGCATTACCTTAAAGCGATAATCAGTGCAGATGATGTGGCCTTAAGCAAACCCGATCCAGAAACTTTTTTAAAATCGGCAGCTGCCCTTGGTATTGCGCCGGCCGATTGCCTGGTATTTGAAGATGCGCCAAAAGGGGTAGAATCGGCACTTAATGCAGGCATGCCATGTGTGGTGTTGACTACAACACATACCGTTGAAGAGTTTGAGGGCTACCCCAATATACTTGGCTATATTACAGATTATAATGATGCTAAATTAAATACGCTTTTTTAACATGGGAAAATATTTAAATCAAAAACCAGTACTCGTTGCGGTAGACTGCATTATTTTTGGATACGATGGGGATCAGCTGAAACTGTTGGTTATCAGGAGGGCTATTGAGCCTGTAAAAGATAAATGGAGCTTAATGGGCGGTTTTATTGGAGAAAATGAAGACCTGGATGGTGCTGCTAAAAGGATTTTGTTAGAATTAACCGGTCTGCACGATGTTTATCTGGAACAACTGCATGCTTATGGTAGTCCTGAGCGCGACCCTATTGAGCGTACCGTTTCTGTGGTATATTTTGCCCTGATCGATATTAATAAATACAGCAAACAGATCAATGATCAATACCACGCCGAATGGTTTAAGTTAAAGGAAGTGCCCGAATTGATTTTTGACCATGATGTGATGGTTAAAGCAGCTATGGATAAAATCCGTTATCAAGCAGCGCTGCACCCAATTTTGTTCGAGCTCTTGCCTAAACGCTTTACCATACCGCAGTTGCAGGCCTTATACGAGCAGGTTTATGATGCACCTATTGATAACCGGAACTTTATACGGAAAATTACAGCCAGTGGATTATTGATTAAACAGACCGAAAAAGATAAATCGAGTTCGAGGCGAGGTGCATTTTATTTTAAACTAGATAAGAACAAACATAAGGCACAGTTTCAATCGTTCTTAAATTTCATACCCAAAGCCAGCAAATAATTGCTAATGGATTAAATAAATGCTCCTGATTTGAAAATAATGAAGCTTCAATCAAAGAATATTATTTTTATGTTAAGCAGATATGAAATTTAAAATCAGTTAGTTACCCTCTAAGGCCTGAAATAAATCAAATAATAGCATAATATTTTTAAAAAATGTTTGCGAAAAAAAGATAAATATCTATATTTGCACCTCCTTAAACAAAGGGAAATGATTCCGTAGCTCAGCTGGTAGAGCATTACACTTTTAATGTAGTGGTCCTGGGTTCGAATCCCAGCGGGATCACAGAAAGCCTCAGAGAAATCTGAGGCTTTTTTGTTTGATTTGCTATTTTTACCCAAGTTTGCCTTGAACGAAAAAAGGATGTAAAAAAGCACACCCTCATCTACTATTTCTAGTTTTTTAAGATTACAAAAGCCCGTAAGGAGGCCATTTTACCATCTTTAAAGCGCCAAACATCACAATAATCATAATTCAGCCAGCTTCCGTCCTTTTCTTTCAGCTCAATCTCTCCTATTGCACTCACAAATTCGCCCTCGGCAATCAAGTCCTTCACGTTAAATTTAGGCGGTTCGATATAGGTTTCATTCAAATATTTTCTAACAGCTTGCTTACCGCTTATGGTTCGATCGCCTATAAATTCCCACACCGTATCTTCGGTACACAGCGCAAGGAAACCTTCGTTATTGCCGGCACTAATGGCCGCATTTCCCTGTATCAATATTGATTTGTTTTTTTCCGACATTTTGTTTGTTTTATCATTCCTTTTGTAAATAACCCATCCAGAGGGAGATGGTTTGTAATTAGGAGCAAATTCGAATAATGTGCTCAATTCCTGATGATTCGTGAGACGTTGCCGTTCTTCAAGAATAGCTTCAACACGATAAAAATCTTTGAAGAAATATTAGTTATCTTTAACCATTAGCAGCTATTAAAATATCCTGACCCAATAATTGTAGAAAACCAACCCTAGTAACGTATGATCAGATTTACTGCTTTATTTCCGCTAACACTTTTGGTGATCAGTAGCCTTAAGTGTAGCGTAATGGAAACGCCCAATCAAAAAACATCCGTTGAGCCGGATATTATCACTGGTGCCGACCAAACAACAAAATATCTGCCCTATCTTAAAGGAAAGCGGATCGGCATGGTTGCTAATCAGAGTTCTATCATCGGCAAGGCGAGTAGTGTTGATAGTTTACTGAGCATTGGGATCAAAATTGTAAAAGTTTTTGGTCCTGAGCATGGCTTTAGGGGCAATGCCAGTAACGGGGCTGTGGTAGCCGATGAGAAAGATCCCAAAACGGGTATTCCAATCGTTTCCTTATATGGCAGAAATGAAAAACCGACAAAGGAGCAATTAATGGGTATTGACCTGATGGTTTTTGATATCCAGGATGTAGGATGCCGCTACTATACCAACATCAATACGCTTGAACATGTGATGCAGGCCTGCAGCGAAAACAATATAGAATTGCTTATTCTTGACAGGCCAAATCCTAACGGCTATGTAGTAGATGGCCCGGTAATGACTGAGGATCGTTTTAAATCGGCCATAGGAATACATTATACACCTATGACCCACGGCATGACTATTGGTGAATTTGCACAGTACCTAAATGGTGAAGGCTACCTTAAAAAGCCCTGTAAGCTTAAAATCATCAAAGTTGGCAATTACAACCATGACATGCCTTATGTACTGCCCGTAAATCCCTCACCGAATTTAAATACACAACAGGCGGTGATGCTTTTTCCTAGCTTATGCATGTTTGAGGGAACAGCTATCAACGAAGGCCGCGGAACCCGTATGCCCTTCACAATCTTGGGAGCACCGGCACTGAAGGGTAAATATCCATTTTCATACAAGCCAGTCAGTATTCCCGGCATGAGCGAAAGGCCCAATCATAAAGATACGGTGTGCTATGGTCTAGATCTCCGCAATTACGATATTAACAAACTTCGCAGAAGCCGCCAGATTGATCTTTCCCTGTTGATTGAATTGTACAATGCCTATCCAGATAAAGCGAATTTCTTTAATCCGGAAAGAGCTAACGGCATATCTCCATTCGATCTGCGTATCGGTACCGATCAGTTGAGAAAACAGATCATTGCAGGTGTACCGGAGGCAGATATCAGAAAAAGCTGGGAACCTGGCTTAAAACGCTTCAAGGCGATCCGGTCGAAATACCTGCTTTATCCTTGATACAGAAAGAACGCTCCGATCTGAACGGTTTAATCTTTCAACTTAATGTCTGCATTACCTGTGCAGTAGCAACGGCATACTTTTGCAAAGAAAAATATTTACAGAAGAAGTAACACCAACATTATTCCTGCTGCCACCACAGTATTTAAAAAATTGACTACATCGTTTCCGATTATTCCTTTCCGCTCCAACACAGCACCCAATACAGAATCAGTTAGGTTTCCTATTGTTCCCGCTACAACAATAAACAAAAAATTGATGTTCCATCCCCATCCCAGTGCGTAGATACCAGCTATGATACCGCTCCCTATAATACCGATTAGTGTGCCTTCCAAACTTACGACCCCATCCATTCCGCAAAGCTCTGTTTTAAAGGAAATCACATTAAAAAATCTTTTCCCATATACCATGCCCAGCTCTGACGAAAGGGTATCTGCAGTAGCTGAGGCAAAAGCCGCTGCCATTGCCGGAAGCATCAAAAAGGCTAAATTGGGGTAAAATACCAGCACCAAACCTGCTAGCGCAGCAGCTCCGGCATTGGCCAGCACCTGCATGGCATTACGGCCTTTCTTGGTTTCTACTTTGCTAACAAAAGCCTCCTTTTTTTGCCGCTGCCAAGAGGTAGCTGCTGAACCCAGGATAAAAAATGTAGTCATCATTATCAAGCCTGTAAAACCGGCTGCACTAAAGATAATCAATGCCAGTACCGCGCCCATAAGGGCGGCTATCACGGTCAGCTTTTTTGCCATGATACTATAGGCCATACCAGCAATAATAATGATGGGCATAAAAATGTCGCTATTGAACATAGCACAAATATATCTGAATTATGCTTAGGCAAAAATATTTCAGCGGTATCGAATCTGGTCGAAATATTCGCGTATGGCATCAGAAGGTTGGTCTTACATCACAAACAAAAAGTCTACTTATTATTTCGGTAAATTGAAAATTGACTGAGACCAAAGGCCATACTTGGTGCATAAATAATATGCGCTTATGAATTGGCAGAGCTGTTCGTTTTTACATATGGGCATCCCGCTATAAATCAAACGTTTGCGCAGTCTTTTTTCTTTTATCAACATGTAATTATAAATATATTCGATTAAGACTTAAACAGACATACTCCGTTTGTATCCCATGTTTAGGCTTAACAACAGGCATAACCAAATATAATGCGATGAGGCATTGTATTACCTAATAATCAAATACCTAAACCAAAAAAAATGAAAAAAAAATCGTTACTCTTTATCGCTATGGCGATAGCGGGCCTTACTGCGTGTAAAAAAGCTGCTGTATTGCCAGAAGAACAACTAAGTAGCCAAGTAAAAAGCAAGGCAACTGTAGAATCAGTTACACAGACCAATGTATTTAATGTAACTGAAAAAATAAACGCATCGGTTGAAAGAGACCGGCTTAAAAATGGTTATTACTTAACCGACTTTACCTCAACAGGTTTGTACATGGCTGCCGGTGCTACTTTAAACATTACGGTAGAGCAAACTGCAGGTACCCGGCTACCAAAACTGCTTATTGGCACTTATTCAAGGTACGGTACCTGGAATACCCAACCAACAGTAGTACAACTAACTGCAGGTACCAATACCATTACTAATGCAGTTGGTGGTTTATTGTGGTTAAGGTATACCAATGCTACAACAGGGTCTACCGCTAAAATAACCTTTAACAGCGGTTATGACTTTGCGCCATATTACAAACTTGGTTTAACCACAAACTCGGATTGGATTAACCAATTGCAAACCTATACCACCCCTGATGTTGTAATAGAGGGTACTAACTGTGTGATTGTGGTTTCGCGTGCAAAGGCTATACAATACCAAAATGAAGACCAGGCAGCGATACTCAATAAAATTACGCAGATAATTGCTCTAGAAGATGATTTAAATGGTTTGGACAATTCATTGCCCGTGCATGCAAAAAATGTACATACTTATCTGTTAACGCAGCATGAAGATCCGAACTATTATTTTTTCGCTTACGATTACCGCACCGCCTATATCACATCAGATGTGAATGCAATTTTAACTTTAAGCAGTGTTGGTACTAATGGTTGGGGGCTTTGGCACGAGCTTGGGCACCAGCACCAAATGATGTGGCGTTGGGGTACTTTAGGCGAGGTAACCGTAAATCTTTACAGTTTATATGTACAACGTACGCTTACGCCATCAATAAACAGGCTGGTAAACGATGGTGTTTGGGCAAAAGCCTTTACCTATTTAGATAAACCAGCAGGAACTAAAGATTACAATGGTGCTACTAGTTATGCAAACCCGCTGAGCGATCTTTTTATCAGGCTATGTATGTTCCAACAATTAACTTTAGCTTATGGCGATAATTTTTATAGAACATTGGCAAAAGATATGCGGGTAGAAAACCCAACATTAGCTAATGATGATGCTAGGATGCGCTATTTCATGCTAAAGGCCTGCAGCATATCGGGCAAAAACCTGAGTAATTTCTTCCAAAAATGGGGTTTAAATTTATCAAGCTCTGCAGCTACAACACAGATTTATGCTGATATGGCTGCACTGGGTTTGCCTGCACCAACTACCGATCCTTCTACCCTGCAGGATAATGTGGCACCGCTAAACGAACTGAGCAAATCAGGCTGGAGCATCAATTCTTTCAGCTCGGAAGAAACCAGTGGTGAAGGAGCTGTAAACGGTAGGGCTGCAACCTTAATTGATGGTAGCCAGAGTACTTATTGGCACTCACGGTGGACCAGCACAGCCACCAGCTACCCACATCAGATCGTAATTGATTTAGGGGCCAATAAATCGGCCAAAGGACTTAGTTTGGTGCAAAGAAGTAGCTTAAGCCGCGCAGTTAAAAACTTCCAGGTTTTAACCAGTACGGATAATGTGAATTTTACCGCAGTAAATAATTATGTAGCACAGAATGCCGCTGGCGTACAATATTTTGCCTTCGGAAGTACACTAACGCTGCGTTACTTGAAAGTAATTGCGAATTCTGCACACGATGGCCTTCAGTTTGCTTCTTTGGCAGAACTGGGTTTGTATAATTAACTGTTTTAAATCAGAGTTGTCAAATCCTAGCAAAAGGCTATTAAAGTTGGCAACTCTGATTTATCGATAAAGCCCATATTTACTAATTACTTAACTTTTTTACCGTTTTAACGTATGCCCTGGCATTTTGCTCTTCATTACCAAAGAAGCTGATTCCAGTGGTGTTCTTATCACTAGAGATGAGGAATGTGTAACCGATCCGGGTTTGATTCCCCGATCTTCTTTTGTGCTTAGATTCAATAAACCTAAAGTTTTTAATACTATCCATTCTCGAACCGACGAAAAAGGTAGAATTATTCACCTCCGGTGTGCTGCTCGATTTCTTTCTTTCATCATCAATAAGCAGGTATAGCGTAAGGGTATCTATCTTTGTGTATGGTACCTGATCTTGAATCATCATATACCTATTGGGCTTAAGTGTATCAATAAGGAATATGAGTTTAGGTTTTGTCAGTGATTGGTTCAAGAGCTCATTCTTAAACCCTTCATCTTGTTTTTCAGGTAATACCCTATCCAACCTCTCCTTATTAACCAGTTGGTAACTGGCCGGAATGCTAATTGTTGCCTTGAGGTTTTTCAACCTATAGTTTAAAAAAACATCCTTTTGCTTACAGCTTTGTAAAAGCATAAAAACTATGAGGTAAAAATATGGCTTCATCAATCAGATTATCTTGTTTTTATAACGCGCTATAAATTAGAGGCATTCGGCATAAAGCTAAGTAAGATGAACTAAAATATTCAATTTTTGTGATTTATGCTTGCCTTGGTAAGGAGATTCCTGTGGATACCAGCATAAAAAAGCGGTTTCTATCCAGAAAACCGCTTTAATCATTAACTATTATTTATGTATGATGTGCTTGACTATTAAATGCTTGCCTTTACCTCTCCGCAGGTAAGCATGTTTTTAGGATAATAGGGATTTTGGATGGCCTTATCATCGCTGATCCATGTGGTGCCCGTCATCGGGCATACCTGTTTGTAAAGTGTGGTTTTCTCAGGCTTGAACCTTTCAATTACCGACCACATTTTTACCGATAGCTTATCCATTTCGCTGCGCTGCTTATTGATGGATTTTGTACCGGCAATAGCCAAAGCCAGTTTTTTCATTTCTTCGCGGGTTATTGTGGCCTCGTTCATCTGCTCTAGAGATAGCTTTTTAAACTTAAACTGGCTCAATAACGAAACAAATTCGGTAGCAAACTTAACCGCGCCAAGCGAATCTGATTTAACCAGACTGTTTTTAACACCCAGGTAATTTAAAATAATACCTTCTTTTAAGGCCTCTCTTTTCTGGGCCAGCTCTGGAGTAGCTACTTCTTGCGCCGAGGTTTTTACCTGGGCCTTTGTATTAAAGCTTAAAGCCGTTAGTGCCATAACAATGGCCAATGCATAGTTCTTCATTCTTTTATGGGTTTATCGTTGTCTTTTTAAGGATCTTATCAATTTCTGTTTTAATATCAGCCAGATGAAGCGCATTTATACCCGTGGTTTGTGGCAGAAGTTCGTCTACCTTTTTTCTGATGGCCTTTATGTGTGTTATCGCTTCTAATCTTACATCGCTGCGTTGCGCACTGTTCATTGCCTTACCGTCGGCCATATCTTTTGGATTGATTAACATACCTACTTTTTCCAGGTAAGAACGCTGTAAGCTTCTCAGGTAAGCGTCTTTAAGCGGATCGAGCGATGGCTTTTTCCATACCGTTGGCAGTACATCATTTAAGAATTCGCTAACTGGATATGGATCGGTAGAATTCAAAGCTTTCTGACTGAGGTTAAATAATAAACCCGAACTCAGGAACATATTTAAAATCTGCGTTTGCTGATCAGAAATCTCTTCCATTGGCTTTAAATCCACATACTGGGCTATTTCTTTAGGGTACATCCATAAAGGCGCATCAAATAACTGGCGGCCCACGTAGCCCACTACGCTTTTAACCTTCTGTTTCGGAATTTCGACATAAATTGCCCCCTTTTCGTCGACACTTCTTTTGGTAATATGCCTATTGCCGATGTTTTTCATTACATGGTAAAGGTACCTGCCATATTGCCTAACCACTGCTTTGTGCATTTGCTCCAGGTTGTCGTATTGATCGCCAGGTTCAGTTGTCCAAGGGATTAAGTTGGCCACTACCCTTTTCAGGTTTTTAATGCCATAATCGCTGGCTGCAATGGCGTCGTCGCCCAAATCTTCTGCCTGACTTCTTGGGTCTTCATCTTTACCTTCTCCTCCGAACCACAAACGCGGGTTTTTGGTCAGCGTATCGGTAGTTATTTTATTTAAGATCTTTTCTTCGGCATATTCATCTTTTTCGCCATCAAAATAACGGTAGCCCCAGTTAATGGCCCATTCATCATAAGCGCCAATTCTGGCATAAATACCTTTAGGCGAGATATGATCTTCTGGTTGTGCCACATAGTTGAAACGTGCATAATCCATAATCGAAATGGTATGGCCATTTTTTTCTACCCAAGCCTTATCCCTCAATTTCTCTACAGGCGTTTGGCTGCTGGCGCCCATATTGTGCTTTAAACCAAGCGTGTGGCCAAGCTCGTGCGAAGAAACAAAGCGGATTAACTGCCCCATTAGTTCATCGTCAAATTGCATTTTCCTGGCGCGTGGATCAAGTGGGCCGGCCTGTACCATATACCAATCGTGCACCAGTTTCATTACATTGTGGTACCAACCTACGTGGCTTTCCATAATTTCTCCACTGCGCGGATCGCTGATTCTTGGTCCATAAGCATTTGGCGTTTCGGAAGCATAATATCTGATTACCGAAAACCTTGCATCTTCAAGGCTCATGGTTGTATCGGCCTCAGGCCATTCTTTACCGATGATGGCATTTTTAAACCCTGCTTTTTCAAATGCTTTTTGCCAATCGTTTATCCCCTGAATAAGATATGGGCGCCATTTTTTTGGCGTTGCCGGATCGATATAATAAACAATCTGCTTTTTGGGTTCTACCAGTTTACCTTTTTTATATTTCTCTAAATCTTCCTTTTTTGGCTCCAGTCGGTAACGTTGAATCAAATATTTGGTCTGCGTTCTTTGCTGGCCTTCATCAAAAAGGATGTATTTGTTGTTAAAATAACCAACTCTTTCATCGGCTATACGTTTACGCATGGGCACTTTTGGCAACAACAATAAAGAGGTATTGAGCCTTAATGTAATGGCGCCGGTTAATGCTCCTGCCGGAATGCCCAATCCTGAGCTCGAAAAGGTTTTGGTGGTTTTCACCTCTACATTAATCGGGTAACCACTTATCTTTTCGATAAAAGAGCGGTCATCTGCCAGACTTCCCAATTTTTTCTCGCTCTTTTCTTCCGAAGCAATCGAAACAACAGCTACATCTTTCTTAAAAAAATCGGTTACATCAATTACATAATTGCCTGTAAGTGGATTACGGGCCTTAATTTCGAAACTGCTAATAATCGGGCTTTCCTGCGATTGCATTACGGCCTGGTACAAAGCTTCTGATGTATTTTTGGTTTCTTGGCGATAAATAACCCCTTTTAGAAAAAGGTTATTGTTATTCCCCTTCTCAAAGTAAATGGTCTGTTCGTTTACCTTTTCTCCACCAAAACTGCCAAAACTCTGCGGGGTAGTTACATAACGTGTAACAGCAAGTAAGTAGCGGCCAAGTAGGCTGTCTGGAATTTCGAAAAACCATTTTTGATCCACCTGTCTGATATTGAATAGCCCATTCTGGCCAATTGCATTGGCAGGTATTACTTTTTGATAATCAACCGGAGTTTTCTTTGCAGTACTATCGGGTTTTGCTACTGGTATTTTTTGTGCAAAAGCTGATAAGGAGAGTGCGCAGGCAATCGGCAGTATAATCTGTTTAATATTCATCTTAAAACGGTAGCTTTTCGTCGGTATTTAATGTAAGTCTTGGATTTTTTTTGAGTACGTTAAGCGGGAATGGAATAATATACAAGCGCGATGTTGGCAGCAAGGTATAAGTTTGCTGTGGCACGGTTTTATTCACCAAAGGGAACTTGCGCACCACTGTTTTTGCATATTCGGGCTCGGTATTTAACCTTTTAAGATCCATAAACCTGTTGAAACCAAGAAACAGCTCTTTGCGGCGCTCGTTGATAATGATTTCCATGGTTTCTTTTTTGGTGGCCGGAACAGGGAGCGTAATGGTGCCTGAAAGGATCCGTTTTTCGCGAAGTTTGTTTACCACAGCCATTGCACCAGCTAAATCGCCTTCTCTTGCCAAACACTCGGCCTGCATTAAGTACACCTCGGTGGTTTTTAAACCTACTGTTGGGTAAAAGAACCGGGTATAAAATACACTGTAGTACGCCGAATTTGAACCAATATCCAAAAAGCTTGCACTGGTGGTATTGAAAAACATGTTAAAACGTGCGTCATTGGTACCGAACAATTCTCTCAGCTCAGGACTGATTAACCAGGTATAGCCAAAATTGGTTTCGTTATAACCCTGGATGTACATATAGCTCAAAACCTCTGGATTGTTTGGTGCGATAATCGGCGTAACCGATGGTCCACCTTGCTTAGTGGTATAGTTTACCAGATCAAAAATCTGGTTATTGTATGAAAGTGATTTTTCGCAAGCCTGTTTAGCCTGTGCAATTTCTTTTTTAAACAAATGCACTTTAGCTTTTAATGCCCATGCAAAGGCTAAAGATGGGTGGTACGGATCTGCAGGTTGAGCCTGTAAATACGGAAGAGCCTCGTCCAGATCTTTTTGAATAAAATCGTACACCTGGGCAACAGTCGATTTTACAGGCTGAGCTTCCAGGTCGTATTTATCCATAATACAGATACCGCCATCGGTAGCCGCCGTAGCTGCATTATATGCTTTGGCATAAACATTTACCAATAAAAAATGATCAAAAGCCCTCAAAGCTTTAGCTTCTGCTTTTGCCAGTGCTTTTACATTATCATCGCCCTTGCTGCCATCAACCAAAGAGATAATGGTATTCCAACGGTTAATGTATACATAGGCGCGTTCGTAAAAATTAGAAGAACTGATCATCGAAACACGGTCGATATTCTCGTTAAAGCTAAAATGTACGGTGTTGATATTAGGCGTTACCCCTATAAAGTTCGATTCTTTGATCCACATATCATCAACCAGGTACTGGAAATTGCTGATCAGATAAGCTCTGTTCGGGTAAGAAACCAATTCGTAATAATCTTGCGCATTTTCTACAAGTAATGAACCGGTTGGGGTTAAATCTGTATATTTTTTACATCCACCCAATAAAATAAGGGTAAGGAATGCTATAAATGTGATATTTCTTTTCATTTTGTTAAAAGGTTAGGTTTAAGCCAAATACAAATGATTTGGGGTTTTCAAGCGTTCTGGTGCCTGAAAGGCCTGAGTACGACTCTGGATCGATATCATCTCCTGCGGCACTTGCATACCATAAATTGTTTACCTGCGCAGTGAATCTTGCAGAAGGAAGCTTGAATTTGCCAATCATTCCTTTAGGCAGGTTGTACGATAGCGAAACGTTTCTAAGCTTGATATAATCGCCCTTAACGACATTTACATCGGCAGCTTGCCACATGGTATTAATCGTGCTGGCACTATTCACTAAGTTTTCTGGATAATCTACCAATAAGCGCGGTACATTAGGGATATTTCCGTTTTTGAACCTTTGCGTAATATTCTCGTCGGTTACGTCGTAAGCACTGATATTGGTTACATCCCTTCTGATTACATTGCCTCCAGAAAAGATCAGTAAAGCACCCAGTTCGAAGTTTTTATAAGAAATGCGTTGAGAAAACGAACCGTTATACGTTGGGGTTAAAGTGCCCATTTTTACCAAACTGGCGAAATTGTTAAAAGATTTGATGCTGGATACGATCGGATTCCCGCTAGCATCAAAATCAATGCTGGCTTTGCCATTCTCATCCAAAAAGTACGGATAACCATTTACCATGCCACCATAGCGATAAGCATATACGGTATTGTATGCAGTACCTTCCATATAATAAAATGATGGAGATGAAACATAGTTGCCGGCTGGAGAAATTGCGCTGTTTACCTTACCGATACGGCTCCGGTTGAAACCAAGAATAAAGGTTGAGCTTAAGGTTAGATCGCCCGATTTTAACCAATCGCCACCTAACGAAAATTCTATACCACGGTTAATCAAGGTACCGTTGTTGATAGCCCTCGAAGCCACGCCAACAGTCGGGTCTAATTCTGTATTCACAATTAAATCAGTACTCTTTTTATAGTACACATCTATACTTCCCCTTAAACGGTTTGATAAAACGGCATAATCTAAACCTCCATTGTAGGTCTCTGTTTTCTCCCAACGCAATTTTGGATTAGGCAATGCTGTAATATCAATATATTGTAGAGATGGAAACAGGTTATCACTTCTTCTTCTTGCAGTTAAATATTTAGAACTCTCCGTGTTCTGGTTTCCGTTTACACCATAAGTAGCACGCAGTTTTAAGAGGCTTATCCATTTTTGTGCCTGGATAAACTCTTCGTTGCTGGCATTCCAGCTGGCACCCACCGACCAAAGTGGCCTGTTTTTATATTCAGGGTCTACACCGAAAAAGTCGGCCTGATCTACCCTTACACTACCCGTAACGTTGTATTTGTTCAAATAGGTATAACCTGCATTGGCATAGGTAGAAAGGTTTCGGTGTTTAATTTCCGTTTGGGTTCTGCCTAAAACTGATAATGTTTTATTGCCACCATAAATATAACTTGGCAGGCCGGTTTGACTGATTGATTGGGTATTGATTAAAGTTGAAGTAAGCGTAATGGGATCGTAACCATATCTTAAATCTTCAACCCCTCTTGGGGTAAAGGTTTGACGCATTTCAAAACCTGCAATAGCAGAAATAGCGTGTTTTCCCCCATCAAAAGTACGGTCGAAACTCAACTGGTTTCTAAAGGTATAACTGTTGCTGCCCTTATCTGTTTGCGCATATCGCCCACCCGTTGGAAGTCCGTAGGTATATGCGTTAGTGGCTGGTGTATAGCCAATAAATGCATTATATGCCGAACGCATCTTATACGAGTTTACATCGTAATACTGATCTGATTTGATGGCTGTATTTTCAAACTGTAACTGACTTGAAAGGCTAAGTCCTTCCATTAACTTGGCCTGTATGTTGGCAAAACCCCTCAAAGCAATACTGGTAGAATTCACCTGTCCCTCGTTTAACGATTCGAGGATATTGAAACGGTAAGAACGGAACTGCGCATTGTTTTTTAAAGCTGCAACCACGGCACCGTTAACACTCCCGCCAGCAATACCATCGGGCAAATTCACATAGTCGGCGTATACCAAACTACCATCAGGGTTAACAATCGAAGCATAGCGGGGCTGTATTCCGTTGTAGGCATCGTACGATTCGTCTGTTGAAACAGATTTGGTATAACTTCCATTAAAACCAAGGGTAGTGGTTAACCATTTATTTACGTTGTATGTGTTTTTAAAATAGATATTTAACTTCTGATCGTTATTATGAATTACTTTCTGTGCAGAGTTGTCGAGGTTTACAGAGGCGTATGTATTCGACTTTGCACTTGAAGAACTTAAAGAAAGGTTGTAACGCTGGCGGAATGCATTTTGCCAAACATTATCGCGGTATTGCTCATAATAATCGGCATTTCTCCAAGCCTCTAACTGTTGGTTTACCTGATCGGCAGTAACCTTACCGGCATCACGATCGCGGTATAATTGATATAACGGACTGTAATATTTGATGCTTCCGTTTGCGGCAGTTCCGTAAGCGGCAAACATCGATTCGGTTGTGGTATAACGGGCACGCTCTTTATTGTAAACATCAGTTTCCAAATCCAGAATATCGCCTGTAGATGCATAATGCAAAGAATTAAACTTCGGTTTAGCATCTATAAAGAAATCGGTATTTAAAGAGATTTTAACTGGGCCAGTTCCTTTTTTGGTAGTGAGTACAATTACACCATTGGCAGATCTGGATCCGTAAATAGAAGAGGCTGCCGCATCTTTTAAAACCGTTACCGATTCAATATCATAAGGGTTAATTTCTTCGATAGGCGTTTCGGAAGGTAAACCATCAATTACAATCAATGGATCTGTTCTGATCGCTTTCTCGGATAGTGAGAAGGTTCCCCTACCACGGATAATCTGTTTATCGGCACCTAGTCCAAAGGGATTTTTATCGTATGCTAAACCTGCCACGCGGCCTTCAAGCGCAGCTAGTATGCTCGGATTAATTTGTTCATTCAGTTTTTTGCCATCAACAACAGAAAATGCACCCGCGTTTCTTTCTAAAGGAAGTGATTGAAAACCGTTTACTACAACCTCTGCCAATAATGATGCATTGGCATTTAGCCTTACGGTAACCACTTTTAGTGCCGCAGTACGATCAAAACGCTGTGTGTGAGAAAGATAACCTATGTAACTGATATCAAGTGTATTGTATTGATCGGTTAGATTAAGGTTAAAATGTCCGTTACCATCCGTCAAAATATACTTATTGGTTCCTTTTATTTTTACCGAAGCACCTGGTAACGGCGATCCCAAACTGTCGGTAACCATTCCGTGTAAAATGTACTCATCCTGGATATCGGGCTTCAGCTCTTTTAATATAATTGTACGGTTATTGCTAATTTCGTAACTAAAATTCTGCCCTTTAACTACTGCCTCCATAATGGTTTTAAGGTCGGTAGTGGTTAAGCTGAAAGTAATTGGCTTCGCTTTTTTAACCAAAGCTGCATCGTACACAAACTCGTAAGCTGTTTTCGACGAGATTTGTGAGATAACCGTATTTAATGGCGCCTGGTTAAAATTATATTGGTTGTTCTGTGCCTTGGCTTCTACAGCTAAAAATGCTACGAAGCAAAAAACAACTGGCCAGTTCAATAAATACCTGCATCCAGATCGGACGAGGCGAAAGTAATGGTTTGTCATAAAAAAAATAGTTTGGTTGGTTAATTGATCGACGATGGAGAAACCTTAAACTTTAAATACTATCTTATTCTCTTTGATTTTAAAATTACAGTCTGTAGCTTTCGAAATGATCTCGAGTACCTCATCAATATCAGCCTTACGCGATATTTTGATATAGAGGTTCTTTTGCGGAATAGATTTCACATCTGCTTCTACATTGTACCAGCGGGCAATTTTCTGCATCACTACGCTCAATGGTACATCATTAAACAAAAACTCTCCCTTTGTCCACGCATTAAAATCTTCGGCCGAAACATCCTGAAGATCCAACTTACCATGGTGGCTAATTACCTGTTGATTTGGTTTTAACACCACCTGCCCGCCGTTTGCATTTGCAAATTGTACACTACCTTCTAGCAGGGTAGTTAATGTTCCTTCATCTTCCGGATAACTGCTTACGTTAAACTCGGTACCAAGAACCTTAATCTCATTGCCCTCTACATTTACAATAAATGGTTTAAGCGGGTTTTTGGCCACTTTAAAGAAAGCTTCTCCCGAAACGGTAACTTTTCTTTCTGCCCCACGAAAATCTGTCGGGAAGATAAGTTTAGAACCTGCGTTAAGCATTACCACCGAGCCGTCGCTCAAGGTAACACGGTATTCGCCACCATTTGGGGTAGTTAAGGTGTTCAGTTTAGAGGCTTCTGCAGAATCAGCATCATTGGCCATAAAAACCATCGTTCCATCAGCCTGGGTGCGTACTGTTACCCCCCTGCTTTTGTAAACTACCTCTGCCGTGCCCCCGCTTAAAGGTGTAATTCTTCCGCCTAAGCTTAACATGGCCTTGGCCGAACCGGGTACAATTGAGTTACCGCTGAAATAAAACCTGCCCATAAGTAAGCAAACCGAAACCAATACCAAAATGGCTGCAGCCACGCGGATAAAATTGTTCGATTTGAATACCTTTAAGAAGCTGCTTTCTTTTTTTGCAAAAAGTTTTGCCGATAAGCCTGCGTGGATTACCGCTAGCCGTTCTTCTTCACCAGCATTAAAAGATTCGGAATCTTTTTCAAATTCCGAACGGATCAGACTTTCCAGTTCCTGGGCTGTTGCATTTTCAAAATGCCCGAATAAGCGCTCAAGCTCTTTCGCATTGCTTTGATTGGCAATAAATTTTTCGAATAATTTGGGATTTAAAGGTGTTTTTTCCATCGTTGTCAATATATAATATGCACGAGATGGACAAACACACTATCGTACCTTGATTTTTTTTTGAAAATATTTTTTTAGTGCTTCAAATAGGCTGCAATACAGAAAACAATAAATTCTTGAGCGTGAAAAAAGACGTAACGTTTAATGTATTTGGTAGCGCTAACCAATTGATTACTTACAGTAGATGGACTTAAAGATAAAATTTCTGCAGCTTCCTGATAGCTTTTTCCCTCTATCCTGCACAATTTAAAAATCTCTTTCCGCTGTGGTGGGAGTTTTTCGATGGCTTGGTTCAGGAGTTCGACTCTTTCTTTATTAAAAATGTAGGCTTCTGTCTGATCGTAGAATTCGGCAAAAGTTTCCAATAAATGGCGCTGCATTTTAACATCAAGGGCCAATTTACGGTAATAAGCGTATACTGTATTTTGCGCAATGGTAAAAATCCAGGCCTTAAACGATTTGTTTACATCTATTTCAGCCCTGTTCAACCAAACTTTAACAAACACATCCTGAAGCAGTTCATCTACAACCTCATTCAATTTAATCATGCGCTGCATTTTAGGTAAAAGCATTTTGCTATACCTGGCGTAAATAAAGTCAAAAGCATATTGTTGACCATCTTTCAGGTCTTCCAAATACTTTAATTCTTCCTTATCGTGCAGATTGTCAGGGGACATTTTGTCAAATCTACAAAATACGCAGAATTATTGATCAATTTGTACTCATATTTAACAATATAAAGAGAAGTTGTCGTGATAATAAGACGGATAAAAACAGAGAGGCCCAGCAATTTTCATCAAATGGCAGGGCCTATAATTTAACCATCAGGATTTAGAAACTATAAAAAACTACTTCGTATCAATTTCTACCTTACCACCGTTTTTAAACAGATCGTGCGAAATAAAATATCCGTTATTCGTTTTGCCATCTACTTTAATGCTGGTAATTCCCCTTCCCTTGCCAGGTTTAGTAATGGTTAACAATTTCCCGGTGCTGGTTTTCCATTTCACCTCATCAAACAATGGTGCAGTAACAATGTATTCGGCATCTGTAGCCGAAAACGGGTATAACCCCAGCGCACTGAATACATACCAGGCCGACATTTCACCGGCATCATCCATCCCTGAAAGCGCTAAGCCCTCACTTCCTATTCCATACAGTTCATTTAGAATTTTATCGATTATTTTTTGCGATTTTTCTGGCTTGCTAATAAAAGTGTAAGCGAAGGGTGCTTCATGATCGGGCTGGTTGCCCTGGCAATACTGACCGATCATCGTTTCTACGTTTCTGGCAATGTATTTAGGGTTCCAAGGTAAGGTAAACAACGAATCCAGTTTCGACTCAAATCCTTTTGCGCCGCCATACAGCGCTATCAATCCTTTCATATCGTGCGGAGCATAAAAAGATACCTGCCAGGCGTTGGCCTCGCGGTACATGTATTCGTAGTATGGGTACTCTGGATTAAAAGGTTTAATCCAATCGCCATTTTCCAGTCTGCCCCTCATAAACCGCGTACCTGGGTCGAACATGTTTTTATAGTTTTGAGACCTCGCCATTAAAATGCGGTAATTGCTGCTATCGCCCAGCTTTTTTGCCAACTGCGCTAAAGAGTAATCATCATACGCGTATTCCAATGTTTTAGAAACACCTGCTTTAGCCTTCGTTTCTACATGTGGGTTTTTAACATCAGGATCAGAAATGTAGCCCTTTTCAATGTACTCTTTTATAAAGGGACGCGCACCGCCCTCTACATTGGCATTGCGCAACAGGGTTTGGTAGGCACCTTTGATATCAAAATCATCTATGCCCCTTAAATAAGCCCCGGCAATAGAAGATGCGCCATGATCGCCGTGGAAAAAAGTTGGGATAAAGCCGGTTTTATCGCCTACATCTTTCATCGATTTAATTACATCGAGTGTAACCTTTGGCGTAATCAGGCCCAGCAGCACATCCTTGTTTCGATAGGTATCCCACAATGATGGCTCGGTGTAATAGTTAAAATTGCTCTTTACCACATTGTGTTTGGCATCTTTAAATTCTCCATTTACATCGCTGCGTAAAGCTGGCCATAAAAAAGAGCGGTATAAGCACGAATACAGCATCTGCTTTTGCTTTTCGGTGCCACCTTTTACCTGAATATTGGATAATAGCGCTTCCCATTTGGCTGTAGCTTCATTACGGATCTCGGTAAAAGTTTTATTGCCTATTTCCTGTTCCAGGTTTTCTTTGGCGTTGGCGATACTTACAAAAGACAAGCCTATTTTTAATTCAACGGGTTTATTACCTTTATCGGCCAGGTGGATAATGGCATAACCAGAACGTTTTCCTTCATCGGTGATGTCGAGTTTGTCGATTTTACCGTTTACCGTGGCATAAAAATAGATGTTTTCGCCACCTTGAAAACCTTGGATTGCAGATGAACCATCCTGTGTAATATTCCAGGTAGAAACCCTGCTGTTGGCTTTTCCCATATCAAACAGGATCTGCCTGTTGCTGTTGTTTTTATATTCGTATTGATGAAATCCGCAACGTAAAGTCGAAGTGAGTTTCACGTTCACTTTATAATCATCAAGATAAACCTGATAAAAACCTGGTGCTGCACTTTCTTTTTGATGAGAAAACTTAGAACCAAACTTGGCAGAAGGATTGGAAAGCGGTAAAATTGGAATGTTGCAAAGGTTCCAGTGCCCTTTGTTGGTGTGCGCAAAGCCATAAATTACATCGTCTTCATATTCGTAGCCGGCACCCGATCCAAATTCGGTTATCGGGCTCAGCTGAACCATGGCATTGGGCAATGAGCTGCCCGGAAAAGTTAAACCTGCCCACGATCTCCAGCCCTGGGGCAGTTCGTAACCCAAAATTTTCGGATCTGTTAATGGATAGGTCCCAATAAATGTGTTTACGTACCTGGTTAAAGCTGTTTTAGTCTGACTTTGAGCCACATTTGTCATGCAGACGCTAAAAAATAAAATTAAGAATAGAAATTTGGTTAGGGATTTCATTTTACATAAAACGTTTTAGTGTGTTATATCAAATATAGAAAATCTATTAAAGCCCTGCTTAAAATATCACAATAGTTACCAATTAAAATCCAAACATTCAACTGTGGGCATGCTTAAATGGTTTAATGATATGCCAAATATCGTGATGCTTTCAGCGCTAGAAATAATGCTACGCTCAGTGTATTTCTATATATTTGAAACTACACTAATCAAATATTTCTTATGCTTTATAATTGTAGGCTTATTACAAAAAGTTCGTTGTTATTATGCTTATCGCTATTGTTTTTCAGCCGCTTATCTGCTCAGAATAAAGAAAACACTTCTTTAACGATGTGGGATAATAAACCTGCAGCTAGCTGGATGACCGAAGCCTACCCTATCGGCAACGGCCGAATTGGCGGGATGATTTTTGGTGGTGTAAACCAGGAGCATATCCAGTTTAACGATAATACGCTTTGGACCGGCGATGAAAATGACAGAGGCATGTACCAGGCTTTTGGTGATATATTTATCGATTTCGACCAAAAAGATCAGCAGTTTACAGGTTATACCCGAAAACTGAATTTGGCCAATGCTGTACATACCATTAATTATACCCAGAACGGCACACATTATAAGCGCGAATATTTTTGCAGTTTCCCTGATAAAGTAATGGTGCTGAGGCTCACCTCCGATCAGAAAAAATCCTATTCGGCAGCTATCCGGCTCAAAAATGCGCACAATGGAGCGATAACAGTTAACGGAAATACTATTCAATTTGTAGGAAAACTAGCTAACGGAATGCCGTACCAGGCTACAGCTCAGGTTAAAATAGAAAACGGTAAAAGTTATGCCGTTAAGGATGATGATGGCGAAAAATTAAAAATAGATCAGGCTGATGCTATTACCATCATTTTTACGGCAGCAACCAACTACAGCAATAAAAGAGAGCAGAATTGGAAAGGCGAAGAGCCAGCACTTAAAATAGCGCGTGTACTCCAACTTGCTGCTCCAAAATCATATCCATCATTGCTGAGTGCACATGTTAACGATTATCAAAAGTTATTTAACCGTTTAACGCTTCAACTTGGGGCTGATAAAGCAGAAAATAATACGGTACCCACCTATCAAAGACTGATCAATTATAAAAAAAATGCAGATCCGGCACTGGAAACTTTGATTTTCCAATATGGACGGTACTTGTTGATCAGTTCTTCGAGGCCTGGTGGTTTGCCAGCTAATCTTCAAGGCCTATGGAACGAAAGCAATACGCCGCCTTGGGGCAGTGATTACCATTCGAACATCAACATCCAGATGAATTATTGGCTTGCCGAACCTACCAATCTTTCCGATTGCCAAATCCCCTACCTGGATTACATCAACAGCATGCGCGAAGTGAGCGCAGTGGCCACGCGCAAGCAATACCCAAACACACGCGGCTGGACGGTTAAAACCGAAAATAATATTTTTGGTGGCATGAGCTTTTTGTGGAACACACCCGGAAGTGCTTGGTATGCGCAGGCGCTTTGGGAGCACTATGCCTTTACTAAAGATAAAACCTATTTAAAGAATTTTGCCTACCCGATTATAAAAGAGATTTCTGAATTTTGGGATGACCATTTAAAAAGAAGGTCAGATGGAACTTTGGTTTCTCCGTTGGGCTGGTCGCCAGAACATGGGCCAACCGAAGATGGTGTAACGCACGATCAGCAGATTGTTTACGATCTTTTTACCAATTACATCGAATCTGCCGATATCTTAGGGATAGATATTGCCTATAGAAACCACATTGCCGACCTTAAAGCCCATTTATTAAAACCAAAAATCGGTAAATGGGGCCAGCTGCAAGAGTGGGAAACTGATCGCGACGACCCTAAAGATCAGCATAGGCATATTTCCCATCTTTTCGGTCTTCATCCGGGCAGGGAAATCAGCACCATTAAAACCCCCGAACTGGCCAAAGCTGCGCGGGTTACTTTAACTGCACGGGGCGATGAATCAACAGGTTGGTCTATGGCCTGGAAAATGAACTTTTGGGCGCGCTTGCAGGATGGAAACCATGCTTATAAAATATTACAGAATTTTATTACGCCAGTTGGCGGTTCGGGCACTGATTACAATAAAGGGGGTGGAATTTATGCTAACCTGTTATGTGCACATCCGCCTTTTCAGATCGATGGCAATTTTGGATATACCGCCGGCGTTTCAGAAATGCTCTTGCAAAGTCAGGCCGGAGAGTTACAGTTTTTGCCAGCACTCCCCGATCAATGGTCGGATGGAAATATACAAGGTTTAAGGGCCAGAGGGAATTTCGAAATTACGAACCTACAATGGAAAGAAGGTAAAATTGTTAAATTGTCGATCAAATCATTATCTGGTGAAGATTGTGTGGTAAGAAGCCCGAATGCTTTAAAAACAACTGTTAAAGGATTACAAATTGAAAAATCCGGAAACGATGTAAAATATAGTTTTAAAACACAAGTTGGGAAAGTTTATAATTTTGAATGAGTGAAGGACTGAAGTATTGATTAATTGAATGAGTGATTGACGGAATGAGTGATTGACAGAATGATTAAATGCATGAGGAATTGAAGGAAGAATTTGAATCTTAGATACTAATCTCATTCAGTCATTCAAAATTCTATTATTCAACCATTTGCATCCCATTCTATCATTCAAAATTCATTCATTCAATCCCTGTATCCCATTCAAACCATAAGTGTTTACATTTGTTTAATCAGAAAAATAATTCAGGATGGGTACTACAGAAAATTTGCTATTGGCACACAACACTAAAGTAGTGGTATTGGATTTTATCAAGGCTTTAAATGCAGAAGATTTCGATTTGGCAAGGCAACAGCTCCACGACGATATGACCTTTAAAGGCGTAATGGGCGAGCGCCATGGCGCCGAAACTTACATTGGCGATATGGAAAAGATGAAGTTTAAGTACGATATTAAAAAGGTATTTGTAGATGGAGAAGAAGTTTCGCTGTGGTACGACATTAAAATGGGGCAAAAAACCATTTTTGCAGCTGGCTGGTATAAGGTTGAGGCCGAAAAAATTAAATCTTTTCAGGTAATATTCGATCCGAGGCCTATTTTATAGCTAACAAACCTGTTTGAGTTTTTTAACTTCAATTTGGTTGTTTTCCAACTGAAAAATAAACAGCAAGAACTCATCGGTTTCGCTGATTTCTATACTTTTAATCGTGCCAGATAGGTCATTACTATTCGAAATCATATCGCCAACCTTTAATTCTAAAAGTGTCGATGTGGGTAAACTATTATTTACAGTGATCATTTTGTATAAGGTAAGCTAAGGGTAAAACATGTTTTTTCAGCAGTGGATGTTACATCTAATGTTCCACCATGGGCTTTGGCAATTTCTGATGCAATGTATAAGCCCAAACCCAGTCCTTTTTGATTGGGTTCTACTTCTCCCCTCGAAAAAGGCTGAAATAAACGCTCCATTACAGCATCTGGTATCTGTTTGCCCGCATTGGCCACACATAGGTTAAATTCTTCATTATTAACTAGCGCAGTAACTTCTACAGTAGAATCGGCTGGAGAGTAGTTTAAAGCATTGGCCAAGAGATTGGAAAAGAGTTGGGCCAGGCGCTTTCCATCAGCATCAATGGGCTGATCTAACTTAAAATCAATCTTAAAATTGCGCGATGGCCAAATGGCCTGTAGTTCCTCAATCACCTGGAGCAATAATTTTTCCAGGTCTTCATCGGGTGTGGGGTTTACGGTAATGCCACCGCCCAGGCGCCCGCTTGCAAAATCGAGCATATTCTCAATTAAGCCGTTCATCCTAAAAGCAGAATCCTTAATAATTTTGGTAATCCGGCTTCCACGTTCATCCATGCTTAACCGCGATAATAACTGGGCACTGTTTGATATGGCATTCAGCGGGTTCCTTAAATCATGGCCCAGTATAGCAATAAACTGATCTCTTAAAATTGCAATTTCCTGTTCTTTTTTTAACTCTTTTTCGGCTACAGCAACTTGCTCCAAGGCATCTAAATGGAACGCAATCAAATCAGCAAACATGGTAAACGTGCCAATTATTGTCGGATTTTTTAACTTGGCCGGTTTTGGATCAATAGCGCAGAGCGTACCAAAAAAATCTCCGTTCTTTAGCGTAATAGGCACCGAAATATAACTTTGAAAGCCATACATTAATGGTGTATGGTGTCCAGCAAAATCGGGATCTTCAGCAACATGGTCAATTACCACAGCCTGCTTATGCTGCCTGATTTCGTTACAGATGGTCGTTTCCAGTTTAAGTTCGCCACCTACAGGAAGTCCAAAATTAATTTCATCCTGAACTGCGCAGGCTATCCAGCTATCAGAAGTTACACATGCAACTGCAGAGAAACCCATGCCTGTGGTTCTGCATACAATTTCCAGAATATGTGCAATTGCTGGAATTTTATTTATTGCCTCAATATCGGCAAGGATGTTATTTTTAGAATTTTGCAATGCCAGAATGAATAATTGCAGCAATTTACAAATATTTATGATGTAAAAAGCAGCACGTTATTGTCTAACAAATATTTTGCACAGATTGATCAGTTTATGCTTATAAGACGTATCAATACCGTGTAAATAACGGGTTTTTTCTGTGTTTTTTGTAAAGCGTAACGGCGCTGGCTGTAAAAATAAAAACCGTATTTATTTGCTGGTTGTGTTGGCAAATAAATACGGTTGGTTATAATTAAGCTTTTAATAAGGCTGGTTTTTCGTGGTAAGTTTTCCAAAGAAGCTCACCAAATAATGTGTTCGACCATGCGAACCAGGCACGGCTGAAGTTTGTTGGATCGTCTTTATGGAAAGATTCGTGCATAAAACCTTTACCTGCATGGGTTTTGCACAAAGTATCAATACAATATTTTATTTCTGCATCATCTTTCGAAGTTAAAGCACGCATGGTTATACTCATTGGCCAGATCATATCCTGCCCTACATGCGGTCCGCCGATACCCTCGGCAGCTGTACCTTTAAAGAAATAAGGATTATCTTTAGAAAGGGCAAACTTCCGCGTATTCTGATAAATTGGATCTTCGATTTTCATGGCGCCTAAATAAGGCAATCCCAATAAACTTGGTACATTCGAATCGTCCATTAAATAAGAGCTTCCAAAACCATCAATTTCAAAGGCATAAATTTTGCCATATTTTGGATGGTTTACCACCGCATGTTTCTGCAGGGCTGCACTTACTTCATCAGCTAGGTTTAACAAACTGCTCTCTAAATCTTTATCACTCTGCATTGCTTTAATCATTTCTGCAGCTTGCTTAAGGCTCGATACGGCAAAGAAATTTGAGGGCACTAAAAAAGGAAAAATAGTAGCATCATCGCTCGGGCGGAATGCCGAACAGATTAAACCCACTGGATTTACCGGAAAACCATAACCTGCCATCGGTAATGAATCTGTTGGCTGCGTAGTTTCTCTCTGGAAATGATAAGGACCTTTGTTGGCTTTGCGCTGCTGCTCTTTAAAAGTTTTTAAGGTAGCCTCAATCCCTTTTTTCCATTCGGCATCGAAAGGTGTTTTATCGCCCGTTTTTTTCCAGTAATGATAGGCTAAGCGGATAGGATAACACAATGAATCTATTTCCCATTTACGCTCGTGCACGCCCGGCTGCATAGCTGTTTTATCTGTTTTCCATTCGCCTACTTTAGTGGCATCGCCATAAAAAGCATTGGCATATGGGTCTTTTAATATGCATTGGGTTTGGTGTATAATTACCCCGGCAATCAGCTTTTTTAAAGGCTCGTCTTCATTTACAAACTGAAGGTAAGGCCAAACCTGTGCCGAGCTATCGCGCAGCCACATGGCATCAATATCGCCCGTAATTACATAAGTATCCGGTCTGCCCCCTTTTTCACTATAATAAACTGTGGTATCTAAGGTATTTGGGAAACAGTTTTCGAACAACCAGGCCAATTCGGGATTTTTAACGTTTGCCTGAAAAGTTTTAATCGCTGCATCTACAGCCTTACTTTGAAAATGTCTTTTTGCTGCAGCTACGCGTACCACAGGAAATTCGGGTGCCAATTGGGCCGCGAAAGAAAATTTCGATGCCACAACCCCAGCGCCTAACAAGCCTGTGTTTTGTATAAATGTTCTTCTTTTCATTATGTTGTGTTATGATATTTTGTTTAAATTTCTGCTAAGCAAAACTTATCTGTACACGATCGGTGATCTAGGTTATGGTAAGATATTATTCGGTTAGCACTAAACAAATATTATTATAATTTTTCGAACATCAAAATCATAATGAGCAATTAAGCCATTCCTAAATCGATTTTCTTTACCAAAAAGCGCCTGTTTACCGTAAAGGTACCATAGCAGTCAATAAAGCATTTGCGAAACAAATTGAATTAGTATATTTAGTAAACCAAATCTTATGATGAACGCTGATCGAACCACCCTGTCAAAGCGCATTTTATCTATTGATATATTGCGGGGACTCGTAATGATAATTATGGCGCTAGACCACACCCGCGATTTCTTCCACGTTGGGGCTATGACGGGAGATCCATTAAATCCAGACACCACAACAGGAATGTTGTTTTTTACCAGATGGATTACCCATTTCTGTGCGCCAACCTTTGTTTTCCTTTCCGGTTTATCGGCTTATCTTTCCGCACAGAACAAAACACCTTCAGCAGTAAGTGCCTTTTTGTTGAAACGTGGCTTATGGCTCGTATTTATCGAAATTGTAATCATATCATTAGGTTTAACCTTTAACCCCATGTATAACTTTATCATTCTTCAGGTAATTTGGGCCATTGGCTGCAGCATGATCCTTTTGGGATTGGCAAGCCGACTATCCCACAAAAGCGTACTGATTATAGGGCTGGTATTAGTTTTTGGGCATAACCTTTTCAATCTATTTCCAGCACCAAGTAATGAAACAGGCGGATTGATTTTGAAAATATTTTTTACCGCATCGGGAACAGTTGTTCCTTTATCAAACAATCATTTTGTTGGCGTTTTTTACGCCATTTTACCCTGGACAGGCGTAATGTTTGTGGGTTACGGCATTGGCGCCTGGTATAAAAAAGGGTATATCGAAGTACAGCGGAAGCGCAATCTGCTTATTCTTGGCTCATTAACGGTTTTGTTGTTTGTGGCTTTAAGGCTGATCAACGTTTATGGCGATCCTGTACCCAGAAAAGAATACCATGATGTATTTAAAAACCTGCTATCTTTTTTCAATGTAAACAAATACCCACCTTCGCTTCAGTATGTTTCCATGACGCTTGGTCCGGCGATATTGATTTTAGCCTTTACAGAAAACATCAGCAACTGGTTTACCAAAATCACTTCGTTATATGGTGCAGTTCCTTTTTTTTATTATGTACTTCATTTTTACCTGTTGCACACCATTCTTGTGGTGGTGTTTTTCGCTACAGGACATAGTACCAAAGAAATTGTACAGATACCTTTTTTATTTAGGCCTCCCACATTTGGTTTTAGTTTACCTATAGTTTATTTGATATGGCTATTTGTGGTGGCTTCCTTGTATTTGCCCTGCCGCTGGTTTAAAAAATATAAGGAAACACATCAGCAATGGTGGTTAAGGTATGTTTAAATTAAATCAGTCGTCATTATCGAGTATGCGGGAATCTTAATGCAAAGTGCTTTAAGATTCCCAATCAAGTTGGGAATGACGATGCGTACTACATCACCTTAGCAGGTAAGAAACAAATTAGCCTTTTTTCCACTTAATGCTGCATCCTACAGCTTTAGTAGAGGCTATTACCGGTTTTTTGCCTGCAGATAACTCATTCAGAGCATTTTTAACATAATCTGTTTTACTTCCGTTCGCTTCTTCGGGGTCGTTATCTATTGCGCCGATATATTCCACCACATTTCCATTAGCTGTTTTGGACAGGATAAAAACGTGAGGTGTTCTGGTTGCACCAAACTGGCGGGTTACTACATGATCGGGATCCAGTAAATAAGGAAATTTAAAGTTTTTCTCTTTTGCCAATGCTTGCATTTGTGCAAAGCCTTCTGCCGGCACAACTCCAGCATCGTTTGGGTTAATTGCAATAACCGGATAACCTTTTGAAGCATAAGCCTTATTCAGGTCTGAAATGCGGTCTTGATAAGCTTTAGCCACCGGGCAGGTATTGCAGGTAAATACCACCACAAAACCTTTGGCATCCTTGTAATCGGCCAGTGAAACCATTTTGTTGTTTACGTTCTTTAAAGAAAAATCTTTAACTGCATCGCCTATCTGATAACCGGTTGTTTGCCCAAAAGCAAGAGTCGAAACAAGCATTAAACCCATTAAAAATAAATTTTTCATCATCTTTTATTTTAAGTTTAACAAAGTATTTTTCAGTTCGGTTTCGGTAAATTCTTTCTCGTAAAAACGCCTTGTTTTTTTATTTACAAAAAGCGTAGCTGGAATAGCACCCGACCATTTCTGATCAATCCTTTCAATATATTGCTGTTGATCTGGCTCGTTTAAAAGAAATACCTCAGCATTAATTTGGTTGTTTTTTACAAAGGGGATTACTTCTCTTTGGAGCTTAGATTTAAAATCTAAACTTACCAAAAGCACTTTAACCGGCTTTTTCAGGTTATCTACACGCAGTTTCTCAAAATTTGGCAACTCTGCCACACATGGTGTACACCAGGTAGCCCAAAAATTGATGACATAGGTTGTATCTTTCCCGTTTGCAATGCGTTTATCCAAATCATCTAGCTTAAGCAGTTTCACCTGTGCACTAGCCGAATAAGTAATTACAGATAAGCAGATTATGAGGAATATACGCATAATTTGATAACGCAAATAATGGACAATTAGTTTTGTTGAGCAAATGTTTGTTGCTTTGGGTTTAAACCCAAAGCAACAAATTAGTTAACCGAGCCCGATTTAACCAGCACCCTTTGGTATGCTGGTAAGGTTAAATCATCAACAATTACACCTCTGGTGGTACTGGCATGAACAAAAAAACCACTGTTGAGGTAAACTCCAACATGATCCACATCATTACCGCCAAACGAGAAAAACACCAAGTCTCCCTCTTTTAAATTATCCAGCTCTTTCCGTTTCACCACATTGGCCTGATCGCGCGAAATACGCGGGAGTGTAACGCCATAAATTTCTTTCTCCAGCAAAAAAGCAAATCCTGAACAATCGATACCTGCCTTATCCAAACCACCAAAACGGTATTTTACACCTGTCCAATCGGTAATAAAGCGATAAAGCTGTTTGCTTTTTAAATTAGACATCGCATCTGCTGCTTTCGATGCTTTGGTATCGCTTTTAACCGTGTATTTCCGCGTACCGCAGGATGAAAGGAATAGCATAAGCGCTACTAAATAAAAAATATTTTTTTTGAGGCCTAAGGTATAAGGTGGAAGCTTTAAGGTTATTTCCATTTTTTCAATATTAATAGTGTTGGGGTATTGGAACATTAAGACCTTATGCCTTAAACCTCACACCCCACACCTTTCCTAATTCTTAATCAACCGTTGTATTTCATCCAGTTTCAGTAAAGCTTCAACTGGTGTTAAGGCATTTACATCCAGGTTATTCAGGGTATCTCGTATTTTAACGAGCACAGGATCATCAATAGCGAACATCTGCAGCTGATAGGCCTGGTTCTGCACTTTTTTGATACTGTCTTTTATGCTCTGCCCTTCTGTTCGGTCTATTTCCAGTTTCTTTAATATTTCGTTCGCACGGCCGATTAATTTTGCTGGCATACCCGCCATTTTTGCTACATGAATACCAAAGCTATGCTCGCTGCCCCCGGGAATAAGTTTTCTTAAAAAGATAACTTTATTGGTCATTTCCTTTACCGAAACATTAAAATTCTTAATGCGCGGCATGGTATTGGCCAACTCGTTTAGTTCGTGGTAGTGCGTAGCAAATAAGGTTTTTGGCCGCGAAGTAGGGTGCTGGTGTAAAAACTCGGCAATGGCCCAGGCAATGGATATACCATCGTACGTACTGGTGCCGCGTCCAATTTCATCCAGTAAAATCAAACTGTTATCAGAAATGTTGTTTAAGATACTCGCTGTTTCATTCATTTCGACCATGAATGTACTTTCTCCTGATGAAATATTATCAGAAGCCCCTACACGGGTAAAAATCTTATCTACAATACCCACTTCCGCATCTTTGGCAGGCACAAAAGAGCCCATCTGCGCCATTAATACAATCAATGCGGTTTGCCTTAAAATAGCCGATTTACCCGCCATGTTGGGACCGGTAATCATGATAATCTGCTGGCTATCTGTATCCAGGTACACATCATTTGTAATGTACTCCTGCCCCACCGGCAACTGCTTTTCGATAACCGGGTGCCGGCCTCCTTTTATATCGAGCACCTTATTTTCGGTAACTTTAGGCTTATTGTAATGGTTTTTAGCCGCCAATTGCGCAAAACACAGCAAACAATCCAGCTGTGCAATTAAAAATGAATCGAGCTGTATCGGTTTAATATAACTGGCTGTTTCATACATCAGTTCATTGTAAAGCCTCACCTCAATGGCCTGTATTTTTTCTTCAGCTCCTAAAATCTGGTCTTCGTACTCCTTTAACTCGGGCGTAATGTAGCGTTCGGCGTTTACCAGCGTTTGCTTGCGGATCCAACCCTCAGGCACCTTATCTTTGTGCGTATGCGTAACTTCCAAATAATAGCCAAAAACATTGTTAAAGGCTATTTTTAAAGATGGAATGCCAGTGGCTTCTGCTTCGCGTTTCTGTATCTGAACCAGATAATCTTTGCCACCAAAAGCAATTTTACGGAGGCGGTCTAAATCCTCGTCAATGCCATCGGCAATAACATTTCCTTTAATCAGTAAAGCTGGTGGTTCGGGCTGTAACTCTCTTTCAATCCGGTCTCTAATCGCCAAACATGGATTCAGCTGATCGGCTATTTTGATCAGAAACTGGTTTTTTGAGTTGGCCGCAAGTTTTTTAACCTCTTCGATATGGTAAAGCGCACGCTTTAAAGCAACCAACTCCCTCGGACCAACCCGTTGCAATCCAACTTTGGAAATCAGCCTTTCTAAATCGCCAATCTGCTTAATATTGTTTAAAAATTCGCCCTGAAGTTCCTCGTGTTTCACAAAGTACTCTACCATGCCCAAGCGTTCCTGGATAGGTTTAAGTTCCTTTAATGGCATAATAATCCATTTTTGCAACAAACGTGCACCCATTGGCGTACAGGTATGATCCAGAATATCGAAGAGGGTTACGGCATTGTCGTTCGGCGAATTAACGAGTTCAAGGTTGCGGATGGTAAAGCGGTCCAGCCACATATAACGGTCTTCCTCAATGCGGCTTATTGAACTGATGTGCTGCAGGTTGCGGTGCTCTGTTTCGCCCAGATAGTGCAAAATAACACCCGCTGCTACAATACCACTTTGCAAACGCTCAATACCAAAACCTTTTAATGAGGTAACCTCAAAGTGTTTCATTAAGGTTTCATTCCCAAAATCGGTGGTAAAAGGCCATTCGTCCAAACCAAAAGTGTAAAAACGGTCGCCGAAATTTTCGGTAAAAGCTTGCCTTTTCGATTTTTGAAAAATTACCTCTGTGGGCTTAAAACCCTGCAAAAGTTTATCTATATAATCGCTGTTTCCCTGCGCAATTAAGAATTCGCCGGTTGAAATATCTAAAAATGAAACGCCCAATTGTGTTTTATCAAAGAAAACACTGGCCAAAAAATTGTTCGACTTTTGGTTAACAATATTATCACCATAAGCAACACCAGGCGTAACCAGTTCAGTTACACCGCGCTTAACGATGGTTTTTGTGGTTTTAGGATCTTCTAACTGATCGCAAATAGCCACCCGTTGACCCGCCCTAACCAATTTAGAGAGGTAATTGTCTAAAGAGTGATGCGGAAAACCGGCCAATTCTAAAGCGCCTCCATTTGGCCCTGTACCCCTTCTGGTTAATACAATTCCTAAAATCTGTGCCGTTTTAATGGCATCTTCGCCAAAGGTTTCATAAAAATCGCCTACTCTAAATAGTAAAAGTGCACCCGGATACTTCGCTTTAATTGCGTTGTACTGCTGCATTAACGGGGTTTCTTTATTCGTGTCTTTAGCCAAAACTGAAATTAATTTACAAAAGCCATAAAGATAACACGATTAAACATTCTAGAGCTGTTTTGTTGAAAAGTTAAAAAAAATTGACTGTTTAATCGGTTAATTGTTGAAAATGGTTAATTGAGAAATATTGTTGTTTGCCAGCTTGTATGGCTTCAACAGTTAACCAGTTTATACGATTAACCCGTTAACCCTTTGAAAACGAAAGGTTCTGAGTATTTCGGCGGCTGCAGTCCTGCTATCCGCTTTACTCCGTTGCACTCGTGTTCGCTATTATCAGGTTTATAAACAAAGGCCTGATTCAAACTGGACGCAAAATCAAGATTGCCTCCACAGTTAACCGTTTTATATGATCAACTACTTAACCTACATAAACAATTACACATTTCGGGTGTTAAACTATTATAAATTTAACCCAATATAATATGATGACGATCCAACTGAATACCGACAAAAACTTAACAATACACCAAGAATACGAGGAAAAGATCCAAAGCCAATTGAATGAAGGCTTAAGCAGGTTTAGCGATATCATTACACGGCTTGAAGTTCACCTTTCGGATGAAAATGGCAGCAAAGATGGTTTAGAAGACAAAAGATGCTTGTTAGAAGCCAGAATTTCAGGAAAAGAACCACTGGCGGTTTCTAACCTAGGCAATACATATGATTTAGCCATTACTGGCGCCTTAAGCAAATTGAAAAGTGCACTTGAAAAAGTAGCGGGCAAAATGAAGAGCCATTAAGCTTATTCATCACCTAGTCCTGATTCTGTATTGGAAGAGATGTAGTAATAAACCTAAATTCAACAAAAAGCAATCCTTTCAGATTGCTTTTTGTTTTTAAGACAATTTTGGTTTTCTTCCATTAATATCAAACTGGGGATAGCACGCTCCTGTCAAAAAATTAAATTTTGTAGCGGATACTGCGTGCATAAATAAGTTATCGCTTACGCTATCAACAGTAGTGATGTGAATATTCCCATCTTTGCATATTGAACCTACTATATGTTGAGATTCATCTGTAAAATGTACGTATGGTATAATGCCGTTCACCGATATTAGTACTGTAAGATGTTTAACGAATTGGACCATATCACCCTCCCCAACTATTAAACCACCAGCAAAAGTCTTTTTTATACCTTCACTGGCGAGGTACTCCATTCCCTTTTTAAAGTTTTTGTATTTTCCTTCGCGGAACCGCCAGGCTAACTTTTCATCACCCAAAAAAATAAACTTACTGGATTTTAATGCTGTACAAAGTAAAAGAAGCTCTTTTCCCAGGTTTTTAAGGTGTTTTTTATAGGTTTCGGATTTTAGTGCTAAAACATAATTGGAAAAACGATCGGGATAGAGATAGTCGTAATCTTCTGTATCTTTGTTAAAATTTCTTTGGGGAAATATGGGATACTTTTTAAGACATTCTTTCCTTTTGATCTGTTTAATCAACTTATGATGAGATTAGTCTAGTTGCTTAATATACCCCAAAAACAGATTTAAAGCTTTTGTCCTATCATCTGTAACTTCAAACTGCAGTTTTTGATAGAGATAATCTTCAAGATCGAAGTTTGGCGATTCTGGCAATTCCTGCAATACTTCTTTTCTATGATCCAGACCAAATTTTAAAGCTTTATTAAATTCAGCTTTAAATGCTGCTGAAATTTCTTTATTGGCTACCCATGCAGCATACATAAAAGGTAAACCAGTGAAGTTTTTCCATTCAGCACCCATATCGTAGGCGTAAGCAAAATCATCTTTCTTGCCGAAAGTTCTATCGCCAATTAAAACAATAGCGTCGGTTTTAGCGTCGGCAACTGTAGTAAATGCTACATCCTGTTTCCAGTAGAATTTTAGCAGTACTTTAGCCAGATTATTCGAAGTGCGGGAATGCGAATCTAACCTCAGCGTTTTAATTTGATTAATGGGAACTTCGCTAAAAATGAAGACAGAATTTACTGCTCCATCGCTACCAATGCAATAATCGGCAACAATATTTGCATTAGGTACCATCGGAATGGCAGCTACAGGCATTAAACCAATATCAGCTTGGCCGTTGATTACTTTGGCCGCGCAATCTGAAGGGATATCTAAACTTAAATCAATTTTATTTATAATGTCCGAATGTGTTAATCCGTATATAAATGCTTTGGTGTTGGTGTAAGCAACAGCCGATATTTTTGTCTTATTCAAGGTATTATTTTTTTATTGCCGTCATGCTGAATTTATTTCAGCATCTATTTTAACAGATCCTGAAAAAAGTTCAGGATGACGGGGTATGCGGGTTTACCCAATCACTAAACCGTCTAAATGAACAGCACTATTAAATTCAAGAACTGCAAACTTTCCATCCTCGAAACCCATTTTATAGAGCACGGTATTCTGATGCGGAAATTCTGTCATCTCGCTCAAAGGTTTTCCTAGCAATAAGCACAGAAAAACCCTCATGGCCCTACCATGCATACAAAGCAGTACTGTTTTTTCTTCAGGCCTGGTCATTAAAATTTCCATGGGCTGTTTCAAACGGTCGTACACATCCTGCACGCTTTCTCCCCCCTCAAAATGAGCAGTATAATTTCCATCCTGCCAGCATTGTAACATCTCCCGAAATGCATCACGGGCTTCTTCGGTATTGGGTTTTCCTTCCCACACTCCCCAAGCCAGCTCATCCAAGCCAGAAAGTTTTTCCCAGGGCAATTCCGAATCAATAAACTTTTGAACGGTTTGCCAGGTTCTTTTTAAATCTGAAGTATAAATTTTATCAAAAGGAATGTCTTTGTAGGTTTGATAAAAAGCCTCTGCCTGCGCTCTTCCTAAATCATTTAAGTCAGAATTTATACCTCTGCCCTGTACTATGCCTTGTCTGTTAAGTTCCGTTTCGCCGTGGCGTATGATGTATATTTCCTTCATTTATAATTATTGAGTGATTGAGTTTTGAATGATTGAGTTTTGAATGATTGAGTTTTGAATGATTGAATTTTGAATGATTGAATGGATAATCTGTTAATCACATTCAATCATTCTCTCCTTCAATCCTTAATTTACTACCGGTAGCTTATAATATTGCGGTTTCTTTTCTTCTTCAAAAACTACATGTTCAAAATCAGTAACCACATTGTACAGCGTATCGCGTTCAATCGCCTTTCTGCCCACCTGTTTAATCAGGTTAACCAGTTCTTTGGTACTCATTGCAGGCGTTTGCTCTTCAGCTCCAGCCATTGAATATATTTTGGTGGTATCATCTAAAGTACCATCAATATCATCCACACCATAATTTAAAGATAGCTGCGCTGTTTCGCGGCTGATCATTGCCCAATAAGCTTTAATATGATCGAAATTATCCATATAAATACGGGCAATGGCATAGTTCCTTAAATCTTCGATAACGGAAGATTCAGGCACATGGCTCATCTGGTTGTGCTGATTCCGGAATTTTAAAGGAATAAAAGTTTGGAAACCACCTGTTCTGTCCTGAAGTTCGCGGAGTTTCTCCATGTGATCTACCCGGTGCCAATATTTTTCGATATGTCCATAAAGCATAGTAGCATTGCTGCGCATACCCAGTTTGTGCCATTCTTCATGTATATCAAGCCATTGTTGCCCGGTACATTTATCTTTGGCAATCTGTTCCCTAATTTCAGGATGAAAAATCTCGGCGCCTCCACCAGGTATCGATTCTAATCCGGCTTCTTTCATCAAACGCATACCTGTTGCGTAATCGATCTTCGCTTTCTTGAATATGTAGTGATATTCAACTGGGGTTAAAGCTTTTACATGCAGATCAGGACGGTGCTGTTTAATAGCGGTAAACAGGGCCGAATAAAAAGCCACGTCGTACTGAGGAAGAACCCCGCCCACAATATGAACTTCGGTAACAGGTTCGCCATCGTATTTTTTAACGATATCGAGCATCTGCTCCATGGTTAGCGCCCAGCCTTCTTCCTTTTGTTTAAGCAAACGTGAATAAGAGCAAAATTTGCAGTCGTAAACGCAAAGGTTTGTAGGCTCTAAATGGAAATTGCGGTTAAAATAAGTCTTATCACCATGTTTTTTCTCGCGGATAAAATTGGCCAGGATACCTAAATACCCCAATTCGGCATGTTCATAGAGGTAAACTCCCTCATCAAATGTAATCCGCTCTCCGTGAAGAACTTTATGTGCTATGTTTTGTAATTCAGTTGATAAATTGGTATCAGCTAATATTTTTTCAACTTGCTCAGTTGTACTCATTCCTGATTTATTTTGAACAAAAATACAATAATGAGCCGATTTGAAAATCATTTTCTTGTAACAAACCGCGATTTCTGAACACTAGCTAGCGTAATTGTCAACAGATGAGCACTCATAACAATAGATATGATCTTTTTTATATAAAATATTTGGCCACGGAGACACGGACAGGGATCTTATTTTGCATACATACAATAGCAACTGAACCATATAAATAAATTAATTCCGTGTAAATCTGTGCATCCGTCGCAAAAAAAATTGAAACAAAAAAAGCACCTCTTTTCAGAAGTGCTTTACATTATGTTTTTCGTAGGTAAATTAAATTATCTTGCAGCAGGCACAAAGGTTAACACGATGTTAGCTGTTTTGCCACCAAACTCGATAGGTGATTTCAAAATCATTTGGGTACTCGATAAATCGGTTAAAACCAAACGGTAACCCTCTGTTACGTTTTTAGCTTTATCACCTTCATAAATTTTCTTAAACTGGAAAGTTTGGTCTTTAGGTGCAGCCGACCAGAAAATGGTTTGCATTACCGAACCACAAGCGCTCGATGCCGGTAAAGTATACGATCCGTTACCGCTATTGGTTAAATTCCATGTACTGCCCTGAAAACATTTGTAAGATTTCTCTCCAAACAATCCCTGTACAGCGCCATCAGGTAATCCTTCTAAAGCTACATTACTCACTACCCATTCGCGCACTACTGTACCTCTGCTACCGGTTACACCTGCAGTTACTCTTTTTGCAGTATTACAGCTTTGTAACATTACTAGGGTAGAACATGCTATTGCGATAGCTATAAATAATCTTTTCATTTTTGTTTAATTTAAATTTCATCAAACCTGTTACATAAATCTTGCCAAAACCAATACGAAGCTTAAATTAGCGCCAAATTATTAAATTGCATCGCAATATTATTTCCATCAAAATAAATCATCATGAAACCCGAAACCCTTGCTATTCACGCTTCTAATCTTGTAAAAAGCACAACTGGCGATGTTACCCCACCAATTAATCTCTCCACAACTTTTTTTCGCGATGAACATGGTGGGTACCCGGGTGGGCATATGTATAGCAGGGTAAGCAATCCTAACCGGTCTGCTTTAGAAAACACTGTAGCCAAATTAGAATACGGTGAAGATGCAGCAGCCTTCTCTTCAGGTAATACAGCGGGCATGTCGTTATTTCAAGCTTTAAAAGCCGGAAGCCACATTATTGCGCCTGATGATATGTACTGGGGCTTTAAAAAACAGCTGCTTACTATATTTGCCGATGTATTGGAATTTGATTTTATCGATCAAACAGATCTGGAGCTGGTGAAAGCTTCTATAAAACCCAACACCAGGTTAATCTGGATTGAAACGCCTTCCAATCCTTTATTAAAGGTTACGGATATAACCGAAATTGGTAAAATTGCCAAAGCTGCTAACATTACTTTTGCCTGCGATAGCACTTTCGCCTCACCAATTTTACAGAATCCTATTTTATTGGGTGCCGATCTTGTAATGCACAGCAGTACGAAATATTTAGGCGGGCATAGTGATATTTTAGGCGGCATTCTGGTTACCGCAAAAAAAGATGAGCTGTGGGAGAAAATTAAAAATGTACAACAAACTGGTGGTGCCGTGCCCTCTCCTTTCGATTGCTTTTTACTAACCAGAAGTATCAAAACCTTAGCCTACCGCATTAAAGGGCATTGCGAAAACGGAAAAAAAATAGCAGATTATTTAAATGATCACCCAAATGTGGAGGCAGTTTTTTATCCTGGACTGGAAAGCCACCCACAACATCTAATTGCCAAGAAACAAATGAAAGATTTTGGTGGCATGATGTCCTTTTTGGTAAAAGGCGATGTGGAGACAGCAAGCAAGGTGGTTAATAAAGTGAAGCTATTTGCGCAGGCCACGAGCTTAGGTGGTGTAGAGAGCTTAATTGAACACCGTTATTCGGTTGAAGGGCCAGATAGTAAAACCCCAAAAAACCTGCTCCGTATTTCTGTCGGATTGGAGCATGTAGATGATATTATTGCCGACTTAGCGCAAGCGTTAGGCTAAAAGAAATTACGATGCATAATAATCGTTTTTAATCTGGATGCATTTGAAAAGCGATTTTATCGCTGTATGTATCTCTATCCAATGTACATTAAAAATGCACTTCTCGGTAATCCTCGTTTGTAATGAGGATTACAGCGCATAAATTAAGTATAGCCCCGCAGGTTTTAAAAATCTGCGGGGCTTAAAATTTATTTAGGATTACAAATAGTAGTCAGTTTAAGTGAATAATTAGCCTCCAGTGGCTCATTCGTTTGCGCCAAGCGCTGCGAACCGGTATTGGCCGGACAGGCGATATCGCCTGCGGCATCATAAATCAGTTTATTTCCGTTTGCCAATAATTCTTTGGGCACATACACCTGAACTTTGGTTATTGAGTAGCCTGAAGGAAAATAACGTACATAGTAACCATCAGGGTGTTTAGTCCAGATACCGCTTGGCACATCACTTCTTGGTGGCGCCATACCCGCAATAATTGCATATTTTTCCATATCGGCATAAGTATAATTGCCGGAAGCTACCAATTGGCGGATGTTATTTTCAGCCTCAAAAACTGCCCTTACACCAGAAGGCAACTGTTCTTTTGCTTTCTCCATTACATCGAATGGCAGAACGCCCAAAGCACCGCCTTCTAATTGCGTAAGCTGTGTTGGTGTAAGCAATTTAATGGCTGTTAATTTTACCTGTCCGTTAAAATCGGCAAATTTTGTTCGTGCAATAATGGTCCATAAGAGCGCCTGTATGTCATGTTGCTCTACATCGGGGTGCTTTTCTGCACTTTTTAATATCGAAACCACAATTTCTTCTTTGGGCCCTAAAACCGGCGCAAACATATAGCCATCGCCTTTCGAAGGGGCAAAAGTTCCGGCCTTTAAGCAATAGCTTTTATTGGTCATTTCATACAAACCTTCGCAGAGTATAAAACCTCCATCAGCTGCTTTAGGCAACAGATATAAGGGCTGCGCCTTCAAATTTAATGAAGTAATAAAATCAGGCAGTTTCTCGCCTTCACGGTTAACATCTTCAAAACTGGTTGTAATGGCCGCAGGCTGTTTTAAAAATTTATCTACCCCTAAGGCTTTAGCACCCTGAGCAGTGCCCACTTTTAACAGTTTATCTTTTAAGCCGCCAAATTGGGCGTTAACATTTTGTAAACTGGCTACGGTAAATAACACTCCTAGGCAAAGTGTTTTGGTATTTTTCATAAGATATAGATTTAGATAGGTTAAGCAAACATAAAATTTTAAGCGTTAACTTCATATTAAAAGTTTAGACAGTTGTTAAACTATAAAATTACTCAATTCATTTTCAATAAGTTAATGCAAATTCGAAATTTTATTTTGTGGATTAAAATTAAATTCAGACATTTGAAATATTATTTGGCGGAAAGCTAAATAAAAGTCAATCTTCACGGGTTGATTTATAAAGAAGTGGCGAGAGACTGGCTCCATGACCCACTGGCAACCCTCAGAAAGAGAAGGTGCCAATTCCTGACCGGATAACATGGTGTTATTTGGAGATATAAATTAGAACTGATGAAAACATTAAATCTTCAATCGCTTAGCGAACCCAGTCTAAACCTTAAAACAGTAGAACAGGTTTCTATTTCTTTTATTTGTTGCGATATGCCTGCGGTTACTTGTATGTGCTGTTGCATACAGTAATTTAAAAATCTTCCTTTTTTGTTTCTTTCAAACTGGAAGGTCCCGAGAAATCGGGATACGCCCTGCTAGGTTTTAGGATTATCCCAAACCACAATAGGTATCTAATCAACAACAATTAAAACGAAAAACATGTCTACATCATATAAATTTGAAACTTTACAACTGCACGCCGGCCAAGAAATAGATCCAACAACAGGCTCAAGGGCGGTGCCGATTTATCAAACCACCTCTTACGGATTTAAAAATGCCGAACACGGTGCCAATTTATTTGCACTAAAGGAGTTTGGAAACATCTACACCAGGATCATGAATCCAACCAACGATGTTTTTGAAAAAAGAATTGCCGCATTAGAAGGCGGTGTGGCAGCTTTGGCAGTAGCATCTGGACAGGCAGCTCAGTTTATCGCTTTAAACAATATATTAGAAGCAGGCGATAGCATTGTTTCTTCAACACACATTTACGGAGGCACTTACAATCAGTTTAAAGTAGCTTTTAAACGTTTGGGCATACACGTCGATTTTGCAAATCCTGATGTTCCAGAAGAATTTGAGGCGAAGATTACCGATAAAACCAAAGCCATATATCTAGAAACTATTGGCAATCCTGCATTTAGTGTTCCTGATTTTGAAAAAATTGCCGCTATAGCTAAAAAATACGATCTCCCATTAGTAGTTGATAATACATTTGGTGCTGCAGGTTACCTGTTTAAACCATTAGAGCATGGTGCAAACATTGTAGTAGAATCGGCTACAAAATGGATTGGCGGTCACGGAACAAGCATTGGCGGTGTTATTGTGGATGGAGGAAATTACAACTGGGGAAATGGAAAATTCCCGCAATTTTCTGAACCATCCGAAGGTTATCACGGCTTGGTTTTCAGCGATGTTTTTGGCATCGGCGGACCATTTGGCAATATCCAGTTTATTATCCGCGCCCGTGTAGAGGGTTTGAGAGATTTAGGACCTGCCCTATCTCCTTTTAATTCTTTTCTTTTATTACAAGGACTGGAAACCTTATCGCTGCGCGTTCAACGCCATGTAGATAATGCTTTAGCGCTAGCCGCCTGGTTAGAAAACCATCCTTTGGTAAAAGATGTACAGTATCCGGGCTTGGCCAGCAGCAAATACAATAACCTGGCTAAAAAATATTTAAACAATGGTTTTGGTGCGGTATTATCTTTTGAATTAGCAGGAAGTAAGGAAAATGCAACACAGGTAATTGATAGCTTAAAATTGGTTTCGCACTTAGCCAATGTTGGCGATGCGAAAACACTCATTATACAGCCATCGGCTACTACACACCAACAATTAAGTGAAACAGAACAACTTGCGGCCGGCGTTAAGCCAAATGCACTAAGGGTATCGGTCGGTATTGAACATATTGATGATATTATAGCCGATTTTGAACAGGCTTTTGCAGCTATAAATGCTAAAGTACCTACAGAAAGCTTACAGGCCTAAACCCATTAAGCCTTAATCGGCCATTAACAACAACAACATTACAAAATGCATAACAGTAAAAATAACAATACTTCAAAAACTGCTTCAAGCAATTTTGGAGCAACATATAATTACAATAAACAATTTAAGTTAGAGAGTGGTAAAAAGATCCGCAACCTACAGATTGCTTATCAAACTTATGGCAAATTAAATGCAAAGAAAGATAATGTAATATGGGTATGCCATGCACTTACGGCCAACGCCGATGTTTTTGAATGGTGGGAAGGTTTGTTTGGGCAAAATGCACTGTTTAACCCTAACGATCATTATATTATCTGTGCAAATGTTTTGGGTTCTAACTACGGAACTACCAATCCATTAAGTACAAATCCGGTTAATGGATTGCCTTACTATCTTTCTTTTCCGCAGTTTACCATCCGCGATTTTGTTTCGGCGCACCAGCTTTTGGCTACACATTTGGAGGTAGATAATATCAAACTTTTAATAGGGGGCTCTTTAGGCGGGCAACAAGCTGTTGAATGGGCAATTTCTGAACCCAACAAGATTGAAAACCTGATTTTGGTGGCTACCAATGCAGTTCACTCACCTTGGGGAATTGCCTTTAACGAAAGTCAGCGCCTTGCCATTACAACCGATAGAACATTCTATGCAAATCAACCGAACGGTGGTAGTAAAGGCTTAAAAACAGCCAGAAGTATTGCGCTTTTAAGTTACAGGACCTACACCGCCTACGGCAGTACGCAGGTAGAAAGCGTTAATGATAAAACCGACAATTTCAGGGCTTCTTCTTATCAGAACTATCAGGGCGAAAAATTAATCAACCGCTTTAATGCCTACAGTTACTATTATTTAACCAAGGCAATGGATAGCCATAACGTTGGCCGTAACCGTAAAAGCATTGCTGATGCCTTAAAGCTGATCAAGGCCAATACGCTGGTTATCGGAATTGAAAACGACTTCTTGTTCCCGATCTCTGAACAGAAATACCTGGCCGACCATATCACCAATGCCGAATTTGCAGCCATTCATTCAGAATACGGCCACGATGGCTTTTTGATTGAAACCAATGCTTTAACCAACATCATTGGCACCTTTATAAAAGAAAGCAGGGATAAGAAAATAATCAAGCTACAGCATACTGCTTAAGGGTAAAATACCAGCGCTAAACACTAAATAATTAACATAAAAACAAGCCATAGCTGAATATATAAACACCTATGGCAACACAAAAATAACAATGAGTAAGAATTTAAAAATCGGTTTATTTGGTTTCGGAGTAGTGGGACAAGGCTTATTGGATATCATCCAAAGTCAGAACCTAAATTTGGAGATCATTAAAATTGCAATAAAAGACCCAAGAAAGAAGCGTACCCTTAATAAAGATCTGTTTACGACCAATCGTGATGAAATTCTAAACAATACAGAAATAAACACCATTGTAGAGCTGATCAATGATGCTGATGCAGCTTACGAAATTGTAACCACTGCTTTAAAAAATGGTAAGAATGTAGTTTCGGCCAACAAAAAAATGATCGCTACGCATTTAAAAGAACTGGTTGATTTACAGCAGCAGTACGGTACCTCACTTTTGTACGAAGGAGCCGTATGCGGAAGTATTCCTATTATCCGTAACCTGGAAGAATATTATGACAACGAGTTGTTCCATGCTTTAAGCGGTATTTTTAACGGATCGTCTAATTACATCCTGTCGAAAATATTCAACGAAAACCAAAGTTACGATTCGGCACTAAAGGAAGCACAGGATTTAGGTTTCGCAGAAACTGACCCGATTTTAGACGTGGGCGGTTACGATCCAAAATACAAACTGGCTATTGCCACGGCCCATGCTTACGGATTATTTGTGAATCCCGATGCTATTTTAAATATTGGTATCCAGAACCTTTCTCAGTACGACATTAAATATGCCCGTGAGAAAAACTTTAAAATTAAGCTGGTACCAACAGCTAGAAAAGTGAATACAAAAGATATTGTTACTTACGTATTGCCTAAACTGGTTGCCAAAGATGATTTCTTGTACAACGTAGAAAACGAATACAATGCCGTTGCCGTTCAGGCAGCTTTTGCAGATAAGCAGTTTTTCTACGGCAAAGGAGCTGGAGGCCACCCTACCGGTGCAGCTGTACTATCGGATATTGCAGCCTTGCGTTACGATTACCGCTACGAGTATAAAAAATACCATTCAGAAAACGGCGTAAAGCATACTGAAGAAATTTTATTGGAAATTTATCTGCGCTATGCCGATGAAGATCTGATCAGCTTATTAGATTTTGACAATATCAGCGAACGCTATGCAGCAAGCAGTTATAAATATGTGGTTGGAACAGTTAAATTGGAAAGTTTAATTAAAAACCGCGATCTGCTTTTGGATGAATCTGTTTTTGTAGCCTACACGGGCAGGCAGATTTACAAGCAAGAGCAACTGAGTGAAAATGTTTTTGCCGAGGAACTGGCATCCCTATAAATTTATTTTTAAGGTTAATTTTTTTATTTGTTTTGTTGTTAAGCATAAAGGTCGGAGCGAGTCCGACCTTTTGCGTTTACTTAAAATGTGCTAAGATCCGGTCCCTATCTTCACTTGCCTTATCGTTTTTATGATAAAGTTCAATAAATACGATTTTTTGTGCTTCAGGAAAATAGGCATAAATTAACCTTAACCCTGTGTTAACTCCTCGCCCTTTTAGCGATTTACAAGCAATTTTTTTTACTTTAATAACGCAAGTAGATAATCCTAAATTATCGATACTAAAACTGAAAGGAGCTTGTTGATTTGGGCGTGAACTCAAAATCCCCTTAACAATTTCGAGATCGTCATTTAATGTTCTGTATTTTTTTAATAGAAATTTCAAATCCCTATTAAACTCTATCAACGAATCAAAATGCATAGGCTAGTTATCATCTTCATCGTACACTCTTACCGAATAAGGTATTTCGCGGTAGAATGCCAATTCATAACTGATATCCTTGCCTTCCTCTGTTACTTCCCAAGGTAAATCCTTATGAGAATAATCGCTTATGGCGTTGGCAGACCAATCGCTCATCTGTTCAATCACTTTATCGATAACATCTTTTTCGCTTGCTTTAAGTTTGGTTAAATCGGCTTTTTCTAGTGGTAAAAAACGTTTTTGGGGATAACCTTTATAAGTTGTCTTAATTTTTTCGAGCTGCTTCGATTCGATCATCTGATCAATAACCGCATCCAGCTTTTGGGGAACCGGACCATAAGGTAGCTTTTTGTAATTTGCACCTGTTAAATGCTCCTCATATAATTCGTAATAATTAAAATCAGAAAAATAAAGTAATTTATAGAGTACTGTTTCGCCAACATTAGGCTTACCTGCACAACGCTCTAATAGGTAAAGCAGAACGTTTTTAAACTTGCTTATATTTAACGTAGGCACAGATATGCGCTCCTCGGATGTAGTTTCTTCTATCTCATTAGCTAATGCTACGTTTTGATCCTGTATAAAATCGGCAGTCATAAAATTATCTAAAGAAAAATTCAAAACAACAGCAAGCTTTTGCATTTCGTTTAAGCTAACTCCCCTGTTACCTAGTTCTATTTGAGTTAAAGACGGCCTTGAAATTGATATACTTTTAGCTAGATCTTCTTGCGAAAAGCCTTTTTTTAAACGCAGTTTAGTAATCCGTTCGCCGATTTCTTTTTTAGAAAGTTCGTATCCCATAAAACAAAGATACAATATGTTTTAAATTAAAACAACACAATGATTTAATTTAAAACAACCAACTTGCCTTATAGTATTTTTGAAAGCTTAAGGTCCAACCTTGATATATTTTTCGATAATGGTACGGTCTACGCCAGCGGCTTCTACTTTTTCTACTCCCTTTTGGATCAGGGTATCTTGATGAATAGCTAATGTAAAATTAAAGGTTTTGCCTTCCCAGCTTTTGTTTTTATAATACTCCAGGTGTTCGGTATAATTATCCCCTTTTAGAACAAAAGTCCCCCCACCTGCATCAAAACTTGCTGTATCTTTTGGATCAAGGCTGTGTTTTAAGAAGGCAAAGTGGGTATCGTTAAACATTTTAATCATTTTCAGTTTCCCCGAATAATCAGTGGTTTCGCTTTTGCCTTTATCAATTGTGGTTGCCGAAACCAGCTGCCAGGTACCCTGGATATTCAGATCTTTATGATTCTCACTTTTGCTAGTGCATGATAATATGCAAAACACACCTAGAAGCGCTAAAATGTTCAGTTTCATATTTTTGATTATTTGGTTATCCCCTGCCTGCCATTTTCATCAGTTTGTGTGCCAAATCTTTACCAAGATAGCTATCAATAATTTTGTGCACCAGATATAAGATCGGCGTCATTAAAATGGCCACAATAAATTTATAGGTATAGCCCACCAAGCCTATTGCAAATACTTTTTGCCAACTGTAATGGTACTGAGGGTTAAGATAAAAAGCAATAAATATAACCACAAAGCTATCTACAAACTGCGAAACGAGTGTTGAGCCCGTAGCCCTTAACCATAAAGCCCGTTCGCCGGTAATTTTTTTAATGCGGTGAAAGATTAAAACATCAACCAATTGACCGATGATAAACGCGATGATAGAAGCTACAATAATCCACATGCCCTGGCCAAATATACCTGCAAATGCATTGTTCATATTTAGGTCTTCGCCGTTAATTTTTTGATGTACCCAAAAGTCGGCAGCACTTAAATGCATGGAGCCCCAAACCACCAGAAAGGCAAAAGCAATTAAAATGGAGGTAAGAATAGATAAAAACCGTACTTGTTTTACGCCAAAATACTCGTTTATAATATCTGTCATGATGAAAATGATCGGCCAGGTTAACACACCTGCCGACATCACAAATGATAAATTTGGAACGCCCAATAGGTTAATATCAAACTTTTTAAAACCGAGGGTCTCTTCAACACTGAATAATTTAACACCGATAAACTCTGATAATATAGCATTTGCCACAAAAAAACTACCCAGAACAAGTAGTAAACGGCTTTCTTTCGTCTTAAAAGTCATAGAGCATAAATCTAAAAATAATAAGGCAATTAACCGCAGGGAAATGGCGTTTTTAACAGATAAGTTGCGTGGCTGTGATTTTTACAATCATTCGACCTTAAAAATAGGTTAACAAATTAAATCTCCCAATCTTTGCGCCATCAAAATCCGGTAATCTACATGGCAAAAAAACAACACTTTTATTTAATCCTTATTTTAGGTTCATTGGCTGCACTAGGGCCATTTTCTATTGATATGTACCTGCCAGGTTTTGTAGATATTGCCAAAGATTTAAAAAGTACAGAATCAACCGTTGCGCTCTCTTTGTCAAGCTTTTTTATCGGGATTTCCGCAGGACAGTTATTGTATGGCCCATTATTAGATAAATTCGGGCGGAAAAAACCACTTTATTTTGGTTTAGCACTTTATATTCTTTCTTCTTTTTTGTGCCTGGCCGTAACTGATGTAAACCAGTTAATTGTATTGCGTTTTGTACAGGCCATAGGCAGCTGCGCTACGGCTGTGGCATCGGTAGCGATGGTAAGAGATCTTTTTTCTGTAGAAGAAAGTCCAAAGGTATTTGCATCTTTAATGCTTGTTATTGCGGTTTCACCAATGCTAGCGCCAACCGCTGGTGGTTACCTCATTTCGGCCCTGGGTTGGAAATATGTATTTGTATTTTTAGGTTTAATGGCTGTATTAATGCTCTTAGCCACTATTTTTAAACTTCCGGAGAGTTATAAGCCAGATCCAAATTACTCCTTAAAACCGAAACCGATTTTAACCAATTTCTTTACGGTTTTGAAGGAACCTCAATTTTATACCTATGCTTTAATCAGCTCCATTACTTTTTCAGGTTTGTTTGCCTACGTATCCTCTTCTCCTACTGTATTTATGAAAATATACGAAGTGAGTAAAACAGGCTACGGATGGATTTTTGCCTTATTATCAGTGTCTTTTATTGGTTCAAGTCAGGTAAACAGCCTTATTCTTAAATGGTTCACAAGTAAAAAGATCGTAACTTATGCTTTAATTGCACAATGCATTTTTAGTTTAATATTTTTAGTTTTCGCTTTAAATAATTGGTTAAGCTTATACACTACCATTGGCTTTATTGCACTGTTTCTGGCCTGTTTGGGCTTAATCAATCCAAACGCTGCTGCATTATCCCTCGCTCCATTTACCAAAAATGCGGGCAGTGCATCGGCCTTAATGGGGGCTTTGCAAATGGGATTAGGTGCACTGGCTTCGGTAATGGTAAGTTTATTCAGCGAGCATTCGGTAGTGCCTATGCCTTTGGTTATGACGGCGGCAGCGCTAATAGCTTTATGCTGTTTACTTATCGGAAGAAGGTTTATCACAACGGAAGTAGAAGCATCTGCTGATTCGGCGGTTGTAGCGCATTAATTTCACAGCAAAACCTTGTGCTTTTGCGTTTTGGAGTGAACCAAGCGACCTTAGCAGTTGGTGTTAAAATATTAAGGTACAAACAGCCTGTAAATTAAATAGCATACAATTGTTCCGACACCGGCTATAATAAAGCCGCTCAATCGTTTCTTTTTGATAAAGCAGATAAGGATAATGCCTGAAATGGAAACCAAAGTCATTAAGATAGCAGAAATATCGATAATCCACGACCAGGCTTTGCCCGAATCTCGGCCTTTATGTAAATCGTTTATTACTGCCACCACTCCCATCCTGGTAACCGAAAGTTCGTATTTCCCGGTTTCCCGGTCGATAAATGAATCCGCTACGTAACCTGGTCCATTAAAGGTAATACTCAGTTCCCTATCGTCTATCCTAAAATCGCTGAGCGTCCCTTTTACCTGATGTTTATCCCTTAAGAATTCTACCAGCTGTAATTTATTGATTTTTGAGGTATCTGCCTGATTTACCCATTTAAGGTTTACTGAACCAGAATCTTTGGTAACCAGTTCTTTGCCCGAGGTTAACCAATCGGCATGGTTTAAGGTTAATCCGGTAACGGCAAAAAACAGCAGAATGGTAAAACTGACCATCGATAAATAAATATGCAGCCAACGCGATAGGCCGGCCAAACGTTTCTTGCCTTTACCTTTTCCAATATCGTTTTTAACTATCTTTTTGCCCAATCCTGCGGGTGCAGAAATGGTACTATTTTTTTGTGCCTGCAATTTTTCTGTATTCAAGTGATGCTGATGCTAATTCAGTATTTGGTGTTAACTCGGCTTTTTGGGCTGAGCCTGCAAACTTCATTTCTTTTGAGACCATCTGATAGGTTCCATGCTCACGGGCAACTTCGATGTATACGGTATAAGTGCCTGCTTTTACCAGCTTTCCTCTGTCGTCCTTCCCATCCCACACCAAACTGTATTTACCTGGGCCCCTTGTTGCCGAACTGGTAGAACTCAACTGGCCTTCGGCACCTTTTTTAAATTCCTCACCGTTAGATCGGTTCCACGATTTTAAATCGGGCAGCCAGCGTGGTTTATTGTACCAAATGGCCAGGTTGCGTACAGGTGTTTTTGCTGCATCTTCTACCCAAACGGCTACGAAAGGCCTGCGGGCGCGTCTACCATCGGTCGATTCTATATTGGCGATTTCTAAATTGACCAGTAATTCAAATTTAGTATTCCAAAGTTTGTCTGCTTTGTTGTTTGCCAAATCAATAGTAGCAGCTTTAGCTGTTTTCACTTCGTATTTGTCCCAGTTATCGCTTTTAATGGTAAGTCCTGTTTTGGTAACCAATAAATAGGCAAGATCTTTTCTTTTTGCGGCTAGTTTTGCAATTTCGTCAACAGAAAGCACATTGAAAGCGGTTGCCAATGCACCAGCTTCGCTAGCATCGGGAGCAATAACCGTAGCGCTGATGATTTCTGAAACCGGCTCGCCATTACGCGGATCGACAATATGAGAATACCATTTGCCTTTAACGCTAAAGCCTCTCCGATAGTTGCCGCTGGTAGCTAAAGCCATATTGGCTACATTTACAGTAGTTAATGGCGCATTATTTTCTGCATCGGCCTTTGGATCAACAATAGCAATATTTTCTGATTGATTTCCCTTGATCACGATATCGCCACCGATATTAACTATTGCATTTTCAATACCCGGGCTCATAATGGCCTGTTCTACTGCTTTATTGATGATGTAACTCTTAGCGAAAGAATTTAGTGCCAGTGGCGCGTTATCCAATCTAGTCGCCGTGCCATCCTGCTCATTTAAAGTATAATGTTGCTGTTTAACCTGTTTAACGGCATTTTGAAGTTCGGTATGCGATGGTAAGCGGTTTTCTGTAGCTGCCTTTTTCCAAACCTTGCTAATTACCTCTGCAGAAGCATCGAGGGCACCACCAGTTAAGTTTTTATAAGCTTCAAACTGTTTTAAAACCTCAAAAAGTTCGCTTGATATTTTGGTTGCCTTATTTCCATTGGCCATCCACTTGCTAAACTCACTATCCGTTTTGTAAGTACTTAAAATATGATCCAAACGGTCAATTTCATTCAAAACACGTTCTTCTGCTACAACTGCATCTGCCTGGTTTGCCGCTTTAATTTTTAATTCTAATGATGTTCCCAGTACATTTTCGTAATTGGATACAAATGTGTGCATGGATTTATTAGAACTTACAAATGCGGATGAAATAATCACGAATAAAAAAGCAGTAATTACATGTTTAAGTTTCATATTTTAAGGTTTAAACTGCAAAGAAAACGGTTTATTTGGAATAATTTTAAATAAGATAAAATATATTTAAAATAATACATTATTACTGCTACAAGAGCAGGCTTTATTTAAATAACGCGTAATGTTTGGTATGGACAACTGTTCAACGCCAGGGTTTAAACGTCAGCGAAAAAAAATATACCCTTAATGAAAGATTGTAGATTTTGACATTGAACTTAGCGCTACATCGCGTGCCTTTTAGCACTAAAGCTTTACGCTTTAAGGTTTTTTTTCCTATTTTCGCTTATACGATGCTGAATATACAATCTAAACTTCCGGGTGTAAGCACTACCATTTTTACGGTGATGAGTAAACTTGCGGCCGAACATCAAGCGATTAACCTATCACAGGGATTTCCTGATTACGCATGCGATCCAAAACTTATTGAACTGGTAAATAAGGCGATGGTAGATGGGTATAACCAGTATGCGCCCATGCCGGGATCGATGGTTTTAAAAGAAACCATTGCGGCCAAAGTTGAGCATTTATACCAGATAAAATACAATCCAGATACGGAAATAACCATTACCGCGGGAGGCACTCAGGCTATTTTTACTGCTCTGGCCGCAATCATCAATCCGGGTGATGAGGTTATTATTTTTGAGCCTGCTTATGATAGCTATGCCCCTACCATTAAACTGTTGGGTGGATTGGTGAAAACCTACGAATTGGCACCGCCAGCTTATGGCATAGATTGGGATATGGTAAAAAAGCTGTTTACGGCCAATACCAGAATGATCATTTTAAATTCGCCACAAAATCCAACAGGCAGTATCCTCAGTGAAAGCGATATGGAAGCACTGATTAAGCTTATTAGCGGTACGGATATCCTGATCCTGAGCGATGAAGTGTACGAGCATTTGATTTATGATGGCCAAAAGCACCAAAGTGTAATGCTTTATCCTGAATTAAAAAAACGCAGTTTTGTGGTTGCCTCTTTCGGAAAACTCTTACATGCAACGGGTTGGAAACTGGGTTACTGTTTGGCGCCCGAAAGGTTAACCAAAGAATTTAGGAAGGTACACCAATTTAATGTTTTCAGCGTTAATAGTGCTATGCAGCAAGCCATTGCCGATTATCTTAAAACACCTGAACACTACCTCGGAATTGCAGGCTTTTTTCAACAAAAACGCGATTACTTTAGGAAATTACTGTCAGAAAGCCGTTTCGAACTCCTGCCTTGCAAAGGCTCTTATTTTCAGTGTGTAAGTTATGGCCATATCAGCGACGAAAAGGATGTTGATTTTAGCATGAGGTTAATCAAAGAATTTGGCGTGGCCACCATCCCTGTTTCGGCATTTTATCAAAAGGGAACAGACCATAAAATTATCAGGTTCTGTTTTGCCAAAGAAGATCAAACCTTAGCCCTTGCCGCAGAGAAATTAAAGAATATTTAATCGCCCCAAAACCGAAAAGAAATGGAAGCACCTGTTTACACTCAAATCGAAAATCTGAAAGTAACCGTATTTCAGGCTTATCTTTTTTGGGAGAACATAGATAAAAACCTCTTAAACCTTGCCCTTCGCTTATCAATGGGCGTTAGGGAAAAAACAGATCTGATTGTTTTGCCCGAAATGTTCAACAGCGGCTTTAGCATGAACTCAGAAGCCTTGGCCGAAGAAATGGGCGGAAAAACCATGCAATGGATGCAAAAAATGGCACACCTTTACAATTGTGTGGTTACAGGAAGTTTAATTATCAAAGAAGACAATCAATATTATAACCGCTTAATCTGGATGGAGCCCGATGGCAAGCACCAGCATTATGATAAACGCCATTTATTTGGCATGGGCGATGAAGATCAGCACTTTAGTCCGGGAAAAGACAAGCTTGTGGTAGAATTAAAAGGCTGGAAAATCAGGTTGGCCATCTGCTACGACCTCAGGTTTCCGGTATGGTTGCGCAATGTAGATCAGGAATACGATATTTTATTATTGGTAGCCAATTGGCCTGATAAACGTTCGGCACATTGGAAAGCCCTGATCCCGGCCCGCGCCATCGAAAACCAGAGTTATGTTATTGCGGTAAACCGTGTAGGTCATGATGGAAACCAGATTTATCACAGCGGCTTATCCATGTGCCTCGATCCATACGGAAATACTGTTTATTACAAGCCTGAAGACGAAGATTTATATACTTTTAGCATTAATTACGAAGAGTTGGTTAAAATAAGGCGGCAGTTTCCATTTTTAAAAGATGCCGATAAATTTACCATCACCAATTAGCGTAACACAAACCAAACATAAAAACGCACAGCCAGTTAAACGATTAACTAACTTTGTAAAATGCCAATACTGTTGCTTTGTTTAACAATTAACCTATTGAACATTTAAACCATTAACCCATTTAACCATTACCACCAAAATGTTTAACCGCCGTAAATTTATAAAGGCCTCTGCTCTTTCTGCTGGAATGCTGGCTATTGACAAAAGCAGTATCGCTACCGCAATTGCGCAGAAAGAACCAAAAACAGCAAATTTTCCAATCGTAATTTCTACATGGGATTTTGGAATAGCAGCAAATGCCGATGCCTGGAAAGTACTTTCGAAGGGTGGACGCGCATTAGATGCTGTAGAGCAAGGGGTTTGGGTACCCGAGGCCGATGAAAAAAATCAATCGGTAGGTTACGGCGGCTTGCCTGATAGAGATGGGCGTGTTACCCTTGATGCCTGCATTATGGATGAACTGGGAAATTGCGGGGCAGTTTTAGCCCTAGAGCACATCAAACACCCTATTTCTGTTGCGCGTAAGGTGATGGAAAAAACGCCGCACGTTATGCTGGCTGGCGATGGTGCTTTGCAGTTTGCTTTAGAACAGGGCTTTAAAAAAGAAAACCTCCTTACCCCATCAAGCGAAAAAGCATGGAAAGAATGGTTAAAAACGGCTAAATATGCACCGGTAATGAACATCGAAAATAAACTTTACGAAAAAGCTGCCCCACAAAAACTACCGGGCAACCAATATAACCACGATACGATTGGCATGTTGGCGATTGATGCCAAAGGCAATATTTCTGGTGCCTGTACCACCAGCGGCATGGCTTATAAACTGCATGGAAGAATTGGCGATAGCCCGATCATCGGCGCTGGTTTGTACGTAGATAATGAAGTTGGTGGCGCTACTTCAACAGGTGTTGGAGAAGAGGTTGTAAGAAATGTAGGCTCGTTTTTAGTGGTTGAGCTGATGCGTCAGGGCTATGCACCTGAGGCTGCCTGCAAAGAAGCGGTAATGCGCATTATCAAAAAGAAACCCGAAACCGCAAAAAACATCCAGGTTGGCTTTTTGGCCATCAATAAAAAAGGCGAATATGGAGCATACGCCATTCAACAGGGCTTTAGTTATGCAGTTTGTAATGCAGAAAAGCAAGATCTGTTAATAAAAGGAAAAAGTTATTATTAACTTAAATAAATCATCCCAACATTAACCATCTAATAACGCAAAAATGGGATTATTATCTAGGATATTTGGTAAAAAGAGTGTAGAGGAACGTAAAGGGGAGCCGGATGTGGTTTTACTCCCAAAAGATGATGCTAAAATGGAATGGGCTATTCAAAAGGCCGGTTTAACGCTATGGCGATTTGAAGAGAGCCTAAAAAATCCCTTGCCTTACCAGCAATACTTTTCCATCAAAGTACTGATTATGGATGGCGATGAAGGTGAGCACATTTGGCTAACAGATCCGCATTTTGATGAGGAAGGCAATTTATTTGGTACCGTAGGCAATACACCTGTGAATGTACGATCCGTTAAACTCAATCAGAAGATTGGCATTAAACGCGATTCGATTTCAGATTGGATGATTATAGAACATGGCCGTTTAATCGGAGGATATACGATAAGGGCTATACGTGATGAAATTCCCGATCAGGATAAAGCCGCCTTTGATAAGCAGATAAACCTACACATTGATGAGGGGGTTGATTATTTTAAGTGCAATTTAGAAACGCCTGAAGGCGCCATTTTATCGCTGGAGAAGGCTTACAATTACAAAGATATTAATGCCGCTATGGATTGTAAGGACTTTTATGAGGAAGCTAAGTCCCTGCTCTCGGTAATGAACATGGATTTGGATAAACATATCATCAGCGAAACAGCCGAAGTACTTAAGTTATCTTTCCTTAAGAATATCGAAGAACATGGATTTCCTGATTTTTCGGGCGTTAAAAATGCTTTTCCAGTGCGTAACAAGATCAGTGAAACACATTGGGTAATTACAGAGGTTTGCTGGCATCCTGATGGAAAAAAATCGGTTCAGCTGATCAATACTTATAAATCTCCGAGAGGATGGGTTGTTCTGGGACCAGCGGCAGAGCCACTCAAATAATAAAAACACTAAAACATTAATAAGATGAACAGTAGCGGTTCTAATCAGTTAGCTGGTCTAGAGGTATGTGCAAACTCTTACGCATCTGCATTGGCAGCACAAAATGGCGGTGCAATAAGGGTAGAACTCTGCGATAATTTAGCCGAAGGCGGAACAACCCCAAGCTATGCGCAGATAGCCTTGGCCAAGAAAAACCTAACCATCCAAATCTGGCCCATTATCCGTCCACGGGGTGGCGATTTTTTATATACCGACATTGAGTTTGAATTAATGAAAGAAGATATAAAAATCTGTAAATCATTAAATTGTGATGGTATAGTTACAGGCATACTTAAAGATGATGGAAGTATTGATACAGAAAGATGTGCAACGTTGATCGAGTTGGCAAAACCCATGTCAGTTGCTTTTCACCGCGCATTTGATATGAGCAATGATATGGATAAGGCATTGGAAGATTTAATCGCGCTCAACATTAAAAGAGTACTCACTTCTGGTGCGGCATCATCAGCCATTTTAGGAGCAGAAAAATTAGCCGATCTGGTAAAAAAAGCAAATGGTAGGATTTCGATTATGCCTGGGGCTGGGGTAAATAAAGCTAACATCCAGGAGCTGATTGAAAAAACCGGGGCAAAGCAATTCCATGCTTCAGCAAAAGAATTTGTAGCAAGTAAAATGGAATACAGAAATACAGGTGCGAAAATGGGAAGTATTGAAGATGAGTACCAATACGAGTTAACATCTGTTGAGAAAGTTAAAGCGCTAACTGAAATTATCGATAAACATTTTGTTAAATAATACTTTTTAATTATCCGATACTAAGTAAATAATATTCAGACAATTAGTATATTTATTAACCATTAACTATACTAATTATGATAAAAAAACTGACCACCATTTTTGCGGTGACCTTGCTTTTCGCGGCATGCCAAAGTAAGGATGCAAAAACAACAGATTCGGCAATGGCCGATACCACCAAATATCCTTATACACCTAAAAAGGTACATAACTGGGAAATGAACCCCGACAGTAAAAACATGGTGGCTGCCATGAGTGCGCTAAAAGGTTTTGCCAATTTAGATACCATAGCCGTTAAGCCATTTATTGGGGATAGCATTTGGCTTGTGGTTGATCAATACGAATTTAAGGGTACAAAGTCACAGTTCTTGGGGGTAGCTAAACATGAAATGGACCGCTTTAACCACATTGAAATCGATATGGAAGATATGGAGTCGGTTATCAGCAAAGATAAATCAGAAGAATGGGTGAGCTTATGGTACAAACAAATATCTACCATGAAAGATGGTAAGGTGGATACGGTAAACTGTTTTAACGATTTTAAGCTGAAAGATGGGAAGGTTGTGGGCTGGTCGGAGTATATCCAGCATCCTATGAAGGGTAAGTAATGCTGTAATAATTCAAATCTGTCGCGAAGAGCTTGTCGAAATGCTTTACAATTTTATCATAAAGTCCTTCGACAGGCTCAGGATGACAGTCTTCTACTATGAAATTAAAATACCAAGCCCAGCTTCATTTATAATTAATCTCCACTTCCAGGCACATAATGCAAGCCAGGCGTAAGATAATGCAATAAAATAACCCTCGAGTAACGGTAATTTATCGGCGATAATAGAAATACGCCCGACAAAATTAACGCTACATAGTACCAAAGGTTTTCGTAAACCAGTGGTAAACCTAAAATATAGGAGGCCACGCCTATCGTGATAATTTCGGCTACATTCATCGCGTAGCTCACGAACATGGCTACGTAGAAAAATCCCGGCTCACGCTCAAATTTTAAGTTACAGTGCGGGCAATTGATATTTGTTTTCTGCAGTTTAAAAGAATATGCACTTCCTGTAAATATATCGCCTTTACGGCAACGTGGACATTTGCATTTTAAAAAAGCTTGAAATTTAGATAACTCGGCCATAATCTTATTCTTTATTACGACAAAGGTAAATTTAAATAAACTATCAAATTATGATCTGCATCATGTTTATGATGCTAGCACCAGAAAATGCCATTAAACCTTAAATATTTTACCCTTTTTAGTTAAGATAACACCTTTTTCGCTTAACGTTTTAATGCCTCTAATTACTGTTTCAACCCTCAGCCCGGTCATATCAGCCAGTTCTTGCCGTGTTACTTTTAGGTGCTCACCAAGAGCAATATCACTCAACAGATAATTAATGATGGTCAATAACCGGTGCTCTGCCTTTTCATTGGCAAGTTCTTCCAACATCATCGATTTATAGAATAAGCGGCTGCTCAGCGTTTGGATCAGCTCCATACTAAATTCGGGCTCATGCTGTATCAAATTGAAGAAACTTTCTTTATTTACCGCAATAAGCTGAGTATCTTTATTGGCAATCGTAAAAGCCAAATATGGCCTGTCGATTAGTAAAGCTGGTTCGCCAAAGTACTGGCCGGTTTTAAAAACCCCCTGTATAAACTCTCTTCCCTCATCACTTACGGTAACCATCCTTACCTCGCCCAATTTTATAAAATAAACATAGCGAGGCTGCATACCCGGCTCATAAATAATTGAGTTTCTCGGATAATTCTTAATTTTAAACCCAATATCGATCAGTTTTTGGATATTCATGATGCGCAGCCGATTTTAAACCTGAGCGAAGATTAACCCAGTGTTTCTTTCATCAAACGGGTATAAAATTCTTTCAGCGTAATGCCCATGGCTGCTACCTGCTGTGGAATAAAGCTGGTTGCTGTTTGCCCGGGAATGGTATTGATTTCGATAAAATAGAATTTTCCGGTTTCGTGTTCCAGAAAATAATCTATTCTAACCACCCCCCTGCAGTTCAATTTCCGGTAAACATCGGTTACAATCTGCTGTACCCTTCCCAGCTCCTCTTCGTTCATATTGCCAGGGGTAATTTCTTCGGTTGCACCGGGGGTATATTTGGCTTCAAAATCAAAAAATTCGTTCTGAGGAATAACTTCAGTAGTTGGTAAAACGATAATTTTCCCTTCAGCGCCAAACACACCAATAGAAAACTCCCTACCGCTTACAAATTCTTCAATCAACACCTGCTCATCTTCTTTAAATGCTTTTTCAATTGCACTTTCCAGATCATCGGCATGTTTTACCTTCGTCATGCCAATACTGCTACCACCGCTGTTCGGTTTTACAAAATAAGGCAAGCGCAGCTCTTGTTTGATCTGGCCAATATTGTGGTTTCCACCTTTAAAAATCTGAATAGATTTAGCTGTATTTAAGTGATCTATACCTTCCACAATGGCTTTGGTATAACCTTTATTCATGGTGATGGATGAGGTTAACGCATCGCAGGTGGTGTAAGGGATGCCCAACATATCGAAGTAGCCCTGCAATTTGCCATCTTCACCGGGCGAACCGTGTATCGCAATAAAAACACCATCAAATTTAATTTTCCGTCCTTCTAAGGTTAAAGAAAAATCGTTCTTATCTATTTCAATTTTAACTGAATCTGCAGGCTCGTAAAACCAGCCTTTTTCGTTAAGCATAATTTTATATACATCGTACAGCTCGGGATCGATATTCTGGGCAATTGTGGCTGCGCTTTTTACCGAAACTACCCATTCGCCTGTGGTACCGCCAGTTAACAATGCTATAATTTTCTTCATGTCAGAAATCCTTAGTTATAAATAGAAATTGATTATAAATATATCGTCAAAAATATAAATATCTTTGTGCTTTGGCTACATAAACGGAACAATTATTGAAGACCGGTTGATCAAATTAATGAAGGATGGACTGATTGAATATCCGGATATAAATAGCTTGCTGATCATTCATAAATGCGATCAATCTATCATTCGATATTCAATCAATAATTAAAATAGTTACATTTGAGCTTGTACGCATAAACCCAATTTAAGATACATGTCTAAATTTATAGATTACTTAAAAACCAAATCGTTTAGAAACAACATTTTAGCTGCCGTAATCACCGTTATTGCATTGCTCCTGATCGCTTTTTTCAGTTTAAGATATTACACCAAACACGGCCAGGGTTTAAATGTGCCCATGGTAAAAGGCCTATCTTTTGAGCAGGCTGTAAAAAAACTAGAAGATGCAGGTTTAAAATATGAAGTAGATTCTGTTTTTATCTTAGATCAGCCAGCTGGGATTGTAATTGACCAGGATCCCGATCCGAATACCTTTGTTAAAGATAACCGGACCATATATTTAACCATTAACGCAGGCAAAACACCAAATACAAAATTCCCTGATATTGCGTTTAAGACCTTGCGTGAGGCGCAGGCCATTATTGAAAGTTCGAGGTTGAAACTTGGCGATACTACCTATAAGCCTGATGTAAGCCGCGATGTGGTACTGGAAGCTTCTTTTGGCGGTCAGCCGATTACAGCAGGACAAATTGTTCCGGTAGGTTCGAGAATTAACCTGGTTTTAGGCGATGGACGTGGAAACGAAGAAGTAGATATTCCACAGTTAATGGGCTTAACCATGGATGAGGCCAAATTTAGTTTAAGAGGCTCAAACCTAAGCTTGGGCACCATTATTTACGATGGCCCAATAACCGATAGTACCACAGCTGTAATTGTTAAACAAGACCCGATGATTGTTGACTCGTTAACAAAAGTGGCCATAGGTACCAAAATAAACATAACGCTATCCAATAAACAACAATAAAATACGCATATAATACAGATGACTGAAGTAGAAAAAAAGAACATGGGTACAGGCAAAAAAGTGGCAATGGTTATTGCGCTTATTGTTATTTTAATTGCTGGTTACTTTGCCCTGAACATTTACAGGCTTTACTTTGCCCCTAACGTTACCGATAATCAAAAATATTTATACATTAAAACAGGTAGCAGCGACAATGACCTTGTAACTGAAATCAAAAACAAAGATCTGGTTAAAAGCATTTCATCATTTACTGCAGCAGCCGGAAAAATGAATCTTGCAGCTAATGTTAAGCCAGGCCGTTACCTTTTAAAAAAGGGAATGACCAACAGAACATTAATTAACCTGATTAAAGCTGGTAACCAGGATCCGGTTAAGTTAAAATTTCATAATATCCGTAAAAAGGAAAATTTCGCTGCTTATCTGGCCAGTAATTTAGAGGCAGATTCTTTGAGTTTTATCCATGTACTGGATTCGGCTGCGCTGATCAGCAAGTACGGTTTTAATGAAGATAATGTGTATGCCATGTTTATTCCAAATACCTACGAAATGTATTGGAATGTATCGCCAGTTGATTTCTTTGAGCGCATGCATAAAGAATATGATCAGTTTTGGAATGCTGAACGCAAACAAAAAGCGGCCAGTTTAAACCTTACACCGGCGCAGGTTTACACGCTTGCATCCATAGTAGATGCTGAAGCGCTTTACGATAAAGAAATGCCCATTATTGCAGGTTTATACCTTAATAGACTGAACAAAGGCATTTTATTACAGGCTGATCCTACCGTGATTTTTGCAAATAATGATTTTACGGTTAAAAGGGTAACCGGAAAATTATTGCAGGTACAATCGCTTTACAACACCTATAAATACGCAGGTTTGCCTCCGGGACCAATTATGATGCCTAGCATTAACGCCATAGATGCTGTACTAAACCGGGATAACAACAACTACATTTACATGTGTGCCAAAGAAGATTTTTCTGGATACCACAATTTTGCCGAAACCAAAGCTGAGCACGAAATTAATGCAAAAAAATACCGTGAAGCCTTAAACAAAAGAAACATTTTTAAATAATGTATAGCCACAGTACGAAAATTAGGGTAAGATATGGCGAAACCGACCAAATGGGTTACATGTATTATGGCAATTATGCACAGTATTACGAAGTTGGCCGGGTAGAAATGTTGCGGAGCCTGGGCATGAGCTACAGCTCGATGGAAGCCGATGGAATTATGATGCCCGTACTTGAACTTAAATGCAAATACATTAAACCTGCACTTTACGATCAGGAAATTACGGTAAAAACAATTATTAAAACACTACCGGGGATCAGGATCTTTTTTGAATACGAACTGTACAACGAAAAAGAAGAACTGATAAACATTGGTGCCACTACGCTTGTTTTTGTGGACATGAAGAAAAATAAACCCACAAACCCGCCTGCTAACTTTATGGAAAAATTAGCTGTATTTTTTAACTAGTATTTACAATGGAATGGCTACATAGGCAATTGTTACACCTCAAATTCTATTCGAAATTTATTGAATGGACTAAGGGATGTATTTTGCCCGGTTTTAGCCCTCTTCCATTATATACTGTAGCTACATTTTTCTTCCGCGAAATCGGGAAAGATTCGCTGGTAAACAAATCATCATCCCTGGCCTACAGTTTTATGCTGGCTATTTTTCCGGGTATCATTTTTCTTTTTACTTTAATTCCCTTTATCCCGATAAATGGTTTCCAGGACCAACTGTTAAATTTAATCCAGTTGGTACTGCCCCACAACGCATTTGATGCCTTTGAAGCAACATTAAAAGACATTATCAAAAACCAGAACAAAGGGTTACTTTCCTTTGGTTTTTTATCAGCCATATTTTTTGCAACCAATGGTGTTAAAAACCTGATGAAAGCCTTTAACAAATCGTCATTGATTATCGAAACCAGGGGCTGGCTTAAACAAAGGTTAATTGCACTGATACTTACCACAATAATCTGCTTTTCTATTATTATCTGCATCAGTGCAATGGCCTTGGGCGAAGTATTGCTTACTTACATCAAGAACGAACTCCACATTAAAGATAGCTTGGTAGTTTACACCATTAAGCTTACGCGCTGGGCATTGCTGGCCATTTTATATTTCATTACCATTTCGATTTTGTACCGTTATGGTCCATCGCACACCAAAAAATGGAAACTTTTTAGTGCTGGTTCATGGTTGGCTACTATCCTTGCTTTTTTTACGATATGGGGTTTCTCGTTTTACATCAATCATTTTGCCTCTTACAATAAAGTATACGGTTCTATCGGTACGCTGATTGTGGTGATGATCTGGCTTTATCTAAATTCGTTGATCTTATTGATCGGTTTTGAACTCAATGCCAGTGTTGATGTAAGCAAAAGAAGTGTGAAAATTATCCGCCCAACCTTTAATCTGTTCAAAAAATCGGAGCCAATTGAAGAAAATATTCAGAAAAAATAATTTTTTCTCCCTCTGTGTTAAGTAATTATCAATTTTATATAAAAAAAAGCATTTTCTAGTTTGCAGATTTAGCCGGAGTTTGTACTTTTGCCTCCGGAAAGCTGGCAGAGTGGTCGAATGCGGCAGTCTTGAAAACTGTTGACTGTAACAGGTCCGGGGGTTCGAATCCCTCGCTTTCCGCCAAAAAGATGAAACCCGACGTATTGTCGGGTTTTTGTTTTCTGCACTTTCTGCAAATTACGGTACCATTAATCCCACCCACACCGTAAGCTACATTCAAAAATATTGTTTTTAATAGCTAATTTTTCTATTATTCATTTTGCTGATGGCATAAACATACCTAAATAAGGAAAATTTATACCATTAAATCTATTTATTTCAGTTTATTTTTGCTAAAACAAAAGAAAATAGCACATTTAAATGTGTGATTAATTAAAAATTAGCAAATTGTAATTAAACATAAACCGAGTAAAAATGAAAGCAATAGGTTTTAAAACATCACTTCCAATTTCAGAACAAGAAAGTTTTATCGAATTTGAGACTGCTATTGAGCAGCCTAAAGGTCGGGATATCTTGGTAAAAATAAAAGCGATCAGTGTGAATCCAGTCGATTTTAAGATCCGCCAGAACAGTGCCAAAGATACGGTGCTGGAAACCCCCAAAGTAATTGGTTGGGACGCGGTTGGCACCGTAGAGGCTGTTGGAGATGCTGTAAGCCTTTTTAAGGTTGGAGATGAAGTTTATTACGCCGGAGATTTAACCCGAACTGGCAGCAATGCCGAGTACCAATTGGTAGATGAACGCATTGTTGGCACAAAACCAGCTTCGCTAACTGATGCAGAGGCTGCTGCAATGCCACTAACCGGACTTACGGCATGGGAATCGCTTTACGACCGTATACGTATTAATGCGGATAAAGATAAAGGGAAAAGTATTTTAATTATTGGAGGTGCTGGAGGTGTAGGCTCGATGGCCATACAACTGGCCAAAAAGATAAGCGGATTAACTGTTATTACAACCGCTTCGAGGCCAGAAACAAAAGAATGGTGTTTAGCCATGGGTGCAGATGTGGTAGTGAACCACAATAACCTAATTGATGAGGTACGTGCCGCCGGTTATAAGGAAGTAGATTTTATTTTGGATTTTGTAGATACCAATGGCTATTGGAATGCCATGGCCGAACTGGTTAAACCCCAAGGGCATATTGTATCGATAACAGGTTCTGCTGCTCCTATTGAGCTAAATAAGCTGAAAAATAAGAGCGTTAGTTTTTCTTGGGAACTGATGTATACCCGCTCGATGTTCCAAACGGAGGATATGATTGAGCAACACCACATTTTAAACAAACTGGCTAAACTTTTTGATGAAGGGGTTCTGAAAACAACACTTCATACCACACTTAATGGCTTAACAGCAGAAAATTTAAAAAAGGCCCACAGCTTGTTAGAAAGCGGAAAAACAATTGGAAAAATTGTAATAACCTATTAAAAATGGCAGGTAATATGGCAATGATATGTTTGCCATATTACGCTATTTATTTTCCATTTAGGTTACAAACAAGAAAAGGCCACCCCTTGCGGAGCAACCTTCCCGTTGTTAGATTTTTGTAATACCTTATTCTACTGTTACCGATTTTGCCAGATTCCGTGGTTGATCTACATTGCAACCGCGGAGTACAGCGATGTGGTAGGCCATTAACTGCAAAGGTATGGTGGCCAATAACGGCAAGAAAGCTTCGTCGGCATCGGGTATTTCGATAAAATAATCGACCATATCCCTCACTTTTTGATCGCCTTTGGTTACAATGGCTATTACAATGCCTTTACGCGCCTTAACCTCTTGGATATTACTGATTACCTTTTCATACGATGAGTTATGCGTAGCAATCACAATTACAGGCATCTGCTCATCTATCAGGGCAATAGGTCCGTGCTTCATTTCAGCAGCCGGATAACCCTCTGCATGGATATAAGATATTTCTTTCAGTTTCAATGCACCTTCTAAAGCTACAGGAAAACCACTTCCACGGCCTAAAAACAAACAGTTACTGGCATCTTTAATTTCTGCAGAGATGTATTTTACCAACTCGTTGCTTTCTAAAGCCTGTTGCACTTTGTTCGGAATATCTTCCAGCTCGGTAAGCAGCTGTATAAGTTTGCCTTTGCTAATGGTTCCCTTTTGTTGCGCCATGTAAAAGGCCATTAACGTTAAAACGGTTACCTGTGCGGTAAAGGCCTTGGTTGAGGCCACCCCTATTTCAGGGCCTGCATGTGTGTATACGCCTGCGTGGGTTAAGCGCGGTATTGATGCTCCTGTTACGTTACAGATGCCAAATATGGTAGCTCCTTTTTCTTTGGCCATTTCAATGGCTGCCATGGTATCGGCCGTTTCGCCAGATTGGGAAATGGCAATAACTACGTCTTTTTCGGTTATGATTGGGTTGCGGTACCTAAATTCTGAGGCATATTCTACCTCAACCGGAATGCGGGCATACTCTTCAATTAAATACTCGCCCACCAAACCTGCATGCCAAGAGGTACCACAGGCCACAATGATAATGCGGTCGATGTTTTTAAGCTTTTCGGCAAACTCTTTTATCCCGCCCAATTGCACTTGGCCCGATTGAGGATAAATGCGGCCACGCATACAATCCAATATTGAACGTGGCTGTTCAAATATCTCTTTGAGCATAAAATGATCGTACCCTCCTTTTTCCAGCATTTCGAGCTTCATGTTAAGCTCTTGTATCATTGGGGTTTGTATTACATTGTCTAAGCGCTTAATTAAAAGCTCGCTTTTTGTAATTACAGCAATTTCGTTGTCGTTCAGGTAGATTACATTTTTGGTATATTCGATTATCGGAGTAGCATCCGACGCAATAAAGTATTCGCCGCTGCCCACACCAATTACCATAGGACTTCCTTTTCTGGCTACGATTAACCGATCGGGGTTTGCCTGATCCATAATTACGATGGCATAGGCGCCCGCAACCTCATTTAAGGCTAAACGTACAGATTCTAATAAATCGGTACCTTCTATATTCTGGATTTCTTCTACCAGGTGTATCAGTACTTCGGTATCTGTATCACTGCTAAAATGATGTCCCCTGGTTAAAAGTTCTTCCTTTAGGGTGGCATAGTTTTCAATTATACCGTTATGGATAATGGATAACTGTCCATTATTGGAGGTATGGGGATGCGAATTCCTGTCGGATGGTTGCCCGTGAGTGGCCCATCGGGTATGCCCCATGGCTATATTCCCACTGCAATCGAAGTCTTTGGCATAATCTTCCAAAACAGAAACCTTTCCTGCTTTTTTGTAGGTACTTTGTTTTTCGCCGTTCAATACCGCAATACCTGCACTATCGTAACCGCGGTATTCCAATCTTTTTAAGCCTTTTAATACCACAGGCCAAGCTTCCCTGAAACCGATATATCCTATTATTCCGCACATGATGTTATTGATTAATTTGAGTGAATTCCTGTTACACAGGACGTTAATTCTTAATTGTTAAGCAAGTTTATTTCTTGCCGTTCATATCCATAAAAATGGATTTTATCCCTTCCAGCAGCTCTTTTCTTTCGCTGGCCAGTACCAGTGGGAACCACTCATCGGTGTGCAGTTCTACCACATGCTCGTGGATGAGGTAATGCCTTCCGGTTCTAACCCTGCGTCTGTTGCCGGGTATAATTGTGCCAGATAACATTTTGATTATAATTTTGGTAATCATCCTAATATACTTGGGCGAATCTTCATACTTACAATCAATAAAAAGAATCCACAGTCCGTTCATTGTGTTATACTGTATACTTGCTTTCATTTATAAAGCTTATTAAAAGATGATCACTTAATTAGGCTAGATGGTGTTTACAGGCTAAATCCCCAGGCAATTCTGAACCCAACAAAGTTGTTGTTGTGGTCGCAGTGGTAAAATTTACCATTGCTCTCCCAGCGTAATCCTGCATCGATATAGTTGTTGTTGTGCAGATAAAAGATCATACCTGCCTGTGGCGCATACACAAATGCTGCTTTTTTTCCTTCCACACAATTGGTTTTGTTTAAAAGGAAAGAAAATCCGATTTCAGACTGCAGGTATAAATTACTTCTGTAGAAATATTTTAATCCTGCTTTAAATGGCACAAGCTGTAAATCATCAACCAGTGGTGAATAGCTTCCTGAAACAAAAATGTTGTTAAAGCCAGCGTTAAGTGATGCATATAGAATGCTTTCGGTAATCGGGAATTCTGCTTGGACCGAAACCCCTAACGGAGCCTCGTATTTTTTGGCCAGATAGCCTGTAGCCAGTCCTGTTTCAATACCTACGGTGTAACGGATACCGGTGCCACCATAAACCTGCGATTGTGCCTGGGCACCTTTAAAAATAAATAATGATAGAAGTAGAGTTAATGCGTTAATTGCTTTCATGATTTCAAAATTTTAGTGAATAGAAATCCATTACCACAAATAAATTTTTGTGGCAAATTATTTTAGAGAGATAAAAATTGATATTTAAGGCCTTTGCAGAACTGCAAAGCCTATGGATATGTTAACGTTAAAAAATAGTAAGGAATGAAAATAGAAGCGCAAAAGATCAGGAAACCGATCGGTTGTTTCTGGGCATGGTGTGGTGCCCAACAGTTTCCGAAACATTTTTATCCATGTTGGTATGGCTTAATATTTCATTGTATTTTTCGAGCAGCTTGATGTATTTGTTCATCCAGAAATAAACCGAATTGGCATCACCTTTGGTCAGATCTTCTGTATGCGTATCAAAAGCTTCGCGGATGGTGTTGCTGTTTTTGGCAAAAGTTTCGGGTAATTCTACTGAAAAATCGTGACCGATAACGGTGCCTACTTTCCAAATAATTTCTGGGTTAAGGCTTTTCTGATCGAACCAATTGTAAATAGTTCTTCTACTTACGTTTAATTTACGGGATAATTCACTTATTCCCATTCTGTCCCGGCGCACAACACGCTCAAGAACCTGGCCTACATTTAAACTCATAGCAGTTAATTTAATTTAAAATATCATTTAAAATCAATCAACAATTTGGGACGACTATGACTAATACTGCAATTTAATAAATTTTCTGTTAAGAAAAGCAAAATAAAACCAATGATTTTACATCAACTTAATCAGTTGGCAACCAAAAGATCAAGCTCTTCGTAACGCGAATTATTACTGATATAATCTGGTATAATTTCTTTCATTTTCTTTACCATGTTCAAATCGTTGCCATCATTATTCAGCACAATCAGATCTTTGATAATCTGGTTCACATATAAATAATTGTAGGCAACTTTCTGTGAAATTTTAATTTTTGGATGGTGTGTGGCCATAATTTCTTCTTCCATCAACAACAGCTCTTCGTATAGCTTCTCTCCCGGCCTTAAACCTGTAAATACGATATCAATATCGGTATAGGGCGCTAAGCCCGCCAGCTTGATCATATTGATTGCTAAATCGACAATTTTAACCGGTTTGCCCATATCAAACAAAAATATCTCACCGCCCTTGCCCATTGCGCCTGCTTCCATAACCAATTGTACGGCTTCGGGGATCGTCATAAAATAACGTGTTATTTCCGGATCGGTAACCGTAATCGGCCCCCTGCGTTCTATCTGGCTTTTAAACCTTGGGATAACTGATCCATTTGAACCCAATACGTTGCCGAAACGGGTGGTAACAAAGCGTGTACGAGAAGCCTGCGTAGTAATTTCGCCACTTGGCAATATTTCAGGACTGTTTAACGATTGGATATAAATTTCGGCCAGGCGTTTAGAGGCGCCCATTACATTGGTAGGTTTAACCGCTTTATCGGTACTGATCATTACAAATTTTTCTACCCCGAATTCCATCGCCACATCGGCCATGTTCTTGGTACCTAAAACATTGGTCAACACTGCCTCTGCCGGATTATCTTCCATCATGGGCACATGTTTATAGGCCGCAGCGTGAAATACAATTTCTGGTTTGTACAGCTCAAATAAAGTTCTGATCCGGTTTACGTTCTGTACGTTGGCCATAAAAATTTTCACATTGGCCGACTGGAAATTATCTTCAAGTTCCAGTTTCAGATCGTGTAAAGGGGTTTCTGCCTGATCGCAAAGGATAACCGTTTTGGGGCTGTACTGTAAAGCCTGTCTCACAATTTCTGATCCTATTGAGCCTGCCGCTCCGGTAATCAATATACATTTACCGCTCAGTTCTTTCAATATGTTCTTTTTGTTGAGCTTAATCGGTTCGCGTTCCAACAGATCTTCAATTTTAAGATCCCTCAACTGGTGCGAATCGAGCTTTCCGTATAACCATTTATCCGATGGTGGCACCATAATTACCTTAATGCCCTGGTTAACACAGATATCGATAATTTTCTTTTTGTTCAAAGTATTGAGTGCATCTTCGGCAAAAAGTATTTTTTTAATGTTGTGTTTTTCTTTTAGCAACTCTACCGAGCAAGAGTGGTACACTTTTTTCTGTTCGAGGTATTTATCTACGCGGTCTCTGTTATCGTCAATAAAACCAACAATATTCAGGTTGGAATCTTCGTTTTGCTCGATGGCTTTTTTAATCAGGATGGCTTTTTTTTCAGAACCGTAGATCAGCACGTTTTCTTTGGTTTCTGACTTAAGTTCTTTAAAGAAGAAAAATACACCTTTTACCAAAATACGCATTAAAATAAGCAGCGATGAGGAGATGAAGAAATTTAATATTAAAGCCTTATCCATTTGGCTCCAAAGCAATTGAAACCGTTGGGAAAGTATTTTATTTACACTGATAAAAAGTAAGCTGGTTACAAATACAGCCAAAAACACCCTTAAAATATCTTCGGTATTGGAGTACCTGATAATACCGGTATGTATACGGAAAGATATAAAAACACCGGCTGCAATTGCGCAGTACAGTGTTACATAAATAGAGTTGCTTGAACTAAAAACATCCACATAACTTAAGGTATTGGTAAGTACGATGGATATAAACAGGGTCCATACAACAATCATCTGATCGATTAATAATATTAACCATCTTGAGTGTGCTTTATCTGGAAAAAAGATCTTTTTCATAATTGAGAATCATCAAATAGGGTGAGCATTTTAGTTAAGGTTTCATTCGGTAAAGGGGAAAAAAATCTGGGGTATCGCTGTTATCGAAACCCGATTTTTCTACCAGTTGGTTGTAAACTGGTTCGTTTGCAATGTATCGCCAGCTGTAATAATCGAGTGCCAGATTGGAAAAGCCCAGCTTCCATTCCAGAAGCGAGTCTTCTTTAAAGCCCAGTCCGCCGCCCAAGTGGTAATATTTCATTCCCCACTTTCTGCCCAGTATACTCACTTCATCAATGAGGAACTTGGCCGGAGAATTTTTAAGGTGACTGGCGTTGGAGGCAATCAAATGCCCCTGGATAATGCCATTGGTACACATAATAATGCTTCCGCAGGCCAATTCGTTATCCAGGTAAACCAATATGAGCTTGCAATCGAACGCTGTTGAACGGATCAGTTGGGTAAAGTAATCTTCATCAAAAAGGTAAAAATCTTTCGCACTAATGCGGTTCATATTGGATTGATAGAGATTGGTAAACGTGGCAATATCAGCCTGCGATTCACTTTCCCGTGCAGTATAGCCCAGTCTACGGCATCTTTTTATGCTTTCTTTGGTACTTTGCCTGTATTGTTTATACTGTGCTTCTACACTCTGTTGCAGGTCGATGGCTATTGTTTTACCGTTCCGGTGCAAGCCATCGGTTTCTTTTAATAATTTATTCTGATTGAAAAACGGATGCAGTTTTGAGAAAACAGAAACGAATTTACCCTGATGCAAAAAAATATGGAAGGCCTTTAAAAAGTTATCCTTTAAATTGTCGGCTACATTTTCGAACCTCAAATTGGAAATAGGCCCCGAATACCCGTACACACAATGCAGATCTTTATAAATTGTACCTTCAATTGTGCGTGAAAGCAAAGGGATGGCTATAAAATTGCCGGCCTCGCTGTAAACGAATAAAACCGGCTCGCCATTTGCAGCCATTGCGTGGTATTGCCAGGTATGATAAAAATCATGATCAGCAGCAAGTTCCACATACTTTATCCAATCGTCTTTTTGATCTAAAGTTAATTGTAAAGTTGTACCAGTAGCATTTTTTTCAATCAGCATAATAATTCGTTAAAAAAGATGACTTAATTAATTATGAGGCAATGACGGGACTACGGTAAAGTGGGAAAAAATCGATATTTGAATAAGGATCCAGCGATCTTTCGGTTAAAAGTGTGTTGTATAATTCGTTGTTTGCAATATATCTCCAACTGTTAAATTCGAAGCATAGATTAGAGAAACCCATTTTCCAGCCAAATAGGGTATCTTCTTTAAAATTAACCCCTCCGCCAAGGTTAAAATACCTAAATCCCAGCTGGCGGCCTATAACCGTAATTTCATCAGTTAACAGTTTGGCCGGCGATTCGAACAAATGGGTGGTACGCGTAGCGAGTAAATGTACCTGCATAATTTCTTTGGTACACACTACAATGGCGCCCGATATGGCTATGCCATCTTTATACACCAAGAACAGCTTGCTATCAAATTCATCAGAAGTAAGCAAGGCTACAAAATAAGCATGGTTAAAGAGGTAATAATCTTTGGCCCCTATACGCTTCATATTTTCGGTGTATATTTCAGAGAAAACCAGTGCGTCGTTTATATCTGTAGAAATTTTCACAATATAATCGCGCTTTCTTAACCGCCTTATTTTCTCCTTAACACTCTTTCGGTAACCGGCACGTTGGCTCTCTATGGTGGTGGTTAAATCAATAGCTACGGTTTTGCCATTTGCGTGTACGCCCGAAAATTTCTCCATTAAGCGCTCCTGATCGAAAAAAGGATGCAGCCTGGAGAAAACAGTTACATTTTGTCCGGTTTGCAGGTATCCGATAAACGAGGTTTTAAACCGTTCCATGAACTCATCTTCGAGTGATTTGAAATCCATGTTCGAAATTGGGCCTGTATATCCATAAACGGATGTAAAATCGAAAAAATCAGATCCGGGTATATTCCGTTTTAAAAGTGGGAAGGCAATAAAATTCTCGTCTTCTTCATACACAAATAAAATTGGTAAACCGCTTTTATCTAAAGAATGGTAATACCATGTATGGTAAAAATCGTAGTGAAGGGACTTTTTTACATAATCAGTCCAGTCTTGCTTATCATTTATTGTAACAATCTTTCTCATTTTTGAGGCTGTTAATATGGTAGAATATGATTTATTTTTAATTTATGGCAAGCAGAACCGATGAGTTGATTACCATTTTAATAAAATCGTGTTCCTGGGATACTTGTTCGAAACCTACTTTTCTATAAATGGAGTAGGCTGCTAAATTTTCCGCATGAACTTCTAAAAAAACGTATTTAAGGTTGAGGTTGTAAAAAGCATATTTAAGTAGCATTAGCGATGCTGCGTAGCCTATCCCCTTTCCCCAATATTTTTTTTCTCCAATGAAGAGGTGAAATTCTGCTTTTTCGTTTTCGATATCAAGTAGCTGAATGTTCCCGATGTACTCGTTTGTATTTTTAACGCAGATGGCAAACCGTTTTTCGTTGGCCTGGTTTAACTTGTTCAGCAACCATTGTTTTTCTACCTCGGGGGTTATGGGCTGTTGAAGCACAAACTTGGTATACGACCAAATTTCGGGATCGTTTCTCCACTTATACGATACATCTGCGTCTTTTAATTCGAGTGGCCTTAAATAAATCTGGGTGTTCATAAGAGCGGTTTTAAAGCTTTAACCATGGTTTGCATATCGGCCAGGTTGTAACGGTGATCGATGGGCAGCGCAACCAGGTTTTTAGCAAGAAAATATTCATAACTATCTGTATTGGCCCATTCGTAAACATTTGGCCAGTAAGTGGCTACAAATATTTTTTGATTGATGAGCTGCTGTTTTACCGTTGGGTCATCAAGCAATAACGGATAAACCATTGGAACATCGTCGGCCGTAAAGTTCAGTTTCAGAATGTTTTTATCGCCAAGGTAACTTTGCAGGTAGGCAAAATTATTTCTTCTGATCTCTGCACATTTCTGATAATCGATGCCGGCAAGGATGGTCTCTGTAAGCGCCGACATCTTTTTGATCTCATTGTTGCAGAGCCCCCTGTTGTTCTCTATATAATCTCCATAACCTTCTTCAATATTGATATCGATACTTTTAATGAGATGCGAAAAACGATCGGTTGATTGATCCTGTTTTAAGCTTATGCCCAATGGTGCCGAGGTGTTGAGGTAAGCGCCATCTGGCACGCCAAAAAACTTACGGCACGAATAAAAGGTATCGATATGTGCAATAGGTTTGCAAAAAAAAGCCTGTGCATTATCTACAACGAGGTTTTTAATTGTTGTGCTCAGTTTTTGAACAGTTTCTGTTTTCAGCCCAAAATAATTGGTGTATAAAAAACAGCTGCGTTCTGCAATTTCAAAATCTATAATCGGATCGAGGTCTTCATCAATCCGGTAGAAATGATAGGCAACATTAAGTTTCTTTAAAGGTTCGAGCAAAACCTCGCAGGTAAAATACGGGAGGTAAATGCTGGTATATTTCCGTACACGGAGAATATATTCGAGTGCGTTTCTTCCGGTGTTTAAACTGATCAGATCGGGATGATAAGCTGTTCCTTTGGGGAGTTGAAGCTCTATATAACCTCCAATCGTTTTTGCCGGGTATGTTTGGGTTTCCATGGTTTAAGCATTTATCCTTGATCTGATTTGTACATGCGCCGTTCAAAAGGCATATAATACTCCTGCAAACTGGCAGGCACCCTGGCGTTGTAGCCAATAATCTGTCTTAAATCACTATCAATCTTTTCGCCGAACTCGTATCCCAAAAATCTAGGATAATCAAATTGCTGTTTAATGTAAGGCTTGGTAAAGCCCAGGGTTAAGGCCCTGCGCTGTTTGCGGGTAAAGTTTGTACCGCCGGCATGCCAGATATTGGAATCGAAAAGTATAATGCTGCCTTTCTTAGCCACGGCCTGTTTTGAAAATGCCTTGAAGTGCTTTTCTTCCGGGCGGATATCCAATTTATGAGAGCCGGATAAGAAATGCGTGGCCCCATTAAATATGGTAAAGTCATCCAGTGCAATAATCATCTGGATCATAAATTTATTTTCGGATGAAAAGGTGCGTACATCGCGGTGGATATTTTGCACGTATGATTTGCTTTTTTTGGTATTAATTACACCATTAATGCCGTTTAAGATATAATTTCCACCCAAAAAATCGCGTATTTCGCGGTGGCAGTATAATTTGCCCAAAAGCTCCATGGCAAAGTTATCTTTCTCCAGCAAGTGGTGCAGGGTTCCCTCCATGTTGACATCAATTCCGTTTAAAACCTGTATTTCTCTTCTTAGCAGATATGAGGTTTCAAAGCTTGTGGTAATTTCGGAAATTAATTTCTGATTGATTGCCTTTTCATACACAACCCATCCATACTCATCTATAGCTTCTCTAAAGTCGGCTAAGGTGGCCCGTTTGTAAATAAATGTATTGTTCACAGTTTAAGGTTTAGTTGATTAAATTTGGTTAGTTTAAGGAAACAGCAGGTAGGTTAAGCCTGAAGTTGCATAATTTTGAAGAGTTCGGTGTTAACTAGATTTACATCAAACTTTGAACGGGCAAATGCGTGCCCTTGGTTTCCAAAGCTGATAATATCATCGCTATTATTGATAAAGTGTTCCATTTTGTTGGCCAGTGCCTTGGCATCTTTAACGGGTATCAGAAACCCATTTGCGCGTTCAGGATCTGGATTAACCGTTTCTCTGCAGCCTACCGAATCGCTGGTAATCAGTGCCCTGCCCATGGCCATGCCTTCCAGCATGCAGCGCGGAACGCCTTCGCCATAATAAGATGGCAGAACCATTACCGAAGCATTTTCAATATCAGGACGCACATCATCAACCTGCCCAATGTAATGGATCACATCTCCTTTGGCTATTTCGCTGTAAAGATCGGGGTGAATGGCATCTATGTTGCTATCATACGGTCCAATAAGCTTAAAAACAGTTTGTGGAAACCGCGCACGGATCAATTTTGCAGCATCGTAATATTCTTTAATGCCTTTTGCATTGATTAACCTCGATACCATTAAAAATGTAATGGGCGATGTGGCTGGTTTGGTGTAGTTGTAATGCGTTAAATCTACACCAGATCCGTTAACAACGTATACCTGATGTTTTTTACTCAGGATTTTTAGTTCGATCAGGCGCTCAGAATCGTCTTTGTTCTGAAAAATAATGTTTAAGCGCGGATTTGGTTTTAAACTTAGCTTAAGCAGCAGCCTGGTTATTTTAACAATGAGTTTGTTACTTGTGCTGTTGTTGGTAAAATTATAACCCAGCCCGGTAAGCATGGGGGCAATTAATTTAACCTTGCATATTTTGGCTAAAAAGGAGCCGTAAATAACAGGTTTAAAGGTATAGGGAAAGAAAATATCGGGTTTTATCTTTCTAATGAGTTTGTAAAGCGAAAAGATAAATTTTAAATCTGACAGGATAGATACATTACTACCGTTGAGCTCGCTTTCGTAAGTAATTACCCCTAATTCCTTTAAACGGCTGCGTACAGATTCTTGTTCAATTTTTGGTGTAAACACATACACCTGGTTGTATTGCTGCATCTTTTCGATCAACCTGCCCCTAAAGTCGAGCAATGATCTGGAAGAATCGCAGACTATAAAAATCTTTTTCTTAATAATGTTCATCATGTCAAGTTTTGTAATTTAAACTGCAAAGCCACCCATCCAGGTGGCTTCACAGAAAAAATATGAAGATTTTGCTTTACCTATTTGGCACCAGCATTCGCCATAACGATTGAAGGCACACTTGCCGCATCGTTCAGGAACGATTTGTAATCATACTCTGGTACCCAGGTAGAAACTGCAGTGGTGATATTGTTTGCACCGCATTTATCATAAATATTTGTCGTAATACCGCTAAAATATCCTTCAGGATCAGAAGCTACTTTGGTAGTTAAAGGTTTAGCACAGTTAGAGAAATACTCGTTATCTGTTCTTACAATACCGCCTGCTCTGGTACCGATTGAGTAACCCACATTGTTTAAGTGATAGTTGTTAAACATGTGTACACTACCATAGTTCATTGATGGCTCTCTTTCTGAAACATTGTACCACATGTTATGGTGCATGGTTACGTGAAGTTTTCCTTTATCCGCTTCGTGCCCTTCAATACCACCGCTAATCAATACTGATAAGTTGGTATCGTGGAATTTGCTCCATGAAACGGTTACATAATCAGATTCTCTGGTAATGGTAATGTCTTTACCCCAATAGTCCCATCCGTGTGTACGGTCAGTAGAAAAATCGCAATGATCTACCCAGATGTGGTGTGCAGCTTCTTTAATCTGTACAGCTGCCGATTCTACATAGTTTTTAAAGGTTATATTCTGAATGATAATGTTGCTTACTGTATAAATATATAAGTTAACACCTTCTATAACTGCTCCAGATCTACCAATGATTGATTTATTTGATTTTACATAGACAGGATCAATTCCGGCGCCTTTAATTGTACCGCTGATATATACCGTACGGGTTACGTTATCGCCAAGGGCAGCTTTTAACTGAGCCAGTGTAGTTACCGTAGTTTCTACACCTCCCTGGCCACCGGTTGTTTTACCATTTACCAAAGCATAACCTACCAAGGCTGTATTTACAACAGGAGTAGTAGGAACGGTTACGCTTTCATTTGGCGTTTCAGCCGGAGGTAACGCGGTGCTTGCGCCCATTACATAGGTATAACTACGGCCGTTTGTTCTTGGATCTGTATTATCAGAAGCCGAGAATATTACTGTAGTACCCCAATGGCTAAACCTACCTTTACCTATATTTCTTATATCATCGTGTACAGCGTGGGCGGGCCCTAACTCTACACCATCTTCAAATAACCTTAAAATTGATTGCTCTTTTGCACTTGAATTATCACCACCAGCAATAGATTGTGAAATTTTGAAAGCGTAACCACCTTCTGACTTTACACCAGATAAGCTTAATTTACCTGTACTTCCGCTTGTTGCAGCTAGTACGGCTGAAGAATCGCCTGAAAACAGTTCAGTACTATCAGCCTGTACATCATCTGCTTGCACACTTTTTTTACAATTACTAAAAAAAATAATTGCCGTTAACATTAAACCAATTAGACTCACTTTTTTAAACAAATTTGTTTTTCTCTGCATTTTGTATTTTTTTTAAATTTACAACTTAACGCTATATGCGATAAATGAGTATATCTAAAAAATTGCAGCTAAAACACTGATAATTAAATAATAGGCTTAATATTCACAATTATTTCTACTGTAAACCAATTGCTTACAGATAGTAAAATGACAACTTTATAATTCACAATATGTAAACTAATAATACAACTACTTTACAATCAAATGACAAACTAAACAGCCACAGTAATGGTTTTAGGGGTTAACTGTAAATTTGGGTGGTAAAAAGTTGTAAACCAGTTTACAAAATTCTTTACACCTGTGTGTACAGAAACGGCTGGTTCATAGTTTAAAAGGTTCTTTAAATCATCCACATCTGCCGAGGTTTCTGCCACATCGCCATCCTGCATAGGCATAAATATCTTTTGTGCGGTAATACCTGTTTCTTTTTCAATTTCTTCTACAAAATCCAATAATTTAACCGGTGCCCCCCTGCCAATGTTAAATACGGCAAATGGTGCTGCAGAAGTGGCCGGATCTGGATTAAGGCCGTTCCAGTTCGGGTTCGATTTAGCCGGTTGATCGAAAATCCGCACTATGCCTTCTATAATATCATCTACATAGGTAAAGTCGCGTTTCATTTCGCCATTGTTAAAAACTTCGATCGGTTTGCCCTCTATAATGGCTTTGGTAAATAGGAATAGAGCCATATCCGGACGGCCCCAAGGACCATAAACTGTAAAGAACCTTAATGCTGTGGTTGGCAGATTAAAAAGATGGCTGTAGGCATGGGCCATTAATTCGTTGCTTTTTTTCGAAGCGGCATATAAAGAAACCGGATGATCTACGTTATCATGAGCAGAAAAAGGCATTTTTTTATTCATGCCGTATACGCTAGATGAACTGGCGTAAAGCAAGTGCCCAATTTTGAAATGACGGCTACACTCCAATATGTTTAAAAAACCTTTAATGTTGGCTTCTATATAGGCATCTGGATTGGTTAGGCTATAACGCACACCTGCCTGGGCTGCCAAATTACAAACTGCATCAAACTGATAGGTTTTAAAGCAGTTTTCCAAACTTTCTTTATCGCAGATATCTAATTTTATAAAGGTATAATTTTCGTATTTGGCACTTACCTGAGGAACGCCATAAACCAGCTCTTTGTGTGCAATACCGGTTTGTTCTAAACGGGCATGTTTAAGGTTTACATCGTAGTAATCGTTAATATTATCAATACCAACAACAACATCTCCTCTTTCCAGTAAGCGTTTTGCCAGGTGGAAGCCAATAAAGCCGGCTGTACCGGTAATTAAAATTTTCATAAAATTAGGTTTTGAGAAACAGTTAAGGATAGCCCCTTTAAGAGGCATGGATTTTTAGTTATTTCTTTACACAGCAAAGCTTGCCGTAGTGGTACGGCACAATAAATTTTGCTATGGCTTTGGGTTTAAATTAGTTTAAGGCGCTTAAAATCGACTGGGCAAATATTTCTGGCCTGCGGTTATACAAATACTGCTGTGCAATTGCTGTATCGCTGTTTGTTTTGTTGTTGAGTGTCTGGTGCATTGCCGCTGCAAGGGCTTTTGCGTTGTTTACTTCTACTTTTGCAATGGCAGGTATGTCGGCTATCCCGCCTGCGCAGAGGGTTGATACAACCGCGCTGTTTACCGACATCATTTCGAGCAGCACATTTGGGAAGCCTTCTTTTATTGATGAAACCACACACAACTTTGCCTGTTTAAAGTAAGGTGCCGGATTATCTATCTGGCCTTTCAAAAAAACAGAATCAGTTAAATTGTTGGCCGCTATCATAGTGGTTAACTGTCCGCGCTCTTTCCCCTCGCCCAACAGCAGCAATTTAAGCTGTGGATGATCCTGTTTGATCATTTTAAAAGCTTCAATCAGGATTGGAAAACCCTTTTCTGGGATCAATCTTCCTGCAGAGCAGATAAAATCGAGTTTTGCATCGCCATTAACCAAAGGTTTAACCGATTGACTGATAATATGGTTAATATCAACTGGGTTAGGTTGAACCAATACATTCATTTTAGCAAGGAAAGCATTGTGCTCCAGCAGTTGCTGTTTCATTAAAGCTGTTTGGCAAACTACCAGGTTAACGCCTGGGTACCCCATTCTGTAAATCAGGCTGTAAATGCGTTTCTTCATCCCGGTAAAACGGGTAAAAACAGAAGTACATTCCCTTACAATCAATTTAGATCTTACATAACCCATCCTTTTTAAAAAACCTAAAAAAGCGTTTAGGTATGGATGGGTGCTCATTACAATATCGCCACGCTTGTAGTTGCGCAGCAAGGGAACCAGTTTTACAAAGCCCCAAAAGATGCTTTTTCTGGATAAATATCTCTTGGTGATGTTTTCTGAAACTTTTAATCCTGAAAATCGCTGTTTCTTTAAAAAAACCATTTCGCCATTAACGGCCTTGGCCATCATGAACAGTACATTTTCTGCGCCGTTAGGGGCATCTGTTAACGAAATGAAAATAATTTTTTGTTGAGGCGTGTTCATTCCGATCTACTATCTGTTTTTAAAATTTCTGATCAACTTTTTAAGCGGCATAATGGCGCTCAGTACTTTCCGTTTGCCATCTATTACAATCATGTTATCGGCAAAACTGATATTGTGAAGTCCTTTGTTATATGCTTTATCAGGCAATATTTCGAATTTGTGGCTTGCCCTAAACTCTTTTTCGTTCAGCAGCTCAATTTCATTGATAATGATAGAGCCACCGTAGTTTTTAACCGGGTTTTGTGTTGGCCGGTATAACGACTCGCCCACCTTAAATAAATTACCTGCGGCCCTGCAAAATTCCTTTTCTACAGGAATGGGGTTTTGGTAATGCCCGGTATACTGCCCATCTATGGTAGCAGCATGGTAAATATAAAGATGGTCAAGATCGCCAGATACACTGGTAAACAACCAGTATTTATGGTTATGGTAAATGAGCGAGCTATCTACGAAAGCTTTTCCGCTAACCAAAACCTTTATTTGATTCAACTGATCTGGGTGATCTTGATCAACTTTATAAAGCCTTATTTCCTTAGTTTCAGAAGTTTCGGGTATGCAGTACAAACCGTCTTTTTCTTCAATGAGATAGGGATATGATAAATGGATCTTATCGGGTTTAATACCGGATACTTTTCTTTTGTTCTTAAAATCCAGTCCATCTATCATCATAATTTCGCCCTTACCTTTCCAAAAATCGAGTTCTTCGTAGTAAATTCTGGGGGCATTATCTATATTCACCACAAAAGGATCAGCAGCATAATCTATGCTATCTTCATCGAGCCAGTTAATGGCCGGGGCTAATTTTTGGTTTTTGATCAGCTCCTCAGGTGTTTGATGGATAAAACCAATGTTCCATTTATCGGCAGTGAAGATTTTATTGAAGAGGTTAACCGTTGCGTTCATGGCTTTAGGCTACTAATGAAACTTTCTGTGCTGTTGATTTATTTTTGATGAGCCATTGAGAAAGCACCAAGAGTTTCCATATCTGCGGATACCTGTTCCACTTTCCGCTCATGTGCTCGTCGATGATTTCCTGGGTTCTTTTTACGTGAATGCCCGGGATATTTTTCAAGTTATCTGCTGATAAATTATCCATCACATATTCCTTTAATTCATTTCTGAACCAGTTTTCGAAAGGCATGGTAAATCCTGCTTTTGGCCTATCAAACAAATTGGCTGGAACACGTTCGAAAAGCAAATCTTTTAATATGCGTTTTTGGTTGCCACTGCTGTATTTAAAGGCGGTAGGCAATGTTCTCGAGAATTCCATCACCCGGTAATCCATTAGTGGAGAGCGCGATTCTAATGAGAAAGCCATCGAAGCCCGGTCTACCTTGGTATTGATATCGCCGTTTAAATAAGTTTTGATATCAAAATCGGATACACGTTCTAACAGCGGTTTGGCCGGATTGGTCAGGATATGCATCAGTGGGTTAAACTTCGCCAGATCTGGTTGCTGTACCCAGGAGTTTTCCATATTGCCAAACATCTTTACATAAAGCTTTTCTACATCTTCCATAGAAATACCCATGGCAATTAGTTTGTGCCTGTAGCTGGATGATTGCTGAATTAAACCGGCCAAAACTTTGCGTACACCCAGCGGTGCATAAAACAAACTGTTTACCTGTTTAATCCATTTGTAGCGGTGGTAACCTAAAAAGGCTTCATCGCCTGCATCGCCACTTAGTGCAACGGTTACATGTGCCCTGGTGTTTTTGCTCAGCAACATGGTTGGTATGGCGCTCGAATCGGCAAATGGTTCGTCGTAATACCGGCTAAAGTTTTCTATCAGCTGAATACCATCATTGTAATTGCATTCAATGGTATGGTGATCGGTACCTAAATGTTTTGCTACCTGCGTAGCGTATGCGCTTTCGTCAAAACCTTTCTCGTTAAATTTGATTGAGAACGTTTTAACATGGTCAATTTCCTTTGTGGCCAGTGCTGCAATTAACGATGAATCAATTCCGCCGGATAAGAACACACCAAGCGGCACATCTGCATTCATCCTAATTTTAACGGCATCTGTCAGAATCAATTCTAAAGCTTCTTTAGCTTCATCGTAGCTTCCGGCAAATTTGTTTTTCCAGCCGTAATCTAAAGCCCAGTATTCGGTAATTTTAATTTTATGGGCTTTTAAATCGTATTTAAAGTAGTTGGCTGCAGGCAGTTGTTTTACTTCTGCGTAAATAGACTGTGGTTCCGGCACATAGCCCCATATTAAATATTGGCTAATGGCTTCATCATTTACACTTAAGCCCCTATCAATACTGATCTGCGATGGCTGACTGGCAAACTCGAACGATGCATGATCGTGTGCGTAGTAAAAAGGCTTTTTACCAAAACGGTCTCTGGCGCCAAACAGTTCGTTATTCCTCGAATCGTAGATCACGAAAGCAAACATCCCATTAAAACGGGTTAAACATGCTGCGCCGTAAGCCAGGTAAGCAGCACAGATTACTTCGGTATCAGAACTGGTGCTAAACTGGTAACCTTTAGCCTCAAGTTCTTTTCTAATATCCTTGTAATTGTATATCTCGCCATTAAAAACGATGTGTAAATGCTGATAAGAAAATGGCTGATTAGAACGTGCATCTAAATCGATAATCGCCAATCGGTTATGCGCAAAAACTACCTGATCATAACGTTGTATACCGGTATAATCTGGTCCACGAAAACTGATTCTTGCCATTTTTTCACGTATAACCTCTTCTGGATAAGGTATAGTTGAGCCGTATATTCCGCACATAGCTTTATTTTTTTGAGTTGTTAATTGATTAATTCTTCATATTCAGCGCTGATCTTATCGAGCGCACATTTTTCGTATACATTTTGTCTGATCTCTGCCCGGTTCCATTTGGTTTGGGTGCAGGCCTCGATAATTCTTGCCCTAAAACCAGTTAAATCGTCCTGTTCGAGCACATAACCGTTAAAACCATCTATAATTAATCCCGGTATGCCGCTTACTTTAAAGGTTACCACTGGCAGGCCAACAGTGAGTGCCTCTAAAACCACATTCGGAAAACCCTCTGTATAAGAGCTGAGCACCATTAAATCGTGCTGCACCATTACTTCGTGGATGTTTTTTATTTCCCCGATTATCTTAAGCCTGTTATCAAGCTGGAGATTGCTGATTTTCTGTCTGATTTTGTCTTTCAACACACCGGTACCCACAAAATCGAGATGGTAATTTTCAGGTAGGCCAGCCATAATATCAACCAGCCTTTCCAATCCTTTTTCTAAGGCGAAACGGGCTACTACCAGTAATTTGTAAACTTTAACCGGAGTGGTATCTACTTTAAGCTTATCGGTTCGAAGTACTGGATTGGCAATTACTTTGATCAGCTTTTGGTTAACATTATAAGTATCCATCAGCGATTGTTTCATCTCCTCCGACTGGCAGATAATCTGCCTATACCCGCTGTAGCTTAAACGGGTAAAGAGTTCGTAAAATCTCGATTTAAAACCTTCAAACAGCCGCTGTTCGTGCGGGATGTTGGAAGCCCGCGCAATGAGCATCGGGATTTTTAAAAACCTGCCTACCAGCGAAACCAGGATATTGATATGATCGGTAGTAGAAAAAACGGCATATGGTGCTTCTTTTTTCAAAACAGCATATAACGAAAAGAATGATTTCGAAGCTTTTTTTGTTTTCAGGTCGATAAAGCGGACACCGGCCAGATCCATCGAAAAGCAATTTACTGTCGAGTCGAGAATTACAATGGTAATATCGAACTTATCTTTGTTGAAGCCTTGGGCCAGGTTCCAAAAAACCCTTTCCGAACCTCCTGAAGTTAATGAACTCAGTATAAAGAAAACTTTTTTCTTTGCACCAATTTCTTCTGTAATCGTTTGTTTGAGCGCGCACATGTTCTTTTAGTTGATGACAATCCTATTAATCGTTAACCAAATGATTTTAAAATCGGTAAGCATATCGTTCTTTCTGATGTACCGCATATTCTGCTTAATTTTTGCAGGGATAATGCGTTCGATGTAGTACGCTTCGGGATTTTCGGCATGCTTTAACAGTTCGTTCTCGTTACAGAACTCAACCGAAGCCCAATCGGTAATGCCAGGCTTTACTGATAAGACATAACGCTGTTCTTCGTTATAGAGGTTAACATATTTTCTAACTTCAGGCCGTGGCCCCACGCAGCTCATCTGCCCTTTTAATACATTGAGCAACTGCGGCAGCTCATCGAGCTTATATTTTCTTAGCCAGTAGCCTACTTTGGTTATGCGGTCGTCGCGGTTGCCAATGGTTAATAAGCTATTGTTGCTCTGTACCATTTTCATGGTGCGGAATTTTACCAGATGGAAATCTTTCATGTTCTTTCCTACCCTGATCTGCTTGAAAAAAATAGGACCTTTTGAATCGAGCTTGATTAAAATCGCAATCAGGATCAAAACCGGACTGAACAAGATTAAGCTCAAGACTGAAAAAACAATATCGAATGCTCTTTTTTTATCTATTTTCATGATGCTACTGCCATTGGTTTATGTACTATAAAATTTTCATCGTCAGCACTGATGCTGTTTAACTGAATGTTTACACAACTGATTACGGAATGGATAATGAATTCTAATTCAACATCAGTTAACTGTGGATAGATTGGAAGTGAAATTTCGTGGGCATAATTTTGATAGGCCGTCGGATAATCTTCTATTTTATATCCCAGATCTTTAAACAGGGTAAGCATGGGCATCGGAATAAAATGTACATTGGTTGCAATACCCAAGGAGGCCAGATCATCAATAACCTGATCGCGCTGTGCCTCTGTTAATCCCTTAACCCGCAATGGGAAAAGATGATAGCAGGATTCTCTTTGTGTGCTTACCAAAGGTGGTGCAATAAACCAATCTTCGTGTTCAAAGCCTTCGCAGTACTTTTGGGCAATTTCTTTGCGTTTGGGCAAAAGATCTTGATTGTATTTTCTGATCTGGGCCAACCCAATGGCTGCGCAGATATCGGGCATATTGATTTTTAGGCCCTGAAACAGAATATCGTAACGCCAACCAGCACCTTTTGATTTGGAGAGGGCATCTTTATTCTGCCCATTAAGCGTATACATTTTTAAGTAACTATATTCCGCTCCATGATCAAAAGCCTTAGGCAGGTTTAAACAGATGGCCCCACCCTCTGCAGTAGTAATATTCTTTACCGCGTGGAAAGAAAATATCGTAACGTCGCATTGTTTTGCAGCTGGTTTATTGTGGTACAAACTGCCAATGGAATGTGCGGCATCAGAAATTAACAGTATCCTTTTTAGCAACAGCTGTTTTTCCGATTCGCATTTAAACTTTTTCTGTACTTTATCGCTGGTAATGATCTTGCTTATAGATGTATAATCGCAGGGCCATCCAGCAATATCAACAGCTATAATGGCTTTTGTTTTTGAGGTAATGGCTGCTTTTATTTTATCAGGGTCGATATTAAAATCGTCTGAAACATCAACCATCACCGGGGTTGCGCCGCAATGCAGCACTGCCAATGCAGTAGCGCTGTAAGTATAGGCTGGCACAATCACTTCATCGCCAGCTTTAATGCCGAACCATTTCAACATTAAAATGGCGCCCGATGTCCATGAGTTTACACATATCACTTCATCAGTTTCTGTAATGCTCTTAATTTCCTGTTCAAGGGCTTTAACTTTAGGCCCAGTGGTAATCCATTTATCGTTTAGGGTTTCTAAAACCTGATCAACCACTGATTGATCAATAAATGGTGGTGAGAATGGGATATTCATATTCGTTAATTTAATGGTGTTAATTTCAACCTATCGGGATTGGGAAAAACAGAACTGTTATTTGTATTCAACCAAAATGGGATCTTCCATTTTAATTTTCGAAAGCTGTAAAATGGCAAAGTAGAGAAACAGCGTTGGACCACTGGTAGCCAAAAGCCACTCGTTATGAAAAAATGAATTGATGGATATGGCAATGAAAGAGCAACTTAAACAAACCAGCAGCGCATTCTTCTTATCTTTAATGTGCAGAAAAGCATAAAAAATTACCTTACCTACTTTTTGATACAGTAAAATGAGCAAAATAAACCCGAGCAAGGGCCCGAGGTAGGTAATGAACATGAGATAAGCATTGTGCGAGGTGATAACGATAGGGCCTTTTTTGTACACAAAGTTGTGCTGTACCACATCGTTCCAGGTTTTTCCGTAAAAGAGCAAACCAAATGGATAATCGGCAATGATCTGTATGTTTTCGCCCATCAAATCGCCGCGTTCTTCTTTCCCTTTTGCATTTTCGGCACTTTTATTTAAAATGTTCTGTTGCTTTTTATCGCCAGAAAATTGATCCAATGAACTTTGTGCCACAAATAATATGGCAAACAAGGCGCCAAATATCAATATGGATCTGGCTTTGTAATAGCTTAGAAAAAACAGGCCCAGCACAGCGGCAAAAGCCACTAAAACCGACCTTTGCATACCAAAGAAAATAAGAGAGAGCGATAATCCAAATAAGAGAAGGTTAATTATCCAGCTTTTCTTAAATAGTATTGCATTAACGACTAAAAATGGAGTCAACGCTGCCATTTGATAGCCAAAGGTGAAAATAGTTGTTGATATGCCTGCGGGTGCCTGTAGTACTTCTTCCTGTACCAAAAGCGACCGTATAGGCGCCATGTTGTACTGGTGATCGACAAACATGATGAGGCCCGATAACAATAAAACGCCGAAAAAGAAACCCACCGCAATGTTCATCCGTTGTAAATCGCTGCCAATAACATAATTAAACAGCAAGGCGAAACAAACCGCCACGATTAACAAGGCAAAAAAGCCCGTTACATCTGCCTGGCCTATCAGGTAAAAGAATAAGGCTGCTATAAAAAACACCAGTAACTCTTTACCGTAAGAAAAGTAGGTAACATCTGTTCTGTAGAAATAAATTAATGGTGCCAGAAAAACCATTGGTGCAGGAATTCTAAAAATCCCGGTCATGAAGATGTTGAATGTTGTGGCATACACGTAGGCAAACAACAAAAAGAGAAACATAATTTTTTTGGTCATGACAGTATTAATTCTTCCCAATTAGCTGAGATTTTTTCTATAGAATTGGTTTCGTTAATCAGTTTGGCTTTTGCAGAAAATCTATCCCTCAATTTACTGTTACTTAATAGTTTACCTATAGCATCTGAAAGTGATTGTATATCATTGTTTTTGATTAAAAAGCCGTTAACTCCATGGTCGATAATTTCTGATGGACCAAACTCACAATCCATTGCCACACAGGCACATCCCATACCCATAGCTTCTACCAGTACATTGGGGTATCCTTCATTTCTGGATGAGAGTACAAAAACATCAGCCTGTGCATAATAATCCTGTAGGTTAGATTTAAAGCCAATTAGCTTAACCTTATCCGTTAAGTTTAGCTCAGCGATCTGCTTTTCTAAGTTTTCCCGTTCCTGCCCTTCGCCCGAAATCAAGAGATCTACATCTGATAAAGCTAAACGCTGGTAAGCATCAATGAGCAAATCGAAGCCTTTTTCGTGGCTTAACCTACCTACTGATAATATAAACGGCTTGTTGTTAACCGCGTTTAGGTTTGGTTTTACAAATTGATGGATCGGATTGTATATCGTTTTAAAATTATGCAGCTTTTCAAACTGTTTAATCCGCTTAAACCCGCTAAACATGCCAAATGCCGGCAGCACAATTGCTTTTGATTTTCTATAGATATGGAATACAAACCATTGTAATAATTTATTGTACTGATCTAAAGTGGTATTTAAAGCTGTTCTTTCAGAAACCAGATACGGCAAACCTAAAATCATGCAGCTTAAACCTGCCCAGATATTTGCCGATGTCATAAAACAGATGGTACAGTTCGGCTTTTCTTTCTTTAATAAAACAAGTAGCCTGTAAAAGGTTAAAAAGCCGTACCTAATTCTGTTTAGGAAATTTTGATTGTCTTTTCTGTCGAGTAGGTTTACAATTTTAACCTGTTCATTGATATGGTATTTAACCTGAGCGGTATTAAGGCAGATCATGGTAACACTGCAATCTTTATTGCTAAAATGATTGGCCAGGTTGCTAATTACCCGCTCAGCTCCACCACCCTCTAAACTGTTGATTACGAAGCATAATTTAGTAGCCATTTCGAATTAATTTACAATCGTTTTTATCGTTTGGAAAGCGTTTCCGAATGTTTTGTGTTTCACTTCGAAAAGGAAATATTTTTTTAAGTAGAAATGCAAAAGCTTAATTTTCTGCAAACCTGTGTAAGTGAAAATCTTTGCAATCATATTAAAATCGCTTAACTGCATTTTCTTTAACGGAACATAAGATACCGGGCTCCATATCCCTCCTGGATGACGCCTGTAACAGCTCATTACCTCTGGTAGTACATAAACTTTTTTACCGGTTACCCATGTACAATAAAGTTTTAAAAACTTATCGCAGGCATGGCATTTTAAAAACCAATCGTTTTTATACAGGTTTCTGATGGCATCTATATTGCGGTATACAATGGTAGCGGTACATGTTTCTACCTGTTTATTTACAATTAAATCGCTAAAGCTATACGTTAGTGGCCTAGGGTTAAAGTCCATGTAAAACAGCTCGGTATCATCAAAATTAATTTCGCGGGTGTAGTGGCAGCACATGATGTAGTCAGGGTTGTTTTCTAAAAAATCAACCTGTTTCTGCAGTTTGTGGGGGTCAGTCCAATAATCATCCCCATCGCAGGTGGCTACGTACTTTCCTTTGGTTTCTAAAGCTACCCGGATAACATTTTGAGTGGCGCCAATGTTTTTCGGCGCCTTTAACCGTTTAATTTTATCGGGATACTTGGCTACATATTCATCAATAATTTCGGTAGTACCATCTGTAGAGCAGTCGTCGCCAATAATAATTTCTGTATTAAAATTGCATTGCTGCATTAAAAAGCCATCGAGCGCCTTGGCAATAAATTTATTATGGTTGTAGGTTATGCAAAAGATGCTAACCATAATTTCTGCGTTATCTTTTTTCATAATAAATATTGCTGTTAACGACCATTAACCGCTACCCCTACGTTGTTGTTATTAACCAAGCTACCATAGTCTGCAAGTTTGATAACTTGTTTTTTGCGGTAATTTTGTGTTCTTAAAATGATCCTTACCACCAAATCCTGATCAGAGCTGGTTAAGGTATGGTACAGTGGAAGGCACATAATGCGTTTTGAAATAGAATCGCAGATTGGCATGTTTATTTTATCAATGTATGGCAGGGCCGATAATGATGGATAGAAATACCTTCTACAGTACACCTGTACCAGTTCTAACTGTTTCATACAATCGAGCATCACATCTTCCGATCTAAAGATTACCGGAAAGTAGGCGTAATTAAAATCGGTATCTGGTTGAATGACCTGAAACTGTGCGTCAATTTTATTCAGCCGCATGTAGTAATGTTTGGAAAGCTCTTCACGTTTACTCAATATCTGATCGATGTGCTTTAAATTACAAAGCCCCATTGCGGCGTGGAATTCTGAGTTTTTGGCATTGGTGCCTACTTCCGAAAAAGTATCGACCCCGCTATAACCAAAATTGCGCATCAGTGCCATCCGTTTTAAGATATCGGGGTCTTGCGTAAATACTGCGCCTCCCTCAATGGTGTGGAACAATTTGGTAGCGTGGAAACTTGTGGTGCTCACATCGCCGTAGGAAAAAATAGATTTGCCTTTGTATTTTGTTCCGAAGCAATGTGCTGCATCGTAAATTACTTTTAGGTTATGTTTCTTCGCAATGCGGTCAATAGCTTCAATATCGCAAGGGTTACCGAATACATGTGTAGCTAAAATGGCCGATGTATTCGGGGTAATGGCGGCCTCAATTTTTGCAGGATCTATGTTAAGCGTTTGTTCGTCAATATCAACAAAAACCGGCGTACAGCCCTGCCAAACAATGCTGCTGGTAGTGGCTACAAAAGAAAACGGTGTGGTAATAATTTCACCTTTAACATCTAAAGCCTGTATGGCCAGCTGCAGGGCTATTGTTCCGTTGGTAACAAACAATAAATGTGGCAGTTCTAAATACTGCTGCAACTTTAACTCCAGTTCATTTACCAAGGGACCATTGTTGGTGAGCCACTGTCTGGCCCAAATGCTACTTACATAGCTTTTAAAATCTGCCTGTTTAGGCAAAAAGGGTTTAGTTACAGGTATCATTGTTTGAGGATTAATTGTTTAAAATCTACTAGTGCGGCCAATCTGATACTGCTGCTTATACCTAGATAAAAGCCACCGTATATGATACTTAAGCCGATTATTCGGAGAAAATTATTGATGTTGTAATGTGCCATGCACCAACTATCCAAACAATAACAGGCTAAACCTAAAAGACTTGACAGCATTAAAATAGGTGCTATATCCTGAAGTTGTTCTTTAAGTGGGTAATTGATTAACCGGCCACTGTAAATGGAATTAATGTAATAGGCAAAAACAGTAAAAAAGAGTTGGAAGTAAAGCAGGCCCATTATACCAAATGGGATTACACAGATAATTCCAATTACACTTAAAACTTTTTTTACAATTTCGAGCTTTAAAAACTGTCCGCTGTGGCCTTTAACCTTTAAGATATTTAAGTTATAAGCGTGCAGCGGGTAAAGAATCCCGGCTATGCATAAAATCTGGAAATAGGGTACTGCTGGCAACCATTTATCGGTTAAAAGCAGCGAGATTAAAGGTTGGGCCACCAGTGCCAAAAAAATCAGTATGGGCGCGTTCCAGAATAAAACCTGTTGCATTAACCTGCTGTATATCATTTTCAGCTTTAGGTCATCATTGCTGATGTTGGCAAACATTGGATAGGTAACCTTATTAATTGCGGTCGAAATAATACCGATGGGCAACTGGCTTAAACTATCAGCCCTGGCATAAAACCCAAGCTGTGCCGCGGCATAAAACCGACCGATAATTACCGTATAAACATTTTGATAAACGGTATCGAGCAGGCCCGAAAGCGTCATTTTATAACCAAAATGGAAGTGTTTTTTAAAACTTCTCTTGCTAAAGATCAAACGTGGCCGCCAATCTGAATATATCCAGTGTAAAATGGTAGAAATACCTGCGCTGAGTAAGCTCATCCATACCAAACTCCAGGTGCCGTAACCATTTTTTGCCAGATAAATGCCCAAACACCCGCCCATTACCACTGCAGGTATCTGAATTACCGTTTGCAGCTTAAACTTCATCTCCTTGGTAAGCAATGTATTTTGGATACTAAAAAATGCATTGATCAAAAAGGTTAGCCCATAAATACGGACAATGCTGGTTAACTGTGGCTGCCTGTAAAAATCGGCTATCAATGGTGCTGCAAAGAACAAAACACCGTAAACTACGATGCTGCCAAAGAGGTTAAAAAAAAATATGGTCGAAAAATCTTTCTGGCCGGCCGTTCGCGTTCTGATCAAAGATGAAGTAAGGCCACTGTCCATCAACGAATTGCCAATGGCTATAAAAATGGAGAGCATTGCGATTAAGCCAAATTCGGCTGGGCTTAATAAGCGGGCTAAAATAATGGTGATGAACAGGTTGATGAATTTAACACTAAACTGCTGTCCAATCGACCATATAATGCCCGACCGCGCTTTATATGTTAAACTCATGGCTTTACAAACGAACCGTTTCCATTGATTGTGGCAGTACCGATTTAATATCGTATACCACACATTCTGGTTTGCGCAGCTCAGTAATATTTAAACCATTGAAAGCTTCGTGCGCTACTGCCAACACAATGCCATCGTATTTTCTGGTTTTAGAAGAGCCATTTTCGCAGATGATGCCGTAATTGTGGTTGGCCTGCTCGGCATTGGCCCATGGATCGTGAATGGTGACCTTTACCCTGTACTCTTCCAGTCTCCTTACAATATCAATTACTTTGGTATTGCGTACATCAGGGCAGTTTTCTTTAAAGGTAAAACCCAAAACAAGTACCTCTGCCCCAACAATATGAATGTTTCTGGCGATCATTTTTTTAATCATCTGATCGGCCACATACTTGCCCATGCCATCGTTTACGCGCCTGCCGGCTAAAATAATTTCAGGATGATAGCCAGCCTCCTGTGCTTTTTGCGCTAAATAATACGGATCTACACCAATGCAGTGCCCGCCAACCAAACCTGGTTTAAAATTTAAAAAGTTCCATTTGGTTCCCGCTGCAGCCAATACTTCAGAAGTATCGATACCGATCTGGTTAAAAATCATGGCCAGCTCATTTACAAAAGCAATATTGATATCGCGCTGTGCATTTTCGATTACCTTTGCCGCCTCGGCCACTTTAATTGATGAGGCTTTATAGGTACCGGCATTAATTACCGAACGGTATAGGCTATCAATTTTCTCGGCAGCCTCTGGCGTAGAGCCCGAAGTGATTTTTAATATATTGGCTACCGTGTGCTGTTTATCGCCCGGATTGATCCGCTCAGGAGAATAACCTGCAAAAAAGTCTTTATTGAAAACAAGGCCTGATCCTTTTTCTAAAATCGGCACACATTCATCTTCAGTTACACCAGGGTAAACAGTTGATTCGTAAACCACTATATCGCCTTTTTTTAGCACTTTGGCTACAACAGCACTGGCTTTCAATAAAGGGGTTAAATCTGGTCGGTTGTTTTTATCAACCGGTGTTGGAACCGTTACGATATAAACGGATGATGTACGCAGTTTTTCTATTTCATTGGTGCAGTATAAGCCTTTTAGTGTAGTGCAATCGAAAGTAAGCACATTGTTTAAATCCGTTTCCGAAACTTCTAATGTACTATCCTGACCTGCTTTTAATTCATCTATCCTGGTCTGATTAATATCAAAACCGAATACTTTATATTTTTTAGCAAATTCGACTGCCAATGGTAAACCAACATACCCAAGGCCGATTACCGTCATCTTTAAATGATTTTCAGAATTATACATAGTGTTGTTGTGGTTTTGCGGTGAATGTAAGGTTGCTTAAAGGTACTCTGGTTACTACGGCACAGTCTAAATGATCGAACGACATGAGTACATGTTTGCCCTGGATCTGGATAACTTCCCCTTCCTGATTGTGGAAAAGACCATTGCTGATCCTTACACGGTCGCCTTTAGAAACGCCGGATAAGCTTACCACATCTACATCGTTATAGGCATCCATAATCTGCTTAAGCCGGTCTATTTCGCCATCTCTTACCACAGCAGGTTTACCCATATAATTGATAAAATTTAAAACCCCTTGTACGAACTTCACTTTAAAACCATCGCGCTCATCAATCCGAACAAATACATAGCCGGTAAAAAGCGGCAGGCTAACTACTTTCTTCCTGTCGGCCCATTGGTTTTCTACATTTCTTACAGGACAAAAAGATTCAAAACCCTGCTCTTGCAGCAGTTTATCAACTTTTTTCTCCCAACGGGGGCGGGTGTAAATCACAAACCATTTTTTTGCGAAAGAGGGTCTGAAGTTAATTTTAGATTCCATTTTTTTCTATAGGGTTATTTATTTTGAGCTGATTTGATAAAGCTTCGCTATATCACTTACATGAAGTAGGTAATAATGATGGTAAACCTGTTAGTTTAGCCCGTTGGATACAGCTTCGCTATATCACTTACATGACTATTTTTTGTTATTGTTGTAATGAGTTGAACTGACTAATGGTTCAAATTGTAAGAATTGGTTAATTGTAACCTTTTGCATCATAAATGGCTAGCATCCTTGCGTTTGCTAAACAATTACATTTGCTATTACAGCTCACCAATTAACCTGTTTAACCAGTTAATCAATTAAGCAGTAAATTAAACCGTTGGGGACGTTTATTTGGTACTAGGTATTGGTATTCACAAAAGCAGGGTAGTTTTAGTTTGCCATAGCATAACCGTAGCCACCGTAGCTGTATTTTTGATTTTTTTCTCTTTTGGCATCGTTAAAAACAACCATCGGATTTTTAAGCTTGTTATTTTCGCAGATATCTTTCAGTATGGCCAATTGATATTTGTTGGTGTAATTGTATCTTACCAGATAAATACTCACATCGGCATATTCGGCAAGACTAAAGGCATCGGCCACCTGCCCAACCGGCGAGGTATCGATAATCACATAATCAAAGCGCTCTTTCAGCTCATCAAACAATAGCCCCATTTTTGGGCTCATCATAATCTCAGCAGGGTTTTCAGGCGATTTGCCACAACCGATAACCGATACATGATCTGATACGCTGGTTGGTTTGATAATATCTTCTAAAAAAACATTATCATTAATTAAGTAATCGGTTAAGCCAACCGTTTGTTTCATGCCCACTTTGTTCAGTAGGTCAGGTTTTCTGAGGTCGAACTCCAGCACCACCACTTTTTTATCCAGCATGCCCAATGTGGTAGCCAGGTTTACACTGAAAAATGTTTTGCCCTCTCCTTTCATGCTCGACGTAACCAGCATTACCTTGTTTTCGGCATTGTTGGACATGAGCCCTAAATTCATCCTGATGTACCTAAACAGTTCAGAAATGGTAGAGCGGTTATCTTTTTGAAACACAATGGTGCTTTTATCCAGGTTATGAGAAAGCTCACCCAGCATTTTGGCGCCGGTTAATTCAATTGTACTCGCATCCTGAACTTTGTTGTTAAAGAACCCTCTGATGTAAATAGCGCCTGCCGGAACAAAACAGCCAAAAATAAAGCCACACAGATACAAGAGCGGTTGTTTTGGGCTATCCGGAATGGTATTATAGGCCGGTTTATCTACCACCTGCGAAGTTGGAACGGTAGCTGATAATGATAAAGCTGTTTCTTCCCGTTTTTGCAACAGATATTTATATAAACCTGATTTTACACTTTGCTCGCGGCTTCTTTCTAATAAACCCCGCTCAATTGTTGGAACAGATTTGATTTTACTGTCAAACTGCGAATAGTTGGCCCTTAAATTATTCCTTTCGATAACAAAGCCCTGTTTAATGCTGGTCAAGTTTTCCAGGATATTGTTTTTTAAAGTGGCCAATTGCTCGTTCAGGTTCAGTACCAATGGATTTTCTGCATTGGCCGTGCGCAACATCCTGTTACGCTCTAACTGAAGATCATTAAACCGGGAGATAAGCGAGTTTAAAATAGGATCTTTTAGCCCCATTGCGCTTGGGGCCAGGTTAAATTGGCTTTGTTTACCTCTAAAATACCCTTCAATAGAAGATAGTATGCGCAATTGTACCGACGAGGTTTCTAAAAGCTGATTGTATTCTCCAGAGCGTGCAGCATTCATCTGTGCATCCATATTGATATCGGTAACACGGTTTTGCTGCTTATAATTTTCAACATCCTCTTCTGTTCCAGAAAGATCGTGTACCAGGTATTTTAACCGGTTATCGATAAACTTAATGGTGTTTCGGGCTATTGTGTTTTTATTGTTAACGTTATTGATGTTATAGGTTTCAATCAAGTCGTTCAAAATATCGATACCCCTTTGAGGAACAGCGTCGTTAAGGCTGATGGTAATGGTATTCGCATCTTTAACAACCGGAACTATCTTTAGTGAAACCAGGCTATAAGCCTCAGTCATTTTATACAGGTTTTTAAACTGGATTTTAATCTTGCCATATTCTTTTTTATAGGCTAGGCCCTTATCCACCCTAATGGCGTAATTTTTATTGTGTATGGTATCTCCATACTTTACAATATTGGTATTTAAACTGTCCTGAATGATGTAGGAAATCTCATCAAGATAAGAAATATTGATTTTACGGGCATAAGCACCATTTTTTAAGCTAACAGCAGTAACTACCAGCGGAGCTGTTTTACCGTATAGTTCTTTATACCTGAAGCCCTGCTTCTTGAAATAAGAAGTTTCCAGGTTCAGTTTTTTCAGTACTTTAAAAATCAGATCCCTTGACCTTAGTATTTCAATTTCGTTATCTACTGTTTTAACCGTTTGAAACATGTTCAGATCGGTAAAGGCTGTGCTGTTCGACATGGCAGCCCCATTTTTATCATCAGAGATTAAAAGCGTGCTGCTTACTTTATACTTTGGAGGGGTAATGTACAAGAAGGCATAAACTGCTCCCATGGATATGATCATACTCAATACAAAGTATGGCCAGTTTCTGGCAAACCTTGTCATAGTTTCTGCAAAATCCCTTGCGCCACCGTTTACAATTTGTTTAGACATGATTTAGTTTTTAAGAGACGTTATCGGTTTAAAACAGCTGTTATTAATACTGCTACAGCAGATATTGATGCAATTACAATAGGCATGATCCTGGTATTGGGACTATACTCTATAGCTTTAGATTTATCAGGCTCTACATACACCACATCGTTTTGTTTAAGGTAGAAGAACGGAGAGTTCATTACATCCTGATTGTTGAGGTTAAGCCTTTTCATTATGCGCTGCCCATCCTGCTGTCTGATAACCAGTACGTTTTCGCGTTTACCATAAACAGTCATATCGCCAGCCATACCTAAGGCTTCCAAAAGGTTAATATTATCGCCCTGTACCGTAAAACTCGAAGGCCTGTTTACCTCTCCTATTACCGTAACCTTGAAATTGATCAGTTGAACATCAACAACAGGTTTTTTTACATATTTATCGAGCTCTCTTGATATAGAGGCCTGAGCCTGTTCTATGGTTAATCCTTCTAATCTTACATTTCCAACTACCGGCAGGTTAATCATTCCTTCTTTGTTAACCCTGTAACCTTCTACCTTATAGTTGTTATCGGCATTTGGGTTTCGGGTGTTTAATGCAAACAGTACATTCGATTCTTGATTTAAACTGTTAACACTAATACTAAGTAGATCGTTCTGTTGAATTTTTACTTCCTGACTCTGTACTTTCTCTTCACTGGTTTGTTTAGCCAGGTTACTGAAATATACCAGGTCTCTTCTTGGGGCGCATCCTGTAATAATGCATGTATATATTATTGCGATAAATAAAATTACTTTCTTCATAGCCTAAGTAATGATTTAGTTTGTGGTTCGATTTATTGAGAACTAATCTATGCAATTAAGCCCCAATGTTTTATAGCCCTTCCTAGGTTGTATTTAAATTGTATAATTTAGAAACAGCATGCACACTATTTGAAATAATGCACTGATATATTATACATGATCTGTAAATTTTATGGAGCAGAAGATGTAAAAATTCCCCGCCAGATTTTTGGCCAAAAAAGCCAGTTTTCGAGGAAAATTTTAGCCCGAAAATTCAAAAAACGTCAGAAATTGATTTAACATTTGAAAAAGCTGCTTAATACTACAATATTCTGGGGCAAATTTTGTGTTTTTTAGTGAGCTAACTAAAATCTGGTCTATATCGAGTATACATTTTCATCATTTTATTCTGCCAGACATTTATTTTTCAAGCAAGAAGAAGCCGATATTTCGTATTTATTCATTTTTGTGCAATCAATTTTACAGATTAATTTACCCCTAGCAATAGATCAACTGCAGCACCGCGGTAGCGGCATAAAATGATCAAAAAGATACAATACCTGCTTGCGTGCATATAAAACGTTTAACATCTAAAAAACATGGTCTAAAAACTTGACCTTGATACGGTTGGATTGCGCAATTGTGAAACTGTAAAGCCAGCTAATCAATAAGTGTACAGTATACGCTCAGGAGGTTTTAAAGCCTATTTAATGTATAAATTAGTGGCTTATCAAAATTTAAATTATGAAAGTTATTATCTATGGAACTGGGAAAATGGCTGAGTTCATTTGTTACTCATTTATGAATGATAGCAACTACAACGTTCTTGCTTTTTGTGTTGACGATGCTTATGTACCGCCGGCTGGCAGTACATTGTTGGGCTTACCTATCCTGAGCTTTGCCCAGGTGCAGAAAGATTATCCTCCCGATGCCCATAAAATGCATATTGCAATAGGAAGAAACAGCGCAAGAGAAAGCGTATACAATAAGTTAAGTGATGCCGGCTACAGCTTTGCCAATTACGTTTCATCAAAAGCCAATGTATGGCCCGATCTTGTCATCGGCGAAAATACTTTTATAGATCAATGCTGCGATATACAGCCTTTTGTAACCATAGGCAACAACTGCATGCTTATTGGCAGCAGAATAGGCCACCACTCTACCATCAACAATAACGTGCTGCTCTCGGGCAACATTTTGGCCGGAAATGTAACCATAGGTCAGAATTCTTTTTTGGGCATTAATTCGGCCGTAAAAGAAGATGTGGTTATTGGTAGCTACAACATCATCGGTGCAGGTGTTTTCATTAATAAAAACACTGAAGATTATGCCATTGTATCAAACGCCTCCGTTCCTCAGCGGATTGGTGATTCCAAGCGGTTTGTTATGTTTAACAAAGGGCAGGATGTTAAACAATCCTAAGGAAATAAAAAAGGGAAACTAAACAGCTTCCCTTTTTTATGTAATGTATAATACCTGTTTATACTTTTGTTCTGTTTTCTACACTGCGCTTTAACTGTGCATTAATACGCTCCAAAACATCGTAAATATCAAATGGTTTGCTAATGTAATCATCAGCAAATGCATCAATAGCTTTTTGTTCGCTATTGTTCTGTGCAGACATTACAATAATTGGGATGTGTTTGGTAAAAATATCAGTTTTTAAATCCTCGCAGATTTCTGCTCCGTTCCCATCAGGCAACATCACGTCAAGTAAGAAAAGATCAGGCATGGCATCCTGGATATTCTTTTTCAATTCTGCAAAAGATGATGAAAGCTGTAACTCAAAGCCTTCTTCTTTCAATAAAATTTCAATAACGTTTCTGATCTCCTGATCGTCTTCTAAGATGTGTATTCGTTTTTTCTCCATGTTCAAATTATAATGTTTTGGTTCTATCGCAAGCGTGGATATCACTATACGATAGTAACAGTAACACCTAAACTCTCTAAATGTTTAACAATTTGTTCAGAAATTCCTTTATCTGTAATAATATGATCAATTTCTTCCAATCCGCATATCTTGCCGAAGCCTCTTTTGCCAAATTTGGTCGAATCGGCAAGCACAATTGTTTTTTGTGATACACCGATCATTTTACGGTTTAAATGTGCTTCCATGGCGTTTGTGGTGGTTAAGCCAAAATCCAGATCAATACCATCCACACCTAAAAACAGCTTGTTGAAGTAAAAATCCTGCAAAACCTGTTCAGCATAGGCGCCCATTACAGATGATGAACTTTTCCTCAGTAAACCGCCCAACTGTATTACTTCAATGCTGGGTTCGCGCATTAATTCAAGTGCTACATTTAAAGCCGAAGTTACAACAGTTAAATTGGTAGCCGGTGCAATATTCTTGGCAAAGTACAGTACTGTTGTGCCCGATGCAATTACAATAGAATCGTTATCGTTCAGTAAAGCAGCTGCAGCTATCCCTATTTTGTTCTTTTCGGTCGATTGTATTTTTTCCTTCTCATTAACTGGCCTGTCAACTGTATACGGATTGTTTACAGTTGCCCCACCATGTGTTCTAAAAAGAAGGCTTTTATCTTCAAGTAGTTTTAGGTCCTTTCTTATTGTTACGGACGACACTTTCAATTCCTTACATAAATCTACCACATTTATGTATTGATCACGTTGCAGGCGACTTAAAATAAACTGGTGCCTCTCAGCCAAATTCATCATAGTATATTAAATTAGCGTGCTGCAAAATAGCAATAAAAACATTCTTTAAAATATTTTAAAGAAATATTTAATAAATTTTTAACACCTATATTATATTATTTCGATTATCATTTCTTATAATTGCGTATTGTTTCGTTTTATTATTTTTCTTTACAGATACGAATGAAAAGGCTGCATCAAAACATTACTGCTGAAAACGTAAATTACGACTTGATTATTATAGGTGGCGGGGCCACTGGCCTTGGTACTGCACTAGATGCCGCCAGCCGAGGTTACAAAACCCTTCTGGTAGAACAATCAGATTTTGCCAAGGGTACATCAAGCCGAAGTACCAAACTGGTGCACGGTGGCGTACGCTATTTGGCCCAGGGCGACATTGCTTTGGTGCGCCATGCTTTAAAAGAACGGGGTTTGCTGCAGCAAAATGCCAACCACCTGGTAAATAAAGAAGCTTTTCTTATCCCATGCTACGATTGGTTTTCTGTATTAAAATATTTAGCCGGACTTAGCGTTTACGACTGGCTTGCCGGTAAATACAGTTTTGGTAAATCTAAATATTTTTCAAAAAGAGAAACTTTATCCATGATGCCAGGCATTAAGGCAGAGGGATTGAAAGGCAGCATTAGATATTATGATGGAAAATTTGACGATGCACGTTTGGCGATAAACATAGCGCAAACCGCCACAGAAAAAGGTGCGATTTTATTAAACTACACAAAAGTTACGGCCTTGCTGAAAGATGAAAAAGGTGCCGTTACAGGTGTTGAAACCCAGGATGCACTTACTGGATCGAGAGCTAGTTATTCGGCTAGGGTGGTAATCAATGCAACGGGCGTTTTTGTCGATGATATCTTGCAGATGAACAACCCCAATTCCAAAAAAATGGTTCGTCCCAGTCAGGGTGTGCATGTAGTGCTCGAGAAAAGCTTTCTAAACAGCGAATCGGCATTAATGATCCCAAAAACATCTGATGGACGCGTTTTATTTGCTGTACCCTGGCACAACCACCTGCTGGTGGGCACAACCGATACACCTTTAAATGAGCATAGCTTAGAGCCAAGGGCCTTAAAAGAAGAGGTAGATTTTATTATGAACACCGCTTCCTCCTATTTTACCCGTAAACCGCTAGAAAGTGACATTTTGAGTGTTTTTTCAGGATTGAGACCCCTTGCTGCACCCACAAATGGCGATGGTAACAGTACTAAAGAAATCAGCCGAGATCATAAACTAATTGTTTCTGCTAAAGGCTTAATCACCATTACTGGCGGAAAATGGACAACCTATCGCCGCATGGCCGAAGAAACCGTTAACCTCGCCATTACGCATGCAGATTTAGAACCGAAAGCATGTGTAACCCAAAATTTAACCATACACGGTAGCCTGAACCATAAAGGAACACACCATTTGGATATTTATGGCACCGACCGCGATAAAATTGAGGCATTAATGCAACAAACTCCTCACCTGCGCCAAAAATTAAACCCAGCCTTTCCTTATACCGAGGCAGAAGTGGTATGGGCGGCCAGATATGAAATGGCAGAAACGGTAGAGGATATTTTAAGCAGAAGGTTAAGAATATTGTTTATTGATGCGCAGGCTGCAAAAGATATGGCACCAAAAGTGGCCACCCTCCTGGCCAGGGAATTATCGGCCGATGAAAATTGGGAATCTGATCAAATCGAAACTTTTAATAAATTAGCCGACGGTTATATTTATCATTCATCACCTAAAACAACCAATCCGGCTTTAGCCAACTAACCAAAATTTGAATTATGAGTAAGTACATCCTGTCTCTCGATCAGGGAACCACAAGTTCGAGAGCAATTATTTTTAATCACAATGGCGATATAGTAGCCATCGCCCAACGCGAATTTACACAGATTTACCCCAATGCCGGCTGGGTAGAGCACGATCCGATGGAAATCTGGTCGACACAATTGGCTGTTGTTACCGAGGTGATTGTTAAAGCAGGCCTAGCCGTTAGCGATATAGATTCGATCGGTATTACCAACCAGCGCGAAACCACTGTAGTTTGGGATAAAGCAACCGGACAGCCCATTTACAACGCCATAGTATGGCAAGATAGGCGTACCTCATCTTACTGCGATGAAATTAAGGCCCAGGGGCTGGCAAAAAAAATACAGGATAAAACTGGCTTAATTATAGATTCGTACTTTTCGGCTACCAAAATAAGGTGGATCCTCGAAAATGTGGAAGGCGCCAGACAAAAAGCCGAAGCAGGCGAACTGGCATTTGGAACAATCGATTCTTGGCTAATCTGGAAACTAACTGCACGTGCAAAACATGTTACAGATATAACCAATGCTTCGCGCACCATGATTTACAACATCCACACATTGGCTTGGGATGAAGAACTGCTTGAACTGTTTTCTATTCCAAAACAGATGCTGCCCGAAGTAAAATCATCGAGCGAGGTTTACGGCGAAACGGCAGGCCGGATATTGGCGGCTAAAATTCCGATTGCGGGTATCGCTGGCGATCAGCAATCGGCCTTGTTCGGCCAGATGTGCACCGAGCCCGGCATGGTCAAAAACACTTACGGAACGGGCTGTTTCATGTTGATGAATATCGGTTCCAAACCAAAAATATCAGAGAACAATCTGCTAACCACCATTGCCTGGCAGATTAACGGTGAAGTGAATTACGCATTAGAAGGTAGTATTTTTATTGGAGGGGCCGTAGTGCAATGGTTAAGGGACGAAATGGGACTGATCTCTAAATCGGCTGATGTAGAGACCCTTGCGTTAAAGGTAAAAGATACCGATGGTGTATACGTGGTACCTGCATTTGCAGGCTTGGGTGCCCCACACTGGGATCAACATGCACGCGGAACCATTACCGGCTTAACCCGCGGAACAAACAAATCTCACATTGCACGAGCCGCTTTAGAAAGTATAGCCTATCAAACCATGGATGTTTTAAAAGCCATGCAGGCAGATGCAGGTGTAAACATTGCCGAACTCCGTGTAGATGGCGGAGCAACAGCAAATAATTTGCTGATGCAGTTTCAGGCTGATTTACTGAACTGTAAAGTAATCAGGCCAAAGGTTACAGAAGTTACCGCCATCGGCGCAGCTTACCTGGCAGGATTAGCTACCGGTTTTTGGGAAAGCATAGATCAGATCCGCTCGCAATGGAAAATAGATACCACTTTTGTTGCTGCAGAAGGTATAGACAATACCACACGCATAAAAGGATGGAACAGAGCGGTTAAAGCGGCAAGAGTTAATGCTGAAGACTAAAATAAAAATTGTAAAGCTGTAAAGAATTTAAATATATGAACGTATATCTCGCAGAATTTATTGGAACCGCATTAATGATCCTTTTAGGAAATGGTGTAGTGGCCAATGTAGTACTTCAGGGTACTAAAGGTAATAACGGTGGCTGGATAACCATTACCACAGCCTGGGCATTGGCCGTATTTGTTGGTGTGGTAGTTGCGGGCCCATACAGCGGTGCCCATTTAAACCCAATAGTTACTTTAGGCTTAGCCATTGGTAAAGGTTTTGATTGGTCGCTCGTGCCTTTTTACATCCTGTCGCAATTGGCGGGCGCCATGACAGGTGCATTGCTGGTTTGGCTCATGTATAAAGATCATTTCGATGCCACAGCCGATCAGGGTTTAAAGGCCGCTCCTTTTGCTACAGCTCCGGCCATCCGTAATAATGTATCCAATCTGGTTTCCGAAATTATCGGAACTTTTGTACTGATATTTGTGATTTTCTACTTTACAGATGCCAGTATGGGAACCAAAGAAAACGTTACCCCTATCGGCTTGGGCTCTATGGGTGCTATTCCTGTGGCATTTCTGGTGTGGGTAATCGGCTTGGCGCTTGGCGGAACAACGGGCTACGCCATTAATCCCACAAGAGATTTAGGTCCACGGATTATACATGCTATAATTCCAATGAAAGGTAAAGGAAGTAGCGGCTGGGACTATGCCTGGATTCCTATTGTAGGTCCGATTATCGGATCGGTATTGGCCGCAGTTATCTTTTTATTGATCAGTAAATAGCAAGGATCAAAGCCCGCAGATTTCGAAAACCTGCGGGCTTTATTTATTGTTGAAAAGCAGCTTTCCCCACTTGCTCATCGCCCAAATACACCCAAATTGCACCTTTCATATATTTAGTAAAAGCATCTTTCATATCCTGTAAGGTAACTTTGTTAAAATTAGCCACCATATTTTCAATAATTGTATAACTTCCAAGCACTTCGGCTTCGCCCAAATCTTCTACAATTGAACTTGCACTTTCCTGGTGCCTATAATAACCGTCGCGATGGTCTTTTTTCAATGCTTCGATATAGCGCTCACTGTATTTGCCTTCTTTAATGCCGTTGTAAACTGCTATCATGGCCTGGTAAGCCTTTTTTGGTTGAGTAGTGCTTACATACATGGCGGTGTAAGGAATCTGCTGCACTTTAATGGTTGCGCCCGGAGCGTATGATAAGCCCAGTTTGGTTCTGATCTCATAATTCATACCACCGCTCAACGCATTGATAGTCAACACAAAAGCATGGTAATCTGCGCTGTTCATGGTTGGGGCGTTCATAATACAGCTCATGTAATTGGTAGCAATATCTCTTTGTTCGAATACCAGCTTTTCGCCGGTTAACATTTCGCGCTTGTATACCGGTGCCGTATATGGCTTCTCTTTAAGTCCTTTAAAAGAACCCTGTATTTTCTTCTCGAGTTCTTCTTTAGTGATTTTACCCGCCACAACCAAAAACATTTTGTTCTTGTTCAGCAGTTCATTGTGATAATAAGCACTAACCTGCTCTGCCGTTAAAGCGCCAACTGTTTTGCTCCTACCCAATGGATTAATGCTGTACCTCGAATCTTTAAACATATTTTCCATCGTCATCTGTTCCACCCTGGTTTCGGGGTCTGATTGGCTATGGTAAATAGCAGATATCATGCGCTCTTTAGTGGTCTTAAATTCTGCCCTATCAAATGCCGGGTTAATAACCGCATCCGAAAACAGTTTCCAGCCCTGATCCCAATATTTGGAAATGCAATCCATACTAATTGTTCCGTAATCAGTTTTAGATGAACCAGCAATATCAATCCCATACTCATCGGCCAGTTCCTGATAATCAACAACGCTATAATTTTTGGTACCACAGGTTGCAGCAGCGGCCAGTGCTAAATTTTCAATTCCGGCGTGTGCGGCATCGTAATTCATTACACCGCCCTTAAAAAACATGCTTATACTAACCGTTTCCTTCTCAGTGGGTTTTAAAATCACTTTTAGCCCATTAACATCAAATGAAATGGCCTTGGTTTGCGCCTGCGTTTCACTAAAAAACAGGGCACAAGCTATAAAAAATATAATTCTTTTCATGATGTCGGATTAATGGGTCGATTTAAAAAAAGTTTCTGGTTTCACTTCAGCCATGGCGGCTTTATCCATCATTAATCCGGCACAATAGGGCTTACCTTTAATGTACTTGCGCACATAATCAAGCAAATCTTTTCTGGTTACCTTGTTTACATTTTCTTCATAATGCGTATAATAATCAATTGATGCCGAGGCCCACCAAAAAGACAGCAGATGCGCATAATCGGAAGTTACTTCCCTGCGTTGCACCTGTTCGATAGATAACAGTCTTTTCGCCCTTTCTATCTGAAGGTCGGATAAATAATCTTCATTGGCCCAAAGCGAAATCTGTTTCAACACTTCCTGATAACATTCGTTTATTTTTGCAGGATTTGGACTTACCATCAAGCTAATCGGACCGGTATATTTCTGGGTATAATAATTTACATCTGCTTCTTGTGCTAAACCCGAATTAATCAGTGCCTGTTTCATTTTTGAGCCATTCTGGTTTACAATAAACGAAAACACATCAGCAGCATAGGTGGCCGGTACATCATTTCTGGTATCTGGTCCGTGCCAGCTAAAAAGCATGTACGGAACCGGGCTTTTGTTCGATTCTACCAAATAATAATCGTTTTTAACCAAAGGTTTAAATTCAGGGATCGGCCATTTTTCGAATGGATCTACTTTTGATGGTTTCCAACCGTTAAAAATATAATTCACATACCCGAATGCTTCATCAACCTTCACATCGCCCGCAATAACCAAAACACTGTTGTTAGGCCAGTAATATTTGTTTTTTATAGAATCCATTTTGGATGGCGTGGCCGAAAGAATAACCTCGTGACTGCCAATAACATTTTTACGCGAATAATTTGCACCCCACATATGCCTTGAGTTGGCTTCCATCAATGCAAAAACCGGACTCGATTCGTGCCTGGTAAATTCGGCGTTTACAACTTCATTCTCCAATGCCATATCCTCCTTGATAAATTTGGGATAACGGATAGAAGAATTCATTAAGCTCAGTCCAGCTTTTAAATTTGCAGAAGGCAGCGTAAAAAAGTAATTCACCACTTCTTCCCTGGTGGTGGCATTCGAGTTGATATCCAGATCGTTCATCCTGTTGTTAAGGCTTTCAAAATCAGGATAATCTTTATTGGCTTTAAAAAACAGGTGTTCGTATAAATGGCTTAGGCCGTTAAACTCATCCGTTTCGGTAAAGGAACCATTTCTACAGGCCATTTCTATGGTAACCAATGGTACCGTACGGTCTACAACAACCAAAACTTCCAAACCATTGGGCAGTTTTTTGAAATGCATGTTTTCGGCCAGTTTTTCTTGCGCAAAAACAGCATTTATACACAGCAAGCATGCAAAGGCACACCAAAATCGTGAGAGCATAAATATTTTTTTTTTGGCAGCAAATAAACGTAAATCTTTCACTTAAACAAAAATATCGTTAGATATTTAAATAAATATTTTCTAGCCTATTTTGTTGCCCTGCACGCGTTCAATAAATATTATCGTTTATAATTAATTATCTTTGAGATAAGAAAATCTTTAACACACCATCTAACCAGCAAAAATTGCAAGAATATTTCCTCGTTGTAGATACAGAAACCTCAGGCCTGCCCAAAAGCTGGTCTGCACCATACTCAAAAGAAAAAAACTGGCCACATATTGTACAGATTGCCTGGATTATTTATGACAAAAACCATCAAGAGGTTAAAAGAGAAAATCATTATATCAAAAACACAGACTTTACGATCGATAAAGCTGCGCAAAAAATCCATAAAATAACACCTGAATACCTTCAGCAGCATGGTGAAAGCAAGGAAAAAGTATTGCTACAGTTTTACAGCGATGTTAAAAATTATCAGCCATTGATTATTGGGCATTTTATTGAGCTCGATTACCACATGGTTAATGTTGAGCTGTATAGGATTGGAAAAGAACATCTTTTTAAAGATCTGCCTTTTTTCTGTACCATGAAAGCAAGTGCCGATTACATCACCAACTCCGTAATCAGCCACCTAAAACTCGATAAATTTTATACCATTTTGTTTAATGAAGTTCCTGAAAACATGCACAATGCGCTAGCTGATGCCTTAAATGCCGCAAAGATATTTTTTCACCTCTTAGATACCGAAAAAATAAGCTTAACTTCAGCTTACCATCAAGAACATACTTTTAACCAGGAGAAACAGAAAAAAGTATTTTCATTCAAAAGAATTTTACAAGGATTGTTTAATGGAAGATAAATTAACCGATCGGATTTATACGGCCAGGATTGGGGATATAACTTTTAAAAAAATATTTAGCTGTAGTCCTGATACCCCCATTTTCGAGGCTGCTATTAAAATGGCAGAGCAGAAAACAAGTTGTCTTTTTATCAAAAACGACCAGGAAACCTATCTGGGCTTTGTAACCGATATTACCCTGCGTGATAGGGTAATTGCGCAGCAACTGGATAGTAGCCTGCCCATTGAGGCGGTAATGGATAAAAACATCGTGACCATATCGCCCGATGCCTATGTGTACGAAGCGATACTGATGATGTTCAGTAAAAAATCGCGGTATCTTTTGGTAAATGACGAAACCAGCTACGTTGGTTTTTTAAGCCGGAACAGACTTTTGAGCGAGCAGGCCGAATCGCCCTTGGTTTTTATCCAATCGGTTAAATCGGCCGTAAACACCAGCGACCTTAAATCGAAATGGCAAAAAGTACCGCATATTGTAGCGCAGCTATTGGAAAGAGGTGTGCACGCTAAAATTGTAAATGAGGTAGTAACCACCATTGCAGATACCATTTCGTTTAAAATTATTGAAGAGGTAATTGCCAAGCTTGGTCCGCCACCTGCAAAATTTGTATTTATGGTTTTGGGCAGCGAAGGCCGTAAAGAGCTCAGCCTTAAAACCGACCAGGATAATGCCATTATTTACGAAGATACCACCGAAGAAAAAAGAGCTGAAGTACGCTCCTACTTTCTCGATTTTGCCACACAGGTTTCAGATAAATTAAACTACACTGGTTTTGTATACTGCGATGGAGATTACATGGCCACAAACCCAAACTGGACGCATTCTCTTTCGCACTGGAAATACAATTATAAAAACTGGATTGAAGAAGCCTTGCCCGAAGCTGCTGTAAAATTTGCTGCCTTTTTTGATTGTAGGGCAATTTATGGCGATTTAAGCATCATGGAAAGCCTACGCACCTTTGTTGATGAAGAGCTGCAGAAACCGATAGAAAAATTTTACGTGTATTTAGCTAAAAATGCGCTGTTATACGAACCTCCCCTTACTTATTTCAGAAATATAAGAACACAGAAAATACAGAAAAAAGAAGTGTTTGATATTAAGACTGCTATGACGCCAATAGTAGATCTGGCCAGGGTTTACGCCCTTCAGAATAGGATATTCCAGAAAGAAAATACCGGTGAGCGGTTAAAAGCATTAAAAGAACTTGGTGTTTTTAGTGAAGAGCAGTTTAACGAACTTTCACAATCTTATTATTATTTGATGGGTTTGCGCTTAAAACATCAGGCCAATCTGATCATTAACGACCAGGCTGCTCCCAATAATTTTATAGAAATAGATTCGCTGACCAAAATCGAAAAAGTAACCTTGATAGAAATATTTAAGATTATCCAGAATTTTCAGAGCGGTATTAGAATGAGGTTTACGAATAGTTTAGGCTAAAAATTAAAGCTAAAAAGCAAGTTCGTAAAGCTTACTTCTGGCCCATATGAGATAGTGTGCTGAGTTAAAATTTAAACAAAAATTAATATATATTCCATATAGTTTTAAAGAAATATTCCCTATTTTTAGATTAATCAGTATAGTAACACTAACCAAAGCACTAACAATTATCATTAATTATGGGAAAATTTGTAATTAGTAAAAGATCAAACGGCGAGTTTCAATTTAATCTTAAAGCTGGCAATGGCCAGGTTATTTTAACCAGTGAAGGTTATGCAGCAAAGTCAAGCTGTGAAAACGGAATCGCATCTGTTAAAAACAATGCGCAGGATGATTCGAAATTTGAAAAGAAAACTTCGAGCAACGGTAAATATCATTTTAGTTTAAAAGCCACCAACGGACAGATTATTGGCTCGAGCGAAATGTACGAAAGTGCAGCTGCCAGAGATAATGGTATCGAATCGGTAAAAAATAATGCACCTGAAGCTGATATAGAAGATCAGAGTTAAAGACAAAAAAAGGTCCTGATATAAAACCAGGACCTTTTCTAAATATGATTATCGCCTAAGCGAAAATTTCTATTTTACTGCATCAATTACAGCTTTGAAAGCTTCAGGATGATTCATTGCTAAATCAGCTAATACTTTACGGTTTAAACCGATTTCTTTTGAAGCTAGTTTACCGATTAATTGAGAGTAAGAAATACCGTGTTGACGTGCACCAGCGTTGATACGTTGGATCCACAATCCGCGGAATTCTCTTTTCTTAACTTTACGGTCACGGTATGCATATTGCAAACCTTTTTCTACTGTGTTTTTAGCAACAGTATAAACCTTACTTCTTGCTCCCCAATAGCCTTTGGCTAGATTAAGGATTTTTTTTCTTCTTCTTCTCGAAGCTACTGCGTTTACCGAACGTGGCATGTTGTTGTTGTTTTTTGGTAAGCGGCGTCCAAATTAAGGAACTTTAATGCCTGATACCTGGTGAAATTAATGAATTACTTTCCGATGCAAAGCATACGTTTTACGTTACCTGAATCTGCATCTGTTACAATTCCTGCATTTCCAAGAGCACGTTTACGTTTAGTACTCATCTTGGTTAAGATGTGACTTTTGTATGCTTTGTTTCTTTTGATTTTACCTGTTCCAGTAAGCGAAAAACGCTTTTTAGCACTGGAATTGGTTTTCATTTTTGGCATAACCTGTTATTTAATTTATAAAATTGTTTTTATTTTTTTACTACTTTAGGCGCAACAGTCAAGAACATACGCTTACCTTCTAACTTAGGTAATAATTCTACTTTTCCTACATCTTCTAAAGCCTGGGCAAATTTCAACAATAAAATCTCTCCCTGCTCTTTGTAAACAATTGCTCTACCTTTAAAATGCACGTAAGCCCTAACTTTCTCACCGTTCTCCAAAAAGCTTACTGCATGCTTCAATTTAAACTGGAAATCGTGGTCGTTGGTATTCGGACCGAAACGGATCTCCTTAATTACAGTTTGTTTAGCATTGGCTTTAATTTCCTTTTGCTTTTTCTTTTGTTCGTAAACAAATTTACTGTAATCTATAATCCTACAAACTGGTGGTACAGCATTTGGCGAAATTTCCACCAAATCTAATTCCAGTTCATCAGCAAGTGCCAAAGCTTTAGCCAAAGGATAAATCCCCGGTTCAACATTATCGCCAGCCAAACGCACTTCAGGCGATTTAATGTACTGATTAATGTTATGCTCTGCTTCTTTTTTCTTAAAAGGCGGACGTGGTCCCCTATTAAATCCTGGTCTTCCTAATGCCAAATTTGTATTATTTTAATTTAAACTGTTATTTCTTTTCTTAATAAATTGTTGAACTCTTCCAACGTCATTTCACCTAAATCCCCTTCACCATGCTTACGGACAGAAACTTTTCCTTCTGCCATTTCTTTATCGCCGATAATGAGCATGTATGGGATCTTTTTAACTTCCGAATCGCGTATTTTGCGTCCGATTTTCTCATCTCGAAAGTCAATCAGCCCGCGAATATCGGAATTATTTAGTTCATCTAAAACTTTTTTTGCATAATCTTCATATTTTTCTGAAATAGGAAGAATGATAAACTGCTCGGGACTTAACCATAAAGGGAAATTTCCGGCACAATGTTCAATCAAAACAGCAATAAATCTTTCTAACGAACCAAATGGCGCACGGTGGATCATTACCGGTCTATGTTTCTGGTTATCGCTACCAGTATACTCCAGTTCAAAACGCTCTGGCAAGTTATAATCTACCTGAATGGTACCCAACTGCCATTTTCTGCCCAAAGCATCTTTCACCATAAAATCTAGCTTAGGACCATAGAAAGCCGCCTCGCCATATTCTACAACGGTATTTAAACCTTTTTCAGCCGCTGCTTCGATAATTGCGTTCTCTGATAACCTCCAATTTTCATCAGAACCGATGTATTTGGCCTTATTATCAGGATCTCTTAACGAAATCTGCGCAGTATAGTTTTCAAAACCTAACGATTTGAATACATAAAGTACCAGATCAATTACTTTTTTAAACTCATCTTTCACTTGTTCTGGCATACAGAATAAGTGTGCATCATCTTGAGTAAAGCCACGTACGCGGGTTAAACCATGCAATTCGCCACTTTGTTCGTAACGGTATACTGTACCAAACTCAGCAAAACGAACCGGAAGATCTTTATACGAACGCGGTTTAGTTTTGTAAATCTCACAGTGGTGAGGGCAGTTCATTGGTTTTAAGAAAAACTCCTCTCCTTCTTGTGGTGTTTTAATCGGTTGGAACGAATCCTTACCGTATTTCTCCCAGTGACCAGAAGTTACATATAAGTTTTTATGGCCAATATGTGGTGTAACCACTTGCTCGTAACCGGCTTTAGCCTGTGCTTTGGTTAAAAAGTTAACCAAACGTTCGCGCAATGCAGTACCTTTAGGCAACCATAATGGTAAGCCCATGCCCACTTTTTCTGAGAAAGCGAACAGTTCAAGCTCTTTTCCTAATTTACGGTGATCGCGTTTTTTAGCTTCCTCAATCATTAAAAGATATTCGGTAAGCTCGCTCGCCTTCGGAAAAGTTACGCCATATATACGGGTTAACTGTTTTTTAGTTTCATCGCCACGCCAGTAAGCGCCAGCCACGTTCATCAGTTTTACTGCTTTTACAAAACCAGTATTTGGAATATGTGGACCGCGGCACAGATCGGTAAATGAACCTTGGGTATAGAAAGTAATTTTTCCATCCTCTAAGCCATCAATCAGATCCAGTTTATACTCATCGCCTTTATCGGTAAAATATTTTACAGCATCGGCTTTGCTCACGCTTTCGCGCACAAAAGTTTCCTTTTGTTTGGCCAATTCGATCATTTTGGTTTCAATCGCTTTAAAATCGTCCGAAGAAAATTCGCGGTCGCCAAAATCTACATCATAATAAAAACCGGTTTCAATTGCTGGTCCAATACCAAATTTGGTGCCTGGATAAAGCGCTTCTAAGGCCTCGGCCATTAAGTGGGCAGATGAATGCCAAAATGTCGATTTTCCAGCGGCATCATTCCAGGTTAACAATTTTACCGATGAATCAGATTCGATTGGTCTGGTTGAATCCCAAACTTCGCCATTAACCTCTGCGGCTAATACGTTACGGGCTAAGCCCTCAGAAATTGACAATGCAATTTGATGGGCAGAAGTGCCCTTTTCATACTGACGGACAGAGCCATCAGGTAAAGTAATGTTAATCATCTACAACTATGATTTAATGTTTAAATAAAAAAGTTTTAAAGATCACTTACACTGTGATACTAATTTGCTGCAAATATACGGATTTTTTGGTCAAAAAGCAAGGTTTTTCGGTTCATCTGTTTTGAAGTTTGCCTAAAACCGGCTACTAATCAAAGCGCAAATGCTAATGCTTAATCACTATAACAGCGGATCAAAATGCCATAGACGCACGGATTATCACTGAACTTTAAAAGCTTATATGTTTTATATGGTTAAACATCCTAAGTCCTTAAAAACTTATCCTTCAAATATTTGCGCAGAGGTGTATCCACAAACCGCATAATGACGTAGGCCAAAATAATGAGTGCCAATACCGAAATAGGAATTACACCAAAAAGCATCATTCCGGTTGGTTTCACTACCGCAACATAAGTAAGATAAATCCATAGAAACGGATAGTGGGTCATGTACAAGGGATAAGATAGATCTCCAGAAAATTTGCAAAGGTTTTTTAGGGAAGAACTTAGCTCCGCTCCAGCGCCCAATGATACCAATAAAGGAAAATAAAACAGCACTACAATTGGTTCGGTAATCCAGTTATAATCGTTATGAAAAGGGAATAAAAATGCAATCAACAATAAAGCAGTTATGCCTAAAAAGCCCAATTTGTTTTCAATAATGAGATTAAAACGGTAAACCAGCATACCCGCCGAGAACGAATAGAGTACCCTTGCACCCCCATCCCAGAAATTTTGTCCACCCCAGCCCCCACCTACAGTGGTTGATTTAACAGCTACATAACAAAGCACCACTGCACCAACAGAAACCAATGCAATAAGTGCTTTTTTATTGATTTTATAAAGCAGCAGGATATAAAATATATTGGCTACATATTCCCAAAATAAAGACCATGCCGGTGCATTTAAGCAGAACAGGTTGGTGTAACGCTCAGGCATAAGCGGATAAGGAACCAGAAAAGCTGAGGTTAGAAACAATAAAGCTGTTTTCCCGAATCCGTAAATCGCGTATAAATCGCTAAAAGGATCAAACAGATAAGTTAAGAGGCCCAGAACAGAACCAATTACCACCAGGGGATGCAAGCGGATAAGCCGCAATTTAAAAAACTGTGTAATCCCGATATGTGGTGCGCGGTTATCGTAAGCATAAGCGATTACAAAGCCTGATAGGCAGAAAAAGAAATCGACAGCCAGGTAGCCATGCCCTATAAAGTTTTTGCTGTAGTCTGTGATGGCTATTTCCATAAAGTGGAAAATTACAACCGCAATGGCGGCAATTCCCCTTAATCCATCTAAAATTTCAAAATGTTGCTTCGTTTCGAGCAGGTTAGTCTTTTCTGTAGTAATCACTGTATTTTCATTGGTATGTAACCCAATAATAGTTATTATCGAATAACCTGCCAAGGCGAAAAATGAAATTTAGCCGATGTATTCAAAAATGATACAGAAAAATACCCTCTCAACAGTATAAAATTGTCATCCTAATTTATTTTATAAAAGTAAATATGAATGACAGTCACTCAGTAGTCGTCATTTCGAGCGGAGTGCAACGTAGTCGAGAAATCTCTCTATGGATTTCTCCATTACGCTGCCGGTGAAAAACCGGATAGCTCCAGTCGAAATGACGATTCTTCTACTGGGTCTGTCAAAGCTAGTCAAATACATGTTAAGGAATTTATACTACTTGTTACGATTGATCTGGAAGAGAAATGTGACAAACTCAAATTTATTTAAATTTATAATAAAAAAAGCCTGCTCAAAATAATGAGCAGGCCATATTCCTTATACTGTAAATATATTAGTTCGTTCCAAACACCCTTACCTGGCCGGCACCGCCACCAGGTCTGTTCTGTCTAAAACGTTTCATCATATTATCCATTTTGGTTTTATACTCTTCAGCGGTAATCAATTTTGCTTTTTTAGGAGCTGTTACATCTTTTGAGCTTACATTTCTATATTCAATGCTTTTTGCAATCGAACTGTTTCCCCTGCCTTCTATTGCCAAAACTGCACCTTCTGTCCACATATTAGGGTTTGGCGAAAAATCGAAGCCCAAATCTTTTGTATACCAGATTTTGGTTTCTTCTACTACGTTTTTATCCATATCCAATATTTTGATGGCTCTTGTAGATTTTACAATTGCCTGGTGGCAGGTAAAGCCCAATATCTGTTTGGTAGAATCTGTTTTAACCACTTCGATGGTTGGTGCAGGCGCAGGTTTTGCCTTTGTGGTATCGTTTGGATTCCCACCGCCCATTCTAAAAGAACCAATAGGGCCCGAAGTTGATAAAGTTAATTTGCTGGGCATATAATAAGTGGTATCATTCAGATCGAACACTTCTGTTAAGCTTTTATCGGCAAAAACATAATAATATTCACGGTTTCCGCCGCCACCACCAAAACGCATCATCATACGGCCCATACCTCCGCCACCGCCACCTGCACCATTGCTATCTTCAGTTTCTTCAACCGGCATGTAGCTAGCGTTGGTAGCCGTAAACAATAACTCGAAGTTGGTTTTGCTTGATGAAGGCATCCGGGCTTTCATCTGATCGGACAATTGAATACCACTTGCCGACGCCATGGCAGCAGGATCGATCGTGTTTTCGAACTGTATAGCTCCCGAAGTTTTTTTCTGTGCATTTGCAACCGACGCAATTGACATAACTCCCAATAAAGCGATGAATAATCTTTTCATTTTATGATTTTGTTTTGTTTGTTAGATAGGGAAACCATTAAAAGGTTTAACAAAGGTATTCTGGATTATAACGTAAAGCTTGTTAAATTGTGTTAAAATCAAAGGTTAGATTGACCAATTAACCTATTTAAAGGCAGATGTAATTCATTTTTTACAATACAAATCTTTTTTGAACAAAAACCTATGACGTTTGGCACTCGATTAATATTCTGTACTTTCCAGCCAGCCGTTGCAAAGTACATCGGCAATGTGCATGGTTTTAATGGCCAGGTTATTCTTATCAATATAGCCCTGAAGATGCAGCAAACAAGATAAATCAGTTGATATGATAAAATCGGCCTGCTGTGCAAGCGCGTGATTTACCTTTTGTTCGGCCATTGCCGATGAAATACCATCGAATTTAACGGCAAAAGTACCGCCAAAGCCACAGCACATATCGGTGTCTTCCATTTCAATCATTTCTAGGCCATGTACTTTGGATAATAATTGGCGGGGTTCATCTTTGATTTTACACTCGCGCAATGCGCTACAAGAATCGTGGTAAACAGCTTTGCCTTCTAACTCTGCCCCGAAATAATCCTTTTTGGCTACATTAACCAGAAAATCAGAAAGCTCCCAGATGTTAGATTGAAGGCTCCGGCATTTATTGTGCACAATGGTATTGGTAAACAGATCGTTAAACCCACCTTTTACCATGCCCACGCAAGATGCAGATGGTGCCACCACATAGGTGTTTTCTGTAAAATCGTTCAGAAACTTTGTGCCTACCTCCTTGGCTTCATCCCAATAGCCCGCATTGTAGGCAGGCTGTCCGCAACAGGTTTGTTTTGAGTTATAAGCTACATCGCAGCCCGATTTTTCTAATAACCTTAAGGTATTAAAAGCGGTTTCAGGATAGAGCTGATCTACAAAACAAGGCACAAATAATTCTACTTTCATCATATTCTTTAGCGGTACAAACTTACAATTTTAGCGCTTCTTTCTGCTCGGTTTTTCTTAAAAGCACCAAAAGTACCAACCCAACTATAAAAAATGATGCCAAAGCAATAATCGAGTAACGGATGTTCCCGGTTAAATCTTCGATGTATGCAAAGCTGAAAAGCCCGATTACAATGGCCAATTTTTCGGTAACATCATAAAAGCTGAAGAATGAGGTAGTGTCCTGTGTATCAACCGGTAGGTATTTAGAATAAGTTGAACGGGATAAGGATTGAATTCCGCCCATAATTAAGCCTACAATTGCCGCTAGCGAATAAAATTGATACTCGTTTGTAATGTAATACCCATAAACACAACAGCCTATCCACACCAGAACAACCATAATCAATACGTTAATATTGCCTATTTTTTTGGCCAGGTACGACATGAGCATTGCCCCCGGGATGGCCACCAGCTGAATAATCAATATCACTGCAATTAATTTAGCCGTACCAAGCTTTAATGTTTTCTCGGCAAAGCCGGCAGCGGCCAGCATAATGGTCTGCACACCCATAGAGTAGAAAAAGAACGAAATCAAAAATCCTTTCAGTTTTTTAATCTGTTTTAGTTGCTTCCAAACTTTGCTCAATTCGCTAAAGCCATCTTTAATAATGTTGGTTTTAATTTTATCCGTTTGAGGCTTGCCGTTTGGAAGTACGGAGAAGGGAATCTGCGAAAAAGCTATCCACCAAACACCCACCAGTAAAAACGACAATCTTGGTGGAAACGAGGCATCAATGATCCCAAACCACTCGGGTTTAAGCACAAATAAAAAGCAGATTAACTGCAGCAAAACCGAGCCGATATAGCCATACGAAAAACCCTGCGCACTTACACGGTCCTGGTGTTCTTCTGTTGCTATTTCTGGAAGGTATGAATTACTGAACAGCACACCACCAATATAACCCATAGCCGCCATGGCAAACAAGATAATACTCATTTCGAGTGTGTCTAATTTAAAGAAATATAAACCCATACAGGCCAAACCGCCCATATAAGTAAAGAATTTCATAAACGACTTCTTATTTCCTCTTCTATCGGCAATTGAAGATAAAATAGGCAGCGCAAAAGCCATAATCAGGTAGGCAAAAGAGAGGGCATAATTGGAAAGAGAAGTGTTTACATAGGTTCTGCCCAAAAACGTTACCTTATCGCCATGTTCTTTTGTTGTGGTAATAATGGTATAATAAGCCGGAAAAATTGTGGAAGTAATAACCAGGTTATAGGCAGAGTTTGCCCAATCGAAGAAAGCCCATGAGCGGATGGTTTTCTTATTGTTTTTTTCTATCATTTAGTTTTAAAGGAGCTTAACTGGTTAATCGGTTAACTGATTAATGGTTTAGACGGTTAAATAGTTCATTACAAAACTAATATTTTATTGCTAATTTGACGGGCATTTTTATCACATCTCACATCTCACATCTCACATCTCACATCTCACATCTAAATATAATATTTCTTCCCATCTGTTTTAATCTTGCCTGCATCCAATAATTCGCGTATGGCATCAATTCTTTCATTTTCGGTACCGTTTTTCATATTACTTACCAGATCATCCAAGGTCAACGCCTGTTGTTGAAGCAAAGAAACAAGCTCAAATTCGATTTCCGCACCTAGCTGGCTTTGGTTTTCGGCTCTTTTCTCTGCCAGGCAAACATCGCATACACCGCACTTTGCCGGGTTTTGTTCGTCGAAGTAATCCAAAAGCTGAATATTCCGGCACAGATGAGTAGAGGCATATTTTACTACTGCATTTACCTGCTTGTATAAAATCTCTTTCCTTAAACCTAAATATTTTACATCCAGATCGAAATGATCCATATCAACCCTGGCACGGATATATTGCAGTTGGGGCTGATCGGTTTGCTGAATATAGGTTAATAGCTCTATGGCCTGCAGCTTGTTGAGCAGTGCAATAATTTCTCTGTAAGATAGCCCTGTTTTTTTAGCCAGATCTGCTTCGTTAATCTTAACAAAACCATCAAAAGCACCGCCATGGGAACGGAGTATCGTTTTGATGATACCATCGTAGGCCCTATTTTCGATCTGGAAGCGGTAAATATCTTCGTGACTGGCTATAAACATCATTCTTGATGGCAAGAAAACACTTTCAGAGAGCGTAAGGTAGCCATCGTGTTCCAGGAATTTTAGTGCAGAAATGGTTTTAAGTACACTGATGTTAAACCGCTTGCAAAAATCAGCTAAATCGAAAGAAAAGGTCAAACCCTCTCCTGCGCCAAATGCCAGTTGAAAATAATTGCCAAGGTAATGGTACGTTTTCCTGATTTCTTCTGGTGTAGGAAAACTATCTAAATACCTTGATTCTAAGCTTAAAACATCTGCGTTATTGGCCAAAAGAACGGCATAACTTCTTCTTTCATCCCGTCCGGCCCGGCCCGCCTCCTGATAATAGGCTTCTAAACTCTCAGGCAGATCCAAATGTATTACAAAGCGGACATCGGCTTTATCTATCCCCATACCAAAGGCATTGGTAGCCACCATAACCCTGGTTTTATTCAGTTTCCAATCTTCCTGTTTTTGAAAACGGACATCCCTTTCCAGTCCGGCATGGTAGTAATCTGCCTTAATCTGGTTCCGGTTTAAAAAATTAGCCACTTCGGCGGTTTCCCTTCGGTTACGCACATAAACCAGGCCTGTACCCTTTACATTGCGACAAACATCAATCAGTTTTTTGTATTTATCTTCATTGCCGAAAACCACATAGCTCAAATTATCCCTTGCAAAACTCTTAACAAAAACCTGTGGGTCTTTCATTTCCAGTTTCGCTACAATATCTTGCCTTACAAAAGCTGTAGCCGTTGCCGTAAGTGCCAAAACAGGAACCGTGGGATGAATTTCGCGGAGCTTGGCCAATTGTTGGTATGGAGGCCTGAAATCGTAGCCCCACTGCGAAATACAATGTGCCTCATCTACTGCTATTAAATTCACATTCATATACGAAATGCGAACACGCACTAAATCAGACAATAAGCGTTCGGGCGATAGATATAGAAACTTAATTTTACCATAAATACAGTTGTCCAGTAAAATATCAATTTCGCGTTTGCCCATTCCGGCGTAAATGGCAATGGCTTCGATTCCTTTTGATTTTAGGTTTTCGACCTGATCCTTCATCAGGGCAATGAGTGGTGAAACAACAATACAGATACCATCTTTTAGCAACGCGGGAACCTGAAAGCAGATCGATTTGCCACCACCTGTAGGCAACAGGGCCAAACTGTCTTTTCCTTCCAATACTGAAGAAATAATATCCTGTTGAAGTGGTCTAAAAGCCTGGTGTCCCCAATATTTTTGTAAAATCTCTATTGCTGTCATAAATCGGCGGTATCAAAACTATAAAAAAGCTGTTGATATTGCTAAATTGCGGCACAATTAATCAAAAATTTGATGAAACACCTCTATTTTCTATCCGCCCTCACCCTATTATTTTTTAGTTCAAATGCCCAGGAAAAAAAATGGGACATTGAAAAATACCAGGGAACCACAAAAAACTTCACTTTAAATACAGATGAAGGCACTTGGATGAATCTCGACGTTAGTGCTGATGGACAGGAAATTGTTTTCGATTTATTGGGAGATATTTACGTGATGCCCATTACCGGCGGGGTAGCCAAACTCATCAGTGGCGGTATTGCCTTCGATGTGCAACCAAGATTTAGTCCGAATGGAAAATACATTTCTTACACCAGCGATAAAAGTGGTGCAGATAACATCTGGATCATGAACCGCGATGGTTCTGGCAAAAAACAGATTACTAAAGAAAATTTCAGGTTGCTGAACAATGCTACTTGGATGCCCAACAGCGAATATGTTGTGGCGCGTAAGCATTTTACAGCAGGCCGTTCTTTAGGAGCTGGCGAAATGTGGATGTACAGCATCAACGGTGGCGACGGTGTTCAGTTAACCAAACGCAAAAATGATCAGCAGGATGCTGGCGAACCCAATGTTTCGCCTGATGGAAGGTATGTTTATTTTAGTGAAGATGTGAGTCCTGGACCGAATTTCGAATACAGCAAAGACCCCAATGGTACGATTTACGCCATCCGCCAGTTAGATTTAAATACCGGCAAACTCAATACTTTAATTAGTGAACAAGGCGGTGCCTGCAGACCTCAGGTTTCGCCTGATGGGAATTTAATTGCTTTCGTAAAACGCGTAAGGTTAAAATCTACCTTGTACGTGCAGAACATTAAAACTGGTGAAGAATGGCCTGTAAATGAAGAACTATCTCATGATCAGCAGGAAACTTGGGCTATTTTTGGTGTTTATCCAAACTTTGCCTGGACTCCAGATAGCAAAAGCCTTGTTTATTATGCCAAAGGAAAAATCAGAAAAACAGAAGTTGGCACCTTGATTAACAGCACTATTCCTTTCCAGGCGAATACCATACAAACGGTTCAAAAGGCTTTACATTTTGAGCAGCAGGTTTTTAGCAATGAGTTTTCGGCCAAAATGCTTAGACAGCTCACCACTTCGCCTGATGGAAAAATAATTATTTTTAATGCTGCCGGTTATTTATACAAACAGGAATTACCTGCCGGAACGCCTGAAAGGTTAAGCAACGGATTGGATTTTGAATTCGAACCTGCATTTAGTCCCGATGGAAAATATGTGGTTTACACCACCTGGAGCGATGAACTTAGGGGCGCAATAAAACGGACTGATGTCAAATCGGGAAAAACCATTACGCTGAGCGATGAAAAAGGCTTTTATTATTCGCCACAATATTCAACCAAAGGCGATAAAATTGTTTTCAGAAAAGGAAGTGGGAACGATGTTTTGGGCTATAATTACGGCAGAGGCACCGGTATTTTTACCATGGCAGCCAATGGTGGCGCAAAAACACTGATTTTGGATAACGGAATCCGTCCACAGTTTAACAATACCGATAACCGTATTTATTTCCAAAGTTACGCGGATGGCAAAAAGGCGCTGAAAAGTATCGATTTAAACGGGGCAAACGAAAGAACTCATTTTACCTCGCAATATGCCAACCAGTTTGTAATCAGTCCTGATAATAAATGGCTAGCTTTTAACGAGTTGTTTAACGTTTACATTACCCCGATGATTAATGTAGGAACTGCACAGGATGCTTCTGCAGGGAATAAGGCCATTCCGGTTGCCAAGGTAACTACTGATGGTGGAACCTACATGCAATGGAGCGCAGATAGTAAGGCTTTGCATTGGACATTGGGACCGAAATACTACACCATTGATGTAAACAGTGCTTTTAACTTTGACGGCAGCACGCCTAAAACAGAAGCATCTGCCATTGATATTAACCTGGTTTTAAAATCAGATCTGCCAACCGGAATTGTAGCTTTAAAGGGAGCCCGCATTATTTCGATGAAAGGCGATGAAGTAATTGAAAACGGAACGATATTAACCGACGGCAATAAAATTACTGTAATAGGAAAATCAGACGCCGTAACGATACCTGCAAATGCCAAAGTGATTGATGTTAACGGCAAAACCATTATGCCGGGAATGGTAGATGTGCATGCGCATTTGCGTACCAGCCCAGATGGTATTACACCGCAGAGCGATTGGAGCTATATGGCCAACCTTGCCTTTGGTGTAACCACTTCCCACGATCCATCAAGCAACACGGAAATGGTTTTTAGCCAGAGCGAAATGCTTAAAGCTGGCCGCATGGTTGGACCAAGGGTTTACTCTACAGGTTCAATTCTTTATGGGGCCGATGGTGATTTTAAAGTGGTGATTAACAGTTTAGATGATGCTTTGGCACATTTAAGAAGATTAAAAGCCGTTGGTGCATTCTCCGTAAAATCGTACAACCAACCACGCCGTGAGCAACGCCAGCAGGTTTTAGAAGCAGCTAGGCAGTTAAAAATGGAAGTTGTGCCCGAAGGAGGCTCTACTTTTTTTACCAATATGAACATGGTTGCCGATGGTCATACCGGTATTGAGCACAGTATACCCGTTTTACCTGTTTATAAAGATGTAACAACGCTTTGGAACAATACCGACGTTGCTTATACGCCAACCTTAATTGTGGCTTATGGCGGCCAATGGGGTGAAAATTATTGGTATGACAGAACCAATGTTTGGGAAAACGAAAAGTTAATGACTTATACTCCACGGTCAATAATCGATTCGAGGGCCAGACGCAGAACAACTTCTGAATATAGCGATTACAACCATATCGATATTGCCAAGGCTACCAAACAGATTGCCGATGGAGGCACTAAGGTTAATTTGGGCGCACACGGACAAATTCAGGGTTTAGGCGCACATTGGGAATTATGGATGTTGGTACAGGGTGGTTTTTCACCTTTACAGGCCATTAAGGCTGCAACCTTGAACGGCGCAAGTTATCTTGGAATGGATAAAGAAATAGGTTCCCTAGAAGTGGGTAAATTGGCCGACATGGTCATTATGGATGCCAATCCGCTGGATGATATCCGTAACTCCGAAAAAATTAAATATGTAATGATTAATGGTAGGCTTTATGATAGTGCAACCTTAAATGAAGTTGGTACCAGAGAAAAGCTAAGGGGTAAATTGTGGTTCGAAAATGTACGCGGAAATGGCTTTATTATTCCAAGCGGAGATTCAGAAACCTGGACTTTTACTGTGCCACATTGCGATTAATTTTTTAAAGGCATAAAATATTTTTACCATCACCCTTTCCCAAATCTCTCATCAGGATCAGGGTAACTCTTGCAGGAAAGATGCTGAAACAAGTTCAGCATGACGATCGTATAAGTCAGAAACTAAATCAAAATGAAAGCCAATAAGCTTTACACCATTATTTCAGCTGTATGCTTGGTGTTAAGCCTATTGGTTTTCTCGTACAGTGAGTATTATATTTTAGGTATCCAAACCGTAAATTTATTCATGGCCTTAGTGGCAATGAGCGGCATCAGTTCATTTTTTGCCGTAATAAAAGATAAGAAAGCAGTATTTTCTTGGTTTTTGTTAATCCTAAATTCATTCTTGCTCCTATTGATTATCCTTTTCATTGCTAATTTTAAGATGAAAATGTAGCAGAATAATCCGTTAAACAATTTTAAGTGCTTATAGAACCAACAAACCGTAGGTTCTCAAAGTATTTATGGGTTTGGCATACCAAAAGAGTTCAAAATTTTCCAGCTCATTTTCATAATCAGCCTTAACTTCCTGAAAAGTATAAACCTTTTCGTTGGCAATCGAAATTTTATTTAAGATGGAAGAAAGCCATTCACCTTCTTTTTTACTGGTTTGAACGGTAAAGGTTTCTTTTTTATCGTGGAAAGTTAGAGATGCCATCTCCCAGGTATTCCCTTTTTTAGATTTGGTAAAGTATTCAACCGAAGCCTTTCCTCCTATCCAAACTACTTTTGCTGTAGGCTTCGTATTAAAGTTATTGTCGTCATTTAGCGCTCTTTCTATAAAGTCTGAAGGTATTTTTGTTCTGGGTATTTTAAAATCGAACCAATCCTGCAGTTCATAATCGAAGCAGATGCCATGCATAAAATTGAAAAGTGATTTTTTCAGCCCGAAGCTAAATTTGTTGTGATCGATACCTGTTTTATCTGTATAATTAATATCATTGTTGGCGAAGGTCCCAATTGCTTCCGTTTCTTTAACCACACCAAATTTTTCGGGGTACATGCCTACAGGACTGTGTGCTGTCATGGCAAATTGATGCCAAAACCCCGATTGTAATATACCTACTTCAAATAACTGGCGTACCATTTCCAAACTATCAACGGTTTCTTGAACGGTTTGGGTCGGATAGCCATACATTAAATACGCATGCACCATAATGCCAGCTTCGGTAAAGTTACGGGTAACTTTGGCCACCTGTTCTACCGTTACACCTTTATCAATCAGTTTTAACAACCTATCTGATGCCACTTCCAATCCGCCAGACACAGCAATACACCCTGAAGCTTTTAACAACAGACAAAGATCTTGTGTAAAGCTTTTTTCAAAACGGATATTTGTCCACCAGGTAACTGCTAATTTTCTTCTGATAATTTCTAGTGCCACTTCGCGCATTAAGGCCGGTGGCGCAGCTTCGTCGACAAAATGAAAACCATTCTGACCGGTTTTTTCATATAGATCTTCAATCCGATCTACAATCAATTTCGCGGCAACAGGTTCGTAAACTTTGATATAATCCAAAGAAATATCGCAGAAAGTACACTTGCCCCAATAACAGCCATGCGCCATGGTAAGCTTGTTCCACCGTCCATCGCTCCACATGCGGTGCATTGGATTTACAATTTCTATTACCGAAATATATTTATCCAACAACAGTCCGGTATAATCTGGTGTACCTACATCGGCCTGTTTATAATCACTTCTTAATGCATCGTTGCGGTACACTACTTTATCGTTTTCAAGCAAGAATGTTCTTTTATAAAAATGGGCTTCTACCGGAACGGGCTGCGTAATATTGCGGTATAATAGCTCTATCGGGAGCTCCCCATCATCCAAAGTAATGTAATCGAAAAATTCAAAAACCCTTTCATCAGAAAGCGAACGCAGTTCGGTATTAGGGAAACCGCCCCCCATAGAAATCTTAATTTCAGGATAATTTTCTTTTACCCATTGTGCACAGCGAAAAGCGCTGTATAAGTTTCCTGGGAAGGGTACTGAGATTAGAAACAGTTTGGGCTGAATGCTTTCTATTTTGACTTTTAATACCGAAATCAGAATCTGATCGATGTAAGTTGGTGCTTGAATTAAAGCTCCATATAGTTCATCAAACGAATTTGCGCTTCTACCCAAACGTTCTGCATAACGGCTGAAGCCGAAATTATCATCTACACAGGCTACAATATAATCAGATATATCTTCCAGATAAAGTGTAGCCAAGTGCTTCGCCTTATCCTGCGTGCCCATGGCACCGAAGGCCCAATCCAGTTCTTCCAGCTGCGAAAAGCGCGAAGCTTGTGGCAAAAAATCATCGCTACAGATCTGCAGCGCCAAGGTTGGGTTTTTACCTTGTAGAAATGCAATTACCGCATCGATCGTTTTTAGATATTCATCCTGTAGCGCAAAAATCCTTTTGGAGTTATCATCTTGGATAACACTTTGATTCTGTGCTGTGTGGTTAAATAAATCCTGTAATCCTTTTTTGGAGAACAGCTCCAAAATGACTTCAATGCCAAGATCGGCCTGTGCAGAACTGATATTTTTAGTGTTCAGAAAACCTTTTATATACGCCGTTGCTGGATATGGGGTATTCAGTTGGGTAAACGGCGGCGTAATGGCAAATATATCGGTTTTCAAATGGAATTGTTTTTCTGCAAAAGTAAGGGAATTTTTATTCAGTCGCTGCCCCGTGCCGGTCAAAAATCGTCATCGGAGGCTATTTTGTTAGAAAGATGCAAATCCACAGATTAAAATCACGACAGGACGACGAGCCGTAGGATACCATTCAGTTAAACTAAAATAGCAATCCAAACGTTTTAACAGTACATCAACACGTTTTCTGCCCGAATGAAAGTATTTTGTTTTTACCTGCTTATGCTCTGCGCGCCATTTGGTTTTGCGCAAAAACCGTTTGTATTTCCAAAAGTTAAAGCACAAGGTTCTTCCATAGAACAGGTTACGCCAGCAAACTGGACAGTTATTGATCAGGTATATGGTGACTTAAACAATGATGCAACAACCGATTTAGCTGTGGTTTTCGAGTTTAACAGATCAATTGATGAAACCCGGGTATACGGAGATAATCATACGGATATTATTAAGGAAACACAAAAACCGCGCATATTGGCCATCTTTTTTAAAGATAAATCAAGTGGTGTCTACCAGTTATCTACACAGAACAACGATTTTATTTTACGTTCGGAAGAAGGTGGAAAAATGGGTGATCCTTTACAGCAGATTGCCATTAAAGACCAACAATTATACCTTCGTTTTCAAGGTGGTTCAGAATGGCGTTGGGAACTGGGTTATACTTTTAAATTCGAAAACAAAGATTGGTTTTTAACCAGCGCGGTTAACCTGTATTACAACCAAACCAATGGCGATATGACCGAAAGGATATATGATTTTAACACACGCCAGTTATTTACTACCTACGGTAACCTGCACCGTCGGGATATTGCCAACCGTAAAACAAGTGAGGTATTGTTTTTTAATCAACTTAGAACTTTCAAAACCTTTAAAAAACCATGGGCCTGGGAAATAATGCCAAATGTTTATTTGTAAGTGATGATATTAGCGCCAGCCTTAAGATTGGATTTTAACAACAATAATATTTGAGGGACAAATTCTACCAAAGTTAAATAAGTATTATCAAAGGCATTTAAAACAATTATGGGTAGTGTGTATTTTGCAAAATTCTGTTGAAACTGAAGATTCTTGTCAAAAGTAATCAATACGTGAAATTCGTCAGCAATCATTAACTTAAGTAATTCGCCATTCTTAACACCATTCCACCCCATATCGCGAACAGTGTAAACCTCATGCTTCTCCAAGTGCTGTTTTAATCTTTTTGGAAGATTTTCATCAAGAAGCAATTTCATATATCTTATCTATATGATCGGAGGTTATTAATTTATTTGCAACTTCTAGTACACTTATTACCTGTTTTTTAGATACACTTGGGAAATCTTCTAAAAACTCATCAATGGTAATTCCTTTTTCTACGTGGAAAAATAGGGTTTCAACTGGAACTCTAGTCCCTGAAAAAACAGGTAAACCGCCCAAAATGTCGGCATTTGTCGAGATAATATCTTTTAAAGATTCCATAGTAACCCAAATTTACTAAATTTTCTCTACAAATTTTGCGAAATTACAAAACCACTGGCCCAGGCCCACTGAAAATTATAACCGCCCAACCAGCCTGTTACATCCAAGCATTCGCCACCAAAAAACAGGTTTGGAATCTTCTTACATTCGAGCGTTTTGGAAGATACTTCGTTGGTATCAATCCCACCGCGCATCACTTCTGCCTTATCATAGCCTTTATCGCCCGCAGGCTTAACTTTAAAGTGGTGAATGGTCTGATCAATCAAATCGATTTCTGCTTTGGTTAAGGCGGCAACCGGCTTGGTTAAAGGCAAAAACTTCCCTAAAGCATCGGTAAACTTTTTGGTATAAATCCGGTTTAACAGGGTAGATAATAATGTTTTGCCATTTGTTTTCCGCTCTTCGTCCAAAACTGAAACAATATCTTGATGGGGCAACAAGTTGAGGTTCACTGTTTCGCCCCTTCTCCAAAAAGACGAGATCTGCAAAATAGCAGGCCCACTTAAGCCCCAATGTGTAAAAAGAATATTTTCTTCGAAAGAAATTTCATCATTGCTCACTTCGCAAAAAACAGAATTGCCCGAAAGCTGTGCAAACCACTCCTCATCCTTGCCCGTAATGGTTAATGGTACTAATGCAGGTGCAGTTTCTACAATTTTTAATTGGTGTTTTCTGGCAAAGCGCAGTGCAAAATCGGTAGCACCCATTTTAGGTATTGGAAGTCCGCCGGTGGCAATAACAAGCTTTTCGGCCCTTAATACAACTGTTTTGCCATTTTTCTCGTAGCTTACTTTAAAGCCTTCTGTTAACAATTCAATGTCTTTAACATCGGTATTACACCTAATTTCCTGACCAAAATCGCTACATATCGAGGTAAAAACTTCAACTACATCTTTGGCATTTTTATCATCTGGGAATAACTGTCCTAATGTTTTTTCCTTGCCCTGAATGCCATAGGTTTCAAAAAAACTGATGGTGTCATCAACGGTCCATTGGGTAAAAGCAGATTTTATAAAATGTGGATTTGCCGATATAAATTGCTCAGCTGATGCGAATTGATTGGTGAAATTACAGCGTCCACCGCCCGAAATCAGGATCTTGGCGCCCGGTTTTTCGTTTTTTTCGAGTACGATTACTTTCTTGCCCAAATAGCCAGCTTGTACTGCGCACATCAACCCACAGGCACCCGCCCCAATAATTATCGCATCTGCATCCATCAATAAATCTAAATATTGTTACTTTTGTGCAAAATTAGCATAATTTTCAACCCCTCATGGCAAAACAGATAAGCGAATTAAAATTAGGTATTTTAGGCGGCGGACAATTGGGCAGAATGCTCATCCAACAAGCCATTAACTACAATGTTACTTCATTAGTTTTAGATCCTGATCCAGATGCTCCATGTAAACATATTGCAAATTACTTTGAAAATGGTTCTATAACTGATTTTGATACGGTTTATAACTTTGGAAAGAAAGCCGATATCATAACCATAGAAATTGAAAAAGTAAATATTGATGCACTTGAGCAGCTCGAAAAAGAAGGTAAAAAGGTATTTCCACAATCGAGGGTAATCCGATTGATACAGGATAAGGGTGTACAAAAACAGTTTTTTAAAGAGAACGATATCCCTACCTCTCCTTTCCAGATTGTAAATACCAAAGAGGATATGGTAAACAGTCATTTCCACTTTCCATACATTTTAAAACTGAGAAAAGATGGTTACGACGGCAAGGGCGTAATGAAAATAAACAGTGCTGCCGATTTAGACAAAGCTTTTGATGCGCCATGCATTATCGAGAAACTAGTTGATTTTGATAAGGAAGTTGCCGTAATTGTGGCGCGCAATGCCAATGGAGATGTGAAAACTTTTCCGATGGTGGAAATGGAATTCAACCCGGAAGCCAATTTGGTAGAATTCTTGATTTCTCCTTCAACTTTTGCCGAAAGCCTGCAACAGAAAGCCGAAAACATTGCCAAAAATATTGCTTCGGCCATGAACATTACCGGTATTTTAGCCGTTGAAATGTTTGTTTGCAAAGATGGCGAACTGTTGGTAAACGAGGTAGCACCACGTCCGCATAACAGTGGCCACCAAACTATTGAGGGCAATTACGTTTCGCAGTTTGAGCAGCATTTGCGTTCTATTTATAATTTACCACTTGGCGATACCAGCAGCATAACCAATGCCATTATGATTAACTTACTCGGCGAAAAAGGTTACGAAGGTATTGCGAAGTACGAGAATTTAGAAAAAACACTGGCCATTGATGGTGTTTTTGTTCACCTTTATGGCAAAAAATACACCAAGCCCTTCCGCAAAATGGGCCACGTTACCATTGTGGATATTGATAGGGAAAAAGCCATTGAAAAAGCACGTTACGTACAAAAAACATTAAAAGTAATTGCATAAGCATCCGTTTAGCACATCATTATAAAAAAATAAACAGAATAAAATATGAGTCAAGAAAATTCAGGTTCGGCATTGGTTGGGATTATCATGGGAAGCAAATCAGATTTGCCTGTTATGCAGGATGCTGCCGATGTGTTAAAAGAATTTGGAATCGCTTACGAAATTACGGTAGTTTCTGCCCACAGAACACCTGAACGTATGTTCAATTATGCTAAAGAAGCACAAGGCCGCGGCTTAAAGGTAATTATTGCCGGTGCCGGTGGTGCTGCCCACTTACCAGGCATGGTGGCTTCTATTACTACTTTGCCGGTAATCGGCGTTCCTGTAAAATCGTCAAACTCTATTGATGGCTGGGACAGTATTTTATCTATTTTACAGATGCCAAATGGCATTCCTGTAGCTACGGTAGCTTTAAATGCGGCAAAAAACGCAGGTTTATTGGCTACACAGATTTTAGCTACAGCTGATGAAGCTTTAACGGTTAAAATGCAGGCCTATAAAGATGAGTTGAGAAGAAAAGTTGAGGAAAGTGCTGCTGAGATGTAAATCTTAGTTACATTCAAAGAAATAAGCACAGGAAATCTAACCATAAATAATTTAATTTTATTTACTTATTTTTATTGAATGGAAAAGCTGATTACAAAAAACGAAATTATCCAGCAACTTCAATCTAATCAAAAAGATTTATTGCGTTTTGGCGTTAAGGAAATTGGGCTTTTCGGTTCTTTCTTATCAAATAACGCAAATTCAAATAGCGACATAGATTTACTTGTAGACCTTAAAAAGGAAAACAAAACCTTTAAAAATTTTATGTCGCTAAATTATTTCCTAGAAAGCCTATTTAATAGAAAGGTTGATTTAATAACCAAACAATCTTTAAGCCCCTTCATTGGACCGCATATTTTAAAATCTGTTGAATATGTTTCTTTCTCAAGTTGAGTTTTTAAAACATATCCTACAAGAGTGCGAGTACCTGCTTAAAGAGCGCAATGCGAATACTTACGAAGACTTTATTAATGACGAAAGATTATCAAAAGCTATTTGTAGGAGCTTAGAAATCATTGGTGAAGCAAGCTCGAAAATAGATCCTGATATAAAAACAAATTACCCTTTAGTGCCTTGGAGAGAAATGTCCGATTTGAGAAATAGGATTATTCATCATTATTTTGGTATTGATTATGATATTGTTTGGGATGTTATCGTTACTGATATTCCTGAATTAGCTGTACAAATTAAATTGATTATTGATGAACTAGAGATTAAATAGATTCACATCTCTGAACTGATCAGTTCAAACTCGGATCAGCAGGGAAATTACTAATATGCGCATATTTAGGCCCTAAGTTTACAATCACATCCCGCCAGAGTTTTTCATCATCGTTGCCAAAAATTAAATCTGGGTTAAAGTTATCGCTCACCATCCAGGCATTCTGCTCTATTTCGCGGTCGAGCTGTCCATTATCCCAACCAGAATACCCCATAAAGAACTTAACTTCATCTGCATTTATCGCATTTGTATTTAAAAGGATTTTAAGTGTTTCAAAATTCCCTCCCCAATACAATCCGTTTCCAATGGGTTCGCCACTTTGCAGTTTATCATAACAACGGTGAATAAAGTGCAGCGTATCGGCCGCTACTGGTCCACCAAAATAAATGTAGTTCTTTGCTTCCCATAAATCCTGTATCACATCGTTCAGGATAAGATTGCCTACTTGGTTCAATATATAACCTACAGTTCCGTCTTCGCCATGTTCGGTTAACAATACCACAGATCTTTTAAAGTTTGGATCGGCCATAAAAGGTTCTGAGATGAGCAATCGGCCTGTTTTTGGTTTTATATTGTTCAGCATGATGATAATCGTTTGTTACACCGTAAAAGATGCCTATTTTTGTTAAATGCAAGTTACAAATGAATTTCTACAAAACCTGCGCCAAGATTACAAAAGTGCATCACTAGACGAATCTGACGTTGATAATGACCCGATAAACCAGTTCAAAAAATGGTTTGAACACGCCGTCGAAGCTAAAATATACGAGCCAAATGTAATGACTCTGGCTACGGCAGATAAATCGGGAAGGCCTGATGCCCGGATAGTTTTACTTAAAGGAGTAGATGAAGAAGGCTTTAGGTTTTATACCAATTATTTAAGCGCCAAAGGCAAAGAGTTAAAAAGAAATCCTTTTGCCTGCCTTGTTTTTCACTGGCCAGAGCTTGAAAGACAGGTGCGGATTGAGGGTACGGTAGAAAAATTAGATAAAGAAACTTCTGAAGCTTATTTTAATACCCGTCCGGTTGAAAGCCAGATTGGTGCCATTGCTTCGCCACAAAGCCAGATTATACCAAACAGGGAATTTTTAGAACAAAAAGTAGAAGAATTTAAATCGAAAAACCAGGATAAAGCTATTGCCAAGCCTGCACATTGGGGCGGTTATTTGGTAAAGCCTACCCGGATAGAATTTTGGCAAGGAAGAACCAGCAGGTTGCACGATAGAATTAACTTTGAAAAGGTTAAAGGCAGCTGGATTAAAAACAGATTGGCACCTTAGTAAGTGTAAAGCCAACAGTCCGTAATCGGAAGTGAGATACCATTAAAACACAAATAGAGATCGGCTATCCAGCAAGATCTCTATTTTAACTAATCATTAACTAACCTAAATTTACTAGGAAGTACCTTTATTTAAACGTCTTCATTTTTCAAATGCAGACGGAAATTTTCATCTTTTTATAAGCAATCCAATTGCTATTTTGTTTTTCTGATACATCAAAAGTCTTTAAAAAATGGCTCAAAATAAAACATGTACCGACGAATAATTGCTTTGTATCGATCAAAAAACAGCGTCTAAAATTTAACATTTCATTTAACAAAATTTAACTATATATTTTTGTTAATCAGCATTTTAAATAGCAATAAAGCAACTAAAAATTCAATATAAATGATTAGCATAAACACAAAAACGCCATTCTCAATTTAGTTTGAGAATGGCGAAAATTTATGGCAATAATTTACTTGTATTTAAAAGCTTTTATCTTGCTTTCGTATAGGTCCATTTTTCATAAAAGAATGTCCTATCCCCACCAGATTGTGTCATGATGTAGCTTACTTCCAAAACTTTCGTGGTACCCGAAACCGTAAATTTGTTAACGCCTGCCGGGTTAAGCTTCGCAGCCCTTACCGATGAGTTGGTGCCCTGACCGTAATAATTGGTAACGCTGGTTACATTTCCATTTGCATCCATCGTAAAAATTGGCGCAAAATTTCCGTATGCAGAGGTTGATGTTCCGCTTTTTATCGGATGGTAATAATTATTGGCGTATAAATAACCATCGTATTCTACAACCGAAGTTGCGCCAGTTGTTCTCAGCTCCTGTGTCATCGGGTAATAACCTGTTAAAGTGCTTGATGTTGCATCAACCATAGCGCTTGTAGAAGTTACTGTATACACCCCATCGTATTTATTCTTGGCCACAATTACAAATACACCGGTACCATAATTGCTGCTGATTGTGCCTGCCGATGAAGATTTGATTTTAATGCCCAAGGCATAGGTTTTGCTGAAATGAAAAGCAGCAGTATTTAAGGTTATGTGGAATGTGGCTGTTTTTGATCCTTTCGGAATGGTTACCGTATAGTTTGGCACAGTATATAACGTGGATGGCAATACCGTATAAGTGCTGCTCATGGTGCTTACTGCAACATCATCGAAAGCTAAAACCACACTTACATCTTCTGGTGCACCATCTACCCCTGTGTAGTTTACCGTAACAGGAAAATCGATAGATGCCGCCGCATCAAATGATTTGGTTACAACGGAATAGGCCGTTGAGCTCGTTCTCGAAGGCAAATCTGCCAGTTCGACGATGCCTGTTGAGCCATTTTCGGTATAAATTCCATTCTCTTTGGTGCAGGATGAAAATCCTATACTGAATGCCAACAGTGCGAAATATATTTTTCTATAATTTTTCATATTCATTTTCTTTATCTAAAACTTAGTTGGTGTTAACATCCCAAAAAACCTTCGAAGTGTACACGTTCAAACCTGTAGGTACATTTGGATTTAAATTATATTCAGTTGTTGGGTAAAGGTTACGTACAGGTAAGCGATCGGTCGTTGTAGCCGACGATTGTAAGGATGCGAATGTTGTTGTTGCAGCCGTACCGCTAATGGCCGGGTAACCAGTCCTTTTATATTCCTGCCAGGCCTCGTAGCCATTAACAAAGTTTAAGGCGATGTATTTCTGTGTGATAATGGCTTCCAACCGTTGCGCTGCCGTTGTAGTTAAACCATAATTCACCAGATAACTGGTGGCATTTGCAGCTTTATAGGTGTTTAGGTAAGCATCTAAAACCGCAGGGGTTGCAGCTGTTGTTGTGGTACCCGATTTCTGCAGATAATTGTATGAAGCCTTGATTCCGTTGTCGAAATTGGTGGCTGCATCGCCAGCTAAAGCATGACCCTTTAATGCCGCTTCGGCAAGTAGAAAATAGGTTTCGGCCGCTGGCATAATTAATTGGCCCATTACACGGCTTTTCAGGATACCTTGAACAGTTGGCGCATTTAAACCCGTTGCATTACCAATATACCAAGCTGGATAGCCCGAAATCCACGATGAAACATTGGTTTCGTTACCCAACTGATTGATTGGTGTGGTACCGGCTGCGTAATTTTTGTAGATCAAAGCCCCACGGGTACCATCGGTTAACTTTGTGCCATTATAAAATGAAAATATCCACCTGGTTGGGATCTGCTGAGCTGCATAGCTTCCGTTACTACCGGTATAGGTTGAGTGGTACGTGTTCCAAAGTGGATTTTGACGCGCGCTTGTACTTACATATCCTGGATTAATGAGTACATCTTCGGTTAAAAACCCTTCAGAAGAGAAAGTGCCAAATGCTGTTGTAGCAAAAGAAGCTAAAGGACCATCTTGCGCCCTTGTTAAAATGCGCAGTTTAATGTTGTTGGCAAACTGGATCCATTTGGTTACATCGCCACCAAATACCACATCAGCCGAACCTAAAGCAGTTACAACAGTGCTGGTTCCGTTGGCTTTAAGCTGCACAATGGCAGCATCTATTTCGCTTACAAGCGATTTGTAAACCGTAGCAGCATCATCATAATGTGGTGTAAGATTATCAACACCTGCCAATCCTTCGGTATAAGGAACATTTCCATACTCATCTACCAAAATCTGATAGTAATAAGATTTCATAATCCTGGCTACAGCATTAAACAGAACGTATTTATTTACACTGGCCGTTGAGGTAATGATATACTGATAGCTTCTTAAGTCAGAAAACGCACTGTTAAACAAACCGTTATTTGTTCCCGAATTCCAGTTGTAGGTAAAATAGGTAGAACCCGAGAAAGAATAACCGCCCGCATTGGCCTGATAGCCGGCCAACCATGCCCCGTAATTGAAATAAGTAATAAAGTTTGAAGCCGTATTGTTTAAAACAGCAGGCAAAACCAGTTCGGGCGAAGAAGAAGTGGCTGCATTGGTATTTTCGTTGATATCCAGATAACCTTTTTTACAGCTTGGCGCGGCAAAAACAATGGTTAAAAGGACCATTAATTTTAAAAATCTTTTCATGTGTATGGGCATTAAAAAGTTAATGATATAGTTCCACCATAGTATCTAGTAGGCGGTGTTTGCGATAGCGAGGTAATACCAACGGCATTGCTATCAGATCCGTTATTGCTATAATCCGGGTCGGCATATTCGTTCGATTTTGGCATCCAGATAAACAGGTTACGGCCCTGGGCGCTAATGGTAGCCGATTTAATAAATTTCACGTTACGCAGTACGGATGATGGAAGCTTGTAGGCCAAGGCCAGCTCCCTTAATTTCCAGTAATTGCCCGAGTAAACATAGTTACTGGTTACGCCAGAATACAAACTGCTGCTGGTCCAGAAACCTGCGCCACCATCTGATACGGTAACACTGTTGTTGGCCACATAACTGCCACTTGCCGCATCGTAATAAGAGGAGTTTGGAAAGATAAATTTCTCTCTATTGTAGTATGCGCTCCTTGCCGATGATCCGGAGAAATCGTAAGTAGAACCAGCGGTACTGTATTGCACATAATTGGATCTGTATTCGAACAAACCAGAGAAGGTTAGGCCTTTATAAGAAAGCTGAAAATCTAAGCCCAATCGGTTTTTAGGGATGGTATTACCCAAAATATTACCTGTGGTGGTACCTACCGGATAGCCTGTATTTTTATCAACCACTACCCTTCCTTCAGCATCGCGGATGTAATCAGAACCTATGATCACCGGGTACACCGCACCCACCTGACCAAAAATAGTTGAACTGTTGCTCACCCCAATACGTGTTAAATCGTTGGATAGGGAAACCAGTTTATTGTCGTTATAAGTATAATTACCACCTACGGTTAGTTTCCAATCTCCTTTTCTGATCGGTGTAAAGTGCAAAGCAGTTTCCCAGCCCTTATTGGTTAATTCTCCTGTATTTAAGAGATAATAGCTATATCCCGTAGTAACCGGAACACCGGCGGTAATGGCCTGGCCTGTTGAGCTGGTGTTGTAATACGTTACCGTTCCATCTACCAAGCCTTTAAACAACCTAAAATCTACACCTCCTTCATAACCAGTTGTAATTTCGGGCTTTAGGTTATTCGAAACCAACGTGCTGTTTGGTGTATAACCGGTGCCATAACCATATCCAGTTTGCGAATCGAAGGTAGATTGCAGCGAATAGGCACCACCGTTTGTGGTATTGCCCACGTTTACGTTACCTACTTTTGAAACACCGGCCCTAATCTTCATGTAATCGAGCACTTTGTTGTTTTTTAGAAAGCTAAAGGCATCAGTCGGAATAAAAGATAAATCAGCGGCTGGATAGAAAAAAGATCTGTTTGCGGGTGCCAAAACAGAAACCCAATCGTTTCTACCGGTTAAATGCAGATACAGGTATTTTTTGTAACCCACCGTTACATCGGCCCATAAACCGTACTGGCGGGTATTGTAATTGGTTTCGCCTGCCGATGGTGTTCCTGTAATATTACCCAGGTTATACAGCTCATCAACCTGTAAGCCACTGCCCGATGCGTTAAGGTATTTATAGGTATAACTTTTTAATGATGTTCCGATCAAGGCATTGAAAGAAAAATCCTTTACATCTTTTTTAATGTTGGCAAAAAAATCAGTGCTGAAATTGCTTGTGTTCAGCATCTCATCACTTACACCACTGCTTTCGTTTGTTTTGGCCGAATGATCTAGCGTATACTGGGTATAGGTATAGCCGGCAGTACTGTTTTTGTTTTTATAATAACGGTTGGTAATGGCAGCCCTGTAGGTAAAATCCAACCAATCGGCAGCTTTGTATTTTAACTCCAGCAATCCAGTTAAATAATCGTTTGTGGTATTTTGCCTGTAATTATCTATTGCCCAATAAGGGTTTTCGTAATAATCGTTATAATAATTATCCGGATTGCCCCAGCCACTTGCATCCTGCCAATTCGAATACTGCAGCAATGGAATCTGAGCCGGTGTATTTAAAAGATTATTGTACACGGTAGAAGTTGCACTGGTAATGTCGTACTTGTTCTGGGTGTAGCTGGCATTATAATTTGCGGTAAATCTTTTTGTAAAGTTCCTTGTCCCGTTAAATCTTATCGCTGCCCGGGTATACTGATCTTTTGGTGTAGTGCCAGAACCATCTAAATATTGTGCAGATAAATAAGATGAAGACTTCTCATCTGCCGCAGAAATTGAAAAATCGGTCTGGTTTGATACACCTGTATTCCAGAAATTGTATTTATCATCTGTAGCCGAATAAGTAGCATATTGTTGTGCACCGCTTTCGGTTACACGTCCAATTGGTCTGGTTGTTCCATCAAAAGCTGGTCCGTACTGTTGGTTTTCAATGGCTTCGTAAACCTGTGCACCTGATGTTGAGCCCGATCCAAAGCTATTCTGCAACAGTGGGTAAAAGCTAACCTGCTCCAAAACCGTGGTGTTGGATAGTTTAATTACCGGCGTACCTACTTTACCTTTTTTGGTCGTGATAATTAATGCACCGTTTGAGGCATCCGAACCATACAGAGCCGCGCCACTGGCACCGTTTAATACCGTAATATCGTCTATATCATCAGGATTTAAATTGCCTAAAATAGCATTTGGTACAACAGCACCATCCAATACTATTAGTGCTTGGTTATTACCCGTAATAGAACGGTTTCCCCTTAGCACCAATCGGTAGCTTGGGTTAACGCCACTACCTACGGCATTAATCTGCAAACCTGGCACTTTACCCACTAAGCCCCCTGCTATAGTTGGCGATTTACCTGCAGTTAGCGATTCGCCATCTATCCTTGTAGAGGCATATCCCTGCTCACGTGCGGTTCTTTTAATACCGCCGGCCGCTACTACAACTTCATCCAATGTATTTACATCCGATTCGAGTACAACATCAATGTTACGGGCATTTACATTCTGTTCTCTTGTTTTGTAACCGATAAAAGTATACACCAACGCCTGACTGCCAGAAGGCACTTTGATGCTGTAGGCACCGTTGGCGCCAGTGGTGACGCCATTGTTTGTTCCCTTCACTTTAACACTCACCCCCGGAATTGGCAGGCCATCTTCTTTGGCCGATACCACCCCGGTAACCGTTCTCTCTTGCGCAGAAACTTTTGTTACGAGCAAAACAATAAAGAACACCAAACACTTTAGTAGTTTTCTTTTCATTTACATTTTTAGTTTAATAAGTTAATAATGTGTTTGAAAAACCAATCGTAGCAAGAACCACAACAAACCCAAATGGCCTGTTCAAATGAAACCTGAAAAATGATTAGTTTAATTTTCACTGTATCCGGAAAAATGAGCGGTATTCCGGTCTGTTGCGAACAATTGCAGCGATTAATAATTCAGCCACTAATAAAGAAGAAAGGGAACAACTAAAATATTAAGAACCGATAGAACTATATTTTGTATCGATAAATCATTTTAACATTGTTAAATGACATTTTTTAGCAAAAAAACCGCAATATTTTGTTAAGAAGCTAAAATTTGAGTCAGTCACAAAACTTTTAATAGCAAAAAAAAGCCCCCTTAATCATATTTCTCAAACAAAAACCAAATAACTTTGCTCAACGACACTAAAGCATCATCCAAAACCGACAAAACACAAAAAAAATGGGTAAAAAACCATTACCAAACCCCTAAAAATGTACTTTATTACAATCAGTAAAACATTGCGCTTACTCTGCGGTAAATAATTAAATTCGCTGTTGTAAATCCTTTTTAAACATGAAACAAATTGCAGTTATTGGATCTGGTACCATGGGAAATGGCATTGCCCATACTTTTGCCCAGTTTAATTACCAGGTAAACCTCATTGATATTAACCAGCCTGCCCTAGATAAGGCATTAGCAACCATAGGTAAAAACCTCGACAGGCAGGTAAGCAAAGGTACCTTAACCATCGAACAAAAAGCGGTTACACTTCAAAACATAACTACTTTTACTACCATTGAGGAAGGCGTAAAAAATGCAGACCTAATTGTGGAGGCCGCTACAGAAAATGTAGAGCTGAAATTAAAAATCTTTAAAGATTTAGATCAATATGCACCAGCGCATGCTATTCTGGCTTCTAATACTTCATCTATTTCCATTACGCAAATTGCTGCTGTAACCAAACGTGGCGATAAGGTAATTGGTATGCATTTTATGAATCCCGTTCCAGTAATGAAATTGGTAGAGGTAATACGTGGTTATGCTACAAGTGATGAAACTACAAACATCATCATGTCGCTTTCGCAAAATTTAGAGAAAGTTCCGGTAGAGGTAAATGATTATCCCGGTTTTGTGGCCAACCGAATTTTAATGCCCATGATTAATGAAGCCATTTATACCTTGTACGAAGGTGTTGCCGGCGTTTATGAAATAGATACGGTAATGAAACTTGGCATGGCACACCCAATGGGTCCACTACAATTGGCCGATTTTATTGGTCTCGATGTTTGTTTGGCCATATTAAAGGTATTGCATGATGGTTTCGGCAATCCCAAATATGCCCCATGTCCGTTATTGGTAAACATGGTTGCAGCCGGTAAAAAAGGCGCTAAAACCGGCGAAGGCTTTTATCACTACACAACTGGATCGAAAGAACTGATCGTTTCGGATAAATTTAAAAAATCCTAATTTTTTTAGCATTTAATTTTATATTTGCTGTATGAATGAGAATCTTGATCCAGAAGCAAGCAACCTAACCCCAACCGATCGTGATATTGAAAGGGTTTTAAGGCCACAGGCTTTTGAAGATTTTACCGGGCAGGAAAAAGTGATGGAAAACCTGAAAATTTTTGTTCAGGCAGCAAAACTTCGCGGCGAAGCCTTAGATCATGTTCTGCTACATGGTCCTCCGGGCTTAGGTAAAACCACCCTCTCTCATATTATTGCCAACGAAATGGCTACCGGTATTAAGGTAACCTCAGGACCGGTTTTGGATAAACCAGGCGATTTAGCGGGATTGTTAACGGGTTTGGATGAAGGCGATATTCTTTTTATTGACGAAATACACCGATTATCTCCATTGGTTGAGGAATATTTATACTCAGCCATGGAAGATTTCAAGATCGATATTATGCTCGAAACAGGGCCAAATGCCCGTTCGGTACAAATTTCGCTCAATCCTTTCACCTTAGTTGGGGCAACCACGCGCTCTGGTTTATTAACTGCTCCATTGCGCGCCCGTTTCGGTATAAATGCACGTTTGGCTTATTATGATGCAAAGTTGCTCACCACTATTGTTTTGCGTTCATCAGAAATATTAAAAACGCCCATAAGCGATGAAGGCGCATACGAAATTGCCCGACGTAGCCGTGGTACACCCCGTATTGCCAATGCGCTTTTACGTAGAACAAGAGATTTTGCCCAGATTAAAGGGAACGGCAACATCGATACCGAAATTGCCCGATATGCTTTAGATGCCTTAAATGTTGATGAACATGGCTTAGATGAAATGGACAATAGAATCTTGGTGACCATTATCGACAAATTTAAGGGCGGACCTGTAGGTCTGAAAACCATTGCCACAGCTGTTGGCGAAGATGAAGGAACAATTGAGGAGGTTTACGAACCTTTCTTGATTCAGGAAGGATATATTATGCGTACTTCACGCGGCAGAGAGGTAACAGAAGCCGCCTATAAACATTTAAAGAAGATCTTTCCAGGGCAAACCGGTAAGTTGTTTTAAAATAACCCAATGCGTCATTTCGAACGGAGCACAGCCCTGAATATTCCGGGAGAGAAAGCTAATTCAGCTGCTTCGGATTTCTCCACTTCGGCCGAAATGACGTCCATATAAACAACTGATAATCAGTATAATTTTTAGCACGTAAAAATTCAGACGTCATCTCGATCCGATAGCTATCGTATGGAACGCAGTGGAATGGAGAGATCTATATCGAGACAGATTAGCTTCGCTGAGCACTTCATTGCACCCGACAACTATCAGGTCCAGTTGAAATGACGGTTACTCTAAAGATTCTACACAATACCTATCCCCGCTATCCGTAATCTGAGGAAAAAGAAAATCTATATGAACATTTGAAGCCTTTTGGTGTTCATCATATAGAAAAATCAAACAGATTATGAATATCGAATTACGTAAACTAACGCTCGAAGATTACGCAGACCTTAAAGAATCTATGCTGCAAGCTTATGATAGCATGGGCGGTTCCATCTGGCCAAAATCGAGCATTGCAAAACTTTTAAATATTTTCCCTGAAGGGCAACTCTGCATCGCTGTTGATGATAAAGTGGTGGCCTGTTCGCTTGCCATTATAGTAGATTACGATGAATATGGAGATCGGCATACTTATAAATTAATTACCGGCGATTATTCTTTCTCTACCCACAATCCAAATGGAGATACCCTTTATGGAATTGAAATCTTTGTTCACCCCGAATACCGCGGACTCCGCTTAGGCAGAAGATTATACGAAGCGAGAAAAGAGCTGTGCGAAAGTTTAAACCTTAAAAGCATAATTGCCGGGGGAAGAATTCCGGGATATCATACTTATGCTCAAGAACTGAGTCCGAGGCAGTACATCGATAAAGTAAAAGCAAAAGAAATTTACGATCCAACGCTTACTTTCCAGATCTCTAACGATTTTCACGTAAGGAAAGTGCTTAAAAATTACCTCCCAGGCGATAAAGAATCTAAAGAATATGCCACGCTTATTGAGTGGAACAATATTTATTATCAAGGTGTAGATGCCTCAGCGCGTTCTGCCATGACCATCCGATTGGGCTTAGTGCAGTGGCAAATGCGTTTATTCCCGGATATGGAATCGTTTTACGAACAGGTAGAGTTTTTTGTTGATGCAGTAAGCGGCTATAAATCAGATTTCATCATGTTTCCCGAACTGTTTAATACGCCTTTGCTCCAACCATACAACAACCTGCCAGAAATTGAAGCCATGCGCAAGCTTGCAGAAAAAACGGAAGAGATTGTTCAAAAAATGCACGAATATGCCTTGAGCTACAACGTAAACATCATTACGGGCAGCATGCCCCTACTGGACGATGGCAAACTTTATAACGCCACTTACCTTTGCCACCGCACCGGTAAAATAGATGAATACCGAAAAATACACATCACACCGAACGAGCAAAAGTATTATGGAATGATTGGTGGGGATAAGGTACAGGTTTTTGATACCGATTGTGGTAAAGTGGGCATTTTGATCTGCTACGATGTAGAATTTCCTGAATTAAGCCGTATTTATGCAGATCAGGGCATGCAGATTTTATTTGTACCCTTTTTAACCGACACCCAGAATGGTTATACGCGTGTTCGCCATTGCGCACAGGCCAGGGCTATAGAAAATGAATGTTATGTGGCCATTGCGGGCTGTGTGGGTAATTTACCCAAAGTAAATAATATGGATATCCAGTTTGCACAATCGGCGGTTTTTACCCCTTCTGATTTTGCATTTCCTACCAATGCGATAAAAGCCGAAGCCACGCCTAATACCGAAATGGTTTTAGTGGTTGATGTTGATTTACATTTATTAGATGAGTTGCACCATTACGGTACGGTAAAGGTTTTAAAAGACCGAAGAAACGACCTCTATCAGGTTAAACTGTTAAAATAGCGTTAAAAAGAAAATGCCGGTCACATCACTAACCGGCATCTTTCATTCAAATCTAAAGCTAATTATTTTCTCATGGCAAACCATACGATGAGGCCAATGATAATAAGAATTGGTAAAATCCATTTCAGCGCCTGCCCTGCACCATTCTCATCTTTTTCAGTAACGGCAGGTTTTGCGGGCCCTGGATCTTGTTTATGACTTTCATAATCTTTTTCAATAGGTTTAGGAGCTGCTCCTGTTTCCGTATGTTTTGGATCTATATTTTCCATTATTTTATACGTTAATGTCTTCTCTTTTCAAATCAAATTCGATGTTGAAGAACGATAATTAATTAATTTAGTTTCTGTATTTAGAACAACCTATTAGTGAAAATGTTTTAAATAGAAGCCTTATCTTTGCAAACTGGTGTACAACAATTCTGCAAAATATAGTCAACTGATAAAAGATGAAGCACTGCGTTTGGGCTTTTTGGCCTGTGGCATATCCAAAGCCGAATTTTTGGAGGAAGAAGCACCCCGGCTCGAAAAATGGTTAACCCAAAACCACCACGGCGAAATGAAGTACATGGAAAACTACTTTGATAAACGCCTCGATCCACGCTTATTGGTTGATGGGGCTAAATCGGTAATTTCCTTATCCTTAAACTATTACACAGAAGAAAAACAAGCAGACCCTAATGCGCCAAAAATCTCTAAATATGCATACGGCCAGGATTACCACACGGTGATCAAAGATAAGCTGAAAGAACTGACCCATTTTATCGAAACACATATTGGAGAAGTTTCGGGAAGGGCCTTTGTTGATTCGGCACCGGTTTTAGACCGCGCTTGGGCCAAAAAATCAGGAATTGGCTGGATCGGCAAAAATTCTAACCTCATCAGCAAAACCAATGGATCATTTTTCTTTCTCGCCGAATTAATTATAGACCTGGAACTGGATTACGATCACCCCTATCAGGCTGATTACTGTGGAAGCTGCACACGCTGTTTAGATGCCTGCCCTACAGATGCCATAATTGCCCCGCAGATTGTTGATGGTACTAAATGTATCTCCTATCTGACCATCGAACTCAAAAATGAAATTCCGAATGAGTTTAAAGATAAAATGGACAATTGGATGTTTGGCTGCGACATCTGTCAGGATGTTTGTCCCTGGAACCGTTTCTCCAAGCCCCACAGTGAGCGCGCTTTTAATGCGGAGAACGGATTGCTTGAATTGAATTCAAAAGACCTGACAGAAATTACAGATGATGTTTTTAAAAAGGTTTTTAAAGGATCGGCAGTTAAACGCACTAAATATGCTGGTTTAAAGCGGAATATCGATTTTCTGAAACCCAATAAATGAGAAAATTAATTACAATCTGTTTGTGGCTCCTAATGGTCACATCTGTAAATGCTCAAGTGCTTAAGCTAAAAAAAAGAAAACCCAATGCATTAACTGGTAAAGCATTTGCCTTGAGTATAAGCGATAGTACTTTAAGCTTGATGGATCGCGAGCAGCTCATTTTCAGAGAAATTAAAAATGGGAATGTACCCGATTTTTTGAGGAAGCTTGTAAAAATCGAAACCGGGTGGACCAATAATGGCCAAACCTATGCTATCTGTTATTACGTACTCCCCGATTACATGGCGATTGGTAATAACGAGGACTTTTTCTATGTACCGATGACGCCTATTTTGGCGCAAAAAGTGGCCCATCTCACCAAATGTTTATTGCCTACTAAACTTTTGGTCGACCGTATTTATGCCGAATCTAAAATTAAACTGGCTCCGCAACCGATAGCACCCACAAAAGCAATGACAACCGTACCCGTTTTTATTGCACATACTGATTCTATATTGAAACAGTTTGAATTAAAATTCCTCAACCGTCAATCTGGTGAATTGACAGCTGGAAACAAAAAAGACGTTATAATTTCGAATAAAATTTATGGAGAAAAAACGCCGAGGGTAGTTATTTATGGCTGGCACAAATTAGATGGAAAAGCAATTCAGCCCGTTTACAATAAACACACTAACACATGGGCCGATTATAGCCATGGCATTAGGTTAATCCAAAACAAAATATACGTTAACCACAAAAAGGCCTCTCTTAAAAAAGTTTTAAGAGAGGCCGTCCTTTGCCCTATTTTTAGCGATGAAGGGATAATAAATAAACCTTACTATCCTCTTTTCAAATCTTATTAATCTTCGTTCAATTATTATCTGCTGTTATAACTTATTATTGATGATTTTCTAGTTTACTGCCGTCACCCTGATCCGATAACTATCGGATATATTTCAGGGTCTATCCTGGCAGGAAAGATGCTAAAACAAGTTCAGCATGACGATCGACTTAGCCAAAAAGATTAAAAATTGTCATTACAAATAAAATATCAATAGGACTCAGGCTATTAGTTTACAGAAAAACTGTTGTCGCTTTTAACCTTATCTGGCGTATGCGGATTTCCCATCACTACTTTAGCCAATTTTTTGGTGGTTTTCACCTCAATGGCAACCTGCTTATTTCCACTTTCCCAAACACCGATTGTACTGTGGTTATGCGACGTTGTACCATCATCATAATTTAAAGCTAAATCAATTGGTAAAGGCTTGGTTCCTTTGTTTTCAATGGTAACGGTGTATCCGTTTGTAGTTTTATCTACTGCTTTTATGGCCATATCGGTAACGCCGCCTTCAAAAAACCAGGCTTTCCAAAACCAGTTTAAATTTTTACCGCTACCTTCGTTTATGCTATTAAAAAAGTCGTATGGCATTGGGTGTTTGCCGTTCCAGTTCCTAATATAGGTATGTAAAGCCTTGGTAAACAGTTCATCGCCTAAATAATCCTTAACAAACAGATAAGCTAAACCTGGTTTTGGGTAAGAATTGGTAAACGATCCAGATCCTTTCAAATCAGGGGTTAATGTCATAATCGGTGTATCGTCTTTTCCACCCGAAGATGAAGCCGTTGGCTGAACGCCATATTCATCTACGATAGTAGAATCTATCATCGGAGAGATTAACCACTCGCCAATGGTAGCCCAGCCTTCATCCATCCAACCATATTTGGTTTCGTTTATGCCCATGTAAAAGGGGAACATGGTATGAAAAATTTCATGGTCAGTAAGGGTAATGGCATCCACGCGGTTATCAACCGGGTTATCGTTCACCATCATTGGGTATTCCATCTGGTCCAGGCCATCAAATATCGTTTCGTGGTTATAAGGAAATGGCCATTTCGGAAAACTGTAGCTCATGGCATGTACAGTTTTGCGGGCAAAATCAATTACCTCGTAATAATCTTTATGTTTTGGATTAAAAACAGCATCAACACGGGTTCTTCTTTTGGTTTTAGGGTCTACCACCAAGCTGCTCGATTTCCAGAGGTAATGGTCGCTCAAAGCAAACACAAAATCAGTTACATTTTTAGCTTCAAATTTAAACGTATTGAAAGCATTGGGCTGGGTTACCTTTTTGTCAGCCAGATCTTTATCCGTAATTACATCTATGACCGCATCATTTTTTTCAGCAGATAACAGCCTAGAAACGATGTCTTTCTGAAAAACTTCTGATGGATTTTTTAGGTCGCCGGTTGCCCAAACACCAAAACCTCCAGGCACTGTAATGGATGCATTAAACTGATCGAAATCATTGTAAAACTCTTCAGCTCCGGTATATGGAAATTTATTCCAGCCATCTACATCATCGTAAACGGCTATACGTGGAAAGAAATACGCTACAAAATGCGATCCCTCATCTACTTGACCGGTACGCATATGTGATCCCTTATTTAAAGTATAACTATAATCGATAGAAAAAGAGATTGTTTTACCTGGCAGCACCGCCGTAACATCAACCGTCATATTGGTTCCGTCTATTTTAAAATTGGTAATGCTTTTTCCATTTGCAGCCAGCTGTGATATCGCTACACCCTCTCCCAAATCAGATTCGGCAAACTTCGCTTTTCTCGGTATTCCCTTTTTATAAAGATTGGGATAAAGCTTAAACCATATTTCTTTCAAAGTATCAGGACTATTGTTGGTATATGTTACCTGTACTTTACCTTTTAACAACCGGCTAGCCGGATTAAAATCGACCGCCAAATCGTATTTGGATGTATTTTGCCAGTAATTTTTACCTGGCTTTCCATTGATGTTCCTGGTTTCCTTTTGATACGTTTTGGTAAAAACAGGCTCAATTGGCAAGGTTGTTTGCGCACTGGCATAAACGCTGGCACACAATAAAAAGCTTACTATTTTAATATATTTCATTGCTTAATTTTTAACCACAGATGAACACAGATCAACACAGATTTTTATCACAAAGCTAATAGCCATTCATCATCCTCTTAATCTCAACTCTCGGTTTCCCAAAATTGATTAACAATCCACATCTTCTATTGCAGGCAACTAAATAGTTCATCAACTGTGCTTGATGAACCTCATTTAATTCTTTTATCGCTTTAATTTCAACTATAATCTCATCTTCAACAACTAGATCCGCAAAGTACTCACCAACAATTTGGTTGTCGTAAAAAACAGGTAAGGGCTGTTGTTTAATTACAGAAAAGTTTGATTTTACTATTTCTAAAAACATGGCATTTTCATAAACCTTTTCAAGAAAGCCTGAACCTAGGGTATTCGAAACAATATAAGCTGCTCCAATTATTTTCTCCGTTATAGAATTAAGCCTATCCAAATCAAACAACTATCTGTGTTTATCCTTTTTATCTGTGGTTCAAATAAATTTATTTACCAAACTTCATTTTCAGTTGTTCCAGCATATCGGTATTAATGGGTTCTGCTGGTTTTTCTGGTTTAGGTTGAGGTTTTTTCGGGTATGGCGGTTTCTGGGCTGCAGGGATACTGTTTTGAGGCCTCACTGTCTTGTTCTCATTCTTTTTGGCGTTAAATTTTGCCCACTCCTCATCCAGTTTTTTCTTGGTGTATAGCGGAAAATCGCCCTGTTTCATCCAGGCATAATAACTTGGCTCAACAGAAAATACCTGGAAGGTCGTTTTGCCCTTATGTTTACCAAAATTAAAGCACACTTCATCATCATCATTATAAACCAATCTTCCGGCAAAATCTACCGGTTTATTAATATTGGTAAAAACGTGCAGGGCATCTACATCATTCACAACCGGAACGCTCTTTACACCTTGTTTATTTTCAAATTCTGTTTCCTTGTACATTTCTAACTGCCCAAGCAATACCTTATATGTGGCTATTACATCGGCTTCTGCAGCGTGCGCATTAACCAGATCTTCCTGGCAATAAAATTTGTACGCTGCTTTTAAGGTACGCTGCTCCATTTGGTGAAATATGTTTTGCACATCAACAAACTTGCGGTCTTTCATATCAAAATCCACTTCAGCCCTTAAAAATTCTTCTAAAAGCATCGGGATATCAAATTTATTTGAGTTATACCCTGCCAAGTCGCTTTCGCCAATAAATTCGGCAATCTCTGCTGCCAAAGTTTTAAAAGTTGGTGCATCTGCAATATCTTCATCATAAATACCGTGTATTAATGAAGTTTGCAACGGGATTGGCATTTCGGGATTTACACGCCAGGTTTTAACAATTTCAGAACCATCTGGCATAGCTTTTAAAACTGCAATTTCTACAATTCTATCGGCTCCAACATTTATTCCAGTAGCTTCTAGGTCAAAAAATGCTAAAGGGCGTTTTAAATTTAATTTCATTTCGTTTGATGTGAGATTGGCGACATTAGATATGGGATCGGAATGTCAAATTCTTTTTTTTCAAAAATGCTAAAAAGGTTTCATTAGTTAGGTAAAAGCCCTTTAATTAATTATAAATTTAATTTTCAAATTATTTTAGAATATTGATCGGTACCACTAAATTGCGGCAATTTACATACGCTCTAAATGAAAAATACATTAATTTTAGTACTCTTACTTTTCTTATCCTTAACTACTAAAGCCCAGAACTTTAATTACGGTGCCATTACTTTTGATGACTATGAATTTGATAGAAAAACAATAGACAGTAATGCCAATGCCGTTGTTCTAAAAGAGTTTGGTACAGCTTCCATCCAGCGCGATGACAATACGGGCAGTTTGGAGCTGATTTTTGAGCACCACGTTAAAATCAAAATCTACAACAAAGAGGGCTTTAAAGAAGCGAATATCATTATTCCAACCTATAAAGACGATACGCGGGAAGAAACCATCAGCGATTTAAAGGCTTCTACCTTTAATTTTATCGGGAACAGTTTTATAGAAACCATAATGGATAAAAAGGCTGTTTTTACCGAAAACCGATCGAAATACACCCGTTTAACCAAATTTACCCTTCCAAACCTTAAAGAAGGTTCGGTAATAGAATACAGTTACCGTTTAAAATCGCCCAACCTTTTTAATTTCAAAACCTGGGAATTTCAGGGCGATATCCCCAAGGTAATCAGCGAATATCTGGTCTACATTCCAGGGATTTATAACTACAACGTTTCTTTGCGCGGTTTCCAAAAATTAACTGATCAAAAAGTAGAACTCAGCAAAGAATGTTTGCGCTTATCGGGTGCAGCAATAGATTGCTCGAAAATTACTTACCTCATGAAAAATATACCCGCTTTTATTGAGGAGGATAATATGACTGCGCCGAGCAACTTTAAATCAGCTATTTATTTTGAACTTTCGGATGTTCAGAACCTGAACGGCGGCAAAACTTCTTATACCAAAACCTGGAAAGATGTAGACTATGAACTTACGTCAGATAAATCACTAGGCTCGCAAATGAAAAGGAAGGATGTTTTCAAAGATCTTATTCCCGAAATAACAAAGGGCACTACCGATGATCTTGAAAAAGCAAAATCGATTTTTTATTACATCAAAAAGCAGATCAAGTGGGATAATTATTATGGTAAATATGCGCAGGATAACATTAAGAAAGCGCTCGAATCGAGATCGGGAAATGTTGCAGATATAAATTTGAGTTTAATTGCAGCGCTCTCTGCCGCAAATTTAGATGCCGAAGCGGTTATCCTATCAACACGTGATAACGGTACGGTAAATAAACTGTATCCGGTAATCAGCGATTTTAATTATTTGGTAGCCAAGGTAAATATAGGCGACAAAAGTTACCTTTTAGATGCTACAGAACCGCTTCTACCCTTTGGTTTGTTGCCACTTAGGTGTATAAACGATCAAGGCAGGGTAATCAATTTAAAAAAACCATCGTATTGGATCGATTTAAAAGCCAGTCAAAAAACGGTTACCAATTACATCCTCAGCGGAAAAATGACAACCGATGGAAAGATTTTAGGCACGCTTACCACACATTCTTTGGGTTACGCCGCCTACAATAAACGAAAAGACATTCTGCGTTATAGCTCTGCTGATGAATATGTAGAAAAATTGGACGAACGCTTAACCAAAATCAAAATCCTGGAACACCAGATTTCTAATCTGGACAGCGTAGAAAATGTATTGACAGAAAAGTACGAGGTAGAGTTTACGGTTAACGATGGGTCTAATAATAACCAGTTTTACTTTAGTCCCTTCTTTATTAATCCGATATCGAAAAACCCTTTTAACCTGAACGAAAGAACCTATCCAGTAGATTTAGGTGCAGCATCAGACGAGCGGATTACCATTCATATTGCCTTACCGGAGAAATACCAATTGTTAGAAAAACCAAAAGATATGGCCATTGCTTTGCCCAATGCCGGCGGCAGATATTTATTGCAGACCAATTTGGAAGAAGATAGAATATCGTTGAGCCAGATTTTACAGTTCAACAACGCTATTTACCAGCCAGAGGATTATCTTTTTTTAAAGGAATTTTACAGCAGGATTATCCAGAATCAAAAGACAGAATTTTTATTAAAAAAGTAAAGCAGATGAAATTTTTAGGTGCCCTTTATTTTTTACTGCTAACCTCTTTTATCGGTTTTGCCCAGGATAATTATGATACCGATCTTATTCCGGCCATTATGCGTAACCGTGCCAATGCCTGTATCCGGACCGATGAAACCACAATAGATATGCGCTCGCCGGATAATGTAATGATGAACGTTAAAAAAGCGATTACCGTTTTTAACCAGAACGGTGAAGACGAAGCGCGGTTGGTGATTTATTATGATAAAAACATCTCAATAAAAAGTATAAAAGGCGAAGTTTATAATGCTGTAGGTAAACCGGTTACCAAATTTACCCAGAACGATTTTAGCGATGTAAGTGCAGCCGATGGATTTTCGCTTTTTGTGGATAGCCGCATCAAACATTATCTCCCATCGGTAAATCAGTACCCTTATACAGTTGTTTATACTTATGAGGTGCGGAATAAACAGAACCTTATTATCCCTGATTGGACCCCAAAACCGGCAAACGACGTTTCAGTAGAAAAAAGCACCTATACTTTTATCTGTAAGCCAAACGATCTGGTTAGGATAAAAACACAAAATTACGCTGGGACACCAGAGGTGAGTACTGATGAGAAGCAGAAAAAAACAATATGGAAGGTAAGCAACGTGCCTGCTGTTAAAACAGAACCTTACAGCCCCGATCCTGAAACGTATAGCACCAACATCCAGATTGCCCCACAAGATTTTACCTATTACAACCATAAAGGTTATTACACCAATTGGCAAGAGCTGGGCAAATGGATATATGCCGATTTGCTTAAAGAGCGGACATCGCTACCTACCAGCACCATGCAAATGGTTAAGGACCTGGTAAAAACTGAGAAAACAGATAAGGATAAAGCACGCAAAATTTATCAATATTTACAGGAAAAAACCAGGTATATCAGTGTTCAGATAGGTATTGGCGGTTTTCAGCCCATTGCGGCCAGCGAAGTAGACCGTTTGGGCTATGGAGATTGCAAAGCCCTGGTAAATTACATGCAGAGCTTGCTCAGTGCTGCAGATATCGAATCTTATTATTGTGTTGTAGAAGCTGGTTCGGAGAAAAAAAGCCTCAATGCCAACTACGCCAGCATGGCACAGGGCAACCACATTATTTTGTGTATGCCTTTAAAAGGCGATACCACCTGGCTGGAGTGTACCAGTCAGAAAATTCCATTTGGCTTTTTAAGCGATTTTACCGACGACAGGATTGTACTGGCCTGTACGCCGGAAGGAGGCAAACTGTTGCATACGCCCAAGCTAACCACAGCGGCAAACCTGCAGATCCGCAATGCACAGTTAACCATCCAGGCCGATGGAAATGTTACCGGAAAAATGAATACCGTTTATTCAGGTGCGCAGTACGATAACCAAGAATCACTTATCGGGAAACCGCTTACTGAGCAGCACAAACTATTAAAAGAAGCTTACAATATCGATAATATTGATTTTGAATCGGTTAGCCTTCATCAGAATAAAGATATCGATCCTAAATTAACAGAAGAAGTAAGCATTAACATCAGAAATTATGCTCCCTTAAACGGAAACAAAATGTTTTTGCAGCTCAATGCCTTCAACATCAAAAAATCAGTACCCGAAATCAGAAATAGAACCTTACCGGTGTACATTAACCGTGGTTACACAGATGAGGATACCATTGTTTACACATTGCCCGATAATGTAGATGCCACGCTGATATTGGCTAATGATAAAACATTTAAAAGTGTTTTTGGCCAGTACATCAGTAAAACCAGCATAACGGGTAACAAACTAACTTATTACCGTAAATTCATTTTAAACGATGGCACATTTCCGGCTGAAGGATATGCTGAATTTTCTAAATTTATTAATGATGTAAATTCTGCGGATTATTTAAAACTTGCGCTTAGCTTAAAAAAATAATGCCTAGGGCAATACCAATAATCATGATGAGGTACATTAAGATTTCTGTTGATGCAAAGCGCTTGTACTTTGTCCAGAAGGAATAATCATTTTCTTGGTTGGGCATCTTGTGAATTTATGCCGCAAAAATAACTAAATAGATTTAATTTCGGGTTTGTAGGTTGTAATCTGTTTAGCCATTCCCTTAAATAATACGATATGGAAGGGCCACATGGCATACCAATATAGCCTGCCCCATAAACCCTTTGGCCTAAATGTAGCTATTTGCGATAAAAATGCCTTTCCATGAAATTCTATTAGTTTCAGCTCGAGCCAGGCCTCACCCGGTACTTTCATTTCGGCGTACAACAATAATCTTTTGCTTTTTTTATCTGCTAGCAGCACACGCCAAAAATCCAGTACATCACCTGCCTGAAGATCGGTATTGCTTGTTCTCCCCCTTCTGGTACCTACCCCGCCAAACATTTTATCCAAAAAGCCGCGAAATTGCCAAAGCCAATCCATGTAATACCAGCCCCTATTGCCGCCAATGCTCCAAATATTTTCGAAAACTTCCTCAGCTTTCCGTTCAAACGGCATTTTAACTTTATATTCCAAAGTCCCATTTTGAGGCACTTTAATCTGGTCCATAAAATTAGAATTCAGGTAACCGCGGTTTAAAGCATCTTTCCAGCTCGAAACGATAGAATTCTGATCGATTTTTTCGAAGGCCAGATGCAGTGATTCCTGGTAGGTTAAACAATTTCTTGGTACCACATCGTGAATATGGCTATCCTTACAAACCACTTCATTTTTCATGCTATCTACCAAACTTCTGGCCAACGAGTAAGGCACTGGCGTAATCATGTTCAGCCAGAGCGAAGATAATCTTGGCGTTAAAACCGGAACGGTAACAATCCACCTCTTCAGTCCACGGGCTTTGGCATAACCCAAAAGCATTTCCCGATAGGTTAAAATATCTGGTCCACCGATATCGAAAGTTTGGTTGTAGGCCTTTTCGTTATACAACACCCCAGTTAAATAAGCTAAAACATCACGGATGGCAATGGGCTGACAGCGGGTTTCTACCCACTTGGGCGTAATCATAAAAGGGATCTTTTCGGTTAAATCCCTGATGATTTCGAACGAAGCACTCCCTGAGCCGATTATTATGGCAGCCCTTAAAATGGTACAGGCTTTACCCGATGATTTAAGCTTTTCTTCCACCGCAAGGCGAGAACCTAAATGAGTAGATAAATGTTCATCGTTGGCAATGCCTGTTAAATAAATAATCTGCTTGCAATTCGTCTTCTGTATTGCTGCCGAAAAATTTTCGGAAGATGTCTTTTCCATATCCGAAAAACCGCCCTGACTGGATGACATGGAATGTACCAGATAATACGCAACATCTATATCTGCAGGGATTTCGTTTAAACTTTCTGCCTGGAGTAAATCACCAGCAATAACCTTCACCTGATCGCTTAAATCAGATGCGGATATAAACCTTCGCTTATCGCGCACCATACAAACCACCTCATGCTTTTCTTCGAGCAAAAGCGGAAGTAACCTGGTGCCGATATAGCCATTTGCCCCTGTTAGTAGAATTTTCATGATCAAGCAGTTTTAGAGATAACAGCAAATAAAAGGCTTTGTTAGGATTATCGCGCAGATTAGGTAAAAAATTCATTCCTAAAAGCTATATATCAAGGTTTTAAGTCACCTGATTGTAAAACCAGTTGTATTTCTTGTACTACAAAATTGATCTGGGCAACATTTACGTATTTCATCCGTATAAATAACTCATTATCATACTATACTGAATGAAGAGACACATCCTGGGCATTGCTACGGTTTTATTAGCGGGTATGAGCATTGTCGGAACAAGTTGGAAAGCCGTGGAGCTTCCACAAACACAGCAACAAACAGTAAAAAACATCAGTGCTGATAGCCTCTACAGCCGGTACATCCTAAATCTATACCGCACGGTACATTTAGATTCTGCAGGCTTAAACGAACAGGTTTTTGAAAAAGCGTTAACTGGTTTCTTCAACATGAAATATTCTGGTTTGCTGCACGAAAAATCGATTTTGACCATTGCCGATTTTGATCAGGAGAGCACTAAAAAACGGCTGTATATCATTGATTTAGAAAAGAAAAAGCTTTTGCTTAACACTTGGGTAGCACACGGACAAAACAGTGGTGGCGATAAACCTGCCTTCTTTTCCAACCAAATCAATTCCAATCAAAGCAGTTTGGGTTTCTATTTAACCGGCGAGGTTTATTTTGGCAAACACGGCCGTTCACTCAAATTAGATGGCATGGACCAAGGCTTTAACAATAATGCGAGAGAAAGATCCATTGTGGTACATGGTGCAGCATATGTTTCGCAGCAAACCATTAACCAATTGGGCAGATTGGGCAGAAGTCAGGGCTGCCCTGCGGTTCCCGCTAAATTGGCCAATCAGGTTATCAATACCATTTCCGATCGTACGGTACTGTTTATCAACAATTCAGACCAGTATTATAACTCCGCATTTTTAAACGAAACATTGGCCGCCAGTGTAGCTTTAAACCAGGAAGAGGTTTTAGCGGCCCAGGTTGATTAGTATTTTTTGATCTGTTTAGCATTGAGGTTTTTGGGCAGTAACCAGATGAAAAAGGGTTTACAGTTGGCGAGCAGATCCCAAACCCAGCGGTTACTGTCTACACCCTTTTCGCCACAATCTACAATCTCGGCACGTTTCAATAATTTACTTACCAAAGCTTTAATCCATTTGATCTGAACCAAACGGTTAAATGATAAGCCCAGATAATCGCAATAAACATGCACCAATATTTCTACAATTAAAGAGTTGTTGGAAATAGCCAGTGCCTTTCCAAATTGTGCCGCATAATCGGCCTTAATCGAATTTACCATCAGCTCAAAACGTGCATTGGCCTTTCCATCTATAAACCGCCAAAGCTCAGCATTGCTATACACCCTGATTAAACCAGGCTCGAGCCTAACTTTAACCTCACAATCAGCCAATTCGTAAATTCTATCCATTCAGTTGAAAATCATTTTAGGGGTTAGATCAATTAAATACCCATTTGTTAATTAAATTAATAAAAATATATAACCCTATCATTGACAATGTTATCGGCCAATTGTTTAGTCTAAATGGGGGTTAATAGCCATTGTGAGTAATTTTTTTAATCCTTTGCCGATATTTTGAGCATATTTGGGGTTTGAAAAGATAAGCCGATTAATGAAGATTGTAATTGCAGAAAAGCCCTCTGTTGGCCGAGAACTTGCCAAAGTTTTTGGAGCAACCACCAGAAAAGATGGATACATTGAAGGTAAAGGATATTCTTTTACCTGGGCATTTGGGCACCTTTTACAATTGGCACCACCACAGGATTATGGCTTTATTGGCTGGCGGAAGCAACATTTGCCCATGCTGCCCCAAAAATTTAAACTGGCCATTCGAAAAATAAAAACCAAGGATGGCTTTGTTGAAGATCCGGCCGTAAAAAAACAGCTCGAAACCATTAAAAAGCTTTTTGATGAGGCTACTGAAATTATTGTGGCAACGGATGCCGGGCGCGAAGGCGAACTGATTTTCAGGTATATTTATTATTACCTAAAATGCAAAAAACCTTTTAAGCGCCTGTGGATCTCATCACAAACCGACGAAGCCATTAAGGATGGATTTAGAAATTTAAAACCCGGGACAGATTACGATACTTTATTCAATTCGGCACATTGCCGGTCAGAATCTGACTGGTTGGTGGGCATGAATGCTACCCAGGCGTTGAGTATTTCTGCAGGTAATAGAACCGTACTTTCGCTGGGAAGGGTGCAAACCCCTACCTTGGCCATGATTTGCGCCCGTTTTTTGGAAATCAAAAATTTTGTACCGCAAACTTATTATCAGATCAGCATTCTGCTCAGCAAAGAAGAACAGGTTTTTAAAGCCATATCTACCTCGAATTATAAAGATAAGGAAGAAGTTGAGAAACTATTTGCACTGGTAGAAGATGTGGCTTCAGGATTTGCTACTGGGGGTAACATTACGGCGGTAGAAGCCAAACCAAGAAAAGAGCCGCCACCGCTTTTGCACGATTTAAGTAGTTTACAACAGGAAGCCAATAAGAAGAAAGGCTATACAGCCGATCAAACCCTTAACATTTTACAGAACCTGTACGAGAGCAAACTCGTATCTTATCCACGTACGGGCTCACGTTATATTGGCGATGATGTTTATGCGGGCGTACCCGATCTGATTGCGAAATTTACCGACCACCCTGATTTTGGCAAGCAGGCACAGTTTCTACAAACTGTTAGCTTAAATAAAAGAAGTGTAAACGCGAAGAAAGTAACCGATCACCATGCTGTTTTGCCAACAGGCGAGCAAGCCTACGGATTAAGCCCCGATAAACAAGCTGTATATGATATGGTTGTTGGGCGGATGATCGAGGCATTTCACCAGGAATGTTTAAAGGAACTCACCAAAATAACCATTCAATCGGGCATTACCTTTATTGCCAATGGAACAGTAATCCGATCTGCCGGCTGGCGTTCGGTTTTTAACGATCCTGAAGATGATAAAAAGGACGAGGATAACGCTGCCCTGCCCAAGGTAGCTGTTGGCGAGCAATTGCCAATTACCGAAAAATCCTTATTGGAAAAGCAGACCAAGCCAAAGGCCATGTACAATGAAGCTTCGTTGTTAAAGGCTCTCGAAACCTGCGGCAAGGAAATTGAAGATGAAGAGCTGCGCTACGCCATGAAAGACAGCGGATTAGGTACTCCTGCTACCCGTGCATCTATTATTGAAACCTTAATTACCAGGGAGTATATTACCCGCGAAAAACGGAACCTTGTACCAACCAATAAAGGTTTAGCCGTTTACGAAGTGGTTAAAGATAAACAGATTGCCCAGGCCGAACTTACCGGACAATGGGAAAAAAGGCTCGAAGAAATACGCTCTGGCTCTTCGGTTAAAGACTTTAAATCGGAAATTACAGAATATACCAAAATGATTACCAACGAGCTGCTTATTGCTGGCGCCAGTATTTCGGGTAAAATTAATGAAGAGAAGAAACTAGAAAAAGCTTAACCGAAAACACTGCTAATTACCTGTTCAATAGCAGTTCCCATACTTTCGTCTTTTTGAACAAAGCCAATTGCACCGGCAGCATAATACTGTTGTTCTAGCATGGCTTTATCGTTGCCGCTAAACATACACACTTTAATATGGGGCTGGATGCTTAATATTTGGCTAACTGTTTTAGGGTTGCTATCCCCTTTTGGCATATTGATATCCAACAACAGAAAATCAACCTGCTGCTGTTCAAGCAGCTTAAGTGTGTCTGGTAAATTCGCCGTTTCTAAAACAACTGGTGAAGCAAACAGCCTAGTAAAGAAACGCTTCATCAAGAGTCTCATTATCTCACTGTCATCGGCAATAAGAATTTTAGCGTTTTCGATCATTTAAAGGGATGGGATGATTAGGCCAAATATATCATTTATTCAGTTTTCTTTCCTTAATAAGCCAAAAGTAACTACATATCCATAAATTCCCAAGCACTGTGGTAGGCATTTAATGCTTCGGTATATTGAATAAATTCGGCATAGAATTTAGATTTAGATAGCGTAGAACTGTCTCCAATTACCACCAGTTTTTTCCTGGCCCTCGTCATGGCCACGTTCATTCTACGTGTATCGGCTAAAAAGCCTATGCTACCTTCAGCATTGCTACGTGTTAAACTAATGTATACCACATCACGTTCCTGCCCTTGAAAACTATCGATGGTATTTACCGAAATTTTATCCCTGTAGGCGGTCAATGTATCATTTTCCCGTATTAATGCATTTAAAATCTGTACCTGCTGCTTGTAGGGAGAAACAATCGCGATAGACGGAAATTGATTCAGCAATTGAACTGCTGGCAAATTGCTGATCAGATTGCTCAGGTGCTTAACCAAAAAAGCAGCTTCATCAGGGTTAGTGGTACTTGTACCATCCATTTTTTCATCAAAGCTACATCCTGCTGTATCGATAAAATTAATGGCTGTATCAAATTCAAAAAGTACATGATCAGCAACTGTATGGTGCGCTTTTAATTCATTATTGTAAAACACTTTCGATGAATAGCCCATAATATGCTTATTCATCCTATACTGCTCGTTTAAAAGCACCACGGCTTCTGGATGAAGGCTGGCCGTTTTTTCGAGCAAAGTATTGCTTAGGCCATTCTTGGCTGCTTCATTCGATTTTATGGTTGGCGATAACTGAAAATGATCGCCGGCCAATATCACTTTTTGTGCTTTTAAAATGGGGATCCAACAAGCTGGTTCAAGTGCTTGCCCGGCCTCATCAATTACAATGGTATTGTATTTTAAGCTTTTAACCGTGTAGTGGTTTGCACCTACCAAAGTTGCCGTAATAATCTGTGCTTTGGTAAACAGATTATCCATAATATACTGTTCCGTTTTTTCTACTTCTTTACCAATTTTATGTGCCTCATCGAACAGGGCCTTGCGCTGCTCGCGTTCTGCTTTGCCAAAACTGCGTTTGTATTTGTGGGCCATATTTTTGTATTCACTGGCCTGTTTTTTAAGTGCTTTTATGGTTTTCATTTCGGGGTGCCCGGCCATTTGATGATCTAATGTAGCCGCTTGCAACCTTTCTGATACCCTTGCTGGGTTACCCACCCTAATTACGTTTAAACCTGCAGCAGATAGCTTTTCGGTAAGCAGATCTACAGCGGTATTGCTCGGTGCTACTACCAAAATCTTCTGGTTACTGTGCTTGGCCAAAGCCTGTATGGCGTGTACAAGTGTTGTGGTTTTACCTGTTCCGGGCGGGCCATGCACAATGGCCAAATGATCTGCAGCCACGATCTTATTCACCGCCAATTGCTGAGATCCGTTTAAGGTATTGGGAATGATAAATTTCTCTTCACCACCAAAAGAAGGCTTTTCTCCTTTGGTTAAAATGCGGATCAGTTTATTTTCAGATTCGTTCTCTGCCAGATGCGTTGCCTGCTTAAGGGCATTCTGCATTTCATCGTAACTGTTGTTATCAAACAATAGATCGACCCCAAGTTTACCATCTCTCGTCCAATCGGGCAATTCATCAACCCTGAAACTGATTTTCATCCGGGTTCCGCTCTGATGCGTGATGATCCCTTCAATGCGGTCTTCCTTTGCATCGTGGTTAGAAAACAGTACAACTGATGAGCCAAACCTAAACTGATGCGAAAAATCCTGATGCGTGGTACGCTCAAGCTCTACCGTTAAGTAATCGCCCCGGCCTATCTCCGTATTCCTGATAGCAATGGGATACCAGGTCAGGCCCAATGCCCTCCTATCTGCTGCAGAAGTATTAGCGGTAACTTTTAAGTACGATTGTAAATCTTCTTCACGCTCGATATCAAGCAGGTCCTGAAGTTTTTTAAAATATTCTTTTGGCAAGATTAAAATGGTTAATTGTTTGAATTGATTAACTGGTTTTTAGTCACGATCGTAGGAAAAACTGGCCGGAATTAAATATTAATCTAGCCAATTATCCTATCTGCTAAACTACAAAACCAGTTCCTGATGTAACCTGAGCAAGGTTTCCTGTGGATCATCGCAAAAACCCGGATGTACTTTGGAGCATTGCACAACCGTGCTCCTGGTAGCGGTAAGCCACCTAAACCTCGATGCCTGATCGTACTGACCAATTGGGCCCGAACCCTTTGCCGCTATGCTTATTCTTTCAAAAGCGCAAAGATTTTCCTTCAGTTCTTCCAAGTCTATTTTATCAGAGAAGGCCTTTATTTTTGGTTCATCCAGCACAAAAATGCTCTTCAAAAACTTCTGTTTGGCACAAAATAAAATGATCCCCACATTAATAAACTCTTCACGTTCTACCCTGGGCATTACGCGGATTACAGCATACTCAAATAAGAATTTCCCTTGCATGCTGTGCTTCTTTTAAAAATGTATCAGAATGTAGTAAGCGTTCTGTTAAAAAATGTGTGTATGCTTTACGGTGCTCTTCCTTATTGGTAAAGTTTGTTTCGCCTTCTAACCAATCGTTTGGAATGAGGTTAATAACCGCTTCAATTTTTTCGGGTGTAAGTATGGCCCTAAATGCTTCATCCACGCGCTCCATCTCCGTAGCCCAAGGCAGCAGTACATGATCTTTAACCAAGAAGAAAGGTTTAGTGGCCTGTTCTTCCCAGTTTTGCCACGAATGGTGAAAATATAGAGACGCGCCATGATCAATTAACCAAAGCTCTTTATGCCAAACCAACATATTCGTGTTTCTGCAGGTACGGTCCATATTGGTTAAAAAGCAGTCTAACCACACAATCTGCGAAGCGAGTGTAGCATCAACAGTGGTAACCGTAGGATCGAAAGTTATGGCGCCCGATAAATAGTGCAAAGCCAAATTAAGGCCCACACTGGCCTTTAATAAATCCTGTATTTCCTCATCTGGCTCGGTTCTACCAAACGCTTCGTCTAAATTGGCAAATACGAGTTCGGGCACACGTAAGCCTAAAATACGGGCAATTTCTCCACCAATTAATTCGGCAATTAGCGCCCGGGGGCCTTGTCCGGCACCTCGGAATTTTAGTACATATAAAAAGTTGTCGTCGGCCTCTGCAATGGCAGGCATGGAGCCTCCTTCGCGCAGGGGCGTAACATACCTGATTACATTTACCGTTCTAAGTTGTAAATCGTTCATATAGCTGGATAGAACGACATTTTATGTTAAAACCATGTAGCATTCTAAACTTGCCACAAATTTAGAAGAATTAAAGCAATTATTCGGTCATACTTTAATCCTTAACCGTTCTAACTAAAATATGGTTGTTGGGTATAGAGGAACGATAAACGTTTTGAGGCAGATCCAATTTAATCGTGCCCCAGATAAGCATTTCCTGCAGGCGTCATTGCTGCCGCCCATTGTACAGATTCGCGGTTAATTTTAATCAGTCCCATACTTTCCAGTTCTTCATATTCATCTTCCATTCCGCCCAGTACCGAAGAACTTACCTGTTGATTGATTACCTCGAGTAGAGATATAATTTCTGATCTTTCCATAACAATTAAAGGTTAGCTTTATTTTGATTAACATAAATATACTCAAAATGTTTAATGCTTACCTAAACATTTTCAAGGCTTTAAGGTTGTACCTATAGCCCTTAGCAACGATTATGGAAACACCTATTTATTATCTTTTTATTATGGCGCTGCCTGTTGCCTGTATCGCCTGGACAATTACCAAAGAAGAGATTTTTAGGGAAGCCCGCGAGTTTTGTGTAGACCGATCAAAAAACTGTAACCAGTTATTCAAAAGAAAGTTTTTTTACGTGTTTACCTGCGAATATTGTTTTAGCCACTACGTTACGCTCCTCCTGCTCATCCTGACCAATTTCACCCTGATCTATCCTGATTGGCGCGGTTATATCATTTCTTTTTTCTCAATTGTGTGGATTGCCAATATCTACATGAGCTTGTACAACATCATCAGAATTGACCTTAAAAAGGAAAAAATCAAGGTTGCCAAGGAAGAATCGGAGCTAAAAAACGAATAGAATTAATGTTTTGATCAATTTTTAGATAGCTAGCTTATGCCATCCTCTGTAATTAACCACTTCAGCTACGATGAACATACGAAATCGTTAAAAATCACTTTTGTAACAGGCATGGTTTATCGCTATCAGGATGTTCCGGAGAAAACCTATAAAATGCTAAAGGCTTCTATATCCAAAGGAAGATATTTTAACAGGTATATCAAGGAAAAATTTAAGTTCCAAAAATTAAATGACCTGTAAACTGAACCATGCTTAAACAAGTTATCAATCAAAAATTACCAGATCTGCAATTACTATCTTTTTAGGTAAAAAAATAAAAAAATGTTTTCTTTAACCGCTAAAAAGCTAATCCACTCTGCCCGAACATTTTATTTCTAGACGACTTGATTTAACTAAGTTTTAAGTATAATCTTAAAGTAAAAGAAATGTTAAAACTATTGCAAATATCTAAACTAGTCCTATATTTGTCCTCGAGAGCGTTAATTTAGATACGGGTATATGGCTTAGGCTGTATGCCCGTTTTTTGTATTAGCGGTTGAAGCATGCTTAACCACTCTATCCAAACAGGCCCTCAACCAAGGCGTATATTCGGCTGGGTTAGTATTGATTTCGCGTTCCAGCGATTCTAAATCTATATACTTAAAAGATTCTACTTCATCGGGATTGATCACCGGCAGATCGTTTGTTACCCCAAAAAAAACATGGTCTACTTCATGTTCGGTTAAACCATTATCAAATTCAGCCTTGTAGGTAAATTTAAAGAGATAACTTAAATCGCATTCCATCCCCATTTCCTCTTTCAATCTCCTTTTAGCGGCATGTAAGTTCCCCTCGCCTATTTTGGGGTGGCTGCAGCACGTATTGGTCCACAGCCCGCCGCAATGGTATTTCTCCTTCGCACGTTGCTGCAACAACAGCTCTTTTTTGGTATTGAAAACAAAAACAGAAAAAGCACGGTGCAATAACCCCTTCTCGTGTGCCTCCATCTTCCCCATCCGCCCTTTAGGCACATCATTAGGGTCAACTAAAATAACTTGTTCTTCCATTTAAATTACATTTAACTTATTCCGGATAATGGAATCAAACATCAAACCAACTTTATGGGTGTTAGAAATCCTAATCCTTTCAGTCATAATTTTCTCGGCACTGAGCCGCTTTATTTTATTGAATAGTTTTTTATAATAAATATACGATAAGTATACCCCATTTTTAGAACTCGAAGGCAGTAGTTTAATTCCCTCCAAAGCAACGGCAAATTCGGCTTCAATTTCATGCTCAATCTGCTTTTTTTGATTATCGCAAAACAAAGCCAGGTTTACATTGGGGAAATAGTTGCGGCATAACGCTTGATGATCGGTTTTAACATCCCTCAAAAAATTTACTTTTTGAAAAGCTGAACCAAGTTTCATGGCATAAGGCTTTAACTCTTCGTAATATGAGCTACTGCCCTGGGTAAATACTTTTAAGCACATTAACCCCACCACCTCTGCCGAGCCTAAAATATATTCGTTGTACAGTTCGGGCGTATACGTTTTTTCTGATAAATCCATTTCCATACTTTTCAGGAACTGGGTAATCAATTCATGATCAATACCATAATGGTTTACCACCTGTTGAAACGAATTTAATATCGGGTTTAAACTGATTCCCAGAGCTATGGCCTCAAACGTGTCGTGTTTAAACTTATCCAGTAAAAACTGCTTATCGTATTGGTGAAAAGTATCTACAATTTCGTCGGCGAGGCGTACAAAACCGTAAATAGAATAAATTGGAGCGCGGAGTTCCTTTCCCAAGAAGTAGATACCAAAAGAAAAACTGGTGCTGTACCGCTTAGTGGTTAAACGTGAACAATCGGCAGATAATCGATCAAAAATTTCTTTCATGTAAAATGGGTTGTTGGATTGAATTTTCAAATTCGTCTAGTGTTTTAAACCAGTTGATGTGACCGATATTTTTTAGTTTACCGATAAGCTGGCTGTTTCCGGCTAGATGGATCTGAGCGGATGAGCATATTTCTGATACTTGATCTATATATTTTTGCGCTTTGCTATCTGATTGGGCCTTAACCATAAAAAACAGAACATGATTTACGTTTAAGGTGGAAAATACCCTCGAAATCGAATCTAAAGGCACTTTACTGCCCAAAAAGATCACCTTTTGATGGTAAATCCTCAACATATAATTAGCAAACAATAAGCCGATATCATGGTCTTCATTTTCGGGCAGAAAAAGAAGCCAGGTACTGGTAGGGCCTGTTTGCACAGGGATATTATTGATGTGTGTAAATAATTTCTGACGGATAATGTTCGATAAAAAATGTTCGTGTGCAGGGCAGATATCATCTTTACGCCACATTAGGCCTAAACGCACCAACAGCGGATAAATTATTTTCCGGTAACACTCAGATAGCCCCACTTCTTTGATGGCGGCATCAACAAGTTGGTTAAAGGATAATTCATCAAAAGTTAAACCATGACTTACCAATTGCGAAATATAATATTCAGCCTGTCTATCATTGGCCACATAAGAAAACTGCTCATCTAGCAGTTCATCCATTGCCTCATCAGAAAGGCTGCAGATTTTAGAAATTTTTAAGCCATTGTTATTTAAACTTACGATATTTAGCAACCGTCTTAGCTGAACATCATCGTAAAAACGCGTATTTCCCTGCGATCGCATTGGCTTTAACGCACCGTAACGCCGCTCCCAAATCCTAATGGTGTGAGAATGAATGCCCGAGAGCTGTTCAAGGTCTGAAATGGAATAAGTCATTATTTTGTTTAAATATATCTAATAAAATTTAAACAAAAAGAATGTTGTAAAGTTTTTACAAATCTTGGCTTTTGTTTCATGATGGCCTAAAAAATACTTCACTACCTTACCAAGACCGGTAATTTTAGGCACGGTATACCCTTAACCCAAATTGAAGCAAATTTAATAGTGTAATTCAAGAAATGATAAGCCTTTTTATGAATTGCTTATTTAAAGGCCTGTTCGGTAAGGAGCACGCCTTTTTCCCCGTTTCCGGTTTCTATGGTGTGCACATGCTTGTAAGAATGGCTAAAAAAATCATAACCATGTTCCATCTGTTTAATGGCTACAGTGCTTAGCGGATATTTAAAATTGGTTTGCATGCAAAGAAGGTTTCCGTTGGCCAGTAAAAGAAAGTCACAATCGTAACCTTTTTCCTGAAGTTCAATAACTTTTTTGGTAATAGATACGTTTAACCTGTTAGTTGTGCGGGTTCTGTTTTTCATGGGATGATGTGATTAGGTATTTCGGTAAGATATTTTAACTTAATTAAATATATCTATAATCTTATACGATTCAAAATATAATATATTGTTATACAACACATTAATTAATTTTTAATAACCCTTTTTCAGGTAAAACAATGCTTTTTAGAGGCGCTATGCGTAACGTTCAGACCGATTAGGTCTACAAAAAATATTAAGTAACATTTTCCACGTAATAACATCAAAGGAGACTGAGCTGATAATAATTTTTCAAATTTTAACGGGCAAGCAATAATTTTGCAACCATAATATCACGTCTATGAAATTAAAATGTATCATAATTGATGATGATCTCCATTCCATAAATGGTTTAAAATCATACATCAGTTCGCTGGCCAGTCTTGAATTGATACAGTACTATACTGATCCGGTGCTGGCGCTGAACGAAATCAGCGCGGGGCTTGCAGTGGATATTATTTTTATGGATGTAGATATGCCTTTAATTTCTGGACTTGAACTTTCCAAATCTATCCGGCATAAAACCGACAAATTAATCTTCACCACATCGCACTCCAAATATGCCTACGAAGCTTTTGAAATTTATGCCAATGCCTATCTGCTTAAACCTTATACTTTTGCCCGCTTTGCCGAAACCATAAACAAGCTTTTTCCGCAGGTACCCAGCAGCCAACAGGTTAATATTAAACATACCGACGATTACTTTTTTGTACGGAATAAAAGCGATCACAACAACTTGATAAAGGTTAGGTATTCGGATATTGTTGCGGTAGAAAGCCTCCAGAACTATGTGCGGATTTTCACCTTAAACGAAACCATTGTTTCTTACATCGCATTATCTGAAATTAAAATTATCTTGTTGGAATTTCCTAATTTTGCACAGGCACACCGCTCTTTTATCATTGCCAAAAACTATATCGAAAAAGTAGAAGGCCATACCCTCAAAATGATCAATAACCTGACCATTAACATTGGAAACAGTTACCGCGATAACATACAGGATTACATTAAAGAAAAAACCATCAAAACAAGCCGCTCTTAATTTAATTTTTTTAGTATTTTAGCTTAGCACAACGCAACGTAAACCTAGGTTTACTGCCTGTGATGTATTTTGCCGTTCCCCAGTTTATTAGCCGATAACCAAATGATTACACACGAAACAAAAAACAACACCAACTGGCCTTTATTAAACTGGCTTGCAGATAAGAAACTCCATATCATTATCTGGATTATTTTTATTTTTTACGAAGCCATTATTGTAGGGTTGATCAGTGGGAAATTTGGTAATCCGGCAGCGTACATTTTATATTACACCCTTAATATCGCTACCTTTTATGTGCATGCGCACGTAGTACTGGGCATTGGCCTCCATAATCTTAAACAAAGTGCATGGAAACTGCCATTACTCCTCTGGATCGAAATTGCCTGTTATTTGAGCATTTCAGTATTATTGGACCATCTTATCATTAACTACACACATTACACGGGCACGAGGAAAATAACATTAGACCTGATTTATTTTACGGCACCTTTATACCGTTGTGTTTATTTTATGTGCTTTGCTACAGGTTATTATTTTTTAATGCGTTACATTAAGGAAAGAAAAAAGACCGAAGACCTGGAAAAACAGCGTTTAAATAACCTTATACAACTTGCAAAATCTGAGAACGCTTTCCTAAAGGCGCAGATACAGCCCCATTTGCTCTTTAATACCTTGGATTTTATTTATCAAAATGCCAGAGAAACTTCTCCAATTGCTGCAGAAACCATCCACTCCTTATCAGAAATGATGCGATACTCGGTAGATAGCAATAAGGACAAAGAATTTATTTCTTTGGGCGAAGAAATTAACCAGGTAGAAAATCTGATCAACCTGCATCAATTGCGCAAAAATCATCAGCTTCAGCTGCGTTTCTGGTACGATGATGATATTAGGGAGGTCAAGATTATCCCGATGGTACTGATTACCCTTGTAGAAAACATCTTTAAACATGGCGAACTATTGAACAGCGATCATCCTGCAGAGGTAAATTTAACTGTGGAACAGGGCAAATTAATGATCAGAACTTCAAATTTGATTAAACATGTCGCTGATAAATCAGGACTGAATGCTGGCCTGGAGAACATCAGTAAGCGCTTAGATTACGCTTATGGTCATGATGCAGAATTTAAATATTTTAAAGACAAATACTATTTTAAAGTAACTTTATTTATAACCATTAGAAAAGAGAATCAACTTTAGTATTTTTATGTTGAATTTTAAAATTTCAGTTCAATTTCAAAAAAAAATAGTTTTATCCTTACCGAATACGTAAAAATCTGTTTGAAATGTTATTTTTTTTCTTTTTACTGGCTGAAATTGTAATTTGCGCTACCTAAACCTATAAAAATGTCAATAAGTTGCATCGCTATTGATGATGATCCGCACGCTCTGGAGAACCTGATAGCATACATGGATAAGTTGCCTGATTTAAAACTTGTTCAAACTTTTACCGAACCACTTCAGGCCCTGGCAGAAATTTCTGCCGCACAGCCTGTCGACATTATCTTTTTAGACGTAGAAATGCCAACGCTTTCAGGAATTGAACTGGCTGGGCTATTGCGCCAGCGCACCAAACACCTGGTTTTTACCACGGCGCATCCCCGCTATGCTATCGATGCCTTTAAAGTAGATGCCGATGCTTATCTGCTCAAACCTTATTCAATACTTCATTTTGCTAAAACCATAAACAACCTATATCCAACCGGTAAAAAAACGTCGACTCCGTTTTCTATTTTTGAAGAAAATTTCTTTTATATTCCCATTCAGGGCAGCAATGGCGATTTGGTAAGGATAGACCTGAACGAATTGATTGCGGTTGAAGAACTTGGTGATGATATCAAGTTTAAAACAACCAACGAATCATTTCTAAGTTTGAGGTCGAACTTTATCAAAATGCTGAAAACATTAAAAAGACATTCTGCATTTATCCAGATCAGTGCTGATGTGATCATTTCTAAACAGCACATCAAAAGCGTATTTGATAACCAGATTTTATTATCGGGAGAAAATTCCTACATGGTTTCAGAAAACTATAAAGATCTTTTTGCAAGCTTTATAAAGAACAATTTTTAAGCAAAAACAGTTAAATCAACCACTTACATTAACGCAACAGCTCCATTCTCTCCTCTCTTCCCATTATTTTTTGATTAAGCAAAACATTAAGAGCCAAATTTTGTATTAGGATAGTCTATTTAATTATTAATTGATTGTCTGTTTTGAAAAGAGTATTGGTTGTAGATGATGATCCCGATGTACTGGAAGTTTTCCAAGAAGTACTAGAAACCGAAAATTATAAAGTTTATCCTTTATTATCACCACGGTATATATTTAAAACCGTGCGGGATTTTAACCCCGACCTGATTATTCTGGATATTATGTTAAATGGTATGGATGGACGTGCTGTATTTAAAGAATTAAAGTTAAATCCAGAAACCGAATCTATCCCGGTGATCCTGGCTTCGGCCAGATACGATGAAAACTACATTGCCTCACAGAGTTTTCATCCGGATGATTACCTTGAAAAGCCATTTAACATGGCCGATCTGTTATTAAAAGTGAGTGCTTTGACCGAAAATTAAAAAATCAGATATGAAATTAAGATTATTAACTGCTTCCCTAATAGTACTGGCCATCACATCAGTTCAGGTTAAAGCGCAAACCAGGCCAGATAAATTATACTCGATGAGTGGTATTGGATTTGCCTTTCCGGTAGGCGAAACTTCCGATTATTTTAAACCTAAATTCTCTACCTCACTGGGCTTAAACCTGGGTTTGGGCGATGGAGGTTTATTTCTGTACCCTAAAGTTAGCTTACATGCCTTTACCTTTAACCAGATTACCCCTGATGCTGGCTATACCTATACCTTACAAAAAAGCAGGGCCACAACCTATTTGTTAAATGTTGCCCTTGGCTACAGAAAAATTGTAAATAAATGGGCTTTTTATGGTTTTGCAGGTGCCGGAGGTGGTTTTATATTAACGCCACAGGCTGCTGTTAATGCCAGCACCCTTCAGGTAAATATGGATAACAAAAGCAACTCACTTGGCATAGCCGAAGGCGGTGCAGGTATTGAATACAATATTGGTGGGGCAAATTTATTTGTTGAGGCCAGCTACATGTACGGTTTTAGCAAGATCCAGAACAGGGCATTTAACACGGTTCCCATTAATATAGGCATTAAACCTAACCTAAGTAAATTATTGAATAAATTAAAATAATAACATCATACAAAATAACTCAGCGGCTACGTTAAATATGTAGCCGCTTTTTTTATGCTAAAGAAATAATCAAAATTATTTCTTTACTAACTATTTTAGCATAAATTTGTATTTCAAATTATTGTAATGTTGTACGCAGTTGTAGATATCGAAACCACTGGCGGTCATGCCGCTGCCAATGGCATTACCGAGGTTGCCATTAATATTCATGATGATAATCAGATAGTAGAATCGTATAGCACACTTATTAACCCAAAACAGAGCATACCGGCTTACATAACAGCCTTAACCGGTATTGATAATGAACTGCTTAAAGATGCGCCGGCATTTGAAGATGTAGCTTTACAGATTTATCAGTTACTAAACGATAAGGTTTTTGTAGCACACAATGTAAATTTCGATTATTCCTTTTTAAAACATCATTTATCGGCCGCAGGATACGATTTACAATGCCGGAAACTCTGCACAGTTAGGCTGAGCAGAAAATTAATACCGGGCAAATCTTCTTATAGCTTGGGGAAACTTTGCACAGCCCTGCAAATACCCATACATAACCGCCACCGTGCTGCCGGAGATGCCGATGCCACCAGTATCTTGTTTAACATGCTGTTAGCTGGCGATCAGGAAGGGGTTGTTGCAGAAATGCTTAAAAAAACATCAAAAGAACAGGCATTGCCGCCGCACTTGGATAAAGCGTCGATTTTAAGACTACCGAACCAGCCCGGTGTTTATTATTTTAAAGATAGCAAGGGCAAAATTGTGTATGTGGGTAAAGCCAAAGACCTCAAAAAACGGGTAACCAGCCACTTTACCGGCAATACCCCAAACAGGCAACGTCAGGAGTTTTTACGCACCATTCATCATGTAGATCATGTAATCTGCGGTACAGAACTGATGGCGCTAATTTTAGAAGCCAATGAAATAAAACGTTTATGGCCAGAAAACAACAGGGCCATGAAGCGCTACGAGCACAAATACGATCTTTATGTTTTTGAAGATCAGAATGGTTATCTCCGTTTAGCTATTGATAAACATAAGAAAAACAACAATGCTTTACAGAGCTTTAACAGCTTATTGGAAGGTTATAACTTTTTAAACCAACTGATTGATAAGTACCAGCTCTGCGCCAAACTTTGTTACCTGCAAAAAACAGCAACAACCTGCTATGCACACGAAAACGGGCAGTGCTTTGGCGCCTGTAGCAAAATTGAAACCGTAACGGTTTATAACAAAAAATTAATGGCCGCGCTTGATGATATCCAGAATCAGCAGCCTAGTTTTGCCCTGGTAGATGAAGGCAGAAAAGCAGACGAATTTAGTTGCTTAGTGGTAGAGAAAGGGAAATTTTACGGAATGGGTTACTTTACCGATTCAAATTATCTGGCCGAGGGCCTGGCTCCGGTTAAAAACGATCTGTCTACCTATCAATCCAACAGTTATATCCTCAACCTGATTTTAAATCACGCAGAGCAGCATCCCCAAAAATTGTATAAACTCTAAAAACCAATCGCAATATGGATTCATCAATTTTTACAGCGCATTGTTTCTCTTTTGATGAAGTTACAGAACAGCCTCATTTCGAAAAAACTTCTTTTCGCGTGCATAAAAAGATCTTTGCCACGCTCGATCTTCAAAAAAACAGGGCAACATTTAAATTATCGGAAATAGACCAATCTGTTTTCTGCGATTTTTATACAGCTAACATCATAACTGCTACAGGTGCGTGGGGCAAACAAGGCTGGACGATTTTCGATCTATCTGCAGTTAATGACGATATAATAATCGATGCCCTTATACTCTCCTACTGTAATGTAGCCCCTAAAAAGCTTGCTGAAAAATACAGCAGAGATTAATTGTCTTAAATCCCCCTATATTTTTTCGTTTATAGCAAGCTAAAGTCCATTATCAGTTGGCTATCTTTACGTAAAACAAATATAGAACGTTATGACAAAATCACTTTGGATAAACCTCCCGGTAAAGGACATTAATAAATCGAAGGCATTTTTTAGCCAACTGGGCTTTACCTTAAACCTGCAATACGGTGTTCGCGAAGATTCGGCTTCTTTTCTGGTTGGAGAAAGCAATCTGGTAATTATGCTTTTCGAAAAATCTTTATACGAAGGTTTTGCGGGTATTGCCACTGCAGAGAAAAATGGCGGCGACGTGCTTTTCTCTTTTGATGCCGAAAGTCCTGCAGAAGTGAATGAACTTGCTCAGAAAGTAGTTGCCGCAGGCGGTACACTGTATGGGGAACCGGGCTACAAAGATGGCTGGATGTATGGTTGCGGTTTTGTTGATCTGGATGGCCAGCGATGGAGTATCTTATACATGGATATGAGCAAAATGCCCTTAGGCTAAAAAAACAAATAAAATTTGCGTAAGCGATTACTTACATTTATATTTGTAAGCAATTACTTACGCAATTATTTTTATGAGAAGAGATGTTTTCCAGGCCATCGCCGATCCCACCAGAAGAGAAATCATTAATCTGATTGCGCACAAAAGCTTAAATCTTAATGCCATTGCCGAAAATTTTGAGATGAGCCGGCCTGCCATTTCCCAGCACATAAAAGTTTTAACTGAATGTGGTCTGGTAGAAATTAAGCAGCAAGGTAGAGACCGTTATTGCAGTATCCAGTTTCAAAAACTTGCAGAAGTAGCCAAATGGGTTGAACAATACCGCATTTTCTGGACAGCCAAACTAGATGCGTTAGAAATCCACTTATCAAATGATCAGCACAGCGGTTCAAATACAGATAAATAAAAACTAAATCAAAATAAAGATGGAAAACGAACCAGTTATTGTAGAACGCGTATATAACGCCCCAATTGATAAAGTGTGGAGTGCTTTAACCAATAACAGCGAAATTAAACAATGGTATTTTCAGCTGGAAGAATTTAAACCCGAAATTGGTTTCAAGTTTCAGTTTAGCGGTGGGCCGGACGATGGACCGCAATATTTACATCTTTGCGAGATAACCGATATTGTGGAAGGTAAAAAACTGGCTTATACCTGGCGTTATGATGGCTACCCAGGCAATTCGGTAGTAACTTGGGAGTTATTTGAGCAGGGCGAAAAAACACGATTAAGGCTTACCCATACCGGCTTAGAAAGCTTTGCCTCAAACGGCCCCAATTTTGCTAAAACGAGCTTTAACGGCGGTTGGAACTATTTTGTTAACGATGCGCTTAAAAACTATCTGGAACCAGCGAAATAGTGTGCAAATAAGTGTTCTAGTGAAGTCAGATCTTACTCCTGACTTAGTAAATTTATAACGACATTAGATCGGGTGTAAGATATTACCATCTTACACCCCTGCTGGTATGTGTTGTCATGCTGAACGAAGTGAAGAATCTATCCATAAACCTCGGCATAGCGTTCATCATTCAAATCAAATTTCTTCCAAAGCGCTTTTTATAGCTGCGTAAATAACATCGAGGTCCTCATCGCTAATTACATAGGGAGGCAAAATGTAAATAATATTACCCAGTGGTCTCAATATAATTCCTTTATCTAAAAAGTAGGCATACAATAAATTACGCAGGTTACTTAAATAAGATGTTTCATTGCCAGTTTCCCACTCAATGGCGATAATGGTACCGGTTTGCCTAATCGATTTAACTTTGGGATGCGATTTAACCTCCTGTAAAAACCCAGCGTGCCTAGCCTCTACCCTTTTAATATTCTGCAGGGTTTCATCCTTTAATAAAATATCCAAACTGGCCAGCGATGCAACACAAGCAATTGGATTAGCGGTAAATGAATGTCCGTGATAAAGTGTTTTCAGTTTATCATCACTTAAAAAAGCTTCAAAAATTTCGTTGGTACAGGTAGTAACCCCAAGTGGCATGGTACCACCTGTTAATCCTTTACTTAAACAGATAATATCAGGTTTATTGCTTAATTTATCGCAGGCAAAATAGGTTCCTGTCCTACCAAAACCCGTCATCACCTCATCCGCAATGGTTAAAACCTGAGCTGCTTTGCAGGCAGATAAAAGCTGATCCAGGTACTGGGCTTCATACATCAACATACCCCCAGAACCTAAAATAAGTGGCTCGAAGATAAAGCAAGCAGTATCTTTAAGGTTTGAAATATGCGATACTAAATCAGAAATATTATCTTCGTTCGGCAGATCGATAAACTCAACATCAAACAACAAGCTATTAAAGGCATCGGTAAAAATACTCCGTCCACTAACCGACATGGCACCGAAAGTATCGCCATGATAAGCATTCTTAAACGCTAAAATTTTAGTTTTCGGCTTCCCTTTGTTGTCCCAGTATTGCAAACACATTTTAAGCGCAACCTCTACCGCGGTAGAACCGTTGTCGGTATAAAAAACCTTATCCTGTTTACCCGGAAGTATTGGCAAAAGCCTTTCTGCCAGTAAGACTGCAGGTTCGTGCGTAAAACCTGCAAAAATTACATGTTCAAGCACATTTAGCTGCTCTGCTACCTTTTGGGCAATGTGGGGATGCGCGTGGCCATGAATATTTACCCACCAGGACGAAACGGCATCAATATACCTTTTTCCCTGCTCATCAAAAACATAAACGCCTTCGCCCCTCACAATGGGAATATGCGGCAGGGCATTTTTCATTTGCGTATAAGGGTGCCAGATTACTTTTTGATCGCGTTCAGTTAAGTTGAGTTTAGTGTTGAGCGTTTGGATTTCGGGTGTATCTGACATAAATGATTATAATTTAACTGAATATTGATCTTTTAAGAGCTGTGCTACGGTTTTATCGGTTTTGAATGTAATCTCATCAATTGCCAGGTCTTCTATTTTAACCCACCTAAAAGCCTGCAAAATTTCTCCCTCGCCATCAAAATCATAAATTTTATCTTTGAAAGCCAATTGCAGTGGGGCTTTTTCTTTAACCAGATAGTAAACACTAATTACCTGGCTATCGTTAAAGGAAGATTTCTCGTAAAAATCGGTGGTATAAAAATGAGACAATACTTCAATATCGGCTTCACATTCTTCTACAAATTCGCGCTTTAGGCCATCAATTAAACCTTCACCCAGCTCTAAGCCGCCACCTGGAAACTTACTGAAACGGAAACCGTATTCTTCTTCATCACTTACCAAAACCTCGTTATCCGGGTTAACTAACAAACCGTAAACCCTTACATTAAAGTAGCTCATTCTCGAAATGCTTTTTATTTTTGATCACAATTTCTGGTGTCCAGATAATTTCTTTTTTAAAGGACTCCGACCTAACGGGGCATTCGCTCATGTGGCAGTAATGGCAGCACTCTGGCAAGCAGGGATCGGCATGTATAAAAAGCTCTGCCTTACGTACACCGTTCGAATTAATCAGTTCATCAATCTGAGAAATCTCCCGATGAACCTTATTCAAATCGAAATAATAGGGCAAAGTTACATGACAATCGATATGGAATTCAGGCCCATACTGTTGTGTACGCAGGTTGTGTACATCAATCCACGGGTTATGCCTGTTTTTTTGCAACACTTCCACCACTTCCTCAACCAAAGTAAAATCACTCTCGTCCATTAAGCCGCCCACCGAGCCACGGGTAAGTTTATAGCCCGAATACACAATGTAAAAACCTACCAGAACAGATAATAAGCTATCTAACCAAATAATATTTGTTAACTGGATCAGGATCAAGCCAACAACTATGGCCGCACTGGTATAAGTATCTGTTAATAAATGCTTTCCATCTGCCTGCAAAGTAACCGAATGTTGATCCTTACCTACATTAATCAGGTATAAACCTACAATCATATTGATCAGACCGGTAATACCGATAATTAGCGTACCCTGCAACAATTGCCCAACGGCATGTGGGTAAACAAGGTTATAAGATGATTTAAAAATGATGATTACCCCAGCAATCAGGATGAGTATTCCCTCAACAAAGGCAGAGAAAAACTCCACTTTACCATGGCCATAAGGATGGTTATCATCACGTGGTTGTGTGCTTAAATAAATGCTGTAAAACGCGAAACTACCAGCAATTACATTCACAATGCTTTCTGCGGCATCAGTTAAAATAGAATTGGAACCGGTAATAAAATAGGCTACAAACTTGGCCAGCATTAGCACAACACTCACAACCAACGACAATATAATTGCTTTTTTCTTTACCGACACAATGCTTTTTTCTACAAAAATACGCTTATCGACTAAATTAAATGAGAAAAAAATCTGTTTTTTAGTGCAGAATAATATTTGGTTTATATATTTGCGGTCAAAGTAATTAACCATGAGCACCTTATCGAAAAGAATCAACAGTCTATCAGAATCTGCAACCCTTAAAATGACCAAACTTGGCCGCGAATTAGCGTCTAAGGGCATCAATATCATCAGTTTAAGTGTTGGCGAACCCGATTTTAATACACCCGACCATGTAAAAAATGCTGCTAAAACAGCATTAGACGAAAATTATACCCGTTACTCGCCGGTTCCAGGATATCCTGATCTGCGCCAGGCTATCGTAAACAAACTTAAAACCGAGAATAATTTAGATTACGATATTTCTCAAATTGTTGTTTCAACAGGTGCGAAACAGTCATTATCGAATGTTATTTTAACCTTAATTGACCCTGATGATGAAGTAATTATCCCTACGCCATATTGGGTTTCTTATTCGGAAATGGTAACCCTTGCCGAAGGTAAATCTGTTTTTATTGATACAGACATTGAGAGCAATTTCAAAATTACACCTGCACAGTTGGAAGCAGCCATTACGCCTAAATCAAAACTGTTTATGTTTTCTTCGCCCTGCAACCCTACAGGTTCAGTATACAGCAAAGAAGAATTGGCTGCGCTTGTGGCGGTATTTGAAAAACACCCAAATATCTATATCCTATCAGATGAGATTTATGAGCACATCAATTTCGTTGATAAACACGAATCTATTGCACAATTCGATAGCGTTAAAGACCGTGTTATTATCGTAAATGGTTTCTCTAAAGCTTTCGCTATGACGGGCTGGAGATTAGGTTACATTGCTGCCAATAAAGAAATTGCTGCTGCAAACGATAAACTGCAAGGTCAAACTACTTCAGGCACATGCTCTATTGCACAGCGCGCAGGTATTGTGGCTTACGAGCAGGGCTTAGAAAGCGTTTTGGTAATGAAAGAAGCATTTTTACGCCGTAGAGAGCTTGTTTATAACCTATTGAATGAAATCCCGGGCGTGAAAACAAACCTGCCTGATGGTGCTTTCTACTTCTTCCCAGAAATCAGTTCTTTCTTCGGTAAAAAAGATGCGGATGGCAACGTAATTAAAGATTCGGCCGATTTAGCTTTATATTTATTAAACGTTGGTCATGTTGCAACAGTTGGTGGCGATTCTTTCGGTAACAACAACTACATCCGTTTATCGTATGCAGCATCAGATGAGAGTTTGGTAGAAGCATTAAGAAGAATAAAAGAAGCATTGGGTAAACTGGCTTAGTCAATTAACAGTTAACTTAAACATAAAAACCCCTCGTTAATTTAAACGAGGGGTTTTCTTTTTTAAAGCATTTCTTCGTAATAATTGGTGGCCTACCAACCAGTAAACACTTTTTTTTTATTTGAAAATGAAAGCCAGTATTCCATGGCTGCTACAGTCCTTCTTTCCGTTACTAGTCCGCACCCGGTGAAAAACCGGCTTTGCGGGCTATCCACTTCAATAAGGTTTATTAACCACGGCAGCTACACAGTATTCCCCTTTGCAAACTGGCAACTGATAACTCATAACTGCCAACTGAATTAACTTCTAATGGCTTCAACCGGATCCAATCTTGATGCCGAATAAGCTGGCCAAAAACCAGATATTGTACCGATAATGATCGAGATTCCTATTCCCAAAGCAATGTTGTTCAATCCCAATATAATATGGAAATCGGTAGCCGCTCCAATGGCGAGGGCGAGCAGAAACACCAGTAAAAGCCCCAGCAAGCCACCTAAAATACAAAGTGAGATCGATTCGAATATAAATTGCAGCAGGATGAAATAATTTTTAGCGCCCAGCGATTTTTGGATCCCGATAATATTAGTTCTTTCCTTAACAGATACGAACATGATGTTGGCAATACTAAATCCGCCTACCAATATAGAGAAGCCGCCAATTACCCAACCGGCAATATTCACCATTTTAAACATCGAATCGAGTTGATTGGAAATAATTGTGGTTTTATTCAGGGCAAAATCTTCTTCCTGGCCAGGCCTGATCCTGTGGATAGAGCGCATTAAACCTTTCAGTTCGCTCTCTACTTCTTCTAAACTTACATTATCCTTGCCACGAACGGTAATCTGCGGACCATAGCGCTCGCTCTGTATATCCAAAACGCCTTTAGCAAAGCTGATCGGAATATTTACGTTTTTATCGAGCGATGTGCCCAGCATATCTTCACCTTCTTTTTTAAATACCCCAACAACCGTTAACCTTCTGCCTAAAATCTGAACCTGTTTGCCCACGGCCCTATCACCATCAAACAGCCCATCGGCTATATCCGAACCCAAAAGGCATACCGGCGAACCGTTTCTGCTTTCGTTTTCGGTAAAATAGCGGCCATCCTGCAGTTCAAAATTCCAGGTTTTATTAAAATCGTGCGAAGCAGCCCATACAGAAATCCCTTCAACCGAGTTGCTTCTATATTTTATGGTTCTGTCACTGGTCGAAATTTCAAAAGTAACCCCTTGTGCATTTTCAATTCTTTCGCGCAGGGCTTCAAAATCGCGCAACGACGGCTGTGGGCGGTTCATGTATTTCCACCAAGGGTAATTATCTCCAAAGCTCCAAGGCCATTTTTGCACATAGATGGTATTTGAACCTAATTTATCTACACTTGCCTGCAGTTTACCACGAAAAGTATCTACCGCCGAAAACACGGCGATGATGGTAAAAATACCGATGGTTATGGCCAAAAGCGACAACATGGTACGTAATTTATTCTGGCGCAACGCATCAAATGCAAAACGGAAACTCTCGCCTATTAGCCTAAAGATTATCATAATTAAAAGTTAGATGCAAAGCTTGGTAAAAGGTTACAGCTTATCTTCAAAACTAGTTAATTTTTATATCTACGGTGCACTAAATCACTGTATTATTTAACTTTAAAAGAAGTAAAACATAATATACTGTAATTGCGTTTGATAAAATACGGAAAAGAAAAATTAAATTCGTATTTTTGCACCTCAAAAAATTCATCAAGAATGAAATTATCACAATTCAAATTTAACTTACCAGAATCATTAGTGGCCAATAATCCGGCAGAACAACGCGATGAAGCGCGCCTAATGGTTTTACACAAAGACAGCGGTAAAATTGAACATAAAATTTTCAAAGACGTTTTAGGTTATTTCGATGACAAAGACGTAATGATATTAAATAACACGAAGGTTTTCCCTGCCCGTTTATATGGCAACAAAGAGAAAACCGGAGCTACAATTGAAGTTTTTTTACTTCGCGAATTAAACAAGGAATTGCGTTTATGGGATGTTTTGGTAGATCCAGCCCGCAAAATCCGTGTAGGTAATAAATTATATTTCGGTGATGATGATCTATTGGTTGCCGAAGTAGTGGACAATACTACATCACGTGGCCGTACCATCCGTTTCTTATTTGAAGGTACCGACGAAGAATTCAGAAAAAACGTTGAAATTTTAGGAGAAACCCCACTTCCAAAGTACATTAAACGTAAGGCTACAGCCGAAGATAAAGAGCGTTATCAAACCATTTTTGCTAAGCACGAAGGCGCGGTGGCAGCTCCAACTGCTGGTTTGCACTTTAGCCGTGAGTTAATGAAACGTTTAGAGCTTAAAGGCATCGAGTTTGCAGAAGTAACATTACACGTTGGTTTAGGTACGTTCAGAACTGTGGAGGTTGAAGATTTAACTAAACACAAAATGGATTCTGAGCAGTTCATCATCGAACAAAAAGATGCAAACATTGTAAATAAAGCGATCGAGGATAAGAGAAAAATCTGTGCAGTGGGTACTACCTCAATGCGCGCTATCGAATCGGCTGTTTCTGCAAACAGAACCTTAAAGGCCGCTAACGATTGGACCAGTAAGTTCATCTTCCCTCCTTACGATTTCAGTATCGCAAATTCAATGATCACCAACTTCCACACGCCTGAATCTACTTTATTGATGATGGTTAGTGCATTTGGTGGTTACGAAAACGTAATGAATGCTTACGAAGTTGCAGTAAAAGAAAAATATAAATTTTACAGCTATGGCGATGCCATGCTAATTATATAAGTTTTGCGGTTGGCGTTTGGCGGTTTAGCGCTAAACGCCATACCCCAAACGCATAATTATGAAATACTACGCTATAATTGTAGCAGGCGGTTCTGGCAATCGGATGCAAACAGAAACCCCAAAACAATTTCTACTGCTCAAAAACCTTCCGGTTTTGATGCATACCATAAAAGCTTTTGCACAGAGCGATACCCAACCCAAAATTTTATTGGTTTTAAACAAAGATCAGCAGGCTTATTGGGCAAGGCTATGCGAAGAGTTTAATTTTTATGTTCCCCACCAGATTATTGATGGGGGCAGCGAACGTTTTCACTCGGTAAAAAACGCGGTATACAGCATCGCAGAAGATAGCTACGTGGCCATACACGATGCGGTCCGTCCGCTGGTTTCTAAAACACTGATTGATAACTGCTATAAAGAGGCCGAGCTGCGCGGAAACGTGATTGCAGCAGTACAATCAAGCGATAGTGTTAGGATGCTCCAGAATGGGCTTACATCGGCCTTAAAACGCAACGAAATCTATCTGGTGCAAACACCGCAGACGTTTAGCCTTGATGTACTCAAAGAAGCTTACCAGCAGGAATTTACCAGCCATTTCACGGATGATGCAAGTGTAGTAGAAGCACTTGGCCACAACATTAATATTATGGAAGGCGAAAGGAGTAATATTAAAATAACTTACCCGATTGACCTGGAGCTGGCAGAACTGTTATTGAAAAATTAACTTTACGAAAAGGGAGCTTCAAAAACGAAACTCCCTTTTTTTCCATCAATTGAATTGAAGGATGTAGAATGGCTATATTTTAAGCTGCCCTACCAATTACTTTTAGCAGGATTGCAATAACTGCGATCACCAATAAAACGTGGATTATACCGCCAACATCGCCGAAGCCGTGAAATATAAATCCGATCACCCATAGTATCACCAATACTACCGCGACTAAATACAATAAATTTCCCATAGTGTTAATTTTTTAGTAATGTAAATTATTGATGTATTAACACACAACTTTTCGCTTTTGTTTAAAAAATGTAAAGATTTAATTGATATTTATCTACCAGGGTCTATGGATTTTGATGATTAGAAAATAAAGAGCATAAAAAAACCTCCCAGTTTGATGGAAGGTTTTTCTTAATTTTTAGTATTCATCCTCATTAAAGAAGAAATCTTCTTTAGTTGGATAATCTGGCCAGATTTCCTCAATCGTTTCATAAGGCTCGCCATCATCTTCTAATGCCTGTAAGTTCTCGATTACTTCTACAGGGGCTCCAGAACGGATGCCATAATCAATTAATTCGTCTTTAGTTGCAGGCCATGGTGCGTCTTCCAAGTGCGATGCTAATTCTAATGTCCAATACATATCGTCAATTCAATTAAATTCTTGTTCTTTATTAATGCGCAAAGTATATTAAAATTTTTGAGCAAAACAAACTTATTTTTCAACTATTAAACCCTCGGAATCCAAATGTTTTCTTCAGCGTTAAAATACTTGTTCAGTTTTCGTGCCAAAACAAACAAATAATCGCTCAAACGGTTCAAATAAACCGTTACCCGCTCATCTACAAAGCTATTTTCGGCCAGCTCAACTGTCAGCCTTTCTGCCCTTCTGCATACACACCTAGCAATATGGCAGTAAGAAACTACAGTATTTCCACCAGGCAGTACAAAGTGTTTTAGCGGGGGCAGCGTTTCGTTTATCGCATCCATCTCCTCTTCTAGCAAGATCACATCCGTATCGTGCAGATCAGGTATCTTCATTTTAGACTTTTCGGGATCTGCAGCCAACGAAGCACCCACCGTAAATAAACGGTCTTGAATTTCTTTTAACAACTGTTTATCGTGTGCTTCAATATCCTGGCACATAATTAAGCCTATATACGAATTCAGCTCGTCTACAGTTCCGTAAGTTTCAATGCGCAAATGATATTTTGGAACCCGGGTACCCCCAATTAATGATGTTTGGCCCTTATCTCCGGTTTTAGTGTAAATTTTCATACCGCTTGTCCCCTCTGGAGAGGGAAATTTCTGTGAATCCCAATTCCCTTAGGGCTTAATTAATTTTTTCCCAATCGCTGCCGCTCTCTTTTAATGCCTGCAAACGTGGCGAAACATTTTTTACTTCGGTATTGGCATAGTCATTTTCAATCAAACCATCACGCATACGTACAATACGGTGTGCATGCTGGGCAATATCTTCCTCGTGCGTTACCAAAATAATGGTATTGCCTTTACTGTGTATTTCTTCCAATAGGCCCATAATCTCGATAGATGTTTTGGTATCGAGGTTACCTGTGGGCTCATCGGCAAGAATAATAGAAGGATTGTTGATTAATGCCCTTGCTACCGCCACACGCTGCCTTTGCCCACCTGATAGCTCATTCGGTTTATGATCCATACGGTTACCAAGACCAACATTTTCTAAAGCTTTAGCGGCTCTGGCATCGCGGTCTTTCTTGCTGCTGCCTGCATAAATTAAGGGCAGGGCTACATTATCCAAAGAGGTAGAACGGGGCAACAGGTTAAAGGTCTGAAAAACAAATCCGATTTCTTTGTTCCTAACCTCTGCCAGTGCATCATCCGTCATATGGCTAACATTGGTTCCGTTTAGGATATAAGTTCCGCTTGAAGGGGTATCCAAACAGCCTAAAATATTCATCAGGGTAGATTTACCTGAACCGGATGGTCCCATCAATGCTACAAATTCGCCCTTATTTATATCCAACGAAACTGATTTCAAAGCGTGAATCACTTCAGATCCAATAACATATTTACGGCCAATTTCTTTTATAGTAATGAGTGGTTTCTCCATGTTTTTTTCTTTTTAGACAAGCGTAATGGGCAAGATGTTACAAGCGGATTAAAAATTACTGGACAAATATGAATCGCAAAAGTGCTGATTTCGATCCGCTCGCTATCGGATTCGCGCGGCGGTTACTCCTATTTTTCGATAATTTTGGGTACCATAAAAAATTCGTCGCTATGTTTTGCCGAATTCTTTAAACCATCGGCAGTAGAAATTTCCTGTTTTACCACATCTTCCCGCCAAACATTTACCGATTCGTTCATGTAAACCAATGGTTTTACAGCTGATGTATCGAGTTCATTCAGTTTTTCCATGAAAGAAAGGATTTTATTCATTTCTGGGATCAGCGTATCCACTTCCTTATCATCAATATGAATCCGGGCCAGATCGGCTATTTTATAAATTGTTTTTGCGTCTAAATTCATGCTACACTAACTTACTGTCTATCAATCGGTAAACCTGCTCCTTCAAAACGTCCGAATCATTATCCTTCAATGTTGAAGTATTTATAGGTTTATGGACGTAAATATCGCAAATTCCCGGCTTACTTCCATACTTTGCGCCATCGTCCCAGTTAATTTTCCAAACATTGGTAATACTAACCGGTACCAAAGGGATATTTTTATCGATGGCCAAACGGAACGGACCATTTTTAAACTCTCCAAGCTTGGGCGGATAATGGTCATCAATTTTACCCTCCGGGAAAATAATCAAACTCATACCTTTTTCTAAGTTCTCTCCAGCTTTTTTAAATGCCCTGAATGCCGAAATTTTACTATCGCGGTTTACAGAAATATCAATCGTTTTAAAAAAAATGCCCAATATGGGATTATTCAATAGCTCATCTTTACCCATAAAATGATATCTGCCATGCCCCATAATGCAGAAAATCATGATATCTAAATTAGAGGTGTGGTTGGCGCAATAAATATAGGTTTGTTTACGATCCAGTTTCTGCTCGTAGTGATAAGAAAAAAATACGCCAGAAAAAAAGCTGCAAAGAAAGCTATTGGCTTTTCTGCAAAAGTTAAGGATGCCATAATACCGCTCACTCCGCGAAGTAACATAGTATAAAGGATAAAACAGAGCAAAAAAAAACAGTATCCAGAATAAAAACCATACCCGGTGTACCCGTCTTAAAAAGTAGATCATAGATGTACCAAAAATATAAAATAGTTCGAAATTTCAAACTAAAGTTTAAGATCGCTAAAAGCATAACATTAACCGCTAATGAAAACGCTGCCAGTGCACTGTCCTTTGCTGAGGTTGAGGTGAAGTGGCAATCAAAAAAAATCTTAACATGAAAATGAATGCGATTTGCGGATTGCTTGCATTTTATTTTTAATTTCGTGCCATTATGAAAGAAACAGTGGTGAGCGGCATCCGCTCAACAGGAAAATTACATTTAGGTAATTACTACGGCGCAGTAAAAAACTTTGTTCAGATGCAAAACGATTACAACTGCTATTTTTTTATTGCCGATTTACACTCTTTAACCACACACCCAACCCCTGCCGATCTGCATGGCAATATTAAGCATGTTTTGGTTGAGTATTTAGCAAGTGGTATAGATCCGGAAAACAGCACCATTTATATTCAAAGTGATGTACCCGAAATTGCCGAATTATACCTGTACTTAAATATGAATGCCTACATGGGCGAGCTTGAACGCAGTACTTCTTTTAAAGATAAGGTGCGTGCAAACCCTGATAATGTAAATGCAGGATTATTAACCTACCCTGTTTTGATGGCGGCTGATATCCTGATCCACAAGGCCACAAAAGTACCGGTAGGAAAAGACCAGGAACAGCATTTAGAAATGGCCCGTACTTTCGGAAACCGTTTTAACCGCTTATACAATACTGAATATTTCCCTGAGCCATATGCATTTAGCTATTCAGACAAACTGGTAAAAGTGCCAGGACTGGATGGAAAAGGAAAAATGGGCAAATCGGAAGGCGAAGCCAATGCGGTTTACCTATCTGACGATCCTGAAACCATACGCAAAAAAGTAATGCGTGCGGTAAGCGATGGTGGCCCTACGGAAGAGAACCAAGCCAAACCAGAGCCGATCCAAAACTTGTTCGATTTGATGAAAGTGGTTTCAAGTGCCGATACGCATCAGCATTTTGATGAGCTGTATAATAAAATGCAGATCCGCTATGGCGATTTTAAGAAACAGCTGGCCGAAGATATGATTATTGCCACTGCGCCAATGCGCGAGCGTATTCAGGATATTGCCAAAGATGATTCTTATTTGAGGCAGGTAGCTAAACATGGTGCATTGAAAGCCCGTGAAAGTGCTCAAAAAACCATCAGGGAAGTTCGTAGTTTAATCGGGTTTAAAAGTTTTTAATTAATATTGCGATAGGCGCTTAGCGTTTGGCGGGAAAACGCCCATCGCAGAACGCTCAACGCAAAACGAAAAAAAAGATGCACATAGCAATCGTAGGAAATATTGGGGCCGGTAAAACTACTTTAACTGGCTTATTGGCAAAAAATTACGGATGGGAAGCTTTATATGAGGCTGTAGATAATAATCCATATCTGGAAGATTTTTACAGCGATATGAAACGCTGGAGTTTTAACCTGCAGATTTATTTCTTGAACAGCCGTTTTCAGCAGATTACGGATATTGAAGTAAACAAACGCAACGTGATTCAGGATAGGACCATTTATGAGGATGCACATATTTTTGCAGAAAACCTGCACGATATGGCCTTAATGACCACCCGCGACCATGATAATTACCGTGCCATCTTCAACAATGTTACTTCTTTTATTAAACCACCTGATTTATTGGTTTATTTAAGGGCATCGGTACCTACTTTGGTAAATAACATTCAGCGCCGTGGCCGCGAGTATGAGGCAGGCATTAGAATTGATTATCTTTCGAAGCTGAACGAAAAATACGAAGCTTGGATTAAAGGTTACAATTTGGGCAAATTGCTGATTTTAGACAAAGACAAATTGGATTTCACCAATAATCCTGAAGATCTGGGAACAGTTATCCAATCTATCGAAGCTGAAATTAACGGTTTGTTTTAAGCTCAATACTAAATTAAGGTGGAAGAAAAATTTAAGCACAAAAACGCGGAAAACTGGAAGTGGGGAATTATTTATTTCAATAAATCAGATTCGCGCATAGTAGTTCCGAAGCGGTATAGATGGTTCGGATGGACATTTAACTTTGCCCATCCCGTTTCATACCTGTTATTGGTACTTATTTTGGGTGCTTTATTCTTTTTAGGAAACCGTAAATAAACCAGTATGCCTAAAATTATCGGAATTATCCCCGCACGCTACGCCTCTACCCGCTTTCCCGGAAAGCCTTTGGTTGATATTGCCGGCAAAACGATGATCCAACGCGTTTACGAGCAGGCATCAAAAGCAGATAGTTTAGCCAAAGTTGTAATTGCAACCGATGACGAGCGGATAGCTGATGAAGTTAAAAGGTTTGGTGGAGAATTTGTTTTCACCTCATCCAACCACCAAAGCGGAACCGATAGGTGTGCCGAAGTAATTGAGCAGTTGCCGGGTTTCGATATTGTAATTAACATACAGGGCGATGAACCATTTATAGAACCCGCCCAAATTAACTTATTGGCCAGTTGTTTCACTGAAGAAAAAGTACAACTGGCTACTTTAATCAAATCGATACAGAGCCAAGAAAGTGTTTACAACCCCAATAGCCCCAAAGTGGTTATTGATGTAAACGGCCGTGCCATGTATTTTAGCCGTAGTCCAATCCCTTTTATCAGAAATGGCGAGCCGGGCGTATGGGCAGAAAAGCACCAGTTCTATAAACACATTGGCATTTATGGCTACCGTACCGAATCGTTAAAGGCCATTACAAAATTACCTCCATCCTCGTTAGAAATTGCCGAAAGCCTGGAGCAGCTGCGTTGGATAGAAAATGGTTTTTACATCCAAACCAAAGTTACCGACTTAGAAACCGTAGCAATTGATACACCAGAAGATTTGCTAAAGCTGAATAAACTGTTGAAGGCCCTTAAGTTGGAATAAAAATTTTGAATGAGAGAATGGCACTTTCCAGAATCAATTAATCAATCAATCAATCAATAATTCCGTCAATCATTCAATCCTTAATTACCAACTCCATCTGTATATTACATCGGGTATAACGCATTGGTTTATCGGCAACTTTTTTAAAACCAAATACAAATATCGGTAAAACTTTCAATAGCTGAATTGCATTATCGCTAATTTTGCTATTTTCGTTACCCATATGAAAAATAAAGCGCTCCTCATTCTCTTACTCTTATTAAACCTTAGCGCCCTCGCTCAAGATCCAGCGGGTATATTGGTTAAAACAAATCTTTTGAATCTAATTGCCAAGAGACCAACAATAGCTATCGAAAAAACTTTTTCTGAACTGTACGGTTTAGAACTTGCCTACACATCTGGCGAAATCAGAAACTTCGGTTATCGTGATTATAATAGTTACGAAGGTTTTTTGCTGCGTGCGAAGAAATACATCCGCCCGATTAAGAAAAGAGAAGCCAATGCTTTTTATGGCGTATATTTTGGAAATCTCGATAAAACTGTTGTATCCCAGCGCGTTGTGGATGATACTGGTTTTTTTGGATGGGGACGCGACAGGGATTTTAAGGCTGGTTCGCTGCGTTATGGTGGAACATTTGGAGTATCATTCATCCCAGGTAAACATTTTCTTTTAGAGGGTTTAACCGGCTTAGGTTATGGCGATTATTACCATGTTCAAAATAATTTAGGCAAAAAATTACCTGGTGGTTATTTCGACTTTCAACTGTGGCTATCCATCGGCTACTCCTTTTAAATGATTAAAATTTGAAACTGAACTAAAACATAAAATTTGTAGTTTTGGATATGAGAAATATATCGCTCTTCTTGTTTATATGTATTTTTGTTCTTACAGGATGCCAATCGAACAACAAAAAAGAAGCAAATGCCATTGAGTTTAAAAATGTAAACCAAAGCATTGCCAAATCTTTTTCTGATTTAAAAACGCTTGATACTTTTAAAATTGAACTAACAGGCAGAAAACCTGAAGAAATGGTACTCACTTTTACGATCAAAAAAGCAGATGGCCAAGAGATTTACAACACCAAAATAAAGGGCACCGAATTATTGGGCAGCACCGATCCTAATGTCGATTTATCAAAAGAAAAAGATCAGATTATATTCTTAAAAACCATTGCTGATGACTTTTTTAGCGATGATAATTTTCTTGAACCTGCCGTAATGCCAGAAGATAAGGCCGACAACTATGTACCAGACAAAGCGCTTTATGAGGAATTAAAAAAATCGGGGCTAAATGGTTTTAAATACCGATTGGGTAAAGAAAACAACCTTTACATTGCCTGGAGTGAAAAAGAACAGAAAGTTAAAATTTACTACAACTGCTGTTAACTATACCTTTCCCATACAACAAAAATCATCCAAAAATTATAAAAATATATGTCAAATATAACTTTGGAGGATATTTTAGAAAGTTTAAGATCAAAGAACATCCAATTAGCATCAACGCACAACAAGCTATCCATACCTATCATTAATCGAATATATAAGAAAATGATTAAGGGTATAAAATTTGACGATATCAAAGTTTGTGAAAATCTAATTATTGATGGGCATCACCGCTATATCAGTTCTATTTTGGCCGGTATTGATCTGGGTTGCATACCATCTAACAAACTTGTGCAACGAATATATTTGAATGGGACAAAGTAGTATTTGTTGATGAAGAATGGGATACAGAATTGAAAATACAGAGAATGAACGAGTTAGATGCCGAATTTAACAATCTATCTATAGAAATAATATCGGAAATGATAAAATAAACCGTAAATTTGTATGATGTTGCTATTGTTAGATATAGATGGAGTAATGGTACCTGCTAACTCATGGAGAAGACCTGAGATTTTAGCGGATGGCTTCGTTGAATTTAGTCCTCAAGCAGTTAAGGCATTAAATAAAATTCTTCAGCATCATGATTTTGAAATTGTTTTAAGTACTTCTCATAAATTTAAGTATAGCTTAAATCAATGGCTAGCTATTTTTAACGCAAGAAATATCAATTTAAGCAGTATCAATCGGCTTCCTGATAATATCAGTTTGAGCAATAGAAAAAACGAAATTTTAAACTGGTTTACATCGCATCACGGCAATGAGGATTTCATTATCCTTGATGACGATAAGTCGCTTAATGACTTACCACCACATTTAAAGGATCGGTTGGTTCAAACCAGTGGTTCGGTGGGTTTAACTGATTATTTGGCTGATAAAGTGCTTACGCTGGCTGAAAAAAGTCACGGAGAATTAGCCTAAATTATCTTCTTAACTTAAAAGGTATCATGTACCGGCAAATGCTATAGAGATTTTTCTTAATAGCATTTGGATTGATGGACCAACACCTGTAATAAAATCAATGTTATTGGTTAAAAAAGGTTATTCAAAAGCTAAGATATAGAAGATGAAATTCATACTAAAGAATCTTTCGGAATACAGACAGGTAACACTTCAATTCACTTTAAAAAATATTACAGATTTTTTCGATAAAACTACTCAAATAGTTGTATTTTCAGCTGTTTAAATCTAAACCTCGTTAACGTTTTCCGCTCATCCCTTACATGCTCAAGCAACTCCTCTCCTTCTGCATTTGCAGTTTATTGTTTTTGTCGTCATTTGCTCAAAATGCAAGTTTAAAAGGTATCGTTGTAGATACTGTTGAGAAAAAAAACCTTCAGAACAGCTCAGTGCTGCTCATCAGAAGCAAAGATTCTATTTTGGTAAAAGATATCAGAACCAAGGCTAACGGCGAATTTGAACTATCGGGATTAAAAAAAGGCAATTATACCTTGTTGATTACCTTCCCAAAAATGGCCGATTATATCAGGGATATACAACTTTCAGATACCGCTAAATTTAACCTCGGAAAGATACCCATGGACAGCAAAGCCACGCTTTTAAACGAAGTGATAATTAAAGCACAAAAGCAGGCCATTAGCATGAAAGGAGACACCATTACGTATCAGGCCGATAGCTTTTTGGTTAAGCCCCATGCCAATGTACAAGATCTGTTAAGGCGTTTGCCAGGTATAGAAGTAGATAAAAACGGTGCCATAAAAGCTGGTGGAAAAGAGGTAAATACACTTTTGGTAGATGGTGAAGAGTTTTTTGGCGACGACCCCCTACTGGCATCGAAATACCTGAAGGCCAATGCCGTGAGCGAAGTACAGGTGTACGACAAAAAAACGAAGGAAGAAGAACTTTCGGGTATAAAAGAGGGCGATGCCAAAGAAAAGGTGATGAACATTAAGCTGAAAGAAAATGCCAAAAATGGCTATCTCAGCAGTTTGGATGCCAATACCGATCTCAACCACTTTAAAAACCTAGGCGGTATGGCCGGCATTTACAAGGGCAAATTGAAAACGGCCGTATTTGGTTCGAGTACCAACCTCAACCAGGATTCGAAAGCGAGCGAAGCCATGAGCAGGTTAAAAGGCAATGAGTATGATGTGATTGAAGTTGGCGATGACGGTAGTTCGGTAATGCTCAGTTACGGCGGAGACGATGACTATTTTTCGCCTTCCAATGGCCTGCCTGATGTGACCAATTATGGCGCGCACTTTTCAGACAAATGGAACCAGAACAAATTGAGCTTAAAACTAAATTATAAAGGTAACAGTAAAAATGTTTTAGATAAAACTACTTCAAAAAGCCAGTCGCTGCTGCCCAATGGAACCAATTTCTTTAGTTTGGGTGGTACAAATAGCGATAATAAAAGTTCTGGCCAGAACCTAAAAGGTAATGTAGAAGTTAAATTAGATTCGTCGGCTACCTTAAAGATATCTTTTGCAGTCAGCAAAAACAAAAACAGCAACGAGTACATCAGCACCAATGAAACCAAAAATGATGCGGGCCTTTTCGTGAACAACAGCAACCAGCTGAATAATGATAATGGCGACAATAGTCTTTTTAACGGGAACATTAATTATTCGAAAAAATTCGCCAAAAAAGGACGTACAATATCGATTGATGTACAGCCAGAAACCAAAAACAGCAGTAGCTTGGGCAATACCGAAAGCACAACCAATTATTACGATGCGAACGGTGCAATAAACAGGACCGAAAACCAGAACTACCTCAATGATAATTCGGGCAAAGAAAGTTCTTTTGGCACCAGGATATCGTATACGGAGCCCATTAGCAAAAAGCTTTCTTTACAAACGGCTTACAGCTTTAAAACGGTTGTATCAAACAGCCACAAACTGGTTTTCAATAAATCGCTAAACAACAGCCGGATAGATTCGTTGAGCAATAACTTCGATTTCAATAATTTCTCCAATATCGGTAAGGCAGTGCTTCAGTACCGCGCTAAAAAATTTACCGTTTCTGCAGGTGTCGCAGCTACCGAAACCACTTTCGAGCTTAACGATCTGGATAGAAACAACCAATTTAACCGCAATTACTTAAACTGGGCGCCACAAAGTAATATCCATTATAAGGTAGGCAAAAACTCCACGCTTTCGCTAAATTACAGTGGCGGTACGAGGCAGCCCGATTTAGAACAGCTACAACCCATTAGGCAGGTTAATAATCCCCTGAACCAGGTAATTGGTAATCCCAATTTAAAGCCTTCGTTCGAAAATGATTTAGGTTTCAACTTTAATACCTATCAGCAAAAGTCAGAAATCTACATGTATACTTATGTTGGTTATAATTTCACCAAAAACGCTATTGTGGGTACCAGTACAGTAGATGATTTTAATAAAACGGTAACCAGTTTTATCAATCTTAATGGCTCAAACAATCTTTACGGAAGCGCCAGTTTTAATAAAAGCTTTAGCAAACTGCATTTAAGTACTAGTTTAAGTGTAAATTATAACCGTTCTAACTCACTCTCCATACTCAACAATAAACTGAACAAAAACGTGAACAGTAGTCTGAGTTTACGTCCACGTTTTTCTTATTACAGCGATATTGTACAGTTAGAATATAATCCATCGGTTACATTTTCAAACAGTTCATCATCCATAGGCGCAATAAACAATGGCAAAAATTACAGCCACAATCACGAAATAAATGGCACCATATCGTTGCCTTACCATACCGAATTTAATACCTCCATATCTTTATCTTACCAACCGGCCAACAGCTCTTTCAGCACACCGGTTAATGTGGCCATCTGGAATGCTTATTTATCAAAAAAGATGCTGAAAGCCGAAGAACTTGAGTTTAAAATCTCAATATCTGATATTCTGGCGCAGAAAATTGGTTATGGCCGTTATGTGGGCGGTAATAACATAAGCGAAAACACCTTTAGCTTTATTCCGAGATATGTGCTAATTGGCGTAACCTATAACTTAACCGGTAACTTTATTAAAGAAGATAAAAAATAATAGCGCATGAAAAATTTAGGGCTAACATTGTTATTGATTTCGACAATTGTGCTGGTAAAAGCGCAAACTGTTTTTATAAAAAGTGCAAAAATAACTTTTGAGAAAAAGGTAAACCAAAAACAGCAGATTGCAGAAAACGATTGGATATCGGATGATGCAAAAGATAAGATGAGCAAATACCGGACATCCAATTGGGAATATGATTTTAACGACAGCTTATCGGTGTATCGGGCAAAACCCAAAGAAGCACTCAGCGATAATTCTTTCTTTTTTATTTCCGGCGATAACACGAATGAAATGTTTACCGATTTCAGCAAGAAAACCAGGGTAATCAGAAAACCCATTAACGGTGAAGATTTTATACTGAAAGACACTATTCCGCAGTTAAACTGGAAAATTATGCACGATGTGCGCAAAATTGCAGGTTACGAATGCCGCAAATCCATCGCCATCATCAATGATACGGTTTCGGTTATTGCCTTCTACAGCGATGAGATTTTATTAAGGGGCGGCCCGGAAGGTTTTACAGGTTTGCCGGGCATGATATTGGGTTTAGCGATACCCCGTTACAATACCACCTGGTTTGCAACCAAGGTTGAGGCCAAGAATGTTCCCATCTTATCAATTGCGGCTCCAACCAAAGGAAAAAGGACCGATAATGAAAAGGATTTAAAAAAAATGATCGATCTTTATACGCGTTACGACGATAAAAAGCATCCCAGAAAAATAGAAGATATCAAAAAAGAGATCTATAATTTCGTATTGTAGAGCTATCAGAATGGTAAAACATTCTATATCAACCACCTAAAACCAGCAAAAAATATTCAGTCAACTACCTAAAACCGGCGATAATTTTTCTTACCTTTGTATCCCGTACAAAAAGCAACAATATTTGCATTTGTTGTAAAAAATCACAATCATGACTAAGTATATTTTTGTTACGGGCGGTGTTACTTCCTCTTTAGGTAAGGGCATCATTTCCGCATCTTTAGCTAAACTTTTACAGGCACGTGGCTACCGTGTAACCATTCAAAAATTCGATCCGTACATCAATATCGATCCAGGAACTTTAAATCCGTACGAACATGGCGAATGCTTTGTTACCGAAGACGGAGCTGAAACCGATCTGGATCTTGGTCATTATGAGCGTTTCCTTAACGTTCCAACATCACAAGCAAATAACATTACTACAGGCCGTATTTACCAAAACGTAATCAACAAAGAACGTAAAGGCGAATATTTAGGCAAAACCGTTCAGGTTGTACCGCATATTACCGATGAAATTAAACGTAACATGCGCATTTTGGGCGAAAGCGGCGATTATGATATCGTAATTACCGAGCTGGGCGGAACTGTTGGAGATATCGAATCTTTACCATTTATTGAAGCTGTACGTCAGTTTAAATGGGAAGAAGGCAGTACCAATGCCATCGTTATCCACTTAACACTGGTACCTTATTTGGCTGCAGCGGGCGAACTTAAAACCAAGCCAACACAGCACTCTGTTAAAGCATTATTGGAATACGGAATCCAGCCAGATATATTGGTTTGCCGTACCGAACATCATCTTAGTGTTGATTTAAGAAAAAAAATTGCCCTATTCTGTAACGTTAACATCAATGCGGTAGTCGAATCGATGGATGCATCTACTATTTATGATGTGCCATTGTTGATGTTAAAAGAACAATTGGACAAAACTGTTTTATCGAAATTAAAGCTGCCAACCAAAAACGATCCGGACATGGAAAGCTGGAAAGATTTCCTTGGGCGTTTAAAAAATCCAACTGCCGAGGTAAAAATCGGATTAGTGGGTAAATATGTAGAATTGCCTGATGCTTATAAATCAATTATCGAGTCTTTTGTACACGCCGGTTCGAAAAACGAATGTAAAGTTAAGGTAGAGTATATTCACTCTGAAGGCATTTTCCCTGATAATGTGAAAGAGAAGTTGGGCCATTTACAGGGTATTTTGGTAGCACCAGGTTTTGGTAGCCGTGGTATTGAAGGTAAAATTGATACCATTAGATACGTTCGTGAGAACAATATTCCTTTCTTCGGAATTTGCTTGGGCATGCAGTGTGCAGTGATTGAATTTGGACGTAATGTTTTAGGTTTAAAAGATGCGCATACTACAGAAATTGAAGAAAACACTGCTAATCCGGTAATCAACATGATGGAAGAGCAGAAAAAAATAACCAATAAAGGCGGAACCATGCGTTTAGGCTCTTATCCTTGCGATATTAAAAAAGGCACCAAAGCGTATACTATTTACGGAAAAACGCATATTAATGAGCGCCACCGTCACCGTTACGAGTTTAACAATGAATATTTAAAGCAGTATGAAGATGCCGGAATGTTGGCATCGGGCATAAATCCACAAACCAATTTAGTTGAAATTGTGGAGCTTAAAAACCATCCATTTTTCGTAGGCGGACAGTTTCACCCAGAATTAAAATCAACAGTTGCTAATCCTCACCCACTTTTTGTTAAATTTGTCGCCGCTGCGATGGAGTTTAAGAAAAAGAAAACGAATTAAAAGCAGTACAAACAAGAATAATGGATAGAAATACCTTTACAGGATTGTTCCTGATTATGATCATTTTGGCAGGATCATTCTATTTTTTGAAGCCCAGCGAGGCGGATATTAAAAAAGCCAAAGAAACGGAACGTTTAGATTCTCTGAAAAAAGCTGGTGTTGCACCAATACAAAAAGATACCACCAAAACTGCAGTTGTTAACCCAGTTGTAGATTCTCTAGCCTTAAAAGGTCCATTCGGGACTGCTATCAGCGGCACTGAATCGAGCACAGTTTTAGAGAATGAGAACTTATTGATCACTTTAAGCAATAAAGGTGGTAAAATTTCATCAGTAGAAATTAAAGGGCAAAAAACCTTTGCAGGCCAACCGCTTATTTTATTTGAGGGTAACCAGAATAAATTTGGTTTAAGCCTTAATGCTTCCGGAAAAGTAATCAACACCAACGATTTATATTTTACGCCGACCAAAACTGGCAATACCGTTACCATGCGAGCCAATTATGGCGCAAATGCATACGTAGAATATGTTTACGATTTAAAAGCGCTGAGCAATAAGGTTGCTTTCAATGTTAACCTGGTTGGCTTACAACAGGTAATTGCTGGTACCACCATTGGTTTAAACTGGCAAACTACCTTGTTACAGCAAGAAAAATCAATCGAAAGCGAACACCGTTACTCTGCTCCTTATTACAAATATTTAGATGGAGATGTAAACCACTTAAGTGTATCTAAAGATGAGAAAGAAGATTTAGCCAAAGGCAAAATCCAATGGTTCTCATTTAAACAACACTTTTTCTCGGCTTCTTTAATTGCCAAACAAGCTTTTGAAAAAGGAAGTTTAGAGGTTAAAATCCCTACAGCTCCCGGTCAGGTTAAGTTTTATGATGCCAATATGCAATTGCCGTACGCGCACACTGCAAACCAGGTTTATGAAATGGAGTTTTATTTCGGAACAAACAAATTCTCAGCTTTAAAAGCGCAGGGATATGATTTAGAGCAACAGGTTGATATGGGTTACTGGCCTTTAAAATACATTAACCGTTTTATTGTATTGCCTGTATTTAATTTCTTAAACAGTTTTGGCTGGAACTACGGCTTAATCATTTTAGTGTTAACTATCTTATTAAAGGTTGCTTTATCACCTCTTACCTATAAGTCATATTTATCAATGGCTAAAATGAGGGTATTGAAGCCAGAAATGGATGAAATTAAGGCTAAAGTTGGTGAAGACAACCCAACATTGGTTCAACAGGAATATTTAAAGCTTTACAAAAAGGCCGGAGTGAACCCATTAGGCGGATGTTTGCCGATGGTATTACAGTTACCATTGGTTATGGCTTTCTTCTTCTTCTTCCCTAACTTATTTGAGTTACGCGGCGAGAGTTTCCTGTGGATGAAAGATTTATCAACTTATGATGAGTTTATCAAATTCGGGGTTAAAATCCCTTTCATTGGCGATCACCTGAGCTTAATGTGTGTTTTAATGACGGTTTCTACCTTAATCATGACTTACTTTAACAACCAGGTATCGGGTGCTACAGGCCAAATGAAGTACATTGGTTATATTATGCCAATAATTTTCTTGGGTGTTTTAAATAGCTACCCTGCCGGATTAAACTATTATTATTTCTTAGCCAACTTAATGACTTTCGGACAGCAGTTCTTAATCCGTAAAATGGTTGATGATGATAAAATACATGCTTTAATTCAACAGAATAAAGCAAGACCAGCTGACGAAAAAAAGAAAAAATCTAAATTCCAACAACGTTTAGATGATTATATGCGCCAGCAACAACAACAAGCTAAAAAGTAATCAAGCTTAAAATAAAAGGAAACCCCCGATCGCTTAAAAAGTGGTTGGGGGTTTTTGGTTTAGCGTATGGCGGTTGGCGTTAAGTGATCGTCATCTCGAGATAGATTTCTCGGCTACGCTGCACCCGATAGCTATCGGGTCCGCTCGAAATGACGGTACTTTTTGAGGTTCAACACATTAACATCTCTATCAATAATATTGATTTTATATAATAAATTCAAACTTGAAATGACGGTCTTTGTGTTGATTATTGAAAATTGGTTATTGGTTATTGGTTATTGGCTTTTTCCCATGCTCCCTCTTACATCATCCATCTTACATCCCAAATCCCTTTTTTATTGTATATTTGGCATACAAGTTTCTTAATAAGACAAAATTTTCCAATTTTAGAAGATTAAATCTCAACCAACAAATTAATTATTTTTTTAAAATGCAAAAGAGACTAACAATTATTCTGTTTTTCGTTGTCAGCTTTGCCTACGCACAAAAAAAACCATTGAACCATAGCGTTTATGATACATGGGAATCGGTAGGTTCGAAGCAGCTTTCCAATAATGGCCAGTGGGCAATGTACAGTATTCTACAACAGGAAGGCGATGCACAACTTTACATCAACAACCTTAAAACCAATACCAAACTGAATATACCAAGGGGAACAAATGCGCAATTTAGTAACGACTCTAAATTTGCAGCGTTTAACATCCGTCCGTTTAATAAAGACCTGCGCCAGGCAAAAATTAAAAAAACCAAGCCAGATGAGCAACCGAAAGATTCGCTGGGCATTGCAAACCTTAGCACCAATGCGATAACCAAAGTAGCAAGGGTAAAATCGTTTAAATTCCCTGAAGAAGGATTTGGCGTGATGGCTTTCTTATCAGAAAAACCCGATACTGCAAAAAAAGCAGTAAAGCCAGCAGAAAAAAAGGATGGCGAAATGGATTTTGCTGATGATGAACCAACCGGAAAAGGCAAAACTGAAGAAGGAACCGATTTAGTGGTTAAAAACCTGTTAACTGGAACGGATAAAACCTATAAATTCGTTACCGACTATTATTTCAGCAAGGACGGAAAGCAGCTTGTATTTGCCTGCAGCGGATCTAAAAAAGATAAAACAGCGCCTCAGGGTGTATTTTTATTGAACACGGATAAAGGCACACTTAAAACCTTAATTAAAGGCAAAGGCAGTTTTAAAAACTTTACTTTCGACGAAGAGAGTGAGCATGTAGCCTTTGTGGGTGAACAAAGTCCGGAGAAGAAAGAAATTAAAGATTATAATGTTTACTATAGTTCTTTAAGCTTAGATACCGCACAAATATTGGTTGATTTTGATATGCCTGGCCTGCCTGCAAAATGGTCGGTTAATGGTGATGGAAAAATCACTTTCAGCAAAGATGGCAAGAAGCTTTATTTCGGCATCTCTCCGATCAAAAGGCCTAAAGACACTACGATTATCGATTTTGAAGTGGCCAAAGTAGATGTTTGGAATTATAAAGACGATTATTTACAGCCTATGCAGCTTAAAAATGCTGATAGAGACAGTAAAAAAAGTTATTTATCGGTAATTGATGTTTACAGCAGCGACCCTAAAGTAATCCCCTTAACGGATATTACCCTGCCAGATGCAACAATGATGGCTGAAGGAGATGCTGAATGGGTGCTGGCTTCAACAGATTATGGCCGTAGAATTGAATCGCAATGGAGCGGCTCCACCACTAAGGATTACTATCTTGTTGATACCAAAAATGACCAGAAGAAAAAAATTATCGAAAAACTGAATGGCTTTGCAACCGCTTCTCCTGGTGGTAATTACATCTTATTCTTCGATAGAAAAGCCGGAAGCTGGAATACGTATCAGGTAGCCACAGCTAAAGTAACTACCTTAACGGCAGGCCTGAACGTAAAGTTTGTTGATGAAGAGAATGATGTACCTGATTTGCCTTCAGCTTATGGTTTAGCCACTTGGACCGAAGGTGATAAGGCTGTTCTGATTAATGATAAATATGATATCTGGTCGTTCTCACCAGATGGCAAAACTGCCCCTAAAAATATTACAGCTGGTTTCGGTAGGGCAAACAGCATCACTTTCCGATACGAAAGGGTGCAGCAGGATAACAGATTTGAAAGAAATGCGGATAAATTTGTTAAAGCCAACGAACTGGTTTGGTTAGATGGTTTCAACAACCTTACCAAAGAAAATGGTTTTTACCGTACCAATGTGGGTTCGGCAAAAGCGCCTGAACTGGTTATAATGGCTAAAACAAAATATTCTAATCTGGCCAAAGCCAAAGATGCTGATGTTTACATTTACGATAAGGGCAACTACGTAGAATCGCCCAATGTTTACGTTACTACCGATTTTAAAACCGAAACCAAATTAAGCAATACCAACCCGCAACAACAAAACTACAACTGGGGTACTGCCGAACTGGTTAAATGGACAACCCCAAAAGGTTATAAAGCTGAAGGTATTTTGTATAAGCCGGAAAATTTCGATCCGAACAAAAAATACCCGATGATTGCGTATTTCTACGAAAAACTTTCTGATGGCTTGTACACTTACCAGCCACCTGCACCTACGCCATCGCGTTTAAATATTTCATATTTTGTTAGCAATGGATACCTGGTTTTTGCTCCGGATATCAGCTACGAAACTGGCCATCCAGGCCAATCGGCTGTAGAATATATCAACTCTGGGGTAGAAAACCTAAAGAAAAACAGCTGGGTAGATGGCAGTAAAATCGGTATCCAGGGACAAAGCTGGGGCGGTTATCAGGTGGCCTATTTAATTACGCAGAACAATATGTATGCGGCCGCTTGGGCTGGTGCACCTGTTGCCAACATGACTTCTGCATATGGTGGTATCCGTTGGGAAAGCGGTATGAACCGTCAGTTCCAGTACGAAAAAACACAAAGCCGCATTGGCGCTACCCTTTGGGAGAAACCAGAACTGTACATCGAAAACTCTCCGTTATTTATGTTTCCTAAAGTAAATACACCTGTTGTAGTAATGGCAAACGATGCCGATGGCGCTGTGCCATGGTACCAGGGAATTGAAATGTTTACTGGACTACGCCGTTTGGGTAAACCGGTTTGGATGTTAAACTACAATGGCGAAGCGCATAACCTGGTGCAACGCCAAAACCGTAAAGATATCCAGATCCGTGAACAACAGTTTTTTGATTATTATTTAAAAGGTGCAAAAGCCCCGGCATGGATGACCAGCGGGATCCCGGCAACCGAAAAAGGAAAAACATGGGGTTTTGAGTTAACCGACGATAAACCATAACTGAGTTTGGAGTTATAAGCTGAGAGTTTAGAGACCATAGCAATAACTAAAAAATTTAAATCCATAATATAAAGCAATAGCTATTATTATGGATTTTTTTTTGATCACATATTTATCCTTATTTCTCCACAAGATAAATATGGCAATCGCAATAGATTCCTAACGCCAATCTCAACTCCAGACTATCCCCCTATGAACTCTCGGTTAAAAAAGCTATTTTCACGCATCAAAAAAACTAAACAAATTAAATGGCATTAAGCAGAATCTGGTCGGGATTTATTATTGTAGCTATTGTAGTAGCGTGTATTAAATGTTTTTTCTTCGGGCAAAGCGATATTTTTAATTGGATGGTGATTGGTAAGGCCGATGATCCTTTGAACCCGCTGCACCTCAATGGCATTATCGAAACGTGTTTAGGGGCTGTAGACATCTGTTTAAAACTGATTGGCATTATGGCTTTGTTTATGGGGTTTATGACCATAGCCGAAAATGCAGGCGGGATCAGACTGTTATCCAGAATTGTGGGGCCATTTTTCTCTAAACTTTTCCCCGAAATCCCAAAGGGGCACCCCGCAACGGGACATATGGTGATGAATTTTTCGGCAAATCTTTTAGGTTTGGATAATGCTGCAACCCCATTTGGACTAAAAGCAATGGAAAGTTTGCAAGAGCTCAATCCTAAAAAAGATGTAGCTTCCAATGCGCAAATTATGTTTTTATGTTTGCATGCATCGGGTTTAACTTTGATACCGGTAAGCATTATTGCGGCTAGGGCATCTTTAAAAATTCCCTCAGCTAATCCTACTGATATTTTTGTACCCTGTATGATTGCTACTTTTGTGGCTACCTTGGCGGCTATGTTTATTGTTTCTTTTAAACAAAAAATAAATGTTTTTCAACCAGTAATCCTGGCTTGGGTTTTGGGCTTATCAACGCTAATCGGTGGTTTGGTAGTTTATTTAACCACTTTAAACCTTAAAGAATTACAATCCTTTTCAGGAATATTGAGCAATGGTTTAATTCTCCTGATCTTCTTTCTGATTATATTGGGTGGCTTGTATAAGAAAATAAATATTTTTGAAAGTTTTGTAGATGGTGCGAAAGGTGGTTTTGATACGGCAATCAGGATTATACCTTACCTGGTTGGCATGTTGGTTGCCATAAGCCTTCTGCGTACCAGTGGCACTTTCGACATTATAATTGATGGACTTAAAAGTTTGTGCACGGCATTAAATTTAGATTCCCGCTTCATTGATGGTATTCCAACAGCGCTGATTAAACCCTTGAGCGGAAGCGGTGCACGCGGGATGATGATTGATACGATGAATATCCATGGTGCAGATTCGTTCCCAGGTCGTTTAGCAGCTATTTTACAAGGTTCATCTGATACCACCTTTTATGTTATTGCTGTTTATTTTGGTTCAGTAGCTGTTAAAAACACCCGATATGCCGTTGGCGCCATGTTACTGGCAGATTTAGTTGGTATTATAACCGCTATTACACTCTGTTACATGTTTTTTGGTTAATAAACACCTACGATAAAAAATGCCTGCAAGATCATCTCCTGCAGGCATTTTTGCATTATAATAAAATAAATTAAAGATAGATTTACGACAACTGGGCTGGCAATGAAATTCTACTGATAATTTCGTCTATGGCATCGGGATCAATCGCCACATTTTTGGATGCACACCATTTTTCACTTTTATTATCTAACCAGATACAAAATGAATGGTAACCATCTAAAACAACAGCGTAAGTTTCATGAAAATCATCTTGAATACGCATGCAAAATCCTTTAAAAATTTTGCCTCTAACAATGAATTGCAGGGTTGAATAGTTTTCTAACATGGCTCATTATATTTTTGGTTAATTTATAACACTTTGTTAACGAGAATGTTTTGTTAATTTTAAGGAATCAACAAATTTTATTACTACCGTTAAAGAAAGCTTAACCTATGTTTAACATATTGGAATAGCCTTTAGCTATTAAACGTTTTTTTGCAGGTAAAAATATCTCGCACTGAAGATTTAATATTGTTCTTCCTTTCTTCACAATAGCGGTTTCTGCAACTATTTCATCGCCTTCACTGGCAGGTGCAAAATAATCAATATAGTTGTTTACGGTGGTATAACGCTCATTTAAACCCATGGTAAAAACGGTAGCGCCAATTAAATCATCAATAATCCCTGCGGTTACACCACCATGCAAAATCTGGTAAGGGTTGGTCATTTCTTTTCGGATGGTATACCGGCAAACCAGCACGCCATATTCTGCCTTTACCAAAACAGGTGCAAGCCAGTTCATAAAGTTAGATGGCGATGAGGTAATTACTTTTCCGGTTGATTGCCTTAAGAAATCTAACCGCTGCTCACTTAAAGATGCTTCCATATGGATGTAAGGTGTTGTGATGTAAGATGGATGAAGTAAAAATAGGGAAAAGTTTGGAAGTATAATATGAGATGGAAAATGTAAGATGGATGATGGGGATGAAAGTCCATTGCTCAAGATTCTCCAAATTGATACTTGATACTTGCTACTTGTTCTTAGTAGGAGAGGTTTGCCATAAAGGGTTACATTGATATAAAAGGAAATGGAAGATATACATATACCTCCCATTTCCTAAAACGAAACAATAAACCCTAAACAAGGATAGATGGAAGAAGTAAAATGTGATATGGGATTTAATTTTTTTCCTTCTTCATTTTAACTCAATGCTATCCATCTCCTTTCACACCTCTTACATCTTCCATCCTTAAAACGGTACAATAACCTTAAAGCTCATATTTCTGCCCATATTGTAAATGCCCGACCGTCCGTTGGGCGAAGCACTGTAATATTCAAAGTATTTTAATCTATTCAGGTTAGATTGATAGGCCACATTAAAAATATTATCTACCTGAAGAAAGATATCGCAGCGTACTTTACCATTTTTTGATTTGATGGCTGATCCTATCCCCGCATTAATCAATGTATAACCTTTGGTAAAGCTTTCAGTATCATCCAGTTCATAAAATTTATTTTGATCGGCTGAAACCGCGGCATCAACTTTAATATAAGGTTTGCTAAAAACCCCCATCGATTGCTGTGCGGTGGCTTTTATTTCTGTGCGGAGCTGCAAAGGTGGAATAAATGGTAAATATTTAGCCTTATCACCATGTTTATCCAATAGGGCTTTATTTTGGTTTAATCCGACTACATAAGCCAAACTGTTATTAAAACTTAACCATTTTAATGTGGAAGGATGAAGATTAACGGTAAGCTCTGCACCATACAAACGTGCCTTGCTCTGCTGGTACTGGTAGGTTAAATTACCCGGTACAATTACCACTGGATTTCCGCTCGCATCTGTTAAACGCGATTGGTAAATGTAATTCTGAATGTTGTTATTGAACAGTTCGACACTGATATCGGCATCTTTAAGGTAAGCAATAATGCCAATATCCTCTTGAAGGTTAAACTCTGGCTTAAAGGTTCGGTTACCCAGATAAACAATATGCGCACCGGGATCTAAACCATTTGAGCCTATTTCGGTAATGTTCGGTGCACGGTATCCCCTGGCAATATTGGCTTTGATCAACAGTTTTTCAGAGATATTATAGGTTAAGCCTAAACTTCCGGATAAGCCGTAGTAGTTTTTGTTAAAAGCAGGAAACTGCAGGTTCCCGGTCGGATCTGTTTGGTTAACCTGCTTGCCAAAACCCGTTTGCGGATTGGTACCTACAAAAAAATCGTTCCAATTGATATTTCTGCGGTCTAACCTGACCCCGCCCGAAACATCAACCTTGCCCATTGTTTTTTTGGCAAAATAAAAGGCGCCAATATCAAAAAGATCATAATCTGGGATCGGAAAATCGGTAGCGGCCTTACTCCTGTTCCCCTGGTACATTCCATTTACACCAATGGTGCTTTCTATACCCGAAAAATCGGGAAGGTTGTATTTAATATCGTAATTAAAGGTATTCAATACAACGTAAAGTCCGGCCTGGCTGGGCAAGGTTGGGTGGTTATACTCTCGCCTCACACTTTGCTGTCCGCCAATCAACAGGTTTAAATCGCTGTTTCCAAATTTGAACTGGCTGGTATTGTAAAAGCGGTAATGTTGAATGTGTTGATGTAAGGGATTAATGGAGTAGGTATTTAAATCGCTTTCTGGTACAATGGGTCTATTTTTAATATCATCTCCATCATCCAAAATCTGCCGGGTAAATTTCCTGGTTAAAGAATCTCTGCTCCCATCCGGAATTTCCATTAAATTATCATAATATGTTAGGGCCGTTTTAGAAAAGCCCCAATGTTTATCCACGCGGGCACTGGCCGATAGGTTGTATTCCCTAAAAGCTGTTCCGTAAACCAGTCCATCGATCTTATTTTCATAATTATGTGCTGTTTTTCCGGTTGCCCTGAGTGTAAATTTCCAATCGTTTTGAATATAGGCCAAACCAAGTGAGGCGCCGATCATACCATTGTTGCTCTGATAGTTGGTGGTAAAATCGCCTTTCAGTTTTCCAGGTTCAAAATCGGGGTTATACGGAATCATATTAATTACGCCCGCCAGTGCATCCGAGCCGTATGTTAAACTCGCTGGTCCTTTTACCACTTCGGCCCTTGCAATGCCGTATTCATCAACCTCTATGCCATGCTCATCGCCCCACTGCTGCCCTTCCTGCCTCAAACCATCGTAAAGGGTTAAAACCCGGTTGTAGCCCAGGCCACGTATAAAAGGTTTAGAAACATTCGGTCCGGTGGTAACGGCGGTAACCCCGGGCACACCTTTAACAATGGCTTCGATAAGGTTGGTATTTACATGCTGATCCATACTTTTTTTGGAAAGTACAGCAATGGGCACCGGACTTTTGCGCAGTTCTGTTGCACGGCTTACACCTGTAATTACAATATCGCTCAGGTTTGATTCCATTAAGGATAATTCTACATTCAGATCGGTAGTGTCGTTCTTAACCGTTACTTTAAGTTTTTTGCTCTGATGCCCCACTCCCGAAAATAAAACATCGTAATTGCCAGATGGAATGTTGTTGAACTGATAAGCACCGGCTGGATTTGATTTGGTTGATCTGTTTAAGACCAGTATTTTAACCGTGATATTTTCTGTCGGATTGGTTTTTGAAGTTACGGTACCCTTTAGCACAGCTTGCTGCGCATTGGATGCCAGGCTGATAAAAACAAAGGCTATAAGAAGTAAAAGCGCTCTCATGAAATGATATTTGTCTAAATATAAATTTAGACAAATCTAAATTTAATTTTATACTTATCAAATATATTTTTTAGATAATATTTAAAGCCTGTAAAAAAATTAAAATGAATTATCAAATCACAGTCGTACCTCATCTGGCAAATGAAAAAAGCACAACCTATAAAAAGAATTGATATATTAGTTTCAAACTCAATAAAGCCGCTATGGATAATAATACAGCTAAAAATTTAAAAGATGGCGACCAATGTTTGGTGATTGGTGGCACACATAAAGGTAAATCGGGCACTGTACGGGATATCAATACCAGCAAAACCGGTCATATTACCATTACGGTTGAACAGGAAAATGGAGTACGCTTTAAAACGTTGGGAAGAAACGTAAAGGTTGTGGCTCCAAGCAAATAATCAGTAAAGGTTCGATTAAAAATTAAAAGGCAGATTTAGAAAATTAAACTACTGCCATACCGTTATAAAAGTGGCTTTAAAGACATACTGAGTCTAAATGTAATGTCATAAGCAATTTAAGTAAAGGTGTAGGTGGCCACAAGTGCCATAATTTTTATAATTTTAGCATCAATATGCCTAATATGCCCGTAACCCCGCTTTCAGAAGCAGATTTAATAGTATTTGAGGATCAACTTGCCAACAAGGATAAATCTATTCAAGAGCACTTTTCTGTACTTACCAATTTATACCAGCGGTTTGAATTAAATGAGCAGGCATTGGGCAAATTTGAACACCTTGCCTCTGCACAGCGGATCAAAAATGATTACGAACTAAAAAAATCGCATTGGGATGGCGAACTTGCAGAATTAAAGAAACAATTTAAACTGCTCGATAACCGGATTGTAGCGGCAGAACAAAAACTATCGAGGGGTATTCCAGATGATCTGCTGATTATGGAAAAACTTATTACAGAGCAAGAGTTAATTGTTGCCGACCAAGAAAAACTAAACCAGGCCGAAGCTGCCCTCATTAGCCATGTGAGGGAAATCGATATAGAGTATGGTAAACAGCAGGAAAAGTTAAACCAGCAAAAAGCACAGAACGGAACTTCGGAAAAAATTGATGTGAAAGCTAAAATCAGCCAGATTAAAGCCACTGAAAAAAAACTAAAACTAAAGGTTAACCTTTTTACGCTCTTACCAATCCTGGGTATTCCCCTTATCATCGATTATTTAACCAGTAGTATTGGTATTTTAAGTACCAAACAGGGCCATTCATTACTTACTGGTCATCTCTTCTTTTTGGTTACGTTAATTTTAATTGAACTGTTTTTGGGCGATAAGATCAGAAAATTTGTTTCCTTCTATTTCGCATCAAGCTATCTTAAAACACAGCTGAACCTTCTTCAACAGTATACTAGCGAAAACCAGCAAAGCATTAAAAGGCTCGAAAACACCTATAAAATTAAAATGCCCGAGATCAATTGATCAGCGGTGCAGCTTAATGTTCCAGTATAAAATTGTGGGTAAAATGCATATTTAACTTGCTATTTTTATCTTAATTTTATATTCCAAAATAGAACAAAAACACGTCTTTTAGCAGAATACAATATTTAAACCACAAACAAATAAATTATGGCATCAATTAATCCTTACCTTACTTTTAACGGTAATTGCGAAGCTGCATTTACCTTTTATAAATCCGTTTTTGGAGGCGAATTTCCTTACATCGGTAAATTTAAAGATATGCCTCCTGCAGAAGGCAGCGCGCCTTTATCAGCAGAAGATGGAGAAAAAATTATGCACGTTTCTCTTCCCATCAGTAAAGAAACCATATTAATGGGCAGCGATACTGCTGAGGCTTTCGGACCTGCAGTTACCGAAGGCAATAACTTTGCCATTTCCATCAATACTGATAGCACTGAAGAGGCAGATCGCCTTTTTAATGGCTTATCTGCTGGTGGAAAGGTAACCATGCCAATGAACAAAACTTTTTGGGGTGCTTATTTTGGCATGTTTACGGATCAATTTGGCATCAACTGGATGGTTAATTTTGATGAAAACCCACAAATGTAGTTCGTATCCTTACAAAAAAGAGGCTGTTAACTATCGCCTCTTTTTTGCTCCATCCATTTGGCTACAAACCAGCTGCTTCGATCTTTATAGGCCATATCAATAAGAATTGTATACGGAAAATATCCAGATTTTCTATTCTATACTTTTTTATGGGGAATTACGCTATATTGGTTCTTTAATATTTTTCATTCAACATCGTAGATATTTTTTAGGGCGCCAATGTTCTTTTATCATTTATCCGAGCGGTAAAGAAGTTAAATATCATTCATTAAATATTCCAAAACGAACATGAAAGCATCTACGGAGATTGCGGAGATAATTAGAGATTTAGAAAAGGAAAAGTCCGATCTTAAGCTGGATAACGAATTATTAAAGCGCTTAAACATAGCTCTGAAGGTTGCCGAAGAAAAGAATGCCATATTAAATTCGATTATTGAATGTTCTGACGATGCCATTATCAGTAAAGATCTTGAAAGTATTGTAACAAGCTGGAATGAAGCCGCGGTGCGGATATTTGGATATAAGCCGGAAGAAATGATCGGACAATCCATCATCAAGATTATCCCTACTGATAGACATGATGAAGAACCGAAAATTCTTAGTCAACTTAAAAGCGGAATACGGGTTGACCATTTCGAAACCGTAAGGATGAAAAAGGACGGAACGCTCATCCACGTATCGCTCACCATATCGCCCATTAAAGATGGCTCGGGCAAAGTGATAGGCCTTTCGAAAATTGCGCGGGATATTACCGAACGAAAACAGACCGAAACAAAGAAAGATGAATTTATCGGTTTTGTTAGCCATGAATTAAAAACACCACTCACATCTTTGCGCTCATACATTCAGGTTGCCCTGCATAAGGCAAGAGGCGAAAAACAGGCGCAGATCAGTCATGCGCTATCACGGGCCGAATTTCAGACTAAAAAAATGGAAAGCATTATCACGGATTTCCTAAATATCTCCAGACTGGAAGACGGGCACATGAAATTGGAAATGGACAGTTTTGACCTGGCTCCACTGATTAGAAACTGTATGGCCGATGCGGCCATTACGAGTTCGAAACACGAATTGATATACGACGGTGAAGAAGAAGCCTTGGCATATGGCGATGCAGAAAAAATAGCATTGGTGCTCACCAATTTAATTAGTAATGCGCAGAAATATTCGCCACAAGGAGGCCCAATAGCCATCTCATGCACCAAACAAGATGATACTTTTTTAATTGGCATTAAGGATAATGGTATTGGCATTTCGGTAGAAGACCAAAAAAATATGTTCCAAAAGTTTTACCGGATTACCTCTGAACAGACTAAGCTCATTAGTGGTTTTGGTATAGGCCTATATCTCGCCTCTTCAATTATGGAACTGCATGGATCCAAAATCACCGTGGAAAGTGATTTGGGCAAAGGTTCCATTTTTACTTTTGAAATCAAGGCAAAAAAATAATTTCAGCTGTTTTTTTGGGCATAATTAGTTAAATTAGAAAGCATTATCTCTATTCTGCCTTGTACAACACAAAAAACATTAAAGCTGCTCATGTTCACCAATTTTACGCCTCAAGAAAAATCGGTTCATTACCCAGAAGATAGACGCCTTATTTTTGGCCTTAAACCTAAAGTGCTGCGTATTACCGCAGTAATTCTATTTATGATTATTAGCCTGGCCTGGGCGCAATACCTTATCTACGGATTACCTGAAGATCCATCGCTTAAACTTCCGCCCATCGAAAGTGTAGCTGTTAAAGGCTTTCCAACTTGGGTAATTATCTGCCATTGGATCAATTTTTTCTTTCTCGTGATATTAATCAGAAGCGGCCTTTCAATTTTAATGGACCATCCCCGCCTGTATTGGAACAATGGATGTAAGCCTGAATCGGAATGGCTAAAATTTACACCGCTTAAGGTACCCTTGGATAAGTGGTGGACGGCAAAAGACGATGCGCGTTACATCAGCCCTGTGTGGGCTTTACCTGGATACAGACATACCGTAGGCATTGCGCGTGGCTGGCATTTTATACACGTTCCTTTTTTTGTAACCAATGGGATAATATTTGTGAGCATGCTTTTTCTTACCGACCATTGGAAGCGTTTGGTACCAACAGATTGGCACATACTCTCTGATTCATGGAGTGTATTTGTACATTACATTACCTTTCATCTACCAGTTGAACCTAATGGATTTTACAACTACAATGCCCTACAAAAGCTTTCCTATTTTGGGATGGTATTTGTTTTAGCGCCTTTGGCTATGCTCAGTGGCATGTGCATGTCGCCTGCATTGGAAAACCGTTTTCATTGGCTGCCTAAAATCTTCGGCAATCGCCAAGGGGCTAGATCAGTTCACTTTTTGGTTATGCTGGCTTATATTGTATTTATAGTTATCCATGTTTGCATGGTTATAATAAGTGGCTTTGTTAGAAATATGAACCACATTACCTTGGGTACCGATAGTGCAGACGATAAAACAGGTATGTATATTGGACTTTCTATCATTCTTTTAATTATAGCGTTCTTATTTTTGGCTCATTATATTTCTTGGAAAAAACCACGGTGGATACAAAATAGCGGAGCATTGATTAATGGAACTTTATGGGAACTCACCATTAATAAACTTAAACCAAAAGCCTATTATACAAAAAAAGATATCTCCCCTTATTTTTGGGTAAATGGCAAATTACCTACTGACGAAAACTGGGTAGCGCTTTCGAAAAACGACTTTAAGGATTTTAAATTACAAATTGGCGGACTGGTATCAAACCCTATCGAGCTATCCCTAGCTGAATTGAAATCGATAGGTAAAGAACAGCATATTACCATGCACCATTGCATACAAGGCTGGTCAGGCGTTGCAGAATGGGGCGGATTATCCTTAAGCGCATTGATTGATCTGGTAAAGCCGCACCCAAATGCCAAAATTGCGGTGTTTTACTCATTCGGTGAAGGACTTTATGGTGGTGTTTATTACGATACGCACACTGTAGATAACTGCCGAAAACCCAGTTCGGTTTTAGCATGGGAAATGAATTACGAACCATTGCCACTGGCCTACGGTGCGCCATTGAGGTTGCGCATAGAAAACCAATTGGGCTACAAACAGGTTAAATGGATAGCGCGTATCGAATTTGTTGAAAGCTTTGCGCAAATTGGTAAAGGCTATGGCAGTAAAAATGCCGATGATGAATATTTTGACCTGCTAGCAAATACCTAATCACCTTGGTATAGCAAGCAAGGCGGGGATTTAAAAGTTACACAGGCAATGTAAAATAAAATGTACTGCCTATGCCTACTGTACTTTCTACCCCAATTTCGCCACCATGCCCTTTAATTATTTCGCTGCATAGATAAAGGCCAATACCAAAACCGGCAATTAGTTTATTATTTTGGCCACGATAAAACCTTTCGAAGAGTTTAGGCAACTCTCCTTCCATAATTCCCCTGCCTTCATCTTTAACCCTAACCTGCACATTTTCACCCATCTGAAAGCAGGAAACCTGAATTTTACTGCCTTTTTCGGCATATTTTACCGCATTGTTAATGAGGTTGATAATCACCTGAGAAATCTTTCCCCGATCTGCATTAACTGTTACCGACTCAAAAGAATCGAAATTAAACTTGTGTGTAGAATACAAAATTCTGGTTTCTTCTTCTATATCTGCAATCAGCTCAGCAATATCGAATGGAGCTTTTTCAATAAACAGTTTATTGGATTCGAGCCTCGAAAGATTTAAAAAGCCGTTGATCATATTCGTCATCCGCTTAGTCTTTTTAATAGATTGAGCAATGGCTTTTTCTCTCAATGCCTGGTTATCTTTACCGCTCTCACTCTCTACAAGCTGTAGGTAGGCTGAAAGGGATGTTAGCGGGGTTTTAAGTTCGTGGCTAACCATGCCGATAAAATCATTTTTACGCATTTCACTTTCCTTAATCTCGGTAATATCGCGGGTGGTTCCGGCAACAGCTTCCACTTCGCCATCCTGGTTAATTACCGGTGTAAAAATGTAATCGTAAATACGCGTTCCAAGTACAGCATGTGGGAAAGAAACTTCGCCCCTGATGGGCTGTTTGGTGGTTTTAACCAGATCTATTTCCCTCTCGTGCATTTCTGCATGCCAAGGTTCGTAACCATTATCAAGTAAACCCTTTCCAACAGCGTTTTCCCAGGTTTTGCCCCACATGGTTAGCAGGGCATTATTGGCGTAGATAAAATTATAGTTCAGATCAAAAACATACATTAAATCGGGCGTGTTATTGGTTATGGTTTCGTACAACCTTTTTTGCTGTTCCGATTGTTCTTTTGATGTTCTTAAGGCTTCTTCTGTTCTTTTGGTTTCGGTAATGTCACTAGCGGTTCCAAACCACTCAATAATTTCGCCCTGCTTGTTCAAAATTGGAACGGCGCGCGATAGTGTCCAACCAATTGAACCATCGGCCTGAAGTACCCTGTGTTCCAACTGGAATATTTTTTTCTCAGAAATGGCTTCATTAATAGCTGCTTCTACCTTAGGCCGGTCGAGCTCATAAATATATTTAGGTATCCAATCGGCTATGGTTTCGTCTGTATCAGTTAAAAAACCACGCCCATATAACTGGCGCATTTCCTGCCAGTTAGGGCTCATCCGATAAATGATATCCGATGTTGCTGTAACCAGGGCGCGAAAGCGCTGTTCGCTTGCAATAACAGTTTCTTCGGTAAAATTTGGTTGATCAGACAGCATAGTTTTGTTCTAATTTGGAGCAAAAAATACAAATATAACCCCAAATATCGATCTTTGTTTTTGATTTTCACCAAATCTTTTAACGGTTGTAAAGGCATTAAATACGAGCGTTATTTCAATGAAATTAACTACCGGTATTTAATGCTTAAGCCAATGCCATATCCTACTGGTGGTTTTTAAGCCATTCTAAACGGCGCTGGTCGGCAAGGTGTTTTATCTTAAAATTTTCGAACCGGGCTTCAAATCCATTGCCATCTGGACTGGCCGCCATAAGACCGATCATTACCGGTGCGTTATCCTGTAATGGTGCATTACGGGTCATGATGTAATTTTTATCATCGAGCGAATAAAAAATTTCTATGGCATCCAGCCTCCTTACGGCCTTGATCCAGATAAAAGGCGGAACTTTTTCTAAAGGCAGCACACTCCAATCGCTTTTCTCGTGGGTAACCACAGTGCTCACATTAAATTTACCATCTACAAACTCCACTCCTGTTTTAATGTAATTTTTATGATCGGTACGGATCATAAGCCCCATCTGATCAAAACGTGCTTTGTAAGCGCCCGTTAATTTAACTTTTGCCTCAAACTCACCACCATAGGTTGTATAATAAAATGGGGCATCATCAACGGTAAATCCATAATGCGAAATGCGCCAATAATCGCTGCTAGGTGTAACCTGCATCACTAGGCTGTTGTTTTTAATCTCCCATTTTTCGGGTTCGTTATACCACTGCATTTTTTCAAGCGTTTGCGCTTTTAGGGAGTTTAGGCTAAGCATAAGGCCAAGCACGAAAAAAATTCTTTTCATCAGTTTATTTAAATTTTATTGTTCTTATTCTGCGCTACAGGTAATGTAAGGCCTTTAAAACTTACTTCTTGGCTGATGTTTTATGTTCCGATCGCTTAAAACACCATCCATCTTTAGTAAGTTCGCAAAGTTATATTGAGTTTAAACTTAATTCAATGGTGATAAATAACCATAGCCAGAATACATCCTATGCGCAACCTGCTTGATATTAAACTACTGCTGCAGCCCTTTGAGACCTCGGCAAATCCTGAACTGAAATTAGAAAATGGCAGGCGCATTGCCCAAATGTATGCCCAGCTTGAAAACAGTCTTAGCGTACTAAGTGATATGAAAGCCAGGAAAAGCTATATTTATTATGGTCCGATTGCGGAGGAGATTGGTTTGGAACAACAGGAAACGGAAATTAACTCCATCTGGGAAGATGAATTGCTTAAACGCGTACATCCAGAAGATTTACAAAAGAAATACCGCCTGGAGTTTCAGTTTTTCCAGCTGCTAAACACCGTTGATGCAACTGAGCGCGCGGATTATCAGCTCATTACAAAACTCAGGATACGCAATTACAAGGACAGGTATATTCCCATCAAACACCGTTTATTGTACCTCAGCAGTGCTGAAAATGGCAGCATATGGCTGGCGCTTTGTTTATACAACAATGTTATCGATCATCCTGAATTTGAAATTCCGCAAGGGGCCATCCTGAATATTAGAACTGGTAAAATTATCGACCATAACCAACAGCGCTTTGCGGATATCCTATCGCCAAGGGAGAAAGAGATTTTACAGTTGATTAAGCATGGCCGCAGAAGTAAAGAAATTGCCGATAAACTGGCGTTAAGTATCAATACGGTTAACCGGCACAGGCAGAACATTTTTCAAAAATTAAATGTAACGAATGCACTCGAAGCGTGTAGGGTTGCAGAAACAACCGGCTTATATTAAAACCTTAAATACAGCGTAAGGAACTGCCTCTCCTTTGAACCGGCCATTCTTTTTCCTGCTATTGGGCTCTTGCCCTGTATTTGATTGATTACTTCTACAGAAACTGCCTCTCCTTTAAAATCCTGCACTAATTCCTGCCGGCAGAACCGACCTAACTACGTGATGTAGATGACGTTCCAGCCATGGCTTTCATTAGGTGATGTAGCTCACTGTGATGTGGGTGTAGCGAAACTACCACGACATCCGTTTGCGGGGTAAAACATATCTTACCACGAATGAAAAAAACATTTAACCTATTAAAAAGCTTAACAGGCGTATGCTTACTGGCCACCATACTGCTATCATGCAAAAAAGAAGAATCGGGAACGGAACAACCAGCCCCTACAACAGCAGCCATCTCTTTTAACAATGGCATAGCGGGCTTAGGCAAGCTCGATTTTTATATTAACGGTACCAAACAGGCCAGCTTAGACGGAAACCTTCACAGTGGCTATAGCGAATTGAAACCTGGAAGTATTGAGGTAAAAGCAACGGGCAGCATTTCTATTTCAGCAGCAGCGCAAACAGGTAGTGCTACTTTCACAGCTATTGCCGGCAAAAATTATTCTGTTTATGCCTGCGGGGCGGCTGATGCTCCACAAATTGTGTATTCGGAAGATAATTTAAATGCCCCTGCGGCAGGCAGTGGCAAGATCCGCTTTATTAATCTTTACGCAGGATCAAAAGGTTTAGATCTTAATGTGCGTGGTAAACAGCCGGTTTTCAGTAACCTCCTCTACAAAAATTCAACAAATTTTGAAAATATGGCCGCGGCCAGCGAAGTTAGTTTTGAGCTAAGGGAAAATGGAAGTGAGCAGGTTATCTTTAGCCTCGAAAAGGTAAAGATTGAAACAGATAAGATTTACACCATCATTGCTACTGCCAATAGTACCGAAATTAACAGTGCTGCTAAGCTGGTTATCATTACCAACAAGTAATCATTATAAAGCTGTAGCTAGGTGAAACTACCAGGCTACAGCTTTTTCTTTAAATAATATATCCATTAAATGGAGACCTAACTCAAGACAATCAATTTTATCTGAATGTTTTAAAAAAGGAACAAAATTCTTATCCAATAAATGCTAAAGATTTAATTCAACAGCTGTTTTTTAAACATATTGGGACTGATTCCAACCTCTTTTTTAAACAAACGCGAGAAATAGGAAAGGTTTTCGAACCCTAGCGCATAGGCAATTTCCGAAACTGATCTATCCTGGCCAATTAAGCGGTTTTTTGCTTCTGAGATTAAATAAATATGAATGTGTTCCAGCGCCGTCTTACCGCTTTCCTGTTTTAAAATATCACTTAAATAACCTGCAGAAAGGTTCAACTTTTCGGCCAGGTAATGCACAGAGGGCAGTCCCCTACTAGCCAGTAATCCGCTGGCCACATAAGTATCTATCTCCTGATTGAAACGGGTAACTGTTTTGCCCGAAATCTCTGTACGGTTAAGGAACTGCCTTTTATAAAACCGCTGACTGTATTTCAGCAGTGTATCTACATTGGCTAAAATGAGTTCGCGGCTATATTCATCTTGGTTATTGCGGTATTCGGTTTCAATTTTGTGGTAAAGTTCCCAAGCTATTTTCTCCTCGTTAGGCGAAAGGTGCAGTGCCTCATTGGTTTCGTAATCGAAATAGTGGTATTTTTTGATGCTATCGTGTAAGCTGTGTCCGTTCAGGTAATCTGTGTGGATGAAAATCAAAAAGCCATCTTCATCAAATTCGAGATTTTTCATCTCTATCAGTTGATTGGGCTTAAAAAACATCATCGAACCGCTTTGATGGTCATATTTGGTACGTCCATAAAGAATTTGCCCGGCCACAATTTTCTTAAAGCCAATCATATAGAAATCGCTGGTAAATTCCCTATCTCCAATGCTGCATTGGTGGTTGCACTGGTAAATGCTGAACATCGGATTTTCGGGTGGAGGAAAACCGTTTCCCTGGTGCAGTTCTATTAAACTTTTATAATGTTTCATGCCTTTAAAAGGTAATATTACAAGCTACACATTTGCGGTATATAGCTTGTAATAAAATATATTAAATGATCTATTAATGACCATGGGCATCGGCCGATACTGTAGCCCATTCTTCAAATTCGGCCAGGCGATCGGCATATACCTGCTTAACAGCCGGATAAGCCACCTTGCCCAATAAGAAATGCAAAGGAGGTTTAGGGCTATCAATCAAGGCCAGTACAGCCGGTGCTGTGGTTTCGGGATTACCCCAACTATCGGATGTAGCGCCTTCAAAAAAAGCTTTCTTAACCGGTTCGTAAACAGGATTAGGTGTGGTTTGAAAAGCAGAAGCACCAGACCAATCGGTAGAAAAACCATTGGGTTCGATTAAACTTACATTAATGCCAAAACCTTTTACTTCTGAAGCCAATGTTTCACTTAAACCATTAACAGCATATTTAGAGGCGTTGTATATGCCCAGTACTGGCAAACTTACTAAACCCAAGAAACTGGATACCTGGATAATATGTCCGGCATTTTGCGCACGCATTACCGGAACAATAGCCTGTGTTACCCAAAGGAGTCCAAAGAAATTGGTTTCCATCTGTGCGCGTGCCTGTTGTTCGGTGGTTTCTTCAATGGCACCGAACAGACCAAATCCAGCGTTGTTGATCAGTACATCAATGCGGCCAAAATGTTGCTTAACTTGATCAATTGCTGCAAAACAGGCTTCTCTGTTGTTCACATCCAGCTGAACCGGAAATACCGCATCGCCATAAGCTGCTACCAAATCATTTAAATCGGCAATATTACGTGCAGTTGCTGCCACTTTATCGCCACGTTCTAAAAGGGCTTTGGCCCAGATTTTACCAAAGCCACGTGAGGCACCGGTAATTAAAATTATTTTCGACATTTTTTCTTTGTTAAATATTGATAACAAAGGTATTGGCTGTGGCTAAGCACAGTTTACACAAAACACGGAACTATTAGCACATTTTGCGGTTGAGATACTTTTTTGGCCGGTGCATAAATGCCGGGTTACTGAGCCACGGTAAAAATGAAATTATTTTTTTCATAATTTGAGTACTTTTGTTACCTTCGTGCCGAGAGCGTTAATTTAGATACGGGGGCAACGGTGAAAGCTGTTCCCCCGTTTTTTTTTTGCGCGGCAATTGGGTCCGTATTCTAAATGATTTAAGTTTAAATCTGGTAAAGAAAATTTATTTATTTTTTCAAAAACCCCTTTCGGGAATATTCCGTATATCTCTTTTGATTTAAGAAAATATACCTGTAGGCTACCTACACCGAATAGTTTATGATACCTGAAACTTACCGTACAAGCTACCTCCTGCCACTTTTCAACTATCTGGAACAGTACCATCCCCTTTCATTAGGTTTTATGGCCGAACACCAGGCTTATTGCAAACACCTCCACATCAAGAAAAATAAATTCATTTTATCTCCAATTGATCAGAATGCTTCGCTGTACTTTATTATAAGCGGGATGGTGCGCGGCTTTGTGAAACATGGCGGAAAAGAAATTACCACCTGGTTCAGCTGTGAGGGAGAGGTAGTTGGCGCCATATTCCATCCCGAGCAGCACAACCAACACTCCATAGAATATCTGCAGGCCCTGGAAGATTGCGAACTGATCTGTATCCCATATACGCTTATCGAATCGCTATATTCTATGCACGTAGAAGCCAGTATTATCGGCCGGAAACTTCTCGCCTTAAAATATTATGCAGCCTCAGAACGGGCCTTGTTGGCGCGTATCCCAAATGCATCCGACCGCTATAAAAGGCTTCAGGAGAACCGTTCGGTACAGTTCGAGCGGATTCCTTTACGTCATTTGGCAAGCTATCTGGGCATGCGCATGGAAACATTGAGCAGAATCCGTAACAAGGATGCAGGTGGAAACCTTTAAAATACAAAAAACGGCCGTTTTTAATGGCCGTTTCTGATTAACAGGGTACTAAAACAAAAATTATTTCTTCTGGTTATGCTATTTTTTAAATTCAACCTTAAATCCTGTAACTAACCAAGCTGGATAATCACTTGGTTTTTGGATCACCAGTGCATCATCCTGTTGCGTCCAATTTAATTTCTTATTGCTGCCTAACATAGTAACATTGGCAATAGCTTTATCCAGCATTTTAGATTTTTTACCTAAAAGGTTCATTTTAATTTCACCCTGAGGAATGTTTAAGCAAAATGCATATAGATTGCCATTTTTAGTTGTATAGCGGATATCTGTTGCCTCGTACGTGCGCATATCTGCCAAACCTCCGAAGCGGCCTTTTTTCTGATTTGATTTGTTGGTAGAAGGTCCCTCGCCGTAAGCTTTCCAAGGCCTGGTGGCATAGATGCCTTCACCATTTATTTTGATCCAATCGCCTATTTCGGTTACAATTTTGATAACATCGGGCTCTAGGTTGCCTTCGGGTGTCTGTACAATGTTGATCAATAAATTACCGTTCTTACTTACAACATCTAACAATAGCTGCGCAATTTCGTCTGCACTCTTATATTTTTGGCCTGTTCTGTAGTACCAATCGCCGATAGATGTATCGGTTTGCCACGGAAAAGGGCTTATGGAATCCAGTACCCCTTGTTCTATATCCTGTGCCCATTTACCTTCTGAAGGTTGTTTTGGTGTGTAAATGGCCTCGAGCTTACCTTTGTTCTTAGCCAGATCCTGGTTATAGTAATGTGCAACCATTTCAAGGCCAATATCTCCAAAAGGCAACTTACTGTCTGAATAAAGAAGATCGGGATGGTAATTATCAACCAGCTCGTTTACATAGGCCTGCCATTTTTTATGCCATCCTGGGTTATTGGTAAGCCATTCGTTTATATTGCTCGAATCGGCAGGCAAATGGTAGAGATCTGCATATTTTGGATCTCGGCCATCATAAGGTATCCCTGCAAATTGGCCGGTTTTATCGGCTCCATGACTTGGCTGAAACCAATTGAAACTGGCCGCCAAATGTTCAGAAATACCAAAACGTAGTCCTTGTTTTTTAGCTGCTTGCTGCCACAGCCCTACAACATCTTTATGTGGGCCCATATTAACCGAATTCCATTTATGGATTTTTGAGTTCCATAAAAAAAACATATCGTGGTGCGAACCCATGCTCACAAAATATTTAGCTCCCGCTTTTTTATACAAAGCCATTAGGGCCTCGGGGTCCCATTTTTCTGCTTTCCATAGCGGAATAATATCTTTATATCCAAACTTAGAAGGTGTTCCGTAATTGGCTACGTGGTATTTATTCTGGGAACTGCCTTGAATGTACATTTTTTTGGCATACCAATCGCCCTGGCGTGGAACGGCCTGTGGCCCCCAGTGCGACCAGATTCCAAATTTTGCATCACGGAACCATTCTGGATATTGGTACTGCTTCAGGGATTCGTCTGTTGGCTTAAATTTTCCTTCATCAGTTTTCAACTTACTTTGCTGCGCTTTTACATTTACCGCCAAAGCAAATGCAATACAACCTACTAATAATGTTTTTTTCATTTAATGATTATTTAAATCGATAGATATCTCCCTAATGCGTTTGGTAGCGGGCGAATACAGTTGCCATTCAGTTATATTTGGTAAGCTATATCAAAAATAGATAAGCAATCCGATGTAAATTTGCATTAATTAGACTTTTTGTTTTAAAAATCCGACATTTAGCGCCATGATTAAAAGACTGTTGCAGCACAACTTTTCACTGCTCAATGTAGATTATGTAAAACTTAGTGCCAAGTGGGATTATCGAAATGTAATTAGCCCGTATTACCGCATTTATTATATAGACGGGGGTTCGGGCGAGCTCTCCGACCAAACAAATGTGTTGGCGTTGGAAAAAGGCTATTTATACATTATTCCGAGTTTTACGCTTTGCAATCTGCGCTGTATGGATCATTTAAGTCAATATTTCGTTCAGTTCTTTGAAGAATCGGCAGATGGTGTTTCTCTTTATGCCCAAAGCCGTGCGGTTTCCAAAATAAAAGCCGAGCAGATCGACATTGATCTTTTTAAGCGTTTGCTCGAAATCAATCCTGGCAGGGGTATCAACCGGTCGGACGATCCAAAAATCTACGAAAAAAATATCTTTTATAAGGAATACCAAGAATTGAACAACCGGCAGAGTTTGGCTTATTACATGGAAACGCAGGGTATTTTGCTCCAACTGATGGGCCGTTTGATGCAGTCGCAACCGTTTCCTAAACAAGAGCATAAAGCCACTCCTGTTAAAATTGCTGAAACAGTAAGCCATATTTTGGTCAACCTGCACCAGCCCCTATCGGTTACTATGCTTGCAGCGCGCGTTAATCAGCATCCAGATTATTTTTCGAGGCAATTTAAAACTTTTACAGGCGAGCGCCCTGCAGCATATATTCACCAAAAACGTATTGAGCGGGCACAGTACCTATTGGCTACCAGCCGGCTTTCTTACTCAGAAATAGCTGTGCAAACAGGTTTCGAAACGCTTTCTTATTTTTCAACTTCATTCAAAAAATTAACGGGAATGTCTCCCCGTGCATATAAGAAACAGGTGTATACGGTGGGCTTTACCCTATAAAATTAATGATTGCGGTTAAATGCGGTTCTATTTATCAACAGGCTGTGCATAATTTCCAAACCATTATTTCCTGCCTGCTATATACTTTAGCTTAAAATTAACACCATGGGCGCAATCACCAACGTAGAAGAGTATAGAAAAGCATTATTAAGGGTAAACCAGTTGATGAATAAAGGCAGTCAGGGGATTTCAAATGAAGAAATGTCGGAAATTACTGCTTTAAGGGCAATGGCAACCAATTATGAGAAGGTACGCTATGATTACAGCCGTTCTTCAACACTCAGCGAGCTCAACTCACTGGAATACTAATTAAGCTTGCTTTTTAAACGGCATAGTTAGAAATAAACAATTTCCACTAGCAAAACCGGAATTACCAGATTGGCCTGGAAAGTTCGCGCTTTGATTTTACTTCTAGGCGGAAATTAAAATCTTGGGTAAAATCATAGCTATACACTTTCAGCGCTACATTGATATCTTCTCTGAATAACTGGGAAACATATTTGCAGAATATCGGACGGAAAGAGGCCAGATTAACACCGGGTGTACATACAATCATTACCTCGCCCGGAGATTGCCGAACTGAACTGGCAATCAGTTTGGGCCAACGGAGTTTAATCTGTAGCGGTACCGATTCGTAGTAATTGCGGTCGATGTAAGCACCGGCTCCCCTAATCAGTTCTTTGGGCAGCACCTCTCCTGAAAGCTGTTTCCACTCTCCCCTGATCTTGGTTAGCCTAACCTCTGGTCCGTATTCTTCACTCAGGCACCAAGGATGATCAACGCTGGCCTGTACAAGCCGGCATACCCTGGGGTTTCCGTAAATATCTTTTGAGTGGTAATGAAGTTCGGTCATGAGATTTAGATGGGCTGCGAAATTAAGGATATCATCCAAAATGGCAAATTAAAACTATCAACAGTGTTTTATATTATTGCAGCCAACATAACCAAGCAGTCAACATCAGGGGAATGATCGGCTTATAAAGACCACACGGCCAGTTCGTAACCATCTGGATCAAGGAAATGAAAGCGGCGCCCACCCGGAAAAGAAAATATTTCTTTTGCAATGCTACCCCCTGCGCGCAAAACACTTTCTCTGGTTTTCTCTAAATCATCGGAATAGAGTACAATTAGAATGCTTCCTTTTACAGGTGTGCCTTCGGTAAAACCACCGTCTACAAAATCTCCTTCAAATGATGTGTATTGAGGTCCGTAATCGGTAAAGGCCCATCCAAATGCGTTTGCATAAAATGCTTTTGCCTTTAGGATGTCGCTTGTAAGAAATTCGAGGTATTGCACCTGTTGGTGCCTCAATTTTTGTGGTGTATTGCTATTGTCCATGATTTGTATTTAATTGATAAAAATACCAATAATATACTATGGCTTAATAGAAAATCAAAAAGCACCTGGGCTATTGTTATTTAGCATCAGTTGGGTTTCTATCCGGTGAACAAAATCGTCGATATCAAATGGTTTTTTAATAAAATCCTGCGCGCCACAATGCTCAGCAACCTGAACAGCAGTATAATTTGCACTCATCATCAGCACCGGAACGGATCTGGTTTCGGTATTTTCTTTTAACATCCGGCATACTTCCATTCCGCTTCCATCGGGCAGCATCACATCCAATACAAAAGCGTCGGCATACTTACCGGGCGCCTCGCTCATAAAGGAGGCGATGGTAGCATAGCTACAAACTTGATAATGTTCACTTCTCAGCAGAAATTCTATAATTTCCCTGATATCATTATCATCTTCCAACACACATATTCTTTTCCTTCCACCAAGCTTTCCCATACCTTTATTATCTTTATTACCCAACACTTACAAAGGCAACAGTAAACGCCGGATTAAGTTTCATTTTTGCACAGAATATAGCTATAGCGTGTACCAATATTTAACCTAAGTACCTAATTGATATAATAGTTAAGTGGATTAATGATTGAAAAATATAAAATTCAGTAAAAATTATGGTTTGGGTAAGGTAAACCAAAAGGTTGTTCCCTGGCCTATAACGCTATCAACACCAACCTGGCCGCCATGCCTTCTAATAATTTCAGCGCTGATGTATAGGCCCAAACCTAAACCTTGGCTGTTTTTAGATTTTTCGCCGGACTGCCAGTATCGGTCGAAAAGATGGGTAATTTTATCGGGCGCTATTCCTGCACCTTGATCTATCACCGAAAGACGGACTTCATTCTCCAATTCTTCCGTTTTAAGGATAATTATTTTACTCTGGGGAGCATATTTAAATGCATTATTGATAAAATTGATAATTACTTGTCCTATTCTATTCTGATCAGCATCTATGCTTATTGGCGTGGCATCGACCGATAATTTAGGCAACTCTTCTTCGCTGAGGTGGATATAACAATCTTCGAGGATACTGGAAAGATCAAACCTTGTTTTATTCAATGTAAGGTTACCTTCTGAATATTTTCCAGCCTCTAACAAATCTTCAACCATCCCATTTACCTTATTCATGCTGCGCACGGCCGAATCAAGTAATTTCAGCACAGCTTCGTCTGTTATGCGGCCTTTAATCCGGTCGAGCATTTGCAGGTTACCTTTCAGCGCGGTTAGTGGTGTTTTGAGTTCGTGGCTTGCAACAGATAAAAATTCATCCTTTCGCAGGTCGTAGTTCTTCTTTTCGGTAATCAACTGGGTAACGCCAACCATCCGCACAGCATTGCCTCTTACATCATACCTCGGACTTCCATTGGCCTGAATCCAGTGTAAGCTACCATCAGGGCGTTTAATCTGATACTGTGCGTTATAAATGGTATTTTTTTGGATTGATTCGGCTACTTTATCCCTCACCATATCCCGGTATTCCGGAATAATGGCATCAAAAAGATCTGCAAAGTCGAAACGTTCATCCAAACGCTTTCCAAAATTGAGTTTGCATTGGTCGCTGCATTCCATCAGGCCGGTGCTTAATTCAAGATCATAACTTCCCAACTTTCCGGCCTGTAGGGCGAGCGATAGTGTATGCTCGTTTTCGTTAAGCTTTTCGTTGGTTAAATTAAGCTGTTCGTTTGTCGATCTATACTCCTCATTTATAACAGCCAGCTCTTCCATCGTTGTTTGAAGTTCCTCATTAGTTGCCTGATACTCTTCATTTAGTACCTGAAGATCTTCATTTAGCGCATGGAGTTCGAGATTGACCTGGGCCTCTTTTTCCTGTCTTTCATCAAGTGCATTTTCTATTTTTAGCCTATCGGTAACATCCTTGGCCGAATTGATAATTGCATAGGTTTTGCCATCTTCGCCAACAACAGCTTGATAGCTAAAATCAAAAGGTGTAGGTGTAAGCACCCCATCTATATCCAAATTGGCAAAGGTATTCCTGGCTTCGTAAGTTGTAGATTCTTCCCAAACCTGCATCAATATTGGAATAAATTCGGCAAATTCGGGAGCGGCATCAATAAGTTTTTTACCGATAATGTTCTTATCCTTTTTCCATAATTTCAGCATTTCATTATTGATGTAACCGATATGCAGTTCTTTGCTGGTATAAACTACGATACCATCCAAAGCATGGGCAAGAATATGGAGAAGTTCTGCTGGGTTGGGCAATTGGTATGTATTGGGAATGTTCAAAAGAGTATTTTAATTTAAGGTAAAGATACAGAATTAAGCCCCCTACTAAAAGAATAAACCATTCCCTATTGGGGTGTTTTGTTTAATATTAGGCTTTTACCAAAGCCGCCAAATAAAAAAGCCCCTCCAATGCAAGAGGGGCAAATAAGTATTCTAAATCGTCCCGTTGATTTAATTTTTACCTACAACCAAGATAGGCAGATTTTTAAAAAAAATATATCCTCTACCAAAGGTTGTACCTGATATGTATAAAACTGTAAAGCAATAGCTTAGTACCCATATCACCAAATTCTTTTTGAACTTTAGATACACATAGGCGAAATACTATTGTAAGCCAGTGTACATGGCCCTAAAGGCGATCAAAAATTACTTATATTTGGTTAAATGCGATACACATCCCTGTTTCTCTGTAAAATCTACTTACCGCCTCAGCCTGCTACGGATGGATTGGTTGGCGTTCACAAAGTAGCTTATCTCCATCCTAAAATAAATTTGGTTTACGCTCCAATTACATCAACAAAAATCTAAATTAATTTTTTTTATGAATTTATCTAACATACAATCTCCAGGCGTTTATATCAATGAACTCAACGCTATGCCCAACAGTGTGGTTCCGGTTGCTACAGCAGTTCCTGCGTTTATCGGTTATACGCCACAGGCAAGCTTCGAGGGTAAATCTTACCTGAATGTACCCCAGAAAATTACTTCATTTGCTGATTTCATTGCGATTTATTGCTATCCAGATCCAGCGCCTCCAGCAGATCCGGCTAAACAGTATAGTCCCGAATATTATCTGGTAAAGCAAAATGCCCAGCCTACAGATCCTGACTATGTGTTGATTGATAGCACCTATTATTCCATACTTCCTGATGCCAGTACCATTTATTACCTATACAACAGCGTAAAACTGTTTTACGAAAATGGAGGTGCTGATGCGTATATTGTTTCGGTTGGAAGCTATGGCAAGCCATCAAAAACGCCGATGGAACCAGGCAAACAACTGGTCAATCTAAATGTTAAGCTGAGTGATCTTACTGCCGGATTAGCTTTACTCTGCAATGAACAAGAACCAACTATGTACATCTGCCCCGAGGCAACCTTGCTTTCTGTTGAGGATAATGGCACCCTGATGCAGTATATGCTTTTACAGGCTACAGAAATGCAGACTGCCATCTGTATTTTCGATGTAATTGGTGGGAAAAACCCTGACCCGATCCTCTACAAGCAAGATATCCAAACATTCAGGAATAATACTGGACAAACAGGGCTTAATTATGGTGCAGCTTACTATCCTTTTATCGGCACCACCCTAATGCAGACTACTGACATTGACTACACCAATTTATTTGGCGGTAATGTTGCTGCGTTGATGCCCTTACTCAACCCTGCAGATAATCCAAATCCAGCTGCTGCACAGATTTTGTCAAATATCATCAGTCCATCTGGCCCGCCCCTAACTGTCTCTCAATACCACCGTGCGCTACAAAATGCCAGTAAAACTTATAGTATGATTATTGCCCAGGTTTTAACTGGAGCAAACATTTTACCCCCGAGTGGTGCAATGGCAGGTGTGATTACAGTTACCGATAACCAAAACGGCCCATGGCAGGCACCTGCAAATACCAGTATTGTTGGTGCTGTATCACTCCCGATCAGGCTATCGGATAGCCAGCAAGCGGATCTGAATATTGATGCTGTTACCGGAAAATCAATAAACGCCATCCGGTTTTTTAATGGCATGGGAATTCTGATTTGGGGCGCACGCAGCTTGGATGGCAATAGCCAGGACTGGAAATATATCCAAGTGAGGCGAACAATTACTTTTCTGGAGCAATCGTGTAAATTGGCCTGCCACCCTTTTGTTTTTCAGCCCAATGATAAAAATACATGGGAAGCTGTAAAATCAACACTCAGCAATTTTTTAACATCGGTATGGAAAGAAGGTGGTTTAATGGGTGCCACGCCATCAGAGGCTTTCTCGGTTGATTGTGGTTTGGGAACAACCATGACCGGAGATGATATACTGAATGGTTTAATGACGGTATCAATTAAGGTTGCAGTAGTTAGGCCTGAAGAATTTATTGTCATTACCTTTCAACAGCAAATGCCTACATCTACATCATAATCTTACAGATATTAATACAGGTAGGATTTGACAATAATAATGGGAGATGGTAAAAATATTCTCCCATTATTATTACGCTAAAAAACAGCAAACTACTAAGGTTTTATTTCTGTAGGCACCAAGTGGTCATTGCCCTTTGGTTCTGCACATTGGTCGTTTTAATGGGCTCGTGTAAAGTGGCTGCGAGCTTATTGGTAAAGCTCAACAGCATATTCTGATTGACTAAAAAACGTTCGGAACCATCAGGCAATGTATATCTACCATTCCCAATTGGTTTAACCAGTTGCTCTATTCCAATATCCGAAGCCAAACGGCAGAAAAAATATCCCCCCGGGCGGATTACCCGCCACATGGAGTTTAGCATTTTTTCGAAATGCGGCAAATTATCTGCAAAATGAAGTACTGCACTACTGATCACCAGGTCAAATCTTTCATCTTCAAACGGAAGCTCTTCTACAAACCCTAACCTAAAATTATCTTCGGGCGCAGTTTCTTTGTATGGGCTTGCAAGCTGTTTAATGTAAGCGATGTTGCTAGCTGAAGAATCGATCCCGAAAACGTGATATCCGGTACGCAAAAAGTAATTTACATTCCTGCCCTGTCCACATCCTGCATCTAGAATATTCTGGCAGCCATCGTAAGTGCCCTTTAACAGCTGATCAAACAAATAAATATCGATGTTACCGATTAAATCACGTAGTTCTTCGTTCATGCTATAAATTGTAAACACAAAAATAACAATACAAAATGGATTGGCGCTATCGCTTTCGGATCTTCCTTACACCGCCATGTGCTATGCATCATGTGATAAAACCTTTGAGATATAACCATCAACAGGGTACAAGCGAACTTAGTAGCTTAATTCAATTTTTTAAGATGCGCTATACTCCAGAGCAAAAAAGATAAAAATCTACAGCGGACGACTACAATATTGATAATAAGCAAAATACCTAATAACTGGTATTGGTTAACACAACCATAAAGAATAAATTTAACCTAAGCATTCAGCACATTCTTTTTATGCCAGGATGAAGAATGGACTTTCTTTCTATCGTTTACACATCTAAATAAATACGCTATGAACCAAACACCTTACATCTGCCTCAAACGTAGCCCAAAAACCTTGGGAACAATCTTAAACCAACCTTAAAAAACTATATTATGGCAAATTGGAATCCAAACAACCTCGCTTGTACCACTCTTTGGACAACTCTGTTCAAAATGAAACAACTCGACAGCAATTTTACTGATAGTGGCGCGCTCAAAATGAGCGAACTGCTTTATTTCAATCCTTTGGGCACCGCCGCAGACAAGCTCAAAAGTGCTAAAATCATGGCCGATCAGCTTGATGTAGTATTTAGGATCGGCCGCGGTGCGGTGTATGAAAAAGACATCGACCGTGCAAAGGCTATGGAAATTTTAGTACCCATCCTGTTAAATGCTGATAAACTGGTGAAAGACCTGGCCGGTGCAGCAGATGATATTTACCGTTTTTGGCAAGAATCTAAAAGTCTGTAAAATTATGAAAAAACTATGCTTATTCTTAGTGCTGTCCACTATCTTAACCAGCGTTAATGCGCAGACTACATTAGATGATGCGTCGAAGATTATAAAAGGCAATGAAGGCAAGGACGATGGCTTTAAGGCCGCCATTTCTTCTGTCATCAAAGATCCAGATCTATATAACCACATCTGGAAAAGACTGATTGATAGCCTTGCGGGAGATAAAAAAAAGCCATGGAATTTCTTAAGAGACCTGAATATCAAGTTCAAGACTTTCCAAACTGAAGATCATCCCTCTACCAGCCTAGGACTGTCTTATGATTTCAATTTTGATTATGCCAAATATGCTGAAAAAGGGCTGCGCCGATCAGAAGTCAGCTTTGGGCTTTCGGCAACTGGAAATGTTGCGTTTAAAAAAGCCCTCAACCCAGCAGACTTTCTGGATAGCAAGCTCAAATTCAGTTATGTACTTTTCTTTGGTGGGGTGAGCAGTAAAGGTAACCCTGAAATTTTTACCGAGCTTAACCGCATCCAGGCAAACTTGGTGAAGTACAACAATCCGCAGAGTCCGGAGGCCCTAAAAGAATGGGAGAACTTTGATAAATTTCTGCAGCTTAGCGACCAATATTATATCGGCTTTATGCCCAAGGCGGCTTTGGAAAGTAATCAGGATTTCAGCAAAAAACAGTTTGCTCCGGGCCTTTCGCTCGATCTTGGCGCGAAAGCATGGTCTAATAAAAGTACCCTTGCCTGGCTAAACGTTTTTGACTATCCTTTTGCCCTGATTAGGCTCATTACCGGGGCAGACCAAACTTATACCGTGTACGGCGCAACGCTGCCAACCCTCCAGGGAACAATAGATTATGTTGTGCCACAGGATGATGCTGAACGGAAGAATCTCCTAGGAAATCTTGATCCTTTCACCCGCTTTAAGCTGGAAACCTCTTTCCGTACATTGGTAGCCAAGGTGGGTAAGGAAAAGGTATTTCTGAACGCTAACCTGCGCTATTACCGGGAACTGGGCGCTCCAACCGAGATTAAAAATGCCGGGCTGGCCAGTCAAACCTATTTTGTTGGAACACTGCAGAGCAGTTCAGGACTTTTTGTGAGCTATGCCAAGGGTAAACTTCCGTTTGATGCTAAATCTGATGCCATCTATTCGCTTGGACTTAATTTCAAACTCAATTGATCATAATACCGAAACCAGAAATTTAACTGGGTGGCACTAAAATAACAAAGGCTTTCAGTAATTAACTGAAAGCCTTTTGTACCCCGGAAGGGATTCGAACCCCTGACCCACGGTTTAGAAAACCGTTGCTCTATCCAACTGAGCTACCGAGGCTCATTTTTTAATGAGCTGCAAATATAGAAGTTCTATTTAATAAGTAAAAATATATTTGAAACTATTTAAAAGGCACATTTTCAATTTTAAATAAGTGTTTAAAATTGAAGCAATTAAAATCGAATTCAGCTAAAATATTTTTAATTACCAGTGGCGAAATACAGCAATATCACTTTATCTTTGTTTTTTAACAAAGGCTAGACCCTGAAAAATAATGATTAAAAAGTTAGTTAGGCGTCTTCACCGTTCCAAATATCATCATCAGCATGCCTGATTTCATCATGATTGGCGGTTACACTTTTCAGTTCTTCGTGGTGATAATTCCTTTCTGGATTTTCAGGCAATCCGTTATCATGCTCTAAAGGCGCTTTTCTTAAATGCTCGGGCTTTTTAACCTCTGGTAAATCATCGTGTATTACCGATGGCGTTAAAATTTTCTTTTTGGGATTATTGCTGTTTTCCATAGTTTTAAAAGCTCAAATTTCAAGCCACAAACAAAGGTGTATTTAAATTTTGGTAACCAACGCTATTTTAGGAAATATTTGAAGCAACGCTTGCCTATCCAAAGGAATTTTACTTATAGCAAAACAGATGCTTCTTTCCGAGTATTCAGTGATTCCGTGGCAAAGAAAAAAGGTTCTTGAAGATGTGAGCTATGGCAGTGGATTATAAATTTGGAAAGCAGGTTTCTGTTCTTTTGGGTTACGGTAGTCCTGCTCTACACTTTACTCGTTACACTCGTGACCGTTCCGATCACGTTTATTTATTGGGGCCGGTGCTGCTATTTGCGGTTTTAATAGCGATCGCATTTAAAGATCAAATTTTCGGTGTTTTTCTGAGCCTCCGTGGCAAAAAAATGGTTGATGGAAATAGCCCTGATGAGCTTAAGTATGGACTTTGGTAAGCTTATTGTTTTTCCTAAAAGAAAATGGTTCGTGGAGACACGAACCACGGCAACAGTGAAGATTGCATTTAAAGATCAAATTCTCCGTGTTTTTCTGAGCCTCCGTGGCAAAAAAATGGTTGATGGAAATAGCCCTGATGAGCTTAAGTATGGACTTCTTATTGTTTTTCCTAAAAGAAAATGGTTCGTGGAGACACGAACCATGGCAACAGTGAAGACTGCATTTAAGATCAAATTCTCCGTGTTTTTCTGAGCCTCCGTGGCAAAAAAATGGTTGATGGAGATAGCCCTGATGAGCTTAAGTATGAACTTTGGTAAGCTTATTGTTTTTCCTAAAAGAAAATGGTTCGTGGAGACACAAACCATGGCAACAGCTGTTCAAAATGAACAGTGTTAAACAGATGCACACAAAAAAATCAGTATTTATCTATGTGCATCTGTGTTAGGAGCAAAATATTACTTAGTAGTTGCCGGTTACGCCTATCTCTAAGCCCCTTAATTCGGCCAAACCGCGTAACCTACCAATTGCCGAGTAACCTGGGTTGGTTACTTTCCCCAAATCATCCAACATCTGGTGGCCATGGTCTGGACGGAACGGGATGGATTTATCGCGTAAAGCATTCTCTTCGGTGAGCGCCTTCATGATTTCGTACATGTTTACATCGCCGCCCAAATGATCGGCCTCGTAAAAACTGCCATCTTCATCTTTGGTAACGTTACGTAAATGCGCAAAGTAAACCCGTTCTTTAACGGCATTAAAAATTTCGAGGGCATTATTGTCTACCCCCGCACCTAATGATCCGGTACAGAAACAAACACCGTTAAAGGCCTGATCTACCTCTTTAATGATGTAATTAAAATCTTCTAAAGTACTGGCAATTCTTGGCAGGCCCAAAATTGGATAAGGTGGATCATCCGGGTGGATGGTCATTTTAATGCCTTCCTCGGTACAAACCTCTGCTATAGAGGATAAGAAAAACTTTAAATTCTCTTTCAGTCCCTGTGTACCGATGGCTTTATATTCGTTAATGCTGTTGCGCAGTGTTTCCAGTTCAATTTCCTTTTCGTTCGGGATCCCCATCAGCACATTGACGCGCAGGTCAGCTAAATCCTGCTCGGTTAATGTAGCAAATTTATGTTTCGCACGCTCTAAAATAGATGATGAATAATCAGCCTCTGCGCCTTCGCGCTTTAAAATATACAGATCAAAAATGGCCAGATCGATCCAGTTAAAGTAAAGTGCCTTAGATCCGTCGGTCATTTCCAGGTCCAACTGCGTGCGTGTCCAATCCAGTACCGGCATAAAATTGTAACATACAATCTTTATCCCACAGGCAGATAAATTGCGCAAAGAGGTTTTATAGTTTTCAAGGTACTGACCTGCATCGGCCCTACGGGTTTTTATGGCTTCGTGCACGGGTACACTTTCTACTACCGACCAGGTTAAACCGGCAGCTTCAATAATGGCTTTTCTTTCCTGGATATCTGCCAAGGGCCATACTTCGCCATGGGCAATGTGGTGCAATGCCGATACAATCCCGGTGGCACCTGCCTGTTTAACATCCTGTAAGCTTACCGGGTCATTTGGACCATACCAACGCCAGGTTTGTTCTAATTTTTTATATTCCATAATGTGATTACACAGATTAATTTTTTGTTTCTACACCCCCGAAAAAGCGGTAAATCCGCCATCAACTTTAATATTTTCTCCATTTACAAATTTTGAGGCATCGCTGAGCAGATAAACCAATGCCCCGATCAGTTCTGCTGGTTCGCCAAAGCGTTTAAATGGTGTTTTGGCAATAATCGACTGCCCGCGTGCGGTTAACGTTCCATCTTCATTGGTAAGCAGGGCCCTGTTCTGATTGGTAATAAAGAAACCCGGTACAATGGCATTCATTCTGATTTTATCATCGTAGCGGTTAGCCAATTCTACGGCCATCCATTTGGTATAACTCTCAATAGCCGATTTTGCCAGCGAATAACCCAATACCCGCGTAAGTGCCTGCGTAGCGGAAACAGAAGAAATGTTAACAATACTGCCTCCATTTTTGGCTATTTCTTTACCGAAAATCTGTGTAGGCATAATGGTTCCGAATAAATTTAAATCGAATGCCTGCTTCAACGCGTTAACGTTTAGGTCGAATACATCGCTCCCGGGCTGGATTACCGCTTCGGCAACGTTACCGCCAGCTGCATTTACCAAGGCATCTATACGGCCAAATTCTGTTATAATCCTTGCATTGGCATCAAGCAGATCCTGCTCGTTCAATACATCTGCTATAATATAAATGGCTTTACCGCCTGCATTGGTTACCTCGGCGGCTCTTTGTTTGGCTACCTCCTCGTTTCTGCCAATCACTACAATTGTGGCTCCGGCCGAGTTTAATCCGTTAATAAAAGCCTCGCCTAAAATGCCGGTAGCGCCCGTAACCACTACAACTTTATTTTTAAGCGAAAAAAGGCTTTCTGCTTCTTTCATCATCTGTTAAGTTTTTAAAATTTATTCTACTACTAAGGTGGTTATGGAGTGTGGTAAACTGGTTGTTGTTGCAGCTTCTCCTTTTATCCATAAACTATACTTTAATTTATCGTCTGATTGGTTCATCACCACTACCACCAACTTACCATCTGTATTTAAAAATGCTGTTGATTGCAGTTTATCACGGCTACTAGCTGCACCAATCCTTTTAGCGCCTGGACGGATAAATTTAGAAAAATGCCCCATATAATAATAGGCATTTGTGTAAATCAATTTATCATTTTTAGTATCGGCGTGTACGGGTGCAAAACAGAAATTCCCCACGTGGTTTGGTCCACCTTTTTCATCTAAAAGAATATTCCAATCTGTCCATGCGGCAGTTCCGGCATTAAAATCATTGATCATCGAATACCCGTAACGCTCACCCAATGTCCAGTCGTCCAATTTGTTAACGTCGTATTTTTCTTTGCAACCTTCGGTAAAAATCAATGCTTTATCCGGATAGGCTTCGTGCGTTTGTTTTACATTACCGAACTGCATACCACTGCCTGTCCAGGTTTCGTACCAGTGGAAACCAATGCCCCAAACATATTTTGCCGCATCATTATCGTTTAGTATGGTGCTTGCACGCTGAAAAATCTGATCGCGGTTATGGTCCCAGGCAATTAGTTTTTTTGAAGAAAGACCTGCTTTTTGCAAAGTTGGACCTAAAAAACCTTTGATAAAATCGCGTTCTTCTTCTGCTGTAAACACGCACGATTCCCATTTCTGTTTGGCCATAGGTTCATTTTGAACGCTCAAGCCCCAAATTGGGATACCCATAGCCTCGTAAGTTTTAATAAATTTAACGTAGTGGTTTGCCCAGCTCTGACGGTAAGCAGGCAGTAAGTGTCCACCCTGAATTAAGCTATTGTTATCTTTCATCCAGGCTGGTGGCGACCAAGGACTCACAAACAACGGCAATTTACCTCCCGATGCGGCAATGGCCTGCTTAATAAGCGGAATTTTATACGTTTCATCGTGTGCTACACTAAATGTTTTTAAATCTTTATCGTTGTCCTGCACATAGGTATAGCTACCGCTAGAAAAATCGCAACTGGCAATATTGGTACGCGCTAGAGTATAGCCAATGCCTTTATCTTTACTGTAATAAGCGGTTAAGAGTTCTTGTTGGTTTTTCTTCGATAGCTTGGCAAATGTTTCGGCAGAGGCATCTGTAAGTGCGCCACCTATACCTACCAAAGTTTGGTATTTTACAGTCGGGTCGACAAAAATACAGGGCTCTGTTTCAAAGGGTTGCTTATTCTCAACAAAACTTAATGTTTCGGTTTTACTGATGCGGTATTCCGATTTATCGGCAGTGGTGTAAACCGTTACTTTTTTATTGGCAACGGTATAGGTTTGCACGGGTTTAACCACTTTTTTGTTTTGGGCAGCCACATTAAATGCAGTTGCCAAAATCAATAGCATGTTCAGATTCTGTTTCATTATTATATGATTTAGTATTTCTACGCTTTAAAGCAGCGTATTTATCCAATTATGGACAGTCGAATTTCCGAATAAATTGATCATTTTAGCCATAAACAATCAAATTTTATCTATCAATTTCATATCGAAATTAGAACATGCCCCTAACCGTTTAAAGCTTAACATGATAAGCTATAAATCTCCTTTAAGCTATTTTAAACTTTTATTGATCTGGTTAAGCAGGTAACCATTTAAATCGGCATCGTACTCCCAGAACATTACACCCCCCATTCCATTCTTCAATACATAATTACACTTCTCCTTTACCGATTTTTCATCATCAAAGGTCATGTATTCTTGACTCACCGGATTGTAGATATAGGAAGCCCTAGCCTCTTTATCATAATATTTGGTGAAGCCTTTTTGGTTGATGAGACTATCTTTTATAAAAGTATAACCCTTTCCATATCTGCCACTCAACACTGAATCGCCTAAACCATTTGTTGAGCTGGGTTTAAGTGTAAAGGCCCTGCTGTAAAAAGCTATGCCCATAACCAACTTAGCGGGTGGCACGCCTGCAGCCACAAATTCGCGGAAACTTTTATCGGCATAATTATCTGCAGGGTGTGCTTTGGAATTGTAAAGGTTAGTATGGTGCCCAGCAAAGTTTCCGTTGTAAAAATCATAGGTCATTAGGTTAACAAAATCCAGGTATTGCTGGGCTTTATCCATTTCGGTATGGCGGATAAAATTAGTAAAACCGCCCACAGCAATGGTTAAAAGCTTTTTGGCATGTTGCTGCTTTTCGAGCGTATCGAGCTCCAAGCGCAACTCTTTAAGCAATAAGGTAAAGTTCTGTTTATCTTCGGGCCTGTAAACATTCCCCTCTTCGCCGGCAATTGCAGGGTACTCCCAGTCGATATCGACACCATCCAACTTATATTTCTCGATAATTTTAACCGCACTTTGGGCAAAGGCTTTGCGCGAAGTATCGCTAAGCGCAGCATCAGAAAAGTTTTCGCTCCAGGCCCATCCACCAATAGAAATCAGGATTTTGAGCGCTGGGTTTTTAACTTTAAGCTGGTTAAGCTGCTGTAAATTAACCGTATCGGTTGCCTCGCGGTGTAAAAATGCACGGTTATTTTTTACATCAACAAAAGCATAGTTAATGTGCGTTAATTTCTCTGCCGAAATTTTACGCACATCTACCAGCCCTTTATAACCACCAACATAGCCTATAATTACCTTGTTTTTAGGTGCACGGTCGGTACGCATTGCTACAAGTAGACCTGCGGTGATTACAATACAGACAATTAGCTTTAAAATCCTCATGTGGTTAGTTTTTACTTCTTAGCAAAGCTTCCAGATAATAATAATCGGCATAATTGATAGGTACATCTATTTCTGAATTTGCCGGACGGTGGCCTGTACTGTGCTCTAAAATAAATCCATAATTATCGCCCGGTTTGCTGGTATATTTTGTGCTCAGGGAACGTAAAATTTTATCAGCGGCTGCTTTATATTTTTTACCATTTGTGCTGTATTTTGCCAATTCGTAAAGTGCCGATGCGGTAATCGAAGCTGCAGAAGCATCTCTAGAAACATTAGGGATTTTTGGATCGTTATAGTCCCAATAAGGAATTCCATCAGCTGGCGTAATTTTACTGTTTAAGATAAATCCCGCAACACCATCAGCCTGAGCCAAATATGCTTTATTTTTAGTTTCGCGGTAACACATGGTATAACCGTACAAGGCCCATGCCTGTCCACGTGCCCAGGCCGATTCATTAGCATACCCTTGTGCCGTTACCTTTTGGCGAACGTTCCCGGTTAAAGTATCGTAATCGATTACATGGTATGAGCTAAAATCTGGCCTAAAATGATTTTTGATGGTAGTATTGGCATGAGAAACGGCAATTTTATAAAAAGATGAATCTCCTGTCAGTTTGGTGGTTTCGAACAATAGTTCAAGGTTCATCATGTTATCGATAATAACCGGATATTTCCATTTATCGCCATTATGATCCCAAGATTTTAAAACACCAGCCTTTGCATTAAACCTGGTAGAAAGTGATTTTGCCGCTTGGATAATTACCGCTTTGTAGGCCGGATCGTTGGTTAATCGGTATCCGTTGCCAAATGGGCAGTAAATCATGAAACCAAGATCGTGCGTTCCCTTGTTAAACTGCTCTTTTTTGATGTCTTCCGTATATTTTTTAGCTAGGTCAAGCCATTTTTTGTCCTTAGTATACTGATAAAGGTACCAAAGTTCTGCAGGAAAAAATCCGCTGGTCCAATCTTTAGAAATCACCATTTTAAACTGCCCGTTTTCTACAGTTCTTGGCGAAACCAGATTAGGTTTTACTTTTCTGGCCGAATCTACATTTTTGATCAGTACTTCGGTTTGTTTGGCAGCAGATGCAAAGGCTTTGGCAACATTTACTTGTTGTGCTTTTACTACGCTGAAAGACAGCATGCTTAATGCCGTTATGGTTAGTTTTATATTCATGTTATAACCAGATTAATGGGTTACGGATAGGTAAATTTCTAATTACTTCTTCTACTTGTGGGTTATGGTCTAATTTTGCCCAAGTGGCAAACCAATCGCCTTTATTGTATTTAACAGCACCAAATAATAAAAATGGCTGTGCTACGGGCCAATTCTCCCAATACATCACGTCGGGCTGTAAGGTCCACTTTGTTTTATCGGCTATAAATGGGTATAAATAGTTGATTGCTTTTTTAATTGATTTGCCATCTGCGGTTTCAAAATCCCAGAGGTTATCTTTTGGGATAGAAAGGATCTGGCAGAGCATGGTCATGGCATCCAGGTTAAAGATCGAATAACCGTAAGGCTTTGTTCTCACAGTTTCGAGCGGAAAACTTCCATCATTACCCATCTGGTTGGGTAAAAGAATGTTTTTATAACTGGTACGCAGAGAATCGAGCATATTTTCATCGCCACAAAGTTTGGCAAACGAAGCCACCTGCATGGCCCAACAGGTGGCATGGTTATTTTTTACGGTTTTCTCCTGAATGCCCGGTTTGCTCGTGTTGAGCCATAAAGTATAATCGGCAAACCATTTTTTAACACCCTTGGCCGTTTTAGGATCGAAAGCTTTGGCTTTCTGCATCACAAATGCCCCCTGTGCTACTTCCATTAAATGAATGGTATCGATAATGCCATAGTTACGGCCTGTAAATTTCCCTTTAACGGCCTGCGCAAAAAGCAGGTTGGGATTCATTAGGGTTTCAGCGTTAATAAACCAGGCCTGAAAATGCTTAACGGCTTCTTTCACGTATTTTTCATCGCCGGTAATTTTGTAGGCAGAAGCTAAAGCGCCGATAATCTTACTAAAACGAACCATGGCTTTGCGGTGGGCCAAAAAGTTATCGGGATTGGTCAGTCCATCCCTGTTGATATAAGGCCCATCAGGGTTTTGTGGATCGGGCCAGAAATAATCGGCTTCGGAGAAGAAGTCGTGTTTTCCACCTGCACTCCTTGGCGAAGAGGAAGCGGTAACGGTAACCGGTTTTTGCTGCATGGCCGAGGCGGCCTCGGCCAATACCTGTTTTTTAAGCAAAACTTCTGCCTGCTTTTTTAAATCTGTTCCTTTCGGATTGTCTTTCTGGGTTGCAATGGCTCTCGCGGTTAAACAGAGCAGCAGCAATAATGCATAAGGGATGATTTTTTTCATTGGTTTATTTCCTAGATGTAGCTTTATAATGTTGTAAATACCGTTTTTAAACCTTCTGATGCGACAGAAACAACACTTTGACCTTTGTTTAAGTGCACCTTGATGATGGCCCTGCCATTATAGGCCTGCACCTTACGTGAACCGGAAGAAGTACCTTGATTATCAATCAATTTACCATCACCAGTTAAACCAAAATTAATCCAGTTAATGGCATCCAAACAGGCTATTCCTTTATCATCAAATAGTTTAACTTCTATTGTAGCCACATCGCCCTGCTGATCGATCTTTTTCAATTCCATTTTAGCAGGTTTGGTCCATTTTTCAGTTTGGTAGGTAAACCTGATTTCGTCGGTAACAGTTTCTTTTCCTTTTTTGGCAATTACTTTTACCGTATTTTCACCTTTTACGAAAGGAAGATTCCAGCGCAAACCTGCCGCAGGGTAATCCTGGCTATTGCGTTTTTTGCTGCCGAAACTTTTTCCGTTCAGGAAAATTTCAGCCTCGGTGCAGTTCGAATAAACTTTTACCATTTTCTCTTCACCAGCATCGCCCCAGCGCACAGGCCAGGTGTGGCCATAAAGATGAACCATTGGTTTATCTGTCCAGTAGGATTGGAAAACATAATAAGCTTCTTTCTTGGTAAAATCGCGTTCCACTACCCCTTTTTGGTTCATGTATGGAACGGGGTTATCAGGACGAACCGGTGTAGAAAAATCTTTAAAAGGCCAGTAAGCCGTACCACTTAACCAAGGCATTGTTTCTTGCTCTTTTAAATGCCAATCGATTAAATTGGTAATGTAAGATTCGCTCCAATCGCCATCCTTAGAAATCCTTGCCGCCCCACCGTACAAAGAGGCATCGCCTGCACGTTCATCGGCGCTGCCACCGGTTTTAATTTTACTTAAGGCCTTATCGGGGTTTTCTGAATGCCTTAAAGCATGACTATCTCCGCCCCACTCTACATGTAAAAACCGTTTTACCTTGGCAAATTCATCTTCCGAAGCTTTTTTATAATCGGTATAGGCGCCACGGTACCAGCCCGCCCAAATGGATGGAGAATATACATCAACAATGTCGCTACAGAAATCGCACCTGCGGATAGCGGTATAACGCGATTTATCTAACTGGTGCGATAAATCGTTCAGCTCTTTCATAAAAGCCCTGATTTTTTCTTTATCAAATTCAGGAAAATCGCCTGGCCAGTCGTTTTCATTGCCCATGCCCCAAATAATAATGGATGGGTGGTTGTAATGCTGCTCAACCATATTGGTGAGCATCCTTTTAGCCTGCTGTTTGTACACATCGCCGCCCAAACCGCCACGGCACCACGGAATTTCTTCCCAAACCAATATGCCCAAACTATCGCAAAGGTTTAATACAATGCGCGATTGCTGGTAATGGCCCAAACGGATAAAATTAACGCCCATATCTTTCATCATCAGCATTTCGGTCCTGATCATCTCCTCCGTCATGGCTGCTGCCACACCTGCATGGTCTTCGTGGCGGTGCGTTCCGCGCAACAACAAACGCTTTCCGTTTAGGTTAAATGGCCCCTTTTCTACAAATTCGATATTGCGGAAACCGATTTTTTCTTCGCCTTTGTAATTCCCTGTCGAAGCAATTACTTCGTACTGCACCGTATATTGAACTGGCTTATCGGTCGACCACAGTTGCGGCTTCTTCACTTCCAACGCCCATAAATCAATATCGCCGCTTAGGTTGCTGAGTTTTTTCTCTGTTTTGGCCACCATTTTACCGGCTGCATCGAGCAATTTTAACTGAACAATGGCTTCGCCAATGCCCGAAGGATTGTACAAACGGGTTTTAACATGCAGTTTACCCACTTTCCCCTGAGCATCTACCTCTGCTTTGGCAAACATTTTATCGACCGATAAGGCCGGCGAGTAAACCAAATTGAGGTAGCGGTAAAGACCACCGTACACATTAAAATCTGAAAGATCAGAAGGGATCATTTCAAGATCTCTTGTGTTATCGGTTCTTATCGAAACGGGAACTTTGCCCTTAAACTGTTTTTGGTAAACATCTGTTTTTTTGAAGGCTGCTACAGCCTCGGTAATATCAGCCGTCCATTCGTCGTAACCACCTACATGTGTGGCTACTTTCGTGGTGTAAACATACACTTCTGTCTTTTGTCCGGCGCCTTCAAAATGCAGTACCGATCTTCCGTTTTGATAGGGATTATCGATTTTAAGCTGTGTACGGTACCATGCTGGCCCCTGATAATAATTTACATCCGGATCTACCGCATCTTCGGCATTTACACAATGTGGAAGATTTACTTTCTGCCAAAGAGGTACTGCTTCAGGATTTCCTACGCCAACCGGGCGTACAGCTTCCCAAATGCCGCCAAGATCTTGCTTTAAAAACTCCCAATTGTTATTTAAACGGACAGATTGCTGTGCGAACAGCAATTGATTGGCAAACAGGGCAATAAATAAAAATAAGTATCTAACTAACTTTAACATGTATATTGAATTAAACTTTTAAACGCATTTTTTTCTTCTCTAAAAAATTTACGATTCCAATTACCAAAAAAGCAACAAAAAATGACCTTATGATGCCCCCAAAGCCTGAACTTAAAAAATGAGGGAAGTGGAAATGTGCCAAATGCAAAAAAGAGTATAAGAGGTAAGGAATAAGGTAGCAGGTTAGCGTACTGGTGCCTGCAGGTTTGATGATTTTAAACCAGTCTTTTTTCTTTTTCACATCAACAACATAAATCAATACCTCAAAAGCGATAATGGTAATGCCCATGCATACAAATATCCAGGCCGGAGTGCTGTAAATCTTAGAAATCCCCCCTGTGTAAGGTCTGATAAACATGCCGAAAGCAAACGATAAAAGACCATAAAAGGTAATCAGTATCCAAAAATCGAGGTATTTTTGATACCCGATCAGCTTTTTGTACATAGAGGTGATCAACACGCCGCCCAACATTAAGGTAATGGAAGAAGCATCGCCGATGATCCATAAATGGTAAGGAAACAGCCCCATGTGCGAAGTAATGTTGATGGCCGCAAAGGCTACAAAAGCCAGCATCAGCAGCAAAATATTTCCTTTTGAAAAAAGATATACAAAAGCCGAAACCAGATAAGCCCAACCAATAATACCCAGAATACCCCACCAATGCGGCTTTAAACCTTCTGGATTTTCTGCCGAACCGCCTTTATATAGCACAGCTAGCAAAACAATCAACACAATACCGACGCCGATAAAGGCATTCTTTTTTACTTTGGAAAGCGTTGCGGGATAATCTAACCACACCAGAAAAAAACCTACAGTTAGTAATATGGTATAAACTGGATAGGACAGCAAAGCTGCCTGCTCATTATAATTTTCTAAATTAACATGAAAAAAGCCCATTATAATTAATGCCAAGGCCCTTAAAACAAGATAGCCGGATATAGAAAACTGCCCTAGGCCTTTATCTTTTCTGCTTTGGATGGCAAATGGTAATGAAAGGCCAACGATAAATAGAAAAGCTGGAAAAATCAGGTCGGAAAAGCCCATCCCATCTGCATCGGCGGGTGCATGTTCTATCCATCCAGGGATATGCGATACGCCTGCAACATCGTTCACAAAGATCATTAGAAACATGGTTATGGCCCTTAAAACGTCGATAGATAAAATACGGAGCGGCAGCTGGTTCATATTTATGGATTAATAGATTTTTCTAAGCTGAATGGCATTTAAAATGGGTTTACCCTGAATGGAATTGAAATCAACTGAGATGCCTTTGCCATTGTGAACGCTTATCCTTGTTGTTTTTTTAACGGCTGTGGTGTACCCAAAATCGGCAGCAAGGTTTACCTTATCCATAAACGGCACACCATTAACAGCCACATCAAAAACACGTTGTTCTTCTACTTCTTTTTTGTGGTTGTTATCTAAATTATAAGCCAAAGCCTCTTTAGTTTCACCCCCCACCAGTTCAGCAAAGTGCAGTGCTACTTCGTATTCACCATCGGGTACATCGAATTTAAACTGCTTAATGCCTACCTGCTGCGTTTGGTAAACGGGATCGTTATCGGTACCTAAAATATTTTTATCGCTGCCATAGGTAATGCGGTTATTGGTTCCTTTGTAAGGTTCGCCACCTATCCAGCCCCAGCTCCCTAATTTGTAAGCTTGGTCGGGCATCCAAAGCTGATGCTCTTTTTCGTCGATATAAAATCGTTTCGAACCTAGGAGGATATTGATGTTTTTAAAAGGAATTTGGGTATCGGTAAACTTAAATGGCTGCAACTGGAAATTGATATCGGCCTGATCGCTCTGATCGCCCGACACTACACGCAACTGGTTTTTGCCAGCAACAAAAGGTACCTGCCAATCGATAATGTGGTCTACAGCTTCTTTTACGCCCAAACTTTTACCGTTTAAGAAAAGCTCAGCAGATTTGAGGTTTGTAGCTACCTGAAGTGGCTGCGTACTGTTCAAAGCGGCCGAATCTGCTGTACCCGTTCTATCTTTCCATTGTGCTGAAGTGATTTTAAGGTATGGTTTACCCAATAAATAGGCCTGATAAAGGAAATAAGTATCTTTTGGCTCGCGACCAATGGTTAACAGTCCTTTATTATTGATGTGCGGCATGGTTTCTTCGCGGGTTTCGGAGTTGAAATCGGCCAGGTTCCAGGCTTCACCTCCGGCTACAAAAGGCCTGCTCAGCATGGCATTTAAATACACCTGGTTGAATTTGACACCGTACTCAACACTTTTATCGAAACGGATGGGCGAAAAAGACCGGACCCTCGGATCGGCATCTGCACCATATTCGGTAACGATAAAAGGTGTATTGGGCAATTCTTTGTGGTGACGGTCTAAAAACTTGGCAAAATCTTCCGGAACGCCCGAATACCAACCAGAATATAAGTTCCAGCCTACAATCATCGGGATTTTTGTTAAACCTACTTTGTTGTAAATATCCCATGCCCCATGGTTAACCAAAAGGGTATATCTTGAAGGATCCTGTTTACGGGTTAAACTATCCAGTTTTTGAGCAAGTTCGCGTACATGGTCGAAATAAATCTGCTGACGGGGTTTATCGTTCGAAAATTTTAAGCGCAGCAAAATCTCGTTCATATAGGCCCAGATGATGATGCTCGGGTGATTGAAATTCTGTTGGATCATCTCTGTCTGCATATTCAAACAGTTATTGGTAAAAGCTTCGCTTTCGGTAATGGTGTTTACCACAGGGATTTCTACCGAAGCTAAAATACCCAAACGATCGCAGGCTTCTAAAATCTGAGGATCCTGCGGATAATGGGCTACCCTTAAAAAATTACCGCCCATGGCTTTAAGCAGCTCTATATCCCTGATCTGTAAAGCATCTGGGGTAGCATTCCCCCTATTTTCGTAATCTTGGTGACGGCTTGCACCGATGATTTTAACCGGTTTATCGTTTAAGAAAAAACCTTCATTTGCATCGAACTTAAACCAACGGAACCCCAATGGATTGGAAACCTGATCGATTACAGTTTTTGTTTTTGCATCTATAATTTTGGTTACCACACGGTACAGGTAAGGATTTTCAGGCGACCATAACGTTGGTTTCTGGATGGATTTAATATCCTGAACGACCACCATATTAGCCCCTTTATTGATATTTACCGCAGTGGTTTGATTGGCAACGGCATTGCCCCTTGCATCGAAAATTGTGTTAATAACCTGAACTTTTTGATTGGCTGCTGAAGCGTTATCGATTGAACTTTTAACCTGTACACTGGCTTTTGAAGCCGAAATCTGCGGCGTAGTAATGAAAATTCCGCTGCTTCCATTTTCTTTTTGCGAAAAATGAACAGGATTGGTAATCAGCAGATTTACATTGCGGTAAAGGCCACCAAAAAAAGTAAAATCGGCCGTTAATGGTGGAATATCTTCATTGAAACGGTTATTGGCCCTTACTTCGATTACGTCGTCATTATAATTTAGAAAAGCTGAAATGGGTACAATAAAACGGGTATAACTGCCAATGTGTTTGGCTGCAGATTTGCCGTTAACCAATATTTCTGCCTCTTGCGCTACACCATTAAAAACCAAAAAAATGTCTTTTCCTTTTGCAGTTTCATTGAGTTTTAGTTTACGTTTATAAATGCCCAGGCCACGGTAATAGCCAGGTGCATCATCCAAAACGTCTTTATCATTCCAGGTATGTGGGACATTTACCTTTTCAACCGGACCGTTTTCTTTGTTAAATTCCCATTGATCGTTCAGGCTGATGGTTTTCCGACCTGCATCCTGAGCAAAGCTGGTTAAGCCGGTTGCTGCTGCAATAAGTATTAATAAAAGTGATTTCGCTTTTAACATTCGTTTAGTTTTTCAGTTCAGTTTATCTGGTTAGAGTGGCCACAGTGTATTTCTTTTTACCACAAAGGCACCAAGTTTTTTTATTATCCATGGTCTGTGTGTTCATAGACCATTTATTTGTTCTTATCCATGGTCTGTGTCGCCACAGTCCATATTGTTATTTTTCACAAAGCTTCTCCGTGTTTCTATGTCTCCGTGGCTTTTCCATGGTCTGTGTCCACACAGACCATTTATATTTTTCATAATGAACATTATACAAGTCCTTCATGCTTCTGTGTCTCCGTGGCTAACTATTTTTTTGCCACGGATGCACGGAGGGCACGGAAAGTTATCTTACCCACCATGGTCTGTGTCCTCACAGACCATTTGTTTGTTTCATTCAAATTTCCTTACACAAATTCGCAAGCCACCACTTTCCATGGTTCGTGTCTTCACGAACCATTTATACAAGTCCTTCATGCTTTATGTCTTCGTGGCTATAACAACGTAAAATCTTTCTCAAGCTTAATATTGTTAGAAGCTGTGCCAATCATCAATTTAAAATCGCCTGCTTCGGCTACCCATTTAAGCTGTTGGTTATAAAAAGAAAGATTTTCTTTATCAATTGTGAATGTTATCGTTCTGCTCTCTCCTGCTTTCAGCATTACTTTTTGAAAATCTTTCAGTTCTTTAACAGGACGTACTATTGAAGAAAATTTATCCTGCAGGTACAATTGCACTACTTCTTCGCCAGCGTATTTACCGGTATTTTTTAGGGTGAAGCTTACCATAATTTTTTCTTCCGGTTTGATCTGTGTTTTATTCAAAGCCAAATCAGCGTAATCGAATGTAGTGTAGCTTAATCCATAGCCAAAGGCAAATTTCGGACTGTTCGGCATATCTAAATACGCAGAACGGTAACGGGTATCTTTATCATTTTTAGCCGGACGACCTGTACTTAAATAATTGTAATACAAAGGAATCTGTCCCTCATCCCTTGGAAATGTCATCGGTAATTTACCAGATGGGTTATAATCGCCATAAAGCACATTGGCCATGGCATTACCAGCTTCGCTACCCAACCACCAGGTGTACATGATGGCTGGAACATTATCGGCTGTCCAGTTAAAAATTAATGGGCGGCCAGCCATTACCAATACCACTACGGGTTTCCCTGTAGCCTGGATGGCTTTAATCAGCTCTTCTTGCACGCCAGGCATATGTATATTGGCCCTACTTTTGGCTTCACCGCTCATATCCAATGTTTCGCCAACCGCCATAATAACCACGTCGGCCTGTTTTGCAACTGCTACGGCTTCAGCGAAACCGGTTTTAGAAGAATCTGCCACTTCGCAGCCTTTCGCATACACTAATTCGGTTTGACTGCCTACCTTATTTTTTAAACCCTGATAAAGTGAAACCAGGTTATCTTTTTCCCAGGCAATTGACCAAAAGCCCTGCATATCTTTTTCCGATTTGCCCAATGGACCAATTACTGCGATTTTTTTAAGGTTTTTGGATAATGGCAAAAGCTCTTTTTCGTTTTTCAACAGCACAATGCTTTTCTCGGCCATTTTTAAAACGGCTTTTCTGTTTTCGGGAGCGTTCAGTTCTTTTTCCTGGCGGCTTTCGTTACTGAAACGGTATGGATCATCAAATAAACCCAATTCGAATTTCTTGCGCAGTATTCTTCTTACGGCATCATCAATTAAGGCCATTGGCACTTTTTTATCTGCAACTAACTTGGCTAAACTCGGTAGATAACTTCTACTTTCCATATCCATATCGCTACCGGCTTTAATCGCCAGTTCGGCAGCTTGCTCTTTGTCTTTTGCATAACCATGGGCAATCATCTCTCCAATCGAACCCCAATCGCTTACCACAAAGCCCTGATATTTCCAGAGGCCTTTTAAAATATCGCGTTGCAGATAACTGTTGCCAGTTGCCGGAATGCCATTCAGGGTATTAAAAGAGTTCATAAAAGTTGCTGCTCCGGCATCAACTGCAGCTTTAAATGGTGGCAGATAAGTTTCCCATAGTGTATGCTCACTCATATCAACAGCATTGTAATCTCTTCCGGCAATAGCGGCACCATAAGCGGCAAAATGCTTGGCACAGGCCATAATGGCATCCAGGTTACCTAAGCCTTTCCCCTGAAAACCCTTTACACGAGCAAAGGCAATTTTTGAACCCAGGTAGGTATCTTCTCCGGCCCCTTCCATTACCCTTCCCCAACGCGGATCCCGGGCAATATCAACCATGGGGGCAAATGTCCAATGTACGCCAGCTGCAGCAGTTTCGCGTGCTGCCACCCTGGCCCCATTTTCTATTTCGGCCAAATCCCAACTTGCTGCCTCTGCCAAAGGAATGGGAAAGGTAACGCGATAGCCGTGGATCACATCTAATCCAAAAATTAATGGAATTTTCATGCGCGATTGCATAGCAACCTCCTGAACTTCGCGGGTTTCTTTTGCGCCGCGTACATTCAGCATAGAACCCAATTTACCATCGCGGATATCTTTTAACTTATTCGGGTTATTGGTGATCGGCCCTGTGGCATCCCGATCGCCAGTGTATTGGTTCAACTGCCCGATTTTTTCATTTAATGTCATCAGTTTTAAAACCGAATCAATCTTCTTTTCAATCCTTTTATCCTGCGCCGAAACCTTTGAATAAGAGGCTGCTAAAAGTAAAGCGAATGGTAAATATTTTCTCATCAATGTTTTTTCTATTTAATTCCGTCTAAAATTCCTTGATAAGCTGCTTTCCGCTGATACTGCGCATCAAATGGCAAAGGCCAATCAGCGCGCTTGTAAAAGGAAGGTATCCAACTATCTGTATCGGTAACATTCCATTGCGTAATGCCGTATTGTTGATTTTTTGGAATAGAGTTGTAGGCTTTAACAATAACCTTGTATTTAGCGGCCTGTTGCTCGCCCAAAGCCACAGTATAGCTTGCACCTGGTACATTATCGGGATTGAGCGAAATATCCAATTCCGAAATATGAACCTTTAAACCAGTTGCTGCCGCAGTTGTAATTGCAGATGCTAGGTTTGCATCGCTTTGGGTAACACGGGTATGCATCTGCAGGCCTATTCCATCAATCGGGATGCCTTTGCTTTTTAAATCGCTAACCAGTTTTAAAATTGCCGTGCGCTTGGTAACGCTATATTCGTGCCCATAGTCGTTATAAAAAAGCAATGCACTGGGATCTGCTTCATGTGCATATTGAAATGCCCTACCAATATAATCGGGCCCAAGTTTCTGTAACCAGATGGTATTGCGCAATGTTCCGTTCTCATCAATGGCTTCGTTTACCACATCCCACGACACCACCTTGCCTTTAAAGTGCCCTAAAACGGTTTGAATATGGGTTTTGAGTAGATTCTCCCAATCTGCAGTGCTTCCCTGAAAGTTATTTACCCAATCGGGCAGCGATTGATACCAGTTTAATGTATGACCATGAACACGCTTGCCATTGGCGATGGCAAAATCGACCAGGTAGTCTGCATCGCTCCAATTGTAGGTATCTTTAGCCGGATGTACTGCAGCAAATTTCATGGCATTTTCTGCCGTAACGCTATTAAATTCTTTAATAACCAGATTCCGGTAATTGGCATTACTTTTTAACAGATTTACATTAAGTGCAGCCCCCATCGGGAAAGGCATGTTTTTCTGTAACGTAATTTCTTCAGTACCATGGTTTGGCCATACCAAGCCTGGGTCGATACTCGTATTCTCCGACTTGGCGCAGGAGATACTGAGCAGCGACATGGAAAGTATCAATTTCGAAGTGAAGCCAATTTTCTTTAATCTCGCTATCATCCTATTTGTATTTGGTCTGTACCTGGTTGTAAAAATCTTTCAGCACGTAAAACGCTTTCTTTTTCTTACCGGTTTCGCTAATGAGGCCTTTACGGTTCCAGAAATTCTGATAAATAGGGTGCTGTCTTCTTGGCGACCTAAAATCGGTCAAAATCCAAGGCGTCATACCGCGCAATGCACTAATTTTACTCAATAAGGTAATCTGGTTTTTGTATAAAGCCTCCTGATATTCTTCGCTCCAACGGGTATTTTCATCGGCATGGAAACCACCAAGGGCATCGCCACCGAACTCGGTTATTACCACTGGTTTTTTATACTTGATATCGAAATTGTATTTGGTAATTTCTGATGGATTACCGCCCCAGTACCAACCGGCATATTCGTTAAAACTTACCAGATCTATTTTTTCGCCCAATGGATCGTTTAAAATAATGTTATTCCCTTCGCGGTGAACTTCAAGCGCTGCCGCTACTAAACGGGTATCGTCTAAATTGCGGGCAGTTTCGGCCAAATTGCTCATAAAGCTTAAACGCGCACTACTTAAAGGTGTTTCGTTACCGATAGACCATACAATAACACTTGCCCTGTTTTTATCGCGAACAATTAAATCGGTTAATTGCTGCTTGGCATTGGCGTAAGTTGCAGGGTTGGTCCAGCTAATGGTCCAATAAACCGGTACTTCTGCCCAAACCAATAAACCCATTTCATCGGCCAAGCGGATCATTTCTTCGTTGTGCGGATAGTGGGCCAGGCGCACATAATTGCAGTTCATATCCTTTGCCCACTGCAGCATCATGCGCATATCGCCTTCTGAACGCAAACGACCGGCTAAAAGCGGATTTTCGTCATGCAGGGAAATGCCCCTTAAAAAAACAGATTTACCATTTAACAAAATGCTATCGCCATCTACCTGAATGGTTCTGAAACCAATTTTATCGTTAATATTTTCTTTATCGGTTTTAATGTTTACGGCATAAAGTTTAGGGTTTTCAGGCGACCAAAGACCCAGATTGTTCCAGGTAAACTCATCGGCTATTTTACCTTCCGAATCGGTTTTATATTTCTTTTCGAGCTTGAGTTCGGGAATGGACAAGGTAACTTCCTGACCTGAAGTGGCATCGGCCAGTTTAACCGAAAAATTAAGGAGGTTATTGTTTCCTTTTACCAATTGAAGTTTGTAATCGCTGATAAAATGATCAGGAAATTCGGCCAGAAAAACATCGCGGGTTATGCCGCCGTAATTCCACCAATCGGTATTTACGGTAGGAATTTCGTCCTGCTTGCGGGTATTATCTACTTTTAGTACAATTGAATTTTCGCCTGCCTTTAAGTTGTTGGTTACATCAAACTGGAAAGGGGTAAAACCGCCTTTGTGCACGCCAAGCTTTTTGCCGTTTAAGTACACATGTGCTTCGTAATTTACCGCTCCGAAATAAACGAAATACCTTTTTCCTTTTTCGGGTTTGGCGTCGAACTTTTTGCGCAGCCAAACATTGCCTTCGTAAAGTTCGAGTTTTTCAGCCTGCGAGTTCCAATCGCCCGGAACGTTCATCTGCGGCGAATGATCGAAATCGTATTCAATCAGTTCTGATTTGTCTTTTTGAACTTTATCATCAAAATAACCTCCTGTTCCGGTTTTCGACTGATCGAAAGGTTCGTGCCTATAATCGTAATACCCATTTTCGTAAGGATCTACAATGTAATTCCACTTGCCATTTAGGCTTTGGATATTACGCCCTTGAATGTTCTGTATAGCCGTAACCTGACCGTAACTGATTGATGAAAGAAGCGAAAAGCAGATTAAAAATACGCTATAGGTTGTTTTTAGCATAACTTAAGTTTTTATTATTAATTAATTGATCGTTTCAAAACTAACAATTAATTAACGGACGGTGTTTCCACCGCCCGCCTAAATTTGAGCAAAATTTAGTTTTTGTTTAGTAACCAGGGTTCTGTCCCAGCTTTGGTGCTTTGTTTAATTCGTTCTGTGAAATGGGGTACAGGTAGTTTTTAGCTGTAAATACCCTGTTCTCTACCGTAAAAGGCGTGTAGGTAAAAGTGGTTGGACCTACCTGCGTAATCCGCATTCCTGTAACAGGTTTGTTAAACGTTATTTCTCCTTCTTTCCAGCGGCGTACATCGTAAAAACGCTGCTCTTCGAAGCAAAGTTCTACCCTGCGCTCGTTATGGATCCTTTTGCGCAATTCATCTTTTGTTGGTGCCACATAACCATTGGCTGCCGGGTTGGTGGTTTGCAAAGCTGGCATAGCCACTCCGCTCCTGCTCCTAATCGCGTTTAAGCTGCTTAAAATCTGTGTTAAAGCGCCAGTACCCTGTGCTTCGTTTAAGGCTTCGGCATAGTTTAAAAGCACTTCGGCATACCGGAAGAAAATCCACGGACGGCGAACCGTAGCACTGTTACCTGCCCAAGATGCACTCTCGCTCAAATATTTACGCATATAATAACCTGTTTTGGTTGCATTTACGTTTAAGCCTAAACCATCTTTACCGCCAACAAAGGTTTCAACCGGCTTACTTTTAAATAAAGTGAGTAGGTAAGCTGCATTGCCCGGAGCTGTTGCTGGCTGAATTGAAGCCGAGTTGTACAATATGGTAAAACCAAACCTTGGATCGCGGTTTGCGTAAGGGTTGGTAGCAACATAACCTGAACCTGCATCGGTAATTGGTCTGCCTGTGGTTTTCATTTCAAATGCATCTACCAATTCTTGTGTAGGGTTGGTACGGCCATTTGCAGCATCGTAACTGATTGGCGCATTGTTCAGTTCGATGGTATTGGTATTTAGTGTAGCGGTTGCAAAAATGGTTTCAATGTTAAAGGCGCCATTGTTCCATAACCAAATGTTTGGATATGAGGTGTAAATACCATGTTTGCCGGTATCCATTATCCTTTTTGCGGCATCTGCGGCAGCCTGCCATTTGGCAATATCGCCGCTTGGGTTGTACTGTGGACTAGCGGCATACAGCAATAATCTTGCTTTTAGCGCCATGGCAGCCGTTTGGGTAGCCCGGCCACGGAGTGGGGTATTCCACTCAGTTGGCGATAAAGGTAATCTTGAAATGGCTTCCTCGCAGTCATCCGAAATCTGTTTCACACATTGGTCAAAAGAGTTGCGTGGCAGATCCAGATCGTCGTTTACGGTAAGGGTACGGGTTACGATGGCAAAACTTCCGTAACGTTTAAGCAGTTCAAACTGAAAAAATGCCCTCAAGAAAAATGCCTGGCCTTTTAAGCGCGCTATTTGAGGTGCTAGTCCTTGATTAGCCGCATTGTTTAGCGGAAAAGTTTCATCAGCCGGAACAATAACCGCCCCATCTATATTTTCGAGAAACATATTGGCCTTGCGGATGCCCGAATACATGTTAAAATACACATCATCAAAGGTTTTAACCGGACTCCAGGTACCGTTATTCAATATATTTATGGATGAGTTTTGATTAGAATTAACTGCCTCATCAGAACCAGAAGCCAATAAAGCGCCATCATCCAGATCGTATCGATCGGAAAGTGAGGCATAAACATTATTCAGGAAATTTCTGGCGTAATCCGGATTGGCCCAAAGCTGCGCCTGGGTAATATCGTTACCCCCACTAAATTCGCCGTCCTGAAGAAATCCGTCTTTTTTACATCCAGCTGCATAAATGGCCACAACAGCTAGGATTAAATAAAATATATTTTTTTTCATCTCTTTTAGTTTTTTTTAAGGAGGTGAAACTTATAGGGTTTTATTTATCCGTTAGGGAAAGAAAACAGCTGTAAGTTTCACTGTCTTAGCTATTAAAATTTCAAATTCACACCGAACGAATATATTTTCATATAAGGATAAGATGAGTTGTAACCCGATTCTGGCAATTCCGGATCGATTGGAAGATCGCCGAGTTTATCAAAAGTGAGCAGGTTTAAGCCACTGGCATAAAAGCGCAGCTGTCTGATCTTTAATTTTCTGATAAACGATGGCGACAGTGAATAACCGATCTCCACATTTTTTAACCTGATATAATCGCCAGACCTGATCCAGAAATCAGAAGTGGCGGTATTGTTGCCACGATCAGTTAAAAGTAAACGTGGATATGGTGCACCAGGATTGCTTGGGGTCCATCTATCAACACTGAACTGGTTTAAAAATCCGTTGTTTGTATTGCCTGCGTTTACCAATTGCTGTATGGTAATCGATCGGCCGCTGGTACCCTGAAACAAGAAGTTGGCATCGAAATTGGCATACGAAACAGAAGCTCCGAAACCAAAGTAGGCTTTAGGTACAAAGTTGAAATCGGTTCTTACGCGGTCCAGATCATTAATTACGCCATCGCCGTTCTGATCTACATATTTGATATCGCCCGGTTTAACATCTTTTGATAACAACTGTTTTGCCGATGCATCTATCTGTGCCTGGTTTTGAAAAATACCATCTGAAATGAGCATCATGCTTACATAACCTGCTGCAGAATTGGCTGTAGCGGCAGGAGAAATTACACTTGAAATTGGATGCCCCAATTGTTTTTGATACTCTGGCAAACCTGCGCCCTCATTTATGGCCAGGATTTTACTGGTGCTGTAGGTAAAGTTACCAAACACATTCAGGTTTACGCCACCCAGTTTTTTGTTATAGTTTAGGCCAGTTTCAAAACCTTTGTAAGAAGCTTCTCCCTCGTTAACATAAATTAGCGCCTGACCTAAAAGACTTGGCAATAAAGAGGCCGTAGTTAAGTCTTTTCTATTTTCGTAGAAATAATCGGCACTGACAGATAGCGATTGTTTGAAAAGTTTGGCATCAAAACCAACACTGGTTTTATAAGCCTTTTCCCAGGTAAGGTATGGGTTGGCCAAAGCCAGTTGACCAGAACCACTTACGCCTGTGTAACCTGTACCGAAAGTATAACCTGCAGCGCTTCTGGTAAAGAAATCGTTGTAGGCAAATCTTCTAGCTGTACCAATGGCATCGTTACCCACCAGACCATAAGAACCTCTAATTTTCAAGAAATCAAGAAAACCAGTTGATCCTTTCATAAAATCTTCGTCAGAGATAATCCATCCGGCTGATGCCGCAGGGAAAAATCCATATCTAGAATGAGGGGCAAAATTTTCTGAACCCGCATACGAAGCTGTTAAATCAAGAAAATAACGTTGGATATAATTGTATGATAAACGGTTTGACCAGCCTTCGCGTCTTACATCCAAGCTACCGAAAGAAGCATAGTTGGCTCTCGAAACCCGGGTACTGAATTTAATATCGTGTTTTCCAAAAGTTCTGTTGTAATCAAATCCTGCCCAAAACTCACTTTTTCTAATATTTCCAGAGAAAACGTTAGATTGATAATCAACCTTGGCAGGCGTACCATATGTTGTATATGTTCCATCGGCCTTAAGCTCGGAAGTTGCATATTGCTGGGTAAAGCCCGAGCGGTACAAACCGGCAATATCATAGGCATAAAACACCTCGCCCGTTAAACCTTTTAATATGCCATCCATTTTTTGGCGGGCACTAAGGGTTGCCATCATATTACGTACCAGATCTGTACTTGCTCCTCGGGCCTCAAGCATGGCCTGTGGGTTATTTTGGGTAAAAATCGATGTTCCACCGTACGATCCGTTAGGGTTTATTACCGGGAAAGCATTTGCAGGCAGGGAATAAACGGTTGACAGGAATGTTGCCGTACCCGCATTTGGAAAGGTAAGGTTGGTAATCCTTCCACCAATATCCAAAGCCACATCCAAGTTTTTATTTACATGCAGATCGATATTTGTACGCAAGTTATAGCGGTTAAAATCAGTGTTGGCATCATAGGTATCGTTATGTCCGCCTTTGTAAAAACCACCTTGTTGATAAGCACTTAACAGGGTATAATATTTAATAAAAGCATTGCCACCGGTTACGGTTGCTACATAACGCTGTGTAGGTGCTACGCGTTTGGTAAAATCCCTAACAAAATTATTGTTTGGATATTTAATCGGGTCTGAACCATCCTGATAAGCCTGTAAAGCGGTAGGGCTGTAAATAGCTGTACCACCACTGTTAATCGAAGCCTCATTGTACAAAGTTGCGTAGCTGTAAGAATCTAAAGGAGCTGCAATCTGCAATGGCGCCTGTAAACCGGCCTGGGCATCAAAAGTAACGCTGGTAGAAGTTGCACTACCTCTTTTCGTTTTCACATAAACCACACCATTTGCCGAATACATGCCATACCAGGCTAAGGTTGCCGCATCTTTTAATACACTAACACTTTCAATTTCTGCTAAATCCATCGATCTAAAATCGCGTTCAATACCATCTACCAATACCAAAGGCTCCTGGTTGCTGTTGTAAGATGAACGGCCACGGATCAAGAAGCTGGATACATCATAACCAGGTTGCTGCGAACCGCTCGGGTAAATGGCCAGTCCCGGTAATCGGCCGGTAAATACATTGGTTAAGGATGATGATGGAATCTGTGGAAGGTTATTGGTACTTATTGTACTGATGGTTGCTGTAACCTCTCTTTTCTTCCTTACACCGAAAGGGATGTAAACATTATCGTCATCGCCAGCATCAATTAGTGCTTTGCTTAAAATAATATCGCCTTTGTTTACTTCTGCAGCTGGTTTAAGCAGCATAAGGTAGCCCACATATTTAAAAACAAGTACATCGCTTGTAGAGGCCGAAATGGTAAAAGTTCCATCAGCTCCGGTAGCTACCGATTTATTGGTTTTATCTTCCTGGATGGAGATGGCCACTCCGGCCATAGGCTTCTTATCTTGATCTACTACCTTGCCTGATACGGTAATCTGCTCATCAGGCGTTTGGCTGTAAACGTTTAGCATGCAAACCCATAAAAAAAGCAGGCAGGCTATATATTTATATTTTGATTTTAATAATTTCATTTTGAATAATCTTTTTAGCGTTACATTGATTAACTCACTATTCCCAACCTGGATTTTGTGCTAATACACCTTTGCTTTTATAAATTTCTGCTCTTGGAATCGGATACAGGTTTTGTTTCTCTGTCCAGGTTTTTTGGAATGTCTGGCTCAGTACAAATGGCGTATACACGAAACTTCCGTTGGCCTGTTTAACCACATCCATCCCTTTCATCGGAACGCCAATGGTTGTGGCACCAATTTTCCAGCGCATAATATCATACCAGCGGTGATCTTCGAAAGCCAATTCTATGGCACGCTCGTGTCGGATCACGGTACGCATTTCATCTTGCGTCATATTGGCTTTAAGTCCGTAAAGATTATCTGCTCCAGCTAGTATTCCGCTGCGTTTGCGGATGGCAATTAACTGTGCATAAACAAGGCCGTTAACATCGCCTGGGCCTACAGCCTCATTTTGTGCTTCGGCATAGTTTAGCAACACCTCTGCATAGCGGAAATAAATGTAGTTAAGCAAAGTAGTACTTCCTCCAACGGTACGGTAAACCTCTGGCCAGTACTTTTTGCAATAGTAACGGGTAGCGGTGTAGGTAATGGTTGTGCTATAATCAAGTGCGCCTGCTGGTGTAGACCACATTTGTATTGCCCTTCCCTGCCAAGGCCTATCATTATAAATAATATTATCGTAGAAGCGTGGCTCACGGTTGGCATAAGGTTTCTGCGGATCGTAGCCCGAAGTAGGGTCGGTAATGGCTTTTCCATTCGCCATTTCGTACATATCTACATGGTTCTGCGTAGGGTTCATCTGTCCCTGCGCACCACCCGATCCTGGCGACATTGAAAAATCCTGCATCATTTCTCCTGCCAAAGGTGTATTGCCCTTAATCCTGATCATGATATACTCGCTTGAAGTTGGCACATTCAGTATATCGCCATAGGTTAATTGTAATGCATAATTTCCAAACTCGCCGTTCATAATCCTTAAGGCGGCAGCAGCGGCAGCGGCCCATTTTGTTTTATCGCCAGTTGGGTTATTTAGCGGGCTTGCGGCATATAAAAGTACCCTGGTTCTTAAAGCCTGTACCGCGCCTTTGGTTGGGCGGCCATAATCTGCCGGAAGATAATCGGCATCGTTGCCCAATTTGGTTTCAGCAATGGCTAAATCAGCCAGGATGTATTTGGTTACCTCATCAAATGAACTGCGTGGCAGGTTCAACTCATCATTTACGGTGTAAACTTTATCCACAATGGGTACACCACCAAATCTTTTGGTCAATTCGAAATAAGACATGGCCCGTAAAAAACGCATCTCTCCTTCTACCCTAACAGGCTGAAAAATAGGCACCGTTGCAGGGGGCGCTGGCGGCACATCGGCAAGCCTCGATAGCATTTTGGTTTCGATGGCAATACCTGCATACATTCTTTTCCAGATATCGTAAATATCGTTTAATGATGCACCGTTAGAATGATCGTGATACAAACCACGGTTTAAGGTGGTTACCGTTCCTTCTGAGTTGCCCGAAACAGCCTCATCCGATGCTTGTGCCACACAGCCACGGTGATCGTTAAACCTTACATATTTATTGATTACGTAATTGTAGGCATTATCGGCAAATCTTGCTGCCTGAGCAGGATCTGCAAAAATTTCATCCTCGGTTAAAGCTACACCAGGTGTTCTCTCTAAATAGTCTTTTTTGCAGGAAATGGAAAACAGCGTTAATAAAATAATGGCTGTATATATTCTGTAGTTCTTCATGATCTTAAAATTGAACGTTTAAACCAAAATTGTAAATTCTCGATGTTGGATAAAGCGCCTGTAATGGGAAAGCCATATTTACGGTGTTTACATTTTCCGGATCGATATAAAACTTATATTTTGTCCAGGTGTAAATATTCTGGCCCTGTAAGAAAAGCCTCACATTGCTCAGCTTCAGCGAACTCATCCACGATTTTGGAAGTGTCCACGCCAGTTCAATGTTCCTGATTTTTAAATATGCCGAGTTCTGTAAGGTAAAATCGTTTAGTGCATAGTTTAAAGATGCTGTACCGCGGGCATGCAGGGCTGGCCAGGTTGCTGTAGCAGCAGTAGCTGGTGTCCAGGCATCCAACATAAAAGGATACATCTGCTGACCGTTGTTCTGCTCGTTTAAAATTACGTTCGAACTCACGTTAGCCACCCCTTGAAATAATGCAGAAAGTGAAAACCCTTTGTAGCTAACCCTTGGGCTAAAACTATAAATGTACTGTGGTGTATTGGTATAGCCAATTGCATCCTGATCCAGGTTGGTAATAACGCCATCGCCATCAAGATCCTTAAATTTTAAATCGCCTGGAATTGGGTTGTAGCCAGATAATTTTGGCGAAGCCGCAATATCAGCAGCCGATTGGAAAAAACCATCGGTCTTGTAACCAAAATACTGGCCAACGCTTGTTCCTTTTCTCGCCAATGAAAAAGGCATTCCGTCAGGTTCGTCGTTTTCGAGGATCTTATTCTTATTATAACTCAATTGTGCGTTTAAGCCCAGGGTTACACTGCCAACCACACGCTGGTAATCGAGCTCCACCTCATAACCTTTGTTGTATACAATACCTTTGTTTAGGTTTGGGTATGAGTGGCCAAACAGTGCTGAGCCACTTAAGGTTGGTGTTAAAATATCTTTACGGGTTTCGTCAAAAACATCGACCGTTAGTTTTAGGTTATCGCTCAAGAAACGGGCTTCCATACCAATGTTTCTTTTGGTACCGGTTTCCCAAGTAACTTTATCATTTCCTAAAGCATTATCGGCAATGTAAATGGTTGGATAATTAACCAAGGCCAAAGGGTTTCCGAACGGTGCACCAGAGTTACCCTGATAAGTGGTTAGGAACAAAAAGCGGTTATCCGAAATCCTATCGTTACCTACCTGACCGTAACTTCCCCTTATTTTTAGATAGGTTAAAATGTTGTTCTTTTTCCAGAAAGGCTCGTTGGTAAGGGTCCAACCTGCCGATACTGCCGGAAAGAAGCCATAACGCAATCCTTCTGCAAAGTTTTCCGACCCGTTGTAAGAACCATTAAACTCGGCAAAGTACCTTTCTCCGTAGTTATAAGTAACACGACCTACAATACCCTGCGATGCTCTTGGAGGTGCTGTAAAAGCTGTTCCACCGGTGGTACGGATAAGCTGACGGGTGCCCAATAGCAATCCGCCAACGTTGTGCTTGCCAAAATCGCGGTTATAATCAAAACCTGTTTGCAGGTTCATGTTGGTACTTCCACCGGTTACACCACCATCCTGTACGGCCCCCAGAGGCTCATCTCGGTTACGGGTATCGGTTGATAAGGTAGCTTGCCCTGTTGCCGGATTATAAACATAAGCGGCCCAATTGGCGTTCCGTCTTTCTGTATTGTTATAGTAAGAATCGTAGCCAAATACCGTTTTAAAGCCCAAACCTTTGGTAATGAAACCTAATTTATAGTTGAGGTTAAAGGTACTCTCGATGGTATTGTTATCGTCGTTACGGGTTCCGAAGCGGGTTAATACCGCAAATGGATTCCAGATATTGGTACCGATATTCGGGTTTGCCGTTATCCTGCCATCCGGAAGCGTTACCGGATAAGCGTAAGCCGGAACCTGTAAAATACGCGAAATCATCCCCTCTATCGTATCGTACGAGAAAGCAGAAGAAGACAATAAGCCTGCTGGCTGGTACCTGTTGGCAAAACGGCCGCCCAATTTAATTCCAACTGTAAAATCTTTGTTCAAGGTTAAATCTACGTTCGAACGGAAATTGTAACGGTTGTAATTGGGTACGGTATTGATGCCATAAGGCGAATCAAACTTTTTGAAGATACCATCCTGGAAGGCATAACCTGCCGAAACAAAATATTTGGCGATTTTGGTTCCGCCGTTGATGTTGATATTATGCTGTGTTTGAGAATAATACTTTTTGGTTAAATAATCAAACCATTGCACATCAGGATAGCCGATCGGATCTGATCCATCCTTAAATTTTTGCAGTTCGGCATCGGTAAAGAATGGTGCCTTACCATCGTTAACGTAAGATTGGTTTAGTAATGAAGCATTTTCGAAAGCCGGAAGACCAACAGCAAGACCTGTATAGGTTTGCAGCGCATAGTTACCGGTATAGGTAACCTTGGGTTTACCAATTTTACCTTGTTTGGTGGTAATTACGATAATACCATTTGCTCCCCTGATACCGTAGATGGCTGTTGATGCCGCATCTTTTAACACCGTTACGGATTCGATCTCACTGGCATCCACATCAGAAAAACTAGGACGCTCTACGCCATCGACCACTACAATTGCAGCATTGTTGTTCCCGTAAGTAGCCACACCCCTTACCTTTAACTGAGCTCCATCGGCACCCGGCTGCCCACTGGTTTGTACCGCCAATAAACCTGGCAATCTACCAATTAAAGCATTTGTAGGACTTGGCGTAGGCGATTTCATCACCTCTTCGGCACCAATCTGCGCAACGGCACCCGTTAAAGTAGATTTCTTCTGTACGCCGTAACCCACTACAATAACCTCATCCAATCCCTGCGAATCGTCTTCCAAAACCACATTTAAAACTGTTTTGTTGTTAACAGCCACTTCTTTAATGGTGTAGCCCACATAAGTGAAAGTTAGGGTAGCATTAGCGCCTACCTTTATCGAAAACTTACCATCGTTATCGGTTACCGCTCCAATTGTTGTTCCTTTAACCCTAACACTTACCCCTGGTAAGGTTATCCCCTTGTTATCTTTTACTGTTCCGTTAACCGTGCTTTGTGCATAAGCAGAAAAGGAAGAACCGATCAGAAAAATAAAGGCTAATGTATAAAATACCTTCAGCCATTGATTTTTTTCAAATCCAACAGATGACGGCGTACTTCTCAAATTGTAAAGTATATCCATAATTGTTATAAATATTAAATCTATCTTGTTAAAATTTAATGCGTAGTTAATACTGATTAACCAGATTTGTAAGGCTTACAGATCCAATTAATTTAATGTAAGATATTGCTCAGCGTAAAGCTGTTAAGCAACCGGTAAAAACATTTGCTTAGGCGCAGTTAGGCATCTTCAGAATTGTAGGATTTTGTCTTTAAACAGTAATATTTATGAGACAAAATAAAGTTAGTATTGGTAACTAAACTTGGTATTCCAGTAATAGCCCTTTTAAAACTGAAATTGGTTTGGGATGATTTCGTCATTGTTATTTGGTTAGTTTGTGTTAGCGGTAACGAATTTAGAAAAGGAAAAAACATAAAAGTGTTTTTAAATAGCTTAAAAGGCTATAAATTCATTTGAAACTACATTTCAAACGTTTGAAATAATTGCGTTTTTTTTCTTATCTATGCATTGAGATTGGAAAAGATGATGAATAATACTCCTGTTACGCTAAAGTTCTTGGCTGAAAAGTTAAAGATGTCAGTATCAACAGTATCAAAAGCGCTTAATAACTACCCTACCATAAATGAATACACCAAACAGCGTGTTCAGGAAATGGCGCGCGATCTACATTTTACCCCCAATAAATCAGCAATCAATTTAAAGGAGAAAAAATCGCGCATTATTGGTATTATATTACCTAATCTGTTAGACCATTTTTTTACCAGAAGCATTTACGGTGTAGAGCAGTTTGCCACGCAACATGGATACAATGTTATCATCAGTCAGTCTCACGATGACCTGGAAAAAGAAATCCAATCGGCCAATATGTTGTTAAGAAGCCGTGTTGATGGTTTAATTGTGGCCATTTCGAAACATACGCAGGATTTTGCGCATTTAGATCAGTTCGAAAACATGGGCATTCCGGTAGTGTACTATACCCGTAACCCGAGTTTTAACTTAAGCTGCCACAAGGTTTTGGGCAATACCTTTCAAGGATGCTACCAGGCAACTAAATTCCTGATTGATAGAGGTCACAAAAAAATTGCGTATTTGGGCGGGCCTAAAATGATCAACTTTACCCACGACCGTTTTAATGGCTACATTAATGCCTTAAAAGATAACAGTGTTCCATTTTCTTCAGAACTGGTGGCTTATACCGATTTTGACAAGGAGAACACTATATCAGCTATACAAAATCTTTTTGCCAACCGCGAAAATATGCCAACGGCCTTGGTAGCTTTTAAAGAACCCATTTTATTTGATGCCATAAAATACCTCAGATCGATAAACCATCCAAAGTTTAACGATATTGAATGTATAGGCTTTGGCAATACTTCATTTATCAGCTACCTGGATTCGCCACCAATTGCTTCGATAGAGGAAAATCCCGAATCGGTTGGAGAAAATGCGATTAAATTACTCATACAGCTTATTGATAAGGAAATCGATATACAGAACTACCAGAAAGTAATGGTTGATTGTAAATTGGTTGTGCACGAATAGGTGGAAAATACGCCCATATTTATCATTGAGAAATGATACAAACCCTTAATTACCATTAAGCTGATTAAGAGATAACCTTTCCATCAAAACTTAATGTCCTTAATACCTTAATGATCAAAACAAGCCTTTAAATTACCATTAAGAAGTTAAGTTGATTAAGAAATAACCTTTCCACCAAAACTTAATGTCCTTAATACCTTAATGATCAAAACAAGCCTTTAAATTACCATTAAGAAGTTAAGTTGATTAAGAAATAACCTTTAAAAACTTAATGTCCTTAATACCTTAATACCTTAATGGTCAAATAAGCATTAATTATCATTAAGCATTTAAGCTGATTAAGAAATAACCTTTAAAAACTTAATGTCCTTAATACCTTAGTGGGTCAAAACAAGCCTTTAAATTACCATTTAGCAGTTAAGCTGATTAGAAATAACCTTTAAAAACTTAATGCCCTTAATACCTTAGTGGGTCAAAACAAGCCTTTAAATTACCATTTAGCAGTTAAGTTAATTAGGAAATAACCTTTAAAAACTTAATGCCCTTAATACCTTAATGGTCAAAACAAGCCTTTAAATTACCTCAACGACATAGCGCTTCCCTTAAATTGATTCCGATGTTTTTCGTTGTATACAAAAGCTGCAACAATCAATAAGCCTGCAACACCTTCAAAAGCCACAACCATTTGTGTACCAAACAAATGCGCCAGGTAACCCATCAATAAACTGCCGATCGGCAATACTCCTTGATAGGCCATAATATAATAACTTAATGTTCTGCCCCGCATTAAATCATCAGCGTGGGTTTGCAGATACGTATTAATAGATGATGTTTGGGCCATTAAACCCAAGGCAGCCAAGCCGGTACATATTAACGCCAGCACCAAAGATGGAGAAATGGCCAGGGCAACTACCGAGATGGCCAATAAAATTCCCGAAAGCATAACTATTTTCTGCAGGTTCTGATTGGCTTTTAAGGTGGCCATATAAATTGCCCCGAAAAAGGCCCCGAATCCTGCCGCACTTTCGAACCAGCCAAAAGTTGTAGCATTACCATTAAAAATATCTTTGGCAAAAACCGGCAGTAACGTAGTAAACGGAATAACCAACAAGCTCGAGGCCGCCATCATCAAAACCATCGAAGCCAGATCGGGCGATGCTTTAAGGTAATCGTAACCTTTCTTTAAATCCATCCAGATGTTCTCTGTAGATTTTTTATGCTCAGTAAGTTTAAGCTTCATCATTACCATACAGCCCAGTACCGCAATAAAACTCACAAAATTGATCAAAAAACAGATATCCTCGCCCAGTGTACTTAAAATAACACCTGCCAGCGCCGGACCAATTAAGCGAGCCGCATTAAACATGGATGAGTTAAGTGCTATGGCATTTGGTAAATCTTCTTTATCATCAATTAAATTTACCATTAACGATTGCCGCGCAGTTACATCAAACGCATTTACCAGCCCCTGTACCAAGGATAATGCTGCAATCCAGAACATATCGTACACCTTAAACCAGATCATTAAAGCCAATGCCCCTGCCTGTAGCATTAAAATAACCTGGGTAATCACCAAAATTTTGTACTTATTGTGCCTATCTACATAACTGCCTGCATATGGCGCCAGCACCAAAGATGGTATTAAGCTTAAAAAAGTAATTAAGCCCAAAAGAAAAGCCGAACCCGTTAAACGGTATACCAACCAGCTGATGGCTACACGCTGCATCCACGTGCCTATTAACGAAATGGCTTGTCCTGTAAAAAATAACCTGTAATTATAATGCCTTAGCGAACGAAAAATACTCATGTTTAAAATAGTAAAGTAACTTTACAAAAATAGAAATTTCAGACGAAACTATAAAACGCAAAAAGCTCATTTTTATCACCTCAAAATCATAAATGATACATTCATTAAAAAAAAATCATCAACAAAAACAAAAGCTTATATTTGTAAAGTTTATTTACCAATAATATGCCTACGCAAACACAAGATATAGCCGCAAAACTAAGAAGTACCGTTACACGGTTAACCAGGCAGCTGCGCAAACAGAATGTAAGTTCGGAGTTTAGCAATGCAGAGCTGTTAACCATGTCGTTGCTAGAGCAGCACGGCAAAATGTTATCAACCGAACTGGCCGATATGGAAAGGGTTTCTAAGCAGGCTATTTCACAGATCATTAACCGTTTATTCGAGGCCAAATGTGTGGAGCGTTTTCCAAGTGAAGAAGACAAACGCAAGGTATTTATCGGTTTAACCAAACTCGGAGAAAAACACATCATCGCCAGCAGAAAGATAAAAGAAGAATGGCTGGTTCAAACCATGGAGAAAATTTTTTCCTCAGAAGAAATAAACCTGATACAGGCTTTCCTCCCACTCCTTTCGCGCCTGGTTGAACATAATGGTTCGAGGGTATAGTTTTCTTTTTTCCTTAGCTAAATAAGCCTTATCTTGCAGCTTTAAAATGGCACTACACTTTACATCAATAAATTCGGGCAGCAACGGCAATTGTTACTACGTGGGTAACGATAACGAAGCCATTTTGGTTGATGTTGGCTTAACCTGCAAAGAAGTAGAAAGAAGGATTGCGCGTTTGGGCCTGTCCATCCAAAAAATAAAGGCCATATTCATTTCGCACGAACATAGCGACCACATTAAGGGCTTAACTGTTTTTGCAAAGAAATACAAACTTCCGGTATACATCAGTTCCGCTACCTTAAAAAGCAGCCGATTGGTTTTAGATCAGCACAATACCTTTTCGCTAAACCATTTACAAAATATCCAGATCGGCAATTTAAAGGTTTCGGCCTTTTCTAAATTTCACGATGCAGCAGATCCTTATAGTTTTACCGTAGAATGTAACGGTGTAAGGGTTGGTGTATTTACCGATATTGGCGCCGTATGCGATCGATTAATCAGTCATTTCAAAAACTGTCATGCCGCTTTTTTGGAGGCCAATTACGATACGCAAATGATGGAAAATGGCAAATACCCCTATTTCTTGAAAAGAAGGATTATGGGCGGTCACGGTCACCTTAGCAACGCGCAGGCGCTGGCACTTTTTACCAGCCACAAGCCAGATTACATGAGCCATCTTTTATTGAGCCACTTATCTAAAGATAATAACGACCCCGACCTGGTTGAAAACCTTTTTAAAGCAGTTGCAGGCAATACTTTTGTTAAAGTAGCTTCACGTTACGAAGAAACGGAAGTATATTACATTGATTGCAATCAAAATGCACAAACAGCTTACAGTTTTAACCCAGAACTTTACCAGCCAGAGCAGCTTAATCTTTTTTAAAGGCTTAAAAACTTATTTTCCCAATACTAATTACCTTTTTGTAGCCTATTTCTCTTGGTTATTTAGAAAACCATGAAAATTGGACAGTTTTCTGACAATTTATTTCTTTTCCCAAAAACATTTTTAACTGTATCTGGTTATTACTATACTTCATAAATAGTTTGTTTGGTTTATTTGGGGCTTATGGATTTAAGCCCCTTTCTCTTTCCAAAAAACTCCGAGGGTACTAAAGAATATTTTGCATTTTGTTTGACCGTAAAAGGAATATAAGAGTCATTAAGCACATACGTCACAAATTTTAACAATCTTAGCTTATCGACATAAAAAAAGGTAAAATAGCTCTTCACCATCTTACCTTTTTAAATCTTTTCTAGAAAGACTATTCTCTTATCATGCTCACCTTTCCCATCTCACATCATCCATCCTTACAGATTTTTAACAATTGCCTCATCCAAAGGCTTAGTTTTTGAACGGAAACGGTGAACCAGCTCCCCTTTTTCGTTGATCAGGAATTTCTCAAAGTTCCATTTGATATCTCCTTGCTCTTCTGTATTGGTTTGAGAAGTAAGGTATTTAAACAATGGACTAATGTCATCACCCTTTACGCTGCTTTTTTCTGCCAACAAAAACGAAACATTGTATTTTCCTGTACAAAATTCTTTGATTTCGGCATTGGTAGAAAATTCCTGTCCACCAAAATTACCTGCAGGAAAACCAATTAGCACTACTTTTTTGCCGTATTGCTTTTGAAGTTTTTCCAAATCTTCGTACTGAGGGGTATAACCGCATTTAGAAGCAGTGTTAACAATCATGATTTTTTTGCCCTTAAACTGAGAAAGTTTAATTTCTTTACCATCAATAGTTTTAAAGCTAAAATTGTAAACATTTTTTGGAGGCGTTGGCACCAAAAAGTTTAGTAGAATTAAAATTGTGCTTATCATCGTTTTTTATTTTTATATACGAATATAGGCACAAATAGTTTTCGCTGAGGTAATGTTGTTGTAAATTAAATGATGGGTTATGCCATAGCAGAAACTAGAATGATGCCGCTATTCTAAATATGGGCGTCAAAAAAAATAATTCGGACCTAAAACCAGTGGTATTTAGGCTAATAAATCGCCTTACTTGCACATACTTTAATAAAAAATTTGTATTAAATTCTATTCAGGTTTGGATTTATGCTTTAATTATAGCTTTATTTGCACAAAAACGTATTTCATGGCCAAAAATTTATTAATCGTCGAGTCACCCGCAAAAGCTAAAACTATAGAAGGCTATCTAGGCAAAGATTTCCTGGTGAAATCTAGCTATGGCCACATCCGTGATTTAGTTAAAGGTGATATGGCAATTGATATCAACAATAATTTTGCCCAGACCTACGAAGTACCGGCCGACAAGAAAAACGTTGTAGCCGAGCTGAAGAAACTAGCCAAGGATGCCGAAATGGTATGGCTAGCATCCGATGAGGACCGCGAGGGAGAAGCCATTTCTTGGCACTTATTTGAAACTTTAGGCCTAAAAGTAGAGAAAACTAAGCGTATTGTTTTCCATGAGATTACCAAACCTGCCATTTTAAAAGCAATAGATAGTCCACGTGGAATTGATTACAATTTGGTAAACGCCCAGCAGGCACGCCGTGTTTTAGATCGGTTAGTGGGTTTCGAACTTTCTCCTGTTTTATGGAAAAAAGTTAAACCATCTTTATCAGCCGGCCGTGTACAATCTGTTGCCGTACGTTTAATTGTAGATAGAGAAAGGGAAGTTTTAAACTTCAATGCTGCTGCAGCTTATAAAATAACCGCGCAGTTTTCTACCGGAAAAGGAAAAGAACAGGTTAAAGCAGAACTTCCGCAACGTTTTGAAAGCGAAGCTGATGCTGAAAAATACCTTCAGGATTGTGCCCAGGCAAAATTTCATATTACGAGTTTAGAAACAAAACCTGCAAAACGCAACCCAGCTGCACCATTTACCACTTCAACCCTACAGCAGGAAGCTTCCAGAAAACTTGGCTTTTCGGTTGCACGTACCATGCAGGTAGCGCAAAGGCTTTACGAGGCCGGTAAGATTACCTACATGAGAACAGACTCTGTAAACTTATCAGAAACCGCCTTAAATGCCGCTGCTGCCGAAATTAAATCTGCTTATGGCGATAAATACCATCAACACCGTGTATATAAAACAAAATCTGCAGGCGCGCAGGAAGCTCACGAAGCCATCCGCCCTACTTATTTTGACAGGCACACGGTAGACGGCGATATTTCAGAGAAACGTTTATATGATCTGATCTGGAAACGTTCGATAGCCTCGCAGATGAGCGAGGCGCTGTTTGAAAAAACAACTGCTCAGATTACCGCTTCTACCCGCAAAGAACATTTAGTTGCCGAAGGTGAAGTATTGAAATTTGATGGTTTCCTTAAAGTTTATCTCGAATCGACCGATGATGAGGAACAAGAGGAAAAAGAAGGTGGATCTATTTTACCTCCTTTAGCCAAAGGGCAGGAATTATTTTTAAAAGAAATGCAGGCTACAGAGCGTTACTCGCGCCCACCTGCACGATATACGGAGGCCAGTTTAGTTAAGAAATTGGAAGAGCTTGGCATCGGCCGACCATCTACCTACGCCCCAACTATTTCTACCGTACAAAACCGTGGTTATGTTGTTAAAGAAGATAGAGATGGTAAGCAGCGCAAATTTACCGCGATTGTCCTGGCAGATGGAGTTGTTAAAAAAGAGATAAAATCAGAGGTAACCGGTGCCGAAAAATCTAAACTCTTTCCTACCGATATTGGTGAAGTCGTAAACGATTTCTTGGTAGAACACTTTAAAGGAATTGTAGATTTTAATTTCACGGCTAAAGTAGAAAAAGAGTTCGACGAGATTGCGCAAGGCTTACAAGAGTGGACCAAAATGCTTCATTCTTTTTACAGTCCTTTCCATACCGAAGTAGAAACCACATTAGAAACTGCCGAACGTGCTACGGGCGAACGCTTATTGGGCTTAGACCCCGCAACAGGCAAAAATGTATATACCAAAGTTGGTAAATTTGGTCCGCTGGTTCAAATTGGCGAACTTGATGAAGAAGAAAAGCCGCGTTATGCAAGTTTAATGCGCAACCAATCGGTAGCTACCATTACTTTAGCCGATGCTTTAGAATTATTCAAATTACCGTTTCAACTTCCTGATTTTGAAGGAAAAGAGGTTGTAATCGGTGTAGGCCGTTTTGGCCCATATGTTAAATGGGGCGAAAGTTTTATTTCACTTCCTAAAAATGAAGATCCGCTATCGGTTAATTATGATAGGGCTGTCGAAATTATCCGCGAAAAAATGGATGCCGATGCGCCTATTGCCCATTATCAGGGTTTAGGGGTTACCAAAGGCAAGGGCCGCTTTGGTCCGTTCATCAAGTGGAACGACCTTTTTATCAATATTCCGGCTAAAGGTTACGATTTCGATAATTTATCGCAAAGTGATATTGAAACCTTAATCGGTAAAAAAGTAGAAAAAGAGGCCAACAGATATATTAAAACCTGGGATGCAGAGAAAATTTCTATCGAAAATGGCCGTTGGGGACCGTTTATCCGTTTCGGCAAACTGATGCTAAAACTCAGGAACAATGAAGCTACCAAACAAAAATATACACCAGAAGAACTGGCTGATATTGATTTGGAAGTAGTTAAAAAAATGATTGTGGAGCAAGTGCCAAATGCTTTCGAAACGAAGAAAAAGGCACCTGCAAAGAAAAAAGCAACGCCGGCTAAAAAAGCTGTAGCAAAGAAAAAATAAATCATCGTCACCCTGAACTTGTTTCAGGGTCTCTATGTTGTAAGCGATGCTGAACCAAGTTCAGCATGACGACAAAGTACTTTTATGAAAGCAGATTTACCAGAAAATACCGTAGAAGATATTGCCATGGCCGTTGTGCTGATGAGCGAAACCCCGGAAGTAAAAAACTGGACAGTTTATCTTGTTAATTTAAAAAACGAGCCAATCACCAATGTTTTAATTAGCTCTAAAGGTTATGGTGAAAAAGACGGCAAGCAGGTTAAAACTTCTGTTTTGAGGCATTTTGTAGGTGATATGGAAGCACAATCATTTGCTGGTGTTGAAGCTATAGATCCTGAAGTTTTTGGCTTAACCAACGAATACTGGCTCAGTTATTACATCGGCAGCACCATTTACGATAAAAAGTTTATTTTCCTACCAGAAAGCATCATCGATTCTAATCTGATCAAAATTCCATTGGTAAATAGACCTGGGGTAATGATTAAATAAATTGGGAGTTTGGGGTGGTGAGTTTGGAGACCACTGCGGCGCCCCAAATACACCTTTTTAATACCCTAGGTTATTTGCACCCAAAACTGCACACTCCTAACTGTAAACTCCAAACTGAACTAAGGCACTTTAACAGCCTGTCTACCAATTAATTTCCAGCCGGCTTTTTCCTTACTCCAAATTAACAGGATATACAGTTTTACATTTCCTGGAACGTTTTTATCATTCGTTTTAGCACTTAATGTGTGGCGCACCAAGGCAGTTTTATTTTGAACAATAACGGTTTGATCGGTTAAATTGATATCCACAAAATCAGATTCTGCAGAAAGAAGAGAATGCATAAATTCTTGCTTGGTTTGAATTTTTCCGCTTGAATGACCGTAACTCAGGTTATTCAGGATTAATTTATCAAGTGCTACACTGTCAGGCGTAACCATCAGTTTGGTTAACTTATTTACAGCAGCTTCTACATCTGCTTTTTGGGCAAAACAAAAACTGACAGAAAATAACAGGCCTGAAAAAATTAAAAGTTTCTTTATCATATCTGGTTCTAATGAGGTTGATGCTGTAAACTTATCCAAAACCATGCAAAGGAACAAGTTGTAAGGCTTAATTTTCAACATAATTTCTTTTAACGTGAATTTTAGTTAATTTTCATCTGGAATATGCTGTATCGAATAATAATCATTCCGCTCGACACCAGCTTTTTCGCACATCTAAAAACGAAATTTCATTACCAATGGAACAACCATCTACCTATCAATCTTCTTCCAGAAAGAAATTTATCTTTATCGGCTTACTTGCGGTATCTATAGCAGCCATCGTATTTATTTATTTCAACAGGAAGAAAAAAAATCACGAAGAAAACCAGGCCTATGCAAAATACATAGAAGCTTATACCTCAGGAACCATTTCGAAAAAGAGTTTTATTAGGGTGCATCTGGCCAATGCGGCAACAGGGATGCAGGATTTAGGCAAAGCAGATTCGCGCGAACTTTTCGACTTCTCCCCTTCCATTTCAGGAAAAACCTATTGGATTGATCCGCAAACGGTAGAATTTAGGCCCGACGAAAACCTAAAACCTGGCAAAAATTACGAGGCTACCTTTAAACTATCAGAAGTTTCGGCAACGGAAAAAGGGCTTGAAGATTTTGATTTCGAATTTAAGGTAATTACCCCTGGCCTAATGCTTTCGCAGAACGGATTGGTTTCGCAGAACAATACGGCACTCGATTACATGAAACTAACCGGCGAAGTAGCCACAGCCGATGTAGAAGAAACCGGCAAGATCGAAAAAACCCTAAACCTTGATTTCGGTCAGAAATTAAAAATCAAATGGCAGCACGATCCTGCAAAAAACATTTCGAAATTCACGATCGATAGTATTAAAAAGGCAGGCAGCGATCAAAATCTAAAAATAGAATGGGATGGCGACCCCATTGATGCCGAACAGAAAGGTGAAATAGAAATCCGTGTTCCGGCATTGAATAAATTCGAAATATTGGATATGAAAGCCATTCAGGGGGAAGAAGATTACGCACTCGTGCAGTTCTCAGAGCCAATTGGCGTTGGGCAGGATTTAACAGGGATGATTACTTTGGGTAACCTGAGCGATTTGAGATATACTATTGATGCCAGTCAGGTTAAAGTGTACGCCGCAGAAGAATTGAAAGGTAATTATGCCCTAAATGTAAATGCCGGAATAGAGAACATTAATGCCAAAAAACTGGCAAACGGTAAAATGGCCAACCTTATATTCGAAGATAAACTGCCGGCCGTAACCATTGCTGGTGGAGGTACTATATTGCCCAATTCAGGCAAACTGGTGCTGCCATTCGAAGCCATCAATTTAAAAGCAGTTGATGTAACGGTCATCAAAATTTACGAAAACAACATTCCACAGTTTTTTCAAACCAATAGCTACAAAGACGGTAACGAACTGCGCCGCGTAGCCAAACCTATTTTGCAAAAAACAGTGCGTTTAGATGAAGACAAGGCGCTGAACCTGCATAAAAAGAACCGTTTTACACTTGATCTGGATAAAATGATCCGTACGGAGCCAGGGGCCATGTACCGGGTAACCATTGCTTTTAGGCAGGAATATAATGCCTACAACTGTAAAACCGGCGAAGAAAAAGTGGGCGATAGCGAAGAAGATAGTGAATATGGAGATTATGAAGGCTATGGAGAAAAGATTGATGAAGATGACGATTTTTGGCAGCGCTACAACAATTATTACCCGCCAAATTACAGATGGAGCGATAAAGACAACCCTTGTACCCCATCGTTTTACACCAACCAACGCTGGGCCAGCCGCAATTTAATTGCTTCTAATATAGGTTTGGTGGCCAAAAGAGGCAACGATAATTCTATGCTGATTGTAGCAACAGATTTATTAACGGCGAAACCACTAAGCGGGGTAAGCCTCGAACTGATGGATTACCAAAAACAGATCATTTTTACCACCAAAACAGATGGAGATGGCTTTGCCAAATTCGACCTTAAACGCCAGCCCTTTTTATTGATCGCAAAAAATGGTTCTGAACGTGGTTATTTAAAACTTGATGACGGAAGTTCGCTCCCTTTAAGCCGTTTCGATGTAGGCGGAGATGTGGTTCAAAGTGGCCTAAAAGGCTTTATTTATGGCGAACGCGGTGTTTGGAGGCCAGGCGACAGTTTATTTGTTTCTTTCGTTCTGGAAGATAAGCTCAAAAAACTTCCGGCCAATTATCCGGTAACCATGGAGTTTTATAATCCGAAAGGACAGCTTTATAAAAGATTGATTAACGGTAAACCTTTAAATGGATTTTACACCTTCAAAACAGCTACAGAAAGTACGGCCCCAACAGGCAACTGGATGGCCAAAGTTAAAGCAGGTGGTGCAACTTTTACCAAAACCCTAAAAATTGAAACGGTAATGCCTAACCGTTTGAAAATTGATTTCAACGTAGGCAACCGAAGCTATTTAAGCGCAGGAACCTCTGCGGCTACCCTATCGGCCAAATGGCTGTTTGGTGCTGTTGCACAAAACTTAAAGGCTAAGGTAGATGTAAACCTAAATACGACTGAAACTAAATTTAAAGGCTTTGAAGGTTTTAGCTTCGATAACCCTACCGTTAATTTCGAATCGCAGGTTAAAACCATTTTTGAAGGCACTTTAAATCAGAACGGTACGGCGCAGATTAACACCAATTTAAACGAAAACAATACCGCACCGGGTGTTTTAAGGGCTAATTTTACCACTAAGGTTTTCGAACCTGGCGGTAATTTCAGCATTGATAATTTTAGCATACCTTATCACGTGTACAGCAGTTATCTGGGCATTAGGCCGGCAAAAGGCGACCGTTTAAGTGGTATGCTGGTAACCGGACAAGACCATAAAATCGAAATTGTAAATGTTAATACCGATGGCAAACTTTTAAGCGGAAGTAAAACTGTTCAGGTAGAATTGTATAAAACACAATGGCGCTGGTGGTGGGAACAGGATGATCAGTACACCTACGCCAATTTTACACAAAACCAGTTTAACAAGCTGGTAGAGAGCCATCAAATTAACTTAACCAATGGTAAAGGAAGCTGGAATTTACGCGTTAACGAACCAGAATGGGGCCGTTATTTAATTTTGGTACGCGATGTAAACGGAGGCCATGTTACCGGAAAATCAGTATATGTAGATTGGCCTGGTTGGGCGCAGCGCGAGCAAGGAAGCAACCCAACTGAGGCCTCTATGCTATCATTCACGGCCAATAAAGAGAAATTTACCGTTGGCGAAGACATTACTTTAACGATTCCTACCGGCAAAAACGGCAGGGCGCTAATATCTATTGAAAATGGAAGCCGGGTATTAAAAACTTTTTGGATAGATACCAAAGCCGGACAAACACAATTTAAATTTAAGGCCGAAAAGGAAATGGCACCTAACGTGTTTGCCAACATTACCTTATTGCAGCCACATGCCCAAACGGTTAACGATCTACCGATCAGGATGTACGGGGCTATTCCACTTTCGGTAGAAGACCCAGAAACTATTTTAAAGCCAACCATTAAAATGGCCGATAAAATTAAACCGGAAACCGAAAACACCATTACCATTGGCGAACAGAACGGCAAGGCCATGACCTATACTATTGCACTGGTTGATGAAGGCTTACTGGATTTAACGCGCTTTAAAACGCCTGATCCACATGGTGCTTTTTATGCCCGCGAAGGCCTGGGTGTTAAAACATGGGATTTATTCGATTACGTTTTAGGTGCCTGGGGCGGAAATCTCGAACGGATATTAAGCATTGGTGGTGATGGTAGCATCAATAAAAACCTAAACCCTGCCAAAGCCAACCGTTTTAAAGCAGTTGTGAAATTTATGGGTCCTTTTACTATTGGTAAAGGAGAAAGTAAAACACACAGATTTAAATTGCCACAGTACATTGGCGCCGTTAGGGCTATGGTAGTGGCCGGACAAGATGCTGCCTATGGTTTTGCAGAAAAATCGGTCCAGGTTAAAAAGCCGCTAATGGTTTTGGCCACCTTGCCGAGGGTTATTGGCCCGGGCGAGCGTTTTACCTTACCTGTTACTGTTTTTGCTACCGAAAGCAACCTTAAAAATGTTTCAGTACAGCTTCAGGCCAGTAATTTAATTGTTCAGGGCAACAATAAACAACAGCTCTACTACAAGCAAACCGGCGAGCAAATGACTTATTTTGAAGTTACTGCACCAAATACCGTTGGTATTGCAAAAGTTAAGGTTACAGCGCAAAGCGGTAACGAAAAAACAGATTATGATGTGGAAATGGATATCAGAAATCCAAACCCATATGTAACCAACGTTGTATCTGCCACTGTGCAGCCACACACCAAATGGGCGGTAAATTATGCACCTATCGGGATGACTGGTACCAATTCAGGATCGCTCGAGGTTTCTTCCATCCCTGCTATTAGCCTGGGCAAAAGATTGAGTTATTTGATCCAATATCCTCACGGCTGTATCGAACAAACCACCTCTGGTATTTTCCCTCAGCTATATCTGGATAGATTGAGTCCATTAAACGAACAGCAAACGGCAAAAACAGAAAAGAATATTAAAGCCGGAATAAACAGGCTTAAAGGTTTCCAAACTACCGATGGTGGTTTATCTTACTGGCCGGGAGAAGGCAGTTCTGACGAATGGGGAAGCAATTATGCGGGCCACTTTTTAGTTGAGGCTCAAAATGCTGGTTATACCCTGCCTGTGGGCCTTTTAGATGAGCTGTTGCGTTATCAAAAATCAAAAGCAGCTAACTGGGCACCCAACAGCAATAATTTTTATGGTGGCGATTTATCTCAGGCTTACCGCTTGTATATGCTGGCCTTAGCTAAAAAGCCAGAAATGGCCGCAATGAACCGTTTAAAGGCCTTCGAATACCTGTCTGTTGCCGCAAAGTGGCGCTTGGCAGCCGCCTATAAGTTGGCTGGCCAGAACGATGTTGCCCAAAATATGATTAGGGGCTTAGATACTTCCATTCAGGCTTACAAACAATTGGGTGGCACATATGGTTCTGATGTACGCGATGAAGCGATGATTTTAGAGACGCTAACTTTATTGGGGCAGAAAGCAAAAGCTGCCAGTTTATTGCAACCTTTAGCGGCTAAATTGGGCGAAAATACCTGGTACAGTACGCAAACAACCGCTTATAGCTTATTGGCCATTGCCAAATTCTGCGGTACCAATCAATCGGCCAATAAACTGCAATATCAATATGTATTGGATGGAAAATCGGCAACTGTAAATGCGAATCAATACCTCAACACCACACCTGTAGTTTTTAAGGGAGGTACAGCTTCTGTTAGCAACAATGGCAATAATGTGTTATTTGTACGTTTGGTATTAGAAGGACAACCTGTTGCCGGTCAGAACAATTTCTTACCTAACCGCCCAGAGGTTTTGGATATGAATGTAATTTACAAACGCTTAAACGGAAAGATTTTAGATCCGACTACGCTGAAACAGGGTACTGACTTTTATGCAGAAGTAACGGTAAAAAATCCAGGTAGAATGGGATACTATGAACAAATGGCATTAACTCAGATTTTCCCTTCAGGCTGGGAAATCATCAATACCCGCGTGAGCGATAACCAGAGTATCCTGGCTTCATCTCCTTTCACCTATCAGGATATCAGGGATGACCGTGTTTTCACTTACTTCAACATCAGGGAAGGCGAAAGCTTGGTGTACAAAGTATTGCTCAATGCCTCTTATCTGGGTAAATATTATTTATCGGCTGTTCAGTGCGAAGCCATGTACAACAATGATATCTCGGCTACTGAAGCAGGCAAATGGGTACAGGTAGTGAAATAGTGTAGAAATAGTGGTTCGTGGAGACACGAACCATGGCCAAATATCGTTCAAACCTCGCAGGTTTTAAAAACCTGCGAGGTTTCTTATCATCAAATTTAAATGAACAAAAAGCCTAAATAACAATGGATAAAATATTTAAAGTCAAAAGAATGAGTTATTTGGAGAACTACCATCTTGATAGTGGTTCGTGGAGACACGAACCACGGCAAAAAGAAGAAAAATGATATCGAATTCGATAAATTTATTTTTAGATAAATACTTACAGCCTCGGTTCGTGTCTCCACGAACCGAAACTAAATAACAATGGATAAAATATTTGAAAGTAGAAGAAAGAATTACATAGAAATTGGAGAGATTTATTTTTGGACTGTTACCATTAACAAATGGCAAAAATTATTGGAAAAAGATGAATTTAAAAATATCATTTTGAATTCATTTGAATATTTAACTTCTTTAAACAAACTTGAAATTTTTGGCTTTGTTATCATGCCAAATCACATTCACGTAGTTTTGAGAACCAAAGAATTAAATGGAAAAGAAACTGTACAGGGTTCATTTTTAAAATATACTGCTCATGAATTTAAAAAGCTTCTAACTACAAATGATCTATTAAATTATCGGATATCTTTGGCCAATAAGAATTATGAATTTTGGCAACGAGATCCTTTAGCCATTCACTTGTACTCTCCGGAGGTTGCTTACCAAAAATTAGATTACCTACATAATAATCCTTGCACAACACACTGGCAATTGGCTTACGAACCTGAAGATTACTTATATTCGTCGGCATCCTTCTATGAAAATGATGATTTAAAATATTCATTTTTGAAAGATCTGAGACTAAAATTTTAGTAATAATTAACAATGGTTCGTGGAGACACGAACCACGGCAAAATATCGTTCAAACCTCGCAGGCTTTAAAAACCTGCGAGGTTTCTTATCATCAAATTTAAATGAACAAAAACCCAAAAGCATTCCTTATTTCCGATCTGATCTGCTTTGCCCTGCTTTTGGCATTTCTGTTTTCATTGCCGTCAAAACTGTTTAAAACACCTACATCCTATGTAATTGAAGCCAGCAATGGCAATTTACTGAGTGCTGCAATTGCCAGCGATGGCCAATGGCGTTTTCCTGTAGCCGATAGCGTTCCCGTAAAATTTAAGGATTGCATCATTGCTTTTGAAGACAAAAGGTTTTATCATCACATAGGTATCGATTTTTTAGCCATGAGCAGAGCCATGCGTCAAAACCTTAAAGCTAAAAGTGTAGTAAGTGGCGGCAGCACCTTATCCATGCAGGTAATCCGCTTATCGCGCAAACAAGACAGAACCTTTTGGCAGAAACTGCTGGAGGTGATTTTGGCCATACGTTTGGAAACAAAATATTCAAAAGAAGAAATTTTAGGCCTATACGCTGCCAATGCTCCATTTGGAAGTAATGTGGTGGGCCTAGAAGCTGCCAGTTGGCGCTATTACGGTAGAAATGCAAAAACCCTTTCTTGGGGCGAAATGGCAACGTTAGCTGTACTTCCGAATAGTCCATCGTTAGTTCATCCTGGTAAAAACGCCACTAAGCTGATCAAAAAAAGAAACGATTTATTAGATAAACTCGCAAAACTAAAATACATCGATCAGGCCACAGCCAATTTATCAAAATTGGAGCCTGTTCCAGGCAAACCGATGCCACTGCCTCAAAATGCACCGCATTTATTAAACCGCTTTAAAGCAGAACGGACTACCCTCCGCATTTCCACTACAAAAATTACTTCTACCTTGGATGAAAATATCCAGTTAAAGGTTAATGCCATTTTAAAACGCTACAATAACCGGTACCGGGCAAACGACATCAACAATATTTCTGCCTTGGTATTAAATGCCAGAACCGGTCAGGTGCTAAGCTATGTAGGCAATATTTATCAGCCTGAAAACGCCGATTTACAAAGCCATGTCGACATGATTAAGGCGCTTAGAAGCCCTGGAAGCACTTTAAAGCCATTACTTTATGCCAGCATGATGAATGATGGCTTTATCTTGCCGCATACCTTGATTCCAGATATCCCTACTCAAATTGCCGGTTATTCGCCACAGAATTATGATTTGGGATACGATGGCGCCATTGCCGCAGATAAAGCCTTAAGCCGTTCGTTAAACATACCCGCTGTAAAAATGCTGCAACAGTACAAATACGAACGTTTTTACGATAAGCTTAAAAAACTAGGCATAGGAACCTTAAACCAACCTGCCGATCACTACGGCTTATCCTTAATTTTGGGCGGTAGCGAAGTAACCATGTGGGATTTGGCCAACACGTACATGGGCATGGTACGTACTTTAAACCATTTCAATACTTTTAAAGGCTTATACAATCCGGCCGATTACCAGCCTGCGGATTATGTAAATGTTCCGCAAAAAGAAGAAAAAGATTACCAAAGAAATTCATTTTTAGATCATGGCTCCATTTGGGCAACTTTTAATGCCATGGAAGAAGTAATGCGCCCAGGTGATGAAGGTTTATGGGAGCAGTTTTCATCATCGCAAAGGGTAGCCTGGAAAACCGGTACCAGTTTTGGTTTCCGAGATGCCTGGGCAGTAGGCTTAACACCAGATTACGTGGTGTGTGTTTGGGTGGGCAATGCCGATGGCGAAGGCAGACCGGGTTTGGTAGGAATTGAAGCTGCCGCGCCTGTTTTATTCGATATATTTAGGTTATTACCCAACGGAAAGTGGTTTGAAACGCCCAGCACCAAACTAAAAAAGATCAAAATATGTAAACAGAGTGGTTACAAAGCTGGAGAATATTGTGAAAATACGATTGATGAACTGGTTCCACCAGCTGGCGAAAAAACAGCGGTTTGCCCTTACCATAAATTGGTTCATTTAGATAAAACAGGACAATATAGGGTTACCGACCAGTGTGAAAGTGTTACCAATATGTTGCACACAAACTGGTTCATTTTACCTCCCGCCATGGAGTATTACTACAAAATAAAAAACAGCGATTATAAACCACTACCTCCTTTTAAAGATGGATGCAACAGCACTGGCGGAAATAGTGTGATGGAAGTAATTTATCCCAAAAACAATGCGGTTGTATATATTCCTTTAGAATTAGATGGTACAAGGGGTAAAATTGTGATTAACGCAGCACACAGAAACCCACGATCAAAAATATACTGGCACATTGACCATGAATATATAGCCACCACAACTAATTTTCACCAATTGGCCATTAGTCCGCCACCCGGAAAACACACGTTAACATTGGTTGATGAAAATGGAGAAAGACTGGTACAGAACTTTACAGTTTTGGATAAGGAAAAGAAGTAAAATAAAAAACACAACAAACTGATATTAAAAAGATTACCAAATTAAAACTACTTTAATTATCTTTATTAAATCATTCGTCCTTTTCGTTTTTTTTTCTGACAACAATTACGTTTTCACCTTAAACCAGACTTGTTATGATCAGTAAATTGGGTTTTACCAAAATGGATATTAACGAATTTGAAACATGGGTTTCGAATTTGCGGATCGCCAGAACCATCTTATACATTCAGGAGCACCATACCTGGAGTCCAAGCTATGTTAATTTCAAAGTTGATAACCATTTTGAACTCCAACAGGGTATGAAAAGTTATCACGTCAGTCATAACGGCTGGATGGACATCGGCCAGCATTTCACCACCTTTCCTGATGGTGCCATTTTAACGGGAAGAAGCCTTGAAAGTACCCCCGCATGTATTTTAGGCTTTAACTCAAATGCCATTTGCATCGAAAACCTGGGCAATTTTGATACGGGCAAGGATGTAATGACCGCTGCACATAAAGATACAATTGTAAGGATGGCGGCCGCGCTCTGTAAGAAATTTGGCATTGCTGTAAATAGCGATAAAGTGGTTTACCACCATTGGTTTAATTTAACTACCGGAGTAAGAAACAATGGAACCGGCAACAATAAAACCTGTCCGGGTACTAACTTTTTTGGTGGTAACAAAGTGGCCGACTGCAATTCAAATTTCCTGCCTTTGGTAACTGCAGCTTTAAATGGTACGGTTCCGCAGGGGGCGCAAAACATTGTAAAATATGTTGTGGTTACAGCAGATACACTAAATATCCGTGAAGATGCTGTTGCCCAAAGTAAAAAAGTTAGTGGCGTTGAGCCTGCCCTTTTAGGGGCTATTTTACGTGTGTATGAGGAGAAAAATGGCTGGTATAAAATATCTGCTTCGCAACAGCATTGGGTAAATGGAAGTTTTACTAAAAATGTAACACGCGCCACAGTTAATGCCACTACTTTAAATGTAAGAAGCGGTCCAGGTACCACTTTTCCAAAAGTTTCTGCACTGACCCAAAATCAAGAGGTTTTTATCGTGGAAGAAAGTAATGGCTGGTGCAAAATAAGCAGCGATAACAAATGGGTTAAGAAAGAATTTTTAAGTTGAAGTTCATCTGAATTTCCACTATTGGCTCCCCGTTTTTCGGAACAAGTGGTCGAAATGCTTTGAATAATTGCTTTTCGAACAGCTAATATTCATTAATACCTATAGAACACACCGTCATTTCGATCCGATAGCTATCGGATGGAGTAAAGCGAAATGGAGAGATTTATTTAGACAGATTTCTCGACTACGTTGCTCTCCGCTCGAAATGACGATATTGTGAGTGGATTAATGCAAGTTAACTTCTTTATCATCACCGCTTACTTTTAGATAATAAATATTCCTCAGAAAACATACGGCTCAAATCCTCATAAGTTATCTTTCCACTTTGCAAAAGCACTCCCTAATTTAGAAGTAGCTAAAAAAGATTGTACCGGATCATCAATAAGCGCAATTCCCTGTGCTTCTATAAAACTGTAAAGCTTCTGGTAGTCTGGATAATCGGCATGGAATCTTTGCAATTCTTTTTCCAAATACTTTTTATCAAAACGTTTTAAGGCCTGTTTTTCTGATTGCCCCATTCTTTTTGCAAAATCTAAAAAGGTAAGGCATTGATAAATTAATCCGGTACCGTAGCGCAGTAAAGCCAAAAAAGTTTCAAAATCTTTGGCAGCCACATCGAAAGGAATACTTTCAGCGCTGATTAATATCACTGGAGAGGCATTTTCACTTTTCCAGATCGCCCAACCCGACCCATCGTTTGATTCGGCAAAAACCTCCAGGTCAGCCGAACGGTAATCTGCACCTATCAATTTGGGTAATTTGCTATTATCAGCTACCTCCATATCTACCGTAAAACCTGGTTCGCTAGCTAAAAAGGACTGAAATTTATTTACAAGATTTTCCATAAGCCAACTAAGTTTTATATCTGTCCAAATTTTGGGTTAACATGGCTTGTTCACCCTGTAAAATACGTGTTTTCAGTTCATTGTATAAATCTGTTTTATCGGTACCCGTAAATCCTACCTCGCCAAGATCTTTCCAATTATCATGTGTTTCTGCCTGATTTACCACCCCTCTCATCGTTTGAACATCAGCAGAAAGTTCGTTTTTCAATAAATCGACATTTTCTGCGCGCTTTTCTTTAGGCTTTTTGTTCTTATCGAGCCTAATTGCATCAACAGCAGCAGTAAAAGCTTTTAAAATCGGGCTGCTTTTTGGTCCAAAGGTTCTGCCTGCCTCGTGCCTGTATTTGTGTAAATTAATTACATAGGCCGAAGGGGCATGGCTTCCATCCAAAACATCTTTTATTGGATGGCTTGCCGGAAAATAAGGTTGGGCTGCCGAATAAATCAGCGCGGCTGCCTGAGGTTGATGATCGCCAGTCATTTGATCGCCTTTCGGAATCGGCACACTACCGTAGGTACCGGCCAAACCTTCTAAAGCGTATCTTTTTCTAATATCTGATAAATTTTCCCTTCCGATCAATGATCTTAACATAGCCGTTAAAGTGATCGAATTGGTCCAGAAATCGTTGGCATATTTTTCTAAATCTGCTTGCTGAGCTGGGTTTACTGCCCTTCCGGTATTGTCGTCAACTTTAATGGTATTTAATTTCTGCAGGTTTGGCGCTACACCCGTACGGTATAGGTTTTGTGCAGCAACAGCCTGAACATGTTTTGGATCTGTACTTGCAGTGGTATCAATAATATCCTGTAAAAATTTAACGATGGTTATGGGTTCGCTAGCCATCATTTCTACCCGATTTCCTTCACTCCCCCTCACAAAAATTAAATGATGCTGATTGTTTACATCGTCAAACTGTTCAGTTCTATCATACCAGGTATCATCACTAAAGCCTGATGGTGAATCGCAATTTGGAGAAAAAACAGTTAAAGCAGCAGTGTGGTATTTCCTTGCAGGAATTACAGTATGATTCCGATAATGATAATAAGGATACAAAATACCATGAACAACCGACATTCTTGGTCTTACTGTAAAATTGCTACGGTCTATATAGGCATTTGCCACTGTATTTGGCAGGGTAGAAATATATTGCAAATTATCAGGAACTCCAGTTGCCGCCTGTGCCTCTGCCCTACAATCCGTTTTATAATCGGTCCACCGCTCTCCACCTGCAGCAAAATCGCCAGACGGCGGGTTAATGCTGTAGTGATAAAAATCTGGCCCTACTTCATTATTTGGTCCACCGCCACCCGGTGGGGTATTTGGTATGATTGGCGTACCAGACGATTTTGGCGTAACACTATCTGCAAAATAAATTTTTCCATCGTACGGCGGCAAGCCTATAGCCCAGGCCGGACAATTGCCTGCTAAATTATTGCAGCCACATTCTATATTTGCGGCCATGTGCCAAGGTAAAATCATTGCCCATCTGCCGGTTTCGCCTTTGGCATCTGCCGCCCAATCAAACCCGGCATCGTGCTGCCTACAGCCTTCGTGGGTATTACAATCCTGAAAATTATGATACTCCCAAACAATACCTGTTGCTGGATCAAGCACTGGATGTACAGGTATCATTTTACATGTATCGCAGTTTACCCCACATGCACCTCTGCATAAAGCACCGCTTGCAATTCCCGGATTGTCTTTATAAACGGCAATCGGACCAGCAAGCCTAGGGCCAGGACCGTATCTACCCCCATGACCGGTGCCCGTATCATCCCAATTGCCTCCATGTAAAGATAGCGGCAGGTATCCGAGCGCTTTCAAAATACCGCACAAACCGGTAATTAAAGGACAATCATCAGTAAATCCACGTTCTCTGTTAATGGCTAATGGGATATCATCAAAAGGGATGTTCGAAAAAGTTGGTGGTGCCAGTGATATGCCCAAACCGCCAGGGCCGCCCCACGAAACACTTCCGGATAAGCCGAGCGACGCGGCTGCATCGCCATGCCATTGATATGGTTCCCAATAAATTCTGCAAAGGTTTAATCCCAAAACACTTAACTGTGCATAAGCCCCGGCAAAAAGATCGGCTGCAAGGCCTAAATCAAACTGAAAATCTGGACTAGCCGTAATTACGCCGCCACTATAGCCTAATGAGCCGCCTATATGCGTGGTTTGCGCACCGATGGCCCTTATAAATACTGCTGGACCACCTTCGGCACCTATTACCGGTATATTTACTGGAATAGGGATATCGCCAACCGGCAAAATACCAAACAAACGTAACTGCCCTTTTAATCCACCTGTAAAAGTAGCTCCCAACGATAAGGCACTGGTAATACTAATGCCTCCGCTAATGCTATAATTACTGGTGAGCGGGTTAATTAAAATATGCGTTGGATCAAAGCAGATAGGACCAATTTGCGCGCCAACTTCAGGTGTTATGCTTCCGGTAATGCCTATTTCTCCGGCAATAACCAAAGAAGGCGGTATTGGCAATTCAAAAATTGGAACCATAAAATCTTTGCTTATGGTTGGCAGCGTAAATTGAAATGCGTGCGCATCAAGCGGGCAACCGCCCGGTATATCAATTTCTAAACCGCTGCTGGTTATATTTACGCTCACACCAAAATAATCGGCCAATGCCTGCGCCGCCTCTCCCGCTTCAGTGGCCAGCCAATCTACAGCTTCTACACCTGCATCGTAAACTGCTCCTGCGGCATCGCCTACAGCCTCGCCAACCGCACTGGCGGCATCTCCAACTGTATCTGCAGCGTCGCTTAAGCCTTCACCTACGGTATCAACACCATCAGCCACATCATTGGCAAATTCATCCCAACTGTAGCGCTGAATTTCTGGCGATGCGCCCTGTTGCATGGTATGTGTTAACTCATGCGCCAGCAAAAACTTTCCACCCTGCGAATTTGGGTTATATTCGCCCTTGTTAAAATAAATATTATTGCCAACCGTAAATGCACGAGCATTAATGCTGTCGTTCATTTTTGCGGCATGAGAGGTATCATGGATGCGTACGCCTGAGAAATCTGCCCCCATTTTACTGCCCAGATCGGAACTTATGTGCCCGGGCAGCGTTGTACCTCCACCCCGTGTTGCCGAAATGCCCGATTGTACGCTCGCCGGTGCCGTTCCTCCTGCGGCAGAAGCCGATTCTGACTTGGCCTGCAAAACCTTAGGTTGGTCTATTTCTTTGATTTCTTCTGCCTTACGCGATAATTTTTCTTTGCTTTCGCTGCTTGCACATTTGCGCTGTAGCTTAGGCTTAATGGGTTCTTTTTCTTTGCGGGAAACCTGTTCCTCGTGTTCGCAACTGGTACATTTACGCTGTAACTTTGGCTTTTGTTCTACTGGCTTTACCTTAGGTGCTACCTGCTCTTCATGTGCGCAAGTGGCACATTTACGTTGTATTGAAGGCCTGCTCAGTGTTCTCATGACCGCAGTTTCTTTGCGCGCTATTTTTTTATCCTGACCACAGCTACTACACTTGCGCTGTACACGCATAGGTGATGCAGCAGCACCTAAACCAGACATACCAAGACCTGCGTTGCTAGGCATACGCATTACCCTTTCGGCAACCTGATCGGCTTCTTTTTCCTGTGGATCGTTTACTGCGCCTACTTTTAGTTTGGTTTGCACACAGCCATTTCCTGGCCTGCTGTTTGTAACAGGCTTAGATAAAGAATTGCCATATGCCAGTGCCGTACTCATTGCTACAATGTGCGCCCTGATTTTTTTAGTTCGCGTTTAATACCTTCTATAATATCTTTTTGCCTGATTTCTTTACCGCCATCTTTAAGCATCTGCATGGTTGCGTATTGTACGATATTGATAATTACACCACCGGTAAGTTCGAATTTCTGTGCAATCTCATTTAAATCTATTTTGGATTCTAGCTTGGTTAGCGCAGAAAAGCCCTGTTGCCAGAGTAAAACACGTTGGCTAACCTGTGGCATTGGGAATTCAATAATCGACTGAAAACGGCGCAAAAATGCCTGATCGATATTTTGTTTAAAATTACTGGCGAGTATAACCAAACCATTGTGGTCTTCTATCCGCTGTAACAGATAGCTCGTTTCCTGGTTGGCATATTTATCCCGGGCATCGCTTACATTGGTGCGTTTTCCAAAAAGTGCATCTGCCTCGTCAAAAAACAGTATCCATCCCTGGTTTTCCGCTGCATCGAAAACTTTCGCCAGATTTTTGCCTGTTTCACCAATGTATTTACTTACCACCCTGCTTAAATCGATACGGTAAACGGGTAAGTTGTGTTTTTTGCCCAAAACGGCTGCAGCCAACGATTTACCTGTTCCGGGCTGTCCGTAAAAAAGGGCTCTAAAACCTGGTTTGATCCTGTGTTTTAACCCAAGCTCATTCATCATGGTGGTGTTATGGGTTAACCACGAATTTAAGAACGCTAAGTTTTCCCGGGTATGTTCGGGTAAAACCAGATCGCCATACTCCATATTGGTTTCTATTAAATGGGCCGGAAAATCGGCCGAAAACCGGGGTTTGGATCTTTCGCCAGTGGTAAACTCTTCAAACCAGTTTTTATTGATGTGCAGGGGAATACTCGAAATGGGTTCGCCTGGGGGCAAAGGTTCATATTCCAGCACATTTAGCGCAAAAAGCGGATTACGGGCATCAAAGCGTTTTAGCAAATCGAACCTCAACATCAGGTCATCAGCTGCCAGCAGAAATAAAAATGTTTCGGCTGTAGGTAGGAAACCACTAAATACATTTCCTTTTTTGCCACCAAACTCGGTAAATATCTGTCCTGTTTGCGGGTTCTGCACTAAAAAAATATCCAGGCATTGTGGCTTAATCTGCGTTACCATAGCCAAAAAGAGCAAAAAACGATCGGCAAACTTCAGTTGATGCTGGATTAAAAAGCGGGCATAACTCGAATTGGAATGGCTAAGATCGGGCGGCTGTATATTAAAAATACTGGTATTTGCGGCAACACTGCCTGCGTTAATGGCGCTCCGAAGCAGCAACACTTTTTCAAACCAGTTTAATTCGGCCAAAAGTGCATCTGCATTCTCCTGCAGGAGTGTTGTGTTTACCAGTTCAGGTTTATCAAATAGTTGTTCCATGGTAAGCGAATTATGGATAATGACCAGGGTATGGTATCTAACAAAACATCAAATCCTTTTCTTTCTACATGTAAGTTATAGCTGCCATCCCGATAGATTAAACTTCCGTTCCTGATTAAGAATGTTTGTGTTAAGCCTTCTATAGATGTTGATCCTAATTTTGTCCAATGTTGGATCAGCACATTTTTTAACGCTACGCTTTCTCCCAGCTCTTCTTCAGTAAAACTGATTTCGTTCAGCGCTATTACCGCTTCGGGTTCGGCACCGCACAGTATTTTGTTAAAAACCAATCTGCTTTCATCTTCGGGCATTTCGTTGTACACCAGAAAATGCAGATATACTATTGCTTTGTTGCGACAAAATTCATCAATAAACTGATTGCCGTTGAGCAGTTTTAAAACATTAAACAGGTTTTTAAAATAGGGATATAATATGATCAAGCCTGCATTTTCAATTAACATCGAAGCGTTCTCAGGTACTTTATTCTGCTTAACGGGTATCGTTTTTTTAATCACTTGAATTGTGTTTGTTTTTTTCTGGATCAGGCCTTTGCTATTGACTATAGTAGCTAATAATTTATTCAACTGCCGAAGCAGGGAGTTTTCTTTATCGAGTTGAAGTCTTACCATGCTCAGCTCAATAGCAGCTACTAACGCTGGTTTAAATGCTGGCTTGTATTGCATAAAACTGAATAGCCAGGGTCCAAAATTATCGATAGCTGGCTGCTGCACATTTGTTACGACATTAGCCAACCAATATTCAAGCATAACATTAAATAAATCAGCTTTAATATTTGATTCTAAATACTTTAAAATTTGTACATCTGTTTTAAAATGATGATACCGATAAAAAAACAGTGGCTTACTAATTAACTGTATTAACCTACTGTAACTTTCGCTGTGCTGTTTAATAGCTGCTACAAATCCGCTGAAGAGGCTTTGATCACTAAGGTAAATATCCAATAAAATTTCGGCAGGTTTAAATGTAACTTCAGCAGATAACCACCACGGTTTTAAACCGGTTTGGCAATAAAAGGCTAAACATTCGTAAGCTGAAAAATGGATAGCCGTATCCTGAAGTATCTCCTTACTATCTTTTAAACTTTTTTGCTGCTTTCTAAGTACATCTATAAAGGAATTAACTTCAACATCCAAAACAAGATCGGTATTCATTTCAGCAAAATTCTGGCTTCTGAAATAACCGTAAAAATTTATAACAATCTGTTCCTCAATAGACTGAATAAGATTACCTAAAGAAACATCTCCTAAATCAATATTCAACTGATCGATGCGGATAGTCTGATCTGAAGCAAATTCATCAAAGATGTTGTTAAAAATATTTGGCAGCCGGGTTTTACAGAAGATACCAATTTCTGCCTGCACCTTTTCCCAATCCTGTTGGCTATTAACAGTGAGCAACATTTTTTGCGATTGGATAAGGTGATTGTTCATTTTTTTAACCCGTTAATTTTTACCGAACTCGAAATTTTCCTGAACGTCTGCATCTTTGATTTCAACCTGGCGTTCTTGTTTAATACCCAAATGATTGCCATCAACAACGGTTAAGATATAATTGCCAGGACTTAAATCCACGCTATATGTTTTAACGATAACCTCGTACTGTTTAACCACCTCTGCCCCCGTTTTTGCGTCGGTTACCGAAACTAAGTACCGCTGGCCACCGTTCAAATTACCAAAAAGCTTATGGGTTTCGGCATTTATCCTACCCATCCCGATAAAGAAAGTAATCCTATCAGCGCCTACTTCTTTTCCGGTTTCTCTTTCAATTACGGCGTATTCCAGTTCATCAATGGCAATAACCGACCGCATGGCCCTGCTATTTTTCTCTACGATTTTCGGATCCAGATTATAAACCAATATCTGTTTTTTCAAATTTGGCCTAGGTTCGTAAGTTTCTTCTTCAAATGTTACCGAACCATAAATAGGATCGCTTTTAACCACTACTTCGTACGATTCGGGATCGTACAGGTTATTAAGTACCTGTATTTTTGACGGGGTTACTTTTTCACGGTTATATACAACAACCCTCGAAATCGGCACCACCAAAGGTGTAAGTTCTTTATTGCGGTAATTTTTGGGATTACAATCGCAACAGTCATCATCTTCATATATCGTAAAATCGGCAATTACATTCGAGGCTATTCCATCTATCCCTTTAGTCCCAAGCTCTTCAACCAATTTATCGTAATAGGCATTAAATTTTCCTTCAAACTCACTTAAATACTTTGTTTCTTTTCTTTTTAACACCTGCACTTCAGCTTCATCATCAAGCGGCTTTCCCTTCTCAACTTTTTTTCTTCTTTCGGCCAAACCGGCTAAAAGCTTGTCATATTTGGCCTGCTCTTCTGCTTCTTCGTTTTTACTTTTCTCTATATCAGCTGTAATCGCCATTCTTTTAACTTCCAGTTCGGCAGATAAAGTTTTATTTAGCTCGTTTATTTCTTTGCTTTTATCCGGAACAGCGCTTTTGCGCATTAACACAATCCGCTCTTTATATTCTTTATCAAGCATTTTAATTTCATCCGTTTCGGCACCACGCGCTTTTAGTCTTTCCTTTCTGCTGGCCAGCTCTTCTTTAATCGTTTCTTCTTCTTTCTTCAGCTGATCATCGCTCAACACTTCCCTTTTCTCTATTTCGGCCACTTTATAGGCCAAGGTATCGTTATGCACAGCTTCTATTTGGGTCATTTCGTTTTCCTTTTTATCCAAGTACGACCTAATTTCTGTGGTTTTGGCATTATAACTCAGTTTAATGGCCTCTTCAGCTTTGGTAATCTCGGCTATTTCAGCTTCTTTCGCCGCTGGAGCAGCCGCGGCAGGTGCTTTTGCCCTATTGTAATTTTCTTCTTTGCCGGTATGGTAAAGCAAGAGTAAAGTATTGCCTTTATTTATCCCCGCCAAATGTTCTACAGCACCAGCAGTACGGATATAATCATAAAATGAAGCATTTACACCCAAACTTTTATTCCGCTGCAGCCTAATATCCGTTAACGTTCCGATGTTGATATAGGGTCTGATCATCAGCGTATTGATTAGCCTATGCACCAAACTGGCTATCATCAGGTACGAGATAAGCTTTGCATCCAGCTCTTTATTAATCATATCGGCCAAGAGCCTCATTCCTTTTACATAAGTTCCGATCAAGCCTGTGTAAACCGATTTAAATTTATTTTCATCAAAATCGGAGAATTCGAGCGGCAATGCAGCTATTAAATCTTCAATATTATCGTTAACACGTGCCACCAGGCGAAGGGCATCGCGCTGTGAATCATCGGTTGTTTGCTCCAAACGGCCTTTGCTGTTATTTATTTTTGCATAATTGGCCATGTTAATCCGCTCGCCAACCATACCTGCTTTAATAAATATACTGTTTACATTGGTAAACACCGATGTTTTTTCTGTTCTCATAGCGGCATCATCAAAGGCTGCTTTGCCCACAGTATCTGTATTAACGGTAGCTTCTCTTTTGGTATTTACACCACTTACAGCATCCTTTGCGGCATCTTTTACATCGTCCAGCCTGGCAACCATTTTTTCGGCCAGGGCGGTATATTTGATCAGGTTATTGAGGTAGTAAAGCATTACATTGCGCCACACCAGGTATTGCGAATCGAGATCAGGATACCTGCAAGTTGTTTTAACCACGCCACCGGTACCCATAAAAATAGAACGGACTTTAAACGGAAGATTAAAAGCCCGCTGTAATTTCTTATAAACCTGAACAGCTTCATCCTCTGGTACAGCCAAATGTCCTTCCATTCTGATAAAGCTGGTATCGGTAAAGTTGTACAACAAAGGTGCTTCTAACTTGCTCATACCATACTCCTGAACGTTTGCAGGCATTTGATAGTGATAACTTAAAGGTTTACCATTATCACAGCCATGACATAGCGATTCGTTCCAGTATTTTTCAAAATCTTCGATATTTGGATCGAAATAAATTGGCAGTGCCCGTTTACCTATATTTTGCCATTTCTCTTTGCTCGGTGTAGCTAAAATTCCTTTCTTTCCCTTTTCAGTCAGGTCATCGTAATAACCGTTGAGCATAGTGTAGGTTCTACCAAAAACGGAAACCAGTTTCTTGCTCCAATCTTTATATTCGTTAAACAAGGGCGAATATTCAAATTCCTGGCGGTTGGTTGAAGGTGGACAGGCTTTGGTACCAAGCATTAAGTGCATTGGAAAAGCATCTTCTTCGGGCAGGCAAGCGCTATGCAGGTGCATGGCTATGCAACGCAGCTCCTCATAAGATTTAATGATATCTTCGAAAGCATCGTAAACATACTGAAATCCATAAGCACTACCGGATAGGTATTTTGCAGATAAATCCATCAGTTTCTGCTCCCATTTATCCCTAATGCCATCAAAATCAACAGCAGGAAAATGACGCTGTAAAGCTGGCAGTTCTTTATAAATGATAGCAAGTTGTTGGGTTAACTGGCTGAGTATGGCTGCAACAGGACTCAAATATGCATTTACCAAAGCAGGGTAACTTTTTGCTATGGCAGCAGTAATGAGTGCACGTGGATAATCAATGTTTTCTAACTCATACAGAGCAGGATACATAGCGCCACCTTTATTTTTATTTAAGGTATTGATATCTACCAGATCCTGAGTTTTTATGAGCAATTTACGGACCGTATAGGTATTTTCCCTGCCCAAATCATCGCAGCTTTTGCCCAAACAGCTTTTAAGGTCTTTGGAAGCCGATTCTAAAAACAAAACAACCACGTAATCGCTTAAAATCAGCGAAGCATTAATTGGCGTGGCAGCCATTGCAGCAGCATTTTCTGTGGTTACCAGCTCTATCAGTGGCGCATTGTTAAAATATTTATAGCTTAATCCATCAGGCAGGGTGTATGGTTTAAAATGTGTTAACTCGCATTCGCCCAGCGAGATCAAAAAACCCCAAGAGGTAACCCCAAGACCTTTAGAAACATGTACGGTATTTACGCCAAAAGTAACGTGCAAACCACAAACAATGCCCCTTCCAATTAATCTGATTCTGGTTAATCTGCTTTCTTGAAACAAGAACTGTTGCATGGTATTAAGCTGACCTGCCGTAAGTACCTGGTTTTCTTCAAAAACCGTTGTTTTATTAATGAGTTCCATAGCTAGATTAATTAAAAAATGCCAATGTTAGTTTGATTTAAGATGAGTGGATTTTTCTGCACCTCGTTTTCGTTGCAGCTGTGCAGCTTACCTGATGGATAAACACTCCTTAAACCCTGTATGATTTCTATAAAATTTTTAAGCGCTTTAACCCTTTCCGCATCGCCTGCACTGGTGGTATTGATTTGAATAAGCCAATTTTTATAGGCCTTTTCAAACTGATCCATCTGTAATGGATTTATCCAACATACATTAAGCACAACGTGGGCAGGACACTCCTCACGCAATGTTTTCTCGATATAAGTTCTAAAATTGCGGTCGCGGAAACGGTCTGGCCAATAAGGCAATACGGCTGTCATTACGAAACTGTAGGTATCGGCAATTTTGCACTGCACGCAATCTACATCGGTATGGATATTTAAAAGTTTGTCAAAATCGCGTTTTTTAGGCCGCAGTAAAATATGTTCAATCAGGTGGATGCCTTCTCTATCAATAAAGGTTTTATTAAAAAAATCGAGCATATTGCCCGCAGCCAGTTTTTCCATCCCCGCACGGATAATAATTGTTTTGGGCGTAACGTTTTTAATGGCAAACAGCTTGGTGTAACTAATTTTGGGTGCAACTATAAAATCGAGTTCTATATCCGAAATCAGGGTTGTTTTATTGTCTGCATAACTGATAGCCAGTATCTGAAAATCAATTGTTGCTGCTGAGGGCTTAATTAAGCTCAGGGTATCGCCAATGCGCAGCCTATCGGTTAAATCAGTGCCGGTTATGGTAAGCTTGCGGCCATTTTCGAATAGGTAGGCATTAAATGTTTCGGTAAAACTTAATTGTCCATCCGGATAGTTATTAGGGAGTGTTTCGTTAATTTCTACCTTGATATTGGCGCCTAAAGCCACTGTATTGTTTACCGTATAAGTGCCATTATTGGCTAGCGAGCCTACAATTTTAACGATTGGATTGGCGGTGCTATCTTCAATAATCTGTGCCAGAACATAATTGTAATTTTTAGCCTTGGCTTTACCCATTACATTGCCGTAAATATCAAAAACCTCGAAATGGTAATTGGGCGTGTAAACAGTTACATTCTGTGGCTCGTAACGGTAATAATCTTCATCGGCGGCAAACCTGATGAGTTTCCATAGCAAGCTGATTTCGGTATTGTGCTTTGTTTCAGCAGCATCGATACCCTTAACTTCAGGCCCTTCAATTTCTCCGGTTAATATTACTTTACGGCCAGCATCTTCAACCGGTTTATCAAACAGCTCGTATCCGATTTTGTGCAGGTAAGGTGTAGTAGTGGTATCAACCGTATGCGATAGCACTTCAAAATAATTTAAAACCGGTGGACTCAAGTTTTTCCGGCTAGCCAAAACCTGGTTACACAATTCTTTGGTACACAACGCAATATGATCGCCAATTAATGTATTTACAGCGGTAAGGGTTAAGGTTGAATTTTTACTTTTTGCAATAATGCGCCCATCTATTAAATCGGTCAATAGCAGCACCTGGTGTTTACCGGCTGTGCTGCCTGCTACAACTTTATAATTGTTGATATGCACCGCGGCACTTATCAATTCTTCCATGGCTGATTTTGCTGCAACCACATCTGCATAAGGCCCAACCCCTTCAAAAAGCACTTTGGTAGAAACTTTGGTCACTATATTCCAAGTAGTAGAAACGGGCAAAATCCTGAATGCTTTAGAAAAATGAAGGTTTTCTGCTTTTTTTGCATCTACCCCCAAAAGCAGGCCAACGCGTTTTTCGTAACCAGAAACATTTTTATAAAACCAGCTAAGCTCATTGCGGTAATTAAAGGCTTTGCCCCTGTTGCTGCTAATTTCGGGGTAGGCATTTAAAAATGATAATTTATCTTTAATCAGTTCTGCTCCCGCTCTTTGTCCATCAATGGTATAGGCAATGAGGGCATAATCGCTAAACTGCTCACAAAAACGGGCCAAAAGGTGATCGAGAAATCGGTTTTTACGTTTTTCGAAATCGCGCTTACTTTCGGTAATCTGCTGCAGATGGGCCGTGTAGCCATCGCTAAAAATCCTTTGTTCAGTGGCATTGGGCACAATATCTATGTGGCCCGCCGTAGCTTTTAACGGTTCGCTGAAATAGGTTTTATTTAACAGAGGCTGCCCAAACTCATCTTGCTCCTGATTGAGGCTGAACAATGCCTTCAAGCCATTTATCTGCTGTAAATACCCATATAGCAGCTGATCAAAAAATGATAGAAAGCCCTTAAACTGTTTGGCCTGGGTAATCCGCAGGTTTCTTTCATCATCGGTTGTTGGCAAATTCGGAATTCCTTCCGACCCTACCCCATAAACCAGCGGAAAATCCTGTTGTATGGAAGTATAATCGGTGGTTTCGCGCCATTCGCCTACCGGCAAAGCACGATCGAGGATTGGATTTTCAGGGTAGCGTTTACGCGATGTAGCAAAAAGCTTTTTATATTTCGCCACCATTTCATCTTTATCAAGTGATAAAGGAAGCTTGTGTTTATAAAAAGATAAGTTAGAAAGGTTAACAGATAAACGGGGCACATAAAATTGATCTATGGCTAAGGAAAGGCACCATTTAACACTTTTCTTACTGATGTTGAGTACATTATCTTCAGGAAAATTTGCCAGCTGCAAACCACTAACAGATTGAACAACTTCCTTGCCATCAATTTTTACATCCATAATGATCCTGATCAGATCACTTACATGGATGGTACATTTCTGTTCGGATGCGTTCAGTTCGTCGTCATCAATAAAGCCATGTTCGAGGGCCGGGCCATCAAAAATATCCTCAGTAGTTTTCCCCCTGTTTTTCATATCGGGCAAGCTGTAGAAATATACATCGGGCGATAAAAACTGGGCAATCTGAAAATAAATTTCGGCAGCAACAGCAGAAGCATCAACAAAAGGATCGATTTCGATATCGCCGCATATGGCAATTTCTTCTACTTTGAGGGCTTTAGTACTTAAATAATCTTCGCAAAGCGGCCTGTTATCGTTTAGTCTATCTTCTGCTTTCTGTATAATGCTTTTTATTAGGCCGATTTTGCGTTTATAGGTTTGCAAAGGGCCATTTAAGGCGTTAAAAATAAAATCATTTACCTGGTCGTCAATTTCACTTAAGCCGCTCAATGCTACCTTAACGCCGGCAACAATATTAGTCCCGGTAAAGGTTACAGTTTTATCGGCATCATTGCTATCAATCAGTTCGTAACCATCTGGCAGCTCATCCACTTCAATTTTTAAACTTTTAATCTGCGGGATTATGGATAGATCCTTGCTAAAATCGACACTTACATCATCCCATCTCGGAAAATGGATCTCTATTTTTACTTCTACGCCTTCCAATAGCGGATCGGCAGCTGCCGAAAGGTTATGGATAATATAAACGGCAGAAATAGCATTGGAGTTTAAATCGCCGTAAACCAGTGATTGATCAAATTCTATCAGAAAATTATAGAGCCCTTTCACAAAAAAGCCTGTTCCATCTGTAGGTGTCGGAAAATAATCCAGCTTTTGTTGCACTTGGTTTACATAAAGCTTCATTTCGGCTTCATCGGCAGGAATTACCCAAGCATTTTTTATGCCCAGGGTTTCTGTTTCCGCCTGAATGGCCACATCCATCAAAAGTTTTCTAAAATCTTTAATGGTAACCGGTGCATTGTGCAGGATCTGCCTAGCGGTAAAAAAATTACGGAAATCAATCCCAGCCTCGGCAGCATTTGGGTCGTTCGCCAGTAAATCCTGCATATCAAAAGTTAAGCGGTAGCCCAAATCCGTAATGGCATAACAAAGTGCCTCGAGCGTGGTTACCCCCGGATCGTGAAGATTATAATCGCTCCAATTGCTTTTGCTTAAGGCCTGGATACGGTTAATCCCCATTTCACGCAGTTTATCAAACTGCATGCTCTCCTGCTGTGGACCGTTTTTCGATATGGTTTTTAAATCGCTCATTTATTACAACCGCATTCGTTAACTGGAACAAAATCACTATCTGTTATTATGGTATTATCATCACAGTCTACACATTCACAATCGGGGTTACTGATCCCGGAAATATCATTGATATTGAGGATGGTATGCTCGGGATAAGCAGTTAAAATACTTGCCGCCGTAGCTGTTTCTGCTGTTTCTAAATCCGTGGTTGAGATATCCTCTAAACCGGCAGGGCGCAGCAGGTACATTTTAAAACAGGTAATATAATCTACATAGGCCAGCTTTTCGAGCTGATAGATAATGGTCGATTTTTCTATCTTACCACCAAATTCCATCTGAGTAGCCGAATTACCGGTCCAAGGGGCCAACAGTGTTTTGATTTGGGCCTTAAGCTTTGGCAGGTAAATATTTTCTTCGAAACCATTGTGCAGTTTTACATGAAAATGAAGCTTAATCTGCTCGAATATTGGATTTTGCACATTTAGCTTGGCAAATACCGAATTGGTTTTGGCCAAATAGCTTTTTATCTGCTCTAATGTATTTTTAGAAACCTTTGGCTGTAATGGATTTGGCGCATTGCTGATCGAAATATCGGGCACAGCAATAATGGTTACCTGGCCCGGCGATAAGGCATTATAACTGCTTACATTGCCGTTATAGAAAGTATGGTTAATGCATTTTGCCGTGTATACATTTGGAAACTGGGCCAAAATTAGGCGTTCATAATCCCATAAGGTAATGGCACGGCGTTTATGCCTTAAAATTTCGCTCACCCTTAAATAATATTCGTTGCCGCTCTCTGCCGCCTTTCCATCAAATGAGCCATAAGGCTGAAGCACTTTTTTAACGGCACTATCGGGTTCTTTAAGTTTAGAAATCACCCCTGCTTCGATGGCTATTTGCTCGGGCACAACATCATCATAAACAGAAAATTCGGCTTCACTGGCTTGGGCGGTAATTGATATGATATCGCAAACGGCAGCTGCATTGGTAGTTACCGAAGCCCTTAGCCACAGTAAACCACTTGGTAATAAGGTATTATCTGCATTTACCGTTTTAGGAATATTTAGGGTAACAATACCGGTGGTTAAAAGTCCATTGGTTTGCTCTCTCAGTATCTCTATGTTTTTAAACTCCTGCCAGATGTTATGCTGCAGGTAAGCCCATTTTACGATAGCTTTATCGAAATCGGGATCGGCACTGCCCTCGCTTACCATAAAGAGCATGCTCAGGTTCTGGGGAACAACCGCATCACTTAAACCAATGTACAACTCGCCCTGGTTGGATTGGTTGGGAAGTAAATGCACAGCACCGTGGGTATAGGGATGTGCTTCTGCAGACCCAAAAGGTACAATAAAATAAAATTTATGGATGCGTGTATCATACACGGTTTTATCGCTGCCTGCTGCAAGCTGTATGGTTGCGGTACAGGTATAATCAATACTCAAATTCTGAATTACGGGCAAATAAGGGGCATTGGGCAGCACCGTACTGCCCGGGGTGGCTACATTATCCAATACTGCTTTGCTAAAAGCCGGTTGGTAGTCTGATTGACCGAAATTACCTGCGGTAAAGCTAAGTTTTAGGTAACCCCGTTCGGTATCTAAGGTGTAGTTATCGCCAGCATTGGTGTTGTAATCGGCTTCAAAATGCTCGGGGGTGCTTAATGTTTTGGAAAACTGAGCGGGTGGTGCAAGCGTATCTGAATCCGAATCGCCAAAGAGGTTTATTTCACTTGTAGCGGCTTTAATCCAGTTTCGGTGGGCAAGATAAGCAAGCTCTGCTTTAAAGCTCGAATTGTTTACGTAAACATCGGCATCTCTACCATTGCTTGCATTGGCCAAAACGGTATAAGCATCATAATAACTGGCAAAAGAAAGTGGTGGCAGGTTTAAAAAATCAAAATTTAGCGTTAAGCTTTGCAGTTCATGCTGAAAAACCTCGCTGCTGCCTATATAAAAATTAGCGCCAATGCTTGGTGAAGTCCCGAAAATAGCCATTGGTTTTGCGGCATCCAATTTGCCCAGACTATTTTGTACGGCAAGGTTTTTTATACCGGTTACGCTTGTATTTATGGTAATGCTGTTAATTGCGGCAAAAGTTAAGCTGGCGTAAAGGTTAGCCGCAGAAATGACCTCGACTTTCAAAACCGGAAAACTGGTTCTCAAATCGTTTAAATGAATTTTCTGACTGTAATTTATAAACTTAGGCTTACTTTCATCGGCATATAAAACCATTTCCAACTGGTTGGTGCTGGTAAAACTTACAGAAACGATATCCAGTTCGGCCCAGTCTTTTTCGGCGGTAAGCATCACCTTAAAATTTGCGGCGCTAATTACCGGAACTACGCCATACGGTGCATTGTATACAATGTTGAGGATTATTTTCCGTTTTCCCTCAGCCATCCTGAACAATGGAGAACTGATTGCAAAACCGATATTAGCTGTATCGCGTTTTATATCTCCACTGGCCAGGTGTATGGTATCGCCAAAAGTATCCCAGCTTCCATCCTGATTAAGCAGTTCCCCTCCCTTGCCATCGCTCGAATTGGCTATTGGCGAGGCGTAGATTTTGGTTCTTTCGGTTTCATCAACCTTGATTGATTTGATACTGGCCACCTGTGCATGGCTAAAGCTAAAAGTGGATAACAATTTATAAAACTGCTCTTGCTTTTTACTGTTTTTAGCCGCTTTGAATGCTGTTTTATCGTTAAGGATGTATTGGGATATGTGTTTGGCCAATTCAACAATCAAATATACCTGATCGGGCTTGGCCGCTTTTTTTTCAAAACCCAGAACGGTTTCAAAGAAATAATCCAAATGTTTGCCGGTAAACTGGTTAAGGTCTTTTTGGGCTATAGCATACAAATCCAAAAAGGCATCAAAAAGCGCCAAATGTGGCTCCGATGTACCATCCTCCCGAACTTCATCTAGGCTAAAAACACCTTTCCAGTCGGTTTTCTTCTCTATTCCATCATAATAATAATGGTTAACATAGGCTGCCAAACTTTCGCAAAACTGATAAAGACTGGCCTTACTTCTTTCATCAATGGCAACAAAAGATGCATCCAGGGCTTTTGGTAAGCGGTTTAAACGGTTTGTTCCGTTTCTTGGTGCAGTATTTTTATTGCAATTGGTACTCATATTTTCAAATATTTGTTCCTTCTGTTAAATAATAAGGGTAAACAATATTGTTCCGTGTATTGGTGCTTCTGATGGTGTAGGTTACCACCAGGTTGATGATCCCAAATTCCACGTTTTTAAAAACATCAAGTTTATCGAGTTTAATGCGCGGCTCGTAATAAATTATGGCTCTCCTAATCCGCTCGGTAATGCGGGTAACCAGCGTAACATTAATCGGTTCGAAAATTAAATCTTCCACGTTGCAGCCATACTCGGCCTGCATTACCCTTTCGCCTACAGCTGTTCCGAAAAGAATTTCAAGGCTCTGGTTAATATCTGCAACATCGCTTACCATACTCGTGGCAAAGCGGTTAACGCCATCGTACTTAACGATTTCTGGTGGGAATGCCCAGCCTTTGCCTAAAAAATTGCTTTCTGTATCCATTGCTAACCAATTGAAACTGTTGGACATCCTACCACGGCACTTGCGCCGCATATACACGTATCGCCTGTTCTTACTGCAGGCAAACCACCTATCAGCACGGTTGCGCTTCCTGCCGGGAAAGGACTTACCGTTGGCTGGTGGCTATTGGGCGGCAACACACATACATGGTTATCGCCAACTACACTGGCTGGCATACCACCAATTAATACTGTTGGTACCCCAGGGCCAATAATTGTTCCGCCGTGGTTGGTGGTATCGGTAACTCTTGCTGCGTTTGCCATGTTTAATTTATTTGTACCATACTTCCTTTAACTTTTGTAATGGCCGAAGAACTCACTTCGGTGCCTGCGCTTCCGCTCAGTTTTAATTCCGCGTTGGCATTGGTGGTGATGTTGGTTCCATCTATTTTAAAATCGCCCGAGGCTTTCAGGGTAATATCTTTTATGCTTTCGATCTTAATCCCATCGGCACTCATTTCTATTTTATTGCCGTTAATGTCCTGAATGGCCACCTGTTTCCCGTCTTCATCCAGTGTGATAAAATTCCCCCCGGGTGTTTCAATCTTGATGATCTTCTTATCATCATCAAACAAAACCTGCAATTTAGATCTGGTAGACAATCCCTTTAGGTTATTATCATCTTTAGCTTCTAAATGAGGTGGGAATGCGCTGCTGTACAGCCTGCCCAAAATCACGGCATCACGCGGGTCATCGTTAATAAAACCAATAATTACTTCGTCGTTTATTTCGGGGTTCCAAACCCATCCATGATCTTTTCCGGCATCAACGCTGGCCAATCTTGCCCAAATCCCATCACCTTCCTGTGCTACGGTGGGCAGGCGCACCCTTATCCTGTTTTCCCCATCCGGATCGCTTTCCAACTGGGTAACGATGCCGATCTGCAGTCCGTTTACTGGCGGAATAATTCCGGTAGCCTGCTTTTCTACAATGTCGTCAAAATTGTAACTGTGCAGTTTTTTATCCAATCCAAACTGAACATGGCTGTACCAGGCGGCTTCGCCAGAGTAGGAATGGATTACCCCGGTAACCCAGCATTTGCCACTAAAGCGATCGCCAAGGCCCATCAGTTCTACAATAATGCCGGGCTTTAACTTACTATCGCCCTGCACCCTAAAATTTCCAATAACACGGTTTAGCCTGCTTCTAAATAACTGGGCGGTTGCCCATTCGGCCGATTCTTGCTCGGCGACGTTTCCCGAATGGTATAAGCTATTGTCTTCCCAGCCCAATACCTCTGCAAGATCATCGCCCGATACATTTCCCTGTTGCGGTAAGGTTTTAGCCGCCGATATACTTTCTTTAACTTCTTGATCGGTATAATTCCAATTTTTGGTGGTTACCTGCGGATATTGTGTGCGGGCATCCATTTGGGCTTCAAAATCATAAATTTCTGTTCCGTAGGTGTAAGTTGCCGTACTCTGTTGACCTGCATCGGGCATACCAATGGTTAATTTCCCGGCCTCGGTTATTACCAAGGCACTGTTCAGTTCGGCCCGGGTGACGATAAAATCCCAATTGCTGCAATTAAACTGCACAAGCTGTTTGTGCTGCAGGTCCAAGCCATCAATATCGGCGGAAATTCCGCTTTGCCCAACCAGATCGGTTATTGCATCGCTATCGCTCACCTCTTCCCATATTTTATTTTTCCGGCCAGCGGTAAGTTTAATGGCCTTATCGCGGCATTCTATTTCCATCTGACTGCCTTCCTCGTTGGCCTTAATGGTCTGGCTGATGATTAAGCCCGAGAATATCACTTCGTTTTCGCCATTATAACCTGCAGCAATACTGATTTCGGCACCCGGAATAAAATCGGCCCCATTGCTCAATTCGAAATTCTGCGAAGCAGCACTGCCATCCATTACCACCACAGTGGCTTTGGGTATGGCATTAACCATATTGGTTACCACAATTTCCAAAATACCAACAGCATCGGATAAAGCTTGTCCGTTTATGGTAATGCTAAAACTTTGTACTCCTGAGTTAGCTGGCATGGCATTTATTTTTCAATAGGTGGAAAGGAAATATTCTGTCCCTGTTTTAATTTTCTGAAATTGTTCAGTTTATTGGCTTTGGCCACTTCTAAATAATATCGATCCGTTTTATAAATATGGTACGTCATTAAGGGAAGCGAATTATCGCCTTCTACGTTTCTGTAATGTGTTAAATCGGGCGAGCTGCGCCTTTGTTCGTTAGATTGCTCGGTAAGCGAGGTATAACTGGTAAAAGTGCAATCGGTTTTGGCCCTCAAGGGTTTCCCGGTATTATCAAATAAGGTATAAGTAACCTTAACTGCCGTAAGCATGCCCTGAAAAGTAAGCTCTCCCCAATGTATTTTCAGGAAATTTGGCTGATGTGTATCTTCTTTAATCTTAAAACAGGTATCGATAAATTTCTCAATTACCTTATGTACCGTTTTATTGCTTTGTACATCACCCTGAAAAGTAGAATTACCCGAATAGGAAGCAGATGTTGCATCCCACAACAAATCGAGGTTTAGCTCTTTGCCCCGGGTTGATTTAAATTCCCCTACACCATCGGCGGCATTAACGGGCGCTGCATTATCGAGCTCGTTTTTATAATCGATGAAATACGTATTGGGATTATACAATACCTTAAATGTTTCGATTGGTGAACCCGAAAAATTATGATCAGAATAAACATCGATTACGAGTTTTTCTAAATTACCCAATTCATCATGCAGCTGACTTAAAGCCATAATTACCTCTCATTCTTATTTTTGATCTGCAACCTCAGCTCTTCCAATGCCTTTTTTATTTTCTTATCCGTTACGGTTTGCCCTGTTCTGCTTGGTGGTGCAGAGCCGGCCACGTTATTGGTTACGGTAGCGGTAATGTTCAACTCTCTAATTTCTACTGGCATATTAAAAATCTATTAAACTTCTACCCGTCTAAAATATTGATGGGCAAACTCAATGCTTTCTATCACCAAACCATTCTGTTGTGCATTAAAACCTTCAATGCTCCACCGTACCGGATAGGCATTTACAAAGTTCCAGGCCTGCAATGGCTCGTGTTCATCGTTAAGCAGAATCAGCGTGATATCTTTCGGGCTAAACGTAAAACTTTCTACACATTCTTTAAACCAGTGCATGGCCTTTGAGTTAAACAACAAACCCCGTTTTAAGGTAAGGTTGCTATAGGTTATGGCCGTTGGCAGCTTGTGCGCAAAACGGTTTTCGCCGCCTTCCTTATATTCTTCTGTGGTAATGTTGGCCTCTAAACCTGTTGCATCTGTAAAGCCTATATCATCTACCCCATCGTAAGATAAACCCTCTATCTGCAGGAGGAAATGAAAACCAACCGGAGGAAAGGTGGGCTGTATTTTGCCTTTTAACGCCATGCCCTAGGTAAATTCGATGCTCAAACCTTCGTGTACCAGTTCTACAGTTTCAATGGCTACTTCGTTCCCTGTTGAATTTAGGGTTGGCCCATCTACTTTTGATGGCCATGCACGCCTAACTTTCCAAACTACTACAGGTTCGTGACTTTCATTCAGTAAACTGATGGTAAGGTCTCTCCGCTCAATTTTATTTAAGCTTACGGTATTAAACCATTGAAAAAGTTCATTGTCACCTTTGGTGATGCCCCTTTTCATGGAAATAGCAGTGTATTGCTGCATTCCTGGCATTTTGGTTACATGGTATTCGGGAGAGTTTCCTTCACGGTAATCTATTGATTGGGTTTCGACTGTTAAACCACTAACCTCCGTAAAACCAATTCGTGATCCGCCCCATTCCACCTGAAAGTGAAACACCGGCAATGGATAAGTATTTGCCATAATTTTATAATTTATGATGTATTATTCTTGTAGTTTATGTGAAAATTTCAGGATGATAAATTCTGCCGGTCTAACTGCGGCCATACCGATTTCTACATTCATCCTGCCCTCCAAAATATCAAGCGAAGTCATGGTCACGCCCAATCCAATCCTGACGAAATAAGCATCATCGGGCTTTGCTCCCTGTAAGGCACCCTGACGCCATAATTGGTTTAAAAAATTCTCGCACATGGCTTTAACCCGCAGCCAGGTATTGGCATCGTTTGCTTCAAAAACAACAAACTCAGTGGCTTTTTTTACGCTTTCTTCAACAAAATTGTAAAAACGCCTTACTGATATATACCGCCATTCGTCATCGTTTCCGGCCAAGGTGCGGGCACCCCAAACCAAAGTTCCTTTCCCTGTAAAAAAGCGGATTACATTGATTGATTTGCCTGTAGTTGGATCGATATTAAGGGTTTCCTGCTGTTGTGCAGTAACCTTTAAAGATGGACCTGTAACCATTTTTATACTCTCGTTGGCCGGGGCTTTCCAAACACCACGGTTATTATCCACGCGGGCCATAACTCCGGCCACTGCACTTGATGGAGGCAAATCGATTACGTTTTTATCTATCTCGGCTACCAACGCGCGATAGGTACTTAAGTCCATAGCTTTTATAGCCGCCAAGGTTAAGCCATTGTACGGTCCATCGGCTGCATTTACCGCATGTTTTACCACTATGCTATCATCATAGCCATAGCTCAATGTACTCTGTAGCCATGGATAATAAACCGCACCGTATTTTAAATAATCCATACTGATATCATCGCGTACTACACCGGCATCGGTAAAGGGAGAATCTGTAAGTACCCAGGCATCAAAAATGGCAATACGATCTTGCAGTTTAGCACATTGTGCCAAGGCATAATCATAAACATCCTTATAACCAGAAGTAGCCCCAAACGAAGTATGCCTATCGGTGAGTACGAGCATGGTTGGTTCATCTACCTTGGCTATTGCATCTAAACTGGCTTTAGCGGCTACATTGGTTACGGTTGAAGCATAATTACCGCTCGAAACAATGTAGCAAGGCCCACCGCCATTTGCATAAAACATTTGGATGGCATAGTACATGTACCGGCCGCTTACTGCGCTTTTTTTAGCATCGCAGGTAATTACCCGTTTTACTACTTTACCACCAACTTCGGTATCGGTTATGGTAGGTATGCCTGTAGATTGAAAAACAGCAGTTTCTGGATTGGCCCCACCGAAATATTTTTGATAATCGAGAAAAGAAGTAATGCGGATGGGCGTTGGCAGTTTACCTACAGCCGGCAGAATATCGTTTCCGTTTTCATCTTTAGCAAATTCAGTTCTACCCATAAAAGCAGGAATTGCCGTTTCAACAGGTGCTATTGATGCAGGCAGTTTACTTATTTCCTCTATATAAACGCCAGGGGTTTTATAATTGGTTGCCATAATTTTAAGATTTTGCTAATAGGTGAGAAAATTTAAGTACGATAAATTCTGCAGGCCTAACTGCAGCCATGCCAATTTCTATGATCAGCCTTCCTTCTAAAATATCGAGCGCCGTCATGGTGATGCCCAGGCCAACATTCACAAAAAATGCATCTTCAGGTTTGGCACCGGCCAAAGCGCCCTGCCGCCAAAGTTGGTTTAAAAAGTTCTGGCACATGGTTTTTACGCGCATCCAGGTTTTGGCATCATTCGGTTCAAATACCACAAACTCAGTTGCTTTCTTTATCGATTCTTCTACCATGATAAACAGCCTTCTAACGGGCACGTAACGCCATTCATTATCGTTTCCGGCCAAAGTTCTGGCTCCCCAAACCAAAGTTCCCCGGCCAGCAAACCTTCTAATTACATTTATACTTTTGCCCGAAGTAGCGTCAACATTGAGGTAATCCTGCTCCTCATCACTAATGGTAATCAAAGGCTTATCAACCGTTAACACGCTCACATTGGCAGGTGCTTTCCATACGCCGCGTTCGCTATCTACCCTGGCTATAACACCCGCCATAATACCTGATGGGTAAAGGGGCACGGTATAGGCATCTAAGGCAGCTTTTATCTGGTTGAACAGCACAAAATCATTGCTATCAAAACCGCCTTTTAAAAAGGGATCGCTTACAGTAATTCTTGGTATATTTCCCTTCGGATCATAAGCAATGGGGATGGTATTGCCTGCACTGCCCGCTGTTTTAGCTGTAATGGTTACTACTGCAAGGTTAACCGAGCTGTCTATCAAAGTGGCTAAATCGGTATTGGCTGCAATTGCAGTTCTTAAAGTACCTGCTGTTGCGGCTTCATCGGCTCCAATAGCTACGCCTGTAGGGCCAAAAGTAAAGCTAAAGCCAGCAATAGAAATAGAATGTCCGGTTAATGTTAAGCCATCTACGGTAATGGTTGCGACAGCTTTTACGGCAGCAACCGGGGCCGCGGTATCAATAACCTTGGTAATTGATTTTTTTGCATTCACCACTTTTTTGTAGATACCTAAATTATTGCCACTGCGGTTGTCGGCAGCAATTTTGATATCAGCATCTGCCACGCGGTTATAGCTGGCCCCACTTTGTATCTGCGGGTAATAGGCTGCGCCATATTTAAGGTTATCGGCACTCACCAAATCATTTCTAAATTTATCGGCCACCAGATAGGCTGTTGCCTGTCCCGCCTGTGGTGCATCTAGCAAGGCAAAGCGATCTTGCAGCTTTGCACACTGGGCAAGCATCGCATCATTCAACTCTTTAATGTCTGAGTTGGATCCAAGCGCAGTAATTTCGGGGATAAGCAATAGTGTAATCTCATCTTCGCGCTCGCAGGCCTGTAAACCCAGCTTTAACTCTGATTTGGCTATATCCGGCGTATCTTCAAAAGTACCTACTGATACCACCCAGCAAGCACCACCGCCATTTTCATAAAACATCTTTACATGGTAGTACAACAAATAGCCCGAAACGGTTGTAGCTGGACTAACATCAATCTTTGGCAGTAATTTTCCCGGTTCTGGCTCGTTAATGGTTACTTCGAGCACTTCGGGAAAAGCACCACCAAAAAAAACTTCAAACTCCAATAAGGAAGTAACCCGAACCGGCGTATTAATGGCAAAAGCCACTCCGTTTTTTTCACGCTTTGCGGTATAACCGACAAAGCCCGGTATTGCGGTTTCTACTTGTGCTATTGATGGGGGTATTGTCGAAATCTCTTCAATGTATACTCCTGGATGTTTATATGTTAGCGCCATATCATAATGAATTATTTTTAAACATATACATATATTTTACTCTCCTCGCCCGCCTGTTTTTCGGGTATCGGATTTGGCAAATTCTTGGTTAAAATAACTTCTGTTCCACCGTCCTTTTTACTCAGTTCTAAGCCTATTTTCACTTTTTGGTAAAATGGAATCTTTACGTTGCTTTTAAAGAGCAGTATATCCGCGTCGGCAATTTTATTAATGGGATCAGGATCGTTTGCCGGTATGGGATTGCCGGCAAAGGTATATTTAGCATAAACCGGGTTTCCGCTCGGTGTACCATCTAAGCTTTTATCTTTTACCAGCAGGTCAAAATCATCCAGATCTATACCGCTTTGGTTAACCACATAGTATTTCCAGATGGTAGATTTCCTTAAAAAACGGATGAAAAACTTGGTTTCCGTAACTGCGGCATTGCTTGCAGGCAGCTTTAATTCGAGTACCCCAAAAATGGATTGGGCACTTAAAGTATTGCTTTTAAAAATTTTATAGCTCAATAAATCATTTCCGGTATCGGCTGCATTTTTAATCGATATACTGTACAGGCCATCCGGCAATCGGCTCATATCCAGCAGTTTTTCAAAAAAGTCACTGCTATTCACTGCAATTTTATACGGACCACTAACGGGCTGCCCATCGGTATCGAAGGCAATGACCAGGTTATTTGTGGTTGATGAATTTACCCTTAACGTAGCCCCGGTATTGGCCGGCGGAAGGGTAAAAGTCAAATTCATTAAATCGCCCACAATCCCGTCTATAATCTGGTATTTAAGATCAGGATTTAAGGCATTATTCGAAAAGTAGATCTTTTTATTGCTTAAAAATTCCTTATCAGGAGCCGTTTCATTGAGCTGTGTAATACCCAAAAACTTTGCGGCCTGGTTAAGAAAAATGCCAAACTGCAGTGTCGTATCAGCAAATACTATTTTAGTTTTTAAATTATCGCCTACTTCGGTAATTACATTAAAACCGCTGTTAAAGGCTTTTAGCAACCAGCGCTGGTTAACCATTGTTTTTTGTGAGGCCATGGTGGGCACAAAGCGCAAATCGTTACACAAATTATCTTCGTAGTAATTGTGCTGCACATTAACTGAAAGCAATTTGCGATAAGCCGTCATAACTTGGTTTTTGTGTTTAATAAAATATTTTCCACTATTCCATCTGGCACCAATTGAACATTTTCCTGTACGGTAATCATCCTTATTTTGTATAAAACCGAAGGCAGGTAACTATGCCCTATAATGCTCCAAAAATGATTCATCTGTTCAAAATTGAAGCTAAAAAGCTCAGCACTTAAACGTTCTATGTTGCTATCCATAGTGGCCAGTAAAGGGGAATTGGCTTGGGTAAATACATTTTTGCTTTGAAAAAAGGAAATTACCTGCGAAAGCTTTTTTAAGCCTTCCAAATAATCCAATGTTGGCGATTCCGTACCGGCCTGGTTAAAATTTGCAGAAATGAGTACGTACAGGTTCAGGTAAATATCCGGATTACGGGTTTCTATTTCACCCATCATGTTCTTCACGGTAACGCGCTGATCTTTGATGGCCCTATCCTCTTCAATGTTCATTAAAGTTATGCCCATTGTTTTTTCGGGAATGGCCAGTTTACCCTCCGAAACAATGCTACTCACCACAATAAAATCATCATTTGCTGTGTTGGCAATATGGTTTAAATATCCATTTATTTCTCTCGAAAGGAAGTCCAAAGCAGTGTTAATCATAGATAAAAAAGTTGAGCAGATTTGTTTGGTAATCAAACGATTAACATAAACTTAGATAGGAAAACCGCTATAGTTATTAACATTTTAAAAAAAAGTTATCAACAATAAAAAAGGAATAAAAATGGCCTATTGCAAATTATTTAAGCACTTATTTCCTAGAAATCAATCGACGAAAAACCTAGTTATTAACAGCCTAATTATCAATTGTTTAAAATAGCTTAGGGGAATAATTCGAGTTTTTTGGTCACGGCAATTTATATTTTCACCAAAACAGCACTAAAACTCGGCGAAAAATGCATAAAAAAGGCTCAAACAGCCCAAAAAAGCGCATTATTAATAATACACGGGGAAAATATTTTTTGATTTCAGCAATAATCCCGTGATATGAACTAGAAATAAAAAATACGGATGACAATTTTTAGAAAGGTTTCTGCATGGATGGATGAGCAGCTTGCAATACCTGCTAGCCATAAGCTACTTATATCAGCTTTATAGATTGAGAAGGCTTAAATTTCGGTTCTTGTTACCACCAGCTTGCGCGCAATTGTACCGTAAACAATAAGGTATTGCGCAACCATGTAACTGGCCATAATTAATGCGCCGGCCTGCGGAAAAGGCTGGGCAAATTTGTTTACAGCCAAGGCACTATCAGATAGCAGAAAAGATAAGGCCCCATACAAAATCAATTTAAAACTAAAAATATTCACCTTGCCGTAGCGGTTAACAGCCATTATAGCCATTACCGTAATGATAATAGCATACATTAAAACCGGAAACTGCATGGCCCCAAGCATTGGCTGCAGGTAAAAAAACAAACCCGAGCAAAAGATGGCAAATACGCCTACAGCCCACAAAAAATAAGGTGTTTTATGCTTTGGATTGGACTTATGATCTAACGTAAATGCCCTGATGTAAAATATATGGCAAACCAAAAAAGCAACTAGGCCATAAATAAAAAAGCTGGGATGTTCACTTTGCATCATCAATAAAACATCTCCCAACCAGGCAAAAATAAGTCCGGTGAAAATCCTTTTGTGAAAACGGCCTTTTAAATTGGTTTCCAGATAAAGCCAGATCAAAAGTATCACTACAATAAGTGGTTTAGAGAAACTCCGCAACTGGGTATTGCCTACATATTCGGCATATAGCTGAACTACAAAAACTAGAAAAAAAATAAATGAAAATAATTTAGTCTTCATCGGAATTGGGGTTTGCCTTTTGCAAATTGAAAAACCAAATTACGGATATTAACTGGATGCCAACAAAAATTACTTGATATCCGACAGGAAATTTCAGCAGCAATAACAATAAGATACTAAATATCAGCCTAAAATATTCGAATTTAACCTGCCATTGTTTTTGCTCTAACAAAGCGCCGCAGGTAATTAAGGTGAGTAAAGTAAACACCGTTGCCGATATTAAGGAAAGCGATTCCATTTTAGCATACGAAAATAATATGGCCGAACCTGCGGCCAAAGCTACAACAAATTGTGCCAGCACATAGCCTGTTAGTTTGGATTGATACTCTGGGTTGTACTTCCTGTATTTTTCGGCGTTAATTTCTGGTGCCTGCTGAAAACCGCCCAAATGTGCCGGAAACCAACCCGGAGGCTTTAAAAACACTTTAATTTTATCACTCATTTTAGGCGATTCCTTAGCCGTTTTGATCAGGTCGTCCCAGTAATGAAGATTGGCCCAAACCGGGTTCCAACTTGCCAAAGGTTTGGTTATACCATAATAAACCTCTTCTTCTTCTTTTTGAAAAGTGCCGAAAAGCCTGTCCCAGATAATTAGCGTACCTGCATGGTTTTTATCAATGTACTTTGGATTAGAGCCGTGGTGTACCCGATGGTGCGAAGGCGTATTTAAGATGTACTCCAAAAATCCCATACGTTTAATGGCCCTGGTATGTATCCAAAACTGATATAAGGTATTAAACGAACTCAACGTTAAAAACATAATCGGATCGAAACCGACAAAAGCCAAAGGCAAATAAAACACCCAGCTAAACCACCCTTGAAACCAGCTTTGGCGTAAGGCTACGGTTAAATTATATTCTTCTGATTGGTGGTGAACAATATGGGCTGCCCAGAGTGCGTTGACCTGGTGGCTCATCCGGTGAAACCAATAATAAAAAAAATCGACGCCAATGAATAAAAGTATCCAAATCCAAATGGTTTTAGGCAGTTCGAAAAAACGCCAATGTTCAAAAATGTATTTATAGCCAAAAAACAGCGCCGTTTTCATAAATATGCCCGTAAGCTGCTGACCAATCCCCTGACTGAGGTTTGCAATACTATCGTTAAGCCGGTAATAGTTTAGCTTTTTATAGAAATTATAAGCCAGTTCTATACCTATCAGGATGAAAAATACCGGAACAGATAACGCAATGTAATCTACTTTCATAGCATCAGGAGAAAAATATTTGGTTAAAATTATTCAGAAAGAGCTTAAAATTACTCATAGTTTATTTAAATGCCAAGGTCTTCGCTATGTTACCATTAACAGCCCAATAGAAGAACCGTTATTTTGATCCGATAGCTATCGGATGGAGCCAGCCAATTTTTCATTGGCGGTGAAACTATAGACACAGATTTAGCTTCGCTGAGCACTTCGTGGTTCTCGACTACCTTACACCCGATAGCTATCGGGTCCGCTCGAAATGATTGTTATGATAAAAACAAATTTTAAGCAGCTATATTATAATTGTTTTTATAGCTCTCCTGGTTTTTTATAACTGCTGCAACTCTGAGCGCTATTTTGTTTCTGACCGCGTTAATTATGC
>NZ_JBPZIR010000019.1:0-1305 GCF_051857575.1 Pedobacter sp. GSP4 | reverse complement strand
CGTCCTTTAGATTTGTATTGGTCTTTTATTTTAAGGATTACAAATATTTAATTTGCTTAAATTATTAATCAGATTACCTAAAGCGGTAGCGGCACATTAAAATGTCGTCAAGGTTTTTATGCCTAAGAGATGATGCAATCCGCTACCGTTTTTTCCCTTAGTGACCAGATAACAATTAGGGTATTCCCCATTATTAAGGACTAGGATCGATGGGGTAAAATTTAGGTAACTATTGCAAACATAAAAAAAATAACATGGTGATTGTCACTACAAAATTTTTTATCGGGATCGATGTGTCCAAACCCTACTTTGATGTTGCATTGATGGCTGTTGTAAACCATGTGAAACAAGGGATAGAAACTGCACGCTTTGACAACACGGCATCAGGAATTAAACTGTTTGAGAAGTGGCTGAAATTGCACAAGCTAACATTCAGTGAGGATTCTCTTGTTGTGATGGAAAATACCGGGATCTACCACCGTCTGATATGGACTTTCTGCAGCAACAGGAACCTGCCCATCCACATCGGCAATGCCGCCCACATCAAATGGAGTTTTGGGATAACCAGGGGCAAAAACGATAAGATAGACAGTATCCGTTTATGCAGTTATGCGTTCAAGGAAGCGGATGGGCTAAGCGCTACAGCTGCCCTGGATCCCGAGCTGATGCTATTGAAAGATCTCGTATCAGCCAGGACAAAACTGCTCAAACAAAAGTCTGGTATTAGCGTATCAGTAAAAGAACTGGGTAATGTTAATGGGAAAGAACATCAAAAACTAATTGAAAAAGCACTTAAAAATGCAATTGATGGTATAGTCAAGTCCATCAAAAACCTCGAAGATCAGATCAAGAAGATCATCAACGGAAATCAGGACTTCAAGCGGAACTACAAACTGTTGACCAGTATTCCTGGTATAGGGCATGTGGTGGCGGTGTACTTGATTGGCTGCACGGGGAATTTTGTTGGGAAGCCCAGTGGAAAGGAACTGGCCTGTTATGCAGGGGTCGCTCCATTTGAACAGACCAGCGGTATAAGTATCAAAGGTAAGCCTAGGGTACACCGCATGGCCAATAAAGAACTCAAAAGGCTGCTGCATATGTGTGCATTATCCCTGATACAGCACAATCAGGAATTCAGAACATATTACAACAGAAAAAAGGCTCAAGGGAAGCATAGCATGAGCATAATTAACGCGGTCAGAAACAAAATAGCGCTCAGAGTTGCAGCAGTTATAAAAAACCAGGAGAGCTATAAAAACAATTATAATATAGCTGCTTAAAATTTGTTTTTATCATAACAATCAT
>NZ_JBPZIR010000018.1:0-2365 GCF_051857575.1 Pedobacter sp. GSP4 | reverse complement strand
TTCGGGCGCAATTTTGGCGAAAGACGATGCCGGTTCAGCGAACTCGGTAACCGGCGGAACGGCTGTTGCGAATGTACTTTCAAACGATACTTACAACGGAACCACTGCTGCTCCAACCTTGGCAGATGTGACCATCACCAACGGCACCAACGACAGTAATGGCAAGGTAACGCTTAACCCTGCAACAGCAGTGGTAAGCGTGGCTGGGAATACCCCGGCGGGCGTTTACACTTTGACCTATACCATCACCGATAAACTGGATGCTTCGAAAACTTCTACCGCTACGGTAAAAGTGACGGTGGCTTCAGGCTCGATTTTGGCGAAAGACGATGCTGGTTCGGCTAACTCGGTAACTGGTGGAACAGCTGTCGCAAACGTATTAGCGAACGACAATTATAATGGCACCACAACTGCGCCAACTATAGCAGATGTCACCATCACCAATGGCACCAACGACAGCAACGGAAAGGTAACGCTTAACCCTGCAACAGCCGCGGTAAGTGTGGCCGCGAATACCCCGGCGGGTATTTACACCTTAACGTATACCATTACCGATAAACTGGATGCTTCTAAAACTTCAACCGCTACGGTAAAAGTAACGGTTGCTTCAGGCGCAATTTTAGCGAAAGACGATGCCGGTTCAGCGAACTCGGTAACCGGCGGAACAGCTGTAGCGAATGTTTTAAGCAACGATACTTACAACGGAACTGCAACAGCACCGACATTAAATGATGTCACCATCACCAATGGCACCAACGACAGCAATGGCAAGGTAACACTCGACCCTGCAACAGGCGCGGTAAGCGTGGCCGTGAATACCCCGGCAGGTGTTTACACTTTGAGCTATACCATTACCGATAAACTGGATGCTTCGAAAACTTCAACCGCTACTATTAAGGTAACTGTTGCTTCAGGCGCAATTTTAGCGAAAGACGATGCCGGTTCAGCGAACTCGGTAACCGGTGGAACGGCTATAGCGAATGTTTTAAGCAACGATACTTACAACGGAACCACTGCTGCTCCGACCTTGGCAGATGTAACCATCACCAACGGCACCAACGACAGCAATGGCAAGGTAACGCTTAACCCTGCAACAGGCGCGGTAAGCGTGGCCGTGAATACCCCGGCAGGTGTTTACACTTTGACTTACACGATTACCGATAAACTGGATGCTTCGAAAACTTCTACCGCTACGGTAAAAGTAACGGTTACTTCAGGCGCAATTTTAGCGAAAGACGATGCCGGTTCAGCAAACTCTGTAACCGGCGGAACAGCTGTCGCAAACGTATTAGCGAACGACAATTATAATGGCACCACAACTGCGCCAACTTTAGCAGATGTCACCATCACCAACGGCACCAACGACAGCAATGGCAAGGTAACGCTTGACCCTGCAACCGGCGCGGTGAGCGTGGCCGCGAACACCCCTGCAGGCGTTTACACCTTAACTTATACCATTACCGATAAGCTTGATGCAAGCAAAACTTCTACCGCTACGGTAAAAGTGACCGTGGCTTCTGGCGCAATATTGGCGAAAGACGATGCCGGTTCAGCGAACTCGGTAACCGGCGGAACGGCTGTAGCAAACGTACTTTCAAACGATACTTACAACGGAACCACTGCTGCTCCAACCTTGGCAGATGTGACCATCACCAATGGAACCAACGACAGCAACGGCAAGGTAACGCTTGACCCTGCAACAGGCGCGGTAAGTGTGGCCGCGAATACACCGGCTGGTGTTTACACTTTAACTTACACGATTACCGATAAACTTGATGTAAGTAAAACTTCTACCGCTACGGTAAAAGTGACCGTGGCTTCAGGCGCAATTTTGGCTAAAGACGATGCCGGTTCAGCGAACTCGGTAACGGGCGGAACGGCTGTAGCGAACGTACTTTCGAATGATACTTACAATGGAACTGCAACAGCACCGACATTAAATGATGTCACCATCACCAACGGCACCAACGACAGCAATGGCAAGGTAACGCTTAACCCAGCGACAGGCGCGGTGAGCGTGGCCGCGAATACCCCGGCAGGTGTTTACACTTTAACTTACACGATTACCGATAAACTGGATGCGAGCAAAACCTCAACCGCTACGGTAAAAGTAACGGTTGCTTCTGGTGCAGTATTGGCCAAAGACGATGCCGGTTCAGCGAACTCGGTAACCGGCGGAACAGCTGTCGCAAACGTATTAGCGAACGACAATTATAATGGCACCACAACTGCGCCAACTTTAGCAGATGTCACCATCACTAATGGAACCAACGACAGCAATGGAAAGGTAACGCTTAACCCTGCAACAGGCGCGGTAAGCGTGGCCGCGAATACCCCGGCGGGTATTTACACCTTAACGTATACC
>NZ_JBPZIR010000017.1:0-2379 GCF_051857575.1 Pedobacter sp. GSP4 | reverse complement strand
AGAAGTTAAGCCCACCAGAGCCGATGGTACTGCGGTAACACGTGGGAGAGTAGGTCGGTGCCAGATCTTAAAGAGAAACCCTTCAATAGAAATATTGGAGGGTTTTCTTGTTTTATGGCATTTTTGGCAAAAAGCATAAAGACGAAAGCTTAAAGACCAACGCGAAAAATGGAATACAACAGCTTTAGGCCCTGGTCTTTTTCCTTTAAGCTTTTAAACCATTAAGGAGTTAAGAAGATTAAGTTTTTTCTCAGGTTTAACAGCGCAGGTGATGAAAGATCCTCAATGTCCTTGATCCCCTAATGGTCGGAGGCAGTGAAATCCGATAATATTTATTGGTTTCCCCACAGGTTAGGCTGATATGGCAGGCTTTCTTAATGTTCTTAATTCCTTAATGGTCAACGGGAGCAGTGAATAGCTTTTACTGTTGTTTTCCCTCAGATTACGCTGATCACCGCAGAACAATGTTCCGTAAATATTCACCCCATCAGAAGTTAAATAGCCCTGATGGCAGTGGAAATCCCTTTTGGTTGGCAATTAAACCCGTTTACACCGAAAACCTCCAAAAGGATTGAAACGCACAGCGGGACAGAAACTTTACCATAAACACAGGTTTTGCGCTTCAAAAAAGAGAAAGTGTAGTAGTGCTTTAGCTTGGCCAACAGGCTTTATTGCTTCTCTTTCATGTTAACAAACGTTTTTCAGCTTAAAGATTTTAGTGGGATGACCTGAATATGAAAAGGAATTGATATTTTCGGACATTAATAAATAAAATATGGCTTCAGGTTTTTTTGCAATTTTAGATGATATAGGTGCTTTGATGGATGATGTAGCCGTGACGGCGAAAGTTGCAGCAAAAAAAACAGCTGGTATTTTAGGAGATGACCTGGCGGTGAATGCAGAGAAATCCACTGGCTTTTTGTCTTCGCGGGAACTCCCTGTACTTTGGGCCATAACAAAGGGATCATTTATAAATAAATTAATCATTGTTCCGATCGCCCTTATCCTCAATGTATTTTTCCCGATAGCCATCAAAGTAGTACTGGTGCTGGGAGGACTTTATTTGGCGTATGAAGGAGTTGAAAAGGTTGTAGAATACTTTTTTCATAAGAAACCTACTGTGGTAGAAGCCAGGGATGTCATTCAGGAAGGAGGAGACGAAGAAAAGAAAAAAGTGCGGTCTGCTATTACCACCGATTTTATCCTTTCGATAGAGATTGTGATCATTGCGCTCGGAAGCGTATTGGAAGAAAAACTTTTTATACAGATCATGACTGTTTCTGTAGTAGCGGTGTTGGCTACTATTGGCGTTTACGGAATTGTAGCGCTTATTGTTAGGATGGATGATCTAGGTTATCGATTGATTAAGGCATCAGGGGAAAAGGGAATTCTTAAACTTATTGGTAAACTATTGATTCAATCTTTACCTGCAATCATTAAAATTTTAAGTGTTGTAGGAACGATAGCATTGATTTTAGTTTCTGGAGGAATTTTTGCACATAATATCGATTTCCTGCATCATATTCTTGCCGGATTGCCAGGTATTCTTAGAGAATTTTTATTTGGTTTGATTACGGGTTTAGCTTTGGTACTTGTTTTAACCGCTGGGAAAAAACTGCTTGGCCTAATTAAAAAATAATATAAGGCTAATATCCGAACGCTACAATATTATGGTTTTAGGATAATTGTAGATATTTATACTATTATAACCTGTAGATTTTAGAAAGAGTTATTTATATACATTAACTCGGTTCCTTTAAGGATAGCTATCTAGATATAATATAATGTTGTTTTCTTTTTCAGAAAAGCAGTTTCGGTGCTACAATAAGGTATGCTCCTGCTGGGCAAACCTATCAGGTTTTTAAACGGCGTAGCCCTCAATGGGGCCATTAAAAGAAAAACAATATCAATACGAACTAAACCTGATAGGTTTAAAAAAGCCCCTAAACACCCATTACGGCAAAAAGTTTTGGCAGGGCCAAAACTTTTTCCGGCTGAAAACCATGTGTTTACTTAAAATCGCCTTTCCAAAAGGAAATATCCTTTGCAGGGGCAGATAATTTTTCTACCTTTGCATCCCGCTTCGGAGGAAACGGTTGGGTTGAAAAGGTGGTCTGGTGATAATTGGAGCGGCATTTATTTTAAAATAATGTTTGCGGGAGAGAAAAAGATTGCTACCTTTGCAGCCCCGTCCGGAAGGATGGAAAGCCGGATAAGACCGGCATATTGAAATAAGGGTAAAGGGAAAAAAGGAAGCAAAAAAATAAAAATTATTTTATTTGGAAGTTTAAAAAAGATCCTTACCTTTGCACTCCCAACCGAAAGGAAGGGCAAAAAAGCTAAAGCGGCGGATGCCGCACAAGGCAAACAGAAAAAAGA
>NZ_JBPZIR010000016.1:0-4802 GCF_051857575.1 Pedobacter sp. GSP4 | reverse complement strand
GCCGAACAAGTTCTTAAAAGAGATGTCAATGTAGCGAAAGCGGGTTTAATGGAGTACTGACCGAAGTACATGGTTAACGGCTTTATTTTAAAGGTGGTGTCTGACAGACAACACAAAAGAAGACTATTTTTAACGATAGTTAAAACTGGTCAGAATCAAAAACAACATTTTACAATGGAGAGTTTGATCCTGGCTCAGGATGAACGCTAGCGGCAGGCCTAATACATGCAAGTCGAACGATATCATGCAGCTTGCTGGATGAGAAAGTGGCGCACGGGTGCGTAACGCGTATGCAACCTACCTTTATCTGGGGGATAGCCCGGAGAAATCCGGATTAATACCGCATAAAATCACAGGATGGCATTATCCAATGATCAAACATTTATGGGATGAAGATGGGCATGCGTGTCATTAGCTAGTTGGCGGGGTAACGGCCCACCAAGGCGACGATGACTAGGGGATCTGAGAGGATGGCCCCCCACACTGGTACTGAGACACGGACCAGACTCCTACGGGAGGCAGCAGTAAGGAATATTGGTCAATGGAGGCAACTCTGAACCAGCCATGCCGCGTGCAGGAAGACTGCCCTATGGGTTGTAAACTGCTTTTATCCGGGAATAAACCACATTACGTGTAATGTGCTGAATGTACCGGAAGAATAAGGATCGGCTAACTCCGTGCCAGCAGCCGCGGTAATACGGAGGATCCAAGCGTTATCCGGATTTATTGGGTTTAAAGGGTGCGTAGGCGGCCTGTTAAGTCAGGGGTGAAAGACGGTAGCTCAACTATCGCAGTGCCCTTGATACTGATGGGCTTGAATGGACTAGAGGTAGGCGGAATGAGACAAGTAGCGGTGAAATGCATAGATATGTCTCAGAACACCGATTGCGAAGGCAGCTTACTATGGTCTTATTGACGCTGAGGCACGAAAGCGTGGGGATCAAACAGGATTAGATACCCTGGTAGTCCACGCCCTAAACGATGAACACTCGCTGTTGGCGATACACAGTCAGCGGCTAAGCGAAAGCGTTAAGTGTTCCACCTGGGGAGTACGCCCGCAAGGGTGAAACTCAAAGGAATTGACGGGGGCCCGCACAAGCGGAGGAGCATGTGGTTTAATTCGATGATACGCGAGGAACCTTACCCGGGCTTGAAAGTTAGTGAATTATCCAGAGATGGATAAGTGAGCAATCACACGAAACTAGGTGCTGCATGGCTGTCGTCAGCTCGTGCCGTGAGGTGTTGGGTTAAGTCCCGCAACGAGCGCAACCCCTATGTTTAGTTGCCAGCATGTAATGATGGGGACTCTAAACAGACTGCCTGTGCAAACAGAGAGGAAGGAGGGGACGACGTCAAGTCATCATGGCCCTTACGTCCGGGGCTACACACGTGCTACAATGGATGGTACAGAGGGCAGCTACATAGCAATATGATGCGAATCTCACAAAGCCATTCACAGTTCGGATTGGGGTCTGCAACTCGACCCCATGAAGTTGGATTCGCTAGTAATCGCGTATCAGCAATGACGCGGTGAATACGTTCCCGGGCCTTGTACACACCGCCCGTCAAGCCATGGAAGCTGGGGGTACCTAAAGTATGTAACCGCAAGGAGCGTCCTAGGGTAAAACCGGTAACTGGGGCTAAGTCGTAACAAGGTAGCCGTACCGGAAGGTGCGGCTGGAATACCTCCTTTCTGGAGCAGGATCACCTGCCCGCCTCGCAACATGATATTTCAGATAAGGTAGAAGGTTAAAGGTTTGAAGGCTTAAGGTCCTGATACACGATACTTACTACTTTATACTAAAAGAGAAAAAAAGAAACACCCAGAAGAAAACGGTGGGCTGCTATAAGGGCAGGCTTAACGGACTAATGAAGGGGAAGCCAAAAAGGGAGCAGTAGCGGTAAGGTACTATATACTGCGACAAAGCGCTTGCCTTGAAACAACAGTCCCGTAGCTCAGCCTGGTTAGAGCACTACACTGATAATGTAGGGGTCTCCAGTTCAAATCTGGACGGGACTACATTGAAGTTTACAATTGGCGGTTTACAGTTGACAGTTTTAAATTACTGCAAACTGATAACTGCAAACTGATAACTGACTTTTGGGGGATTAGCTCAGCTGGCTAGAGCGCCTGCCTTGCACGCAGGAGGTCAACGGTTCGACTCCGTTATTCTCCACCATTAAAGGTTGAGGGTTTAAAGGTAGAAGGCTTAAGGGTATAACCCATAGCCAATACAAACCGCAACAAAAAAATAAGGAATTGCCTGGATCGGTAATATACATTGACATCATTAAGAAAGAAGAAACGCCACGGGGCACGGATGTAAAAATACATCAGAAACGGTTCGAGACCGCAGTTTTTTACTAACGTAGCTGAACGGAAGCTTGGGTCAGGGCACATGAAACCCTCCACCCTTATACCTTCCCCCTTCAGCCACAGTAAAGTTCTTTGACATATTGGAAGAAGTTAAAAAAGAAGAGCAAACAACAATAGGCGACTGTTGTGTTTGTGCTCTCCCGACGTAAAGTCGGGAATGAGACATCATAACAAGAGCAAAAAAGCATACCATGCGGCGCAAAAGGCGCATGAGTAGAAGAAAGTAATAAAGAGTACACGGGGGATGCCTTGGCTCTCAGAGGCGATGAAGGACGTGATAAGCTGCGATAAGCTTCGGGTATTTGCAAATAGGAACTGATCCGAAGATTTCCGAATGGGGCAACCCGGCTAGTTGAAGACTAGTCACATATAATGAGCAAACCTGCCGAACTGAAACATCTAAGTAAGCAGAGGAAGAGAAAATAACAATGATTTCCTGAGTAGTGGCGAGCGAAAGGGAAAGAGCCCAAACCAATATTGTTACGGCAATGTTGGGGTTGTAGGACTACGATGTGGTATTAGCAAACAGAAGTGGAACGGGATGGGAAGCCCGGCGGTACATGGTGATAGCCCAGTACACGTATAGAATGCTAGCCTAGTAGTATCCTGAGTACCGCGAGGTCGGAGACGCCTTGTGGGAATCTGCCGGCACCATCCGGTAAGGCTAAATACTCCTGAGAGACCGATAGTGAACCAGTACCGTGAGGGAAAGGTGAAAAGAACCCCGAACAGGGGAGTGAAATAGAACCTGAAACCGTGTACTTACAAGCGGTCGGAGCGTCCAGGTGGCGTGACGGCGTGCCTTTTGCATAATGAGCCTACGAGTTACTCTTCTCTGGCAAGGTTAAGTGCTTCAGGCACGGATCCGAAGCGAAAGCGAGTCTGAACAGGGCGTATAGTCAGAGGAGGTAGACGCGAAACCTTGTGATCTACCCATGGACAGGTTGAAGGTGCGGTAACACGTACTGGAGGACCGAACCGATAAACGTTGAAAAGTTTCCGGATGATCTGTGGGTAGGGGTGAAAGGCTAATCAAACTGGGAAATAGCTCGTACTCCCCGAAATGTTTTTAGGAACAGCGTCGGTGTAGAGTTATATAGAGGTAGAGCTACTGATTGGGTGCGGGGGAGTCAAATCCTACCAAATCCAGACAAACTCCGAATGCTATATAATATAACCGGCAGTGAGGCGCGGGGTGCTAAGGTCACGCGCCGAGAGGGAAAGAACCCAGACCATCAGCTAAGGTCCCCAAGTTACAGTTAAGTTGAACTAACGAGGTCCGATTGCACAGACAGCTAGGATGTTGGCTTGGAAGCAGCCATTCATTTAAAGAGTGCGTAACAGCTCACTAGTCGAGCGATCGGGCATGGATAATAAACGGGCATTAAACTGTACACCGAAGCTATGGGATTGAAATATATCGGTAGGGGAGCATTCTAGCGGCAGCGAAGGTATCTGGTAATGGGTGCTGGAGCTTCTAGAAAAGCAAATGTAGGCATAAGTAACGATAAGGCGGGCGAGAAACCCGCCCACCGAAAGGATAAGGTTTCCTGATCAACGCTAATCGGATCAGGGTCAGTCGGGACCTAAGGAGAACCCGAAGGGGAAATTCGATGGACAACTGGTTAATATTCCAGTACTTTTTATAACTGCGATGTGGGGACGGAGTAGTGACACTGCCGCGATCTGACGGAATAGATCGTTGAAGGCTGTAGGTATACATTTGGTAGGCAAATCCGCCGAGTGTGCTGAACGCTGATAGTACCGCAAGGCTTCGGCTGAGTGGATAGTGCAGGTAATCAGACTTCCAAGAAAAACCGCTAAGCTCCAGGTTATAAAAACCCGTACCGCAAACCGACACAGGTATCCGGGAAGAGGATTCTAAGGTGCTCGAGTGAATCATGGCTAAGGAACTCGGCAAAATGGCCCTGTAACTTCGGGAGAAGGGGCGCTGACAGCAATGTCAGCCGCAGTGAAAAGGCCCAGGCGACTGTTTAACAAAAACACATGGCTTTGCAAAATCGAAAGATGAGGTATAAGGCCTGACACCTGCCCGGTGCTGGAAGGTTAAGAGGGGATGTCATCCGCAAGGAGAAGCATTGAATCGAAGCCCCAGTAAACGGCGGCCGTAACTATAACGGTCCTAAGGTAGCGAAATTCCTTGTCGGGTAAGTTCCGACCTGCACGAATGGTGTAACGATCTGGGCGCTGTCTCAGCCATGAGCTCGGTGAAATTGTGGTCCCGGTGAAGACGCCGGGTACCCGCAACGGGACGGAAAGACCCCATGCACCTTCACTACAATTTAACATTGACATTGGGTACAGGATGTGTAGGATAGGTGGGAGGCTTTGAAGCGGCGTCGCCAGGCGTCGTGGAGCCAACGTTGAAATACCACCCTTTCTGTATTCGGTGTCTAATCCCGCT
>NZ_JBPZIR010000015.1:0-44715 GCF_051857575.1 Pedobacter sp. GSP4 | reverse complement strand
AGCGGTAGAAATTTTGCTTGCATCAAGCTTATCGGTAATGGTATAAGTCAGGGTGTAAACGCCTGCAGGGGTGTTCGCGGCAACACTTACCGCGCCTGTTGCAGGGTCAAGCGTTACCTTGCCATTGCTGTCGTTGGTTCCATTGGTGATGGTCACATCATTTAATGTCGGCGCTGTTGCAGTTCCGTTGTAAGTATCGTTGCTTAAAACATTCGCCACAGCCGTTCCGCCCGTTACCGAGTTCGCTGAACCGGCATCGTCTTTGGCCAAAATCGTACCGGAAGCAACGGTTACTTTTACCGTAGCGGTTGAAGTTTTTGAAGCATCCAGTTTATCGGTGATGGTATAAGTTAAGGTGTAAACACCTGCCGGGGTATTCGCGGCCACGCTTACCGCACCTGTTGCAGGGTTAAGCGTTACCTTTCCGTTGATGTCGTTGGTGCCATTGGTGATGGTTATATCTGCCAAAGTTGGAGCAGTAGTGGTTCCATTATAGGTATCGTTCGAAAGTACATTCGCCACAGCCGTTCCGCCGGTTACCGAGTTCGCTGAACCGACATCGTCTTTCGCCAAGATCGCGCCAGAAGCCACAGTCACTTTTACCGTAGCGGTAGAAGTTTTCGAAGCATCCAGTTTGTCGGTAATGGTATACGTTAAGGTGTAAATACCCGCCGGGGTATTCGCGGCCACGCTTACCGCGCCTGTTGCAGGGTTAAGCGTTACCTTTCCATTGCTGTCGTTGGTTCCATTAGTGATGGTGACATCTGCCAAGGTTGGAGCAGCAGTGGTTCCATTGTAAGTATCATTCGAAAGTACATTCGCTACAGCCGTTCCGCCGCTTACCGAGTTTGCTGAACCGGCATCATCTTTCGCTAAAATTGCGCCCGAAGCCACGGTTACTTTTACCGTAGCGGTAGAAGTTTTGCTTGCATCCAGTTTATCGGTAATCGTGTAAGTCAAAGTGTAAACACCTGCCGGGGTGTTCGCGGCCACGCTTACCGCACCTGTTGCAGGGTTGAGCGTTACCTTTCCGTTGCTGTCGTTGGTGCCATTGGTGATGGTTACATCGGCCAAGGTTGGAGCAGCAGTGGTTCCATTATAGGTATCGTTCGAAAGTACGTTCGCTACCGCTGTTCCACCTGTTACCGAGTTCGCTGAACCGGCATCGTCTTTCGCCAAAATTGCGCCAGAAGCAACCGTTACTTTTACCGTAGCGGTAGAAGTTTTCGATGCATCCAGTTTGTCGGTAATGGTATAAGTCAAGGTGTAAACACCAGCCGGGGTATTTGCCGCAACGCTCACCGCGCCTGTTGCAGGGTTGAGCGTTACCTTTCCGTTGCTGTCGTTGGTGCCATTGGTGATGGTCACATCGGCCAAAGTTGGAGCAGCCGTGGTTCCATTATAGGTATCGTTGCTTAAAACATTCACTACAGCCGTTCCACCAGTCACAGAGTTTGCTGAACCGGCATCGTCTTTGGCCAATATAGCCCCAGAAGCCACAGTCACTTTTACCGTAGCGGTAGAAGTTTTGCTTGCATCCAGTTTATCGGTGATGGTATAGGTTAAAGTGTAAACACCTGCAGGGGTATTCGCGGCCACGCTTACCGCGCCTGTTGCAGGGTTAAGCATTACCTTGCCATTGCTGTCGTTGGTGCCATTGGTGATGGTGACATCGTTTAATGTCGGTGCTGTTGCAGTTCCATTGTAAGTATCGTTCGAAAGTACATTCGCTACAGCCGTTCCACCTGTTACCGAGTTCGCTGAACCGGCATCGTCTTTCGCCAAAATTGCGCCACTAACCAAGTGAATTGTAACCGTTGCTTGTTTTACGTTGCCTGGGTTTGCTTTATCCTCTATTTGATAAATCAAAGTATAATCTCCAACAGGTGTACCTGCCAAAACGTTTACTTTACCCGTAGCAGGATCGATAGATATGTTTGGATTTGAGCTCGATATTTGACTAATCGTTACATTAGCTAAAGTAGCTTGGTTACCGTTTAACTTATCGTTAACCAAAACATTATTAACTGCAACACCACCACTTACCCCATTTAAAGTACCTTGATCATCAACCGCATATACACCTGTATAGGTTACTGTTTGCGTATCATTGCTCTCTGTTGTTCCCGAAACATCAGAAACATTGCCGTTCAGTGGATTTTTGCCATTAACTGTAGCTGTATTGGTAACTGATCCAGCAGCTTTTTCTGTAGCAGAAATTGTATATGATGCCGTAGCTGTTGTGCTCGCTCCCGGTGCCAGTGTTGTAGCCGCTAAAGTAATTGCTCCAGTAACTTTACTATCGGTTACAACCAGATTGCTCAAAGTAACATTACCTGTATTTTTAACGGTAAATAAGTAATTGATCGAGTTTCCGTTAATATTCAGTGTTGATGTTTTTACCAAAGCAACCGAAGGACTTACAACTAGATTTACATCAGCTATTGCTGTTTTTGCAGTTGGAAGCTCTGTGGTTTTAACACTTGCGGTGTTACTAATTTTTCCTGAGTTATTGCTTGGGTTACCATTGTTATTTAAATCAGACTGCAGTACAGTATAAGATCCACTGTAAGTCCAGGTTTCTCCTTTTTCTAAAATATTATCAGTATTTCCAGTTTTTACAGGATTACTTAAGTTCCCTCCAACCAGCGGATCGTTAACCACCACATTATTTTGGTTGGCATTTCCAGTATTTGCTACGGTTACCGTATAGGTGATTACATTTCCGGCTTTATTAACAGAAGTTACATCTGCAGCTTTGGTTATCGATAGCGATGAACAAACAGGAACATTAACCGTTACGGTAAAAGGATTTCCTACGCACGAACCTGCTACAGTTGCCTTTGGCGTTACTGTATAAACAATGTTTTGTGCGCTATTACTGGTATTGATTAAAGTTTGATTGATGGTATTGCCTGATCCATTGGCTGCACCTGTTACGTTTGTATTGGAATTTACAGTCCAGGTAAATGAAGAAGCAACTGAATTTCCTCCATTAGCTGTATTGTTTATATTATCAGACTGAAGGTTATAGGCGAAATTCCCTATACAATCTAAAGTCTTTGTGTCGTTAAATCCTTTCGGCGTTTGATAGATCGTTACCGTAATCTGTGCGCGTGTTGCACTCTCGCAGCTATTTAAAGTCTGGCTTGCATAATAGGTTCCGTTGGTTAAGGCTGTAGCCGGTGCCAAAGCTGTTCCGCCAGTAGCCTGTGTATACCATTTAACTGATGTTCCGGTGGCTACCAAGTTGGCTACAGTTGCATTGGCAATTTCGCAAAAAGTTTGATTGCTCGCAGTTGGTGCAGGTGTAGCGCTTATCGTTACCGTAATCTGCGCGCGTGTTGCACTCTCGCAGCTGTTTAAAGTCTGGCTTGCATAATAGGTTCCGTTGGTTAAGGCTGTGGCCGGTGCCAAAGCTGTTCCGCCGGTAGCCTGTGTATACCATTTAACTGATGTTCCTGTAGCTACTAGATTGGCTACAGTTGCATTGGCAATTTCGCAAAAAGTCTGGTTGCTTGCAGTTGGTGCAGCGGTAGCGGTTATGGTTACCGTAATCTGTGCACGTGTTGCACTTTCGCAGCTGTTTAAAGTCTGACTTGCATAATAGGTTCCATTGGTTAAGGCTGTGGCAGGTGCTAAAGCTGTTCCGCCGGTGGCCTGTGTATACCATTTAACTGATGTTCCGGTGGCTACTAAGTTGGCTACAGTTGCATTGGCGATCTGGCAGAAAGTCTGATTACTCGCAGTTGGTGCAGCGGTAGCGGTTATGGTTACCGTAATCTGTGCACGTGTTGCACTTTCGCAGCCATTTAAAGTCTGGCTTGCATAATAGGTTCCGTTGGTTAAGGCTGTGGCTGGTGCTAAAGCTGTTCCGCCGGTGGCCTGTGTATACCATTTAACTGATGTTCCGGTGGCCACTAAGTTGGCTACGGTTGCATTGGCAATTTCGCAGAAAGTTTGGTTGCTCGCAGTTGGCGCAGGTGTAGCTGTTCTAACTAATATATTAAAGGTAAATGTTGCACCACTGCAACCGTTATAAACTGGTGTTACGGTATACGTAACCGTAGCATCAGCACCAGAAGTATTAATCAAAGTTTGCGAAATTGGTGCCGCAACTGCACTGGCCTGGTTGGAGAAGCCCGATGCTGTTCCGTTACTTAAAGCCGCTGTCCAAGTATAAGTGGTACCGCTTACATTGCTGTTCGGTGTTACACTAAATGCAGTTGAAGAACAAATGGTCTGACCAGATGCTGAAGCCGTTAAAGGCGGCACCAAATATACGGTAATGGTAAAAGGATTACCAGCACAAGAAGCGTAAGTTGGTGTAACCGTATAAGTAGCCGTTTGTAAACTTGTACCCGAATTATTTAAGCTTTGGTTTACCGAAAGCTGATCCGTACCGGAAGTTCCACCAGTAACATCAGCCGATGATACTACAGGAGCAGACCAGGTGTAGGTTGTTCCGTTAGGCACATCAACCGGACCAAAATTAAAACTGCCCGATTTACAGAAATAGTAAGTTTGGTTCGCTATTACCGGACGTGGCGTTACCATTACGGTTGCCGTGCCAGAAATGGCATTGGTACATCCATTGCCCGAAACAATTGCCCTGTAAATCGTAGTAACCGGAATGTTGGTATAATTTAAGGTTGTGGTGGTATTCGCAATCGAAGTCCAGCTGATGCCATTATCTGTTGAAGATTCCCAACGCACTACTGTTGCCGGAGCCCCTGTTAATGTAAGCGTTCCGTTCGAACCAGAACATACTGTAGATCCTCCTGTAATGGTACCGGTAGAATTGATGGTTACGGTATGTGTTGCCGTTTGTGCACCACAAGGACTGGCAGCCGTTGCCGTTATTGTAGCAGTGCCATTATAAATGGCCGACCAGGTTACCGCACCTGTTGAGCTATTAATTACACCAGCATTAGATGGACTTAGTGCATAAGTAATTCCTGTAGTATTGCTTGCAGTTGCCGAATAAGTTTGCACACTGTATCCCTGGCAGCGTGTTGAGGTTGCGCCTAATGCAAAAACAGGCGTTGTAGCTGCAGGGCTAACCACTATCGAACCTTTAGCATTAATGATTGTGGTAGATGGGAGCGCATAAACTGCCCTCACCGTATAATTATAAGTTCCTGCTGTTGTTACCGTTCCTGGATTAATGGTTAAAATGGTGTTCCCTCCACTTGTTGCAGTACCATAGGTTAATCCTGAAATACCTAAACCAGTTACGGTTACTGTTGGTGTACCTGTAATCAGATACTGGATTGCGACGGTGCTGCCCCCCACACAGATAGACTGCGCATCGGTTCCTGCCCCCGAGGTTAAGGCGATATCAACTGGATTAACACTAGCTGAGCCCGTGTTGTTTGATAATACCGGATCAGCCTGTGGACCAGTTACTGTTGCAGTATTAGTATACGATCCGGAACTGTTCAGATTTGCCTTGATGGTTAGGGTAACTGTTTGGCCTGAAGATAAATTTCCGATAGACCATAAACCTGTACTTGGATTATATGAAGTTCCGGCAGCGGCAACGCTTGATACATAAGTATAGCCCGATGGTAAAACATCTGTTGCTGAAACACCAATAGCATTACCTGTTCCAGTAACCTGCCCTGACGCAACATCCGAATTCTTAACCGTAATGGTGAAGTTTACTGTTCCCCCCTTTGCAGGCGATGCATTATCTACCGTTTTGTTAAGGATCAGATCAATATTACATAAAGCAATAGTTACCGGGAGTGATTGCGAACTCATCCCACAATCTAAAGTTGAAGTAATGGTATAAGAACCAGAAACCGTAGCGCGGTAAGTAGATGAATTAGCACCAGAAATTGCCACTCCATTTAAATACCATTGAAATGGAGCCACACTGTTAGGATCGGCACTTAACAGAGCCGAAGCACAATCTGCCTGTGCATATGTTGGTTTTAATGCTTTTTCAGGAAATGGTGAAAGAAAATTCGACATCGAAAATCCTCCGCCCGATTGAACCATAGCTACTGTTAAGCGGCTATTGCTACTAATAAAAAATGAATTTGGATTGCCAATGTTGCTGTTATCAAAATCAATGGCATATGCACCAGTGCTTCCCAATTGCCTGCGTACCCCTACCCCTGGAATAGTTTCAATATCTGTACTGGTAAAAGCAGGAGAACCACCATTGGTGGTTAAATAAATTTTATCTGTAGGACTTTTGGTAACTACATAGGCAAAATAAGGTAAGTCGGTTAAATTATTGGCCCTAAATTTCGCTGTTTCTGCTTTTAACGAACCACCACAGGCACTCAAAGGTGCTAAAGTAGCAATATCGACCTCGCAATTGTTCGCTGTACCAGAATAGGCAACCACATTTTTCGTTGCTACAATCCTCGATCCAGAAAAAGGATCCCCTACTTGAACATTACCTGTACCTGTGCCTGTCGAAATACCATTTGGAAACGTAACAAAACTTCCTTCAGCAATTAAATTATAGTTATTGGTTGATTGAAGTACCCCACTATGGTCGAAGTTCATCACCGTTACAGTAGTGTTGGCTTCTGTAGCAATAATTGTTGTTTGCTCAGCAGTATTATTTCCTTTCCCCCTGATTACCACATACTCATTACCTAAAGAACTAACAGGTGGAACAGGATTGTAAGCCCCATCACCGCAAGCCTCAGGTGCATCTACGTTTACCCCGGTATTCATTACAGCTGGCCCTGATGTTTCAACCAAACTGCCCAATGTTGCCTGTAAGATATAACTCTGACCTGCATTTAATGTAGTAATAGCTGTGCCATTAAGTTTAACGGTAGTATTATTTTCTATAGCCAGAACACTGTAAACCGGGCGCTTGGTAGAAACCGTTGTAGCAACACCATTTAAATCACCATCCCGATAGTAACCTACCCTAAAAGCATTACCAACAGCAGCATCTCCAAAACTGAATAACGATGCATTTCCTTTGATGTACTGATCATTTGTATTACTTGCTGCGCCCGTTGGAACATCATCAGAAGCTACGTTTCTTACGTTTACGGCAATAGGATTATTACCGGTTACAATTATACCCGCTCCGTTAAGTATCGTATTTAAGCTATTTTTGGTTAAACCTACCGGATCGCCCACAAATCTGTAAACAGCCGGGTTTCCAGGTGTTGGAGTTAAGGTTGTAATCACAGTACCATCACTCTTGCTTATTGTAGCAGAAGTACCAGCTGTATTGGTAGAAACTATAATTTCATTTGCGCTGCTCCAATATTGCCATGGCGCTGGGGCAATGTAATGCGTTTTGTATGTTTGGGCAGTAGCGGTTGCAAAAGATGCGACTAAAAATAATGACAGTATCATTAGTTTAAGAATAGCTTCTTTCCTGTAATTTGAGAGTAGGCGTTGTATAAGTTTAATCATTTTTCCAATCGGAAGTAATAGGGTAATTACTGCATATTAATAACCTCATTCGATGAGCACAAAATCTGACCAAAACGGTTGTTTCTTAAAGAGAATTTCTCCTTTGATGCAATAAAACCTGCTACTTATTAAGCTGATCTAAAACAATTTGAAGAGATAGACACTGTAAAAACGTTAATTTTACGGGTGGCAAAGGGATGCTTTATTCACTGTTAATCTTATACCTCAATCACAAAAATCCGGGATTAAAAATTATACATAAACAGTAAAAACCTGTATTATCAATACTACAAAGTAACTAAAAAAAGAAAACATAAAAGTTATACTTCAAAGCAGGAGAGCCCAATGGGAGTACTTTTTTGATAATAATCAACAACTATCTGTTCACAAGTATCATTAATACTACAGAATTAAAACCAAAATGGAAAAATAATGAATAAAAAGAACAGGCTTAAGATTTAGTGGAATCTTAAGCCTGCAAAACGAAAAAATATTTTAAAAAAGAAATTAAATCTTTGCCCTGATCCTACTGAGCGTTTCGAGCCTGATGGCTAAAAAAGAGGCTATGTGCTTTAGCGACACCCTGTTAATCAGATCAGGGAATGAAACCAGAAACCTTTTATATCTTTTCTCTGCTGATGAGATACGGCATAAATAGGCACGCTCTTCGGCCGAGCGGTAATATTGCTCCATCATTTTCCGGCCAACAATGTTTGCTTCGGCAAAGTTCTCGTACAGATATTCAGACAGCACATGCGGAATGGCAATTAAATCTACATCCTCCAATGCCTGCAGATACTCTTCTGAGTCTCCATCTATCCATAGATTCATGATGGTACCCACTACCTCATTCTCTTTCGCAATCCAGGTCGTAATTTCGCTATTACCATCTTTGATAAAACCTCTAACCACACCCTTCACAATCAAAAAAAGGAATTTGTTACGGTCTACTGGAGATACCAGGTACTTATTTTTCTTGTAACTGATTGGAAATGTATGCTGATTGATACGCTTTTCTATTTCATCGTTGAGCGGATGAAATTTCTTAAAAATTGAGACTAAGGGCGAAAAGTTATTGTATTTCTTCCACCTGTCTTCATCAGATAAATTGACTGCGATCATAGAAATTACTGTTGGGATAGACAGAATCCTACTGAATCTAGTAGAATATTAACGTAAGTATAGGAAGATAGAATTAAAAAATAAAGTTTTTTTTAGCTTTTCTCTATTTTACGCGCTAAAATTCTTTTTCTACTCCTAGGCCGAATAAAGCGAAGTCATATTTAACAGGATCAGCTGGGTCGAACTGCTTTAAATTTTCGGTCAGCTCAACAGCCGTTAGCCAATCTGTCTGCTTCCGATTGATTAAACCAAGCAAACGCCCTACCCTATCCACATGCACATCGCACGGACAGATGAGATCTTTTGGCTGGAGCGTGTTCCAGATCCCAAAATCAACACCTTTAGCATCCGATCTCACCATCCACCTTAAAAACATATTGAGCCTTTTGCAGGTAGATTTCTGCTTAGGAGAGGAAATGTGCTTTTTGGTACGGCTAGGAAAATCAGTAATGGAGAAGAAATAAGCTCTAAAATGGTTTAAGGCCTCTTCAATCGAAAAATGAAGCTGTTGCGAAAGGCAGGCTGCCGAGGCGTAGCCTACTTCCCCTACATTTGAAACAACTTCCAGATAATCGGAACGGAAAACATCATTTTGGGGGATAAATGCCTGCTCCAAACTCTCAAAAGCACTGTAATGCATTTTAAAAAAAGCAATAAAATACAGTAGGTCCGTATCGTTAAATGTACGGTGCTTAAAATTTAACAAACGCCTCAAATCATCATCGCTATGGTTAAGCACAAAATCGTAAGGGGCATTATCCATCCTTTCCAACAGTTCCCTGCACTTATTGATAATGGTTTTACGCTGTCCCCAGGCCAAAACAGCTGCAAAGAAACCCGCTATCTCTATGTCCTGCTTCTGATCAAAAAGATGTGGAATACAAACCGGATCGTTGGCAATAAAATTGGGTTGATTGTATTGCTCTACTTTGTGATCGAGAAAATTCTTTAGTTCTAAAAATTGCATGGTATTTAATCTGTAGAGGTGATATTAAGGTCTCGATTTTGTTTGTCGCATTGAGCCTGTCGAAGCGCATTTATAAATTCCTTTGACAGGCTACCATTGACAGATACCTATAGAAAAAATCCGTTATCTCGATCCGATAGCTATCGGATGGAGCGCAGAGGAATGGAGAGAACTATTAAGAAAGATTTCTCGACTGCGTTGCACTCCGCTCGAAATGACGATCTCAGAGCGGCTGTCAATCATATCGATTTTTATAAAATAAATATGATTGACAATCTATTAATTGCTATTATTTTTTTAAGCCAGTGCATTTTCCAGATCTTCCAAAAGATCGTCGATATCCTCTACCCCAACACTTAAACGGAGCAGGTTATCGGTTACACCAACTTTTTCTCTTTCTTCTTTCGGAATAGAGCCATGCGTCATGGTAGCGGGGTGGTTAATCAACGATTCTACCCCACCTAAAGATTCGGCAAGGGTAAACACTTTAAAATTCGATGAAATCCTAAAAGTTTCGGCCAAATCAGCTCCTTTTAAGGTAATCGAAATCATCCCACCAAAACCGCGCATCTGTTTCTTGGCCACATCATGGTTAGGATGATCTTCAAAGCCAGGCCAATAAATTTTATCAACCTTAGGATGCTTTTTTAAATAATGCGCTATCCGTTCTCCATTCTCACAATGTGCCTTCATTCTCAGGTGAAGCGTTTTAATCCCCCTCAACACCAAAAAGGCATCTTGTGGCCCTGGTGTTGCACCGCAGGCATTGTATATAAACCAAAGATCTTTATATAAAGTTTCATTGCTGGTTACCAGCGCACCCATTACCACATCAGAGTGGCCACCAATGTATTTGGTTACCGAGTGCATCACAATATCCGCGCCCAGATCAATTGGGTTTTGCAGGTATGGCGAAGCAAAAGTATTATCAACCGATAAAATCAAATTCTTTTCCTTGGTAATTTTCGCTATCCCCTCAATATCAATAATCTGCATGGTTGGGTTGGTAGGTGTTTCTATCCAAACCAATTTGGTTTTATCATTAATGTAAGGCAATATATTTTCCGGCTTCGAAAGATCCAAAAAATGGAACTTAATGCCGTATTTGGTAAAAATTTTGGTAAAAATACGGTAAGAACCTCCGTAAAGATCGTTTCCAGTAATCACTTCATCGCCAGGTTGCAACAGCTTCAGCACAGCATCGGTAGCGCCCATGCCGCTCGAAAAAGCCAGACCGTATTTAGCATTCTCCAATGCGGCCAAGCAATCTTCCAAAGCCTTACGCGTAGGATTTGTGCCCCTCGAGTATTCATAGCCCTTATTATCACCAGGCGATTTTTGCCAGTAGGTAGAGGTTTGGTAAATCGGTGTCATTACGGCACCTGTAGTTGGATCAGGCTCTTGACCTGCATGTATAGCTTTGGTTGCGAATTTCATTTTATAGTATCAAGGTATAAAGGACCAAGTATCGAGATAAGATTCCAGAAGATCTATATCTCTGATACTATTTTACATTAATATTTAAATCGTTAGCGGGCAGCATGCTAAAAACTACGCTAACTTATTTTAAAAGCGGTTGCAAGTAGACTCAAGACTCCCAACTTTCGCCTCAAGACTAACCTAATAAGCTCTTGCAAACAACACCCTCTGTGTAGAGGGCTTGCCCGAATAAATACAAACGCCATCTTCCAGTTTATTATCCAATGGGATACAACGGATGGTGGCTTTGGTTTCTTCTTTTATCTTTTGCTCTGTTTCTGGTGTTCCATCCCAATGTGCCGAAATAAAACCAGCCTTAGTATCTAACAGGTCCTGAAACTCTTGGTAAGAATTGGCTTCGGTAATGTGTTCATCGCGATAGGCCAATGCTTTATTGAACATGCTTTTTTGGATATCTTCCAATAGCTTAACAATGTAAATATCTAAACCTTCCTGAGGTACGGTCTGTTTAACTTTGGTATCCCTACGGGCAATTTCTACGGTTTTATTTTCTAAATCACGTCCACCAATGGCAATACGTACCGGCACACCTTTCAACTCGTAATCTGCAAATTTAAAACCTGGACGCTGTGTATCTCTATCATCATATTTTACAGAGATGCCCATTCCTTTTAAGCGCATGGTCAATTCATTTACATAAGCCGAAATCCTGGCCAGGTCTTCATCGCTTTTATAAATCGGAACAATAACCACTTGTATAGGTGCCAATTTTGGTGGAATAATCAATCCAGAATCATCACTGTGTGCCATAATTAAGGCACCCATTAAGCGGGTAGATACCCCCCACGATGTAGCCCAAACGTGATCTAGCTTACCATCTTTACCGGTAAATTTCACGTCAAAAGCTTTGGCAAAATTCTGACCTAGAAAGTGAGATGTTCCAGCCTGTAGGGCTTTACCATCCTGCATTAAGGCTTCAATGCAATAGGTATCTAACGCACCAGCAAATCTTTCATTCGGCGATTTACGTCCCCTGATTACCGGAACAGCCAACCAGTTTTCGGCAAAATCGGCATAAATATGCAGCATGCGTTCTGTTTCCTCAATGGCCTCTTCCGCTGTAGCGTGTGCAGTATGTCCTTCTTGCCACAAAAACTCTGCGGTACGCAAAAACAACCTGGTACGCATTTCCCAACGCACCACATTGGCCCATTGGTTTATCAAAATCGGTAAATCACGGTACGATTGGATCCATCCTTTGTAAGTGTTCCAGATGATGGTTTCGGAAGTTGGCCTTACAATTAATTCTTCTTCTAACTTTGCCGTTTCATCAACCACAATGTTTCCGTTGCCATCATTTTTAAGTCGGTAGTGTGTTACAACAGCACATTCTGTCGCAAAACCCTCAACATGAGAAGCTTCCTTAGAGAAAAATGACTTTGGGATGAATAACGGGAAGTAAGCATTTTGGTGCCCGGTATCCTTAAACATTTTATCTAAAACGGCCTGCATTTTTTCCCAAATTGCATAGCCATTGGGCTTGATAACCATACATCCGCGTACAGCAGAGTGCTCTGCTAAATCTGCTTTTAAAACAATATCGTTATACCATTGGGAATAATCTGCTTCTCTGCTTGTAATTTCTTTGCTCATGTTATGTATTTGGAACGTAATTTGTGTGTTAAAAAGTGTAAAATTAGACGGCAAATTTATAAATTTATGCCTACAAACGATTAACAAATACGATCAATTATTTTATATCGGTTTTGTGACTAAATAAATAGTTATTTTTGCAGTCATTTTATTATATTCGTATAACACACACAACTAAATATAAGCACAATGAAACCAATTAAATTTTTACCCATTGTACTGATTGCTGCCGCTGGGTTGGCAGCATCATGCTCTACATCAAAATTGGCTCAAAATGCGTCAACAGATGATGTTTACAACTCTGTAGCTAGAGCTAGGGAAGTTGAAATTCCTGTACCAACGCAACAACAAGCCAGGGCTCAGGGCCAAGGCCAGGGTCAACAAGAATACGATGAATATTACGGTACCAGTAATCCCTACTACGATATGGATTACTCATCCAGGATAAACCGTTTTTATAATGGTTACAGCTGGCAGGGCTACTATGATCCATATTTCGATAATTACTACTACGGCAGCAGCTATGGCCCATCAAACTACTTAGGCATGGGCTTAGGCTGGAGCAATGGTTATGGCTTAGGCTGGGGCGGCGGTTATTATGGCGGCGGCTGGGGTTACGGAAGTATCTGGAACAATCCTTTTTACTACGGAAACTTTGGTTACGGCTGGAACAATCCATGGGGTTGGAACGCTTGGGGACCTAATTCTTACTACGACCGTTATGGTTGGGGCGGTGGATACTACGGCGGTGGCTGGGGTGTTGGCGGCGGATACTATGGTGGCGGCGTTTACACCAACAGAGGTAGCTACAGAGCAAGACCTGGAAGCGATGACAGAGGTGTACCTAGAAATGTAGCCCCTGGAAGCAATCCGAACTATGGCAGACCAAGCAGAAGCGGTTATGCAGGTAATAACAACGGTGCGGTAGGTTCAACCAACAATACTTATGGTGGCCGTCCAACAAGAAGCAGCAATACTCAGGGCAATTCACCTACTTACAATACCCCTTCTCCACAAATGAGCCGTCCAACAAGAAGTGAAGCTCCAGCTCCATCTTACAGCCCACCATCAAACGGTGGCGGTAGTTCTGGTGGTGGTAGTTCATCAGGCGGTGGCGGTGGTGGTTCTAGACCATCAAGAGCAGGAAGAGGTTAATCAATTTAAACACACAAGATGAAAAAATATATTTTAGCTTCACTAGTGGCTACAGTAGCCACTATGGGAACGGCTTACGCCCAAAGTTACGCACCTGATGCTTACCGTTTTTCGCAAACCAATTACGGTACTTCGGCAAGGTTTAAGGGAATGGGCGGTGCACAAATCGGAGTTGGTGGCGATATCGGCTCTATTAATGCAAACCCTGCAGGCTTGGGCTTATTCACCAAATCAGAATTTAGCATCACACCCGAATTTAATAGTGTATCAAATCAAAGCAGTTTTCTTGGAAATAATATTGAAGCAAAAAAGAGCCAGATTAACCTCAATAACCTAGGTGTTGTTTTTTACAGTCCGGCAGCCAGATTAAAAGGAAGTGATGTTAGCAAGGGATTGGTAAGTACGGTTTTTGGTTTAAGCTATACCCGCAATAATGATTTCTTAAACAATATCAGTTACAACGGAACAAATACCAATAGTTCTATCCGCGATGCTTATGTAGACCAGGCCAACAGTTCGGGCATTAACAATACCGTTGCGGGCGATGCTTACAACAGTTACCTGATCAATAAAAATGCTACAAATTATCCAAACGGGTTTTCGGCCGAACCTTACACAGGCACCAGCTTTAAACAAGATTGGAACGAAGCACGCCTAGGTTCAACATCTGAATTCAATGTGGCTGGAGCACTTAACTTCGGCAACAAGGTATATATTGGTGCAACGGCCAGCTTTGTTAACGTAAAATACACTAGCGATGCCAGCTTTACCGAATCGGGTGTGGTAAACACTTTTGATGATGGCTTAACACCTCCTCAGTATACCGGTAATGAGAATTACTCGCTTACCCATTTCAGAAATCAGGAAACAAAAGGTGGTGGCTTTAATTTAAAACTGGGTATGATTTTTAGACCGGTTAATGAATTAAGGATTGGATTAAACTTCCAAACGCCAACCTGGATGAATCTTGAAGATAATACTTCGGAAACATTGCAGGCAGCACTATCCGGAAATGCAACCAATTCATCTTCATCATCTAATAATCCTAGCAGATACTACACTTTTAGCTATAACCTACGCACACCGCTTAAAGCATCTGCTGGATTGAGCTACGTAATTGCGGGTACTGCCTTAATTTCAGCTGATGTGGATTACGTAGACTATTCATCTATGCGTTTCTCTGCCGATAACAATTCGGATATTTCAACCATTAACAGTTCTAACGATTTTATTAAAAACTCTTACAAAGAAACGGTAAACTATCGTGTTGGAGCGGAGGTTAAAGTGAGCAACGAGATTAGTTTAAGAGGCGGTTACGGTGTAAACGGGAGTGGTATTAAAGGCGGAGACAACAAATTCTACCAAGGTCAATACTACACTGGCGGAATTGGCTATAGGGTAGACAATTACTATTTCGATTTAGCTTATCAGAACTATAAAACCAATTTCAACTCAAGTCCTTACGAATTGAATGATTACACTGAGCCTGTAGCCGATGTTAAAAGCAACAGAAACAATGTTTTCTTAACTTTTGGCGTAAGGTTTTAATAGCGCATTATATTACAATTTTAAAGCACCAGTTTCTACATTGAAGCTGGTGCTTTTTTATGTTCTTCATGCTTATTTAATTCTTATTGTTTCATCACTAAGGATTATAAATCCTTAGCTCATTAGTCGGGCTAGCAGAAACCATCTAATCTAAAACCAAGCGTCATTCTCACGCAGGTGGGAATCGTAAAGCAATATGCTCGTCAATCGGGATTACAAATCCCGACCAGCAGACCAGCAGAAACCATCTAATCTAGAACCAAGCGTCATTCTCGCGCAGGCAGGAATCGTTATGCAATATGCTCGTCAATCAGGGTTACAAATCCCGACTAGCAAACTAGCAGAAACCATCTAATCTAAAACCAAGCGTCATTCTCGCGCAGGCAGGAATCGTTATGCAATATGCTCGTCAATCGGGGTTACAAATCCCGAAAGCCTTAAACAAAAAGGGTACCCACAATCGGGTACCCTAATCATTATTAACCTGTACTAATTTTTAATTCACATCCCACCATAACCTATCGGTAATTTTAGCCTTTTGTTGCGGCTGTGGGTTTGCTGTAATTTCGGTATTGGGATAAAGCACCCTTCTCGGAATTTCAGATAGTGCATTTTTAACCTTGGTTAAGGCCGGAAATCCGGTACGGCGCCAATCAGTATAATTCTCGGCATTAAGAAAGTTCGAGATTGATTTTTCTTCCATAATTAAACGCAGTGCATTTGCAGCCGTAAGCGTCCCCCTCGAAGTGATATAAGTATTCACATCGGTGGTTCCCACCCCTACTTTCGCCATGTGCTGCTTAATACCATCCTGATAAAAAGGTTGTGCAGCTGCGAAACCAGAAACTGCCAGCGTAGCTTCGGCTTTTATAAATAAGGCTTCGGTATAGTTTACCAGGTAATTATTGGCGTTGGCACCAGCATAAAAATCGGAAGGAATAGAATAAGCCTCCAAACTTCCAATTTCATCTAAACCAATCTGCCGGCCTGTATACAAACCTGTTTGCTTAGCGGGTTTAACCATTTTGCTCAGCCTTGGATCGTTTCTGGTGGTAAAGGCATCTACAAAGGTATTGGCCAGTACAAATGTGGTACCCGGCAAAAAGTTCTGCTGCCACGGATTTTCAGCTCCCGCAGCACCGCTGAATGCAATTTTAGCATCATCTGCGTTGCTTTGCATACCATTGTTCAATGCCGTTAAAGCCAATTGGGCCTGTGCCGAGGCCGTATTGCCAGGCGCCTTGCTCAAATGCAGGTAATAGCGTGCTTTTAAAGTATAAGCCAGTTTTCGCCACTTGGCCATATCGCCAGCGTAAATGTAATCATCGCTTCCGGGCTTAAGACCGCCATTTTTAGCAATATCGGCTATTCCATCATCCAATAAAGCCTGAATCTGAACATAAATCTGCTGCTGGCTGTCGTAAGCCGGTGTAGGCTGTGCCACGCCTAAAAAAGCCTGACTGTAAGGCAGGTCTCCCCAGGCATCAGTTGCATAACCCAAAGTATAAGCCGTTAAGATTTTTGCAATGGCCCCATAATTAAAGTTGCCATTGGCAGTAGCTTTGATCTTTAATAAATTAAGGTTGTTCAATGTTCTTACGTACACATTATTCCAATCGCCATCCATGTCTACATTGTACATCAGGTAGGTGCCAAAATTTGGCGCCACCTGGTTAAGTGCCATTACCTGTAGATATTGCTGTAGCACCACACTTAAATTCCCATCGCCCGATGCGTTGATGTTCTGTGAAATCAGCATTTGGATAGGCGGAAGCATCAGCGATTCTTTAACATCGATCGGTCTGTTTGGATCTTCATTTACATCCAGGTATTTTTTGCATCCGGCCAATGCCACCATTAGGGCAAAGCCTAAAATAAAATATATCTTTTTCATGTTATTGCTTTCTAATTGTTAGGGGCTATAAGGTCAGTTTCAAACTAAAATCAACCGATCTTGATGTAGGTGTAGAGAACGAATAAATTCCTTGCGAGCCATTTGACGAACCAAACGAGCTTACTTCCGGATCGCCACCCGTGAAGTGCGGTGCATAAATCCAAAGGTTACGGCCCGCTACCTGAAACCCAATGGTTTTAAAAGGAGTTTTTTGCAACCAGGCAGGCTTGACGTTATAACCGAGGCTAACATTACGCAATTTCACATAAGTACCATCCTGGATTACCGATTCGAGCACGCTGTTGGCACGTTGGTAATAAGCTTGTCCTGTAACTGAAACCGTATTAGGTAAACCTGTTGTTGCATTTACACCTTCAACCACACGTGGCCCGCGGTCTTCGGTAACCTTTGGTGTACCATAGAAATAACCATAGCCATCTACATTATTTTGGATATCGCCACCCTTTTTCATATCGAAAGAGAAACTGAGCGTAAACTGTTTATACCTGAAATTATTAACAATGCCTCCCATCCAATCCGGATTAATGTCTCCGATAATACCTTGCTCATCGGCGGCAAAAGGAAGGCCTCCATCATCAGTAAGCAATTGTCCGGCTGCATTTCTGGCATAGCGGGTACCATAAATCACGCCGTAAGGCTGATTAACAAAAATAAAGGTAAAGCCATTACCAACTTGGTTGAGGTCTTTATAAATTGAAAGCACTTTATTTCTGATCCGGCTATAATTGATGGTTAGGTCCCAGCTAAAATCCTGGGTAGAAATTGGTTTTGCATTTAACAACAGCTCAATACCACGGTTGCGCATCGCTGCAGAATTTACACTTGTTGCGTTAAAACCTGTTGATGGGGCCAAAGCCACAGATGGAATAATACCGTTCTTTGTCCGCTTATCGAAATAAGTAAACTCAATGCCTAAACGGTTTTTAAAGAAACCGGTTTCTAAACCTACCTCAAACTCATTGATACGTTCGTTTTTTAAATTCGGATCGCTAAGCACCTGGCTGATCAAGAAACCCGACTGCCCTTGATAAGGAAAGGTAGTGTTTCTGATTGTTTGCGATTCGTATGGGGTAAGTAAGCTATATGGACCAATACTCGCGTTACCCACTGTACTGTATGAAAGCCTTAACTTACCAAAGTTCATCACATCAGAAAGTCCGTTTGAAAAGAAATTAGAGAAAATAAAACTGGTTGCAGCCGAGCCGTAAGGATAAAACCTATTGTCTTTAGCCAATACCGAAGTACCATCGTACCTACCGGTTAAGGAAAGGATAATAAATTTCTTGTAATCGATATTCGATTGCAGGTAAAAGCCTATTTTCCGGGTGAGGTAACTGGCTTCGGTAAACTTAACCGTAGAAGTAGAACCGATATTATTAAAACCCGGGATCGTGATGCCCAAACCATTGGCATAGCCGTTTTGCGAATATGTAGAAATAAGGTTATTACCCAATAAGGCTTCAACATTAAAATCGCCGAAGCTTTTGTTCGCATTCAGGATCAGATCATTATTATACTGCCTAAAGTTGGTATTGTTATTTACGATCCTTCCGTTAGGGTTAGAAACCGAGAGTAAGGATTCGGTGTATTTGCCCTGCTCTACGTACACATCGGCACCAAAACGCTCGGTAATGGTTAACCAGCTTAAAGGTTTATAATCTGCTGTAAATGTAGGCAGAAAACGGTTAACCACCGATGTATTACTGATATTATCTAACACCCAATAAGGATTGTTACGCGAGAAACGGTATAAACGCTGGCTTCCATCCGGGTTTACCGAAGGCTGCAGATCGTAAGAAACCGGGGCAGAAAAAATAGTCCACACCGGACTTTCCAGGGCATAACCTTCTGGCAATCGGCGGTTTTTGGTATTTGCATAGTTTAAGGAGAAAGTAACATTCAGATCTTTTACAATCTGCGTAGTGAATTTTCCAAAAACAGTGTTCCGGTCAAAAGAAGAAGTTGGTACCGTTCCATCCTGTGCGAAATTGGTGTAAGACAGGAAATAAGAGCTGTAGGCTCCTCCGCCGTTAATGGCTACCGTATTGGTATATGTTTTTCCGGTTTTAAAAAACAGATCAGACTGATCGTACACCTGTGCCGGCTGGCCATTAATTTTTAAGGTATCCATCCTAGCTCCCCACGAGGTACTTGTTTTCTGGTTTACACCATCAAAATACACGCCATTTGAACCAAGCGAATACTTATTCTGGATTTCAGGTAATAGCGGCTTCTCCATCGAAAATGAAGAAGAAAAACTGATCGATGGCTTTTTATTCAGGGCACCCGCTTTAGTGGTAATAATGATTACACCTTTGGCACCATCAGAACCATATAACGCGGTTGCAGCTCCACCCTTTAGCACGTTAATGCTTTCGATGATATTTGGATCAAGATCGGCAATACGGTTGGTGCCCGGACCTGAGTTGAGGTTACCGGTTTCATCATTGTTAACCGGAATACCATCAATTACCATCAGCGCCTCGTTGTTGCCATAAAGGGAATTGGCTCCCCTGATGACGATGCGGGATGAACTGCCCGGCGTACCCGACGAGCTGGTAATCTGTACACCTGAAACTTTACCGGCCAGTGCGTTTACCAGGTTGGGCTCCTTCGATTGCGTAATCTGATCGCCTTTTACCTCCTGCGAGCTGTAGGTTAAGTTTCGCTTATCGCGCTTCACCCCCAAGGCGGTTACTACAATCTCGTTGAGGTTTTGCTGGTCTTCATTTAATGCGATGGTAATATTGCTTTGCCCATTGTAAACAAACTCCTTGGTTACATAGCCAATACCGCTAAAAACCAAGGTAGAAGGGTTCGCACTTTTAATCGAAAATATACCCTTCGAATCGGAAGAAGCCCCGACACTGGTTCCTTTAACTTTTACGGATATACCAGGGATAGGTTGCCCAGATGCGTCGGTAATTTTACCGCTGATGAGCAACGTTTGACCATGAATCTGCAAAACACAGAGCATGGTCAGCGTGAATAAGGTAATCTTTAATTTGGTCATTGTATTCGATTTAGTTAGTAGTTAGACCAAAATTAGTCTTCTCCAAAACCAAATTGAACGATGATTTTAACACGTACCAACCATAAATTAACGCAAATGTTACAATCGTTGTAAATACGTTAATAATTGCAGTTTTCTTTAACCAACTAACCCAAAAAGATTGAGCATGAAGGATATGCCTTAGATTTTAAACATAATTTTGAGGGCGATCTTCAAGGCCTGAGCACTATTGAGCTTTAACCGTGATCTCTTTCTCTCCATAAATTACCCCTGTATCGGTTACACCCTGAACTATAACCTTAAATTTCCCGGTAAGATCTCCTGTGTTAAATTTGATTGGCGTGTCCCCTTCTACCAAGGCCTGATAATTCCAATAAACGGTAGCGAAGTTGATCGGCTCATTTTTATTCTTCACATCAGAAACGTAAAACTCTTTAGGAAGATTGATACCTTTCAGAACAGCAAAATTAGGTTTAGGTGCCTGCGTGGTACAGCCCTGGTAAAAAATAGTCCCTCCTCTTCCATCTGCATAACTATGGCCCGTAATTGGGCTCCTGTTGTTCGTATCGCCACCATGATTGGGGCAGTTTAAAATGTTGTAGCGGCAAACGTAATCGCCACAACTGTTGGCGTAGGCATTTTTGGCGAAATCGGTCCGGTCATCTTTGGTTTTACGGATAAGCACTTCTTTTAACCGGATACCCGAATTAGCAGTTATGTTCAGGCTGTTTTCGCTCATTACGGCCATTTTATTTACAGGGGCTACAAAATCCTGTTGTATAACATAGCTTTTAATTTCCTCCTGCGGATTGTTAATTTTCAGTTCGTATTGATCGTATTTAGTAGTCGACATGCTTAACCAAACCGGCAACTTAGTTTCGTGGATGATTAGACTGGAAAAGGGGATATTGAAATGCCCTACGCTATCGGTATTGATAAAATTAAGGTTTGACCCTGCAATAGTGGTTAAACCCATCGGAATATTTAATGGTTTTTTTTTCTTGGTAATTACTCCGCTGTAATCAATGCTTGAAAGCACTTTGTTATTTGCCTCTTCACTGAGCTGAGCATCTGGCCATTTGTATCTTCTCCAGCCTTTAATCAAGAGTAGGTCATTCAAATAGTCGCGATCGGTTAAGCTCAATCCAAAACTATTGTTCGAAAAACCGTTGAGGTCATCCTTCAGGTAAAAATAATCCATAATATTGGTTTCATTGGCCAGCAAAATCCGATTGGCCTGCACACAGGATATGGAAACCATCCCGGTAACCTCCGCTTTATGGTTATCAGTTATTTTTAATTTCATGGCTACACTATCTCTGGTAAGATATTCTGCCTTATCTAAGCCAATTTCTACCTGGTTAATGTGATCGTAATGCGCAAAGAAAATTCTTTCGGCTATGGGTTTGTAATTGCTGTCTAAAACTGTTAAGGTATGCAAACCAGCCGGCACCGAGTCTAGTTTGAAACGTACTTGCTGAGCGTTGTTAGCGGTTAGGCTTAAAGCAGTTTGAAGAAAAATAGCCGAAAAATTGTGTACCAGTAAATGCACTTTGGTATTGATATTGGCTTCAATCCGCGTTTTAAGTGTACTATCAGCCACACTCGAGGCAGCAGCTAACACAATACCACTACTTAATGCGGCTGGCAGGTTATAACTGATATGCTGTTGTTCGGCCGGCAAAAGTTTAACAGTATACCTTTTAGCTGATGCAGGCTGGATCATAAAGGTACCCATACCCATTGAATTTGTGCCTATGGTATCTAATATCTCTCCGTTTTCGAACAAAACTGCCTTAGCTTTTACAGCAGCGCCTTCATCATCTTTGATTTCAAAACCCACCTTTGCTAACAAGCCGTTAACCAGATAACCGCCCTCTGGATAAAATTTTACCTGGTACTTGGGGCTGGTTAATACCGGAAGGTCAAATTTGCGGTATATTGTATCTCTTCCTTTTTTAATACTCACAAAAAGTAGATTATTCTCTGTCGTAATTTTATCGGCCGGATAATCGATCATCAGTTCGCCAATAACACTGCTTCTGGCCGTTCCGGTTTGTAATACCTGTTTATTTCGGCCTATTTTGTATTTTATCTCCGCATTTTCTACAAAACGGTTATCGCTGCTGAGCACTTTTAACAATACAGTTCCCTTTCCGGTAATTTGATCCTTAAGCTTAAAAATGGAGATCTGTTCTGTTAAAGCGGTTACCGTGGTCGATTTTATGGTTATGGGCTGAACAAAACCGCCATCGGGCTGCCCGTTTATTTTAAGGTTGGTATTGGTTACGAAACGGTACGAACCACTGGGCAACGAATCGGGCAGTGTTAGCGAGCCGAACGAAAACCCTTTGTCCATTAAAAACTTATCCTGAAGTACCACACTGCTGTCTTTATTGTTGATCAGCGATAAATACAGCGTGTGGTATTGTTTAATGTCTGTTACCGTTTTCAGCAGGTAAGCCGTAAACCAAACCTGATCATTATTGGTATACACATTTTTATCAAAGTGCACAAAAAGACCCGATTGGGCTTTACTTAAACCATAATTATTAAGGTTATTGGCCACACTATCCAGCTTTTGGTTTTGCGCCCTTACAGGTATGGCCAATAGTATGAATAAAAAAGAAATCAATAATCTTGAAAGCATAATCTGGGATATGCTTAAAAATCAGATTTTTCTTTTAATTATTCAACTAAATAATACCGTACAAGCTGCCGCCTTTGGTCGCTAGGGCATCCAGTTTTCTTTCAACTTCCATATCCTTGATCAATTCGGGTGCGTGGTGGGGCTTTTTCCTGGCATCAATAATTAAAGAACCCTTGCAGCCCCAATGCTTATTAATTGTAAAATCATTAATACCATAAATATCAGCAGCAGGATTACTTCGGGTAAAAGTTACCCAAACCAGGTTATCGAGGTCTTTCGCGGTAAAATCAGCATCATCGGCGATCACAATTAGCGGCAAACCACTTAAGTCCTGATCGATCAAGGCCATATTCAACATGGCAATTTCTGCCGCTGTTTTCTCCGGATTGAGATAGGCATTGCCTTTTAATACCATAATGCCGGGTATCGCAATTTTGGGCGACTGGAATTCGGCTGTCAATTTAAGTCCTGCCGGTATGCTGTTCCACAGACTTCTCTTTTTGTCTCCCGCAGCTGCGATTACCACTTTAGAACCACTGTTTAAGCCATCACCACTATAGTCTAGCGTATCAATGGTGGTATTGGTATAAAAGTGCACATCACGTGTAAAATCGATCCGTTCTAAAATGTGCGTCAGAAAAGCTTCAATATCATGTGTACTTAGCTCCTGGTTATCCTCTTTGGCAGCAATGAAAACATATTTGGCCAAGCTCAATTGGTTTTTACCGAGAATATGGTTGGCAATGGTTAAAATCTCCTGTGGTCTTCTTTCTTTTAAGTAGGGAGTATAACGCTCGCTACCGATAGCAAAAAGCAATGGATGCACACCTGCAGCATCAACGGCATGTACTTCTTTTAAGCCGTGTATTTCTTGTGGTATGGCAGAACCGGTAATTTCATGAATTAAAGCGCCAAAACTGGTGTCTTCCTGTGGAGGGCGGCCCACTACCGTAAACGACCAGATTGCATCTTTTTTATGGTAAACATTGTGCACCTTCATTAAAGGAAAAGGATGCGTTAAGCTGTAATAGCCCAAGTGATCGCCAAAAGGCCCTTCGGGTTTGTTTTCGTTTGGATATACGGTACCTGTAATCACAAAATCAGCATCGGCAGAGATACAGAAACCCTCATCATCATAAAAATAACGGAAGCGCCTGTCGCCCAGTGCCCCCGCAAAAGTCATTTCCGATAAACCTTCAGGCAAAGGCATAACAGCTGCAAGCGGGTGCGATGGCGGACCGCCCACAAAAATACTTACTTTTAAAGGTTGCCCCAGAGCATTTGCTTTGGCTTGATGCACACCAATCCCCCTGTGGATCTGATAATGCAGTCCAATTTCTTTATCCTGAATATAATCGTTACCGCCAAGCTGGATACGGTACATCCCAAGGTTTGCATTTAACACACCCGGCTTATCTGCATCTTCTGTGTAAACCTGCGGCATGGTAACAAAGGGGCCACCATCCATAGGCCAGTTAACAATCTGGGGCAATTGGCTAATCGTGGTTTTTAAAAACCGGCTCTTTGCCGAAGGCGTTTTGAGTGGCAAGGCCGATAGCGCCGACATGGCAGAACCAGCGTATTTGAATGGATTTTTCAGGGCTTTGATCGGATCGTTCCTTAACGACACCAGCTGCTGCACCTTGGGCAGCGTATCTCTAAAAATAAACTTAGATCTTTCCAGTGTTCCAAATAAATTTGAAACGGCCGGAAAAGGGCTTCCTTTTACTTTTTCGAAAAGAATGGCGGGGCCTTTGTTTTCATAAACCCTTAAATGGATGGCTGCCATTTCGAGGTAAGGATCTACTTCTTCTTTTATTCTGATTAAATGACCATGTTTTTCAAGGTCGGATACGCACTCTGCTAAACTTTTGTATGCCATGCCCAAAGATAGATATTTAGATTTTCTTGGAAACAAAAAAGCCCGTAGATAAACAGATTTTGCATTTTTCTATTTATCTACGAACTTAAAATCGCTGAGCTTGAATGAACTAATCAGCGCGCAGTTTGCAGTTCTCAGCTGGTTTAGATTATCCTAATAAACTATTGAACATTGAACTATTGACTAATGAACCACTAAACTTATTTTTTACCAGCAAAAGACCTTAACATCCAGGTGTTCTTTTCTTTAAACTGCATAAATTTATTTACCATATCGTTGGTACCATCATCACCGGCTTTATCCGAAGCTTCCATTACCTCACGTTCAATTTCGATCAGTGTAGCCATATCATCTAATATTGCTTCAACCATATCCAGATCTTTCATGCCAATGGTATCTACCTCTTTAATCTGAGATTCTTTAATATAATCGGCAAAACGGCTATGCGGTGGTTTACCTAGGGTTAAAACACGTTCGGCAATTTCATCTATGGTAAGCTGGGCATTGGTATACAATTCTTCGAACTTAATATGCAGGGTAAAAAAGTTCTGTCCTTTAATGTTCCAGTGGCATCCCCTTAATTTTTGATAGTGGATATGGTAATTGGCCAAATAATCATTTAAAAGATCTACAACTGGTTTTACTTCCTTTTCATTTAGGCTTATTTCTTTAGCATCCATATTTTGTTGTTTTTTTTAGCGTGTATAATGTCAATTTAACAAACCAGTTCAATAAAAGTTTTAGTCAAAAAACAGCATTTGAACAATACCGTATTTATAAGTTCGTTTAATATTCGGTGTTGTTTAAATTAACAATTTGCAAACATTTGTTAATGAACAAAATATGCATTTTACGTACATTAAGTCATCTTATTTTTACCTAAAAACCAATGTTAAAACTTAAGATGGTTAATAATATTATTCGTATAATTGCTCCCTTTGACTTAGAAATTTACATAAAAATAAATGCATAAAATATATTTATCTGCTGTTGTGTTATTTGCCATGAATATTGCAAATGCCAAAGCCAATGCAGCGAGAGATTCTATCGGTGTAGAAAACAATAAAGGCAAAAAACTGATCGTTCACCAAACCGTAGCAAAAGATACTTATTATTCCATTGGAAGAAGGTACAATGTTTCTCCTAAAGAGATCATGACCTTTAACGACAACAAATACCTCCAGGTTGGTATAATTATCAAAGTACCTACCAATATTCCTTTTACCGGCACCGGTTCATCAAACACCACTGCTGGCACTCCTACGGCTAATATAGTTGAACATACCATTAAGCCAAAAGAAAACCTGAACATGCTGGCCGAAAAATACGGCACAACCATTAATGAAATTAAAAAATTAAATGGATTAACAGGCAATAATTTAAGCATAGGGCAAGTATTAAAAATCCCTGCAAAAAATACCGAACAAGCTGCTGCAGCTCCAGCAACGCCACCGGCAAAAAACAGTACCGAAAGCCAAACAGCCGATGCACCTACATCAGATCAGACCATGATTGAACATTCGGTGCAGCCTAAAGAGTTTTTAGGGAAAATTGCCGAAAAGTACGGAACAACTGTAGAAGAAATTAAAAAAGCCAATAACCTTTCTGGCAACAACCTGCGCATCGGCCAGAAACTTAAAATACCAGCCACCAAAAATATTGATGACAGCAAAATTGTAGCTGCAGCAGAAGAAAAACCTGTTCAAGACAACAAAGCAGCAGATGCCTCAGGTACGCACACCGTACTCAGAAACGAAACCATTTTTACCATTGCCAAGCAATATGGTGTTACCGCTTATCAGCTCAGAAAACTGAACGATTTGCCTGATAATGCCCTTACCATTGGTCAGGTGATTAAAGTGCCCGGAGGTATTGTAGCGGAAGTACAGGTGCCTAAAGAAAAGCAGGCCGAAACAAAAACCAAAGAAACACCGGCACAAAAAGAAGAAAGTTTTATCCATACGGTTGCTACCGGTGAAAACATTTTCTCTATTGCAAAAAAATATAACCTTACTGCTTATCAGATCAGAACAGCAAATAAACTAGATGATAACGCCATTAAGGTTGATCAAAAACTGATTATCCCTAAACCGCCACAGCCAAAATCTGTAAACGATCTTTCTAAAGAAGAACAAGAAGGAAACCCAGACAGCACAATGGTAAAAGACCCTAAGCTGCGCCGCGACCCAAGTGTATATGGCCTTAGCCAGATAGAAGAAAAAGGTACCGCAGTTTGGATTGCCGATCAGGATCTGGATGGGACAAAAATGTTGGTTTTACACCGCACAGCACCTGTGGGCAGGGTGATTAAGATTACCAACCCAATGACCAACCGCACAACCTTTGCAAAAGTTGTTGGTAAATTTACAGAGAACGAATCCACAAAAGATGTTATAATTGTAATGACTAAAGCAGTAGCCGATTCATTGGGTGCTTTAGACAAGCGTTTTTTCTGCAATTTAACTTATAGTGCTCAATGAGTTTGAACAAAAAGCCCTTTATTATTGGTATTGCCGGTGGAAGTGGATCGGGTAAAACATTTTTTTTAAACTGTTTTCTCCATCATTTTAAACAGGATGAGGTAACCCTTGTTTCGCAGGATGATTATTACATCCCTGCCGGCGAAATGACCCAGGAAGAAAATAAACTCTACAATTTCGACCTTCCTTCTACTATTGATAGCGAGCAGTTTTTAAGGGACATTAAACAACTGATAAACGGTGAAGTGGTTTACAAGAAAGAGTATAATTTCAATAATCCGCTTGCTGTAGTTAAAATCTTAGAAATCAAATCGGCACCGATTATTATTGTTGAAGGTCTTTTCATTCTTCATTTTAAAGAAATTGCAGCCCTGCTTGATCATACTATTTTTGTAGATGCCGATGAAAACGTTGCTTTAGACCGCCGTATCAAACGCGATGGTTTAGAACGTGGCTACCCTGAAGATGATGTTTTGTACAAATGGCATAACCATGTTGTACCGGCTTATAAAGAATACCTACTGCCCTACCGCGAACAATGCCATAAGGTAGTTATGAACAATACCAACGAACCTGATGAAATTATAGCCATTACGGAAGCCATTTCGAATGATTTAAGGAACAGCATTTTGGTAGATATAGACTAAAAACCGGCTGTATCATAAATTAAATCCATCAGGATTTGTCACGTTGAGCTTGTCGAAACGCTTTTCCAATGCTTGTAGGTAAGCCCTTGGACAAGCTCAGGATGACATCTTTATCATGATACAGCTTTCCAAATGCTAAATTGAGTTAGACAGAGTGCTTCGCCTCCCACTAATCCAACCTCATCTCCGGAATATCACCTTCTACCACCAACCTACCTGCTGTAGATTGCTGAATAAACTCGATACTTACCCCAGGTGCCCGTTCCAAAAGCTTAAAGCCACCTTCGGGCAGAACATCCAATACGGCCAGTTCGGTTACAATTTTTTTAATGCATTTTACGCCAGTTAAAGGCAAGGTACATTTGGGCAAAAGCTTACTCTCTCCAGCTTTATTGATGTGCTGCATGGCCACAATAATGTTTTTGGCCGATGCCACCAAATCCATTGCACCCCCCATACCTTTAACCATTTTACCGGGTATTTTCCAATTGGCAATGTCTCCATTTTCGGATACCTCCATGGCTCCTAAAATGGTTAAATCTACCTTTTGTGCCCTGATCATGCCAAAACTCATGGCCGAATCAAAAATAGACGAGCCTGGCAAGGTGGTTATGGTCTGTTTTCCGGCGTTGATTAAATCGGCATCTTCTTCTCCTTCAAATGGAAATGGCCCCATGCCCAATAATCCATTTTCTGATTGTAATACCACATTAATGCCTTTCGGGATATAATTGGCCACCAAGGTTGGTATGCCGATTCCGAGGTTAACATAATAACCGTCTTTTATTTCTTTAACGATACGCTGTGCAATTTCTTCTTTTGAAAACATATTTTTTTAATGATAGATTGAAAGAATTTTGAATGAATGAATGTGCTAATCTGCTATTCGACTTCTGACTTCCTTACCGTCCGCTGTTCAATTCTTTTTTCATAATCTTTACCTTCAAAAATACGGTGCACGTAAATACCCGGTGTGTGGATATAATCAGGATCAAGCGCTCCGGCTTCTACCAGTTCTTCTACTTCGGCAATGGTAATTTTACCGGCCATGGCCATTACCGGATTAAAATTCCTGCTGGTTGATCTAAATATCAGGTTTCCTGCTGTATCGCCTTTCCATGCCTTTACTATTGCAAAATCGGCATCAAAGGCATATTCCATTAAATAATCTTTGCCGTTAAAATTGCGGATTTCTTTTCCTTCGGCCACTTCAGTTCCAACACCAGCAGGTGTAAAAATAGCTGGCATACCATATCCGGCAGCTAAACAGCGTGTAGCCAAAGTACCCTGTGGAATAAGATCAACCTCCAGTTCGCCACTAAGCAGCTGCCTTTCAAATTCGGCATTTTCGCCAACGTACGAAGAAATCATTTTCTTGACCTGGCGCTGTTTCAGCATTAAACCAATACCGAAATCATCTACACCAGCATTATTAGAAATACAGGTTAAATGCTTTACCTGCTTATTTACCAAAGCGTTTATACAGTTTTCTGGAATGCCACAAAGCCCAAAACCACCGAGCATAATGGTTGCCCCATCTGATATATCGTGAATAGCCTCTTCGGCTCCAGATACAACTTTATTTATCATCTTATGAATTTTTGGTTAGTCCGCTAAATTACAAATTGCCATCAAAAATACTGCATTTATAATTTTATAAATCCATATTGAAATTTAATGATTGGAATTATTCTAAATAACCATTACCTTTGTGCTGCAATGATTTACGAGAGAGAAGAAAACATATTCATACTGCCCACCGATCCTGAATTTCAAAAAGGAATGGGCTTTATACTAAGTTGTACAGCAGAGCATAAAAAGTGCTGCGAGAAATTTAAGAAAGGCAAACGCTGCAAAAAATGTCCAGGCAGGAAAAAATAATTTCCTACTTTCCTATTTCTACAATTTTATCATCACTTCCGTTACTGGTACAGATGTAAATCTTACCTTCTGGAGATTGGCAAACAGCCCTTATTCTGCCATAGGTATTTACATAAAAATCTTTCGTTCCGGTAATTTTGGTCTGCGCATCATCCAGTTTAAGCTGCATCAGCTTTGTTCTCTTTAATACCGCCAATAACAGAGAATTTTTAAACTGGGGTATATAATCCGAATTATAATAGGCTAAACCACTTGGGGCAATGGTCGGTGTCCAATTAATAAGCGGCTCTGCCACATTATTGATGGAACAAAAAGACTGTTCGCTACTTTCGTTACAAAAACCTTTAATATTTGGCCATCCATAATTTCTTCCTTTTTCAATGATATTAATTTCATCATCCGAATCGGGACCATGCTCTGAAGAAAATATTTTGTTTCCAACCTGAACAAGTCCCTGTGCATTACGGTGCCCTAAACTCCAAACTGGATTATTGGGGTAAGGGTTATCTGCAGGAATGGAGCCATCTAAATTGATCCTTAGAATTTTACCGGCCAAAGAATTTACATTCTGAGGGTTTGCAGTATCAGAAGCATCACCGGTACTGATAAATAGCTTGCCTCCACTGATTAATAAACGCGAACCATTGTGTATAGAAGCCGCAGGAATCTGATCTAACAATATTTGCGGACTGGCTAAACTACCACCAGAATAGGTATACCGAACAACTTTGGCTTTATAGGTGGTACCATAGCCGTAAATTACATAAACATATGGATTGGCAGTAAAATCCGGGTGAAGGGTCATCCCTAGCAATCCACCTTCTCCATTGTTGCGTACTTCGGTAATGGTAAGTAATGGTGTAACCTGACCTGTTGATGGATTTAGCCTACTGATTTTACCGGCCTTTTCGGTAAACCAGATCAAATTATCTGGTCCATAAACCATTTCCCATGGAAGGTTCAATCCGGCAACAACAACTTTTGATTTTAATTCTACATCGGGCAATGTACCTGGGTTTTCATTACCATCATCACCATTCTTTTTGCAATTTGTAACAAGTAGCATTACAAATAGGCAGAGTAGTACTGTTCTCATAGCTGTAACGTTTTAAAAATAACACCGTTACAGCCATAAAGTTTTATATTCTGAGCTAATTATAATCCGTTAAATTGCTGTAAGATATTGCCATCTAGCAGTTTAAAGCAGAATGCTTGCGCTCGTTTCTAAGGCGTGCATAAATAGCACCGCGATTTATCGCAAAATATTAGCTAAGCTGTGTCGGACGGTACATCCAACACCACTACATCAAAAGCCCCTCCATCATCCATTTCCCATCATCCATCTTACCTAATTCAAATACACATAGGTTATTCCATCACCGCCTCTATCCGCATGCTCATCCTCCATCCTATTCACCTGACTGTATTTCCGTAAATATTCCCTGATCATTTTTCTCAGTATGCCATCTCCCTTGCCATGAATAAGTTTAATAGATGGAAAACCCAGCATAATGGCTTTATCCAAATATTTTTCAACTTCGAACAAGGCATCTTCAGTACGTTTACCACGGAGGTCAAGTTCTGCCCTGAAGCCAGAAACAGCTTCGTTCATCCGTCCGGCAAAAGAATTTGCACTGCTTTGCACTACCTTTTTAGCTTCCCTGTTGCTCACTTTCTGAACACGGTTCTTTTTAACCGTCGAACGTAAATCGCCAATGGCCAAAATCAGTTCGTTGCGGTTAATTTCTAAAACCTGTCCAAGGGTTTCACTATCTGTAAATTTAACCAAATCGCCAACTTCAATTTCACCTCCAACAACCACCGGTAATGGTTTTGGCCGCTCTTTCGGAATAGTATTTTTTACCAACTCCTTTTGCAGGTTCTGACGGAGCTCTTTTGTAACCGCTTTATCTGCCTGTTTTTCTTTAATCTCGGCAATGGTATTTTCTACCAGTTTATTTGCGTTTTTGATAATGTTCTGTGCTTCTTGCTTGGCTTCTTTAATCAGCACTTTCTTATTTTCTTCTAAAAACGCTTTGAGCTTTTCATTTTCAGCCACCAGGTTTTTAGCCTTATTCTGCTGGTTGGCCAAACTTACTTTCGCATCATACACATTCTTCTTTTCGCGCTCCAAATCAACCAGCATGGTATCCACACGGTTTTGGTTCGATCCTGTTTTTTGTTTGGCCAGTTCAATTACCTCTTTTGGTAAACCAATATTCTGTGCAATTTCGAATGCATAAGAACTGCCGGGCTTGCCCATTTCCAAAACATAAAGCGGTTTCATTTTGGCGTTATCAAAAAGCATCGAAGCATTTTCCAAACCTGGTGTATTACCTGCAAAAAGCTTTAAATTAGAATAGTGGGTTGTAATTACCCCCTTAACTTTTTTATTGTTCAACACTTCTAGAACGGCTTCTGCCATAGGCCCACCAAACTGCGGATCGGTACCTGTACCAAATTCATCAATCAGCACCATCGTTTTTGGAGAGGCATGCTCTACAAAATAACGCATCTTTTTAAGGTGCGCGCTATAGGTACTTAAATCACTTTCTATGGATTGATCATCGCCAATATCGGCAAAAATGTTTTCAAAAATACCTACTTCGCTATTCGCATCCACCGGAATCAGCAAGCCTGTTTGTAGCATAATCTGCAACAAACCAACTGTTTTCATACAAACAGATTTACCACCCGCATTAGGTCCCGATACCAATACCACACGTGTTTCAGCATCGATGTGAATATTTAACGGCGTTACCGTTTTCTTTTCAGCCGCAAATGATATCGATAACAAAGGGTGCCTCGCATTGATGAGCTTTGTTTTGGGCTCTTTTAACAAACCAGGCATTTCAGCTTCAATATCCAGCGCAAATAATGCTTTAGCACGTACGAAATCCAGTTTGGTTAAAAACCCATGGTACGAAAGCAATAATGGTGAATATGGACGCAGATCATCGGTTAAGGCAATTAAAATCTTAATAATTTCCCTGCGCTTATCAAATTCCAAATCGCGCAGCTTATTATTTAAGGTAAAAACTTCTTCAGGCTCAATATAAACGGTTTGCCCGGTTGCCGATTCATCGTGCACAAAACCCTTAAGCTTCCGCTTATTTTCTGCCAGCACGGGGATACACATCCTGCCATCGCGTATGGTCAAACTGCCGTCGGCTACCCAGTTATTGGCTATGGCCTGTTTGTAAATCGAATCCATCCGCTTCCGTACATCCTGCTCAGTTTTCGAAATAGCCGAGGTAATTTCCTGCAGCTCTTTCGAGGCATTGGGTTTAATCTTTCCTTTCGGGTCGATTACAGTTTCTATTTTCCGGAGGATATTTTTTTCAATGGGTAAATGCTCAAACAGCGCTTCGAGGGTTGGGTATACTTCGGCACGTTCTTCGAAAAAGCGAAGTACCGAAAAAACCGTTTGCAAAGAAGTATATACCTGAAACCATTCATCTTCTAACAGATAGGTTCCTTCTACCCTGATTTTCTCAACCAGCGATTTAATATCAAAAAAAGTATTGATCTGTAACGGCTCCTGGTTTTGCAGGATGCCTTTAAATTCATTTGTTTGCCGTAAAAATTTATCGATCTGATCAAAACGGTTCATCACCTGCATCTTTTGTACCATGGCCTGCCCCATTGGGCTTAAGCAATGCTTACTTATCAGCTGCCTTATCTCTACAAAACCTAAACGTTCTAAACAATTTTCGGGATATAACATATTATTGTACCATTGTTGGGCTTGAAGACGTTGCTAACGAGCCCGCTTTTTTTATTTTAATCAGCGAATCTGCCTCTTTTTTCTTTTTGGCAATTTCCGCTAAAGCCTTCACCTTCGATAAAGAATCTGGTTTCATTTTTTTTCTGATGGCAAGAGAATCCTTTTTAAATTTCTTAACAATAGCTAATGAATCGGCTTTAAATATTTTCTTCTTAATTAATAAATCGGCCAGTGCAGTACCTTTTTTCTGCATGGTCAACATTTTTTGTATGTTTTTATACATGGTCTCCAACTCTTTAGGGTTGGTATTGTACCAGATTAAGCTTTTATTATACTGTGCCGAATCTGTTCCAAATTTCTTGTAAATACCTTTGTAATAACCTGCGGCAACTTTTTTGGCCGAGTCTACCGCATATATGCTGGATAGGTAACCATCTACAATGTGCATGTCGTATAAAATCTTCTCCATTTTATCGGGTTTGATAATATCATCTGGTATGCCTGGTTTGCAGCCAAACCATAATACAGCTGTCATTAAAACCCATATTAATCTCTTCATCCTGAATTAAAGTATTATTTTTTGCCCAAATTGCGGCAAGGTTATTAATTTTACCAAAAATAGTTATAAATGAGCATAGCTGATAATCTTAAACAATATAAAAGCGAAGTTGAATCGGACGGGGTTAAACTGATTGCAGTTTCAAAAACACAACCTATTGAATCAATTTTAGAGGCATACAACGCCGGACAGCGTATTTTTGGCGAAAACCATGTACAGGAAATGGTTGATAAACAGGCGCAGCTTCCTGCAGATATCGAATGGCACCTTATTGGCCACCTGCAAACCAATAAAGTTAAATATATTGCACCTTTTGTTAAACTTATACATGGCGTTGATAGCTTAAAGTTACTTCAGGAAATTAACAAACAGGCTGCCAAGAACAAACGGGTAATCGATTGTTTATTACAGGTTTACATCGCCGATGAAGATACTAAATTCGGGCTTGGTTTTGACGAAGTAATTGAGCTTTTACGCGCGGAAGAATATGCTGAGCTGAAAAACATCCGCATTGTAGGCTTAATGGGCATTGCCACCAACACCAAAAACGAAAAGCAGATTACCGTTGAATTTAATGAACTAAAAGTATTTTTTGACGGCATTAAAGTAAGTTTTTTCCGTAAAGATGATGCCTTTAAAGAAATATCGACCGGAATGAGTGCCGATTATAAAATCGCCATTGAAGAAGGAAGTACTATGGTACGCATTGGCAGCAGTATTTTTGGCAAAAGGGTAATCAAACATTTCAAAAACGACATTACAGCCAATTAATATGGATTTTAACATCAGATTTGCAACGGCTGAAGATTGCCCAAGAATATTAGAACTGATTAACGAGCTTGCCGTTTATGAACGGGCACCCGAAGAAGTAACCGTTACCCTAGACCATTTTGTGGATGCCGGTTTTGGCGAAAACCCGGTTTGGAAAGCTTATGTGGCCGAAGTAGATAATACCATTGTAGGTTTTGCACTTTATTACACGCGCTATTCTACCTGGAAAGGCTGCAGGCTGTACCTCGAAGATTTTATCGTAACCGAAGAATATAGGGGAAAAGGATTGGGTAAGGTGTTGTTTGAAAAAGTTATAGAAGAAGCCAAAAACGGCAATTATAGCGGTATGGTTTGGCAGGTATTAGACTGGAACGAACCCGCCATAAATTTTTACAATAAATATAAAGCACATTTAGAAAGCGGCTGGTTAAACGCAGCTTTCTCTAAAGAACAGATCAAGGCATTTTAATATGGATATTTTTAAGTTTGGTGGTGCCTCGGTAAAAGATGCAGATGGCGTAAAAAATCTGGCCAATATTGTTCGCGATTACAAAAAAGGAAACCTGCTTATAGTGGTTTCGGCAATGGGCAAAATTACCGATAAACTGGAGGCACTTACGCAGGCCTATTTATCGCAAGATGAAAATGCACACGCCATTTTTGAAGAGGTTAAACATTTTCATTTCAACATTATAGATCAGCTCTTTCAGGGCAAACACAATGTGGTGTACGATGATGTGGCCAATACCTTTGTCGAAATCGACTGGCTGATTGAAGACGAACCAGATAACAATCCAGATTACATTTACGATCAGATTGTATCCATCGGCGAGGTGGTATCTACCAAAATTGTGGCTGCTTGGCTTAACGAAACCGGCAATAAAGCACTTTGGGCCGATGCGCGCAATTATATCCAAACCGATAACACCTACCGCGAAGGAAAAGTAGATTGGGCTAAAACTAACCAGATTATACAAAAAGACTTAAGCCCCCTCCTATCCGAAAACATCATTGTAACACAGGGTTTTATTGGCGGCACAAGTGAAAACTATACCACAACCTTAGGCCGTGAGGGCTCTGATTATTCGGCTGCCATATTTGCTTCATGCCTTAATGCCGCTGCACTTACCATATGGAAAGATGTACCGGGGGTTTTAAATGCAGACCCTAAGTGGTTCGATGAAACCGAAAAGATAGACCAGCTTTCTTACCACGATGCAATAGAGCTTACTTACTATGGTGCAACGGTAATCCACCCGAAAACGATAAAACCACTGCAAAACAAAGGTATTCCGCTTTTTGTAAGGTCATTTATCCAGCCAGAAGGTACCGGAACAGCCATTACAAAAGAAAATAATCCATTACCTGTTCCATCTTTTATTTTTAAGGTTAACCAAGCGCTGATTTCTATCTTTCCGAAAGATTATTCATTTATAATAGAAGAAAACCTGAGCAACATTTTTGAGCTTTTCCATACACATAAGATCAAAATAAATACCATGCTCAACTCAGCCATAAGTTTTTCGGTAAGTGTTGACGATCACCCCACTCAAATCGAAAAACTGATTAAAGATTTATCGCAAGAATTTACCGTAAAATACAATAAAGGATTAGAGCTCGTAACTATCAGGTATTACAACCAACAAACGATAGACCGTGTAACCGTTGATAAAGATATTTTGCTGGAAGTGAAAAGCCGCCATACCTGCCAAATGGTGATGAAGAATAAGTAGGGAATTAGTTTCAAGTATTGAGTATCAAGACCGTTGCATCTATACTTTTGATCCTGTTACTCGATACTAGCTTCCAAAACACATAACACCATCAAATGAACAACAACCTTTTAGCTACAGCCGTTCAAGATTACATCAATGCAAACCTAAATGCAGATGTAAATCAGATTGCTTTAGCTAAGAGTCCGTTTGAAGGCATAAGTGCAGCAGAACTGGCTACACAGATCTCCGCTAAAAAGAAATCAGAAAAGAAATTACCAACCTGGTTTAATGCCCAAAACATTTACTATCCGCCAGTACTTTCTATCGAACAAACATCTTCCGAAATTACGGCGCAGTATAAATCTACACTGGCCAAAGGCGATACCTTAATTGATATAACCGGTGGCTTTGGAGTTGACAGCTATTATTTTTCAAAAAAAGTAAAAGAAGTTACACATTGCGAAATCAATCCCGGTTTATCTGCAATGGCCAAACACAATGCTACAGCGCTGCAGGCAGATAACATCAGCTTTAAAGCAGAAGATGGAATTGCTTATGTTAAGGCCGCGAACCAACACTTCGATACGGTTTATGTAGACCCTGCAAGAAGAGCCGAAAAAGGAAAGGTTTTTATGCTGAAAGATTGTACGCCCGATATTGTAGCCAACTTGGACGCATTATTGGAAAAATCGGAAAGAATAATCATCAAAACTGCTCCTTTGCTCGACATCACTGCAGGTCTTTCCGAATTAAAACAGGTAAGCGAAATCCACATTGTGAGCGTGAAGAACGAATGCAAAGAACTTTTATGGGTAATTGACAAAGGTTTTAATCAGGACACCAAAATTATTGCCGTAACCTTAAATCAGGAAATTGAAAAAAAATTTTCCTTCAATAGGCTATCCGTTAATGAGACTGTCGAATTTGCAACCACCTTAAATAGCGGCCATTATTTATACGAACCAGATGCTGCATTGTTAAAATCAGGTGCATTTAATTTAATCGGCACAGCCTATAACCTATCCAAACTGCATCCGCAAACGCAATTATACACTTCTGCTACAATCAATACTGACTTTCCTGGCCGTATATTTAAAATTGAGGAAATTTTAACTACAGGAGCCCTCAAAAAGCTTGTTAACTTAACCGGAAATGTAATCGTTAGAAATTACCCTGCAAAACCCGAAGAGCTGGTCAAAAAGTATAAAATAAAACCCCATCAAGATCAGTTTCTGATTTTTACCAAAGTAGCCAATGGAGATAATGTGATTTTAAAGGCTTCGATTATTCAGTATTATTAGCCTCAGTTTTTGTGCCGTCTCACACCTACAGATCGTCATGCTGAACTCTTTTATTAGTAGTTCTATGGTCTTCAAAGGTCTAATAGCTACTTAGTGGTCAGCATCTTTCCTGCTAAAAGCTCCTGAAATAAATCAGTTAGCTATCTAAATCAGGTTGACGCCGTTCTTAATACAAAAAGCCCTTCTTTCGAAAGGCTTTTTGCAGGGATGAAGAAATTAAGTATAAATATCGCTTAAACCTTCTTAACGTTTACGGCCTGTAAACCTTTTCTGCCTTCAGCTACTTCAAATTCTACTGTGTCGTTTTCTTTTAAGCTTTCGATTCCACCTAAAACATCTTTAAAATGTACAAATAAGTCTTTATTGTCTTCCTGCACAATAAATCCAAAGCCTTTTTGAGTGTTAAACCACTTAACTTTTCCGGTTGCCATAAAAAAATAAAAAATTGTATAAAATAAATAAACTTCTACGCTTTGATTCTTATTTAATTCAACCAATTGACCATTAAAACGAATAAAACAATCAGATTAAGCGCTAATATTGAAACAAAACTATCAAATATAATAATTTAAGGATATAATACAAGCCCATTTTGGCCAATCAACAATAATGTTGCGTTCCTTAAAAAAATGACCAAATTATTTATTGGGCTGTGGCGTAGTGCGTAAATATGGCTTTATAACCTTATGTCCTTTCGGAAACTTAGCAGGAATATCCTCCGTTTTAATGCTGTTCACCACAATTACATCTTCACCATCCTTCCAATCAGCAGGTGTGGCTACGCTATAATTGGCCGTAAGCTGTAAAGAATCGATTACACGCAATACTTCGTTAAAGTTTCTACCGGTCGATGCTGGGTAGGTAATGGTTAACTTAACCTTTTTATCGGGACTGATAACAAATAATGACCTTACGGTTAATGTTTCTGAAGCATTTGGATGGATCATATCATAAAGATTGGCCACCGTTTTATCCGGATCGGCAATAATCGGGAATTCTACCGATGTATGCTGCGTTTCGTTGATATCGTTAATCCAACCTTTATGCGATTCTGCCGAATCTACGCTTAAAGCCAAAACTTTAACATTTCTTTTCTCAAACTCGTCTTTAAGCGCTGCCGTTCTGCCCAGCTCTGTTGTACAAACAGGGGTATAATCGGCCGGATGGGAAAACAATACGCCCCAGCTATCGCCTAAATATTCGTAAAAATCTATTTTGCCTATCGAGGTATCGGCCTGGAAATTTGGTGCGGTATCACCTAGTCTTATACTCATAATATGATTTAATTAAAGTTGATTTAAACAAATCTAACAAATACTATACTAAATACATAGACATTATCTTATTTTAAGACATCCAGATTATAAAACAAAAAACCCTGAAGAGTTTAATCAACAGGGCTTCAAGAATATTAATTTGTTTGGGGGTATTAATTGTAAGCTTTGATCATGAAAACATAATCCTGAAGTTTTTCAATCTGTTTTGTACGTTTCAACCCAGATAATGCACTTTTCTTATTGACAGAAAGCTTATTTTTCCCTAAAGAATCTTGAGGAATAGCACGCATCGCCTCTAAAATATATTTTGATTTGACAGCAAAAGCAGCACCTTCAGTTTGATCGGGCTTACTGCTGATGATGCCCACCAAGTTACCATTGTTATCCAATACCGGGCCACCGCTGTTACCAGGATTTACAGCAATTGCAACTTGATATTGCGTGGTATCGCCCACAAAGCCGTTTTTCGAACTTACATAACCTTCGCCTAAAACGGCATCATCCTTTGGATAACCCAAAGTATACACCATTTCGCCGATGCTGCTTGTACTTCTTTTAACTGTATAGGGCAAAGTAGATAGGTTTGCAAAATTTTTATCGCTGATCTTTAAAATAGCAATATCGTTCTGTGGATCGGTATATACTGATTTAACCTTGAAAGACTCTCCTTTACTGTTTTGAACGTAAAGCGAATCTGCACCATTAATTACGTGAAGATTGGTTAAGATATATCCATTAGAAGAAATGGCAAAACCCGTACCCCCAACACTATTTTGAACTGCAGGTTTTCCAACAACAGCAGATGTGCTGTTTATTTTTCTAATCAGGCTATTTTGTGTTTTTATGGCTTTATTTACCTGGCTGCTTAGCAATACCAGTTGTTCTTTTTGCCTGGTATTATGCTGGATGGAATAAACTGAAACCAACGACAGTACCAAAAAAGAAGCGGCTATGGCAATTGCCGATTTATGTTTGCGCCACAGCTGAACCACACGCGATGGATGCGGCCTCAGCGCCGAAGCCAAACCATCCACATCAATTTCTGAATGAATCTGGTTTAACTGCGCTTTCAAATGAACCTGGGCAGCAAACATCTCTATGGATTCTAAGAAAAACTTATGCGAAACCACCTTATGATCCACAGTGGCATCATTACGGCGTAACTGTTCAAAAGCTTCAGTTTCCTGTGCATTAAGCTTACCTAATAAGTAATCTTCAATAATTGCATCTAACTCCAAATCGTTTCTCATTTCACTATTTATGCTTGAAAAAATATTTTCTTTAACCTTTGCAGGCATTTGTACTTCTGTGTTTTTGCATTATCGGTATTGGTGTAACCAAACTTTTCGCAAATATCCTGCATGGATAAGTTGTGGATATAAAAATCCTGAATAATAGTTTTACAGGGTTCGCCAAGATGATCCAACGCCGATTGCATTTTTACAAAGGCCAGGTCTTTCTCTTCGTGCTGTTCAACATCTTCCTCAACGGCAAACACATCCTCATAATCGGTAATGTTGCCGGCTTTTTTACTGTTTAAGCTTAGTTTCTTAAGCCAAATCCGCCTGCAAACAGAATAAATATAGGTTTTCAGTTTACTGCTGAGCTCGAAATTACCCTCCTTAATTTTGTTATATAAAATAATAATCGCTTCCTGATAAACATCTTTTGCATCATCTTCGTCGCCATTATTATTAAGGATAAACTGCAAAACCATTGCATAATACGCCTTGTATAACTTGTTAAGTGTATCGGCTGAGTTATTTAGAATACCTAAAATAACCTCTCTATCTGTTGGAACTGAACTCTTTAAACTGTTATTCACTAGTTAATACATTTTTCTATAAATAGTAACCCAATATTAGACAAAAAAATATTTATAGCTACTATAAATGCTTAATACAAACTTAAGCTTAACGGTAACCCAAATAGCAAGAAAAAATATTTTCACTTTTTTTCAATTTATCGGGTTACCTTTTTACCTTTGCGGCATTAACAAGAAAATTAATTACTTAAAAAAATTCAAAAATGAAAAATGCATTCAAATTAGGCTTTTTAGCTTTAGCTTTATCTTTATCAGTTGTTGCTTGTAACTCAGAAAAAAAAGCTGAAGGTACTGATACTACTTTAACTGATTCTTCTACTATCGTTACTGATACTACTGCAAAAGATACTACAGTTAAAGATTCTACAGTTAAAGATACTACTGTAAAAACTACTACAACTACAGAAGAAGTTAAACACTAGTCTAACTTTACCATATAAAAAAGGCTTCCAGTTTTGCACTGGAAGCCTTTTTTATTTTTTTTTATTTTTTTGGGTTACCTTTTCCATTTACCTGTATTAAGAGGTAAATTAATTAATTTACTTAAAACAAAAATTATTCAAAATGAAAAATGCATTCAAATTAGGCTTTTTAGCTTTAGCTTTATCTTTATCAGTTGTTGCTTGTAACTCAGAAAAAAAAGCTGAAGGTACTGATACTACTTTAACTGATTCTTCTGCTATCGTTACTGATACAACTGCAAAAGATACTGTAGTTAAAGATTCTACTGTAAAAGATACTACTGTAAAAACTACTACAGAAAAAACTGAAGTTAAACACTAGTCTAACTTACTTATAAAAAAAGCCTCTTGATGTAAAAATCAGGAGGCTTTTTTGTTATGATCCATAATCGGGTTACCTTTTAAGGTTTTGGGTATTAATAGTATAAGTTTAACCTAAAACATTATAAAAAATGAAAAATGCATTCAAATTAGGCTTTTTAGCCCTTGCTTTATCTTTAACAGTTGCTGCTTGCGGATCAGACAAAAAAGCTGACGGTGCTGACACAACAGTTACCGATTCTTCGACAATTATTACGGATACAACTGCAGTTGATACTACTGTTAAAGATTCTACAGTAAAAGATACCACAGTAAAAGCTACTACAACGACTACAGAAGAAGTAAAACACTAATTTTATTTCAAAAATTCACCAAAAAAAGGCTTTGATTTCAAATCGAAGCCTTTTTTATTTAAAAATAAGGGCGAAATTTTTAAGTTTTTTATATAAATTAGCGTGTAATTAATTTTTAAAACCAAACAAATCGAAAAAAAAAAATGAAAAATGCATTTAAATTTGGCTTTTTAGCTCTAGCGCTTTCTTTATCTGTTGCGGCTTGTAACTCAGAAAAAAAAGCTGAAGGCGGTGATTCATCTGCTGTAGATACTACAGTTGTTGATACTACTGTTAAAGATACTACAGTAAAAGATACAACTGTAAAAGACACTACTGTAAAAGATACAATTAAAAAATAGTTTATCTTTTCATCAAAAAAGGCCTTAGAAATTCTAAGGCCTTTTTTATTTATATTAATTTGCAGAAATCAAGACCTTAAATCCATCAATTGTAGTAAATTTGCGGCAAAAATATAATCCGCATAATGAATTTAACATCACTACAGGCTATTTCACCAGTTGATGGTCGTTACAGAAAAACAACCGAAAGTTTAGCTGCTTACTTTTCAGAGGAAGCATTGATAAAATACCGTGTTTTTGTAGAAATCGAATATTTTATCGCACTTTGTGAAATCAACTTGCCTGGACTGCAAAATTTTGATAAAAACCTTTATGCAGCATTACGCAAAATCCACGAAAATTTTTCGGAGGCCGATGCTTTGGAAATTAAGGAAACCGAAAAAGTTACCAACCATGATGTTAAGGCAGTAGAATACTTTATTAAAAGTAAATTCGATGCGCTATCACTTCAAAACTACAAAGAGTTTATCCATTTCGGTTTAACTTCTCAGGATATCAATAATACAGCCATCCCCTATTCGGTTAAACTTGCGCTGAACGAAAGTTATTATCCTGCCATTCAAAGTTTAATAGAAAAAGTAAATGCATTGGCAACCGAATGGGCAGCTGTACCCATGCTGGCACACACCCATGGGCAACCTGCTTCTCCAACCAAATTGGGTAAAGAGTTTTTGGTTTTTGCCGATCGTTTAAGTATCCAGCTAGAAAGCTTAAAAAATATTCCGAACAGTGCCAAATTTGGCGGTGCTACCGGAAATTTCAACGCCCACCACATTGCGTATCCTGAAGTGAACTGGGTAGACTTTTCCAATCAATTTGTAAATGAAACGCTAGGTTTAACACGTGCGCAACATACCACACAGATTGAGCACTACGATCAATTTGCGGCACAATGCGATGCGTTGAAACGTATTAACAACATCATTATCGATTTAGACCGAGATATTTGGACCTACATTTCGAAAAACTATTTCAAACAGAAAATTAAAGCTGGTGAAATCGGATCATCGGCCATGCCACACAAGGTTAACCCTATTGATTTTGAAAATGCAGAGGGTAACGCTGGAATTGCCAATGCCTTATTTGAGTTTTTTGCGGCAAAACTTCCAATTTCACGTTTACAGCGTGATTTAACTGACTCGACCGTATTAAGAAATATTGGTGTTCCTTTTGGTCATACCTTGATTGCCATCAATGCAACCTTGCGCGGCCTAAACAAAATCTTATTAAACGAAGCTGCTTTACAGGCCGATTTAGATGAGAACTGGGCGGTTGTTGCCGAGGCTATCCAAACGGTTTTACGTAGAGAAAACTTCCCTAACCCTTACGAAGCGTTAAAAGAACTGACCAGAACAAACTCAAAAATCAATGCTGCAAGTATTGCCGGGTTTATTGAGGGATTAGCGGTTTCTGAAGATGTTAAAGCGCAGTTAAGAACCATTACGCCATTTAATTATACTGGCATTTTCTAGTTGAATTAAATTGACGCTAAGCAGACAGCTGTACAGCGCTTTATTAATGACTAATTGTTAATTTTGTTTATTCAAATTGATTAAGACATGACGATTAACGTATATACAGAACAGACTCCGAATCCAGCTACCATGAAATTTATGGTAAATAAGCTGTTAATAAATGGCAGTGAAGATTTTGCAACTAAAGAAAGTGCAGAACACTCACCTTTTGCAAAGGAGTTATTTAAGTTCAACTTTGTTTCTGGCGTTTTTTTCGCCAGTAATTTTGTTACGATTACTAAAACAGAGGACGCTGAATGGGCAGATATCGAAGCGATTTTAAAAGAATTTGTTAAAGGCGCTGTAGAATCTGAATTAAAAATTAAGGAAGCAACTGCTGATGAGGCACCTACATTTGAAGGTTCTGAAACAGAGATCAAAATCCAACAGATTTTGCACGATTACGTTCGTCCGGCTGTGGAGCAGGATGGCGGAGCAATTACCTATAAATCTTTTGATGAAGGTGTGGTAACGGTTGAATTACGCGGTTCGTGCAGTGGTTGTCCATCTTCTACCATTACCTTGAAATCAGGTATCCAGAATCTTCTGCAAAGAATGGTACCTGAAGTTACAGAAGTGGTTTCGGAAGCCCTATAATTTGTGCATTTTTCATAGTATATAGTAAAAAGGTCCTGATGAAAATCGGGACCTTTTTTTTATGTGAACCTCTTTCCCGTCCTTTAGATTTGTATTGGTCTTTTATTTTAAGGATTACAAATATTTAATTTGCTTAAATTATTAATCAGATTACCTAAAGCGGTAGCGGCACATTAAAATGTCGTCAAGGTTTTTATGC
>NZ_JBPZIR010000014.1:0-83621 GCF_051857575.1 Pedobacter sp. GSP4 | reverse complement strand
TTAACGCGGTCAGAAACAAAATAGCGCTCAGAGTTGCAGCAGTTATAAAAAACCAGGAGAGCTATAAAAACAATTATAATATAGCTGCTTAAAATTTGTTTTTATCATAACAATCATCTCGACCGAAACGCAGTGGAGCGGAGAGATCTATCTCGAACAGATTTCTCGACTTCGCTGCACCCGATAGCTATCGGGTCCGCTCGAAATGACGGTACTTGGGAACTCCGCTAACTTGGAAGAGTTTGAATACTAAGCTTTAAACTTCTTCATGAAATTGCTTACGCTCTCCTCTAAATTCCCATCAGCAATGGCTTTAACGAAAGCAGTACCGATAATTGCACCATCGGCGTACGAGCAGGCCTTATCGAAAGTCTGTTTATCGCTGATCCCGAAACCGATCATGGTTGGGTTTTTAAGGTTCAGGTTTTTAATTCTACTAAAATAAGCTTCAGTGGTATCGCCCACTTCGAGGTTTTTACCAGTAGTGGCCGATGATGACAATAGATAGATGAACCCATTGGTTAAGCCATCAATTTTATGGATACGTTCTTCGGCTGTTTGCGGGGTAATTAAAAATACATTGCTCAGGTTATGTTTTTCAAAGCAATCTTGATAAAATTCCTCATACTCTACCATTGGCAGATCGGGAACAATGCAGCCATCTACCCCTACTTCGGCACAGGCCTCGCAGAATTTTTCTACACCAAACTGCAGCACCGGGTTTACATAACCCATTAATAAAACAGGGATGCTTACCTTTTTGCGTAAATCTTTCAGCTGTTCAAAAAGCAGTTTTAATGTCATGCCCTGATCTAGCGATTGCTTGCTACTGGCCTGGATTACCGGTCCATCGGCAACAGGATCAGAATAAGGAAAGCCTATTTCGAGCATATCGGCACCCGATTTCTCTAAAGCTTCTGCAATTTGAATGGTATCGCCAGTATTTGGGTAACCAGCAGTATAGTAAATTGATAATATATTTTTCTTCTCCTGGAAGAGTTGTTTAATACGGTTCATTTTTTTTACCATTTTCCGTCGTTACGAGGCATGAAGCAACCTTAATGATTTGGATTATTCTACCTAGCGGGTGTTGTAGGATTGCTTTGTTCCTCGCAATGACGATTTGTCTATAAATTAAAATATTTAATATAGGTATCCAGATCCTTGTCGCCACGTCCAGATAGGCAAACCACTACATTTTCGCCACCTTTAAATTCCATTTTTTCCAAGTAAGCCAAAGCATGTGCACTCTCAATGGCCGGGATAATTCCTTCCAGTTGAGTACAAAGCAAACCGGCTTCTAAACTTTCTTCATCAGTGATGGAAACATATTGTCCGCGGCCGGTTTTAAACAAATGTGCATGTTGTGGACCAATGCCCGGATAATCCAATCCTGCCGAAACCGAATGCGGCTCTACTACCTGTCCATCTTCTGTTTGCATTAAAATACTCCTGCTGCCGTGCAATACACCTTCTTTGCCCAAATAAGTGGTGGCTGCAGAAAATCCGCTCGATACGCCTTTTCCAGCCGCCTCAACCGCAATCAGTTTTACATTTTCATCGTCCATAAAATGATAGAACATACCCATGGCATTGCTTCCGCCGCCTACGCAGGCCAGAACATAATCAGGTTGATCGCTTCCGGTCTGTTCTATTAATTGCTTTTTGGTTTCTTCTGAAATAATCGATTGAAAAATCGCCACCATATCTGGGTAAGGATGCGGACCAACTACCGATCCGATAATATAATGCGTATCAACTGGATTATTAATCCAATCGCGCATGGCTTCGTTGGTGGCATCTTTTAAGGTTTTGCTCCCTGAGCTTGCCGGAACAACCTTTGCACCCAGCATTTTCATGCGGGCAACATTTGGTGCCTGGCGTTCAATATCTACCTCACCCATATAGATTACGCACTCTAGGTTGCGCAAAGCACAAACCGTTGCTGTGGCGACTCCATGCTGACCGGCACCTGTTTCGGCGATGATCCTTTTTTTACCCAGTTTTTCGGCCAATAAAATCTGCCCGATGGTATTGTTGATCTTGTGTGCACCGGTATGGTTTAAATCTTCCCTTTTCAGGAAAATATTGGCACCATAACGTTCCGAATACCTTTTAGCGAGGTATAATGGCGAAGGACGGCCAACGTAATCTTTTAACAATTGATGAAATTCCTTTTGAAAATCGGCATCATCAATAATCTTTAAATAGTTTTGACGCAATTCTTCTACGTTTGGATAAAGCATTTCGGGGATGTAAGCGCCTCCAAAATCTCCGTAATATCCTTTTTCGTTTACTTTGTATTTCATATCTTCCGTTTTTACCTCTGGTTGAAACAAGAGGTCATAAATTCTTTAATCTTTGCGGCATCTTTAAGGCCAGGTTCTATTTCGAACCGGCTATTGATATCCAGTGCATATAAACGTTCATCATTTATATTTTTTATGGCTGTGGCATGTTCTAAATCAATACCACCGCTCAAAAAGTAGGGTTTAGGGTAAGTATATCGGTCTAAAACAGACCAATCAAATGTTTTTCCCGAACCACCGTGTGCTTTCGTCTTGGTATCGAACAAAAAGAAATCTACCGCCTCTAAATAGGGTGCTAAACTCGAAAAGTCAAAATCTTCATCTATTCCAAAAGCTTTAATTACTTCTACAGCAGGGAAAATCGATTTTAGCTCCGCACAATAGCCTGGCGATTCGCTTCCATGTAGCTGAACAGCTTTTAACTTTAAACTGCTTACTCTTTCCTTTACCTTTTCAAGGTCTTCGTTAACAAAAACACCCACGGTTTTAATTTCAGCAGGAATGTATTTGATTAACTCTGCAGAAACCTCGCTGATCAGCCTTGGCGATTTATCGTAAAAGATAAAGCCCAGATAATCTGGCTGCAGCTCAGCTACCGCTGCAATATTTGCGGCCAAACGCATTCCACAAACTTTTAATTTTAGCATGCCAATAGTTTTTTGAAGCTGTTAAGCGCTTTTTTACCCATTAATGATTCTTCTGCTTCATAATAACAATCGGCAAAAGATAACTCGGGTTTAATCGTTCTAATGGCAAGTGCTGAGTTACACAGTACTACATTGTTCTGTACATCGGTAGCTTCACCGTTTAACACATCCATAAATATCCTGGCCGATGATTCTACCGTATCGCCACCCTTAATTGCATTAACATCTACCCTTTCAAAGCCCATATCTTCAAGTGTTAAAATCTGTTCGCCCTTGTTTGAAAAAGTTTTTACGTCGCAGGTTAAAGAAATCTCGTCGTAACCTTCCAAGGCATGCACAATGGTATATTTTTTATCTGTGTGCTGGTATAAATATGCGTATAAACGGGCAAGTTCCAGACTAAAAACACCTACCATCTGGTATTTTGGCTGTCCGGGGTTAACCATTGGGCCCAACATATTAAAAAAGGTTTTCACCCCCAGCTCTTTACGGATGGGCGCTACGATTTTCATAGCAGGGTTAAACAAAGGCGCATGCAAAAAGCAGATCCCGGCGGCATCCAATCCCCGCTTTAAAGTATCTTCATCATTGGTAAAAGTATATCCTAAATACTCCATAACGTTGGATGAACCGCATCCCGATGAAACGCCATAGTTACCGTGTTTGGCTACATGGTGGCCAGCTCCGGCTACAATGAAAGAGGATAAGGTAGAAATATTAAAAGTGTCTTTACCATCGCCCCCGGTGCCACAAAGATCAATCAGTTCGTAGCCAGATAGATTAATTTTTACACACATATCCAACATCGCATCGCGAAAGCCCTGTAATTCCTGCACGGTAATGTTCCGCATGGCATAGGCCGTAATAAATGCAGCAATCTGCGAAGAATTGAATGCGCCTTCCGAAATGGAAATTAAAATGTTCTTTGCTTCTTCCCTGCTAAAGCTCTTGTTCTCGAATAAATGGTTTAATATTTTTTTCATGTTTTGTGTACCTCTTGCCGTCATTCTGAACTTGATTCAGAATCTTTCATACAGATGCTGAAATAAATTCAGCATGACGATCCTTCAAAAAATTGCATAAAAAAAGGATTGCTTTTTGGGCAATCCTCTTAATTTTGTTTAAAATATTTTAAAATATATAACAATAGAATTTGCCTAACGAATTTCGTTATGCCACCACCAATTGTTATTTAAGTTTTTAATTATCATGTTTGTATAAAGCAAATATTGATATAGTTTTTTAATATTCCAAAATCTTTCTAAAAATATATGTCTTTCTTTAAAAGAAAAGTACAGTTTAATGATGATTTCGGTTTCGGATCCAATCCCGTAACCAAAAATCAGCGCATGCTTAACCCCGATGGTTCTGCCAATATAGAGCGTACCGGCCTGCCCTGGTTTAAGTTTGATGATACATATACCCGCTTGGTTACCATGAGCTGGACCCGGTTTTTCTTTGTAATTCTGGTTGCCTATCTTATTGTAAATACCATTTTTGCAGTTTTGTATAACCTAATCGGAATAGAAAACCTGAATGGTGCCAAAGGTGTAACCCTGCGCGATCAGTTTTTTGATGCATTTTTCTTTTCGGCACAAACCATTTCAACCGTTGGCTATGGCCATATTTCGCCACAGGGCTTTATTACCAGCGTATTGGCCGCCTTCGAAAGTATGTTGGGGTTATTGGCTTTTGCCCTGGCTACAGGTTTATTATACGGCCGTTTCAGCCGCCCTACCTCGAAGGTAAGTTTTAGCAAAAAAATGGTTATTGCACCCTACGAAAACGGGCATGGCTTAATGTGCCGTTTGGTTAACCTGCGCCGCAACCAGCTTATCGAGGTTGAAGTGCAGATGGTAATGTCGTACAATGAAACCGTTGAAGGGAAACATGTACGTAGGTTTTATCCATTGGCTTTAGAGCGCGATAAAATTGGCATACTTTCGTTAAACTGGACATTGGTGCATGCCATTACCGAAGAAAGTCCGTTTTACGAAAAATCGTTAACCGAGCTGCAACAGGCCGAAGTAGAGATTTTTGTGATGCTAAAAGCTTTTGATGATACCTTTTCGCAAACAATACATACCAGAACAAGCTATCAGGATGAAGAAATAGAAATGGATGCCAGGTTTGAGAAAATGTACCACCACAACGAAGAAGGTAAAATGGTGATGGATTATAGCAAGTTGGATAAGGTTACGCGGACGGTGTAGAGGTTTTATTATTTGTCATGCTGAGACACGAAGCATCTTTTTCATAGCCGTAGATTGCTATTGGGCTAATGTGATAAAATCTACAATATCCTTATACAGTTGGTTGCCACCAAAAATCATCTGACTGATCATAGGTACATGGCTTTTGCCTTTAATCTCCTTTATTTCTACCGGGATGTTATTTGCTTTCAGTTTTTCGTATAACCTGGGTGTTTGCAGTTTAATGGCCCCGTAGGTTTTACTTCCATAAAAAAGCAGGTGCGGATTTTTAATGTTGTTTGCATACGCTAATGGCGAAGCGGTTTTCCAAACTTCAGGCTGATTGCTAAAAGTCCTTAAAAAATCATAGTAATAATGGTCTTTTTCAGCTTCAGAGAGGTATTCAAAAATATCGAGTCCGAAAGGATCGTTAAGAATTACGCCCTTGATCGGGTTATGAATGCCGGCTTTCTTAAAATATTTAGGGTCAGCATTAATCAGTTCGCCCAAATGCGCCCCAGCCGAGTGCCCCATTACAAAAATTTTATCGGCACTGGCCATATAAGCTGCAATGTGTTCTTTCACCCATTTCACCGCCAAAGCGCAATCATCGCCCATTTTTTCGTACTGGGCATTGGGTGCTAAAGGGTAATTAATCACAACAGTAACGATGCCTTTACGCGCAAAGTTTCTGCCCAGCCACCAATAGGTTTCTTTTTTTCCACTGCTCCAAGAGCCTCCGTGAATGAAAATCAATACAGGTTTATCTTTTATACTATCGTTCTTATAAAAAATATTCAGCGTATTGGCCTCATCGGCATTGCCTGCATAATTTATATTTTTAGCTTTCTTTACCTGAGCGGATGAAACTATAGTTTGAAATAAGAGCATGAATAAAACCAGGAATTTGTACATAAAAAAGATTTATCCTTTCAACAGTAAATTAACGAAATTGTTGGAGGGGTGGATTTTTTTGGGGAGGGAGTATCAGGATTTCAGTATCAAGTATCGAGATTACTTTACCTCTTATTCAAAACACATAACCTTCTACCTTACACCTTTTACCTCAGCGTTAAGCCTTAATTAACGGGTTTTTCTCTTTCGCGAATAAATCAAATACCTTTTTATCTACAAAAGCCGGGAAAAGTTTGTTCATCCAAACAGCCAATTTGCCTTGTCCGGTCATTACCAAAGTACGTTTGCGTTTTTCGATACCATCGGCAATAATGCTGGCCACTTCTTCTGACGACATCATTTTGCCTTCATCCATACTTGTTTCGCCATGCACAGCACCATCTTTGGATAAGGCAGTAACCCTAATGTTCGAAGCGGTAAAACCTGGACAGGCCACCATTACATTTACACCGGTTTTAAGGAGTTCGGTACGTAGCGATTCCATAAAACCGTTCATGGCAAATTTAGAGGCCGAGTAACCGGTTCTGCCAGGCAGGCCGCGGTAACCTGCAATTGATGAAACACCCACAACCGTTCCTTTGGTTTTTAATATTTCGGGCAAAGCATATTTAGTACAATAAACCGTTCCCCAGAAATTCACGTCCATCAGGTTTTTAAGTACCGATAAATCCAGATCGTTAAATAGGGCACGCATAGATAAACCGGCGTTGTTTACCAGAATATCAATCTTTTGAAATGAAACCAATGCCTGTTTAACAATCAGTTCGCAATCGGCTTCTTTACTTACATCGGCCTGAACGGCCACCGCCCTAATGCCATATTTTTTCTCCAGCTCGGCCGTAATTTCGCACAGGGTTACATATTGGCGCGCAGCTAAAACCAGATTGGCACCACGTTTTGCAAATTCTTCGGCACAGGCTTTTCCAATTCCGCTCGAGGCTCCGGTGATGATGATTACTTTATTTTTTAGGTTCATTTAGTAGCAAGATTTGAGTATTAAGTATTAAGATGTAAGGATTGAGACTTGATACTGCTTACATTATTTTGTTTTAAAATAGTTTGTGGCTTCGGTAACTTTATCTGTATTGATGATACCTGATAGGGATTGTTTCCAGTAGTTTTCGGTATCTGGTGCTCCCCAAAAACGGAAAGGTTTGTTGATTTGATAGGCGGCTACTACAAGTGCGGATAATCTGTTCTGATCGGCTTCTGGTATTTCGCCCACTCCTTTCCATTTAGAATAATCGGCGAAGTTGGCACTGATCATGGTTACTTTTTTTAAATCTTCTGGGGCATAGTTTACGCCTGGCAAGCCATCAAACTTGATCATTTCGGGATAAAGGTGGAAAGTATTGTGCGGCGGCCGGTTTCCACTGATCACTAGGCTAACCTTGCCTTTTGAGAATAGCTTTTCGTAGGGTTTTAATGCTTTCAGTAAAACTGGATAAGTCAAATCCCAGCTTTCTTTGAAATCGATCATCAACTGGAAACGATAAAAATCTTTGGTTTTAGAAAAGGCCACGATCGGCTGGAGGTACATTTTATCTAAAGTATTCCCGGCTTTGATTTCCTTTTTGCTGTGTGCCACCATTAACGAATCGCCAACTACAAAAACATCGGCCTCTATCGAAAAAGCCTTGTTCTGAACGGCTTCGTAAAAAGGTTTAGCGTGTGTATAATCGTTGTGGGAATGGATCCTGATCGGCGTTTGATCAAACCAACCGGAAAAGAGAATCACGGATAAGAGTAAAAAATGCTTTGCCATTATTTCATCATTGCAGTTTCGTAAGGTACACGGGTAACAATCGATCTGCCCAGTGTAATTTCATCTGTGTATTCGAGCTCGCCCCCAAAGGCTATACCACGGGCAATGGTGGTAACGGGTACATTAAATTCTTTTAACCTTTTGTACAGATAAAACAAAGTCGTGTCGCCTTCCATATTCGGACTTAAGGCCAAAATGATTTCTTTAATCCCACCTGCAGCAACCCTCGATACCAAGCCATCAATAAACAGATCGGCAGGGCCAATACCATCCATTGGAGAAATTAAACCGCCCAAAACGTGGTAAACCCCAAAATATTGACCTGTATTTTCGATTGCCATCACATCTCTGGTATCTTCTACCACACAGATAGTTTCTTTATCACGCTTGTGCGAAGTACAGATTTCGCAAACGGTATAATCAGAAATATTGTGGCAGGTGCTACAATGTTTAATCTGCTGTTTTAATCTGATAAAAGTATTGCCAAACTGGTTTACCTCCTCCTGTTCTTTGTTTAAAAGATGTAAAACCAAACGTAAAGCGGTTTTTTGGCCTACACCAGGAAGTTTCGAGAATTCGTTTACCGCATCTTCTAGCAGTTTGGATGAGAAATTCATAATGCAAAAATAAGTAATTAGTTCAATAGTTCATTGGTCATTGGTTCATTGGTAAAGCAAATTGGTTAATCGGTTAATTGTTTGAACTGGTTAACTGTTCCATACTAATTGCTAAACTGTTAAATTGCTGTATTGCGAACTGAAAACTGGTTCATCTTTTGACCATTAAGAAATTAAGTACATTAAGATATTATTGATGGATGCTATTGATTATTGTTTATTGGTAAAGCAAATTGGTTAATCGGTTAATTGTTTGAACTGGTTAACTGTTCCATACTAATTGCTAAACTGTTAAATTGCTGTATTGCGAACTGAAAACTGGTTCATCTCTTGACCATTAAGAAATTAAGCACATTAAGATATTATTGATGGATGCTATTGATTATTGTTCATTGGTAAAGCAAATTGGTTAATCGGTTAATTGTTTGAACTGGTTAACTGTTCCATACTAATTGCTAAACTGTTAGATTGATGTATTGTAAATTGAAAACTGCCAACTGAAAACTGGTTCATCTCTTGACCATTAAGAAATTAAGCCCATTAAGATGCTATTGATTATTGGTGATTGGTTAATTGGTTATTGGTCATTGGTCATTGCAAGAATATTGCTTGATTTGATAGTTTTCTTTACATTTATCAGCTTAATACAAAACTATGTCTCCAACCATTCTCTTATGTTTTCTGATCGGTTATTTTTTATTGCTGATTATTATTTCGTTCGTAACTTCAAAAAACTCATCTGATAATTCGACTTTCTTTGTTGCCAACCGGAATTCTAAATGGTATTTGGTAGCCTTTGGAATGATTGGAACGGCACTTTCTGGTGTTACATTTATATCTGTTCCCGGCGAAGTTGGCGCGCCGAGTGGAAACCAGTTCCAGTATTTTCAGTTTGTTCTGGGCAATGCTGTCGGCTTTATCATTATCGCCACGGTTTTACTTCCACTGTATTACCGGATGAATTTAACATCCATTTACAGCTACATCGAAAAAAGATTAGGCCATTACAGTTATAAAACGGCAGCATCGATATTTTTATTGAGCCGCACACTGGGCTCGGCAACCAGATTATACCTGGTGGTTATTGTATTGCAGCGTTTTATATTTGATAACTACGGTATCCCCTTTTGGTTAACGGTATTAATTTCGCTGGCATTGATATGGTCTTACACTTTTAAGGGCGGTTTAAAAACCATCATCATTACCGATACGCTGCAAACGTTTTTCCTTGTATTATCGGTTTTCTTAACCATTTACTTTATCTGCAACAGTCTGGATTTCAGCATCCCACAGGCATTTGAAACGGTAAAAAACAGCAGCTATTCCAAAATATTCTTTTTAAATGATTTCCTGACCAATAAATTCTATTTCAGCAAACAGTTTATTGGGGGAATTTTTGTTACCATTGCCATGACAGGCCTAGATCAGGATTTAATGCAGAAAAACCTGAGCATGGGTACCATTAAGGAAGCACAAAAGAACATGTTTACTTTTACAGGGGTATTTGTAATCTTAAATGTTTTCTTTTTAAGTGTAGGAGCACTCTTATACATCTTTGCAGCAAAAAACGGCATCGATATCCCATTAGATCATATTACCGGTAAGCCACGGACAGATTTACTTTTTCCCGAAATTGCCTTAAACAACCTTGGTGCTGTGCCGGCCATTATATTTATGCTCGGCTTAACTGCGGCCACCTTTGCCACAACCGATTCGGCCCTTACTGCTTTAACCACCTCCTTCTGTGTAGATTTTTTAGGCATGGATAAGGCGGAAAACTTAAATGCCGAAACTGCAGTAAAAAAGCGCCATACCGTACACGTAGCTTTCTCTATCCTGATGTTTTTGGTAATTCTTGTAATCAATGCGCTCAACAGCTCATCGGTGGTAAGCTTAATTTTCACCATTGCCTCTTATACCTATGGCCCGCTTTTAGGATTGTATAGTTTTGGATTATTTGTAAAAAAACGTGGTCTTCATGATAAATTAGTGCCGATAGTTTGCTTATTATCGCCTTTTTTATGTTACTTGCTTGCCACGTACTCTACCACGTTATTGGGTGGTTACGTTTTTAGTGTTGAACTGATTTTGATTAACGGTTTAATCACATTTATAGGGTTATTGTTCATCAGCAAAAAAACTGATGCCCAGACCAAATTTTAATATTTAGCATAACAGTATATGACGAGTGAAGAAAAAATCAGAAGCGCTTTCGAAAACAAAGACTGGCAAGAAATTAAGGTAACCGATTCTTGGCAGATTTTTAAGATCATGGCAGAATTTGTAGACGGTTTTGAAAAATTGGCAAAAATCGGTCCATGTGTAACCATTTATGGCTCGGCCCGTACCGCTCAAACCCACAGGTATTATCAATTGGCCGAACAGTGCGGTAAATTACTAACCGATAGAGGTTACGGAGTAATTACAGGCGGTGGCCCAGGTATTATGGAGGCCGGTAATAAAGGTGCGCATACCAACGGAGGGAAATCAGTAGGTTTAAACATCGAATTGCCTTTTGAGCAGTTTCACAATAAATATATAGACCACAATAAGCTGTTAGAATTTGATTATTTCTTTGTACGCAAGGTAATGTTCATGAAATACAGTCAGGGTTTTGTGGTTTTACCAGGCGGTTTTGGCACCATGGATGAGCTTTTTGAAGCTTTAACCTTAATCCAGACCGGTAAAATTGCCCGTTTCCCGATTGTATTGGTTGGTGTTGATTATTGGGGAGGATTAATCGATTGGATTAAAGGCACCATGCTACAAAAAGAACACAATATACACGAAGAAGATTTAAATCTTTTTAGGTTGGTAGATACCGCCGAAGAAGCTGCAGAGCACATTTTCCGTTTCTACGATAAGTATGTGCTTAAACCGAATTTCTAGCTTTGTTGGTTAATTGGTTAATTGTTTAAATCGGTTAACTGGAAATTGCAAACTGTTGATAGGTTAAGGGTTAATTGTTTAAATCGGTTAACTGGAATTGCAAACTGTTAACTGAAAACTGCCAACTGAAAAGTGCTTACCAAAAATAAGCACTTTTTTTTGCTGTAACATCTGGAGTGATTTACCATCTAAAACGAAACGCATAAATATGTCGAAACTCATCAATTGGAAAAATAATTGGTTTAGCGGAAACTTTCAGCTTTTTGTTGCTGGTGCCCAAAAAGGAATGATCACCTTTAGCACGTGGAGGAGTGATGCAGAAAGCATGTTCGAAGATAAAAACTATCAATTTGTAAACGAGGGTTTCTGGCAATCGAGAACCAAGGTAATCGATAGAAAAACAAATGAACTGGTTGCAATCATAACTTACGACAGCTGGAAATCGAAGGCGGTAATCAGTTTAAGCAGTGGCGAACAGTACGAATGGAGATCGACAGGCATTTGGAAAACACAGTTTACGGTAAGCAATTATAAAGATGTGCACATTATGTATAGCGCAAGCAGTAACAGTGGTGCCATATCGGCTGATACGGGCAGCGAGCTGTTAATTATAACAGGTTTGTTTATCAAACAGATTTACAACAAACGTGCGGCTGTACTTGTTGCTTGTTTTATACCGCTTATAACGGTTTCCATAAACCGTCATTAATAACAAATTAAATCCTTTGGTGAGATGGAACAGGTATTATATTGGAGAAAAGGTTTATTTGACAGCAACTATCAGTTATTTGACCGTGCACAACTGAAGTTTGCCATGAATTTTAGTTCCTGGAAAAATTCGGCAGTGGCCACCATGCAAAGCGGAATTTATCTTTTAAAAAGCGAAGGTTTTACCAAACCAGAAACCAAAGTGCTGAACAATGCAAATGAGGTTTTAGCCACCATTACATACGATTGGCTTGGTTTGAAAGCAAAAATTAACCTGGCTACCGGCGAAACCTTTGATTGGAGCTACCAAAACAGCTGGTTAAGCCGCTGGTCGTTAAACAACCGTCAGGATAAACAGGTTCTCTTTAGTGCTTCGGCAGGTAAAGGCAATGTGCATACCAACGTAAATGATGATATGCTTATTCTTTACGGCCTTTTTATCCGCGAATATTACTCCAGGATTCTTTTTGGGTTTATCATTTTGGTGATTATCCTGTTTAGCTGCAGAAATATTCTGTAAACGCTAACCTAAAATCTCTTTTATCTTTTCCGTAGGCCTTGCAATAACCGCTTTTTCACCCGAAATTACAATGGGTCTTTCAATCAATATAGGATGTTCAACCATGGCATCGATCCATTCCTCATCGGTTAAGGTTTTGCCTTTATAGTTTTCTGTAAAAACCTTTTCACCTTTGCGGATCAATTCTATAGGCTTAATACCTAATTTTTGAATAATTTCTTGAAGCTGGGTTGTATTGGGCGGAGTTTCCAGGTAATAAACCACCTCAAAATCTTTTCCGCTTTTTTCAAGTTCTTCCAAAGCACAACGGCTTTTAGTGCACCTGTTATTGTGATAAATCGTAATCATGTAGGATTGTTAAAGTCCGCTTACGCCACCGCTTACTACCAATTTCATGGCATCGGCTGCAGTCATATGCAAATCAGTTACCTTATCGCGCTGTACAATACAAAGCTGGCCAGCAAAAGAGTAAGACAGCGGAAAATATACCGCAACCTCATCAGGAAGGTTAAGCTTATGCAGATCGTTCTGTGTTAAAAAACCAATTTTTTTAAGACCTCCCTCTACTTCCACCAGTACAGGGTGGTTAAATTTCTTCTCATCGCCTACAAAAGCTTCTGTTAAATCTTTTATAGAAGAATAAATGAAATTAAGCAGTGGCAACCGCTGCATAATGCGCTGAAACCAATTGTACATGGGTTCGGTTACCAAATTGGTTACAAAAATACCGGCAAGCAAAATGATGGTTAAAACGGTTAATAAACCTAAACCCGGAATATTGCGGCTCTCGCCGGTGGTTGGATTTACCCCTAAAATATTGTTTACATTTAACCAGCTATCAACAGTTGTAACCGCCCAAACCACAATAAAAATACTCACGGCAATGGGTACAACAATTAATAAACCTTTTATCAAATAGTTTAAAACAGCTTTCCCGACTTTATTCATGATGCAAAACTAACATTTTTTTTTTGAAGGAGTTTAGTAGTTCATTAGTCATTGGTTCATTGGTTCATTGGTCATTGGTTCATTGGTGCAAGGTGCCTATCATAACAAATGCATTATACCAATGATTAAATATGTGATTTGCTATACTAATGAACTAAATAGGCAATTTGCCTTACTAATGACCAATGAACTAATGACCAATGAACGACATAAGCAATTTGCTATACTAATGACGAATGAACAAATGAACTACTGAACTACTAAGTTATTCATAAAAATAAACCCTTTTAACCCTTTGCGATATATTGGTCAAAATTTCATATGGGATGGTGTTGATATCGCTGGCCAACTGCATAATGGTGTGTTCTTTATTAAAAACGATTGCCTCATCGCCTGCCTTGACATCAATACCGGTAATATCCAACATGGTCATATCCATACAGATAGAACCAATGGTTGGCACAAGCTGTCCGTTGATGAGCATTTTACCTACCCCATTTCCAAATGCGCGGCTATATCCATCGGCATAACCAATTTTTACGGTGGCTATTTTACCTCCATTGGGCATCACCCCTTTTCTGCTGTAGCCAACAGTCTCCCCTGCTTCTAGTACCTTTATCTGCGTAACCGTGGTTTTTAATACCATTACCGTTTGCAGTCCGCGGTTATTGGCCAAGGCCGAATCGAAACCGTATAGACCGATACCTAGGCGTACCATATCCATCTGACTTTCGGGCCAGCGCGAAATACCTGAAGTATTGGCAATGTGCAACAGCGGCCGATAACCCAATACTTCGATAAGCTGATCGGCAATAACTTTAAACTTGTTAATCTGCTGTTGTGTAAATCCATCGTGCTCGGCCTCTCCGCTTGCTACCAGGTGGGAAAAAATGCTCTGCACTTTTATTTTTGACGAGTCTTTCAACACTTCGAATAGGGTATTCACCTCCGATTGATCGAAACCCAAACGGTGCATACCACTATCTATTTTAAGGTGGATGGGGTAATTAAAATCAAAATCCGACAGTGCATTTAAAAAACTATTCAGGATTTCGATGCTGTATATTTCGGGTTCAAGCTTGTGTTTAATAATCGCTTCGAAAGCAGATTCTTCCGGGCTCATTACCATTATCGGCAAGGTAATACCGGCTTTGCGCAGCGCGATACCCTCGTCGGCATAGGCTACGGCAAGGTAATCTACTTTATGGAACTGCAATAGGTTGGCGATTTCGAAACTCCCACTACCATACGAGAAAGCTTTAACCATGGCCATCATTTTAACGCCTGGCTTAATTTTAGAACGGTAGAACTGAAGATTACCTACCATGGCATTCAGATCGATCTCCAAAACGGTATCGTGTATTTTCTGCGTGAGCAGTTTACTTATCCTGCCAAATTCGAAACGCCTGGCCCCTTTAACCAAAATGGTTTCATGGCTAAACTGCAGTCCAGGGAAAGCCTCTACAAACGCATTGGTATCCTCAAAAAACTGGGTTTCAAACTTAAAAAGATCTGCGTACAAAGCAATATGTGTACCTATGCCGATCAACCGGTTCACCTTTTTTTGCTGTAGCAGCTCGGCAATTTCTGTATATAAATCGCGGTCTTGTCTACCGGTTTCAAATAAATCGGAAAGGATAACCGTTTTTTTAGCGTGCTGGTTCTGTTGGTTCAAAAAATCGAGCGCAATGGCCAGCGAAGAAATATCGGCACTGTACGAATCATCAATAATAGAACATTGATTGATGCCGTTTTTAAGTTCCAGGCGCATGCTTACATGGCTTAACTTTTCCAACCTGGCATCGGCCTGTTCTGGAGTGTAGCCTAGCGCTAACAATGTTGCCCAACAGATCATGCCATTTTCTATCGATGCTTTATCCTTAAAAGGTAAAAGGCATTCTATTTCCCTGTTTTCGTAAATAGCCCTCAAATAACAGTTTCCTTTAATGGGCTCAACTGCAGTAATCTGTAAATCAGCAGCTTGTTTACTGCTCCAGCTAAACTGTTTTTTACCAGGTATATCTTTTAAACCCAGCTCAGTTACATATTCGGGCGAATAAATAAATAGCTCTGAAGCTGCAAAAAGCTTCAGTTTTTCGGTTAGCTTTTCTTTTTTCGAACTGAAACCTTCGGCATGTGCTTCGCCGATATTGGTTAAAATGCCAATTTCAGGATGTATAATTTCTGCCAGGCGCTGCATCTCGTTTACAGCTGATATACCGGCTTCAAAAATACCCAGGGTATGTTCAGCTTCAATCTGCCAAACCGAAAGCGGTACCCCTATCTGCGAATTATAACTCTTGGGGCTTTTTACAATATTAAAATCGGCTGCCAAAAGCTGATATAACCACTCTTTAACAATTGTTTTACCATTGCTGCCCGTAATGCCGATGGTTTTAAGGTTAAACTGGTTACGGTGTTCGGTGGCCAGTTTTTGCAGCGCCAGTAAAGCGTCATCAACCAGTAAAAAATTGCAGTCGGGATATTGGCTGATGTATTTTTGGTCGGTAATTACAAAATTCCGGATGTCTTTGACATAGGCATCGTTGATAAACCCGTGCCCATCGCGGTGAGAGGAGAGCGCAAAAAAAACAGAATGCTCTGGCACCAATACCGAACGGCTATCTACCAGTAAATATTGAATAACTACTTCTCCATCAACCAATTTGGCATCGGCATTTAAAATTTCGGCTATTTTTGCAATGGTGTATATTGGATTTTGCATGCTGTTATATTCAGAAAAATACGGTAATCGCTTTTATTTTTACGAATTTCAGTAATTAATTATGAAAAGCGGTAAACAAGACACAGTATTATTGGATAAAAAGCAAGCGCTGGCAAAAGCCGAAAGTTTTTGCGTTTACCAGGAGCGTTCGCAAAAAGAAGTGCGGTATAAATTGGTAGAATGGGGAATGCGCGGCGATGAGCTGGAAGAAATTATAAGCGAACTGATCCTGAATAATTTTTTAAACGAAGAAAGGTTTGCCAAAACTTATGCATCGGGCAAATTTAACATCAAACACTGGGGCCGGATAAAAATTAAACAGGGTTTAAAGCTGAAAGGTGTACCGGATAAAATTTTGCAAAAAGCAATTTACAGCCTCGACGATGACGATTATCTGCAAACGATAGAAAGATTGGCGGTGAAAAAGGCCGACAGTTTGAACGAAAATGATCCTTTTAAAAGAAAAAATAAGCTGATGAGCTACCTTCAGGCAAAAGGTTTTGAAACTGATTTAATTTTACTTGCACTGAAAGCCAGCAATTTAAATTAAATATTAAATTTTTAATAAAAAATCTCTTGACAGATATATAAATCTGCCTATATTTGCATCACCAAAACGAAACAACAACATCAGTTTTGTTTAATGCGAAAGTAGCTCAGTTGGTAGAGCACGACCTTGCCAAGGTCGGGGTCGCGAGTTCGAATCTCGTCTTTCGCTCCAATAAAATGCCTTCCTACCAGAAGGCATTTATTTTAAAGTTAACCAAGCCGATGGAGATCGGTAGCGGCTAATGCTCGGGTGGTGGAACTGGTAGACACGCAGGACTTAAAATCCTGTGCTTTCAAAGGCGTGCGGGTTCGATTCCCGCCCCGAGTACTAAGCCGTGATCGGTACGAATTTTCGTCCTGACACGGCTTTTTTTATTTCACAGCGTTCAGTTTATCAAAGAAATAAAAGATGGAGCGCGAGCTTCACGGATAGAGGATGCACACTAGCTACTCTGCAGAAAATAAAAAGCGCCCATATTCTATAGGGCGCCTTTCAACTAAATTAATGGCAGTTATCATTTCTTAAACACTGACCACGATTAGCTTTAAGTCTTTACAAATAAAAACCAGCTAGAATTAGTAATCTACCGCATAATCCTTTTTAAACGGCTTCCCACTCCAGGCCTTACACTGTGTCCATTCAGTAAATGGTGCTGTCCAAAACTCATCTGTTGCAGGTAATCCCAGGGGTAGAAATACCAATGAGGTGATGTACATACTCCCTGTATTGGAATAGTAATCGGCCAGATTTGTTTGCTGGCTACCAACCAGCCCTAAAGTAAGTAAACCGCCTTTGGTAAATGTAGACGGAACGAACATCTTTTTCATCACTGCGGTTAAAGCACAACGGACCTGTGCTGGCTTAATATCTTCTGGTAAAGCATGCTCTAGGGCCAATTGCGTTAATGGTTGAAAAGCCCCAACCCGGTAAGTAGATGAACGCCCCACTACTACGTAGGTACCTTCTGGCGAAATATACCGCTCTTGAAAGGAAGCATAGCGTTGCATACGTTTGTAGGCCAAATCGCAATCTTTTTGGCTGTGCCGCCCATTTTTTACATTGGCCCGCAGCACATGCACCAGCATAGGATGAATTACAAAACCATTGTAATGATCGAAATGGAAGTTTTTCCCATCACTGTACCATCCATCACCAACGTACCAGCTGGTTATTTTTTCAATTGCATAATCAATTCTGCTGGCCTCAATTTTTTCACCAATACTAAGCAAAAATGTCTCAACCATAGCGGCAAAAAGCAGCCAGTTACTTTGGGGAGGTTCTACTTTCCGCAGGTTCTTAAACTCTTTAATAAATCTTTGCTTGGTCACAGTACTCAAAGGTTCCCATAAAGTTGCGGGAGCTACGAGAAAAGCCTGAGCGATATAGGAAGCATCTACCAAAGGTTGACCAGGTGTATTTGGCATCTGCCCCCAATCCAGATAATCGTGACTGCTTGGATCCACAGCATGTGCCAAACTTTGTAAGGTTTGTTCGCGTAAACGTTTTCTGATCTGTCCTTCAGCTGTATCCTCATCTGGTAAAGCAAGAAAAGGGGCTAAACCCGCAATCAGCCTACCAAAGGCTTCAAGGTAAGCCACCTCTTTGCTTCTTCCATCCCATATGGGGCTATACTCCATTACCGTATTTTTGTGCAGCAAACCCTTACATGCCATGGTGGCATAGCCTTCGAGTTCAATTTCGATATTTTTGCCCGATGTGAATTTTACAGGCCACGAGTCCTGATAAGGGAAAACAACATCGGCATGATAGGTTTGTCCGGGTGCTGCCTTAAAGTTAACCGACTGATCGAAAGGTACCGTAAGCTTTTGGGTAATTGCGCTGGTATTTCTAACAATCAGTACACCCTTTTCTCCACTCCATCCAACATAACCATATGTATTTCCTTCATCTGGCCGCCCGCCCACATAAACGGTATTCGTTAATTCATCGAGATGTTTTTTTGCCCAGTTGTGCTGCCTACATAATACTTTCCAGTCTTCTGGTTTCATTACCTGTGGCGAAATGTACCACTCTTTTAATAAAGTTCCCCTACCGTAATGCATTAATACATATTCAGCCCAGTCTTGTAAATTATCTTCTTTGCTCTCCATCCTACCCGTGGTGCTTTTAATAATTCCATGGGTCATTAAACGTGATATCGGGATCAGTGGCCTATCATCCGGCTTGCCGAAGATACGCCAGATATAGGTATCCCTATCGGTAGAGCCCATGGCGCGTGTAGAAATTTCGGGCCAGTTACCGTTTGTACCGTCATCTCCGGCCAGCATCCATAAATAATCCGCATACATTAACCACCATGGCGAAAACCATATCCAATTGGTCATATTCTGATGAATATTGGGATTTAATTTTCTGGTGGCCTCGAGCACCTCAATTGTAGCATTCAGGGTTGCTTCATGACCGTGCCTATCGGTTGCAGGATGATTATTGCCATCTGCCATATCGCTGAGTACATTAAAATCATGCTTATAGTAACTTAAGTTGAGTGACTTCGCAATTTCGGGTATTTTTTTCAGCACTTCTGCCTTGTATTTGCTTGCAGATAAGCTATAATTGCGGCCAAACTTGCTGAAATAAGAATTGAGCTTTGCTTCGTGGTAACCGTTCTCCTTCCCCCAGTCTATGTTATTGGTGTACCCGTTTAATGATAGCCACAAACCAAAACCTACTCCTTCGTTCTGCAGTTGATCACTTAGTGCTTTTACATCTGCATAACCATTGGGAAAATAGTTTTTGGAAGGTTCCCAGATCGATTTTCTATCCTGCCAACCATCATCAGCCACCATGGCATCTAACTTTATCCCATACGGACTAATGGCTGATCTGTAATCGCGCCACACATTGATCAATCCATCACCTTTTAAATCTTTAGCTTTAGGCTCAAACCAATTGTTAAAATGCAAAAAAGAGCGTGGAGCTTTCCACAGTGTGGCCAGATAGCCCATAAATGCAGTTTGTATGGTTTCTTGGTTTAAAGCCACGCCAGCCACAGCTATTTTACTGATTATACAATAGCCTGAATGTTGCTGTACCGTGTTTCCGGGAAAATGCATGAGCCTGATCAATCCATTTTCCGGTTTCGGTTCAACATCTCTGTTTTCAAGATTAATATAGCTGTAATTGCCAACGCTATCATAGCTACGGGCATAGTTTCGTGGCATATTGCCGTTGGTATGCCTGGTATAGGCTCCGGGATATTCCAATCCAAAAAACCATTGTCCATTTACAAAAACAGGTTCGCCCCGCCCGCCGCCTTTTGCAGGTTTTGGGCTAACAAACCGTTCAATCTCCAAGCGATCCACAGTTGCGGGTTTGTTATAGTTCAAGGTTACAATTTTGCGGATGTATGGTGCGCCTGTTACCAGAAAATACTTAATGTTCATTTCATCCGGGACAGCCTCTTTACCTTTTACAGTTGGCAAAGGACGGTAAGTTATGCTGATGAAACTGGTATCGCCATGTTTGTAAACAGCCGGTTTTTTAACCGCAGTAAAGTTCCCGATTCCATAGGTTTTATTGCTGTTTATGGGCAATATGTTTAGCTCATCACTTTTTACCATAAGGGTTTTACCGCCTTTAAGGGTCGAAAAGCTGATGGTGCGCCAAACCTCTCCATCAAACCGGAGCGTTCTTTGCACAAGGTTATTTTTTAAGGTAAGCTGTTGGGCCTTTACAGCAAATGGCAGTATCAAAAAAAAGTAAAGCAAAATTCCACAGAGAAATTTGTGCGCGCATTTATGATATTTCATTCGGTTTAGTTTTTTTCTGTTGATCAAAGATAATCTTTTTCACAACTGAGCTTATTCGGACACCAATACCAGCTCTAAAAACTTCATTAATTCCCCACCAGTAATAGCTTTAGGCTTTAAAATAAACTGCTGGCTTCCTGACTCAAGGCTTACCTTGCCGAGTTCATTTTTTTTTGATCACTTTTTGGCTCGGCAACATCACAATTAAAAAACAATTGACAATCAATACATTACAAAAAGCTAATTGGTTTTTCTAGCTTCAATCACCAAGGCCGATCTACCGGCGAGCTCGTTAATTACATATTCTTTGGTAAAAATGCCAAGCTTATGGCCTGTCCACTTGTCGGTCAACTCATATTTTCCCTCAGGCAGTTTAACCAAGCGTTTTACGGGCGCATCTCCCCAATTAAATACACTATAGGTGTCATATCCATTTAACTTCATTACGCCTACTTCAAAATTTTCGTTCTCAAAACGGGCGGCAACACCTGTTGGGGGAATGAGTTTCTTTAAAATATCCAATCTATCAACTGGTAAAGCGGTAAGATCATCGCCGTTAAGCAGCATACCGCCACTGGCATAAACGGTAGCTGCATGAAACAAAAACTCGTTTAGCGGTATCGGCACAGTACTTCTCGTTTTTTTACCTGCATTATCAACAATATCCACCGATCCTTCTCCATTTAGCACTACGCAGTCGGGATCGTTCCACCATAGGCGGCCGTTCTGCCAGCCTCTAAGCAAATTTTGACGGCCAATCTGCTTGAACTTATTCCATGACCGGCTTACATCACCTGAGCTTCTAGAGCCGTGTATAAGTCCTAATGACGGCCACAAAGGGTGGTTGCAGCCCAAAAGAAAGGCATCGCCTGCTCCCTTACGGATAGCTTCCATGCCCCTGCGATAAGCTTCTATCCGCGTTGCTTTTTTATCATAATGCACACCTCCGTGCAATGCTCCCCAAACATTGGCATCGAGCTTAAAATAGGTACAATGCCATTTTTCACGCATGGTTTTAAACAGTTCTACAAAGAATTTTTGTACTTCGGGATGGGTACCATCCAACATATACCATGGCCCTTGGCGCCAACCGCCAAAGCTCAATTTATTAGAAAGCAGCGGCTGTCCATTTTCATCTTTTACCATCCAATCAGGATGTTCTTTGAATAATTTGGATTTAGGACTGGCAATAAATGGCGCCACCCAAATTGCAGGTTCTAATTTTGCATCATGTATCTCATCGAGCACTTTTTTTACGCCACCGTTAAAAGCTTCACCTGGTTCCAGCCAATCGCCCATCCAGGGTTGGTATCCATCGTCTATTTGTACATAACGTAATGCAGGTAGATTTTTGGATATCCAATTGGTATTATCGGATACATTTTGGGCTGTAACCCTTGGACCAAAACAATACCAACTGCACCAGCCAACCGGTACAGGTGCTTTACTTATTTTAGGGTGGTGTATATTTATGGCAGCCGTTAGCTTGTCGTACAACTGCTCCCTATCTGCCGAGGTAAATGCAGCAAACTCTTCCAAACCCCATTTTTTGCCAGCTTCAAGCTGCAGGTTTTCACAGTCGAAAGAAATGCGCAGACGCTTGGCATCGAATGAGAACCTGGAAATGAATTTATTACAAGAAGTGCTTGCCAGTAATACACGGTTACCAGCCGATAATTGAAGCATCATCATACCGTAAATGGTGCGCAGGTTTTCTGGTTCGGGAATTTTATAATGTTCCCGTTCTCTATAGGCTACATCAACTGGTTTAGCCAATGTACCTCCGGTTTGAGAGAGTTTGGTATAGCCCTCTCCGTAAATGGCTGTGTTTTCGGGCAGCCCATGTTGCATATCAAACACAATAACTTCTTGTATAGAAAGCGGCTCTGCTGTTCTGTTGATCAGTTCAAAGCTGCAAAGGTCTCCTTTCCAAATTCTTTTAAACGATATCTGTTGGGCTGTGGCCACTGAGCCATCCGCCAGCACTATTTTAAAGGGCGCTTGGCGCAGTTGCTGTAACCAATCTCCATCAGGCCGATTACTTTTAAAAGCGAATGCTAAACTGGTAACCACCAATAGTAGGATGCCCGTAAATGTTTTTTTTGTTGAGGTTTTAAACGATGTCATGTTATATGTTTAGTAAAATGCTTATAGAGTTAGTACTTTTTGGGAACGAAATTTTTAACCGGTCCGATCCACCACTTCGCAAATCTGCTAATCCTGCCTTTAGTTTTCGCTTTGAATCAACAAGGCTTCGTTGCGGTAGCTATAGCCATTGCGTTTTAAACAACCCGCTTTAGGTATTGCCCTATGGCAATCCTAAAACTGGGCTACTTATCTTACCTAAATTAAACTTGAGTATTTTTCAATGGCATACGTGTAGCTGTAGCCCGATTACGTGTGGGAACTGGTTTTCATTTAAACCCCTGGTTGTTTTATATTCATACAAAAATTTGGTTAGTGTCGTGTTAACAAAGATAGCCGCCACTAAAGTTTACCTAAGGGTGTTATTTTAAATAAATAGGGTGTAATCTTTAATTTAATTGCTTTCACTCTATTTTTTGAGATGCCTGCCCATGCAATATTAGCTGCTACGGGAATTCTAAAATAGTTAGGCTATCAAATGATAAATTTACAGGCAATTGAACGGAAAAGGGTAGAAAAACTTCTCGAATTAGAGGTAGATTCTTCTTTAATTTGACATATTTAGGATCTACAGCACAAAGTTCGTCCAGTTTGGCGGCATCTATTTACACTTCTAAGAATCAGAATTATGTATTTCTGTAAAAAGAGAGAAAAAATTATAAAAAAAACGAAAAGCTCCAAAAACAAAAAAGCTTCCTTTTAAGATTAAAAGAAAGCCTTTTTAAAGATCTAAATTACCGCTTAACTTAATATAATCTGGTAATTTACATTTACTCTTTTTGGATAATTACTGTCTTCGTTGTTTAATGAAACAAAGGTAGCATTGCCATGAACTTCATTTTTCAGGGCATCCTCATAATGCGATTGGATAGTTTTTTGAAAATCGCCTTCAAGATTTTTTGCAGTTTCGGCTAAAAGATTTCGGTCATTCAAGTTTTCTGGCAATAAGGTGATATCGCAGTTACCCTCGCTTATTTCTTTGACTAAGTATTTCATTTTTTGTTTTAAATCTTCGTTTCCCGCTTTAAAAGTAATGTTCCGGGAACGGCCAAAAATATATTAACTCTATATTTTTCATGTAATCTAAAAGTTAATTTTCGAATAATATCGCAAATAAGTTGCGGTGCAATGGTCGCGCAATTTTTAAAAAACCTACAAACTACTGATATACAACCAACAAAAAAAATCAAACCGCTAATAAATAGCCTATTTAAATCAATTTACTTTATTCAAGCTAAAATAATTGTTCATAAATACGCTTTGAAACTTAATCGCATTTGCCCAATAATCCCAATTGTGTACACCAGGCCTAGTTGTAAAATCGTGCGGAATGTTATTGTACACCAGTTCTTCGTGCAAACGTACATTGGCCTTATAAAAAAAATCGTCTAGCCCACACTCAATAGCAATAGCAAGTGCGCCCTGCTTAATCAGGTAAACCAGATCAATCACACTGTTCTGTTTCCAGCGTTCAGGAAACTCATCCAAAGGTCCCAATCTTTTCGAAATATTCCATCCATTTGGAAAGGGCTTAATATCCACCCCACCACTCATACTGCCAACCGCTCCAAAAACGTCTTGGTGTTTAATGGCCAGGTAAAGTGCACCATGCCCTCCCATACTTAAGCCGGTAATGGCCCTTCCCTTTTTTTCGGCAATGGTTTTATAATGCTCATCAATGTAACTCACCAGCTCTTTGGCTACATAGGTTTCATATCTCCAGGCAGGATCCACCGGGCTATCAAAATACCAGCTGGTTACGTTACCGTCGGGGCATACAATGATAAACTGATATTGATCTGCCAAATTTTTAATTACAGGCACTTTTTTTACCCATTCGGCATAACTGCCACCGGCCCCATGAAGCAGGTAAAGCACAGGAAAAGATTTTCCGGTTTGATAGGCATCTGGCTTAATAACCACTGCCTTTATATTTTTTTTCATCGATTTACTGTAGGTTATAGCGGTATCTACTTCGGCAGCAGTTGCCACTTTTGTGAACAAAAGCAAACAGATGGCTATAAAAAGACTTTTTTTCATGTATAATTAATATTTTGAGGAGATTATATAGGGCTAAATTTATAAAATTACCCTGCATTCTTTTCAGTTAAATCGTTTTAAAAAGAATAGCAGCTTATTTTAGTGTCTCAGCCAATTAAACGAATGACGGTTACACCCCTAAATTTGTCGCATTTACACTTTTTGGGACGTAAAAGTTCCTATAACTTTACTTAAACAATTTAAACAAAGAAAACATGGAAAATAGCACATCAATTACCGTTGAAACTACAGTAAATGCACCCATCGAAAAAGTTTGGGAATTTTGGAACAATCCTGATCACATTACCAAGTGGAGTTTTGCCTCGCCCGATTGGCACACACCGTATTCGGAAAATGATTTAAAAGTTGGCGGCAAATTTAAAAGCACTATGGCCGCTAAAGATGGCAGCATGAGTTTCGATTTTGAAGGAACCTATACCACTGTTGATGAACATGAAAAAATTGAATACGCTATTGCCGATGGCAGAGCAGTAAGTATCATTTTCGACGCCTTGGGCGAAAGCACCAGAATTACCGAAACTTTTGATGCAGAAAATACCAACCCAATAGAAATGCAGCGAGGTGGATGGCAGGCCATTTTAGACAATTTTAAAAGCTACACTGAAGCTTCTTAATAAAATATTGGTCTTAATTACAAGTCCCCTTTGCAAATAACCAATGTAAAGGGGATTTTTGTTTAATCAGTACCGCTAAGTAACAATTCGATTATTATTTGATTCGCATAATTTTTGATTTGAACCAAATACTTTGATATCGCTACCAAAATTTACATTTGCCGTGTAAATTATACACTATGTACCGTATATCTTTATTCTACTATCCCTTATTTCTATTTATTAATCTATCTATTGGCGTAAGTGCGCAAACGCTCAGCTTAAAACAGGCTGTAAATACCGCGTTAACCAATTATGGTACCATTAAGGCCAAAGATAATTACGCAAATGCCTCAAAATTTTCTATCCAGCAGGCCAAAAGAGAATATTTACCCAACTTTAGCCTAAGTGCACAGCAAGATTACGGAACCATTAACGGTCAAAATGGTCCACAGTATGGATTTGGAGGTTTGGGCACGGCCTCATCAGGTCCGGCGCTTGATAAACAGAACTGGAATGCCGCGTTCGGGGCACTTTACCTGGCTAACGTAAACTGGGATTTTTTCACTTTCGGCAGAATCAGGGAGCGCATAAAAATTGCCGATGCCGCCTATCAAAGAGACAGAAATGACCTGGAGCAGGAGAAATTCCAGCAAGAAATCCGCGTTTCTGCAGCTTATTTAAATTTACTGGCCGCACAAAGATTAACCAAATCACAGCAGAAAAATTTAGAAAGGGCCATTACCTTTAAAAACACAGCGGTAATCAGGGCCAAGAACGGCTTAATTGCAGGTGTCGATTCATCTTTTGCGAAAGCAGAGGTTTCGAACGCTAAAATAGCCTTAACCAAAGCGAAAGATCTGGAGCAGGAACAGGCCAACCGTCTTGGCATTTTAATGGGGCAAACAGCAACTTCATATGATCTGGACACCACATCCATTACCAGGATTCCAAGCAATTTATTGGCAGATACAACAGTTAAAAGTGCGCATCCGGTATTAAAATTTTACCAAAACCGTGTAGAGGTGAGTGAGCAGCAGCTCAGTTATTTTAAGAAACTATATTATCCAACCCTCTCTTTATTTGGGGTTATGCAGGGCCGTGGTTCGGGTTTTAGTCCGGGTTATGCCTTGGATCAAACGGCTTATTCAACCAGTTATGCAGATGGCATCAACCCTACCAGGGGAAACTATTTGATTGGCATAGGAATGAGCTGGAATCTTTCCTCGCTACTTAAAAACCGGCCACAGGTAAGGGCGCAGGCCTATATCAGTGCAGGTTTAAAAGATGAGTACAACCTGGCCGATCAGCAGTTAAAGGCACAGCTGGCCTTAGCCGAATCGAAACTCATTAACGCACTGGCCAACTATAACGAAGCACCCATCCAGGTAAAAGCCGCATCTGATGCTTACCTGCAAAAAAGCACACTGTATAAGAATGGATTAACTACACTGGTTGATTTAACACAGGCCCTTTTTACACTTAACCGCGCCGAAACGGATAGAGATATTGCCTTTACAAATGTTTGGCAGGCTTTATTGCTAAAATCGGCCGATTTGGGCAATTACGACATATTTATAAACGAATTTTAATCTGGCAATATATAAATGAACTTAATCCGTTTTGCACTCCGCAAACCCATTTCCATCTTAGTTTTAGTGGCAGGTTTGTTCTTTTTTGGTATTGGGGCCGTTAACCAGATCAAGGTTGATATTTTACCGCAGATGAACCTTCCGGTAATTTATATCGCCCACCCATTTGGCGGTTACACCCCCGACCAAATGGAAGCTTATTTTGGCAAGCAGTACGTTAACATTCTGCTCTTTGCCAATGGGATAAAAAGCATCGAAACCAAAAACACCCAAGGTTTGATGCTGATGAAACTGACCTATTACGAAGGTACGAACATGGCGCAGGCCGCGGCAGAGCTCAGTGCGCTTTCTACCCGTGCACAGGCTATTTTCCCACCAGGTTCGCAACCTCCCTTTGTTATCCGCTTCGATGCTTCTTCCCTGCCGGTTGGTCAGCTGGTACTGAGCAGCCCAATCCGTTCCAACAACGAGCTGCAGGATCTGGCCAATACCTATGTGCGCCCCAGTTTCTCGGCTATCCCGGGTTTACTCTCACCCGCACCTTTTGGCGGTAGTCCACGAACAATAGAAATTAACGTTAACCCATCTTTACTGCGCTCGCATAACCTAACGGTAGATCAGGTGGTTGAAGCCATAAGGTTAAATAACCAGACCGCTCCATCCGGAAATGTGAGGATTGGCGATAAAAACTATCTCACCCCTACCAACTACACCATTAAAAAGGTTAAAGATTTCGAAAACATCCCCCTGTTTAAGGGCAGTGTGCAAAATTTGCAGCTCCGCGATGTAGCTACGGTTAAAGATGGGGCCGATTTGGTGGCCGGTTATGCTTTAATTAACGGTAAACGCTCTGTATATCTTAGCATTGCCAAATCAGGAGATGCTTCTACCTGGGATGTGGTTAAAAATTTAAAGAAAAACTTACCCAACATTCAAAGTTCATTGCCCGAAGATGTTAAACTATCGTACGAGTTCGACCAATCGGTTTACGTAATCAATGCCGTAAAAAGTCTGGTAAGCGAAGGTGCCATCGGCGCTATTTTAACAGGATTAATGGTTTTGCTTTTCCTGGGCGATAAACGCGCAGCCTTGATTGTAATCCTAACCATTCCAACTTCGATTATTGCCGGCGTACTGTTTCTCAAACTTTTCGGGCAAACCATCAACATCATGACTTTGAGCGGATTGGCTCTGGCCATTGGTATTTTGGTTGATGAATCGACCGTAACAATCGAAAACATCCACCAGCATTTTGATATGGGTAAACCCAAGGCCCTGGCCATTTGGGATGCCTGCAAGGAAATTGCTTTCCCGAAACTGTTAATCCTCTTTTGTATCCTGGCTGTATTTGCACCTGCTTTTACCATGACCGGCATTCCGGGAGCCTTGTTCTTGCCTTTGGCACTGGCCATTGGTTTTTCGATGGTGGTTTCTTTTCTTTTATCGCAAACTTTTGTACCAATTATGGCCAATTGGCTCATGATTGCGCACCCTAAAAAAGGCGCTGAAAACCATCCGGGCATTACACAGGACGAGGCTGATTTTGCAGCGACCGGAATTACGCTCGAATCGGAAAAGGATACCCTGAACCAAAAAAGGATCCTGGTTGAAAGGGAAGATTTTAGCGGTAATGGCAAAATTGGTTTCTTCGATAAATTCAGAAACCGTTTTATGCGCTTTTTAGACAGGATATTGCCTTACAGGAAATCGGTTGTTTTGGCTTATCTGGTTGTAATTATCGGCCTTGCAGCATTGCTATTGGTAAATATTGGCCGCGATGTTTTACCCAGGGTAAATTCGAGCCAGTTTCAGCTGCGCTTACGTGCCCCCGATGGAACACGTTTAGAACGTACCGAAGAAAAAGCCAATACCGTGTTGGCCGAACTGAAAAAAATGGTGGGTGAAACACATTTGGGCATCTCTTCCATCTACGTTGGCCAGCATCCTGCACAGTTTTCGGTAAACCCCATTTATCAGTTTATGGCTGGTCCGCATGAGGCTGTTTTCCAAGTGAGTTTGAAAGATTACGAGGAAGATATGGATGATTTTAAGGATAATTTTAGGGCAAAAATTAAAACGCTTTTACCTGATGTTAAACTTTCTTTCGAACCGATAGAACTTACCGATAAAGTATTGAGCCAAGGTTCACCTACTCCTGTTGAAGTGAGGATTGCCGGAAAAAACAAAAAGTTGAATGAACAATATGCCAATAAAATACTGACCGAATTGAAGGAAATCCCTTACATGCGCGATGTGCAGATCGCCCAGCCCATTAAATATCCTTCGCTCAATATCGATATCGACAGAACCCGCGCTGCGCAGATCGGCGTAGATATGGCCGATATTTCCAGATCGTTGATCGCTTCAACTTCATCATCACGCTATACCGATAAAAACATCTGGCTGGATGAAAAAGCAGCCTTGCCATATAGTGTTCAGGTGCAGGTTCCGCTTAACCAAATGACCAGTAAAGATGATATCGGAGAAATTCCTTTGTTGAAAAACTCGGCAAGACCGGTGTTAAGCGATGTAGCTAAAATTACGCCTGACACCACCGCTGGCGAAAACGACAACATCGGCGCTATGCCTTTCTTATCTGTAACGGCAAACCTTTACCATACCGATTTGGGAACAGCCTCAAAAGATGTAGCCAAGGCCATTAAGGATGTTGGCGAACTGCCAAGGGGTTTAAATATTTCGCCAATAGGTTTAAGTAAAGTATTAACCGAAACCCTTGACAGTTTACAATCGGGATTATTTGTGGCTATTGTGGTGATTTTTCTGATGTTGGCCGCTAATTTCCAATCGTTTAAAGTTCCATTGGTTATTTTAGCCACCGTACCTGCGGTTATTCTGGGGTCGCTGCTGCTATTAACCATAACAGGTTCAACCTTAAATTTGCAATCTTATATGGGTATCATCATGTCGGTTGGAGTATCTATCGCCAATGCCGTTTTACTGATCACCAATGCCGAGCAATTAAGAAAACATAACGGGAATGCGCTCGAATCGGCGCGCGAAGCCGCAGCATTGCGCTTACGCCCAATTATTATGACCAGTATTGCCATGATTGCCGGAATGTTGCCTATGGCCATTGGTCATGGTGAAGGCGGTGGAGCCGTTTCGCCACTGGGCAGAGCAGTTATTGGTGGTTTATTGGCTTCTACCTTTGCCGTATTGATTATATTGCCACTGGTATTTGCATGGGTACAGGGAAAACAGACAACAGATTCTATCTCACTCGATCCAGAAGATAAAGACAGCATCCATTACATTAAAGGTTTAGAAGAAAACGAATAAAATCAGCATCACAAATGAATACTAAAATATTTTCAACAGGACTATTAAGCACAGGTTTTTTATTGCTTACTGCAATGTATGGCTGTGGCAATGCTGAAACAAAAGCAGAAGTAAAAAAAGAAAAAGCCACGGCAATAGCAACGTTCGAACTTAAAAAGGAAGAACTTTCTACCAAATTAACCTTACCTGGCGAATTGATTGCCCTGCAACAGGTAGATTTATATGCCAAAGTGAGCAGCTTTGTAAAATCGTTAAAAGTAGATATTGGTTCGGAAGTAAGCAAAGGCCAATTGTTAATGACCTTGGAAGCACCCGAGCTAACATCGCAACTGGCAGCCACCCAATCTAGAATTAAGGCACAGGAGGCTATTTACACCGCCAGCAAAGCCAATTACAACCGTTTGTACGAAACCAGCAAAACCCCTGGAACGATATCTACCAACGATCTGGATCAGGCCATGGCCAAAAAAAATTCAGATCTGGCGCAGCTGGAAGCGGCCAAAGCAGCCTATAAAGAAGTGGGTTCCGTTCAGGATTATTTGACCATCAGGGCACCATTCAGCGGAATTATTTCAGCAAGGAATGTAAATTTAGGTGCCTATGTTGGGCCTACCGGTAAAGGATCAGATTTGCCCTTGTTTACTCTGCAGGATCAGAAAAACCTGCGTTTAGCGGTTTCTATTCCGGAGGTTTACACCGGATATTTAAAATCAGGCGATGAGATCAGCTTCACCGTTAAATCGCTTCCGAGCCAAATTTTTAAGGCAAAAGTTAAACGCTTATCGGGTGCTTTAGATCTGCGTCTGCGTGCCGAACGCATTGAAATGGATGTGCCCAATGCAGCTAAAGTTTTATTACCGGGCATGGTAGCCGAGGTAAACATTCCGCTTCCGGCCAATACAGAAACTTTCATTATCCACAAAAAAGCATTGCTCGATACCAGCGAAGGCTTGTTTGTATTAAAAGTAGCCGATAACAAAGCCGTTAAGGTAAGCGTAAAAAAAGGCCGCGAAACGGATGATAAGATAGAAATATTCGGAGATTTAGCAGAAGGTGACAAACTGGTGGCAGAACCTACCGAAGAAATGCATGAGGGAATGGCGATTAAACCATAACTTTACTGTATTAAGCACTTAAAGTATGTTATCAAAAAATCAAGAGCTTTCTACCCTTCAAAAGAAGGAAACATTAGAAGATTTTTACAACAAACTAAAAATCACAAGGCCCGAAATCCCTACACCAAGTTTGGGGATGATTAACGATATAGGCCACTTTAATGTTTTTAACCGCACCACGGTATGCAGCAACGTGCCATCAGTTTTTAGCCGGAGGGATTTTTATAAAATTTCGTTAATTATCGGCAATGGTATTTTGCACTATCCTGATGCGCAGATCGAAATTAAGGGCCGTGCATTATTGTTTACCAACCCCAATATCCCCTACTCTTGGGAAAGTACTTCGCCAAAACCTGCCGGTTTCTTTTGCCTCTTTACCGAAAACTTTATTCACAACCGTAACGAAACCCTGCGCGATTCTTTATTGTGGCGCATAAACGATAGCCCCGTTATCCATATCGACGAAGAACAGGAAGCTACTTTAACCGCTATTTTCGCTAAAATGATGAGGGAGATGGATGGCGATTATATCCATAAATACGATCTGTTAAGAAACTATGTGCAGTTGATTGTGCACGAAGCCTTGAAAGTAAAGCCTCAGGATGTTGTTTTTAAACAGAACAATGCTTCTGCACGCTTAACGGCCTTATTTATCGAATTACTGGAACGGCAGTTTCCGATAGGTTCAACCGAGCATATTCTGGAACTTAAAACCGCCCACGATTTTGCTTGCCGCTTATTGGTGCATGTAAACCACTTAAACCATGCGGTAAAAGAAGTAACGGGCAAAACCACTTCCGAACACATTTCGAAACGGATAACAACGGAAGCTGTAGCCTTATTAAAACATACCGAATGGAATATTGCCCAAATTGCTTACTGCCTGGGTTTTGAATATCCGGCCAACTTTAACATATTTTTCAAACGTCAGATGCAGTGTACGCCAAAAAGCTTTAGGGCCAATTAATGGTGCAGGTGATGGTATTTTATTAAACTAGTCGTTTAACATTTTGAAGCGCCAATCCTAAGTTTAGGAAATGGCGCTTTTTTTTTGCGTTGATGTTCTGTATTAATCTGCGTCTCCGTGGCGATTAAAGTTTCAGGCGGTGAAACACCGACCGATGCATAACTACCTCACCACCGCTACATGGTCGCGCTTATCTGCATCCAGTACATAACCATAGGGATCAATCGCAATTGTTTTAGGCTTTTGATCAGTAACAATTGAAATTTTGCTTTTATTTCCTGTTAAATGATATTTCCCAAAATAATCCGGTTTTGTTGTAGCATCCCAATCTCTTTCCAGCTGATTAAAGCTGGCCAAGTCTATTTCAAGATCGGGCAACTGTTTATCATGGCTTAATCTTTCAGCCGATATTTCAAGGTCTATCTTATATTTCCCGTCCTTTATCCGTTTACAGCTGAGCACTTTAATCCCCAAGTCGTAAGTAACTACCTCGTTAAAACAATCGTTAATAAATTTCTTCTGTGCTGGCAAAGCTTGTTTTAAAAGCGCATTGACCAGATCAGCTGCTGTAGCCCTGGGTTTCGGGCTTTCATGATCTACAATTAACTGCCTCAATACCCCATTAAATTGCCGCTCACCAATTAATTCCTTTACGGCATACATCACTGTCCCACCTTTTTGATAATGCACATAAGGCTGATCTGAGGTTTTAGCCAACGTTTTTTCTTCCTCATCATTGTTCCGGTTTAAGAAATAAAGATTGTTGTCATATCCCAGATATTTCCATAAATACATTTTACCGAAAGCTTTTTCAATCAATATATTTTCGGTGTATTTGGCCAGCGATTCGGTAAGCATCGCATAACCGGGGCCATCTGCCGGGGCCAGCTTATTTGCCCACCATTGGTGCGCTGTTTCGTGCGCGGCTATTGCATAACTGTGATCGATGGTACCTTTCTGACTAAAATTGCCCAGAAAATTGATGTTTTCCGCACTGAATACCACACCAGGATAAGCCGTTGCTGCACCTTTATATTGTGGAATTTCTGCAATAGTGAACTGCCTGAGCGGATACTTTGCAAAATTCTCATTTCCATAATCCAAGGCATCTTTAACTGCCCTAAACATGCTAGTTAAGTTGTATTCTTGTCCAAGCTGGTAATAAATACGCAGATCCATATCCTTATATCTTTCCTTTTTAACCTGATACTTAGCACTGCTTAAGGCAAGCATAAAATTAATGGCCTGCGGTGTTTTGTATTTAAAATACCTGCGGTTATGGCTAATCCAGCTTTTCTGCAGTTCGCCAACGGTAACCACCTGTTGATCCTCATCTGTAGAAATGGTTGTTTCTAAATCGATCAGCTCATATCGGTTATTAAATTTTGCTTTACTGGGAATTTCTGCCAAACCGGCTTTTTTACGCTCCCTTTTATTTTCGGTCTCCAAGTTGTAATTATATCCAAACTGAGGCACAAACTTTTCCAGTTCTATGTAGGTACCGTTTTTTACCACCGAATTTTCGCTGTCAAAATCGTCAAATCCCGTTCTGTTCACAGCAATATTGAAATCCATTACTATTTCCTCATTGGGCCACAATGGAGTTTTTAAGGTAATAAACTGCTGATTAAATACCCTGTCCTTTTTACTTTTAGTGCTCCCTGCTACCTCAATAGAAAAATCATTTACCACAGGACGCAGACTCACCCATATTTTAACAATTGGCTGTGCACTTTCATTTTTCAACCTATATGTACCTTTAACCGTGTATTTTCCTTCAGCTGGATATAAATCGACATGGGTTTTGATGGCTTTTACAACAGGTTGTGGCAAATCAATAAACCGTTTATATTGCTGCTCGTAGGCCAAACGCCAGCTAAGCTGTGCTTTTTTGTTTCGATAAGCACCTACAACATTGGTTTCGCGATAAATAAATGTGCCGCTTGAAATCCAGATCAACAGGGCCAAGGCAACCGCCGATTTATTTTGCCTAAATGTCTGAACGATCAGCCTGAGCCTATTTTGCGCGTTCATTTCGACCTTACTCTGCCACATAGCAACAGTTAAAACAGCTAACAACACTGCAAATGCCGACCAATACAGCATATACCAGTTAAAGGCACGGGCATAGTAGCCAAAACCATTAAAATAAGAGTGCAGCAGATCGGGCACAGTTGCAAAACGGAAAAGATAATGTTCCAGGCCAAAACGATCGGCATACAAAATCAGAAGAGTAGCCATCATGCCCAGCAACATGCCGAAGTATTTATTTGCACTTAAGTTCTGAATAAAAATAAGGAGCACCACAAACAGCAGCATCGGGAATGCACTATAATAGTACAAGGATAAATACTTGGGCAGTTCTATATGGAAGTAACCATGAGTAAGCTGTAAAACAATACCAATACAGATATTTAAGGTAACCAGCATAAAAACAAGTGCAAAAAGACTGATGGTTTTTGCTGCCCACACCACCGATGCGGATACGGGTGTACTGTAAATCAACGACTGTATATTGACCGATTTTTCCCTCCCAATGGTTTCTGCAGCATAAAATATAATCAAAATCAACCCGAATTTGATAGCGCGTATCTCTTCTATAATAATTCCGGTAGCTGGGTAACTGTGGATACCATAAACGCCACTAAAAAGTTCATCTTTTAGCTCTACACCAAAAAGAAATACCCACAACAGGAGCATGACCATAACTGGTATATTTTTAAACAAAAAGATCATTTCCAGTTTAAGCTGGCTTTTAAGGGTAGTATAGAGATACCTTAAACCACTTGGAAAAACCGATAAAACCCGATAGGGAATAAATGTTACCATTTCTGGTAATGCAGCTTTTAATTTTGATTGGCGGGGTTGCTGCAACCTAAAATTGAAAAGCCGGTACGTAATCAGCATCAGCAGGCTGGTTAAACTAATCCATAGTATCCTGTTAAGAAGAAATGCACCCGCTAAAGGGAACAGTTGTTGATTGCGCTGTAAATCTGTCCAGCTTCTGGTTTCGCCAAAAAACGAGGCCAGTGCAAAAGGATCTAAAAGAATGGGTAAAATATCCGGACTACCGGCTTTCAGATTTGAGGTGGCCAGCAATGGCGAATTGCCAAAAATCGAAGCTAGCATGTACAGTATATATATCAGTACCCCAACCACATAAATGGTCCGCACACTTTTGCTTAACAAAGCGGTGCAAAACAAAATACCTGCCGAGAACAATACATTTGGCAAAGCAAAAATGAACAGTGGCTGTAAGAAATAAATGATATTCAAGGGCCCTAGCCTATCGGCATCAATAAAAAAGGTACCAGCAAATAGGCCGAGTGCCGCCATTACCGATAAACTGAAAACGGCCAACAGTATACCCAAAAGCCGAACTAAAAAATAGGTGCTTTTTTGAATGGCAGTCGTAAATATAACCGGTTCCATTTTATATAAGCTATCCCTTAACACCACTCCTGCGCTGAATAATGTACTCGAAAATATGGAGAAAAGCGATAGCAAAGCCATAATATTGGTAATGACATAGGGCGAATTCTTATGTACTTCATCCGAACCAAAACCACCCTGCACCACGCTAACAAAACCCAATGTAAAAAACAAGAGGGCTGCTATTTTGAAAGATATTTGTCCGAAATGGTATTTCAGTTCAAATTTAAGCAAGGATGCAATCATACCTTTGCCTCCTTTTGGTTAATTGTTACACCAAATAGCGCAGCAAAATATACTTCCTCCAAACTTGGCTGTACGGCCTCAAAGCCCGACTCCGGAAATTGATCGGCCAGGATAAACACATGAAACTTACCTGCTATAATCTTAGTAGAAATTACATTAAACCTGGCAGAATATTGGCTTAATTCTGATTTAGCAATGGCCTTACACCATATTTTATCCTTTATTTTTTCGGTCAGCCCGGCAGGCTTTCCCTGTAAAATAAGCTTACCGTTGGCCATTACAGCCATTTCTGAACAAAGGTCGTTTACATCTTCTACAATGTGGGTAGAAAGAATAACCACCCGTTCTGTTCCAATTTCACTGAGCAGATCATGAAAGCGGTTACGTTCTTGAGGGTCAAGGCCGGCTGTGGGTTCATCTACAATAATCAACTGCGGATTTCCGAGTAAAGCCTGCGCAATTCCGAAACGTTGGCGCATACCACCAGAGAAAGTGCCCACCGATCTTTTTCTTACCTCAAATAGATTGGTTTGCTGCAAAAGCGACATGACCTGCTCCTGGCGCTCGCCCTTATTCTGCATACCTTTTAAAACGGCAAGATGCGTTAACAGGTCAACAGCCGAAATTTTAGGGTAAACGCCAAAATCCTGTGGCAGGTAACCCAGTTTGTTCCGCATTTGCTGTGGATTTTGCAGCACATTATGCCCATCAAAAAAGATCTGGCCCGAATCTGGTAGCTGCAAGGTGGCAAGCGTACGCATAAATGATGATTTACCCGCCCCATTTGGCCCCAATAAACCAAACATGCCATTAGAGATATTTAAGTTAACCTCATCGAGCGCTTTCACGCCATTTTGATAAGATTTTGTAAGTTGCTGTATTTTAAGCCGTACCATATTATTTTAACATAAGATGGAAGCAAAGTAAAAACTCAAAACGGCAGCAATATAATTTAAGTGATGAAAGGATAAAAAGTAATGACGAAAGGAAATAATTGACTTCAAGGAGCTTTCATCAGCAAAAACACTCCTTTCGTCAGATAAAGTGATCCATATAGGGGCGCTGCTCCGGCCTTCAACACATGGTTTGTGGAGACAGGAACCATGGCAGTTGGTTCCTGTTCTTTTTGGTTAAATATCAAATTCCGTGTACTCAGTGCTTCCGTGGCAAAAAATAAACTTGCTTAAATTTTGAATGTCTATCTTAAGGCTCTGCTCCGACCTTCCACAAATGGTTCGTAGAGACACAAACCATGGCAGTTGGTTCCTGTTCTTTTTGGTTAAATATCAAATTCCGTGTACTCAGTGCTTCCGTGGCAAAAAATAAACTTGCTTAAATTTTGAATGTCTATCTTAAGGCTCTGCTCCGACCTTCAACAAATGGTTCGTAGAGACACAAACCATGGCAGTTGGTTCCTGTTCTTTTTGGTTAAATATCAAATTCTGTGTGTTCAGTGCTTCCGTGGCAAAAAACTACACCCGCACACGTGTGCAGTGTGTGCAAAATAGAATTACTTTCATCATCTAAAACAGGCCTTTCATCATTTAAATTATAACCGATTCTCAATCTTTGCTAATTTTAATCAAAGTTCAACTAATATTACATCATTAAAAAGATCTCTGTAAATATTATTAACAAATATTCGTCCTTTAGCAGGAAAGATGCTGACCACGAAGTAGCTATTAGGCCTTTGAAAACAATAAAACTACTAATAAAACAAGTTCAGCATGACGATCGCTTTAAGTAGGAGGCTAGAAACTGGTCGCTACGAACAAATATTAATCGAACTCAGGTAATTTTAACAAAATGCAGCGCAATAAGAATTTCAGTTATAAATACCAGGATTTCTTCATCTTCGCGGGTTTATTGCTTTGGGTAGCTATCGGCCATGTGCACACCATTAAGACTAATGCATGGGGCAGTTATGCAGGCTACATTTTAGTATTAGGCTTTGCTTTGTTACCCGCATTGGTATTCTCTTTTTTTAAACCTGTTTTAAAAAACACTTTAGCCAACAACAGGCAGTATAACACCTATTGGTTCATTAATTTCATTATCCTGTTGCCCCTATTTGCTTTTGCGGCTTCAAACATCAAAATTGAAGGCTTGTATCCTTCCAATATCGTCCTTACGGCCATCGCGGCATTTGCGCTTGAACTGCTGCTGCTGGTCAATCAATATTATCAAAAAAAAGTACAGCACATTAAATGGATTAAGAAAATAGGATTGGAAAATGCAGTGCTCATCTCTATCATCTTAATTGCAGTAACCATTTCGGTAATGGCGGTATCCAGTCAGGACAACCCACTTTACCAAAGAAAAGGTTTCCGTTTGGTGGGTTTTGAATTCGATATTTGGATGCTGATCCGCAATTTCGGAACTTTTCTGGCCTTCTTTTCACAGTTCCTGATCATGTATCTGTGCGGCTATCTGCTTTTCTTTATCAACAGCCGCTACCTAGTACCCAAAATACTTAAAAACAAGGGCTTACTCATTTATTTATTAAGTGTTGCGGCTACTGTTGCCCTACTTTATCCGATGTTGGCACAGCTACTTATTTCGTTGCCCATTAATACCATATTTGGCAGGAGCATATTCGAAAGCAACCCTTTTGAATTAGAAAATGCCTTTGGTGCCTTTGCCATTATATTGATCAGTTTACCTGTTGTACTGGCACTGCAATGGGGAAAGCAAAACCACATTATCCTATCGCTGGAAAAGGAGAAATCGCAAAACGAACTCGATTTACTGAAACAACAGCTCAATCCGCATTTCTTTTTCAATACCCTGAACAATCTCTATGCGCTGAGCCTCCAGAAATCGGATAAAACCCCCGAAAGCATTCTGCAGCTCTCAGCACTGATGCGTTATACCATTTACAAAGGGCAGGAAAAATCGGTTAAACTTGCGCAGGAACTCGATTATATAACAGATTATATCCAGTTGCAACAGATCCGTTTGCGTAAGAAACTCCATTTCGAATTCGAAAAACAGATTACTGATGATCAGATTGAGGTTGCCCCTCTCTTGCTCATTGTTTTTATCGAAAATGCGTTTAAACATGGTATCGAACCCGCCGAAGATGCCGCTTCATTAAAACTGTGCTTAGTAAGCAACCATACCACGCTCCATTTTACCTGCGAAAACACTTATCATCAAGAAGAAGTGAGCCAAACCAGTGGCATCGGGATTGATAATTTAAGAAAAAGGTTAGAATTGCTTTATCCTAACCGCCACACGTTGGATATCAGATCAAATGATAATATCTTTAGGGCAGAACTAAAACTCCAACTGGGATGAGCTTACGTTGTTTAATTGTAGATGATGAACCCCTTGCCCATGGCGTAATTACCGAATATGCCAAAGATATTCCGTTTTTAACCATCGTAGGGCATTGTTACCGTGCTACAGAGGCGCTTGAGTTTTTGAGCAGGCAACAGGTTGATCTGATTTTTTTGGACATCAGGATGCCCAAATTAAGTGGACTCGATTTTTTAAGAACCCTACAGCATAAACCACTCATTATTATTACCTCGGCCTTTGAAGAATATGCTTTGGAAAGCTTCGATCTGGCAGTTTGCGATTACCTGTTGAAACCTTTTCGCTTAGACCGTTTTTTAAAAGCCGTTAACAGGGCACTGGAGTTTCATAACCTGAAAAAGCAAGCCGATGGTACCGATGTGGCTAAAACCGATCAAAAAGCCGCAGCACTTATTTCGGTTAAGGTAGACAAGAAGCACGTTTTGGTAAAAATAGATGAAATACAGTACCTGGAAAGCCTGGGTAATTACGTAAAAGTTTGGAAAAACCACGATTTTTTACTCACACCACGTACATTGGGCAGCTTTGAAGATCAGTTTCCAACGGATGATTTTATCCGCATCCACAAATCTTTTATACTCAATAAACAATACGTCGATTACCTGGAAGGGAATACCATTGTGCTTAAAAACGGCCAACAGGTACCTATTGGTAAAAATTATAAAGGGATAATTAAGCAGCTGTTGGATATTGAAGAATAAAACTTAACCAATTTTAAGCCAGCCTGTAATGCTCATGCGCTGTTTATGGGTAAGCAGAACCTCGTGCGCCAGATCAGAGCTTTTAAAGAAAACGCTTTTACCATTGTTGGGCGCAATATCCTGCTCTACATTTTGGTGATAGATGCGCAGTTCGCCACCATCTTCCAACTGCCAATCGGCGTTTAAGTACATAATCATCGAATATTGCCGGCTCCCATTGTTTTGAAACTGATCCATATGCTTTTTGTAAAATGTACCCGGCTCATACAGCGTATAATGAAACTCATAGTCGGCAATGCCGGTATAACAGGTGCGGTTCAAATACACCACAAATTCATCCATCAAATCAAAGAAATCATTTTCATGCTGGTTCTCATGCTTTCTGTCCAGCCAATAAATTACATCGCTCCTGATTAATTTATCCTGGTTGATAACGGCACTATTACCAATCCCCGCATTTAAAAGTGCTTTATTTTCAAATAATCCAATCAGGTTATCTTTAAGGTGGGCCGCCAGCGAAACATTTAAAAAATTCTCGGCAATCCCTACTTTATCTTCGATAAAACTATCAATAAGGCAATCAAATATTTTTTCCACCAGATGGGTTTAACCTTAAAACAACGTGCCTAAGGTGGGTAAGGTAATCTTATTTAATGGTTTAGTTCTCGTTTCGAAAATTTATATTTGAAAATCCAAGTCCCATTCCATGCAAAACGTTTTCCCTGCCCAATATTCTACCTTATCAGCCGATGCTTTAAAAAATTATTTAATTCAGGCTTATCAATTACATCCAACCACCACCTGCCGTTTATTGATCAGAAATGTGAGCGATACGTATATCCTTGAAAACGGGGAGCAGAAATACATCTTTAAAATTTACCGGGATGCACACCGCAAAAGAAGCGAAATTGAAGCTGAAGTAGAATTATTGAATGCATTGAAAGCCAATGGAAACAATGTTTCTTACCCTATAAACGATCTGACCGGAAAACAGATACAGCAATTTAATGCAATAGAAGGTCTGCGCAATGGTATATTGTTTTCTTTTGCAGCAGGAAAAGTAATTATAGACCTCGAACATAAACACTTGGTAAAACTGGGTACGGATATGGCCAAACTGCACCAAACCACTTCAGTTGTACAGCTAAAAAATACCCGGCCTGTTTTTAATTTTGAAACCACCTTATTTGAGCCTTTAAGTAGTTTAAAGCCTCATTTTACCGAAATGCCGGACGAATTTGACTACTTAACCCAAGTTGCAGACCGGGTAGTTAAAAAGTTCGAATCATTTGATACTCCAAAATTCGGTCATGGTTACTGCCACTATGATTTCTTTCCAAAGAATTTCCACTTCGACGAGCAGGGAGCCATTACTTTCTTCGATTTTGACTTTGCAGGGAAAGGTTTTCTCATTAACGATTTAATGTCGTTCCTAAACCATTTTTTCTTTCACCAGCTCAACCATCTGATTTCAAAAGAACAGGCAGAAGCAGATTTCGATACATTTTTAAATGCCTATCAGCTGATACGCCCTTTAACAGCCGATGAGCTAAAGGCCATCCCCTATTTGGGCATTACCTTTCATATTTTCTTTTTAAAATTCTTTTACGATAATTATGATGATTGGTCGAACGCGTTTTTAACGCCCCGCTATACCAAACACCGCGTAGGCCTGATCAAAAAATGGGAAGAAATGTATTGTAACTTTTAAACAGCGCTTTTTCAAATGCCGATGGGCTTGATTATATTGTAGGGTAATTCAAAATCAGTAAGATGGATCAGAAAATAATCAACCTGTACGATGCGTACACCCACAGCCAGATAGGCAGAAAAGATTTTATGAAAAAGCTGGCCATTCTTGCAGGCAGCACAGCCTTGGCCATGACAATTTTGCCCATGCTCGAAAACAATTACGTGGCAGCGGCAGATTTTATCAGTGATGATATTGAGGTAGAAAACATTACCTATGCGGGGGTTGATGGCGAAATGAAAGCGGTTTTGGCCAAACCAAAAGGAAAAAACAGATTAGGCTGCGTGCTGGTTATCCACGAAAACCGGGGCTTAAATCCACACATTATTGATGTAACCAAACGCATTGCTTCCGAGGGTTTCCTTGCACTGGGTGTTGATGCGCTTTCGCCCCTTGGCGGAACACCTGCTGATGAGGATAAAGGCCGTGAGCTGATCGGCAAGCTCGATCCTGAAAAGAATTTACAGAACTATTTAAAAGGCCTGGAGTATTTACGCAACAGAAAAGATGGCAATGGTAAAGTGGGCTGTGTTGGCTTTTGTTGGGGCGGCGGAATGGCCAATAAGCTGGCCGTTAACGACCCAAAGCTACAGGCTGCTGTGGCTTATTATGGAGCACAGGCAAACGCTGCTGATGTGCCTAAAATTAAAGCCAGCATAATGCTGCATTATGGTGGTTTGGATGAGCGTATTAATGCGGGGATTCCAGCTTACGAAAAGGCGCTAAAAGAAAACAATATCGATTACAAAATTTACATCTATGATGGGGTAAACCATGCGTTTAACAACAATACCTCGCCTACAAGGTACAACGAAGCCGCAGCAAAACTGGCCTGGAGCAGAACCATTGATCTGTTTAAACAAAAATTGGCGGTGTTAACGAGGTAGTAAACCTTTACAATTGCGAGGTACGAAGCAATCTTACAACTATGGCTACCTGCCATTGCATTATGATTGCTTCGTCAGCTGAAAAAGAAGTCAAGGTTTAAGAATCGTCACAACCCTGATCCGATAGCTATCGGATTTATTTCAGGGTCTGTATTGCAGAAAAGATGCTGAAATAAATTCAGCATGACGATTTTGTAAGAGAACTGTGGTTATTTGCAGGAAAAGTGCTGATCCCAATCCATCGGTAAGGCATGACGATTTACAACCTAAAACAAATCTGTTTTAAGCATCGTTTTCAGAATATTCGATTGAACATCGAAATTATTGAGATGGTTTAAGAAATTAATGTCCGATATTTTGGTGTAACTATCTTCGAGCAGATCGATTACCTCTGCCGGGATAGCGGTTTTCAGTACCGCAGCGTTACTTTTAAGTTTATCATTTTTATACTGCAGCTCCTGCACAATTCTCTCCTTTTCTGAGAGATTGGTAGAAGTATCCAGGTTTTCAAGAACCGTTAGATCGCAGAACAGGAATAAATTCCTACTGGGAAAAAACAGGTAATAACTGTCTATATCCAAAAACCGATATACCTCAATGACCAGCTCACCTGATTTTAATCCGATGTAAAATTCAGTCCTGAAATCGTGCTTACACAATTTGCCCATTAATTTCTTTTCAATGGTTGCATACACATTGGTATATACCTGCCTGGCCTGAAAATCAATCAGTTTGGCAAACTGATCAGTGGTAAGGTCGAAATAAAAATCGTTAGCATATTTGGAACTGAACGCACTGATGTTCTTTGAAAATGGAAAATCAGAACTCAGCTCAGACAGAACACCGAACAACTTTCTGAGTGATTGGTTTACTTTTAGCGACTGCCTTTGTTTATCGAGCTGAAAATTTTTCTGATTACCAAGTGTTCCCGCCATCCGGTCAATCAGTTCTTCGTTCAGATCAATCTCATCGTAAATAAGCGATACGTTTTTTTCGTTGCTCTTCTTAATTTTTTTGAGCAGTTCTATCACGCTATCAGTAAACTGAAGGTGAAAAAGATCGAGTTTTTCAATTTCAAGTTCATCATTGTTGGCAAAGAGCTGATGAATAACCTGGCTTCTTAAGTAAATTTTATAAATCACTTCATCATCAAAAAACACAGAGAGCAACTGTAACCTGTTGATCTCTGCGCTTGATTTTTTGATAATATTTAAGCGGTATTCATCCATGTTTTAATTAATTCACCCTCGTTACGTTCTTTTTCAACTCTGTTTCCAAAGTTTTAAGTTCGCCATCCAACACCCTTCTGCTCTGTGCACCAGCTTCATGAATCTGTTTCACCTCGTTAAGGGTTTCTATCAATGATGAAGTTGTGCGTTTTAAGGTTTCCAAAGATACCACAGTTTTTTCATTTTCTTTGGCCACATCAATACTGTTCTGTTTCAGCATTTCTGCATTTTTCTGCAAAATGGTATTCGTGGTATCCGAAATTTTCTTCTGCATTTCTACATTGGCCTTTTGCCTTTGTAAAGCAACGGCAATGGTTAACTGGTTTTTCCAAACAGGTATGGTGGTAGAAACTATCGATTGTGCTTTTTCTGCAATTGATGTGTTGTTGTTCTGCACCACGCGGATCTGAGCCAAAGATTGCAGCATAATAAAACGCACAATCTTCATATCTGCCAGTCTTTTATCCAAACGGCTAATGAAATCCCTTAAATCGGCAATTTCATAATCCTGATAATCTGCAGGCCGGCCTTCCATTTCAGCGAGCTTAATGCTCAGTTCGTTGTATTTTAACTGTCCGGCAATAATCAGCTCCTCCATCTGGTGGATATAGCCCACATTGCTATCGAACATCGTTTGCAGCGAGCTGTTATCTTTAATTGAATTTAACCTTCCAGCCTTAATTTTATTGGTAATCTTATCAATATTGTTTACCACCACATCATACTTCTGGAAAAGTTTTTTCACATCAACCACAAGGCTTTTGATAAACGGGATTTTAGAAATGAAGTTTTTAAAAGCACTCTGTTCCAGTTCAGAAACATCAATATAATTGAGTTCGGTAAGCAGTTCGTTAATTAAACCGCCAACTTCGCCACTGTTATAGGTACGTACAGATGATAAAAATTCATTACTGTATTTCTCCATCGAGTTTTGGGCATCGCTACCGTAGTTCAAAATAGAATTTACATCGGATGGTTCGAGCGATTTTCCAATTTCCTTATATTTTAGTGTTTCATCGGATGTTATTTTCTCGAGATCCACATTGCCATCTTTATCCAGTTTAACCGGAGTAAGGGCCTGAGTAGCATTTGGGTTGGTTTCCATAGTTGATTAATGATCAGCTCTGCAGCTTATAAATAGTTTTGAGTTACTGTTTTAACGGTATCTTCCAGTTTTCTATCTTTGGTTGGCTCGCCAATGGCATTAAATTTCCACTCGCCGTTTTTCTTGTAAAAAACACCCATTACCATTGATACGTGCCCGGCAAAGTTAGATCCGTTGGCAATATCATATTTAGCAAAAACCTCGTTAACACGTTTTGTGGTACCTTCGTAAATGCGGATAGAGGCAAAAGGAATGGTTCCAAAATCGTGGCCCCTAAAGCTGTTCAGCACAAAGGCTACATAGTTTACACTGGCATCCAACTGAGAAAAATCAAGTGTGATAATCTCGTTGTCCAAACCATCATCGCCACCCATATCGCCGGTTAAATCATCACCGCTGTGTTTTACCGATCCGTTTTTTGATTTGAGGTTACCAAAGTAAACCACTTCTAAAAGCTGCTTGTTTTCGTTATATAACGCACAGCTTGCGTCTAAATCTACTGCTTCTTTCGAAGATCCGAAACCGAAAAGGCCTTTCTTTTCAATTGCGCCCCAGTTAATGCCTACACAAACATTCTGTAGCTTGCTGCCATTGCTTTTTTCTAAGCTGATGCGCTGTCCTTTTTGAAGATTAATTGCCATAATATTATTGATATTTGTTTAAATAATCCTGTAAACCACCTTTCATTCCTACGCCTACTGCTTCAAATTTCCATTTGCCTTCGCGTTTGTAAATCCGGCCAAACTCTACAGCAGTTTCTATAGAAAAATCTTCTTCCAGTTCATATTTTAGGATCACTTCGTTGGTAACCGCGTCAAAAATACGGATGAAAGAGTTTCTAACCTGACCAAAGTTCTGTCTTCTGCTTTCGGCTTCGTGGATCGTTACCACAATACAGATTTCGCTTACCTTACTATCGGCCTTGGTCAAATCAATTTTGATCTGCTCATCATCGCCATCGCCATCGCCTGTTAAGTTATCACCTGTATGTTCTACCGAACCATCTGGCGAAACCAGGTTGTTATAAAACACAAAGTTTTCGTCAGAAATCAGTTTTTTCTGATCGTTTAATATAAAAATAGACGCATCTAAATCGAATGCAGAACCAGTAGAAGAGCTGTTGGTATCCCAACCTAAACCTATTGTAAATTTAGGAGCATCGATGTTTTCTCTTTGCCCCTTTTGCAAATTAATAGCCATATTTAAATTAATTTATAATTGTTGTTTTTGATATAGTCTTTGATAAGATGTAAGTTTTTTGAATAAACCTCGATAGTGTGGTAACTATTTCCTAGTGATAAATCGTAAAGCTGGTTGATAAAATCGTTGCTGCGGCGCTCCAAAAATATAGTGAAACTGCTCGAAGTGGCGTTTAGGATATATTTTACAATGCGGGTATTGAAACAAAAATTTCCGCCATCGATAATTTCTTCGAGATCAAAAATAGATTTAATCTGGTGGTAGTTTAGAAAGTTCTCTACGTTTGGATGAATGTTTTTATTAACCAGTTCGGCAAAATAAAGCATATGCATTTCATTCTTAAGGCCATATTCTTTCGCCATTTTTAAAATCATGCGCTCGTGGCTTCCGGTAATTTTGATATCATCCAAAAAAAGCAGCGTTTTGCCTTCCAGAAAATCTTTATCAATGTGAAAAGAATCATTCCCGATCAAGGTTAACCGTTGTTCGGCACTTAATTCGCCATAATCTTCTTTGTAAGTGATGGTTCTATGCACTTTTGTTTCCTGTACGGCCAAGCCCCCATTTTCTACCAGCCAACGGTTAAGCTGGCAAACGAAATAGTTTTTCATGGCAAAAGTTGCTGTGGGGATAAAGCTGTAAGGACTGGAAATTACCACAATCTGGTCGGTAATAACGTTATCGGCCAAGTAATACCTGATAAAGCCATCGGCGAGGTCTTTCCCGAACGATCGGGCCACCAAATCATCGCCAAACTTAAAACGGCTGTATGCGTTGGCATCGAAACCGAAATCGTTCGTACTGTCGATTTTATGAAGTGAATAACTATACGGTATCATGGATTAGGTTTAAGATAGATAGATGGTTTGAGTTAATAAGCATGCTGTTAATCCCTATGGCTTCTGCACCGCGCACATCGGCATGCGGATTGTCGCCCACGTGGATCACATCTTTCAATATCAGTTCAGGATGTTTTTCTCGGTCGATGGTATCGAGCATCAGCTGAAAAAAACCAGCATTGGGTTTAGACATGCGCACTTCATCAGAATATAGCTGAAAATCGATAAACTGATCGATACCCAAATGCCTGATTACCTTTTTTAAGGTTTTACCTTTAATGAAACCGGTGTTGCTTAAAATATTTGTCGAGCTTAAACCGTTCGATTTAAGTTCTTCCAATACGGTTAATGAACTGTCGCTGTACAGCAATGGCATGTGGGTAAACACCAGTTGTTCCATATCACGATCGATCTCCTCCAGGTCTACATCATGGAAATTGAAATCATAATCATTGATCATCCCGATGATCATTAAATACATTTCATCGGCATCAACATTTTTTCCGGTCCGTTCGTTAATGGCGTTCACCATTAAATCAACCTGACGGAAAACCACCGCAATTTCTGCTATATTTTTATGCCTGGTATTAAATTTCTTATAAAAATACCGTGTCCGCTCCTGTTTGTACGCCGGATTGGATTTTATCAGCGTTAACCAAAGATCGAATGAATAGTGTTTGTAAAAAGCCATTTAACCCTGTTTTATTAAATTCTAATATTACAATTTCTGTTTAATATCAGAAATCTTCCATTGTAAGTTTTATCACAGATAAGCCTTATTTATCAAGATTTGTTCAATACATCTTCGGCTTCTTCCGAAATAATGATATCGCTCTTGTGTTTTTTGGGATAATTAAACAAAAGGGACGTTAATACTGGTATAATGAAGATTGCAACGGTAAAAATCGAAACGAAGAGATCGGTTTTTTCGCCTTCGATAAAATGCGACACGGCAGAATCGGGACTGAAATGGGTAAACAGCGAAGAAGTAAGTTTAATACCTAACACACCGATTACAATGAAGGCCACTGTTTCTAAAAAGGTAAATTTCTCCATCAGTTTAACAAAAGCCTGCGCTACAAAACGCATGGCCAAAATTCCGATAAACACACCGATGTAAATTAACCAGATATGATCGGTAAAAGCCACAGCAGCAAAAACATTGTCTATTGAAAAGGCTAAATCCATTACTTCTACCAAAGCAACCGTAGCCCAAAAAGTACCGATTACGCCAACAGTCGATTTATAAATCCAGCTTTTATTTTTGTCTACCTCCTCTTCTTCTTCCTTATTTTTGTTGTTCTTTTTCCTGAAATAATCAAAAGCCAGGTACAACAAGTAAAGTCCACCAAGTGGTTTTAGCCACCATATTTTAACCAACCAAGCGGCCAGGAAGAGGCAGATCCCCCTAAATACGTAAGCACCAATAATACCATATTTTAAGGCTTTTTCTCTTTGCTCTTTTGGCAGGTCCATTACCATCGTTGCCAGAACAGCAGCATTATCAACCGAGAGCAAACTTTCGATTACTATTAAGTTTAAAATAATTAATAATCCAGCCTGTATATCATCCCCTAAAATCGTGTGCAAAAAATCCATTGAGTGTGTGCGTGTGTTTAAATTAAAGTTTTAGTTGATAGCAAAGAAACAAATTTTTCTCAATCCCGATGCTTCAATCTTTTTATTTATTGATTTGTTTTGTGGTTTAGATGATTAATCAATAAACATGTTACGTAAAAGCTGCCAAAATTTTATTAATCAGTCTCCAAACGGTAAACAGAGCCTTTTTCTCCGGCCAATATTACCTGTTTGCCTTTTTTGGCCTTTTGTACGGCGTTAAAGCTTTTATCGGATATGTGTTTCCAGTTTTGACCGCCATCTGTAGAAATATCGGTTCCAGATGTACCGGTGGCCACTAGCGTTTTAGCAGTAATATAGGTTACCCCCGATCGGAAACCCCAAACCGGAGTAATCGGTTTTTGCCAGGTTTTGCCCCCATCATTGGTTAAAAGCACATTATTGATATTTTCTTTATCCTTAACATAATTACCGCCAACAGCTATACCTGTTCTTTCATTAAAAAAATCGATAGAAAAAGGGCCGGTTGTACTTTCGCCCTGTAAAATGGGGCATTTATATACCTGCCAGGTTTGGCCATAATCTGCCGAGAAATAAATATTGGAAACCGTACCGCCACTGGCAATCCAGGTTTTACCACCGGGCAGTGTTTTAATGGTAGTGCCACTGGCCGCAAAGCTTGCTTCGCCTTTAGCTAAACCTGTTTTTAGGTTGGCAGAAATATCTTGCCAGCTTTTACCGGCATCGGTTGTTTTGAGCAGCTGCATTTTATCACCTATCGGATCGCCGAAGATGATACCTTTATTTTTATCCCAAAAACCTGCGCCATCCAAAAATATCGCCGAATCTACATTTTTATACTGCTCGGTCCAGCTTTCTCCGCCATCTGTTGTTTTTAATATGTACGCCGGCGAACCTGCATTAACAATCACTGCCTGCTGATCATCAAAAGCTTCAATATCCCTAAAATCGAGTTTCTCGTAGCCTTTTGGTTTTATCCATTTCCAGGTTTGGCCGCCATCGGTAGTTTTACCAACAGCGCCCCCGCTGCCGCTTACCCATATTACCTGATCGGAAACCACGCTCAGCCCCCTTATACTGGTTTTGGTATTTTCGTGTAAAGGTTTAATGGAATACGATTGCGCAGCGCAAAAAAAAGGTGCCAATAAAAGGCACCATAGTAATTTTTTCATGTTTTAATTATTTAACCCGTCTAAAAGTTTCTGATCTGCCCAAAAGCGAAATCCCAACATAACCCCTAACATTAAGCACATCTGTACTTTTTAAACTGAGGTTACAGCTATAGGTTTTACCGCTTTTCGGATCGTATATGGTACCGTCGGTCCATTTACCATCATCGTAAACAAAATCCTTCAATATTTCGAGGTTTAAAAGGGCACGTTTCCTCAAATTTTCGTCCGGGTTTTTACTATCCAGCTTGGGCTTACCATTTAAGCTAGACTCTTTCATCCAGGCCAGCTTTCCGTAGTACTTATCTCCTTTCTTATAAATTTCTATCTGTCCTTCTCCTGATGGGTTAAGCCACTTGCCAACAATAGCATCCTTATTCTGTGCCAAAGCCGAAAACGATACAGCCATGAAGAGCAACATTAAAAATGATAACTTTCTCATATTTTTTATTTCTAGTTAGTTTTTAAAGATAGTAAATACACCTTATATGGAAACACTAAATAAAGAGAAAAAGTATCAGAAAGGTAATAAAGCCGAAAATTTATTTAGAAACTATTGGCAGATACTTTGCCCGGTAAGCATAGATCAGGAACAGGTTGAACAAAAGCATTACGCCAACCATTGGCAGATCTTTAGGACCTAAAAACGCGTGGTACAGGAAAATGTTTACGGTTACCGGTAAAATAATCAAGGTGGCCAAAGGTGCTGTTCTACCAATGAGCAGCAATGCCCCGCCAATCAGCTCGGTAATTTTGATTAAAGGAAAAAGGTATACAGAAGCCATTAAGCCTGTCATAAAGGTGGTTTGTGCTGCTGTCATTTCAGGAGCTTTAGGCATTAAATTAAGGAAATAGCTTACTGAAGCAAAAAGGTACATGGCGGCTAAAAGCACGCGGACAATAATAACTGCAATTTTCATAGTGGTTTAATTTTTGGTTTCTATAGTTTAAAAATAATGTTTTTTGTTAGTTTATTAGTCATTAGTCACTGGTCATTAGTATATTGGGTTAATTGGTTAATTGTTTAAATCGGTTAAATGAGGTCCTAGCCTACCGCCAAACGCTCAATCCGGTTAACTGGTAACTATTTAATCGGTTAATTAACTGATCTTTGAGGTTAATTGTTAATAATATCCCAGAATGTCCTTCAAATCTTAATGTTCTTAATGGTTATTGACTCGTTAGGTTAATCGGTTAACTGTTTAAATTGGTTAATTGACTGATGGTTAATGGCTCATGGTTGATAGCGTCCCAGAATGTCCGTCAAATCTTAATGTTCTTAATGTCTTAATGGTTATTGACTCGCTAGGTTAATCGGTTAACTGTTTAAATTGGTTAATTGAGGCCAAACGCCCGGCCCTTGGTTAATTGGTTAATTGACTGATGGTTGATGGTTAATGGCTCATAGTTGATAGCATCCCAGAATATCCGTCAAATCTTAATGTTCTTAATTTCTTAATGGTTATTGACTCGCTAGGTTAATCGGTTAACTGTTTAAAATGGTTAATTGAGGCCAAACGCCAAGCCCTTGGTTAATTGGTTAATTGACTGATCGTTGATGGTTAATGGCTCATGGTTGATAGCATCCCAGAATGTCCGTCAAATCTTAATGTTCTTAATTTCTTAATGGTTATTGACTCGTTAGGTTAATCGGTTAACTGTTTAAATTGGTTAATTGAGGCCAAACGCCCGGCCCTTGGTTAATTGGTTAATTGACTGATCGTTGATGGTTAATGGGTCATGGTTAATAGTGTCCAGAATATCCGTCAAATCTTAATGTTCTTAATTTCTTAATGGTTATTGACTCGTTAGGTTAATCGGTTAACTGTTTAATTGGTTAATTTAGCCCTAACGCTCACCGCCTTCCCACCCCTAGCCCATAAGCGCTACCCAGTTATTGATAAATTGCTCCAGTGCAGTTTTTTTTGATGCAATATCAGCTAAACTATAAAACCGCGCCTCTCTTCTATCTTTCCAGGTACCCTGCAGTAATGAAGCATCTTCGATCATGTTCCCATCGTAAAAAATAAAAATGAGCTGCACGTATCCTTTTGCACGGAGGTTAAATGCGGCTAAATCTTTCACATAATAATAGCTTGGCGCATTCCACTTTATCCTTTCTTGCAGTTTAGTATTGGCATTCAAAATAATGTTCCTTAAACTTTCTATTTCGCACTTATATGGGTGATCGAGTTTTTCCATATAGGCGTTCACCTGATTTATAGTGGGCAAACTTTCTTTATTGGCCATCGCTTATTCTGGTTAATTTGATATCCATCCATGCCTGCCAGTTTTTACCATCAAACTGCTCCCAAAGCCCTTCAATGGTATTGGCTTTAAAATTTCCTTTAAATCTTTCTGTATCGGCGAATATTAAAATAATGTCGTCATAGATTTTCAGTGTAGAAATAGAAATATTGCCTGCATTATCGAACGATTGCGACCTAAAAACATCCTCCATATCATCGTAGTGGGTAATTTCTAATGATTGTATCTGCTTTTTACCAAACAATACATTTACCTTATGGGTTAAAAAGAAACCACCAGCTACCCACTCATAACAATCTGTTCCGCTAATTATATCTCCAGCTCTGGTCAATCCTTCCGTTTTCCATGTGCCGATATATGGATGTAACAGTGCCAACTTTTCGTTTCTCATAAATTTAATTAAAATCTGCCTGATTTAATTTAGTGAAGATATTTTTTAACTGGTAGTTATGCCGCTGTGTATGATAGATCACGAAATAAATAGCCTCCAATCGGGTTAAGAAACCATAAACCGGCAGTTCAAAAGAAGTGCATGTTTTGGTTAAATCAAGTCCTGCCACCGAAACCGCCATCGCATTGCTGATATGCTTCAGGTTTGCCAACAGAGCCGACTGATCGTATGGCTTATCTTCAGGATAAATTTCTTTGGGCGAATCGAACTTTATCTGGAAATTTAAGAAATCATGCTTAATCTTTTCTACATTGATATCGGCCGGACGGCTGGTTTCTGATACCGGCCCATTAATTACCTGCAAAAAGCCCGAATTTGCCATCACCAGGTGCTGTGCCAGTTGCCCAGCAGTCCAGCTCCCCGCAAAAGGCACTTCATTAATCTGTTGCGGATCAAATTCCATCAATAGCTGTTCGAGTGTAGATAGAGAATCTGTGGCCTCTTTAATCACTTTTTCCATAATTTACATATAATTCATTCCAGGATAATCCAATAACCTACGCCATAGCGCAATCTGGCCAATGCAGTTGGCTTCACGGTAGCTGGTAAAGCTGATCATTTCGAACAAGGTAATTTCCATTCCCGGCATCGTTAATTTTTCTTCCAGTTTATCATCCGAGGCCTGCGTTAATGCTTCTTCCAATAGTGGTGAAATCTGCGCCCAGTCCTCTCTAAATTCGGCCAGCGATGGATAGGTGGCATCATCTACGATACCTTTATTGTCCGCAAAAAGTTCTCCCGTGGTTGATTTAAGGTCGATACCGAAAGATTTGGCCAGAAAATAGCGCCCATGTACTACACTTCCGGTAATCCAGGCGATGTGGTTTGCTTTGGTATCCAATCTCTTCTGCGCATCTTCTTCGGCTATGCCATCCAAGGCCCTCAACAAAAAATCAGTCTGCATTTCGTACAGTACCATGATGCCGTACATCCTGCTGCTATTTGGTTTGGTTTTCATATCGTTTTATATTAGGTTGATACATTTACATAAAGTTAAGGTTTTCTAAAGCCCGGTACCCTTGCCGTAAAAGTCAAACTTGAGGGGCATTTCAGACATTTTTTATATCTTGTATTTCCTTTATTGGAATACCTAAATTTTAACCAGATGATACAAGTAGGTGTATTAATACCCAAAAACTTCAGATTGCTGAGTATAGCCGCTATTTTAGACGTGTTTGATACTGTAAATGGTTTTTACCGTACCGATGGATTGGAAACCCCATTTGCGATTAGCTTAATTACACTTGATGATCAGCAATATGATTTTAGCGGGCATCCTTCTATAAACCTACAGAAAACAGCAATACTCGATCTGATACTGGTTCCATCTTTTGCTACCAGTGATATTAAAGCCTGCCTAGCGGTGAATAAAAGTTACCTGCCCTGGTTAAATAAACAGCATAGGGCCGGAGCAGAAATTGCCACATTTTGTACAGGGGCATTTTTACTTGCCGCATCGGGATTATTAAATGGAAAAGTAGCAACTACGCATGTTGATGCCTGCGCGGCCTTCTCTACGGCATTTCCACAGGTACATTTAAAAGCCGACAAAACGGTAACGCAGGATGGAAAACTGTTTACCAGTGGCGGTGCTACATCTACCTTCCACCTGTTGTTGCACCTTTTACAGCTTCACTGCGGGAAAGAGATGGCCGTTAAGGTAGCCAAGATATTTGCCATTGATATGGACCGTGTAAACCAATTGTACTTTAGTACTTTTCAGCCTATCCGTCACCACAACGACGATATTGTAGCTTCGGCCCAGGAAAAAATAGAGAACAGCTATCAGGATGTGGCCACCATTGAAGAAATGATCAAAGATATCCCATCCAGCAGGCGGAACATTGTACGCCGCTTTAAACAGGTAATTGGTATTACCCCTATCGAATACCTGCAGCAAACCCGCGTAGAGGCAGCAAAAAAATTACTGGAACAAACTGCGCAGCAAATGACAGAGGTAATTTACAATTCGGGTTACAACGACCCAAAAGCGTTTAGAAAAGTATTTAGAAAAGCAGTTGGGATGACTCCCACCCAATACCGTGATAAATTCCAGTCGAGATAAATAAAAGCAGTTACCTGATTAGCAAATATTTACAATTAAAACAGCACAATTAAAAACTAAATAAATAGTTTTCAACAGTCCGCGAAATTTTGTTAATAATTATTTTAAAATAAATGCTCCACCCTATATAATTTAAGATAACTTAACGTTATAATTACACTAACCAAACAAACAATATTATGAGCACATTCCTTTTAATCACAGCAGCCTTCTATGTTATTTCTTTTGGATCGATGTTATATTGCTATTTTTCGGCAGAACAGATTCCAAGCGATGATGAAAAATTCTAAACTAGATTATTCCCCGTCGTCCAAATTAACCTCTTCAAAATTCTTTATCAAATAGTGTAGCTGTTTCTTCAAAAAAGAATCAATAGCAAAGCATGGCCAGGCTTGGTCGTCCATTATTTACACCAATAAATTTCTGTTTACTTGTTTGCAATCCACTTAATTAAATAAGGGGCGGCTCCCGTATACCATAAAACTGCGGAAATTAAAAATATCACAATTAGGATCCATAATATAGGCCAGCCTTCAAACTTATGTTTTGATTTGGGATGATAAGGTTCATTAAAGTTATTATGCTCATTGTCCATCCCATCGGCTTTTTTTACCGGTTTCGGATTAGAAAGATTGCTCATAAAATATTCAGTTAGAAATGCAAACTTAAGCTATAAACCTATAAATCAAAAATTAGTTTCAATTTTATCTGTGCGCAGGTTAATTTATTGCTTAGAAAAAGCCTGTTGGTATTTTAGCGGCGTTTTTCCGGTTATTTCCCTAAAATATTTATGGAAACTGGTAAAATTATAAAAACCGCAATCGTAACAGATTTCTTTAACGGTCAAATCGTTCTCTATAAGCAATTTACAGGCCTGCCCTACCCTAATCTCGTTCAAAAACTGGGTATAGGTTTTTCTGCTTTTGGTTTTAAAGAACTTGCAAAAAGAGTTAGGACTGATTTTAGCCACCGCAGCAATCTCTTTCAGCTCTATTTTATTTTTGTAATTGCTGATGGTGTAATTGTAAATGGCCTGGATCCTATCTTTTTCATTTTCCAAAAAGTTTGGCTTAAACCCTAGCGATACCAAGATGTTCTTTTCATTACAGTTGGCAATTTCTGTTAAAACTTCCAGTAATTTTATAATCCGCATGGTTCCGGTTGCCTCAATAATCTGCGGCATCAGGCTTGCAATTTTCTCTTTTGCATTTCCCTGCAACTTAATCCCCTGCTTCGATTGGGTTAAAATCCTTTTTATTTCCTGATTTTCGGGAAGATCGATAAACTCTTTGCCCAAAAAATCCTCTTTAAAATGAATGGCATAAACATCAACGGTTTCACTCCCTTTTTCTAAAAAAAACTCAGGGTCGAAGCGCCAGTAATGCGGTAGGTTACTTCCCAAAAGCACTACATCGCCATCACTAAAATTTTTAATACTATCGCCAATAAATTGCGTTCCCCTGCCCTTTTTAATATAAATCAGTTCCAAAGCAGAATGGTAATGCCACAGGTTGTTTATATCTGGCATCACATCTCTCCGGGCGCTAAAAGAATCTACCGAATTGGTAGATACATTAAGTAAATGCGGTTTCATAGTTTAAAAAAATCAATCTAATATGCAGTAATATTGTGCAATGTATGAAATTGAGACAATATCATTTAATAAATAGATCATAAAGTTAAATTTTAATTAGCACCTAACAACTTAATTTGTATAGCGGCAACTAACCAAAACATATTTATGAAGGCAGGATTATTTATTCCCCGTTATATCGAACAGCTTTATCCACAGGTTGCCATTGCTAAAACTGCCAACGTTATGCAATCTTTTGTTATCGGTGCTCACCGCACCAGAAGTTTAACTTTTATCATTTTACTAGCATCTGCTTAAACCATTTATAACCAAACAATATGAGCCAAATTACATCAACCAACTTTCAGGTATCTGATACGCCAAAAAATGGCAAAGGGTACTTATTTCCTTTAATTTTGGTAACCAGCCTATTTTTTTTCTGGGGCTTTGTGCACAATCTCGATCCTGTTTTGATCCCGCACCTTCGCAAGGCTTTTCAGCTTAATGTTTTCGAATCAACCCTGGTAGATTCTTCTGTTTTTATCGCCTATTTTTTATTGGCCTTACCTGCGGGTTACATCATGCGCAAGTATGGTTATAAAAGCGGTATCATTTTAGGGCTTGTTTTATTCGCCATTGGCTGCCTATTGTTTATTCCGGCTGCCAATACTGCTAAATACGTATTTTTTTTAGGTGCCCTTTTTATCATTGCCTGCGGATTAACCTTTTTAGAAACTGCCGCCAACCCTTATGTTACTGTATTGGGGCCGCCCGAAACGGCTACGCAGCGTTTAAATTTCTCGCAATCTTTTAATGGTTTAGCGGCCTTTTTAGCTCCCATATTAGGTGGTAAGTTCATTTTTACCGAAGTAAAATATACCGATGCTCAATTGGCTAAAATGCTGCCGTTAGAAAAACAGGCCTATGTACTACAGGAAGCCTCAACGGTAAAAGCGCCCTACCTGATTTTGGGTATCTTGATTATTGTGGTGGCCATCCTATTCGTTTTCACCAAACTGCCTGATATTAAGGAAGAGGAAAGTACAACCGAAAAAAGCAGCTTTAGCCATGTATTGGGCCACAGCCATTTGCGTTGGGCTATTATTGGACAATTTTTTTACGTGGGTGCTCAGGTTTGTGTGCTGAGTTTGTTTATCAGTTTCATCACTACATCAGCGGGTGTTACCCAAGACCAAGCGTCATGGTATTCTGGCGCAGCTGGTTTGGCCTTTATGCTAGGCAGGTTTGCGGGTACCTTTTTTATGAAATTTGTGGCTCCCCACAAACTATTGATGCTGTATGCCTTAATCAGTGCCCTACTTACCTTGGTATCTATTTTTGCCAGCGGCATGGTTACCGTTTATGCATTAATCGGCGTAGCCTTTTTTATGTCGATCATGTTCCCAACCATATTCTCGTTAGGCATAGCTGGCTTAGGCAAAGATACCAAGTTAGGCTCATCGCTAATTGTAATGTCGATTGTAGGTGGGGCCTTTTTACCGCCCGTACTCGGCATAATATCAGATGCCACCCATAATATTCAATACGGCTACCTGGTGCCGTTCATCTGCTTTTTGGTCGTATTTTATTTCGGCTGGAAAGGATGGAAACCCAATCATACGGAGAAAGAAATAAGTTTAGAAGTATAAAATTAACAATGAAGAAATTAGTCATCCAAATTAACCATGCTGATAATGTTTTGGTTGCCCTGCAGGATTTACCTAAGGGCACCAACATCGTACACGAAGGAAATACCTACCTCACCATTGATGAAATTCCGGCCAAGCATAAATTTTTTATGCAGGATATGAAAGCCGGTAGCGAGGTAACCATGTACGGTGTGTTGGTTGGGAAAGTGCAGTTTGACGTTAAGGCTGGTATGCGCATGACTGTTGATAACACCAAGCACGCAGCAGAACCTTTTGCCTACCGCAACAGCAATTTTAAATGGGAAGCGCCCGATGTAAACAAATATGCCAACCGCAATTTCAAGGGTTACCACCGCAAAAACGGCGCGGTTGGAACGGCAAATTATTGGTTATTTATTCCTACCGTATTTTGCGAAAACCGCAACCTCGATATTATAAAAGAATCGTTGTACAGCGAACTGGGTTATGCCGTAGATGACAAATACAAATCGTACACACATAAACTGGTACAGGCTTTTGAAAATGGAGAAAACATCCATAACATTAGTTTTGAACCTAAGGTAGATAAGGCTAACCGCACCTTTAAAAATGTAGACGGAATAAAATTCCTTACCCATAACGGTGGCTGTGGTGGTACACGCCAGGATTCGGATACCTTGAGCAAACTCTTGGCCGCTTATGCCAACCACCCCAATGTGGCCGGTATTACAGTTTTAAGTTTGGGCTGCCAGCATTTACAGGTTGAAGATTTTAAACGGGATCTTTTCGCGCTAGATCCTGATTTTGATAAACCGCTGTTAATTTTTGAACAACAAAAAGCGCAGAGTGAGGAACAATTAATTCAATATGCCATAAGAAGCACCTTTGAAGGACTAATATTTATCAATAAACAGGAACGCTCAGCAGCACCTTTGAGCAAATTATGCGTGGGCGTTAAATGCGGTGGCAGCGATGGCTTTAGCGGAATTTCTGCCAACCCTGCTGTTGGTTATTGCGCCGATTTATTGGTGGCTTTGGGCGCAAAAGTATTATCGGCCGAGTTCCCCGAACTTTGCGGTGTAGAACAAGAAATGATTGACCGATCGGTTGACCGCCCAACGGCAGAGAAATTTATCCGCTTAATGACGGAGTACGACGATCTGGCGCATAAAGTGGGCTCGGGCTTTTACATGAACCCTTCTCCTGGTAACATTAAAGATGGTTTGATTACCGATGCCATAAAATCGGCAGGTGCTGCGCGCAAAGCAGGTTCTTCTCCTGTGGTAGATGTACTCGATTACACCGAGCCTGCAACAAAACCCGGCTTAAGCTTGGTTTGTACACCAGGAAATGATGTAGAGGCCACTACCGGAAAAGCTGCTGCCGGAGCTACTTTAATTTTATTTACAACAGGTTTAGGTACACCAACAGGTAACCCGGTATGCCCTACGATTAAAGTGGCCACCAACTCCATTCTCGCTACACGCATGAGCGATATCATAGACATTGATACAGGCGCTGTTATAAGTGGCGAAAAAACCATTAATGAAATGGGCGAAGATATTTTAGAATACTGCATTAAAGCGGCCAGTGGAGAAGAAATACCTAAAGCGGTACAACTGAACCAGGATGATTTTATTCCGTGGAAAAGAGGGGTTAGCCTTTAGAAGATGTGGGATGGATGATTTGGGATGGATGATGGTAAATGGAAGATGGATGGAAGGTTCAGCTAACTCTCTGTCCATGCACTAAATAAAAAGCACGGTGCTTACATAAAAACGAATACCCGAATATGAATTTAAATTTAGACGGAAAAATAATATTGGTAAGTGGTGGTGCAAAAGGTATTGGCTCAGCAATAGTTAAAGCTTTAGCTATAGAAAATGCTTTTCCGATTATTATTGGGCGTAACGAAGGGGATAACCTGAAAATGTTTCAGGAGATAAAAGATTTAGGTTTACAGGCTGATTATTTTACGGCAGAACTAACCAACCCCAATAGCTGCAAAGCAATTATTGATGATGTACTTTCCAAATACAACAGGATTGACGGCTTGGTGAACAACGCTGGGGTTAACGATGGTGTTGGTTTAGAAAGCGGAACTTACGAAGGCTTTATGGAATCGCTGCATAAAAATGTGGTGCATTATTACCTTTTGGCCAAATATGCCCTGCCTGCATTAAAACAGAGCAAAGGCAACATCTTAAACATTGGCAGCAAAACAGCTGAAACCGGACAGGGCGGTACCTCTGGCTATGCAGCGGCAAACGGCGCCCGAAATGCGCTTACACGCGAATGGGCGGTAGAATTGCTTCCTTTCAGCATCCGTGTAAATGCAATTATTGTTGCAGAAGCCTGGACGCCTTTATATGCAAAATGGATCAGCTCTTTTGAAAACCATGATCAGAAACTCAAAAGTATTACTGATAAAATCCCATTTGAAAACAGAATGACCACTGTGGATGAAATTGCGAGCATGGCTGTATTTTTACTGTCTGATAAATCGAGCCACACCACAGGCCAGCTTATCCACGTAGATGGCGGTTATGTGCACCTGGACCGGGCATTGCTTTAGGATGCTGCACAAAAGGCTGTATCATAAACTGTAAATGCTACAATTTATGATACAGCCTCTTATTTAGATAACCTTTGGATTTTTCCCTATTCCCAGATCGACTTAACGGTATAAACTTTTAGCTCTTCAACCTCAATATTGGTTCCCCAAAAATGAAAACCTTCCTTGTTCTGTGTATCAGGCCTTCTCTCCATTGAATAAGAATAGACACCACCATCAATAAATACCTCAATAGATGTCCTGTCGATATAAACATCGGCAGTGATTTCCATACTGGTCATGTCTTCTGGCGAATAGAAAACACCATTTACGAGGTTAAAATTCATATCATAATCTAATATTTTCTGTCCAAAAAGGTTTAAACCGGCACTGGTAGCATGCGAAAGTTTCAAAGTCGTTTTAATCCGCAGCTTATCACTACCATTATATTGTTTTAGCTTTTCGTTCGCATCTTTTGCATTTAAGGCTTGCCATTCGCCCACGCTCTCAAACAGTTGGTTGGTTTCTTTAACCGGCTCGCTTATCAAACGCACACCATTTTTAGTCGTTTTAAGCTTAAGTTCAGTTGGTAGTAGCATCATGCCGTTAAAAGGCATTCCGGGGTGGCTAAGCCTAGCCCAGCCAATCTGTATCCTTCGCCCATCGCTTTCGGGTATATTGGTAAAAGTTTGTGCGGCGTAAATGGTTCCGGTAACGTAATAATGTTTACCAGATTCGGGCGTAAATTTTTTACCGTCGAATGTGCCGATCATGTAAGTATTGGATGCACCATACATTACCCACTTGGTTTTGGCTTTATCGCCATCAACAGGCAGTTCAAACAGATCAGGGCATTCCCAAAAACCGGTGGTATGGCTCTCAAAAGTCCAGTCTTTTAAATTTTTAGAGTTATAAATAGAATGTCCATCTCTTTCATTCAGTACCAAAACCCAGTGGTTACCTGGCTTGTACCAAAAAACCCTGGGATCACGGGTATCAACACTGTTCCATTTGGCTTTCGAATCGATAACCGGGTTTTTGCTGTATTTGGTCCATGTGCGCCCCTTATCCAAACTATAGGCTACACATTGTACCTGTTTGTCATCCGTATTTGCGGTATAGGTAGCTACCATTGCAGGTGTGTTGCCTTTATTAAAACCAGCGGTATTGTTGTAATCAATTACGGCAGAGCCCGAAAACATTGTACCCAAATTATCCGGGCTTAAAGCCGTTGGCAGTTCCTCCCAATGGATCATATCTTTACTCACGGCATGCCCCCACGACATATTTTCCCATTCTCTTTCGTATGGGTTATGTTGGTAAAAAAGATGGTATTCCCCTTCATAAAAAATAAGCCCATTTGGATCGTTTATCCAACCTCTTTTGGTGGTGAAGTGAAACTGAGGCCGGTTTTTCTCCTTATACATCATTTCGTGCCCCTCTATCTCATCGTTTTGATAAATTTTCTGTAAGCCAGATCCATCACCATCGTAGCTGATTTTGATGGTCTTCCCTTTTAAGGCGCTAACATCGCAGAATACCCAATATTCGGGTTCATCTTTAGCCAGCCTGATTTTAAAAATACGTTCCTGTTTACCAGCTATTTCAAATTTCATATTTCCCCTGGCCTGTTTCTGCGAAATGGGCAGGTTGAGGTAACGTTTATTGATTTTGATTACCACATCAGCCGCATGCGAAACCTGAAAAAAAAGCATTAAGGCTCCGATGGCCAGCATCATTTTGAGTGTTGTTTTCATATCCTTTCAATAATAATAATTAATCTGTTTGCTAAGCCCTTTATCAGCTTAATTTGGTAAAATAATTTTAGCTTCTTCTGCCACTCCTGCTGTATTGTCGGTTGCACCGGCAAAGCCATACCAATAGGTGGTTATCGCAAAATCGGCGCTTCCGTTCTGCCAGCCCAGCATTTCCATATCCATTTTAAATAACTTTTTGAAGGGAATTCGGTCTAGGTTTCTTGTTCGGGTAAAGGTATTGTAGCCGTACGAATCTTCATGATCGGCACGGGGCGCATTGGCAAAAGGCGTTTGATACAGTACAACCGGTGCCCAAGAGGTATTGTAATAATCTTCAGTTCCGGTTCCAAATTCGGAAGGGAATTTATCCTCATCCACCCATATTTTCTGATCGCCCTCTCCATACCAGGTATGCATATGGTTAAATACCGACATACTGTTGCCCAAATAAACACCCTTTCCCTGTATGGTAATAAAATTAAGCTCGGCAGCCTGTGGCCTATCCCACTTAAAAATGGCCTCGTTTCTTTTTTGTTTCCAGCTGGCATGAAAATACATGCTTGAGCCAGTCCATTGGTAAGTATTCAGCTCAGTTGTTAAATCTACGGTAAGAGGTGCATCGCTTAAATTGATAAAAGAAATCTCTGCTGTTTTTTGATAGGGCATCACCCATCGGCTTATTATATCGCCATCACTTTTTACGGTTCGGTACCAGCTCTGTAGCGGCTTGCCGCCTACCCCACTGCCCGAAAAATCGCCGACCGGGCACCAAACCGTCTGAACGCCATCAAAAACAATTTTGATCAGCGTAGAACGCAATACCTGATCCTGAACCGCCGCATGCTGTGCTACAATTTTGAGCTTCATCAAATCAATGGCCCACGATCCTTTGGGCATTTGGATAACAGCGGTTTTACCGGGCAAAATTGTTTGCTTTAGTATACGTTGGCTATTTGCCCGCTGGGTTGGCGGCTTCCACAACTGCTGTTCTGTTGTTGCTATCTGTTTTGTAGCAATAGCTAACTGCTTAATATCGAATGTTTTTACCTTAACTTTTGGCAAATAAGTACGGTAATTAATCTGATAATACCTAGGCTGTTTATCTTTAAGGTCTTTTTCTTCCCAGGTAACCCTACAGTGCTTTGCATAGGGCAACGGTAAATAAAGCGTACTGCCACCTTTTTCTGTAGGCTGGTAAGATGAATGCGGGTTTAACAAAGCTGGGCCAAGGTTCAATCCACTTTTCAACAGGTCGTAACCCGCTATCTGCAGGCTTGCACTATCCCGGTTGTCGAAATAAATCCTGAACACCCCATTACGTTTAAAGGTAGTAAGCCAAAATCTTACCAGTACGCCGGGTCCATCAACATCAAGCATTACCTGTTCGGTACGTCCGTTTTTCTGTATGGAACCTTTGTACTGCGAAAAATCTGCATTGCCGTACCAACCGGCTTTATCGGGCGCAACCGAAGCCCTATCGTAGCTACTGGCCTGGTGGGTACTAAAGTTTTGAGCGGGCCAATAAGTGTTGGCCTTGCGGGCTGTCATTTCTTTTAACAGGCTGGAAAGGGAAACCTCTGCCTGACCAAAAGTTTTACCAACCATAAGCAAGAGCACCACAGTAATTACAACCGGATTAAAAAATTTCATCATGTTCTTCAATTTAAACCGTTAAAACCACTTTGCTTAAGCATCAAAATGGAGGTATTGTTCCAGTTCATACTCTGGGCATGCTCCTTTTTGCGTGGCAATAAAAGCGCCCATTGCAATTGCATTTCTTAAAATTTCGTTGGGCTGTTTTTTCAGTTTGTGCCCTGCAATAAAGGCGGCCAAAAATGCATCGCCACTGCCAATGGTGTCTTCTACCGAAACAGCAGATCCAAAATGATAAAACCGATCGTTGTCCTTATAATATGCCGCACCCGATTCGCCTTTGGTAACCAATACTTCGGCTACGTTAAACTTATCCTGAATAAATTTAACTTTTTCTTTTTCCGTGCCAATAGTCCCGCCAAAAAGTGTTTGCACAACATCCAGTTCGGCTTCATTAAATTTGATGATATTGGCTTTCTGCATTAAATCTTCCAAAACAGCGCGCTTTACAAAAGGATAGCGCAGGTTAATATCGAGCACTTTAACTACATCCAGTTCGAGGAAATGTTGCAGGGCCTGCCGGGTCTGCTTATTCCGCGAGGAAAGGGAACCATAGATAAAATATTCGGCTTCGGCCACTTCATTAATAGCGGCCTGGTCAGCATCGATAAAATCCCAGGCTACCGGAAATACGATTTCGTAACACACTTCATTTCCATTGTTCAAACTGGCTATTACTTCGCTCGTGGGGTATTTTATATCCACCTGAAGCAGGTTATGGCCAATATCCCATTGCTGCATAAGTTCTAAAAGCCACTGGCCATTTTCGTCATTGCCTATCCGGCTAATGATGCCACTAGAAATGCCAAGTTTATTTAAATGATAAGCAACATTTAAAGGCGCCCCGCCCGGTTGTGGTCCATCAGGAAGGATATCCCAAAGTACTTCGCCAAAACAGATTACCGATGGATGATTTGTTTTTAATACAGACATATTTAGTGGGTTATGATGTTAGATTCGATCTGTTCCAATGATCTTCCCTTGGTTTCTGGCATTACCCGCCAAACAAAAATCAGTTGCAGCACCATCATTGTCCCGAAAAAGAAAAAAGTGACGGCGCCACCGAGGGTTTCGGTTAAATAAGGGAAATAAAAGGCAATAAGTGCGGCCATGATCCAATGGGTAGAGCTGCCCAAAGTTTGCCCTTTTGCCCGCACCTGGTTGGGAAAAATCTCTGAAATAAATACCCAGATTACCGCTCCCTGAGAAAAGGCAAAAAATGCGATAAACAGCATGATAAAGATGGGAATGGATAGCCCGCCCTGAATATGGAAATAAAAGGTAAATGCCACCAAAAACAAAGAAGTAATTAAACCTACCGAACCGATAAGCATGAGTACGCGGCGGCCTACCCTATCGATAAAATTGATGGCTATAAGCGTGAAAATAAAATTGATTACGCCGATACCCACCGTAGAAAGCAGTGAGGAATGCGCCCCAAGCCCCGCCATTTCGAAAATCCTCGGCGCATAATAAATAATGGCATTGATACCCGAAACCTGGTTGAAAAAAGCAAAAACAACGGCTAGCATTACAGGCACATTGTATTGACCTGAAAACAACCCTGCCGATTTATCTTTACTTTCGGCCTTGCCCAAACCATCCGATTTTTGAATGGCCAACAGCTCCTCACTGTAGTTTAAAGGGTTAATAATTTTTAATGTTTCTAGCGCGCGTTTTACATCACCTTTTTTGAGTATGAGCCAACGTGGGCTTTCGGGGATAAACCTGATGAGGATAAGAAAAACCAGCGAAGGAACAGCCTGCACGCCCAGCATCCACCGCCAGGAATGCTCTCCACCCTGGCTGAGCAGGTAGTTGGACAGATAAGAAATTAGAATACCTAAAACCACATTAAACTGGAATAGGCCTACCAGTTGCCCTCTTTTCTCGGCCGGCGAAACCTCCGAAATATAAATCGGAGCGGTTACCGATGAGGTTCCAACACCTAATCCACCTAAAAAACGGAAAGCCAGAAACAGGTACCAGTTATCAGCAAGGGCGGTACCCAGCGATGATAAAAGATAGGCCACCGCAACAAAGGCCAATGTGTACTTCCTTCCAAATGTATCGGATGGTTTTGATCCTAAAAGCGAGCCCACCACCGTACCAATCAGGGCGATGGAAATGGTAAGGCCATGCTGAAATACAGAAAGCGACCAAAATTGCTGGATAGATTTTTCGGCCCCGGAGATTACGGCGGTATCAAAGCCAAAAAGAAAGCCGCCGAGCGCAACCACCATGGACCAGGCCAGAACAGATTTTTTTTTCATATGATTTGGTTAGAGAATTTTAACTGCAATTTATAGGCAGCAGCTGATGTAGACTTTAAAAAAAATATCAAAATCGTTAAAAAAATAAAAAAAACACAAAACACTTAAAATCAAATGGTTAAATTTTAACTTTTCAGGTCAGATTCCAAACTTTAAATCTGGTATCATATAACATTAGTTCTGGTTACAGATTTATAGTGGGCCTTTGCAGCCCAATTTTTAAATGCAGATTACATTTTATAGTTTTAACCCAACTAACCAAATGGATAAGCATATGCATGTTGCACATTTTACAGTACTACCGCTCAGGGCGGGCCTTAAGTTGGCTCAGCTGCTTATGCTTTTTTTGGTGGTTTTATTCTTTTTAGGCTGCAGCAAAAAGAAAGAAGATGAAAAGTTTATAATCGGCTTTTCGCAGTGCGTAGCTTCCGACCATTGGCGCCGTACCATGCTCGATGAAATGAAAATGGAACTATCCTTGCATCCGGCCACTAAACTGCTATATACCGATGCAGATGGGAACAGCAACAGGCAGATTAAACAGGTACACGAAATGCTTAAGCAAAATATCGACCTTTTAATTATATCGCCAAACGAGGCCCATCCGCTTACAGCTGTAGTAGAAGAAGCCTACAACAAAGGGATTCCGGTTATTGTAATCGACAGAAAAACTTCTTCATCGCGTTACACGGCCTACGTTGGGGCCAACAATTACGAAATCGGCAAAATGGCTGCCGATTATATGGCCAATGCTGTGCTTAAAAGAAAAGGCGGCGTGGCCGAGGTAATGGGCCTACCTGGATCATCGCCGGCCATAGAGCGTGCTAAAGGTTTTGCTGATGGCTTGAAAAAATACCCCGATATTAAAATAAATTTTCAGGTTTATGGCAACTGGGTAAAGGATGAAGCACAAAATCAGCTTCAAAAAAATGCCGCACAATTAAAAGAAGTGGATGCCATTTTTGCGCATAATGATGTAATGGCCATGGCCAGCAAAGCTGTACTGCGCAAATTTTCTTTAGCCAAAAAAGTAATCGGGGTAGATGCGTTACCGGGAAAAGATGCCGGTTTAGAACTGGTAAGCAACAATACCCTAACGGCAAGCCTTTTATATCCTACAGGAGGCAAAGAGGCGATAAATACAGCTTTTGCGATCCTCAACAATCAATCCTTTGCAAAGGAGAATATTCTGCAGACCGTAGTGATAGACAGTACTAACGTTGAGCTGATGAAGATGCAATGGTCGAAAATTAGCAGCCAGCAAAAAGATATTGAACGTAGGCAGGAATTATTGGATAACCAGCTCGAGATATACGATAACCAGCGCCTGGTGCTCAATATTATTGTAATTACCCTGGTATTGGCCGTTGTTTTGGGTGGTATTGCCTTTCATTCGCTGCTGCAGAACAGGAAGATAAACAAAAGCTTGGCGCTTAAAAATTCCGAAATACAATCGCAGCGGAACCAATTGATAGAAATGTCGGCAAAGGCCGAAGCCGCAGCAGAAATGAAACTTAGCTTTTTCACCAATATCTCGCACGAGTTCCGCACGCCCCTAACACTTATTCTCTCGCCGCTGGAAGACCTGCTCAAAAATGAAAAAGTAAAGCAATTAACCGGCAATAACCTTAACCTCATCCATAAAAATGTGTTCAGGCTGCTTAAACTTGTAAACCAGCTGATTGATTACCGGAAAATTGAACACCAAAAATTTAAGTTAAGGGCTACTGAAGGCAATATTACCGCCTTTTTGCACGATCTGATTGAAAACTTTAGGCATATTGCCCAAAAGCGCCATATTGATTTACGCCTGCTGAGTGAAAATAGCAGTTTGATGTTATGGTTTGATGCCAATATTTTGGATAAGGTTATTTTTAACCTCTTATCCAATGCACTTAAATTTACTGCCGATCATGGCCGTATACAGGTTAAATTGCGCACAGCAGGAAATATAGCCGAAATTTTGGTCGAAGATAATGGCGTAGGCATCGAAGATGCTGACCTAAAAAACATCTTCGATCAGTTTTATGAGGCAGATGCCGGTTATTCGCGCGGTTCGGGACTTGGCTTATCGCTTTCTAAAGAGCTGATGCAACTGCACAAAGGCACCATTAACGTAGCCAGTAAAAAATGGCATGGCACCACATTTACCGTTACCTTGCCATTGGGCAGCAGTCACCTTTCGGCAATAGAAAAGGATGTGCAAACGGAGAAAAGAATCCGTTTGTACGATCAGTTAAAAATTTACACAACCGATTTAGAACCGCAACAGCCCCTGGCCCAGGAGGAAGTGTTTAAGCCTTTAAAAGAACAATCAATCCTGATTATTGAGGATAATACCGATCTGCAGCATTACCTGCGCGAAAAATTTGAGTTCAATTACGAAGTTTTTATGGCGGCCAACTGCTTAAATGGCATGAACGAGGCCTACGAAAAAATACCTGATCTGATTATTTCTGATGTGGTTTTACAGGATGGGCATGGGACTGAACTGGCCAATAAGCTCAAAAACGATTTCCGCACCTCGCATATCCCCATCATTTTATTAACGGCCAGGGGAAGTATTGAACAACAGATTGATGGCATACAGAGCATGGCCGATCTTTACCTAACCAAGCCCTTTAATTTTGATTATTTAACGGCCAATGTAGAGAACCTGCTGCGTAACCGCGGGATATTGAAAGAGCGTTACAGCAGCGACATTAGCCATACCACAACCAAGAAAACCGTTGCAAGCCAGCTCGACAAGAAATTTATCAACGATTTTTCGGGCATTGTGGAGCATAACCTATCGAATGAGGATTTTAGTGTAGAAGATCTCTGCAAAGCCATTGGTATTTCGCGCATACAACTGTACCGGAAAGTTAAAGCACTGCTCAACTGCAGCATAAGCGATTATATTTTAAACCGCAGGTTAAAAAAAGCCAAATATTATCTGGGCAACGAAGATTATACCATTGCCGAAGTAAGTTATATGGTCGGAATTTCTTCAGCTACTTATTTCTCCACTATATTTAAAGCCAAATATGGCATAACGCCTAGCGAGTTTAAAAAGAACCGCATGTAAACCGGCTTTATCCGGCCGCTATTTGGCCGGTTTCACTTTTGGATCAGGGTCTTCATCCTTAAAAATAAGGTCCAGAATATTGGCCAGCACAGGATTATGATCATCGGTGCGCCAGTTGATGTACAAATCAGTTTTAAAAGGCAAAGAGATAAACCTAAGCCCCGGACTTTGATGGTGCAGGTAAGAATCTGGCAAAACCGCTATCCCCAAGCCTTTTCTCACCAGTGCAATAATGGTCGATCCGAATTCTGAATACAAAAATACATCTGGAGAAAAATCGTACGAGTCGAAAAAGGCCTGGATAATCTCACTATAACTGCTCCCCTCATCTTTGGTTGGCAGTATAAATTTTTGTTCGGTAAGGCTTGCGGTTGATAAATCTGCTATGCCTTGAAATGCATGTTCTAAGGGCACTACCAAAGCCAGATTATCGGAGTACAGCTTTCGCGATTTAATGCCCTGTTGATTATTCACGTCACGGGTAATGGCCAGGTCGATTTTATAATTTCTGAGAAATTCGGGTTGGTCTTCGTATAAAACCTGTACCAGCTTGATTTGAAGCTGTGGAAAGGCCTGGGTTATTTTGGCCAAAAGATCGGGCATAATAGAGGCCGAGATCGAATCGGGGTGGGCAATGGTTATTGCACCGCGCTCGCCAAGATGTAACTGCTTGGCAAACTGATGGATATATTCGAGCTCGTTCAGTTCTACTTCCCATTTGGCTTTTAAAAATTTACCGGCCGGGGTAAGCTTAACGTTTCTTTTATTTCTTTCAAAGAGCTGCAGGCCCAGTTCATTTTCGAGCGACTGTATCTGGCGGCTCAGGGCCGATTGTGTAATGTTTACCTTTTCTGCTGTTTTCCAGTAATGAAGCTGCTCCGAAAGCGCCAAAAAATATTTTATCCGTTGAAGATCCATTAATGCAATTTTAGCATTAATAAATGAAAAAATAGCATTTTATCACATTTAAAGTCTCTGTACATTCGTGGCATGAAGCATATCACCATCGAGCAGGCTTTGCCAACAAACCTCTCAACATTACAGGAAATTGCAAAGACCACATTTTATGAGGCTTTTGCCGGGGTAAATAGCAAAGAAGATATGCAGCTTTACCTCGATAACAATTTTGCAGCAGAGAAATTGAGTGGGGAGCTGAACAATAAAGATGCGCAGTTTTATTTTGCCATGAGCGATGGACAAGCGATTGGATACTTAAAAATAAACCTTGGGCAGGCGCAAACTGAAAACCTGGATAATAATGCACTGGAAATTGAAAGAATTTATGTGCTTGAAGCCTTTCATGGCCAGCAGGTAGGCCAGCTGCTTTACCAAAAAGCCATTGATATTGCCTACCAGATACAGGCACCTTTTGTGTGGCTCGGGGTATGGGAAGAAAACCATAGGGCTTTAAGGTTTTACCAAAAAAATGGTTTTACCGCTTTCGATAAACACCTCTTTATGCTTGGAAACGATGAGCAGACCGACCTGATGATGAAAAAAATATTGTTGCACACCAGCGATCAAAAAACAGCCTAATGGAAAAAAGAAACCTATTTTTGTCTTTATTGGTATTAGGTACTGCTTTTTGGGGCATTTCATTTTCAGTTACTAAACTGGCTATCGGCGAAAACCAATCGGCCTTATTTTTATTTTACCGCTTTTTACTGGCAAGCTTGGTTTTATCTGTCGTTTTTTGGAAACAGGTAAAAAACCTCGATTTAAAATCAGTTAAAACCGGTGCGAGCTTGGCTGTTCCGCTTGTACTGGGCATATACCTGCAAACACTGGGCATTACACACACTGCCGCCTCACAATGTTCGTTTGTAGCCGGCATCACCGTAGTTATTATCCCTGTGCTTAAACTTGTTATTTACAGAAAATCTGCCCCTTTAAAAATATGGATTGCCGCTTTTACCGCGCTTCTTGGCCTTTTTGTAATAGCAATTAAAGATAACCTGAGCATTGGTATTGGCGATTTATATACCATAATCGGTGCATTTTGTTTTGCGGCATACCTAGTACAGGTCGAAAAAGAATCGCAGGCCCGGAATATTATCCCCACTATTGTACCCATGTTTGCCACCTGTGCTGTTTTAACTTTTTTATTAACCCTTACGCAACAAAATATTGTTTGGGTGCCCCAGCAAGATAATTTTTGGATAGGTATTATTTTTTGTGCACTGTTTTCTACTGCTTACATGTATACCATTTCCAATATTGCGCAAAGGTACATCAGTGCCGAAAGGGTAGCCATTATTTATCTTTTCGAACCGGTTTTTGGTGCTATTGCCGCACATTTTATTCTGGGCGAGCACATGTCGTTAAGGTTATTGGTAGGTGGAACATTGATATTTGCGGCTACATTGATATCTGAGCTTAAGCTTAAATGGCGGCCAGTAAAAGAAGTGGTATCGTAGGTGTTTTTTTTACTGTACTGTACTCCATTTTTTAACCGCAAAGCACGCAATGAGAAAAGCGCAGAGGGCGCAGAGCTGGGCTGAACCATCTTCCATTTTACCCATTATATCTTCCATCTTTAAACGCAAAAACACAAAGGGCACGAAACTAGGCGCTTAGAAGTCCCATCCTCCATTTCCCATCTTACATCTTTCCTTTTTTGTTTTCGTCACAAAAACGGCGCTATATTGTCACTATTGCCCCCGCTGTACTGTATTTTGTCCGCATATATTTGTATAAACAATACCAAACAAAATGAGAAAGATCAAAATCATGGAACATATTTCGCTGGATGGTGTAATTCAGCACGAAAAGAGCGAAGACTTTGCCTATAGTGATTGGACTACTCCTTATCGCAGTGCCGAAGGGTTGCAGCTCGTAATGGAAACACAGGGAAATCGCTTCGATTTGCTGCTTGGCCGCCGTACTTACGATTTATGGACGCAATATTGGCCTAAAGCTGGCGATAGTGCGATAGCAAACAGTATCAATGCAGCCACCAAATATATTGCCACCCACCGTCCAGAAAGTTTGGAGTGGGGTCCGGTTAACGATTTAGGTACTGATATTGCAGTGGGTATAAGCCAGCTCAAAACCACTGATGGCCCCGACCTGATTGTATGGGGAAGTTCGAGCCTAACCTCGTTATTATTGGAGCAGGGATTGGTTGATGAGGTTATCCTGATTGTTTACCCGGTTTTACTTGGCCAGGGCAAACGCTTCTTTTCTGATCGCGCAGCAGCCTGCCATCTTCAACTTCTTAGCTCGAAGACCACCTCTACCGGTGTAATCATGAATACGTATCAATATGCTGGATTGTTGCCAATTTAGTTTTCTTTAAGGCAAAACATCAATTCTCCTCTTCTGTTGGTTACTTATTGGGCCTGTTGGTCCGGATTTATAATCTGGACCTAGCTTAGACTATTTATATTAACCAGAACAGGAAATGATAAAAGACTAAACAGGCATGCGAAAGGTAAAGCGCGTTTCATTATCCTTTGATACAACAGACAGTGTTCCACCATGTGCACCAGCAATCTGCGAGGCAATGTACAATCCCAATCCTAAACCCTGTTGGCTTGGCGAAGTTTCTTCCCGTTTAAAGGGCTCAAATAAGGTATCAATCGACTCTTCGGGTATGGTTTTGCCACCATTGGCTACTGTGAGTTCAAAATAGCCCATTGTTATATTTGCAGAAACAATAACAGGCTCATTTACTGCCCCATGGGTAAGTGCATTTGCAACCAGGTTTGATAGCAGCTGAGCAATTCGGTTTGCATCACATTTAACGGCAATGTTTATACTACAGTCTATATCAACTGTACGCTCTGGAAAGGCAATTTTTAGTTCGCTGGTAACCTGTTCGATAATTGGATCAATAAGGGCATGCTCTAGATCCAAGGTTATGCCGCCGCCCAAACGTACCCTAGCAAAATCCATCACATTGGTGATCAGTTCTTCCATACGGAGACCACTTTTGTTGATCAGGTTCACTATTGCTTTGTTTCTGTCGGATAAATCTGCCCGCGATAACAATGATGCCCCGCTTTTTATGGCACCAAGTGGGTTCCTGAGATCATGACCTAGTACAGCTATAAATTGTTCTCTTAAACCAGCCATTTCACGTTCTTCACTTAACCTTTTTTCTGCATCAGAAATTGCGTATCGGAGATTTTCTTCATACACTTTCCTGTCTGTAGCACGGTATAGGGTTAACTGCACAAATTGGGGTTTATCTTCTTGATCTTTCCGTACATAGCCATTCAGAAGCACCTGTAACCGGCCTCCGTGTTTTGCAATCAGCTCCACAGATACTTCTTCAAAGAAACCCTGTAATTTTAACAGCGGAGACAAATGCGTTTCATAAAATATTCTGCTGCCTACAGCAAGCAGACTGTTAAAACGTTTGCCTATTAATTCTTTGCTATCATATCCCAGCCACTTTAACAATTTGCTGTTGATGTTGATGATCTCACCCCCTACGCCAGACGTAACATGCCCAGACAGCGAATGTTCTAGAAAATCATCTAGATCGTTTCCAGGTTCCTTATTTCTCAAGTTCAACTAAGCTAGTTTATGATAAAAATTCTTTCATTGCAGAAACAGTTTCCAACGGAGCGCTCATGTGCGGACAATGGCCTGTTGCTTGCAATATTACAAGTTTGCTGTTTGTCATCTGCTCACTCATGTACGTACCTACTTCTACAGGCGCAATAATATCGTTTGAACACTGGAGTATCAGCGCAGGTGTGCTACACAGACTTAAGGCACTCCGGCTATCGGTAAGAAAAGTTGCACGGGCAAATTGCTTGGCTATGGCTGGGTCAGTTCTACAAAAGCTGTTTTTTAGTTCTTCTCCCAACTCAGCCCGATCAGGATTGGCCATAATCAGTGGTGCCATCGTCATCGACCAGCCCATATGGTTCATATCTAAAGATTCGAGCAGTTCATCAATCTCGTTCCTGCTAAATCCACCGATGTAATCGCCATCGTTAATATATGAAGGGGATGGCGATACTAAAATTAACGTTTTAAATAAATTGGGTTCCTGCTCTGCCGCAAGTATCCCCATCACTGCACTTACCGAATGTCCGACAAAAATAATATCCTTTAGGTTCAGCTCCCTTGCAATCTCAATAATATCAGCGGCATAACCATCTAGCTCGTTATATTTTGCAGGATCGTAAGAACCTAGGTCGGATTTGCCCGCGCCTACATGGTCGAATAAAATAATTTGATAGTCCTGTTCAAACGATGGAGTAATAAAACGCCACATGTTCTGGTCACATCCAAATCCGTGGGCAAACATCATAGGAGATGTACCATTACCCTTGATAACTACATTATTTCTTTGGATTACATTCATTTAAAGGTCAATTTAAAACGAGGGTTGGTTTGCAAAGCTACTGGCTAACAAATATAATATTACCAATGTTTTAAATAGGGTGTGTAAAAATACAGTTATTTAACTGATGGAAAGAATTGTGCAAGGTTTTACAACTTTTTAGCATATGAATATCAATTGCCGAAATGGTTGATAAATGTTGCAACCGCTATTTTTTGTAACCATATAAGGCATTTTAGTATATCAGAATATTACTGAAGCTCCTGTTGTTACGGATTTAGTATGGGTTTAGTATTAATACCAATTTTTCAATTGCGCTTATATGTCTCATATGGTTAATAAATTGAATAAAGCCTAACCCAATTATTTTAAATTACTGGCCTTAACAAACACTAAAAACCCTCAAAACCTTAGCTGTGCTCGGCACCACTTCCTATTGGAAGTATCAAATTGGATAGATTAGGGAAATTTGCGTGTTTTGCTCAGCTCGAACAGATTATCAGTTGGATAATGCTTCTATTTTTTACAAATTGCGGGCTTTTACACACACCTAAATGATAACCAACCCGAGTAATGAGCTGGCTACCAAGCCACACTATCCCATTTTAGATGGCCTTCGCGGCATTGCAGCCATCATTGTTGTAACCTTTCACTTAACTGAACCCTTAGGAACGGGCCACTTGGATATTTTGGTGAACCATGGCTATTTGGCTGTAGATTTTTTCTTTTTATTATCCGGTTTTGTAATGGGCTACGCTTATGATGACCGCTGGCACAAAATGAGCGTTGGTACCTTTTTTAAACGCCGTATAGAACGCCTGCAGCCCATGGTTATTTTAGGGATGACCTTAGGTGCAATTGGGTTTTATTATACCGATTCTACCATTTGGCCGCTTATCCATACCGTACCACTATGGAAAATGCTATTGGTACTCCTTATCGGTTACACCATTCTGCCCATCCCCCTGTCGCTCGATATACGTGGCTGGCAAGAAATGCACCCGATGAACAGCGTAGGCTGGTCGCTATTTTTCGAATATGTGGCCAATATACTTTACGCCGTATGGATCAGGAAATTTACTAAAACGGCCTTAAGCATTTTAGTGGTTATTGCGGCCATTGCATTGGCACACCTGGCCATTACCAACGGCGATGTAAGTGGCGGCTGGGCCCTCAACGTAGAACAGGTACGCATTGGGATAACCCGCACAATATATCCTTTCTTTGCCGGTTTGTTACTTGCACGCATAGCGAAACCTACCCAACTTAAAAATGCCTTTTTATGGTGCAGTTTATTGGTGGCCATTGTACTTTATATGCCGCGCATTGGTGGTGCTGAGCACCTCTGGATGAACGGCATTTACGAATCTGTTTGCATTATTATTGTTTTTCCGCTTATTGTATACCTTGGTGCCAGCGGCATAATTCAGAGCGATAGAGAAAAAAGGATATGCAAATTTTTAGGCGATATATCCTATCCGCTTTACCTGGTACATTACCCACTGGTTTATTTTTACGTGGCCTGGATAAGCAACCATAAAGGTACAACCCTGGTACAGGCCTGGCCTTATGCCCTGCTCATTTTAGCAGGTGGCATAGTTTTGGCCTATGCGGCTTTGAAATGGTACGATGAGCCGGTTCGTAAATGGTTACGTAAAAAGCTTGCTTAAAATAAAGGCGTAAGTTCACCTTTACGAAATGAAGGGAGAGCCAAATAATCAAACAAGCTCCATTTACATCTGCGCTTTTATCAATTTTAATCTGCGGGGAAATTTACAACAATGTTTTCCCGCAGATGCTATAGAAAAGAAAACCTCTTTTTAGGCTTTGAATTGCCCGTTAGAGGCATAACTAGTATAAATACGTGGAGCTGCGCAATTTACCTACAGCACATAATGTACCCGATAATGGCATGCGCCACTGGTATAGGTTTTGATTTAGCCGGTTACACGCTAAAACAAAAACTTATGACACAGAAAGAATTCAGTAAGATTATTGATCTGCACGCGTCGTCATTAAGATCGCACGCACTCAATTTTACCAAAGACTATGATGATGCCAACGACCTGCTACAGGAAACCTTTTTAAAGGCCACCAGATTTGTATCCAAGTTTAAGGATGGCACCAACATGAAGGGATGGTTGTTTGTGATTATGAAGAATACCTTTATCAACAATTACAAAAGAACTTTAAAGGCACGCGAGCGTACGGTACAGGAAGAAGAAATTACTTCGGCAAACCTGTTTTACAGCGCTACCACTAATGGATCGGTTGGCAGTTTTGCCCTTCAGGATATTAACCTGGCCTTGGCCATGCTGCCTCAAAAATACGCCATTCCATTTATCCGTTACTTTGAAGGCTACAAATACCATGAAATTGCCGATGAGCTGCAACTGCCGCTTGGCACCGTTAAGACCTATATTTATGAAGCCAGGATACAGCTAAAAAAATACCTTAAACAGTACGAACTGTAAAAACAAAGAGGAAAGCAGTACAATTGCATTCCTCTTTTTTATACACCCTAATTAAATATTTTAACTGCTACCAGACTTTAGCGGGTGTAAACTACTTCTTTTGATGAGCAGAATACCTGAAAAACTGGTTCCTATTGAAATGTTACCATTAGATATTATTTTTTAGATAAAGCTAAATCCGCCTTTATCAGTTTAAAATACCCTTAAGGTAGGCAAAGCGCATAAGTACAGCTGTATTTTTGGCACCTGTTTTATCGATCAGGCTTTGGCGGTGCCCTTCTACCGTGCGCCGGGATATAAACAATTTATCGGCCATCTCTGCATTGGTAAGCCCTTCGCCTATTAACTGCAGGATTTCTATTTCTCTGGAAGAAAATGCTGAACTCTGAACATCAGCAGTTGATGAAAAAGCCGAATCAATTACCTGATCAACAATTTTTACCGATAAACTGGAACAGATATAGCGCTCTCCAGCAACAATTCTTGATACGGCAAAGAAAAGTTCATCAGAATCTATAGATTTGGTTAAAAATCCTTTCGCTCCCGCCTTAATGGCCTGATAAAGGTGAGCTTCATCTTCGAGCATGGAAATTATCAGTACAGGAACATTTAAATTCCTTTCGCTGATATTTTTAATCATGGCAATTCCATCCATAACAGGCATGCCGATATCCGAAACGATGAGATCGGCCAACAGGCCTTGCTCCAATACATCGATTACTTCTTGGCCATTGCCGGCATCAAAAACAACTTTATATTGGTTTGTTGATTCCAGGAGCATTTTGAGTCCGTTCCTGATGACCTTGTGATCTTCTGCTAGAATAATATTTTTCATTATGGTTGGGCATGATCAGGACAAGGCTGCGGTGTATTGTCAAAGTAGTCAAGCATTAAAACAACATTAGTTATTCCATAAAGTTTTAAATAAAGCACATCTCTAAAATGCTATCTGTAAATACAATAATTGGTTAAAAAAAAACCAGGGCATTGCTGCGCCTGGTCTTCCCCGTTTATATTTGAAATTATGATTATTTTTTATAATCGCTCCACTGGGCAACACCATCAGGTTCAGCAGATTTAACTTCAGCACTCTTTTCTTTACTCATCTTTACGTTCAGTGCTTCTGTATCTTTCAGTTCTTTAGCCTTTGGATCGGGCAGATTGCTCAACCCTTCAGTTTCTTTAACGAACGCTGCAGGATCTTCAATCAGTTTCCAATTTTTGCCCATATCTGGCATTTCCCCTTCATTCCATGGCCCTTTAACTGAATTTTCTGGCGAGAGGTTAAAATACTGTTGGGTAAACCTTGGGTCGGCCTGTAACACACCGGGAGGAAAGTTTGGCTGTATGGTTTCGAGTGCTGCTTCAAACATTTTATAATGCGCAACTTCTCTGGTCATCAAAAAGGAAAGCGTTTCTTTCACGTAAGGATCGTCGGTAAATTTCATCAAATGCTCGTAAACCAGTTTAGCACGCGATTCAGAGGCCAGGTTAGACCTTAAATCAACTGTTAAATCTCCATTCGAATGAATATATGAAGCACACCAGGGTATACCTTGACTATTGGCCAGCCTCGGACCGCCACTGCTCAGCATTACAAAATGTGGGTTTGCGGTAAGGGCGGCATGGATAATATCTTCTTTTGCAGCCTTACCTTTAAGCACCTGCATAATCTCTGACGAGTCTGCTGCATCTTTTAGTTCGCCATTAACACCTTTAAGCAGCATCTGGATGGTTGCACCAACAATTTCCAAGTGCGAAAACTCTTCGGTGGCGATATCCATCAGCATATCATATTTATCGGGATGAGGCTGTTTAGCGCCAAAGGCCTGGGTAAAGTATTGCATGGCTGCTGCGAGCTCGCCGTTCTCACCGCCGAACTGTTCCAATAAAATATTGGCAAAAAGTGGGTCTGGCCTAGAAACCCTTGCATTGAACTGTAGGTCTTTTGAATGATGAAACATAAGCTTTTTGTTTTGTTAAATGTTTAAGAAACCTGATCTGTTGAAGCTTCTGCACTAAACACACTAAAAACAGGCGTCTGGTTTGCACAATTAACAAAACACGTAGTTGGCTCAAAACAGGTATTGCGCTTCATTAATTACCTGTTTTGCAAAAAAGAAATGATTTTAAAAGAGGATAAGCAAAAAAAAACAGGGGTATTTTAACATGATCTCTACAAACTGAAAATTAACCTGCTCCGTTCAAAATTCCTGAAATTAAGAGATGCCACTGGGTAAAAGACATACCGATTGCGCTTCCACCATTTACCACTAAATTCCTCACTTTATCCAACAGATTCTGATCTTGCGTATTCGGAAGCTCATTACGACCATGTACTTCCACACTGAGTACACTGGCCCTGCGGAAAACAAAAAAGGTAGAAGTGGCCTGATTGGTAAAAAAATGGGCAATTTTATCGTCACACTCACTTGGGTTTTTACTAGGCCTGGCTACCAGAAGCGTAAATTCGATACCCGATTCCTCATCCGAAAACTGCTCCATGTTTTCGATACAAACCCAATCGTACCCATTTCCGGCCGATGTTCCAGGACCTGGAATATCAATGCGGATGTAGTCGCCCTGTTGCACCAACCTCTCAATCGGAGATCCATCACTATCGAAAAGTGCGAAACTGCTAGCGGTTATAGTAGAATTACGTTGCCATTTATTTACATCCAACAATCTATTAGCGGCCTGTTGGTAAGCCGTTTTAGCTTCTATTACAGTAGAAAATATTTTTTCTTCAACTGCATCAGTCTGTCTACCGATCTGCTGTGTAGGTATAAGCTCCTCTTTTTCCATGGTCGTATTTAAATGAAAATCCTATTTGCTCCAAATTGTTTTGGTATTTGGCTAAAAAACCCTAAACAGGTAATCAACATCAAAGGTGATAAATACCTATACCCGTTACCAACAATACCTGTTTAAGCAATTGTGTAAACCATTTGATTAGCAATGGGGTTCTTAGATAAACAAGAAAAGATAAAAAGATATGGCAACTACAACAAAAACAACTGCCGCAAAAGCCAGCAGTAAAACAAGTAATAACAAGACCAATAATAGTGTGGGTAAAATTGAACCATCAGAATTCCACGAGTTTTTTATTGATGAATTGAAAGATATTTATTGGGCAGAAAAACACCTGGTAAAAGCACTACCTAAAATGAAAAAGGCCGCCACCAGTACAGAACTTGCTTCAGCATTTGAAAAACACACACAGGAAACCCAAACCCACATTGACACCTTAGAAAAAGTTTTCGGTTTATTAGATGAGAAACCCGCAGCAAAAAAATGCGATGCTATGGCTGGGCTATTGGAAGAAGCAAGTGGTATTATCGAAGATACTGATGCTGGTACCATGATCCGCGATGCCGGTTTAATACTTGCAGCGCAAAAAGTAGAGCATTATGAAATTGCCACCTACGGAACGCTAAAAGTGTTTGCCGAAAATATAGACCGTATGGACGTAGCTGAGCTTTTGGGTGCAACTTTAGAAAACGAAAAAGCAACCGATGTAGCCCTTACTGAAATAGCGGTTAGCGCTATAAACGCTGAAGCAGCAGCGGAATAAGTATAACTATATCATGAAGCCGCCTCATCATTAATGATTGAGGCGGCTTTTTTATTATGCTAAGCCATGAATTGCTTAATGTTATAAGCTACAGATTATTTACCTCATTGAAACCACCATATTGTTCATCAGTTACCGGTTCAAGCCAGTTTACCATGCCTTTATCGGTATTGATGTTAATGGCCAAATGAACCATCGGCTCTTCTGGAGAAGCTCCATGCCAATGCTTTATGCCGGGAAGGATATTAATCACTTCGCCTACCGCAAACCTTTGAATCGGTTTTCCTTCTTCCTGATAATAACAGGTGCCCTCCTTAATCATTAAAATCTGGTTTGAGGGATGCGTATGCCAGTTATTGCGGCAACCTTTTTCAAAAGCCACATCGCTGATGTTACAATTTGTTACCTCATCTGCCGCGACAAGGATTTTTAAAAAAGCTTTTCCAGAAAAATATGCTGAAGGCGCCGGTTTGAAACCTTTTTGTTCTAAATCTTCCATCTTTATACATGTTAGTGCTATCAAATTTACTGACCTTTTCTCAACCATTTAAGCCAAACCTAAGCTTATTCTCTATGAACGGCTTTGTTTATTGGTTATTTTTTTGCCTTAGTTTATTTGCCTACCCTATTTTGAAGGTGCTGCGGATATCTTTCGCCATGAATGGTGATTTTTGCTGCTGCAAGTTCAATTTTTTCCAAATCTGCTTTGGTAAGCGTTACAGCTGCTCCGCCTACATTTTCTTCCAAACGGTGTAACTTTGTGGTTCCCGGAATAGGTGCAATAAAAGCTTTTTGGGCAAGCAGCCAAGCCAAGGCAATTTGTGCCGGAGTAGCTTCTTTCTCTGCAGCAATAGCTTTTAACAGCTCAACCAAGGCTTGATTTGCCTTTCTGTTTTCTTCAGTAAACCGCGGAACAATATTCCTGAAATCATTTTGATCAAATGTTGTCTTTTCATTTATCGCCCCCGTTAAAAATCCTTTACCTAGCGGACTGAAAGGCACAAAACCGATTCCCAATTCGGCCAACGTTGGAAGGATTTGCTGTTCAGGCTCGCGGAAGAACAAAGAATATTCACTTTGCAAAGCTGCCACAGGCTGCACAGCATGTGCTTTACGGATGCTTTCTACACTGGCTTCAGAAAGCCCGAAATGTTTTACCTTACCTTCGGCAATTAAATCTTTTACGGTTCCTGCAACTTCTTCAATCGGCACATTCGGATCAACACGGTGCTGATAAAGGAGATCGATATAATCAGTCTGCAAGTACTTCAAAGAATTGTCTACCACCTTGCGTATCCTTGCCGGACTGCTATCTAAACCCTTGGTAGCATCGCCATCCAGAAAACCAAATTTAGTGGCAATAACCACCTTATCCCTAAAAGGCTGTACGGCTTTTCCCAATAATGTTTCATTCCCACCCTGGCTGTAGGCCTCAGCGGTATCAAAAAATGTAATGCCTAAATCGTAAGCACTTCTGATCAATGCAATGGCTTCGTTTTCTGCTGTTGCCGGTCCGTAGCCAAAAGTTAAGCCCATACAACCCAAACCTAATGCAGAAACTGCTAAACCGTTATTTCCTAATATTCTCTTTTCCATTTTAATTCATATTAATATTGATGAGATACGTGCTGTTTGCTAAAACAAAGTTCGGTATTGCAGCAATAAAAATGGTGATACAGATTACTGCATGTTATACCATTATTACTGATGGGCATTAACGCAAAACAGAAGGTAGCAGTTTTGGCTGTGTTTTCTTGATCTGTCAGTTAAAGCTTATGGCGCGTTTTGACATTTCAGAGTTGTCAACTTTGTAGCAAAGTGGCCATTAAAGTTGATAGCACTTTTGGTTAAGTGGTAACTGCCTGTAGCATTCTGCAGGAAGCTCTGAGGATAGCAAAATAGAAAGAGGTTTGTAGACTCTATATGAATTATCAATAATTTGTATATGGTAGATCCAAGGGGCTATCTCATAGTTTTGATAAGGTCCAAATTGGCTGGCTAATATAACTTCAGAGTTGTCAACTTTCTAGCAAAGTGGCTATTAAAGTTGACAACTCTTTTAGTAAGCGCTAACTACCCATAGCGTTCCGCAGGAAGTGCAAAGGATAGCTAAATAGAAAGGGGTTCTGATTCAGTATCAATTACAAAGAAAATTAAACTGATGCCATATAAAAAAAGAGCTTGGTGTAAACCAAACTCTTTTTGTACTCCAAAATATATCGTTAACGAAAGTTTTTAAAGAGGACATCAAAAAAGTTGCCCGTCTATATGATTTCCCAAGCGATTTTTAACATCAAAAGCATATTTCATCGAACTATTTGCAAAAATTATTAGTATAGAAATTACTTTGTTTTCCAAGACCATTCTTGATCAAAATCGTGTTCATCTCCATCATCGTCTCTGGTGTAATATTTAGTTCTAAACTGTTCCATTGCTGTTTTAAATTGAAGAATGATAAATACGGCATCACTATTTGAAGGCAATGAATCAGAATCCAGTGTATCGAGAAACTCAACCGTTGGCTCAGAGGCTAATATGTTCCTAATTTTCTCAAGCTTTTTATTGATCATATTAACCTTGAGTTTGTTTAAAGAGCCATCTGGTTTCTTACTGGAAAGGCTTTTTACCTCTGTTAGATCAGCTACAACCATAGGATAAAGCATTTGATATTGGTCAACATCGTCTTGGCTGGGAGCTGATTTTAGTTTATCTTTTTTGGCCATTATTATTTAGCTAATTTTGTTGGTGGATGGGTTCTAGAGTCCGAAAGTTTGGTATCAACTATCCAATACCAATACTGAGGAAAATTAAGATTCTTTCTAATATTATTTACTCTTAACTTTTCAAAGCAATTTAAATACTGTGTCAGCATCATTGCCACATCGCTATTGGTAGGCAGGTCATTCTCATCAAACGTCGAAAAATCGGCAAATGGTCTGTAATCATCCTCTAACAGAATATTCGATTCGGTAAGAATCTGGTTAACAAACTTTAATTTAAATTTATTGAGCGCATCATTTTGTGACTTTTTTGACAATGCACTAATTTCATTGTATTGTAAGCTCCCCTGTTTTTCAGACCATTCAAAAGTATAATTTTGTCCTCAACTTTCCTGCAATAAATCGATGGGAGATTTGAAGTTCAATGCCTGGTGTGGTCGATGGTAATTATAGTCC
>NZ_JBPZIR010000013.1:50355-108118 GCF_051857575.1 Pedobacter sp. GSP4 | reverse complement strand
ATGGACTATAATTACCATCGACCACACCAGGCATTGAACTTCAAATCTCCCATCGATTTATTGCAGGAAAGTTGAGGACAAAATTATACTTTTGAATGGTCTGAAAAACAGGGGAGCTTACAACCCCAATATCCAAGATTTAAAACTTCCCCTTAAAGTTAAGAATCAGTAAGACTTTTGGATATTGATCGTAAAGGCAAGCTATCTTTCAGGTTAGTGGCAATGAGGTATTTAGGTAAGTGCCAGTTCTTCTTTAAGAGTGTACACTTTTATCAAAGCAAGCACAGATGGCCAGTATCCATACAAGTTTGAATATCCAAAACTTAAACCTACCCCTTAAAGGAAAGAAATAGATTGAAAACTGGATATTGAGGAGTATAGATATATAACATCTATCTAACTATTCCACCAATTTAAGCTTATCCTCCCAATACGTTTAAAGGAACTACGGCATAAACGCTCATGTAGCAACCGCACTGTCCATTTATTCCGTTCCTCCTTTACTTAATTGGTTTGAAAGCTTGATACAAGTGCCATATTTAAATAGATACAACTATGGTACAAGAAACACAAGTTTACAAAGTAGCTGAAGTTCAGGTAAGCTACAAGCCAGATTACAACATTAATGATCGCCCTCGGATTACCTCATCAAACCAAACATTTCAGCTTTTAAAGAGTCAATGGGATATGGGGAAGATTGCATTCCTCGAAGAATTTAAAGTATTGCTACTAAACAGAAGTAACCGAGTGCTTGGCATTGTAGATATCTCAATGGGTGGTGTCAGTGGTACTTATGTTGATCCTAAGGTAGTGTTTACTACTGCTTTAAAAGCTAACTGTTCATCCTTGATCCTAGTACATAATCACCCCAGTGGAGGAACTAAGCCGAGTGAATCGGATATTAAGTTAACAAAGAGATTGGTAGAGTGCGGAAAGCTGTTGGATATTACTGTGTGGGATCACATTATTTTAAGCGAAGACAGTTATTATAGCTTTGCTGATGAAGGCGAAATTTAATTAACTTAGCGACAAATAACAAATTATTAACTCCGCTACGCTTGTCGATAAGCGTGTTCCAAGTTCTTTAAACGGATATATACTGAATCATTTTGAGCCTCAAATTGGCGACAAAACAGCCGACAAAATGAGTAAAAAAGAGCGATTTTAGAGCAAAATCAGAGGAAATGAGTGGCAGAAAAAGCCTTGAACCAAACTATAAAACGGTTCAAAAACAGCGCACGCCATCCCAAAAGGTACGCCCATCTTCGTTAAATTTTTCCCAGCTGTATTTAAAAGGCTCTGATTTGACTAACCAATGGTTCATTTATTTTGGAGTTTAATGGGCTTACAGCTTCTGCAAATGCAAAATAAGCCCTTGTTTATTGCTAATGTTTAAAGCCCAAAACTAACAAAAGAGAACGGATTAGGAAATAATTATATAGGCTGGTTAAATTTTAACGCGGAGGCAATATGGTTCTTTTTTATTATACTTGAATTCCAAACTAACTTGGTAAATGCATACACCATAACCAATTAGTCACAAAAGGCCTAACAGTAGCGCTTGTAACTAGCACTTTATTATTCTTTAGATTACGGAATTCAATAAACGATTGTCCGGGCCCTGCATATTAATTACAGTAAACTTTATCGAGGTTATCTACCCGAATAATTAAATCGGGCCTGAAACCACGAAGTAATCGAACCGTTCCATTTTAATGTGGTTTTAAGCTGAGATACTTATTTTTGCAGCATGCTTAAAATTGGAATAGCAGAAGATGATGTTAAAATTGCCGCACTTTTACAGTCGGCATTGGAAGAGAATGGCTATGAAGTGCAAAACATAAATAACGGGATTGCTGCCCTCGAAGCCTTTCCTGATACAGGCTTCAATCTGCTGATTATCGACATTATGATGCCCGGTTTAAATGGTCTTCAGCTATGCAAACACCTCCGCAGTAATGGCGTACATACCCCTATCCTTATGCTTACCGCAATGGGCACTATTGATGATAAGGTTACCGGTTTGGAAGCTGGCGCTGATGATTATCTGGTTAAGCCTTTCCACTTACGGGAGTTATTGGCAAGGGTTTCGGCCCTATTGCGGCGTAATGCTATATCCACCATAAAAACGGAGCCAAAACTGTGTTTTGAAGATCTTTGCCTGGATAGTTACAGTAAAGAGGTTACGCGTGCAGGCAGAGCAATTGAACTGAGCGCGAAAGAATTTGTACTGCTCGAGCTCTTTCTGTGCCATCCAAACCGCCTGCTTTCCCGCCAGTTTATTGCTGAGCAGGTTTGGGACATCAATTTTGAAACCGGCACCAACGTTATCGATGTGTACATTAATTTTTTGAGAAAAAAGATAGATAAGGATTTCGACCGAAAGCTCATCCACACCAAAATAAACATGGGCTATATTTTAAAGTAATGAAAATAAAAGACCGGATTGCGCTGTATTTTACCCTGATCAGTACTTCTTTACTGTTGGCGGTACTCTGCGTAGTGTATTTTACTTTTATGAAATTTCTGCAGGCTGATTTTTTCGAAAGGTTAACCGATAGAACAATGGTTACGGCCAAACTTTATTTAGAGGCCGACGAAATTAGCCGCGATGCGCTAACCGATGTACGCCATAAATATTTACAAAAGTTAAACAGCGAAGTTATCCGCATTTACGATGATAAAAACCGCGCAACCTTTATTGGCGATTCGGCCCAGTACTGGACAAAAACGACCATTAACCTGGTGCGGAAGCAAAAACACCTGCAATATACCGATGGTGAAAGGCAGGTTGTGGGCATTTATTACAAAGATAACCAGGGCGATTTTGTGATTCTGGCCGCAGCCACCGATCAGGGTTCGCGCAACCGCCTAAACGGACTGTTAAAAATTATGGTGGTTGTTTTCATCGCCATATCGGCCATTGTACTGTTGCTGAGCAGATGGATTGCCGAAAAAATGCTGAAGCCTTTGAAAAAATTTATGGATGATGTGAAACAGGTAGGCTCGCAGAATCTGGGCTTTAGGGTTGCTGAAAACCAGACCAAAGATGAAATTAACCTGATTGCACAGAGCTTTAACCACTTGATGGAAGAACTGGAACAGGCATTTATCCTGCAAAAAACATTTATTGCCAATGCTTCGCACGAACTGCGCACCCCCATTACCAGGATGATGATGGCAGCAGAACTCTCCTTATCAAAAAACCGCGATGCGGAAGCATACCAACAGGTAATCCGCTCGGTTTTAGAAGATACGGAAAAAATGGACCACATGATTACAGGCCTTCTTGCTTTGGCAAAAATGGATCTCGATTTAATCAACTCGCAGCTTTCTGTTATTCAATTAGATACCCTGCTGCTCAAAATCCAGTCAGAATGGTCAAAGCAAAACCTCGAACTCGAAGTGCTGCAAGAATCTGACCCTGCGGTTAACCCTTTGATTTTAGCCAACGCTACCTTATTACAGATTGCACTGGACAATGTTATTTCGAATGCTTTTAAATTTTCAAACAACCAAAAAGTAAGCTGCCTTTTAATCAAACGCGATAATCATTTATTGATCCACATCAGCGATCAAGGTAAAGGCGTAGCGGTGCAGCAGCGCGAAGAAATTTTTAGGCCATTTTACACCTTAGCAGAAGAAGCCGGACAAAAAGGCGAAGGCATGGGGCTCTATATGGCGCAAAAAATTATTGCGCTATTTGAAGGGAAAATAGAAGTAGCTGCCGACACCTCAACATGTACTTTTACCATCACACTCCCGCAAATTAATCCGCTTTTAATCCCGGTTTAATCGGCCTTTAATCCGGCAAGGATAGCTTTGCCGCATGATCAGAATAGGGACATCTTGTTTGCTGGTTTTGCTTACGCTGGCTAAGCCAACTTTTGCACAAACCGATACACTTAAGCTCAGTTTACCACAGGCCGAAAGTTATTTTTTCAAAAATAATCTCGATCTCCTGGCCAGTCAGTTTCAGATAGAACAGGCCAAAGCCGATATCATTACGGCCAAATTGTTCGATAACCCGCAGTTGGAGTACGAAAACCTTTTTTACAACCGCGAAACAAAGAAGTTTTTTCAAACCTCGTTTGCTTATGGCCAGTATGCCGGTGCTGTTTCTCAACTCTTCAAACTGGCAGGCAAAAGAAATAAAAACATCAAACAGGCGCAGGCCGGGGTTAAGCTTGCCGAAATGGAATACTTCGATCTGGTACGCAGCCTAAAGTTCGAACTCAGAAATACCTTTTACAAAACCTATTTCTCTGCGCAATCGCTAAAGGTTTATACCGAACAGATTTCCTCAACAGAAAACCTGCTCAATGCTTACAACGTTCAGTTTAAGATGGGCAACGTTGCCTTGAAAGAGGTAATCCGCATCAAATCGCTTCTAATTTCACTTAAAGCCGAGCATCAAGCACTTTTAAACGATCTGGAAGACAACTATAAGGATTTAAGATTGCTCTGCGGATTACAGCCAAGGGCTAATCTATTGCTGCTATTGCCTACAGAAAATAACCATTTGGCTTTAAATCAGATCACTTATACCGCCCTGCTCGATTCGGCAAAAAACCACAGAAGCGATTTAAAATTAGCGAACGCCAGGCTCGAATACAGCGAGGTTAACTTAAAACTGCAAAAAGCAATGGCTGTTCCCGATGTCGAAATTTCGCTCAGTTATGATTTAAAGGGAAACTACCCCGAAAAGTATACCGGCTTAGGGATAAAAATTCCCATTCCACTTTTTAACCGGAACCAAGGCGAAATTAAGAAGGCCAAAATTGGGATAGATGCGGCTGAGCTCGCCATTAAAAAACAGGTGCTTTTGTTGGAAAACGAAGTTTTTAATGCCTACCGCACAGCAATTAGGAATGAAAAACTGCTGGTAGATATCGATACGGGCTTTAATGCCGATTTCAATAAGCTCATCACTGGCCTCATCAAAAACCTAAAGGAGCGAAATATCAATCTGTTAGAGTTTTTAGATCTGTACGAATCTTACAAAGAAAATACACTCAGGTTAAACAACCTGCAGTTCGAAAATAGAAGTTCGAGAGAAGAATTAAATTATGTAACAGGCACTAACCTTTTTAGATAACACCATGCAAACTACATTTACAAACCTATTACGGGCCACTATATTTTCGGTTATTGGTTTAACACTTGCCTGCAGCAGCAACAAAGCCGAAACTGCGCCCGAAAAATTGGCCATCACCGATTCTCTATTAAACCGCCTGCTAATTGATACAGTACAAGAAGCCAACAGCCGAGCCGACATTATCTTTTCGGCAAAAATAACGGCCAATCAAGATCGCCAGTCGGCGCTTTTCCCCATGGTGAGCGGCTCGGTTAGCCAGGTTAAGGTAAGGTTGGGCGATGAGGTTAAGGCCGGCCAGATCCTGGCTACGGTAAACAGTGCTGAGATGGCCGGTTTCGATAAGGAATTAACGGCTGCCAATGCCGATCTTAAAACCGCTCTACGTACACTCCAACAGGTCGAACAGCTTTATGCAAGTGGTTTATCATCGGCAAAAGAACTGGAAGAGGCTAAAAATGATTATCAGATCAAAAAAGCCGAGCTTAAACGCGCTGGTTCGGTGTTGAAACTAAATGGCGGCAGCCATAGTGGCGCTTACGCAATTAAATCGCCCATAAATGGTTTTGTTATTGAAAAAAACGTAACCGACAATATGCAGCTCCGGGCCGATAACGACAAAAGTTTATTTACCATAGCCGACCTCTCCCATGTTTGGGCAATGATCAATATTTATGAATCAGACATCTCGCGCATTAAAACGGGCAATGAGGTAAACCTCACTACACTCGCTTATCCGGAACAGGTTTTCAGTGGAAAAATAGATAAAATCTACAATCTCATCGATCAGGATAGCAAAGTAATGCATGCGCGGGTGGTTATTTCCAATCCTAAATATTTATTAAAACCTGGTATGCTCGGAACGGTTAAAGTATCGGCCAATACAGATGTAGACCTTCCGGTGGTCAATGCAAGGGCTGTAATTTTCGATGACAATAAAAATTATGTTCTGGTGCTGGGCGCAGAAAATAAAGTGCGCATCCAACAGATCGAAATCGGGCGTAAAACTGCCGATAAAATCTACGTTAGCAAAGGTGTAAAAGCCGGCGATAGGGTAATCGCATCAAAACAGGTATTTCTGTTCGAGAACCTGAAAACGCAATAAACTCCCTTCATTTTTAGCCTATTCTGTGATGAATAAATTTATAAAAAGCATAATCAGCTTTTCGCTGAAGAACAAATATTTTATCTTTTTCGCAACTTTCATACTCATTTTGGCGGGTTACCTGAGTTTTAAAAGTACTACCATTGATGCCTTTCCGGATGTTACCAACACCAACATTACCATTATTACCCAATGGCCTGGCCGCAGTGCCGAAGAGGTAGAAAAGTTTGTAAGCAGACCGCTCGAAATTGCCATGAACCCAACCGAAAAAAGGGTGAGTATCCGCTCTTCTTCCCTTTTCGGATTATCGATTGTTAAAGTAAGTTTTGAGGATGATGTAGCTTATGCCGAGGCCCGCGTTCAGGTAAACAACCATTTGGCCGAAGCCGATCTTCCAGCGGGTATCCAACCAGAAGTGCAGCCCCCGTATGGTCCAACGGGAGAAATTTTCAGGTATACCTTAACCAGCGATAAAAAATCGGTACGCGAGCTCAAAACCTTACAAGATTGGGTAATACAAAGGGAATTGTTATCGGTTTCTGGCATTGCCGATGTGGTTAGTTTCGGTGGTGAGGTAAAAACTTACCAGATTACGGTTGACCCCTTAAAATCAATCCAATATGGCGTTACCGCTACCGAGCTTTTCGAGGCTGTTGCCAAGAGCAATATCAATGTAGGCGGCGATGTAATTGTTCAGAGCGGTCAGGCGTATGTGGTACGCGGAATCGGTGTGCTCAACAATATTGACGAAATCAGAAACGTAGTAGTTGATCATGTTAACGGAACACCAATTTATGTAAAAACCATTGCCGAAGTTGCCGAATCGGCCTTACCACGCTTGGGTCAGGTAGGGAGAGATAAAGACCCAGATGTGGTGGAAGGAATAGTGGTGATGCGTAAAGGTGGCAACCCGAGCGAAGTAATTGCCCGGCTAAAAGAAAAAATAAATACCATAAACAACGGCATTTTGCCTGATGATGTCCAAATAAAAGCCTTTTACGACCGCGAAGATCTCATCAACTATTCGGTTCATACGGTAATGGGCAATATGCTTGAAGGAATTTTGTTTGTTACGCTGATTGTGTTCCTTTTTATGGCCGACTGGCGGACCACCCTCATAGTATCCATCATTATCCCGCTAGCTTTACTTTTTGCTTTTATCTGTTTGAAATTAAAGGGCATGCCAGCCAATTTACTCTCTATGGGTGCGATCGATTTTGGCATTATCATCGATGGAGCTGTGGTAATGGTTGAAGGCATTTTCGTTGCTTTGGATATCAGGGCCAAAAAAGTTGGGATGGAGCGTTTCAACAAAATGAGCAAGCTTGGTTTAATTAAGAAAGCCTGTTTAGAAAACGGAAAAGGCATTCTGTTTGCCAAATTAATTATCATAACCGGATTGCTTCCCATTTTTACCTTCGAAAAAGTTGAAGGCAAAATGTTCTCTCCGCTTGCCTGGACATTAAGTTTTGCATTACTGGGTGCTTTAATCCTCACTTTTACCTTGGTGCCCGCTATGGCTGGGCTGTTGCTCAAAAAAGATGTAAAAGAAAAGCACAATATCTTTTTAGCATGGATGACAAGCGGAACGATGAAATTTTACAATAGCTGTTTTGGCAAAAAGAAACTCGTGTTTTCCATATCCATCATTATATTGATTTTAGGTGCGTTCAGCTTTAAATTTTTAGGCACCGAATTTTTACCTACTTTGGATGAAGGCTCCATTTATGTTAGGGCAACAGGCCCATTGAGCATTTCTTTAAATGAAACCAAAAAGCTTTCTAACGAAATGCGTAAAGTTTTTTTGAGTTTCGAAGAAGTGAAACAGGTAATGTCGCAGACTGGCCGGCCAAATGATGGAACAGATGCCACAGGATTTTACAATATGGAATTCCATGTAGATATTTACCCGCGCAAAGCATGGAAACGCAAACAGACCAAAGAGCAGCTTATTGAGCGGATGCAGGAGAAACTGAAAAGTTTTCCGGGTATTAGCTTAAATTTCTCCCAACCGATTTCTGATAATGTGGAAGAAGCCGTTTCGGGGGTTAAGGGTTCAATCGTAGTAAAAATGTTTGGGGATGATTTCAGTTTTATTGAAAAGGAAGAAGAAAAAATCGAGCAGATTCTAAAAACTGTTGATGGGATTGAAGATCTGGGGATTTTGCGCAATCTTGGGCAGCCAGAACTTCAAATTAACCTTGATCAAAAGAAAATGGCACTTTATGGGGTAAGCACAGCCGATGCAAATGCCGTAATTGAAATGGCCATAGGCGGAAAAGCCCCTACTCAGATTTATGAAGGCGAGCGTAAATTTGACCTGATTATCCGCTACCCTGAAGATTTCAGGAATGATGAAAGCGCTATTGGCAAACTCCGCATCCCCACGCTATCGGGCACTAATGTTCAACTGGGAGAAATCGCGACCATTAAAAAAATTACAGGCCCTAGCATGATTTACCGCGATAAACATAAACGTTATGGGGCGATTAAATTTTCTATCCGGGGCCGTGATATGGGAAGTGTAATTGCAGAGGCGCAACAAAAAGTAAACGATCAGATTAAACTGCCCAAAGCCTATCAACTGGAATGGGCTGGAGATTTTGAAAATCAGCAAAGGGCCATTACCCGCTTATCGCAAGCTGTACCGGTGAGTTTATTGCTCATTTTCTTTATTCTGTTTGTACTTTTTGGGAATATCCGCGATGCTTTATTGGTATTGAACAATGTTCCTTTCGCCATGATCGGTGGAATACTGGCCCTACTGATTTCGGGTGTAAACTTTAACATTTCGGCAGGGATAGGTTTTATTGCTCTTTTTGGTATCTGCGTGCAAAATGGAGTAATTTTAATTACGCGTTTTAAAAGCAATATCGCTGCACTAAAGTTCCACCCCAGCTGGACTTTTACCGATGCCATGCGAGACGGGGTGGCCAGCAGGTTCAGGCCGGTATTGATGACCGCCCTTATGGCTGCAATAGGTTTGATGCCAGCGGCATTATCAACCGGAATTGGTTCTGAGGCATCGAAACCGCTGGCCATTGTTGTAATTGGCGGACTGATTACCAATACATTTTTTAATCTGTTTGTGTATCCGATTGTATTTTACTGGGTATACAGCAAAAAAGTACGGAAATTAACGGCCCTTGGGTAGGCTCAGATTGAAACCATTACTGGTCTTAGCGTCCTGCTAAGACCTTTTTGTAACGGTTTGTTTTGTCACGGAAGCACAGAAAACACGTTTTTTTTCTACATTCTCTGTTATTTTCATTGTGTTTTTTGTGACTCTGTGGTTAAATGACTAGGGATGCGGAATAAAACAAAAAATGCCTCCGGTTAAAACCGGAGGCAAAATATTAAAGCTGACAACTCTTTTTATTTACTGTTTTACAATCTTAAACTCGGTCCTTCTGTTTAGCTGGTGTTCTGCATCTGTACAGTCTACACCATTTGCACATTTATTCAGCAACTGGGTTTCGCCGTAACCTTTGGCCGCGATGCGGTTTTTATCGATCCCCCTGGAGATGATGTACTGCACAGCAGATTCGGCTCTTTTCTGTGATAGGCTGAGGTTGTAGCCGTCCTTGCCCCTGCTGTCGGTATGCGAACCAAGCTCGATCCAGATGGTTGGGTTATCTTTCATGATCTTTACCAGCTTGTCCAGTTCTACCGCAGCATCTGCACGGATATTCCATTTATCGAAGTCGTAATAAATATTCTCAATTCTGATGGCCTTATCAATTACCACATTTTCCAGATATAGATTTTGGGTAAGCTTACCGGAGGCAATTAAACCAATGGTGGTTAGTTTTTCCACATCCGAACGGTAGCCTGTTTTTTCTGCCGAAACATTGTATTCTGCCTCTTTGGCCAGGTTAAATTTATAGTCACCGTTATCATCGGTTTCTGTTTTTAAAATGCCACCGTTAACTTTGGTCAGGGTTACCAGTGCACCGGCAATAGGCTGGTTGCTCCCTCTATCAAACACCCTGCCCTCCAGTTTAAAGGCCAAGATCATTTTCTGGTCGATGGTATAAATGTCATCGCTGCCCACACCGCCATCGCGGTTGGAAGAAAGGTAAACAATACCGCCTTTTTCGTTCAGGCTAAAGCCAAAATCATCCTGTGGTGAGTTGAAAGGATAGCCCAGATTTTCTATTTCTTGGATAAGATTATTTGATTTTCGGGCACGATAAACGTCAAGTCCGCCCATACCTATTCTTCCGTCACTGGAGAAATAGAAATTATCTTTTTCATCTAGTACCGGACTGCGGTCGTTCCCTTCCGTGTTCACTTCTTTCAGGTTGATCGGCTTGCCCCATTCTCCGGCATCTGTTTTTAGGCACACGTAGATATCGGTACCGCCAAGCCCGCCAGGCATATTTGAGGCAAAGTAAAGGCTGTTGCCATCGGTGGTGATAAAGGGATCGCCTACCGAATATTCGTTTACGTTGTTATAGGCAAAGGAAACGGGTTCGCCCCATTTGCCATCACTGCCTTTTGTGCTGCTGAAGATCTCTACATTGACCGTTGTGGGCTGTTTTTTTAAGCGCTCCAGTTCATCGGAGATCCTAGTCAGGGTAAAGTACATGGTACGGCCATCGGCGGTAAAGCTTGCCGAGCCCACATGGTACCTGGTACCGGCCTTGATGGGGAACAGCTGCAGGCTATCGTTCGGCGAAGCCTTGAAGTACAGTTTCAGGTAACCGTTACCAGTCCAGCCGTAAACCTGTTTATCGGGTTCCTTCGATCCGTCGAACCTTAAAAAAGGCCTGCCCTCGCTGCTCTCCAGTTTGCTGTCCGACCTATCGGAGGTAAACACCACACCGCCCTGGTAATTAACGGCGCCCCAGTCTGACTGGCTGCTGTTCAGCGCTTTCTGGTTTACGAGCTCTATCTTTTTGGGGGTTTTGATCCATTTCAGTGCCGAATCGCAGGAAGCTACCCAAACGGCCTGCTGCTTTTCGGAAACATCCTTCTTTTTTTCGATATAGCCCAGGTACTGCACTTTGGCCTCGCTGTATTTAGAATTGCCCTGCAGCGCCCTGGCATAACCAAGGGTATTTTCGGGACTGCTGCCAGGCATCTTCGCCGCAATGGCATACCAGCTCTCGGCCTGTTTGTAGTTGTACACCATTGCGTATGCACTGGCCAAACGCTCTGCCGCATGCAGGGTCGCTTTCTTTTTATAGGCCTGCTCGTACAGGTCTATCGCTTTGCTGTAGTTGAACAGCCCGTATTGTTTGTCAGCATCTTTTAAAACATATTGCGCATTTGCCGAAAAACCAAGGGCAAAGAAACAGTATGCAGAAAAGCAGGTGCCTATTAAAATTTTCTTCATTATGTTGTTTAACTAGTTAGGTCAAAAACTGAACTGTTCATCCTAGAAAACCCTTGGCGTAGCCAATCTGATATCCTGTTTAATAAAGGAATAAGCAATAGAAATCTCGTGCGTACCACTGCTGTAGCCCTGCAACGGCCCGATCGAAAAGTCGTAGCCATAACCGATCCTGATCTTTTCGGAAGGAAAAAATTGGATCGCTGCTACTATGGAATTTCTTTGGGTAAGGTCTTTCTGCAGGTAACTTTTATCGTACAGCTTTACACCGGTACGGTAAGAGCCGCCAACCCATAAAACATCCCGGATCAATAAAAACGCATTTACGTCCAAGCTCGTCGGACCGCCACGGTCGTCCTTCAACAGGAATGAGGGTTTGATCTGAAAGTCCTCAGAAAGCGGAAAAAGTGCCCCTGCAGTTAGGTAATAATGCGGTTTGGGCTGTGGGATAAAGGCGTAACGGCCGATATTGATGTAGGTGGCAATCAGGTTATCTACCGAGAAGCCCGCATAAAATTTATTGTTGGCAAAGCACACCCCTGCCCTTGCATCGGGTACAATGGTGCTCTGCATGCCCACCGGCTGGTTGGGCTCGGGGCTGTTCGGGTTCAGCATGGAACCGTCTATGCCCAGCTGCACCATGCCCACACGCGGGAATGGCTTTGGTGGCCACCACAGTTGTACCGTTAAGTACGGTAATAAACATCCCATTGGCTATATTGGTACCTGTACCGTTAATGGCATTGTCTTTCAACCCATCTGCATCATTAAATAACTCGCCAGAGAGCACAATCGGACTATCGGTAATATTAAAAGTTGCGGTACCAACCCGCACCGAACAGCCCGCACTGTAACCGCCAATATTATAGGCCATATCTAGGTTCGAATTGCCGCCACCGCCACCAGCAGTATTGGTTACGGTATAGGTTATACTTTCACCACCACTTTCGGTAACGGCATCATTAACTGCGGTAAATGGGATGGATATAATACCTTGGTTAGCGCCCGTACTGTTGCTCGAATCATAATCGCCTGGAGGTAAGGTTAATACGATGTTCCCATTCGCATCTACTGATATCGATCCCTTGGTAGGTGTTCCTATAGTATAATCGGTATTATAAGTGGCGCTTCCGCTTTTTTGTAAGGTTACGGTAGCAGCATCTTTTAAATTACCACTAATGTACAGCTCCAAACTGGTAGCACTATTGGTTACACTGCCTTCGGTAACAACCTGTGAAGTAAAACGCCTAATATCGGCCAATGGCTTAAGGTCTATATCCGCATCATCAATTAGGTTACCTCTACTTTGATCAATACCCGAAGTTGAACCATTGCTAGCGTAACGGCGCCCAAAAATACCTAACCTTCTGGTGCCCTGCACCCCATTATTGGTTACCGTACCAGAATATAAAGTCCAAGAACCATAAACCGCATCGTGACTGCTTGAAGCTCTCCCAACTGTAACACCAGTAGCGGGATCGATCAACTCAACAATTAAATTTTCTCTAGTATCATCATTTTCTCTTTTTCGATGCCAAATCGAAAAAGTAACAGTTTCATTGGGTAATAAACATAGATTTTGATAAAGCCCAGAGGCGATATAAGCATTTACTTCAGCAAACTGGCTTCCACTATGTGCTGGCACGCTGCCATAATTATTGGACCAAATTTCGATCCCATTCTGCATGGTTCCAGAAGTTGTACCACAAACCACTCTATTTCGTGTTGCAATATCGCTGGTTACCCAACCTGGCACTTCACTTTCGGCCAAAATGGAATAACTCGCCGACGTGCAATTTAAACCGGGTACTTCAAAACCTGCATTGATTAAATATCTGGGCGATTGCCCAAAAACATCGATACAAAAAAGTAAAAAGATAAAAGTGGAGAAGAGTAACCTTTTTTTCATAAGCGAGCGCATTAACAAATGCCAGAAATTATATTGGAGTAATTATGGATAATTATGGGGTGGAGGCAAACGTGAAGCCGGATACTTTCAAAAGCTAATCGACGTTTAGCATAAAAATGAGACAAGGAAAAACAGGATGTTAAGCGGTAAAGAGCAAGTCTTAAAAACCACGGTGCGATACACAAAAATATAGCTGCATTTTTTTTAAACATGCCATATAAATTTTACTATACCAGCGTTAAAAGAAGAGGATACAGGGATTAACAAACAACTTAAATTTTGACTTAACTTCCTTGCTTACAACGGTAAGCGTATTATTGAAGCACAAAATTATGGCATAATCCAAATCAAATGATTAGACGCCTTGCCCATTATCTTCCCAAGTTAATGGATAACACAATTAGCTAAATTCCAGTTGTTTACAAAAAATGAGTATGGAGTAATAAAAGACCAATATTGCTGAATGATCAACGAAAGGGCGTGATAAACATAGTACTACAAAGACAAAAAAGCCAAAAAACTCCCAAAATTGGATATTATAGGGGCAATTATTCGCTGTTATTTAATACACAGCAATGCCCTTACCATTGCGATGAAATATCTTCCCCGCATGGGTTTAATTTTCGAATAAAATACGTATCGCTAAACTGAAAAGATTGTTTTTGAATAGCCGTTATATGATTTCAATCGGTTTTTCGCGATAACAATTTAAGTATAAAATTTATTCATAGCCATTCTCAAAAAGAATGGTCTGTTTTTGTTTAAGCTTTATTTCTGCAATGCCATCATTACCCATTTTTACACTTCCGGCAGGTAAATTTTTAACTACATAGGTTTTAAATGGAAGCTTTATACGCAGTAATCCGGCTTTTTCTGCATAGATTTTGACGCTGATGGGTACTCCATTTTCTTTAATGCCGCTGACCAAAAATGCCCCTTCTGTGCGCAGATTTTTAAATGAGGCGTTTGCCCAGCTTTGCGGTACGGCCGGAAAAGCCTGTATGTAACCATTTCGGCTTTGTACCAAAAGTTCTTGCACGCCCTGAGCAAAAGCGAAGTTCCCCTCAAGGGTAAAAGGCCTATAAGTGAAGCCCGAGTACTGCCCTCCTTTTTGATCGCCATTTAAGTGGAAACTATTAGGCGAACAGAAATTACTGGCAAAAATTTCCAGTTGTTTTACGGCCTTATCTGCCTGGTAGGCCCGGGCGTACAAAGAAGCCATCCAGCTAAAAGAATAACCACACCATGCTCTTGTGCCTATTTCTTCTAAACGTTTTAAGGAATTATCGATAATGGTTTTATCTTTTTCTTTGTTAACATCGAGCAAATCAAGCGGGTAAATGGCCATATACTGCGACATGTGCCTGTGCGAACTGGTTAAATTTGCTCCTGGGGCGATGGTAAAACCGGTTTCATTTACCTCATAATCTGGCAATTGCCCCAATATTTCCAGCCAGTGCTTACTTTCATCGGGCTTACCATCCGCTTTGCTTACTTCGGCTGCTGCTTTAAATAAAAATTTAGCCAATGATAAATCGAAATTCGTCCAGTTTAAAAACCAGGCTTTAATGCTGTTGTCGTTATACTCCGGACTCGAACTTAAAGGCAGCGTACGTTTACCATTCTTTAAAGTGGTAATATGCTCGAGGTAGCTTGCCGCTTCGTGGATATATGGATAAGCCCTTGTTTTTAAAAACACCTCATCCATTCCATATTTCCATTGCCAGTAAAAGTGCTGCGAGGTCCAGGCGCTTACTGTTGGCGATAGTGAATACTGGATCCATCCACCCATTGGATCGCCGTTTAAGGTAATTACCCCTGGAACATTTAAGCCATTTACGCCAAAATATTGTTTGGTATATTCCAGATTTCGCGGTCTAATTTTCCATAGCCAATCGGTAAATGTTGCCCCCTCAGCCAAATGGTTGGCAGTATAGGTTGGCCAATAGCTCAACTGTGTATTCAGGTCGTTATGAAAATCTCCTTTCCAGGGGGGTAAACTTCCGTTATCTGCTGTCCAAACGGCCTGTAGCGTAATGGCCGGGGCACCTTTTCTGGCCACACAGCCTAACTTGTACATTTCTAAATAATATTGTTTCTGGATCAGCTTATCAGGAATGGAAATACTCGATTTGCCCCAGAAATCTTTCCACCAGGCCACGTGCTTATCCCAGCCTGTAGGCTCTTTGGCAGTTGAAGAAATAACCGGCAGTGATGCTGCTTTATCACTGGTAATGGTCCACGAACCGATTATTTTACGGTTAGCCATTTTTTGCCATTGCACCAGTACTTCAAAATAATGTCCATCATAAGTAGGTTGATGATAGCGAACGCTATTGGCGGTTTTGGTTACGGTGCCTTTACCGTATCCCAGTTTCTGTAAACCGGCACCCGAATGGCTGTTATCGCCATTTTCAGTTTGCCCATTGTTATAGTTATGAACAATAAGTGCAGGCAATAGGTCTGTAGATTTTAAATTTTCCAGGCCAAAGTAACCCCTTTGTTCAGTTGCATGGATATAACAGTTAAAAACAGTTCCATCTTCAAATTTAACCGTGTTTAAAGCTGTTTCAATATCAAGTTGGTTCGATACCACTTTCCCCAGTTTGGCAATATCGAACTCAAGCGCCGCAGCTGGCAATTTAGTTGGATAAGGACTATTATCATAAGGTTCATCGCCTATTTTTTGAACAGCACTATAATTATTTTTATGCACCTGTTCTTCTACCCATTTAAAAGTAAGTTTAGAAATATCCAAAGCTTTCCGCTCGTCCCACAAATCTGCGCGGTCCAAAGAAAGGCGGAGCTTACTGTTTTTTTCCCATATCAATACGCCAAGCATTCCATTGCCCAAAGGCATGGCCTCATCCCATTTATTGGCCAGTTTTGGAAAAGAAAGATTATAGTTTTTTAACGATTGCGCGCAGCAAACTGTTGAAAAGCACAGCAGCAATAAGATTGAGATAATTGTATTCTTCATCTATTCTTAGAAATGGTTAGCCCCAGTTTTGAGGTATCATTTTCTAAAATAATGATATTTAACCGAAGTAAAAATGCCTAAAATCTGCGCAAACGTTTGATGGGTAATATAGAATCGTATTTTGCTAAAAAAAGATTAGTGCACAATCTTAAAAACAAGTTCTTTCAACAGCTCTCCGTCATCCACATTGCCGGTACTGTCTAAGCCTTTGCTTTTTAAATCATACTCGCGGAGCAGGCCAATTACCTGAAAAACCTTACCGGTATGGTAGTTTCTGGCGGCAACTTCGTAATCTTTAATAAAAAAAGGAGGTACCCCCAATGCCGATGCTGCATCGGCTTTATTTGGAATATAATGATATTTTAACAGCTTGGTAAAATAACCGCCCAAATTGGCCAGAACCATTACCGTGGGGTTGGCCTTTGGATTACTGGCAAAATAGTTGATAATTTTATTGCATTTTAATACATCACGTATGGCCAGGGCTTTCTGCAGTTCAAAAACATTGTATTCTTTGCTTATCCCAATATTTTTCTGAACTAGATCGCTATTGATGGTCACCTCTTTAGGTACGTTAAGCATCAGTTTTTCAATCTCGTTGGCTATTTTGGACAAATCTGTACCTAAATATTCGGCCATTAAAGCCGATGCCTGCTGATCGATCTTATACCCTTTTTCCTTGATAAATTCTTCAATCCAGGGCACCAGTTTATAATCGCGCACCGGGTCTGACTGAAAAATCAAGCCACTTTTACTTATGGCTTTATAGATTTTTTTACGCTTATCGAAATTTGCATATTTATAAGCCAATACCAAAATGGTGCTGGGTAAGGGTTTTTCAAAATAATTGAGTACAAATTCTCCCTCTTTGCTGCCACCATCTTCTTTCCCCCATTTCAGATCCTGTGCTTCTTTAACAATCACCACCTGATAATCAGACATCATTGGATATCGCTTTGCAGCACCCAAAACCGTAGCCATATCGGTATCTTTACCATAAAGCACAGTTTGATTGAATCCCTTTTCGGCATCATTCAACAATTTATCCTCAATATAATCTGTTACTTGATCGATATAGTAAGATTCTTCTCCATGCAGTAAATACACGGGTTTGAACTTTCGGGCTTTAATATCTTTAATAATTTCGGCAGCAGTCATTGCCGTAAAATTACGATTTAGGTTTTATGATTTGGATAAATGTTTATAAGTTAAAGAATGTAAGATTTGAGAAGTTAGATGGGAGATTTCCGTGCGTGCCGTAAAATTAATTAACTTTGGGGTTTAATTGTTTTATTGCTTCATTGTAAATTGTTTTATTGTTGCATTGTTAACTGAGAACTACCAACTGATAACTGCCAACTGATAACTGAAATGTTCAACCCTACCCCGCTTCATCTTCCGCCATACCCATTTAAAATTACCCAGAAAGACGATGTGGTTTTTATTTTTGATGAGCTGAGGAAAAGGCACCTGGTGCTTACGCCCGAAGAGTGGGTACGCCAGCATTTTATACAGCACCTCATTTTAGAAAAGAAATTCCCACGAACTTTGATCCAGATTGAGGGTGGACTGGTGCTAAACCAGCTCCAAAAACGGAGCGATATTTTGGTGTACAACACAGCTGGCGAAAAACTGATGTTGATTGAATGCAAAGCGCCCAAAGTAAAAATTACCCAATCGGTTTTCGATCAGGCAGCAAGGTACAATTCCATCCACCAGGCCAAATGGATTGTACTTACCAATGGTTTACAGCATGTTTATGCCAAGATGGATCTGGAGAATGGCAGCTTTAAATTTTTGCCTGAAATGCCGGAGTATTTAGGGTTGTAGCTAAAGGATTTTGATGCAGCAGTAGTCAAACTCGGGCTTCTCCTATCTTTAACAATCCCCAAAAGAATAATCGTCATTGCAATGACAACTTTGGAAACGATAAAATATTCTACACTAAATCAAAAAAATTGTCTATCTGAGCCTTTTTAAGAACTTCAACAATCATTTTACTAGCTCAGGCTAAAAACTACACATTATACTCAGCTTTCCAAACCTGCTTGTTGCCACTGTAAATGGCTTCGTTACACATGGCTACGCAAATAGCCGCCTGCGTACCTGTATTGATATTGGATGCAGGTTCCTTTTTGGTGGTTATCGATTTATAAAATTCATCCAGAGCATAGTTGGTCCCATCAATCGTGGCTTTATCCAAAATCGGGATTCCCCCATCTTTATTGACCACAATTTTGGTAGCCCCGGTTACGCCATCTACAATGCCCAGCTCCTTTTTGGTCTGCTCTTCCGGATAAAAGAGCCCAGTATTAGTAAGTAAGGATACCGAGCCTTTGGTTCCTTTAATTTTAAACAGGTAGCCATCGTGCGCATTACCACAGGTAGCCCCAAAATTCCCGATCATTCCTTTTTCCTTATAACGGAGAATGGCCTGAATATTATCATAGGTTTCGCGCCCATCTTTAAAAACATCTATCCCGCCCGATCCCATAATTTCATCAGGTTGCGTTTCGAAAGCCCAGTTGATAAAATCAATCTGATGCGATAAAAGCTCAGCCGCCAGTCCGCCAGAATATTCTTTGTACATGCGCCAGTTAATTTTCCGTTCTAATGATGGTTCCGGAACCGCCCTGCGCCAATTTCCATTTCTATCCCAGCGGCAATCTATCTGCGTAACCTTGCCCAGATAACCGGTTTGGATCATCTCCTTCACTTTAAAGTACAAAGGTGAATACCGGTACTGGTAACCAACCTGAAATACCTGATCAGGATGCTGCTTTACCAGCTTTTTAAGTTCCAGTGCCTGCGCAATATCGTAGGTCATGGTTTTTTCTACATAAACATGTTTTCCGGCAAGCACGGCAGCTGCGGCAATTTTAAAATGCTCGCTCAAAGGTGTGGCAATAAAAACAGCATGAATGGTTTTATCGTCTAAAACCTTTCGGTAATCTTTAATGGCTTTTGCACCGGCAGGAACATATTTTTCGGCCTCTTTAAGCCTAAAATCAAGCAGATCGCAATACGCTTTGATACTGTATTTAGTTGGCATCGATTTTATCACCGATAATACACCTTTGCCCCGATCGCCACAACCGATCATGGCCACATTAATATTCTCCTCGGCCATTAAACCTGCAAAGCTCTGGTTACCTAAAAGTAAACCAGAGCTTAACAATGCCGATTTTTTAACAAACAATCTGCGTTGCATCTATAAAGTTTTGATTTTAATGGTTCTGAAATCTACCTTATTGCCATGATCCTGTAGAAGAATATGCCCTTTTGGTGCTTCGCCAAAGTTTTTCCAATCTTTATATTTACTGATGGCCACCAATTTTTTAAATTCTTCCGATCCGCGTGTGTACTCCAGCACTTTCACACCATTTAAATAATGTTCTACCTTATTGTTCGGATAAACCACCAAGCGGCCGTTATTCCAGCTTCCAATTGGGCGCAGATAACGGGCTTCTTTTTTCGAAGTCATTAAATCGTACAGCGAGGCCAAAGTACGGTTCCCATCTCTTCCCAATTTTGCATCAGGATGTAAAACATCATCTAAAACCTGATACTCCAAACCGATGGCAGAACCGGTATTTTTCTCGCTTAAAGTAACAAAATATTTTACCCCGCTGTTGGCGCCTGGTGTAAGCTTAAATTCAAACGACAGATCGAAAGCCGCAAATTCCTCTTTGGTTACAATATCACCTCCATTTGTAGATTCGGCACCACCTGATGGCTCCACACTGATTACGCCATCACTAATTTTCCATCCTTTTGCAGGGAAGGCCGTTTTGTAGGCGCCAATCCACCCATTATTGGTTTTACCATCAAAAAGAAGTTTGTAACCTTCCGATTTTTCGTAAGCCGACAAGGTATTTGGTGTTAAGTTTACGGTATAAATCCCTTTCGGAAAAGTTTTGGCCTTTAAACCTTCTGTTTGAATATTGATGTTTTTGAAATACACTTTTTTGCCATCGTTATCCAGGTTGTTCCCAATGCCGTGAACCTGTAAACCAATAAACCCCGTTTTATCCAAGGTATCAATCACATAGGCAACCGGCGATCCGTTAACCCAGGTTTTGGTTTCGTTGCCAGTACATTCAATTTTATAATGGTTAAACTCGTTCTTTTTATATAAAGGTTTGGCCGTTGGGTTAAGCTCTAAAGGGTACAACCATAACCTTCTGGCTTCATCGTAAATCCCACCTGTCCATGCTCTGGGCGTAGGATCGATTTCTACCTGCCTGCCATAAACCAATCCTTTGCCATTGTTTCCTTCAGGTTTGATATGGCTGCGCGTTTGCACACCCGAATTGGTGGTTTCGCCTTCTAATTTTACATCCAGTTCCAAAACAAAATCGCCATATTCTTTTTCGGTAATCAAGAATGAGTTTGGCGTTCCTTTGGTCATGGTTCCTACAATCATTCCGTCTTCTACTTTGTAAGGTGCGGCACCTGCTACCGCTTTCCAGCCGGTTAGGGTTTTACCATCAAACAAAGGTTTTGCTTTTTGGGCAGCTGCTGATAAACTGATTAGGGATAGGGCTAAAACACTATATTTTTTAATTTTTAACATGTTTGTATTTCTAGGCTATATTAATATTTAAATACTTTTCCGTTTGCAATTACTTCTTGCCTGCTTTCGTCGAAAACTGCTTTTGCTCCCGTTCTTACAGCTGCATTGGTCATAATATTGGCAATTGAATGCGAATAACCTGCTTCAACAGGTGCGTTTGGTGTTTTACGGCTGCGTACACATTCCATCCAGTTCCGCATGTGGCCAGAAGTAAGCGCATCGCCACCCATACTGGCGCCAGTAGCCGTTTTGATCTCGGTTTTACTTAAATCGAATTCAGGTAAAAGATTGGCTTTCATGCCCATGGCTGCTGCCTCTCTTTCTTTCAAGCCACCTTTAGGCGATACTTTGTTGGTAATTAAATTCAATTCTCCACCGTTGGAATAATACACCTCGCCAACATCTCCAACACTATTTTGCATCCTCGAAGTAAAAGTAACCTGAAAACCATCTGTTGTATCGGGCTGGCCGTAATCGAATACAGCAACCATCGAATCCCAATTCCTACGGCCATCTTTCCAAGTGTAAATTCCGCCGTTTGCCACAACGCTCCGTGGATGTTTCAAATTGGTAAACCAGTGTACGGTATCGATTTGGTGCGACATCCATTGCCCTGGCATACCCGACGAATATGGCCAGAACAGCCTATATTCCAAATATTTCCTTGGATCGAAAGCTTCAACCGGGCGATTGAGCAAAAAGCGTTTCCAGTCAATATCTTCTTCTTTTAGTTTAGCCACCAGGTCAGGCCTGCGCCATCTGCCTGGCTGGTTTACATTCCACACCAGATCAACAGCTGTTATGGGACCAAATTTACCTTCCTGGATGTATTTTGCAGCATTGGTGTAGTTTTCTCCGCTGCGGCGCTGAGAGCCGATCTGTACAATCTGTTTACTTGCTTTTACGGCCTTAAAGGCAGCTTTGGCATCGTCCATGGTTTCGGCAAAAGGTTTCTCTACATAAGCATCACAATTGGCCTTAACGGCTTCTATGGTGTGTAAAGCATGCTGAAAATCAGCTGTACTGATAATTACCGCATCCAGATCTTTGGTGGCATAGAGCTCATCATTGTTGCGGCAGGCTTTAATATCGTGACCGAATTTTTCTTTTAAATGGGCTATCCCTAAATCCCTGCGGTAATTCCATAAATCAGAAAGGCCTACAATATCAAAGTTCAGTTCTTTATTGTGGTTTAAAAAGCAAGGCAAAAGTGTTTCTCTAAAGCGGTCGGAAAAGCCAACAACGCCTACTCTTACCCGATCGTTAGCGCCGATAATGCGGCCATAACTTTTTGCGCTCATCCCCATGGTACCCGCATAGGTTGCTGCAGCAAATATTGCAGATTGTTTAATAAATTTTCTTCTGGAATTTTCCATTTCAGGATATTAGGTTAGATTGATAATATATTGCAGTAATTAAATTTACCGACCTAAAATAGTATTTTAAATAGTTAATAACCACCACCCAATGAGTAATTTTTTTGAAACCTTAAGCCTATTATTTCGATTATTCTTGCCAAATTTAAAACCAGCAAATGATTTGGAGCATTTTTAAATGGTATTTATTTTAATAAAAAATTTTAGGAAAACGATTGAAATAATGCATTTATCAATTATATGCAACAGAAAAGCCCTTCAGAATTTGTTTTCTGAAGGGCTTTTAATGAGAGGCCTAAAGACCTTTAGGTTTTAAAACTTATAGGCCTGTGAGATGATTATTCGCCTAAAATTGCTAAACTTTCTTCAATAATCTTGATTTTTGCTTCAGCATCAGCCTTTTTATTGCGCTCGTTGGCGATAATTTCTGGTTTAGCATTCTGAACAAAACGTTCATTGCTCAGCTTCGCATCAACCGATTTCAAAAATCCCTGGAGGTAAACCAGATCTGCATTTAAGCGCGTACGTTCTGCCTCTACATCAATATTTTCGGTTAAAGGAATAAAGAATTCGTCTTTACCGGCCATAAAAGCCGTTGCGCCAACAATTTTATCATTCACAATTTCGGCCTCTGATACGTTGGCCAATTTGAACACTATATTTAACCATTTTTCGTAATCGATATCCGAATTTACCTTTAAACTTAAAGGCAGTGCTTCTTTCGGTGAAATCTGCTTTTGATTGCGCACATTCCTGATTTCGGCTACAACAGTTTTAATTACCTCAGCATCTTTTAACAACTGCTCATCAATTGCACCGCCTTTAGGAAATTCTGCCACAATACAGCAATCCATTTCGCCACGCTCGACAAACAGATCATCGTGCCACAGCTCTTCTGTTAGGAAAGGCATATTTGGGTGCAATAGCTTAATAATATTTTCGAAGAAGCCTATGGTTGCCTGGTAACTTTCAGCATCAATTGGCTGCTGATAAGCTGGCTTAACCATTTCCAGGTACCAGGCACAGAAATCGTCCCAAACCAGTTTGTAGGTTGTCATTAAGGCTTCCGATAAACGGTATTGTTTAAAGTTGTCTTCAATTTCTACCAAAGCTTCGTTAAAGCGGTTTTCGAACCACGATATGGCCTGTGTGTTTGGATTGATCAGGTTTTCATCAACCTCCCAGCCTTTCACCAAACGGAAGGCATTCCATATTTTCGATGCAAAATTACGGCCCTGTTCACAGTAGCTCTCATCAAACATCAAATCATTACCAGCAGGCGATGACATCAGCATCCCCACGCGAACCGCATCTGCACCGTATTTTTCAATCAGGCCAATCGGATCGGGCGAGTTACCCAACGATTTAGACATTTTACGGCCTAATTTATCACGTACAATGCCGGTTAAATAAACATTCGTAAAAGGCTTTTTGCCCATAAACTCATGTCCGGCCATAATCATACGCGCAACCCAGAAAAACAAAATCTCTGGTGCGGTAACCAGATCGTTGGTTGGGTAGTAATAATTAATATCCTTATTGTTGGGATCTTTAAAACCATCAAAAACCGAAATTGGCCATAACCAAGAGGAGAACCAAGTGTCCATTACATCCTCGTCCTGTCTTAAAAACGGCTCTAACTGGTGTTTGAAACCTAATTTTTCTGTATCTGAACAGTTTTCATCCAAATGTTTTTTCTTCCAGAATTCTTCCAGGGCTTCATCTTTGGTTTTGGCAACCACCCAGTTCCCTTTATCATCATACCAGGCCGGAATCCTTTGCCCCCACCATAACTGGCGCGAAATGTTCCAATCGCGAACATTTTCCATCCAATGGCGGTAGGTGTTTTCGAATTTATTCGGAATCAGATTTACATCGCCGTTTAGCACATCATCCAAAGCCGGCTGTGCCATCTCTTTCATCTTCACAAACCATTGCATGGAAAGTTTAGGTTCAATGGCAGCATCGGTACGTTCAGAAAAGCCAACCTGCGATTTATAATCTTCAACTTTATCCAAATGACCAGCTTCTTCGAGCATTTTGGCAATTTTTTTACGGGCTACAAACCTATCTTCGCCCACTAAAATTACCGCCAGTTCGTTTAAAGTTCCATCATCATTTAAAATATCGGTAACTGGCAAATTGTGTTTTACGCCAAGCTCATAATCATTTAAATCGTGTGCCGGTGTAACCTTTAAACAGCCCGTACCAAATTCAATATCAACATATTCATCCTCAATAACCGGAATTTCGTGGTTAACAAGCGGCACAAAAACTTTTTTACCTTTTAAGTGCGTAAAACGTTCATCGTTCGGGTTGATACAGATTGCAGCATCGGCCATAATTGTTTCCGGCCGCGTTGTAGCTACAGTTAAATATTCTGGTTCATCTTGATTCTGATTACCTGATACGTGGTATTTAATATAATAAAGTTTTTGATTTACCTCTTTACGGATAACTTCTTCATCAGAAACGGCAGTTTTACCCGCAGGGTCCCAGTTTACCATCCGGATGCCACGGTAAATCCACCCTTTTTTGTACAAATGGATAAACGAATCGATTACCGCTTCAGAAAGATCTTCTTCCATGGTAAAACGCGTACGGTCCCAATCGCAGCTTGCACCCAGCTTTTTAAGCTGTTCTAAAATGATACCGCCGTATTTTTCCTTCCACTCCCAGGCGTATTTCATAAACTCATCACGCGAAAGGTCTTTCTTGTTGATGCCCTGTTCTTTTAACATGGCTACAACTTTTGCCTCGGTAGCGATAGAAGCATGGTCGGTTCCGGGTACCCAGCAAGCATTTTTGCCCTGCATACGTGCTTTACGGATCAGCACATCCTGAATGGTATTGTTTAACATATGCCCCATGTGCAGCACACCCGTAACATTTGGCGGCGGAATTACGATGGTGTAAGGCTCGCGCTCATCAGGTTCTGAATGAAAAAACTTTTTCGATAGCCAATAGCTATACCATTTATCTTCTGTTTCTGCAGGATTGTACTTGGTGGAAATGCTCATGAATTATATTAAAAGCCCAAAAATAGCTAATTAAGCTGAAAGACCAAAGCAGAGCCTGACTAAAGCTGAAAGACTTATGAAAGATTAAATACCCTGTAGCAAATACACTTAAAATCAATATAAAATACCCAAATTAGTTTATGGTCAAATTTGATTGGCATTCGGAGCCGTTAAATAACGAGACGGTAATTACCAAAAGTTACAAAAACACTCAAAATGTTAGGCGTTATTTTCAATCGCATTTTGGCGCAGATTGGAAAAATAACCGAACTTTTATGGCTTGGTTTAAACTAAATGTAGGAAAAACACTAAAAGATGCGGCGGAAGAATTCAGGAGCAATCATTTATGAAATCAAATTTACTAATTGACCTAAAATATCGGTGAAGTTTATTAATCTAAATCGTTAAAAACATCATCTAAAACCAGTTCGAAACCAGGCAGAACAGCGGAAGTTACTTTTTCGCTCAGTGTAAATATTTTGGAAGGCTGGAATTTGCCCTCATCATTTAAGGTGTAGATTAAAATACTTTGGTCGCTTTGGCTAACTACCCAATATTCTTTAACCCCAAATTCTTCGTAAACTTTATATTTATGCAGCAGTTCCATTTTGGTATTGCCCGGCGATAAAATTTCGACAACAATATCAGGTGCGCCAATACAGCCACGGGCGTCTAATTTACTTTTATCACAGATAACGCAAATATCAGGCTGTAGTACAGTATAAACATCTTTGTTGGCCTTGCTTCCTTTTGGAAAACGGACATCAAAAGGAGCAGCATAAACTTTACAGGGCTTGCCTTTTAAAAAATTGACTAATGGGTTTAGTAGGTTTATGGATACTTCTTGGTGTACCCTAGACGGAGCAGGGCTCATCTCAAAGATTTTGCCAGCAATTAGCTCCACTCTTTCAGGAAAAAGCCAATTTAGGTAACTTGCGTAGCTATAGGTTAACGACACATCAAGCTCGTTGAACTGCCTAACAGGCTCATCTATTTCATCTAATATTGGATATGGAACTGTTTTTTTTGACATTACCGAAATATACTGATTTGTTTAGCAAACGTAACAGGTTATTTAATATCTTCGAAAACATCATCCAAAGCCAACTCAAAACCCGGCAATACAGATGAATGGATTTTCTCACTAAGTGTAAATATTTTGGAAGGCTGGAATTTGCCCTCATCATTTAAGGTATAGATTAAAATACTTTGGTCGCTTTGGCTAACCACCCAATATTCTTTAACTCCAAATTCTTCGTAAACTTTATATTTATGCAGCAATTCCATTTTGGTATTGCCCGGCGATAAAATTTCGACAACAACATCAGGTGCGCCGATACAGCCACGGGCGTCTAACTTGTTTTTATCACAAATCACGCAGATATCTGGCTGTAGTACGGTATAAACATCTTTGTCGGCCTTGCTTCCTTTTGGAAAACGCACATCAAATGGAGCAGAATATACCTTGCAGGATTTACCGTCTAAAAAATTACCCAATTTAAGAAATATGTTGCCTGCAATTTCCTGGTGTACCCTTGATGGCGCCGGACTCATTTTGAAAACCTTGCCCTTAACCAATTCTACCCTTTCTGGGAAAAGCCAGTTTAGGTAACTTGCGTAGCTATAGATTAAAGATACATCAAGCTCGTTGAACTGCTTAACAGGCTCATCTATTTCATCTAATATTGGATATGGAAACGTTTTTTTTGACATCACCCAAATATACTAATTTGTTTAGTAATGAAAATGATAAATTATTTAATTTCTTCGAAAACATCATCCAAAGCCAACTCAAAACCCGGTAATACAGAAGATGTTATTTTTTCGCTCAATGTAAATATTTTGGAAGGCTGGAATTTGCCCTCATCATTTAAAGTGTAGATTAAAATACTCTGATCGCTTTGGCTAACCACCCAATATTCTTTAACCCCAAATTCTTCGTAAACCTTATATTTATGGAGCAGTTCCATTTTGGTATTGCCCGGCGATAAAATTTCGACAACAATATCAGGTGCGCCAATACAACCACGGGCATCCAATTTACTTTTATCACAGATAACGCAGATATCTGGCTGCAATACAGTGTAAACATCTTTGTCGGCCTTGCTTCCTTTCGGAAAACGGACATCAAAAGGAGCAAAATAAACCTCGCATGGCTTGCGTTTAAGATAGTTAATTAAAGCATTTGAAATATTCCGTGCAATAACCTGGTGTACCCTTGATGGTGCCGGGCTCATTTTAAAAACCTTGCCCTTTACCAACTCTACCCTTTCAGGAAAAAGCCAATTTAGGTAACTTGCGTAGCTATAGATTAAAGATACATCAAGCTCGTTGAACTGCTTAACAGGCTTATCTATTTCATCTAGTATTGGATATGGAACTGTTTTTTTTGACACAACCAAATATACTAAAATTAATAGCAATACAAAACAAAGAGATTTACTTAAAATTTCATTTTTTGAATTCTAACTGCGTTTAATATGGCCAGCAAAGCTACACCAACATCTGCAAATACGGCTTCCCACATGGTTGCCACTCCACCTGCTCCTAAGATCAGCACCAGGGCCTTTACAGCAAAGGCGAGTATAATATTCTGCAGCACCACATTTTTAGTAGCCTTACCGATTTTAATGGCTGTTGCAATTTTTGAAGGCTGATCTGTTTGAATAACCACATCAGCGGTTTCAATTGCGGCATCACTTCCCATCGCCCCCATCGCAATACCAATATCACTAATGGCTAAAACAGGGGTATCATTTATCCCATCGCCAACAAAAGCCACTACACGGTCTTTGTCTTTTTTAATTTCTTCCAGTTTGGCCACCTTATCTTCAGGCAATAAATCACCAAAATAAGAATCGATACCCAACGTAGTAGCCACTTTTTTAACTATTGAGGTTTTATCGCCGCTTAGCATTACCACCTGCCCGATGCCACTTTTATGCAACTGCTTAACGGCTTCTGCGGCATCTTCCTTGATTTCATCCGCAATCAAAACATAACCAGCATATATTTTATCAACAGCCAACACAACAATACTTTCTTCAATAGTTGCAATTTCCCGGTCAAAATCAATATTAAATTTTGCTAATAGCTTTACATTTCCAGCCAAGATTTCTTTGCCCTTAACCATTCCTTTCAAACCCATTCCAGGAATTTCGGTTATATTTTCTGCTGGGTGGATTTCTAGTTTACCGGCATGCGCTACTATGGCTTTGGCAATTGGGTGTGTCGATTTAGCCTCAACTGCTGTCAGTAATTGCATAAATTGCGTTTCATCAATCTTACTGGCTACTTTTTGCACCTTGAAAACACCTTTGGTCAGGGTTCCGGTTTTGTCCATTACAACCGTATTGAGTTTGGTAATTAAATCTAAAAAATTAGATCCTTTAAACAATATGCCATTTGCCGATGCGGCGCCTATACCACCAAAATAACCTAACGGAATAGAAATAACCAAAGCGCATGGACAGGAAATAACCAGAAAAACCAACGAACGGTACAGCCAGGTTTGAAAATGATATTCGCTGCCCAATATTAAAACCGGGATGGTAACCAGTGCAAGCGCCAGAAAAAACACAATCGGTGTGTAAACCTTTGCAAACTTGCGGATAAAAAGCTCCGTTTTAGCTTTACGGGCAGTTGCATTCTGAACCATTTTCAATATGCGCGACAATGCACTATCGGCAAAGGCCTTACTTACCTTTACTTCGATAACCTGATCTAAATTTAACATCCCGGCCAAAACAGTTTCACCTGTGTAAAAAGTTTTCGGTTTGCTTTCGCCGGTTAATGCAGCGGTGTTAAAACTACTTTTTTCCGATTGCAGCACGCCATCCAAAGGAACTTTTTCGCCTGCTTTTATCTGGATAATTTCTTCGATCTCTACCTTTTCAGGATCTGTGGTTTCGTATTTACCGTTTCTTAAAACATGTGCAACAGCTGCCCGCACATCAAGCAGTGCCGAAATATTTCTTTTTGCACGGTTTACCGCAGCCATCTGGAACAGTTCGCCAATGGTATAAAAAAGCATTACCGTTACCCCCTCCGGGTATTCGCCAATGGCAAAAGCACCAATCGTAGCGATTGACATCAGAGAAAATTCTGTAAAAAAATCTTTGGCTTTAAAAGTTCCCCAAACTTCTCTTAAAACCGGGATACCCACAGGCAGATAAGCCAAAATATACCAGTATGGTCTAATTATCTGAAAAGCATGAACTTTAAAAAGTTGATCGAAGGCAATTCCGATCAGGAGCATAACCAGTGTTACAATGGCAGGCAAATAAGTTTGAAATGCAGATGGATCTCCACCATGATCGTGGTCGTGCGCATCATCTTCACCGTGCGAATGATCATGACCGTGATGATGTTGGGCTTCGGAATGTGCTTTACTACTGCAACAACTGTCTTCTTTATCGTGTGTGTGGCTCATTATTATCTTATGCTAAACGTCTATGTTTTAACGTCTTTTCGGATTGCGTTGCGTTAAGGTATCACAACCTAAAAATCAAATTTATGGAAAATAAAATGGTTTATCCCGAATCATTCTTAATAGCAATTATTTTTACAAGAACACAATAAATAGTGTTAAAAAATGTTAATACAGTATAAAAAGTTCAAAATCATGAAATCGATTAAAATTTCATTTTCAGCATCCGAGCTCATTAGGCGTTTGGGTTTAGCTAAAATTTACTACTGGTTTAACAAGTAATATTTCTAATATATTGCCATAGTATTGATTAGTATTTCATAAATTTCGCATTATAAACTAACTTATTAAGCGAATGAAATACCAAAATTTGAAAAGATATTTTGCGGCACTGGGTATAGTCGCTGCTGGCTTTTCTGCAAATGCACAAACCACCCGAAAATTTATCGATCCGGCCAATATGGATTTATCTGTTAAGCCTGGCGATGATTTTTACCAATACGCAAGTGGTACCTGGATAAAAAACAATCCCGTTCCCGCCAAAGAAACACGCTGGGGTTCTTTTAACGAACTTCGCGATTTTAACATCAATGCCGTAAAAACGCTTGTTGAAGATGCTGCAGCTGATAAATCTGCGCCTACCGGATCAGTTAAACGCAGGGTTGGCGATTTTTTTGCCGCCGCAATGGATTCGGTAACGATTGAAAAATTAGGCTACACCCCAATTAAAGCCGATTTAGAAAAAATTAAACAGATTAAGGATATTCAGGGCGTTTTAGATCAGGTAGCTTATATGCGTGTAAATGGCCTGGGTGGCGCAATGTTTGGCGTTGGTGTAGGCCAAGACCGTAAAAACGTTAATAAATACATGGTTAATATTGGTCAGGGTGGCACTACCTTACCAGATCGCGATTATTATTTAAAAGATGATACCCGCAGTGTTAAAATCCGCGATGCTTACAATACCTACATGGTTACCTTGTTTAGTTTAACAGGAAGCAGCCCCGAAGAAGCCAAGCAGAAAGCAGCAACGGTATTTAAAATTGAAAAACAGTTTGCAGAAGCTCAAATGAGCAGACTGGAAATGCGCGATCCTTATGCAACCTACAATAAACTTACCGTTGCCGATTTAAATAAGAAAACCCCCGATATTAACTGGGCAACTTATTTACCTAAATTCAAAATTAAAGGCCAGGATACTCTATTGGTTTCATCGCCTAAATTTTTGGCAAGTGTAGATGGGCTGTTAAAATCGGTTCCTGTAGCCGATTGGAAAACCTATTTGGAATGGAACATTTTAAAAGGTTCGGCATCAAGCCTAAGCTCTCCTTTTGTGAAGGCAAACTTTGCATTTACACAGGCACAAACAGGCCAAAAAGTGCAAACACCACGCTGGCAGCGCATGTCATCATTAACCGATGGCACAATTGGCGAATTATTGGGTCAGCTTTATGTGGCCAAATACTTTAAGCCTGAGGCAAAAGCACGTATGGACGCCATGATTGTTAACTTGCGTAAAGCATTCGAAATCAGAATAAAAGGATTAGAATGGATGAGCGATGAAACCAAGAAAAAAGCCCTGGAAAAACTAGCTGCCTTTAAACCGAAAGTTGGCTATACCACCAAATGGGAAACTTATACCGGATTGGAAATAAACAGAAATACCTATTTTCAAAACCTGCGTAATGCAAGTGTTTGGGCTTATAATGAAAACGTAAACAGATTGGGTAAACCTGTTGACCGTAACCGCTTTGGCATGACACCGCCAACGGTAAACGCCTCATACAGCCCAACCATGAACGAAATTACTTTCCCTGCCGGAATTTTACAGTTCCCGTTTTTTGATCCAAATGCTGATGATGCGTTGAATTATGGTGGAATTGGTGCGGTAATTGGTCACGAAATGAGTCACGGTTTCGATGATAGCGGCAGTCAATATGATGCGACAGGAAATTTAAAAAACTGGTGGACCGCAGAAGACAAGGCTAAATTTGATGCCAAAACCAAAGCTTTGGGCGAGCAGTTTGATGCATATACCGTGTTAGATACCGTTCATGTAATCGGTAAATTAACCATGGGTGAAAACATTGGCGATTTAGGAGGCTTAAATGCGGCCTATACTGCTTTTAAAATGACTAAACAAGGCCAAAGCAATGAAAAAATTGATGGTTTTACACCAGATCAACGTTTCTTTCTGGCTTGGGCACAAGTATGGAGAGGCAATATTTTACCAGAAAGTGCTGCGCAGTTAATTAAAACCGATCCACATTCACCTGGCCCGTACCGTACCATTGGTGCACCGGTAAATATGGATGCCTGGTACACGGCTTTTGATGTTAAACCTGGTGATAAGCTTTATAAAAAACCAGAAGATAGAATCAGAATGTGGTAATTTTGAGTTAGAAAGATTTCCTTTCGAGCTTTAAAACATATTGATATCATCCCTATATTGCAAGCGTCCCGAGATTAATCGGGACGCTTTGTTTTTATTGGTGTGATGCCAACCATCTATGTTACCATCTGACATTTCTAGCCGCCACGCTAATCCGTGTCCAAAACAATCAAAAAATCAGCCAACTACTTTCAGCAATTCTTAATTATCATTCTATCTTTGGAAAAACATTAGCATCCACTACATGAAAAGCGCGATTAAAACTCTTTCTATTATTGGCTTAACCTTTCTTTCGTTAACCGGTATGGCACAAAATAAACTATTTAGTGCCGAAGAATTGATCAACAAAAAAGATCCGGCATGGCCCCTGGTAAAAAAATGGGTCGATTCGGCTAAAAATAAGGTCGAAACTCTTCCGCTTGATACCGCAAAAGCGAAAGAAGTGCTTTACAATACGCAGATTTCTACCTACTCTACACTGGGCTCGGTAATTTACAATACCGGCGGCATAATGGTTGATAACGGCTGGATCAGAATTTTAGGTTCAGGTAGCGAACGCCTGCCACGTTCCGTATCCGAATGGAACAAAGGGAAAACCATAAAAGAATATGGTGATAACCTGCCCTACCTCCTGATAGCCGATGATGCAGTGGGCGGCTTTTTTGCCATTAATTATGGCGGCCTCGGGCCAGATATCAAAAACGTGTATTACCTTGAACCAAACAGTTTAACCTGGCAGCCACTTGGTGCAGGCTATGGCGAGTTTTTGGTATTCTGTTTTGACAGTGATCTGTCTAAATTTTACAAAGGTTTACGCTGGAGCACATGGAACCAGTTTATTGCCAATTTAGATGGTAGTAAAACCTATAGTTTCCGTCCGTATTTATGGGAAGAAGGAACAGATATTGAAAAATGTACCAGAAAATTGGTAGGCATTGAAGAGATGTACAAATTTAATATCATGAAATCGAAAGAACTGAAAGCAGCAGGGGAAACAAAAAAAGAAGAACCGAAAAACGAACAGCAATAAAAGAGCTGGAAAATGTGAGGTGCAAGATGTAAAATGAACTCATCAACAACCCCAGCCGTAAAGCAAAAAATTAAACTCAGGTCAGATTAAGCATATTTGGCCTGAGTTTTTTTTGGCAGTTTGGCCAAAACCATTGCCCTTGATGCTGCTACCCTCTTTTTAAGCTCTGTATCATTAAAAACTTCGAGGTTATCAACGCGTATCCATTGGCGTTTGGCCATGTGGTGTGCCTGCTGTATGCCGTCTCTTGCCGTTAAAGCATCAAACTCCTCAGGGTCGCATTTGATAGAGAAGCTGTTATCCTCATCAATCGCAATGATAAAATACATTTTTTCTTCAATCATAAAGCACAAATGCCCCCATTTCATGCCTTCTGTTGTACCCGGTAAAGCCAGGCAATATTCTCTAAACGATTCGATATCCATATTTCAAAGCTAACAACAAAACATTAAAGAGAAAAGTAAATTGGCCGTACTACACTACTGCCTTTCTGATTTATCCAGAAATCATATCAATCCTGTGCCTATATTTACACCATTATCCTGAAATTAATAAATCCTGAACTATGAACGTAATTACCCAAACAGCCGATGGCTCCAACACGCTTTACAATGAAACCATTGGCGAACATTATCATAGCAAACATGGTGCGTTGCAAGAAAGTAAGCATGTTTTTATTGATGCGGGATTGAAATTTGCTTCGAGCGGAAAATCTGAGATCGCTATTTTGGAAATTGGTTTCGGCACGGGACTGAATTTTATTTTAAGCCTAGCCTACTGCATAGAAAATAACATAAAACTCGATTATACCAGTATTGAAGCCTTTCCCTTAACGAAAGACCTCATCGAGCAAACGGGCTACAGTGAATATGTACCAGAAAATGTTTGGAATACTTTTATGGACAATTACGATCAGGCATTGCTTGCTGCACAACCGCTCCCACAAATTGGCCAGCTCGAAATACCCCATAACACATTAGAGGCTTTCCATACAGACAAAAAATTCGATCTTATTTATTACGATGCCTTTTCTGTTCAGCACCAGCCCGAAATGTGGAGCGATGAAATTATTGCCCACGCCTGCAGTTTCTTAAAAGATGGAGGCACTTTTGTAACCTATGCCATTACCGGAAAACTAAAAAGAGCCGTAAAAGCCAATGGATTTAGCATCGAAAAATTACCAGGTGCACCAGGAAAAAGAGAAATGCTAAGAGCAGTAAAAGGGATGTGAGATGGAAAATGGATGAGAGAGGATGGAATGATAAGATCAACGATCCAACTCACATCATCACATCATTTTGACACAATTTCGACTTCCGAAAAAAACTACCGGCCAATAGATTTGTTAAAATACCATTAACATTCATATCATGGAAAAAAGAATATTAGGTAAATCAGATTTAAATATAGCGCCCATTGTATTTGGAGGAAATGTTTTTGGCTGGACCATCGACCAGCAAAAATCGTTCGACATTTTAGACCATTTTATAGCGGCCGGTTTTAATTTTATCGACACCGCTGATGTGTATTCGCGCTGGGTACCTGAAAATAAAGGCGGAGAATCGGAAACCATAATAGGCAACTGGTTAAAAAAACACAACAAACGGCACGATGTGGTTATTGCAACCAAAGTGGGCTCGGATATGGGCCAGGGCAAATCGCTTAAAAAAGATTATATCATCAACGAAGTAGAACACTCTTTAAGCCGTTTGCAAACCGACTACATTGACCTGTATTTTTCGCATTACGATGATGAACAAACACCCGTTGAAGAAACCTTAAGTGCATACGAAAGTTTGATCAAAGATGGTAAAGTACGCTGGATCGGGGCCTCAAATTTCTCTGCCAACCGCTTAAAAGAATCACTTATCTTCTCAAACGAACATAACTTACCGCGCTACGAAGTCTATCAGCCGGGCTACAACCTGTACGACCGTGAAGGGTTTGAGGCCGAACACGAAAAAATCTGTCTCGAACATAATTTGGGAGTGGTTACCTACTATTCGCTGGCAAGCGGTTTCTTAAGCGGAAAATACCGCAGTGAAAGCGATCTAAATAAAAGTAAACGCGGCGGCGGGATTAAGAAATACCTTAACGAACGTGGTTTCAACATCCTAAAAGCATTAGATCAGGTTGCAGATAAACACCAAGTAGAACAGGCATCGGTAGCTTTGGCCTGGTTAATTTATCATCCATCGGTTACCGCACCAATTGCCAGTGTTACCGATTTAAGTCAGTTAAAATCCTTTACCGAAGCCGCAAATTTAAAACTCGATGCCGAAGATATTTCACTTTTAGATAAGGCAAGCATTTATTAAGCGAATAATCTATTATATTTAAATGCCTGATCGAAACAATTCATCAGGCATTTTGTATTAAACAGGATTTTAAACTTTTTATGAAAGACAAATTATCTTTTCTGCCAAAACTAGCACTTGTTCTGTTCTGTTTAATCAGTTTAACCTACATTGCTATTTTGGGGCAATCGTTGCTGGCCCCTCTTCTATTTTCGTTTTTAATGGGTATTTTATTGCTGCCTGTTGCCAATTTTTTAGAACAGAGGTTTAAGTTCAAAAGAAGTTTATCTACCCTGTTATCGGTGGTGTTAATGATTGCCGTAATTGGGGGCATTATTTACTTTTTTGGCAATCAGCTAAGCGATTTATGGGCCGATTGGCCTTTGTTAAAAGAAAAAGCCAATGTTTCTTATCACGAACTGCAGCACTGGATTTCGAAAACCTTCCACGTAAACTCAGAAAAACAACTTGCTTATTTAAATGATAGTACAGAGAAAGCACTGGCCACCAGTGCAGCCATAGTGGCCACCACATTGGCTACTTTATCTTCTACCCTATTGTTCTTGGGCTTTACACTTTTGTTCACCTTTTTTATCCTGAACTACAGAAGGATATTGTTTACTTTTTTAACTTCTGTTTTTAAAGAAGAACATAAGGAAAAAGTAACCGAAATTGTCGGCCAGATTCAATATATCATTAAAAAGTACATTATTGGCCTTTTCTTACAGATGTTGATCGTTACCGTTTTAATGATTGCTGTATTAAGTTTACTGGGGGTTAAATACGCCGTTTTACTGGGCTTGGTAGCCGGTATTTTTAATGTGGTTCCTTATTTAGGGATATTCTTTGCCCTACTGATCAGCTGTTTAATCACTTTTGCAACTGCAGGCGCAGGTAAGGTTTTACTTGTGCTGGTCGCTTTTGTGGGCGTTCATGCCATCGATGGCAACATTTTAATGCCTCTGGTGGTGGGCTCAAAAGTTAAAATCAATGCACTTTTTGCCTTTATCGGTATCGTTGTTGGCGAAATGATCTGGGGTATTTCGGGTATGTTTTTGTGTATCCCATACCTGGCTATGCTTAAAATAATCTTCGATAGGGTTGATACCCTGAAGCCTTGGGGCATTTTAATGGGCGAAGAGCATAAACCCGAAAAGAAAAAGCGTGTTTACCGGATCACTAAAAGAATTAAACTCGAAGAAAAAGACTAATGGCCGAAAACCGCTCGCCACATATTTTAAGTACCTCGGCCAATTTGCTCGGCATATGCTTTATTGTACTCACTTCTTTAAAAAAGCTGAACCTTACTGATGGCTCGCTCATTGATGAATTTGCCGTGGCGGCGGTAATGTTTTTTATGACCAGCTGTATTTTATCCTTCATTTCTATGCGGAAAGGAAACAGCGTAAGCCAACGCCTGGAAAAAACTGCCGATTTTATTTTCCTTTCAGGATTGGTTGTACTGTTTATTGCAACCATATTAATAGCTTTCAATATTATTACCTGATACAAGCTTATTTTAAACAATGAAACCCTTATTTGTTTTACTGATTGTTTATATCGCATTACTTGCATTTGGTGGCCATACCCAGTTTGATAAAGGAAATATTTTTGCAGGCAACATGGCCATGAGCGTAATGCTGCTTTTTACAGCCATTGGGCATTTTAAATTTAAAACCAGTATGGCCGCAATGATACCTCTTTTCATCCCCAAAAAAGTAGAAATAATAGTATTGACCGGCGTGCTCGAAATCTTATTCGCCATAGGCTTAACCATTGTTTACACCCGCTATTTTACCGGCATAGTGTTAATTGTTTTCTTGATATGCCTATTGCCAGCAAATATTTATGCTGCAAAACACCGCATTAATTACGAAAACTTATATCAACCGGGCCCAGGACCAAAATATTTATGGTTCAGAATTCCCTTTCAATTTTTCTTAATGGCTTGGGTTTGGTACTTTAGCGTTCGATAATTTATTATACCAACATGCCCAACAATCCAATTCCTGCCAGCGCTAATAGCCCAGCAGATGCTTTTACACGCTTACTTATTGTTTTAGACACCTTACGTACGCAATGCCCATGGGATAAAAAACAGACCATGGAAACCTTGCGCCACTTAACCATTGAAGAAACTTATGAGCTGAGCGATGCGATTTTAGAAGGCGATTTAGCCGAGGTTAAAAAGGAACTGGGCGATGTAATGATGCACCTGGTCTTTTATGCCCGCATCGCATCAGAAACCAATGATTTCGATATTACAGATGTTTTAAATGGTGTTTGCGACAAGCTGGTTAACCGCCATCCGCATATTTACGGCGATGTTGAGGTACAGAATGAAGAAGATGTTAAACGCAACTGGGAACAGATAAAACTGAAAGAAGGGAACAAATCCGTTTTAGCAGGCGTTCCAGGTTCATTGCCTGCATTGGTAAAGGCTTCGAGGATTCAGGAGAAAGCACGCGGTGTAGGGTTTGACTGGGAGGATAAAAACCAGGTTTGGGAAAAAGTAGAAGAAGAACTGCAGGAGTTTAAAACCGAATTTAATGTAGCCGATAATACCGCTATCGACATTGAAAAGGCCGAGTCGGAATTTGGAGATGTACTTTTCTCGTTGATCAATTATGCCCGCTTTATCAATATCAATCCAGAGAACGCCCTGGAAAAAACCAATAAAAAATTTATAAAACGTTTTCAGTATCTCGAAACTAAAGCAAAAGAAAGCGGGAAGGCGCTTGCCGATATGACGCTTGCCGAAATGGATGTGTATTGGAATGAGGCTAAGAAATTATAGCCAAAAGGAGTAAATTCGCAATTTTTATATAAATTTTGCGAATACAATCGCAAATTTCATATTAAATTTGCGATTCTGTTACACCCGACAATGTAAATGACTTTTTACTATAGATAAAATTCTCCATCCACATAATACCATTTACCATCAACTAACTTAAAATTGGATTTTTCGTGCAATACCTCAATCTGTAATTTTTTATTCAGATAATAAGCCTTAAACTCTACTACATTAAAACCAGAGTACAAAATCTCCAACTTCATCCATTTGGTATTTTTTGCACTTTTAAGGTAAGCTTCTTTCGAATTTCCTTTTCTTTTACTGAAATGTGTGGTATCCACCAGGTAATCTGCATTTAAAACCACAAAAGCCGAGTAACGCGAACGCATTAAAGCCTCGGCAGTTGGTGCTGCATGTTGTTTTAAGTGGTAGGGCCCGCAGCAGTTTTGGTACTGCAAACCACTTCCGCAGGGGCAGTTCGTTAAATTCATACAGATTATTTATACGGCAAATATGAATTTAATATTCCTGATGCTAAAATTTGTGTAAAATTGCAGCCGAAAATAATGAGATATTTCTTCCATATTGCCTATCAAGGTCAGCATTATAATGGCTGGCAAAAACAGCCAGGTGCCATTAGCGTGCAAGATGTTATTGAAAAGGCGCTTCACCAGATTTTTAAATTTCCTATTGCCATAATCGGTTGCGGAAGAACGGATGCGCACGTACACGCCAGTCAGTTTTTTTTCCATGCCGATATTGAAACTGAATTTGATTTCGATCTGCTTTACAGGTTAAATAAGGCCTTGCCACAAAACATTGCCATTTTTGATATCATTAAAATGGAAGGGTTACCACATGCCCGTTTTGATGCCGTTCAGCGCAGATACGATTATTTTATCCATACCTATAAAGATCCTTTTTTGAGTAACCAGAGTTCTTTTTACCTAGAACCCAACCTCGATCTGCACCAAATGAAAGCAGCGGTAAATCTTTTGCCAAAATATAAAGATTACAGAGCCTTTTGCACGCAGCCGAATAAATACGAACATACCATTTGCAATGTAATGGAGGCAGATTTATTTGTAAACGGTAAAGGCGACCGAATCCGTTTCCACATTGCCAGTAACCGTTTTTTGAGTAAAATGATCAGGATTTTAATGGGCAAAATTTTAAAAGTTGGCAAGGGAGAACTAAGTATAGCTGAATTTGAAAACCTGTTGATCAACCTCAAAACGCCCAAAACGTTAGATCCGGCCCACCCAACGGGCCTGTACCTTTCTAAAGTTACCTACCCCTATTTAAATTTAACACCGCGTACCGAATTTATCCATGCTACGCAGGGTATTGATTGGATTTCTGTTTAAACTGTAGCGTTTCTTTTTTCAACTCCGTTTAAGGAGCATGAAAGCTAAAATATACCTGCTGGTATTTGTTATGCTCCTATTTTTTGGGTGCAAGAAACCTACAAATGTTGATAGATTGATTGATGGAAACTATACAGGGGTATTGGTGGTTACCAATAGTGCCAAAGCTGTTCCATCAACCTATCCCATTACCATTAGCTTAAAAAATGGCCGGTTTAATATTACGCCAACTGGCAATACCAGCCTAAAACCATCAGGAGGCTCAGGTAGCTATAGCTTTAAAAATGGCACTGCTCATTTTGCCGATGAAAATGTATGGACAGCCGATTTTGACTGGAACCTGATCTTAAATGGAGAATACGAAATTCAAAGCAACGCAACCGATCTAACCCTGACCAAAAAGTTTAACACCAAAACTGATCTTTCGCCAAGCACTTCTTATGCATATCTGGATTACAAATACATTTTACAAAAAACCGATTAACCTCTCAATACAATGAAAAAATTATTTATCCTTTACACAGTTCTTAGCTTATGCGCAATGGGCTGCAAAAAGAAAATGGAAAGCAATACAGTTGATTACGAATTTGCGGTTAATACTTCCAAATATATCGGCACTTCTACCTTAAAACTAACAACGATAAGCGATAGCCGATGCCCCATAAATGCAAATTGCATAAGGATGGGTGAGGCAAAAGCATATTTCAGCATTACCAGCAACAATACCGTTCAAGATATTACTTTATGCCAAGGCGAATGTGGCGCACTTGGCAATACCGCGGATGTTACTATAAACGGTGCCCGTTACTCATTAAAACTTATTGATGTGTTGCCATACCCACAGGGACTGCAAAAAGAAAACACAAAAACTGCAAAGGTACAGTTAACAAAAATTTAGGTTGAAGGTTGGCTTGGGCATCGGATACGATCTGGTTCGATGACCCAAGTTTTTTTATTTAAACCTGATTGCTTTTAATGGCGAAACATTGCTGATCAAAACCGAAGGAATAATCAGTACCGTTAAACACACCACCACCGTTACTATATTTAGCAGCAGTACATCGATAAAATGAAACTCTATTGGCGCATATGCCAAAAAATAAGAAGCCTGGTTAAGCTTAAAAATATGGGTGGCCTGTTGAAAAAATCCAAGTCCAAGGCCTAAAATATTCCCCAAGAGTAAACCAATGCCGATAAGGTAAGCCGCATTGTACAAAAATATTTTCATAATGCTCCAATTGCTTGCCCCGAATGATTTAAGCATGCCGATCATATTGGTCCGTTCTAAAATCATAATCAATAATGCGGTAACCATATTAATTACACCAACAATAAGCATTAAAATCAACAGCACTTTCGTGTTTACATCAAGCAAACCTAACCAGGTAAAAATATTGGGGAAATTTTCTTCAATGGAATAAGAGCGCAAATTGCGGGGAAGTTTTTCGTAAATGCCCTCTGCAATAGGCTTAAGCTTGCTAAAATCTTTAATCCTGATCTCTATCCCACCAATTTCATCGGGCTGCCAGTTGTTTAAGCGTTTTATAATATTGAGGTTGCCCAGTACAAAACCTTTATCTATATCCTCAACGCCGATATCGTAAATACCAACAATCTTAAATTTGCGAGGCCGCAACTGGTTCTGTACAAAATACATGATAAAATCATCGCCTGTTTTAAGTTTTAACCGGTTTGCTGTGTAATTGGAAATTAAGAGCTCTTGCATAGCAGCAGTGCTATCAGCAAAATCGATTATTGTTCCACTGATGATGTGCTGTTTAATGTAATCCCATTTATAGTTTTTATCTATTCCTTTAAAATTAATGCCTTCAATTTCGTTATTGGCCGAAAGAATGGCCGGTTTGGTGGCAAAAGGATAAAAATATTCAACGTCCGGATTTTGTTTAAGCGTATTAACGGTTGCTTTATCCAGTACAAAAGGAGAATGTTCAAAAGAATTATTTAAATCATAGCGGGTAACCTGCACATCGCCCAGGTAGCCACGTACCTTATCCTGAATCTCCGTTTTGAAACCTTTAATAATGGCGATGGAAAGAATCATCACCGCCAAACTTAACATTACACCCGCTATGGCAATGCGAACGATAAGCTTTGAAAAAGTACGCTCAGATTTAACGGCTATACGCCCTGCTATAAAATATTCGAAATTCAATTTAAAAGGTTATAAGTAACAAAAATGCTCAATTCCTTTTTAAAAATGGCATTTTTAAAAATAAATAACCAACTTTAAAAATCAATGATCAAGTTGTAATAAGCATGACCAATAGCATAAATCAAAAATTTGGGTAAATTGTTTTGTTACTGTTTCATTGCCAATTAACAACATAAACAGATGAAAAAATATATCAGCCTTGCGCTAACCAGTTTAATTGCATTATCGGCCTGTGGGCAGCCAAAACCGCTTGAACAGGAAGTTACGGGCAAGAAAGGCCTCGAAAACAGGAAACTGCTGATCAGAACGCCAAAATTGCCATCAGCACTTAAAACAGGTGCCGAACAAACAGAAAAATACCTTTCTATTTTAAAGGGGAAAAGAGTGGGCATGGTGGTTAATCCTACTTCGGTTATCGGCATGCAAACATCGGTTGATAGTTTGTTAAAACTTGGTGTTAAAATTCAGAAAATATTTGGTCCAGAACATGGCTTTAGGGGCAATGCCAGCGCAGGTGTAACCGTAAATGATGATATTGATGCTAAAACTGGCATTAAAGCCATTTCTCTTTACGGAAAACACAGTACGCCTACGGCAGAAGATCTTGCCGATATTGACATTATGGTTTTTGACATCCAGGATGTTGGCGTGCGTTTTTATACCTACATTAATACCCTGCAGCACGTAATGGAAGCCTGCGCCGCCAACAATAAACCGCTGTTGATATTGGATCGGCCTAACCCAAATGGCTATTTAATTGATGGTCCCATTTTAGATCCTAAATTTAAGTCGGGGATCGGTATACAGCCCATCCCTATTGCGCATGGCTTAACCGTTGGCGAATATGCACAAATGCTTAATGGCGAAGGCTGGTTAAAGGATAAGTTAAAGTGCAAGATTACCATTATTAAAAACGCCAATTACAACCACGACATGGAGTATACTTTGCCTGTTAAGCCTTCTCCAAACTTAAATACCCAACAAGCTATTTTGCTTTATCCATCTACCTGCCTGTTTGAGGGAACTTATTTAAACCACGGCCGCGGCACCATGTTCCCTTTTACCGTTGTAGGAGCGCCTTATTTAAAAGGTAAATTCGATTTCAGTTTTACACCAAAAAGCATAAAAGGCATGTCAGAAACGCCTTTATTTCAAGATCAGGTGTGTTATGGACTGGATTTAAGAAATTATGATACAGCTGAACTCAGGAAATCGAAAAAAGTAAATTTAAGCTGGATAATCGAGCTATATAAAGCATCGCCCAGGAAAGAAGACTTCTTTAATACCAAGCTGAGCAAAGAGATGGGAACCATTGAGCGCCTGGTTGGTGTTGCAGATTTTAGGCAACAGATTATTGACGGAAAAACTGAAGAAGAAATACGGGCAAGCTGGGCACCGGGCTTAAATGCCTATAAAACCATGCGCAAGAAATATTTGCTTTATAATTAAGGATTGAATGACAGAATGATTGAGTGAATGAATGACAGAATGGATTCAATGAATGAGTGATTGGTTGAATGAGTTATTGAGGGTATGATTGAATGCTAAAGCAATTTTTCAAACTTAACAGATCGGGAATTGTTATTAAATAAAGGATTTGTTGAACAATAATTCCATCAAATCCTAACAGCATTAATTAATTCAAAATTTAGTCATTTAATCCTTACTATTATGAGCGGTCCTAAAGTTAAAAGTGATAAACCCGGAAGCAATTACCAAGAAGAAGTACCAAAAGGAAGGGAACCCAAAGACCATAAAACGGTTAGAAAGGAAAACGACAGTTTGCCAAATAAGCCCAGCAAAACCAATAACCCGGCTAAACAATGGGAAAACGAAGAGCAACCGGTACATCCTATAAAAAATGCACCTAAAGAATAAATAGTATGGGTAAGCTTTACTACCCGCCTATGCTATTTCAATTTTAATGCAAAAGAAAAGGTAGATCCTTCATCCGCTTTACTTTCCAGCCATATTCTTCCACCTTCGCTTTTTATAATTTCTGAGGAGATATAAAGTCCCAAGCCCAAACCCGGATAGGTATGCTGCAGGTTACCCCCAACGCGGTAAAATTGATCAAAAACAAGGTGCTGCAATTCATCAGAAATCCCTATCCCATAATCTTTAACGCTTAAAATTACTTCTTCATCTTCGATAAAAGTAAAAACATCTATAGCATTGGCATCGGTAGAGTATTTGATGGCATTGGATAGAAAATTGGTAATTACCTGACCGATACGTTCTTTATCTGCAATTACTGTTACATTACCCTTTAAATGGCTGTTAATTTTATGTTTTGAACTAATGTGCTGCATTTCCTCAACAATATCTGCTACAACAGTATCAAAATTAAATTCAGTAGGGTTAAAGGTCATTTTACCTGATTGAATTTTGGTAACATCCAGCAAATCGCCTATCAAACCTGTTAAGCGGTTTAGCTGAAGGTCCATTTTACGTACCATACCAGCCTTTTTTTCATCGCCCTCGTTTCTGATCATCCTTTCCAGTACCTGCGCATAGGCTTTAATGCTGGTTACCGGGGTTTTTAATTCGTGACTGGCAATTCCTAAAAACTCATCTTTCTGTTGCTGCAGCTGTACCTGTTTGGTTACATCTAAAGCCACATGCAAAATTGCATATACTTTACCATTGGCATCTTTTAGCGGTTTATACGTAAAGTTAAACCACATTTTTTGCATCACGCCATTAACGGGCAATATGGCTTCTTGCTGATCGGCATGGTAAGCCACACCGGTTCGGTATACTTCTTTTAAAATATCAAGAAAGGGTTGGTCTTTAAGCTCAGGCACGGCTTCAATCATCGGTAAACCGATAACGCGCTTATCTTTGCCCCAAAAGCTGAGCATTTCATCGTTCGCCAGTTTTACGATAATATCTTCTGTTTCATAATATCCGGTAGCCATTGGCGAATCGATCAGAAGGTTACGGAAACGCTCTTCGCTTTTTGCAGCCTCCATTTTAGACGCAACCTGAAGGGTAATTTCATTGGCAACCACCATAATCCCCGAAACATTTCCATTCTGATCGCGGATGGGATCGTATACGAAATTGAAATAATAATTGCCCAAAACGCCATTCCGTTCTAGTATAGCCATGGTTTCGTAACCATAATGCGGAACACCGCTGTTGTAAACTTCCTGAAGCAATTGTGGAAAAGGCTGATCGATAATTTCGGGTAAGCCTTCTAACAGTTTTAAACCGATTATGGCTTTTGTTTTACCCCATATTTTTAAAAGGTCATCATTGGCATCTTCAATAATCAGTTCTCTTCCCCTTAAAATACCGATTGCTACCGGCGCATCGTAAATCATCTGCCTAAACAGTGCTTCACTCTGTTCGCATTTAAACTTTGCTTTTACCAGTTCGGTCACATCGGTTGCATTGTTGAGTATGCCCCAAACATGGCCGTCATCATCCTTTAAGGGTTTGTAGGTAAAATCGAAATAAAAGGTCTGCATTTTACCGTTGATGAGGAGATCTGCCCTATCTCCTTTAGCCTCATAAGCTATACCCGTTTTTCTAACTTCGTTAAGGATTTTTAGAAAGGGCTGGTCGCTAAGCTCTGGCAGCGCTTTGGCCAGTTCCATTCCAATTACACGCTCATCTTTGTTCCAAGCTTTTAAAATGGCTTTATTGGCTACTTTAATAATCATTTTTTCGCCAACATACAGCGCTATGGGCATTGGCGATTCGGTAATCAGGATGTTGAAGATTTCACTTTTATCTTCTTTATTAATTTGCATAATATGATAAAAAACAAATATAAATGGTTTTTTACTTACTATTGGCTTTTAAAAAGGACAACAGAACCTTTTCATCATGCTCCAACCCCTGTTTGCCACTGAGCGAGTTTTTGTTCATCTTCTTGATATATTTCTCCAGCTGGTTATTCTCGTAAGCCGTAATAAGTAAGGGATATACGTAAGAACTCTTACAAACAGCTCGTGTATTGCCCAATTTTTTTGCAACACAGTCTAAAACAGCAACAACCATTTTTTTTGTATTCAGGTCGGCATTCTCGTTTATCTGGCATTTGGCAAACTGGCGCAATGCTTCGAGGGTTCCGCCCCAGGTCCTGAAATCTTTTGCGGTAAAGTCATCGCCGGTAATTTCTTTAATGTAGTTGTTTATCTTCCCCGAGTCGATACTTTTGTGCTCCTTTCCATCGGCGTAAAACTGAAAAAGCTCCTGCCCAGGAATATCCCTGCATTTTTTAACCAGCTTGGCCAGCAGCCTATCGTTTAACTCTACCTTTTGCTGCACCCCTTTTTTGCCCACAAAATCCATGGTAATTTTGCTTCCATTTATTTTTACGTGCTTATCTCTGAGTGTGGTTAGGCCAAAAGAGCCATACAGTTGCTTATAGCTTTCGTTGCCCACCCTGATGAGTGTTTTTTGCAGCACATCTACCGAAATGGCCAATACCTTGCGTTCGTCTAAATTTTTTCTCCTTAAATCTTTCTGTAAATTTTTACGGGCTATTGGCAGGGCTCTGCCAAACTCCAACAAACGGAAATATTTATCCTCAGAGCGTCGGCTGGTCCATTTTGTATGGTATTTGTACTGTTTCCTGCCAGCAGCATCAGTTCCGGTAACCTGCAGGTAGGCATTGGGCTTATTGGCAATCCATACATTCTGCCATGCAGGTGGTATAACCAAAGATTTTATGCGGTCGAGATGCTTTTCATCAGCTACCTTATTTCCATCCTTATCTTCATAATGAAATTTACCAGGTTTACCTTTTCGGTAAATACCAGGCATATTGTCGGTTACATATACTAAACCACTGGCCTTTACAACATCTTTACCTTGTACCATTTTTGCCTATAAGTATGGGTTTATTTTTAGTTATTTTGCAAAACTTTAACACGGGTATCCGCGTTATTTTAAAACACAACACTTTCTTATGAAAATAGTTTTTATGGGTACGCCCGATTTTGCTGTAGCTTCTTTAGATGCCTTGGTACAGGCCAATTTTGATGTTGTTGCCGTTGTTACGGCACCAGATAAACCTGCTGGCCGCGGACAGAAAATTAACGAAAGTGCCGTGAAAAAATATGCGCTGGAAAAACAGATCCCTATACTGCAGCCCGAAAAACTTAAAAATCCCGAATTTATTGAAGAGTTAAGATCTTACCAGGCCGATTTACAGGTGGTAGTAGCCTTTAGGATGCTGCCAGAAGTGGTGTGGAATATGCCTCCAAAAGGAACAATTAACTTACACGGTTCGCTATTACCGCAATACCGCGGTGCTGCACCGATTAACCATGCCATTATAAACGGAGAAAAAGAAAGCGGGGTAACCACCTTTTTCCTAACACACGAAATTGACACGGGGAATATTATACTCAGCGATAGCGTTGCCATAGCCGATGATGAAACCGCAGGCGAATTACATGATAAACTGATGCATGTTGGCGCCAATCTTTTGGTTAAAACCCTTAAAGCCATTGAAGATAACAACATTAGTGAACAGCCGCAGCCGCAAAGCGAAGATTTGAAACATGCCCCGAAAATTTTTAAAGAGGATTGTAAAATAGACTGGACCAAACCTGCGCAAAACGTTCATAACTTAATCCGGGGCTTAAGTCCATACCCTACTGCTTTTACCATGCTCAACGATAAAACATTGAAAGTGTTTAAGGCCGAAATTGAAGATAAAGAACCTGGCATTGCAGCCGGAGGCTTTTTAACAGATGGTAAAACCTATCTAAAATTTGCCACAAAAGATGGCTTTATTAAGCTTTTAGACATCCAATACGAGGGTAAAAAACGCATGCTGATCGAAGATTTTTTAAGGGGGATGCGTTTGTAAATGTTAGTCCAAAACACCTAGCGGGCTCCCATTACAACTTATTACTGATGATTTTTAGTTTAATATCGTCACCCTGAAATAAATCCGATAGCTATCGGATTTATTTCAGGGTCTATCTATTGGGAGAGATACTAATCCCAATGAATTGGGATAATATGACTATCGCCTTAAGCAAAAGTATTAAAAATTGGTCGCTATATGCAATTAGCCAATTCCTAATCAACTAATGACTAATGAACCAATGAACTAAAAAGCATTCAGCTTATCGATCAAAAACTTGGCTACCTCGTTAAAGTAGCGTTTACGGCCATAGCCCATCACCCACTGAATACCCTGTGTAGCATTGGTAATAAAAACCTCTTCGGCCTCTTTCAATATTTCGGGATTAATCTGCGCTTCTATAAGTGCCATATCGTTCATTTTGCAAAGCTGCATAATGGCCGTACGCATTACCCCGCTTACACAACCTTCTGTTAAGGCAGGCGTATAAATCTGGTTTTTATATACCACAAATACATTGGCACTGATGCTTTCGCAAAGAAAACCATGCTGGTTTAAAATCATGGCCTCATCTAAACGGTTCTGGCTTTTAAAAAGTCCGGCCATTACGTAAAGCAGGGCATTTGAAGTTTTGAAATTAGACAGTTTGTTAACCGCCTTGGTCATCTCGTCAAATACGTCGATAATCAAACCTTTGCTATTTAACTCATACGCTGTTGTTTTCAGCGGAATTCCTTCTAAAACATAACCGGCTTTATTTGATTCGGGCGTGTAAACACCTGCACCTCCCCTGTAAACAGATAACCGGAAACGCACATTTCCATTCCATCTGTTCTTTTTAACGAGATCGGCCGTTTTTTGGCGCAGAAAGTAATCATCCATCAAAGCATGACCATCCATTTTCAGCGCTTTCATGCCTCCAGTTAGCCTATCGGCATGTAAATCGGCAAACTGAAGCTTGTTGTTAATCATCCGCATGCTTTCAAACAAGCCATCTCCAAATTTGAAACCCCTGTTCGAGGCCATCAGCACTGGAGCATCTGCCGCATGAAACTCATCATTAAATAAAAGGTACTCTTGAGGCATATTTTATGATGTAGCGATATAATTTTCCCACTTGGTTAAGCCAGCTTTGAAATCGGCCGGTAATGGCGATTCAAAGTACATGTATTCTTTAGTTGTTGGGTGGATAAAGCCCAAACTTTGCGCATGCAGAGCTTGGCGCGGCAACAGTTCGAAGCAATTATCTACAAACTGCTTGTATTTGTTAAACGTAGTTCCTTTTAAAATCTTATCACCACCGTACATGGCATCGTTAAACAACGGATGCCCTATGTGCTGCATATGCGCCCTGATTTGATGGGTACGGCCCGTTTCAAGCTCACAACTGATCAACGTTACGTAACCCAAACGCTTTAATACTTTATAGTGCGTTACCGACCATTTGCCTTTTTCTTCATCATCATAAATATCCATCACACGGCGGTCTTTTGCACTTCTGCCGATATAACCTGTAACCGTACCATCATTTTCAATATCGCCCCATACCAGGGCAATGTATTTTCTGGTAATGCTATGATCGAAAAACTGACGGGCCAGGTGTGTAATCGACTTTTCATTCTTGCTGATCAGCAATAAACCTGAAGTATCCTTATCAATGCGGTGTACCAAACCTGGGCGGCCATCGTTACCCGGCAACTGCGGTAACTGCTCAAAATGAAAGGCCAAAGCGTTAACCAGCGTGCCCGTATAATTGTTAAAGCCAGGGTGTACCACCATACCGGCAGCTTTATTTACCACTAATAGGTCGCAGTCTTCATAAATAATATCGAGCGGTAAATCTTCAGGATAAACTTCGGTATCACGTGGTGGATGGGGCAAAACAATAGAAATCTCATCAAAAGGCTTAACCTTATAACTTGCTTTTATCTGTTTTTGGTTAACCAGTACATTACCTGCATCAATTGCATTCTGGATACGGTTTCGCGAGGCATTTTCTACACGCACCATTAAAAATTTATCAATACGCAGCAAGGATTGCCCTTTATCGACAATTATTTTTAAATGTTCATATAATTCCTGCTCTTCTGATTCCTGCAATTCGACCACATTTTCCATGGCGCAAAAATAAACTTTTAAATGCAAGATTTTTGGAATGATTTTAGTTTTAAAAAATCCGTCTATCTTTATACTGTAGTTAACTATGTTTAAACAGTATATTATGAAAAAACCTTTCCTTTTTAAGCCAGTTATGGCTTTAGTTTTACTTTTTGGTGTTCAAAAAGTAAGTGCACAGCAAAATGTTGGAGATTTATTTAAATCTGGTCCGGCAGACGCGACTAAATTAGTTAACGCCTATTTCGATCCACTTTATAAAGGATTGGGTGTTGGCCTAACAGATGGATGGAGCAACACCGCAAAATCAAAAGGCTTATTAAAATTCGATGTAAGATTTTCGGTATCGGGTGCTTTTGTACCACAGGCTTCGCGGAGTTATGATGTAAATGCTTTGGGCTTGAGCAACATTAAGCCGGCAGTTGGTGCATCATCAATTGGCCCTACGGCTTTTGGTAACGACGAGGTGGGCGGGCGCATGCAAATTTACACCAGCAACGGATTGCCAACCACCACCTTCTTTAACCTTCCAAAAGGATTGGGCTTCCACATTGTTCCATCAGCACAGATACAGGCGACATTGGGCTTACCAAAAAACATCGATGTTACCTTAAGGGCAATGCCAAAAGTAAAACTGGGCAGCGATCTGGGAAGCTTATCTATGATCGGTTTCGGTGCAAAAATTGAACTTTTACCTTTATTTATGAGCGGCACAGCCGAAAAACTTGTTCCGGTAGATATTGCCATTGCCGGTGGTTTTACTCAATATAGATATGACCTGCCATTAAACATCAATAACTCAACAGGCTCAAATCAGCATATCGATGCCAAATTTAACGGGGTGAATTTTGATGCCATTGTATCTAAAAAGATTTTATTCTTTACTCCATTTGCCAGCGTGGGTTACCAAACCTCAAATACCAATTTAAAAGCATTAGGTACTTATTCTTTCGATACCGGAAACGGCAGTTCTGTAAATTACACCGATCCGATTTCGGTTAAACAGACCGATATAGACGGCGCCAGGGCAAGCTTGGGTTTCCAGTTAAAATTTGGTTTCTTTAAGTTTTATGGCTCTTATACCGCAGCAAAATACAGTATGGTTAATGCCGGAATTGGTTTGGGAATTGGTCAATAAACCAACACATACATTTTATAATGCACAAAAACACCTGAAATACTCAGGTGTTTTTTATTTTTACACGTGTTTAAAGAATTATACAGCCCAGTACAAAAAATAGAATTTGCTCCTTTTAACAGCCTTTATGTTAAACGCGATGACCTGATCGATCCTTATATTTCGGGCAATAAGTGGCGCAAGCTGAAATATATTTTGGCAAAGGCTACAGCAGAAAACAAAACACATTTGGTAACTTTTGGGGGTGCCTATTCAAACCACCTTGTGGCTACCGCGGCTGCAGCCGCAAGATCGGGCTTAACAGCTACCGCTTTTGTAAGAGGTGAAGAAGTAAAAAATGAAATGCTTTTGCTCTGTAGTTTATTTGGCATGAAACTTATTTTTACCGACCGCGAGCACTACCGCCATAAACAAAATCTCTTTGAACACTATTTTGCCGATGATACCCAAGCTTATTTTGTTGATGAAGGTGGCGCCTCTGCTGAAGCTGTAACAGGATGTGCAGAAGTAATCGGCGAATTAACTGAATCCTACGACCATATATTTTGCGCTGCCGGAACCGGCACAACTGCCGCGGGCTTACTTAAAGGAATTCAACAGCATCAATTAAACACCAAACTTCATGTTGTTCCGGTGTTAAAAGGCGCTGCTTTTATTGGTGATGAAATAGCGCAGCACACCAAAATTTCTACCCATTTCCAACTTCATCTCGACTACCACTTTGGCGGTTATGCCAAAACCACGCCCGGACTGATCAGTTTTATTAAAAGCTTTACTGCACAAACAGGCTTGCTTTTAGATCCGGTTTACACGGCAAAAATGTTTTATGCCATTCAAGATCTGCAAGAGAAAGGAACAGTCGGCAAAGATGAAAAGATTCTTGCTATCCACACAGGTGGTTTGATGGGCCTATTTGGAATGAAGGATAAATTCTAAGCTACATGGTCAGCACAGTATAATAGTTTGAACAAAATTTCTACTTTGGCGCTTCATTCGCCCGAAGCACTGAACTATTTAATGCATGTAATTGGTGGATAAAAAAAAGGCCCCACATTACTGTGGAGCCTAAATAAGATTTCTAAATCGTCCCGTTGATTTGATTCTTAATGTAAATGTATTGTTGATTCCTTTTTAAAGAGATCGAAATAGACAAAGGCCATTAAATAATAGATGTAATACCCATATTTATACACATTGCCGAATATCATATTAAAAAATACGGCAACTGGTTTTTCGGGTATTAAAAGGATAACACTTTGGTACCTGAAAAACCTAAAATCCTAAGATTTCAAACTTTTCAGGTTTTAGTTGTCCTGATCTCTATTACAGATTAACAGCAGATCAATAAATACATTCGTCTTTCAAGCCAAACCTTTGTACAAAGCCCGAAGGAACAGCTTTGGGTGCCGGCACATCATCAGGTTTATAATAATTGCGTATGGTTACCGGAAAATCACCGGCTTTATTCATTTCATCCTGCCTGGCCATGAATACCGGTACATTACCCCTGTTGTTTTGGGGATATGTCATGGATGAACTGTGATTATAACCCAAAACATGCCCCATTTCATGAAAAGGTGTGGTATAGCTATTGGTCATAAAATTTAAAGTAACCCAGTCTGGGATACCGAAAGTACTCCCGCCACCTAGGCCAGAAACTTTACGTGTATCAGTTAAACCGCAATTGATTGTTGTACGCGTTTGGGCTTTTATCCAATCGGCCTCTTTTTCAGCCGTAGTAAGTGCAGTTACACCATCATTGCCTATTACTAATTCATCAACTAAACGTCCGTGCATGGATGCATCGGTGTACATGTAAGCAAAATTGATTATGAAACCGGTAAACATCCTAAATTGCTTTGCAGTGGGCTCATCTAACCAGTTGTTATCTAAATTCTCCGGATCAAAATCATGCATTTTGGGCTGCCATTTAATAACACTTAACTTTTTAAGCTTGTTGATTAATGGCGTTGTACCCGTAAATTCAAAACTGATAGCGGTTGGATTGATACCTGCTTGCCTGTAGGCTGATAGGTTTACCATTTTATTATTAATATCAGGATATTCAACCTGCCCACTAATAAAAGGATAAGGGATTTGCTTAATCCTGTGTCCCTTAATGGTTCCGATATGCAATAATTTTATTTTCTCTGGCTGGCCAACGATAGATGCAATGATTGTGGCGTCAGAGATATCAACCGGTGCAAAATTAGCAACCTCGATGGTTGTATTGTTCACAGCAGTAACACGTAGAACATTGCTAACATTAAATCTTCTGCTTTCGCTTGTCATTACCGACATGGCTTCACCATCCTCAAACATAAGCTCGTCAGGCGATGTGCCTGCAAAAGAATAAGTTGGTGAAGTTGGCACCGTAACTTCGGGTACAGGTTCCGTTTTAGCGCATCCGATAAAAAATAGTACCGAACAAAGCACGATAAGATGTTTGGGGTTAATTTTGTTTTTCATAAAGAAATTGGTAGGTAAATGATAGCTGTAGATTGTTGTTATAAATTTATTTGGTTAATTAATCCAGGCGGATTTGTCTTTTTTCAAGTGCTAAAATAATAATATTTAGAGGCTTACAATGGCATTTTCCCAACTAACCTGTTCCAAAATCGATATTAGAAAACCATTTTTTACCCAAAATATACTCAAAACGATAGCGCATATAAAAAATTGTGCATGTTGCATTTAAGCCGCTTTAGGTCTGAAAATATTCAAGCCAAAACGTAATTAAAGTATAGATGAGGTATGCTAATCGCAGTAAAATTAATTCTGTTTCTGAACGGTAATGGAGATAAATTGCGGGTTGGTTTTAAGACAAAAGAGCGTCTCAATCAGATTTTTATGTTAAAAAGTTTTCCACATCTGCGCAGTCCAAAATCCGAAATTGTCTATAATCATACTTTAAACTGTTTAAACCTATTTTTTGCCTTATGGGTACAAAAAGTGCTTAAATTTTAATTTTAGGCACATTTAACTAAATTTGGAATATACCAAAACCAAGTTTATGTATCAATTAACAGTACCTGCAGATCGCGTTAACGAAGCATTAAGTAAGCATATTTTAGCTGATGGTTTCGACCTGACCTACGATATGGAGAAAAGTAACGGTGCCTACATTTACGATTCGAAATACAACAGAACCCTACTCGATTTTTTTACCTGCTTTGCATCTGTTCCATTGGGCTACAACCATCCTAAAATGATCAATGACGAAGGGTTTAAAAAAAATCTTTTTCAAGCGGCTTTGGCCAATCCTTCAAACTCTGATGTATATACACAGCAATATGCACAGTTTGTAGAAACGTTCGCCAAGGTTGGCATTCCGGATTATCTGCCCCATGCTTTTTTTATTGCAGGTGGTGGATTGGCTGTAGAAAATGCTATTAAGGTAGCTATGGACTGGAAAGTACAGAAAAACTTTGCCAAAGGATATACTGAAGAAAAAGGTTTTAAGGTTTTACACTTTGAAAAAGCTTTTCACGGCAGAACAGGTTACACTTTAAGCTTAACCAATACCCTGCCCGATAAAACGAAATGGTTTGCCAAATTCGATTGGCCTCGGGTTTCGGTTCCCGAAGTTAAATTTCCGCTTTCTGGAGGCAATTTAACTCACGCTATCGAATCTGAAGAAACTTCCATCCAACAGATTAAGAAAGCCTTTGCCAACAATAAAGATGAAATATGTGCCATTATTGTAGAACCCATACAATCAGAAGGTGGGGATAACCACCTGCGCGAGGAGTTTTTAATCCAGTTAAAAGCACTGGCCGATGAAAACGATGCTTTTTTGATTTACGACGAAGTACAAACAGGTGTAGGCTTAACCGGTAAGTTTTGGTGCCACCAACATTTTAGCGAAAAAGCAAGGCCAGACATTGTAGCCTTTGGAAAAAAAATGCAGGTATGCGGTATTCTGGTTGGCAATAAGGTGGATGAGATTGAAACCAATGTATTTAAAGTGGCCAGCCGGATCAATTCTACCTGGGGCGGAAATTTGGTTGATATGGTCCGTTCTACACAGATTTTACAGATTATAGAGGAAGATCAGCTTTGCGAAAATGCATCAAAGGTTGGCGCCTATTTAAGGGATAATCTCGAAAAACTGTCCCATCAGTTCGATCAAATGACAAATGTACGCGGCAGAGGGCTGTTATGTTCTTTCGATTTTCCGACCAAAGAAATGAGAAATGCTTTTATAGCCAAAGGACTGGAAAATAATGTGATGTTTTTGGGCTGTGGAGAGAAAACCATCCGCTTCCGCCCGGCACTTTGCATTGAACAAAAACATATTGACGAAGGCTTGACTGTTATGGAAAAAATATTGCCTTTATTGTAGCCATGTCAAAAAAATCACTGGTTTACATTATTACTGCAATCGTTTTAATCTTGGTTTTCTTTATGGTTAAGGATACTTTTAACCAACCCGGCATTGAAGATATGAGCGCAGGTTTTAAAGAAATAGTAAAATACAGGAATGCCAACAATACTGGTCCTGTACAACGGATTTACATCATAACAGTTAAGGATTCTGTTTGGAAAGAAATGGAAGATTATGGCAATTTAATGCCGCATACCAAATATGGAAATACCAAGGTTTACTTCTTCATGCAGGGCAAAAATGTGCCAAATGCCTTACAGCCTGGAGAAGTAAACTTTGATCCAACATTTAATAAATACTGCATTGCCCTGTACGAAAAAAGCGCAATGAGCCAGTCGGCTTTTAATAAACATCCGTTTTAAACGCAGTTTTTTTGCTATTATTACAAATGAGCCGTGATTACCATTCCATAAGTCCTTCAGCAAAATCGTTACTACTGGCTAAAAGCTTAACCAATATCCCCTTTGTTGCTGATGCCGTTAAATTAATGTATGGTAATGATGCCCTTGAACATTTATCGAACAGAAATTTTGATGATGTTTTTTTAAAAAGGCTCATACATTTTGAAAGTAGATATTTATCTCTGGATAGTTTACTTTTTGCATCAGGCTCTCTAAATATTTTGGAAATCTCTTCCGGTTATTCTTTTAGAGGCCTCGATTTGGTTTTAAGGCATCCCACAATTTATTATTTAGATACCGATTTACCAGGTGTAATCGATATCAAAAAAGATCTGGTTGACCGTTTAATTATCAACGAGAAATTAGACCTAAAAGGTAAGCTCAAAACCCAAGCGCTAAATGCATTGGATGAACCGGTTTTCTTAAATGCCATAAATCAGATGCCACTTGGCCCGGTAAGCATCATTAACGAAGGTTTATTGATGTATCTAAGCACCGACGAAAAGATATCGTTGTGTAAAACCATCCATAAATCATTAAAACAGCGAGGAGGCTATTGGATTACTGCTGATGTTTACGTTAAACGACCTGCGCTTAAAAATGAAACCAATGATCATTTTTCCCAGTTTTTGGAAGCGCATCACGTAGAAGATAATAAGTTTGAAAGTTTTAAGCAGGCAGAGCAGTTCTTTCTCTCACAGGGTTTCAAATTGATAACCAAAGCAACCTCAGTTTGGCATCAGCTTTCTTCGTTAAAATACATTGATAGTGAATTGTTAAAAAAAATGAAGGAGCAGGCCAATAAAACTGGAAGAATCCGCGAAACCTGGGTGCTAAAAGCAATTTAGCATGTAAAATAGGATTGCAAATTCTCAAAAACGCTTTTTTTTTAGAAGCGCAATGCCTGTGCAAACGACCAAGTGTCCTCCCGTTTTACGCTTTACGCTTCACTGCCTCGTTCCTCGTTGCTGCAGGGTATCGCTTCAACCGGGGCTAAATGGCAAAAAATGTAACTGGTATTTTCGGCCCGGTTTCAAATGCTGATACTTCATCAACGCTGCAAAGACTCAACAAACCGCACCGACCTTTATTTATCATCACCGGTCTGTGCCTTCACAGAACGGAACCCAATCAGTCGTAGCATTCTGAAAGACTTTACCGATTATTGAATAAAAAAGGGATTTTTAAAATGGTCTGTGAGGACACAGACCATGGATTGATGACCTTTATTCATAATCCTCGGTCTGTGTCCCCACAGAACGGAAACAATCTTTCGTAATGCATTGCAAGCGTTCTATGGTTATTGAACAGAAAAGATTATCCTACCAAAATGGTCTGTGAGGATACAGACCATGAATTGATGACCTTTATTCATAATCCCCGGTCTGTGTCCCCACAGAACGGAAACAATCTTTCGTAATGCACTGCAAGCGTTCTATGGTTATTGAACAGAAAAGATTATCCTACCAAAATGGTCTGTGAGGACACAGACCATGGATTGATGACCATTATTCATAATCCCCGGTCTGTGCCTTCACAGAACGGAAACAATCTTTCGTAATGCACTGCAAGCGTTCTATGGTTATTGAACAGAAAAGATTATCCTACCAAAATGGTCTGTGAGGACACAGACCATGGATTGGAACGGAACCCAACCAGTCGTAGCATTCTGAAAGGATATCAATTATGGAATAAAAAAAGGATATCCTACCAAAATGGTCTGTGAGGACACAGACCATGGATTGATGACCTTTATTCATAATCCCCGGTCTGTGTCCCCACAGAACGGAAACAATCTTTCGTAATGCACTGCAAGCGTTCTATGGTTATTGAACAGAAAAGATTATCCTACCAAAATGGCCTGTGAGGACACAGACCATGGATTGATGACCTTTATTCATAATCCCCGGTCTGTGTCCCCACAGAACGGAAACAATCTTTCGTAATGCACTGCAAGCGTTCTATGGTTATTGAACAGAAAAGATTATCCTACCAAAATGGTCTG
>NZ_JBPZIR010000013.1:0-50255 GCF_051857575.1 Pedobacter sp. GSP4 | reverse complement strand
TCTGTGTCCCCACAGAACGGAAACAATCTTTCGTAATGCACTGCAAGCGTTCTATGGTTATTGAACAGAAAAGATTATCCTACCAAAATGGTCTGTGAGGACACAGACCATGGATTGATGACCTTTATTCATAATCCCCGGTCTGTGTCCCCACAGAACGGAAACAATCTTTCGTAATGCATTGTAAGCGTTCTATGGTTATTGAACAGAAAAGATTATCCTACCAAAATGGTCTGTTAGGATACAGACCATGGATTGATGACCTTTATTCATAATCCCCGGTCTGTGTCCCCACAGAACGGAAACAATCTTTCGTAATGCATTGTAAGCGTTCTATGGTTATTGAACAGAAAAGATTATCCTACCAAAATGGTCTGTGAGGACACAGACCATGGATTGATGACCTTTATTCATAATCCCCGGTCTTTGTCCCCACAGAACGGAAACAATCTTTCGTAATGCACTGCAAGCGTTCTATGGTTATTGAACAGAAAAGATTATCCTACCAAAATGGTCTGTAAGGACACAGACCATGGAATTAGACATTTATCTATCATCCAACCACTTAAACTTTGTGATCTGGCCTAAACAAAAGCAGAAAAACCGGTTATCGCCCTACCAACAATCAGTGTATTAATTTCTTTCGTACCCTCATACGAATAAATCGCTTCCGCATCGGCCACAAAACGCGCTACATTATATTCCAATAAAATTCCGTTTCCACCCATTACTTCTCTGGCTTTGCTTACCACATCACGGGTTCTAAGCGAACAGAAAACCTTGGCTAACGAAGCGTGCTCATCCTTTAACAAACCTTGATCCTGCAGTTGCGATAACCGAAAACAAAGTGTCTGCATTGCAGTTAAATTCGACAACATTTCTACCAAATGGTTTTGGATCAATTGAAAGGAAGCAATTGGTTTTCCAAACTGTTTTCTGTTTCGCGTATACTCCAAAGCATTTTCGTAAGCACCCCTGGCACAACCAACGGCCTGCCAAGCCACCCCCGCCCTTGTCATCTGTAAAACTTTGGCCGTATCTTTAAACGAGTTGGCATTTTGAAGCCGGTCCGCCTCTTCTACCTCACAATTGGTTAAGGTAATAATGCCATTTTGCACAATCCGCAGCGCCATTTTATCCTGCATTTTCTCTACTGCAAAGCCAGGGTTATCCTTTTTCACAATAAAACCCTTAACCTCACCGCTTTCCTCGTCGCGGGCCCAGATGATCAGAATATCGGCAAAAGTTGCGTTGCCAATCCACTTCTTCTGACCATTCAACACCCATTTACCTGCTACTTTTTTACACGTGGTGGTCAATCCTCCTGCTGCTGCCGATCCTACTTCAGGTTCCGTTAAACCAAAAGCACCTATAATTTTAAATTGTTGCATTAAAGGCAACCATTGCTGTTTTTGCTCCTCTGAGCCACATAAATAGATAGAGCCCATGGCCAAACCACTCTGCACACCAAAAAACGTAGAAATTGAAGTATCAATGCGGGCCATTTCCATGGCTAAGATCCCTTCCATTAAATTTGATTTCCCGGGACAGCCGTAGCCCTTGTAGGTTAAGCCACAAATATTAAGTTCAGCAAGTTTTGGTATAATTTCGAAAGGGAATTCGGCTTTGTTCCAATAATGGTTTACAATTGGTTTTACTTCCTTTTCTAAAAAAGCGCGTACTTTTAGCTGGAGTTCGCGGTCTTCATCTTTCAAGGCTTCATCGCCCAAATGGTAAAAATCGCCTTCAATTGGTGGTAATTCTTTCTTTTTACCCGATCCCCCCATCATTTTCATCATCCCCTGGATCTGTTTATCATCCAGGTTAGATATGGTTTCGACCATTTTGGGTAAATCTACTTTTTTCGATAAAGCATCAAGCTTACCGAAATCTACATGCTTAAAAAGATTGTAAGCGTTTTTGAGAGAAGAGAATATATTCGCCATTATTATTTGTTTTGAGCATAACAAATATAGGGGCGTTTTTGTTGGCTCACTTTAAGTAATGCAACCGTCATGCTGAATTTATTTCAGCATCTTTCTTACCAAAGGACCCTGAAATAAATTCAGGACGATCGTATAAAAATGTCAAAACTAAAGGAGTAACTTTTCTACCTCAAATCAAACAAATTATCAACACCCAGCAACTTCCTCGAAGTAAAACCTTCGCCAAAAGTTGCACCAATGCTTTTTCCAAACTCCCTGGCACGGCCAATTACGCTTTCGAAAAACTCTGGCGATGAAATATAAGTTTGTAATCCATCCACATCGGGATTGTAGAACTGGGTTTTAAAAGCTTTAATGGATTCGATTTTTTTATCCATATGCTCCGTAATATCAACAATAATGTCTGGTTTCAAATACCTATCTTGAATGTACTGAAGTAACAGCCTTGGCCTATGCGCTTCTTGTTTAATCCCATCAACTAAAGTTTCTATTTTCGGTAAACCAGATAAAAAAACAGCATCGTATACCAGATCTCCCGCCCTACCATGATCGGGATGACGGTCTTCCAGTGCATTGCTCAAAATAATTTCTGGTTGGTATTTTCTTATGGCTTTAATTACTTCCAAACGGTGAAACTCATCATTCTGAAAAAATCCGTCACGCAACCTTAAATTTTCACGGGCGTGCAGGCCTAAAACCTTAGCCGATTCTGCGGCTTCTTCATCTCTGGTTTCGGCTGTGCCGCGCGTACCCAATTCACCTCTTGTCAAATCAACAATACCAACTTTTCTACCAAGGGCAATATGTTTTAAAATGGTTCCCGAGCAGCAAAGTTCTGCATCATCAGGATGTACGGCTATAACTAAAATATCTAATTTCATCTGTGTTTTATATTTTCAATGGTCAGATGGCACATCTGATCAATAAAGTAATGCATGTTCCACCTGGCTTAAATAATTATTGCAATGCTTTTGCATTTATGTATATGCTATTGGGCATTTTGATTCAGCAGGTGCTGAATTTTCTTTTTAATCTTCGAACTTAAAGGCTTGGTAAAGGGCATAAAATAATCCTCCAGCTCACCATTTTTGTTCAAAATGTATTTATGGAAGTTCCAACGTGGTGTTGAACTTAGCTTTAAGTTTTGCTTTTTATCACTCAAGAACTGGTATAGTGGGTGCGCCTGCGGTCCGCGGACCATAATCTTATCAAAAACAGGGAATTTAACTCCATGGTTAATTTCGCAAAAAGAACTGATTTCTGCCCCGTTTAAAGGCTCCTGTTTTCCAAAATCGTTGGTTGGAAAACCTAAAATTTCAAAATCGGGATTATTGATCTCGTCCTTTAACTGTTGCAGTTCTTTTAATTGCGGCGTAAATCCACATTCAGAAGCGGTATTTACAATTAAAACAACCTTGTTCCGGTAGGCCGATAAGGGCTGTTCTTCGCCATTAATCTTTTTAACCTTGAACGAATAGATATTCGGAATGCTTTTGTGCATTATATGTTATTGGTAAAATCCCGAAGTGCGGATAATCGATTCTATATCCCTATCCTCACTTGGGTCGTAAGTGCTTTTTAAATTATGGCCTACTACACGGGCAACAATCTGATAAGAAAATGCAGCAAAACCGCCTTTGGTCTGCTTTATTATATCGTAGGTTGTTCTTCCCACCTCACGGTCAATCAGTTTGGTTAAAATTTGGCCTTGCGTAATGGTCAATTCTTTTATCTCGCGGTTAAACATGTCTTTAATTTCTTTATCACATTGTTTAACCAGTTGTTTTTGTTCTTTTTTCTCCGGTGTACGGGCAATATCCTGCTCGAGCTGTTCGTACCTGCGCTTGGCAAATAATGCATAAGGCATTACTTTTAATACATTGTATCTTAAACGGTTATAAGCTGCCTGCTCGGCCGGCGATTTCCAAATCCTGGCGGCATATATGCTCACATCTTCTAACTGCATCCACGGAATCATTACACCATTATCATTTGTAGAAGCTACCCTGATCGTATCGCTCTTTCCCATTTTCGGAAAAACAGGGGCTACGGGATCCTGGGCCCATAGCGAAAAGCTACAAATCATTACAATACAAAGAAAAAAGAGCCCTTTAATTTTCATAAATTTATACTTTTACAAAGTTAGGTGTTATTTCATATATTAGTTGTTCCACAGAACTAATATAAGTTTTATTCATAAATAAGACGCAATTTTTACGCAAAAAATACAAATGAAAACAGAGTTAGTGATTGATTTAGAGGCAGAAAAGCAAGAGATTCTCAAAAGATATAGGGCATTATTACGGGCTAGCAAATCTACTTTACAAAAGGGCGATAAGAAAGAAATCAGGAAAGCTTTTGATATGGCACTCGAAAGCCATAAAGATATGCGCCGTAAATCAGGCGAACCTTACATCTATCATCCTATCGCTGTAGCGCAGATTGCGGCCGAAGAGATCGGTCTGGGTACTACGTCGATTGTTTGCGCATTATTGCACGATGTGGTAGAAGACACCGACATTACTTTGGAGGATATTGAACGCGAATTCGGCAAGAAAACCGCCAAGATTATCGATGGTTTGACCAAAATATCGGGCGTTTTTGACACCAACAGTTCGCTGCAGGCCGAGAATTTCCGTAAAATGCTGCTTACCCTGGCCGATGATGTACGTGTAATCCTGATCAAACTTGCAGATCGTTTGCACAATATGCGTACAATGGATTTTATGCCCCGCCACAAGCAGCTTAAAATTGCTTCCGAAACGATTTATTTATATGCCCCCCTGGCCCACCGCCTTGGTTTATACGCCATAAAATCAGAACTGGAAGATCTTTCAATGAAATATCTTGATCCAGATACGTATAAATTTATTGCCAAAAAACTGAACGAGAAAAAAGCAGAGCGCGCACTCTTCATCAAAAAATTCGTCGAGCCAATTGACGAGATTGTTCACGAACAAGGCCTGGTTGCCGATGTTTATGGACGGCCAAAATCAATCCATTCCATCTGGAACAAGATGAAAAAGAAAAACATTCCTTTCGAAGAAGTGTACGATCTTTTTGCCATCCGGATTATTTTGGATTCGGCACCTGAAAATGAAAAAGCCGATTGTTGGAAGGCCTATTCGATTGTAACAGATTTATACCGCCCCAACCCCGACCGCTTGCGCGATTGGGTTTCATCTCCAAAAGGAAATGGTTACGAAAGTTTGCACACTACGGTAATGGGTCCGCGAGGGCAATGGGTAGAAGTCCAGATCCGTACGCAGCGCATGAACGAGATTGCAGAAAAAGGTTTTGCGGCCCACTGGAAATACAAAGAATCGAGCAACGATAATGGTTTAGATCAATGGATCCAGAAAGTACGCGAAATGCTCAACAACCCTGAGGCCAACGCCTTAGATTTCCTGGATGATTTCAAGATGAACCTTTTTTCTGATGAAATTTTTATTTTCACGCCAAAAGGGGCCCTTATCCAATTGCCTTTGGGGGCTACGGCTTTAGATTTTGCCTTCGAAATCCACACCGATGTTGGTGCAACCTGTATCGGCGCTAAGGTAAACCATAAGCTGGTACCCATTTCGTACAAGCTTCAAAATGGCGATCAGGTAGAAATTATAACCTCCAGCAAGCAAACGCCCAAAGAAGATTGGCTCAATGTAGTGGTTACGGCGAAGGCCAAATCAAAAATTAAATCTTCTTTAAAAGAAGAAAAACGGAAAATTGCCGAAAACGGAAAAGAGATTTTAGAAAGAAAACTGAAATCGCTAAAAATAACCTACAATACAGATAACCTGCAAAAGCTGAGTTATTTCTTTAAACTGCCCTCTACCCAAGAGCTTTTTGTAAATGTAGCACTCGGAAAAATTGAGCTGAAAGATATTAAAGAGTATTTATCAAGCGAGAAAGAGATAGAACACCGCTCGCCTGAACGTCCTGAAAATTTGACGGTTGATGGCATTAAAAATAAAATTAAAGGCAACGAATCAGACATTTTGCTGATTGGCGAAGATATGCAGCGCATTGATTATACGCTCGCTGCCTGTTGTAACCCGATTCCGGGCGACGATGTTTTTGGGTTTATTACCGTGAGCGAAGGCATTAAAATACACCGTACCAATTGTCCAAATGCAGCTCAGCTTATGGCCAATTATGGTTACCGTGTAGTAAAGGCCAAATGGAACAAACAACAGGAACTGACTTTCTTAACCGGCCTGCGGATTGTAGGTATTGATGATGTTGGTCTAATTAACAACATTACCCGCGTTATTTCTACTGATTTTAAAGTAAATATGCGTTCGATCACTGTTGATACGAATGAAGGTATATTTGATGGTTCGATTATGATTTTTGTAAACGATACCGAACATTTACAAAACCTGATCAGAAATTTATTAAAAGTAAAAGGGGTAACAGGCGTGACGAGGTTTGATGCTTAGGTAGTCCGAAAGTCAAAGGTGCGGAGTCGGAAGGCAAAATGGTATTTACCGATTAAACTTCAGCCCCAAGTCTTCCAAACCTCCTACTTATTACAACATTTCAACAATCTAACCCTCGAACAATCAAACTAATTACCTACCTTTGAATGGAGTTTAAAAACTATGTCTGAACAAAAAACAAATGAGCTCGTTCGCAAGATTTTTGAGGCTTATTTAGAAAACAAAAATCTACGTAAAACACCAGAGCGTTTCGCTATATTGGAAGAAATATATTCAAGAAACGACCACTTTGATGTAGAAACCCTGTATATCCACATGAAAAACCAAAAGTACCGCGTTAGCCGTGCTACGGTTTACAATACATTGGAGCTATTGGTTTCATGCGATTTAGTTACCAAACACCAGTTTGGTAAAAACATGGCACAATTCGAAAAATCTTATGGCTACCGTCAGCACGATCACGTTATCTGTATCGAATGCGGTAAAGTAGTAGAGTTTTGCGATCCGCGCATACACCAGATCCAAACCATGGTTGGTGATCTTTTAAAATTTGATGTTAAGCACCATTCGTTAAACCTTTATGGTTTCTGCTCTGATTGCAGTATGGCCAGAAAAGTAAATGAAAGTGCAGCTACAACAGCAAATATTGAAGCAAATTAAATCAAAATACAAATAAAACCAGCTTAATTTATTAAATAATGACGCAAGTAGATGTACTTCTCGGCCTACAATGGGGTGATGAAGGAAAGGGAAAAATCGTTGATGTACTAAGTCCAAAATATGATCTTATTGCCCGTTTTCAGGGTGGCCCAAATGCCGGACATACTTTAGAGTTCGATGGCAAAAAATTCGTTTTAAACACCATCCCATCAGGAATTTTCAACGAAAAAACCATGAACCTTATTGGTAATGGTGTAGTAATAGACCCTATTATCTTAAAAAGAGAATTAGATAATTTAAAAAAAGCTGGTCATGATCCTGTTGCCGATGGCAAATTGGTAATTGCCCGTAAAGCACACTTAATTTTACCAACCCACCAATTATTGGATGCTGCTAATGAAGCACGCATGGGTAAAAATAAAATCGGATCTACTTTGAAAGGTATTGGCCCGACTTATATGGACAAAACTGGCCGTAATGGTTTACGTATTGGTGATACTACCCTACCTGATTTTGCAGCGCGTTATGCTAAACTAGTAGAAAAACATACTGAAATCCTTTCTCACTACGAGGGTTTTGAATACGAATTGGCTGAAAAAGAAGCCGCTTTCTTCGAAGCAATCGAATTCTTAAAAACCATTCCACATGTAGATAGCGAGCATTTTGTAAATGGTTATTTAAAAGAAGGAAAAGCTGTTTTAGCAGAAGGAGCACAAGGAACTTTATTGGATGTAGATTTCGGATCATATCCTTTCGTAACTTCAAGCAATACTACAACTGCCGGAGCCTGTACTGGTTTAGGTATTGCACCAAATAAAGTAGGCGCTGTTTATGGTATTTTTAAAGCGTATTGCACCCGTGTTGGTGGCGGTCCTTTCCCTACAGAGTTAGATAACGAAGTTGGTGAGAATTTACGTGCCCTTGGTCATGAATTTGGCGCAACTACAGGCCGTGCCCGCCGTTGTGGCTGGATCGATCTTCCTGCACTAAAATATGCCATCATGTTAAACGGTGTAACCGAACTGATTATGATGAAAGCTGACGTTTTGGATACTTTCGATACCATTTATGCTTGTACCCACTATGAATACAACGGCGAAACGATTGATTATATGCCTTATGATATCATTTCCATCGAACCTAAGCCGGTTTTAAAAGCAATTGATGGTTGGGCTACCGATGTAACCAAAATCACTTCAGTTGATGAGATACCTTCTAAACTGACTGATTATATCGCATTCTTAGAAAAAGAACTAGAAGTGCCGATTAAATTCCTTTCAGTAGGACCAGATAGAGCACAAACTTTAGAATTACATTAAAATATAAAAATCCGTTGTACTGAATTTCGTTCAGGATAACGTTTAATAAAAGAAAGCAATCCATAACTGGGTTGCTTTTTTCGTTTAGGGCTTGTCAACTTTAATATAATAGCGCTAGAAATAGACACTCGACCTTGTTTGCAACGAAGATGTACGGGAATCACATTTGCAATGTGACTACCATACCTCTAAGCGATAAAATCGCTTTTCTCATCAATCCTAGTTACAAAAGGGGACTATTATTAGATTAAAAAATTAATTTCTTACAATTATCATCTCTATTTTTACCTTTGCGCAACTTGAAAACCCAGCAAAACATATCCCACTTTAAACAAAAAGCCTTACACTGGGCCAACCAGTTCGAGGTTTGCTGTTTTTTAGATTCCAATCATTATGAGGATGCTTATTCGGCCTACGATTTTATCATTGCTGCCGGGACCGAGCATGAGTTAACATGCACGACAGGTGATGCCTTCGAACAGTTAAAAAGCTTTTATACAGCACATAAACAATGGGTTTTCGGCTTTTTCAGTTACGATCTTAAAAATGAAATTGAAGAACTAGATTCAAATAATGCAGATCATTTAGCTTTTCCTGATCTATTTTTCTTTGCTCCAAAACACCTAATTGCCTATAAAAATGGCAAGGCGGAGGTTTTGATTGGGACCAAATCCATTTTGGCAGAGATTGAATCCTTCCCACTTCAAGCAGAAAACCAACCGAAAACAATAAACATTTCGCAAAGATTATCTAAAAATCAGTATATCAACAAAGTACAGGCTTTAAGAGATCATATCATTAGAGGCGATATTTACGAGGTTAACTTCTGTCAGGAGTTTTTTGCCGAAAATGCAATGATAAACCCCGTTCAAACATTCGAGTGGCTAAATCAAGTATCCCCTACGCCATTTGCAGGTTACTTTAAAATTCATCATCAATACATTCTTTCAGCAACACCAGAAAGGTTTTTATGTAAACGAGGCACTAAGCTCACATCGCAGCCCATTAAAGGAACAGCCAGAAGAAGCTCAGACCCCATAGAAGATGAAGCCATCAAGCTGCAGCTTAAAAACGATATCAAAGAGCAGACAGAGAATGTTATGATTGTTGATCTGGTGCGCCACGACTTGACCAAATCAGCTGTGAGGGGCTCGGTTACTGTTGATGAACTATTTGGCATCTACAGCTTCCCGCAGGTACACCAGATGATTTCTACCATTAGCTGCGAGCTCAATCCCGAAGTCCATTTTATCGATGCCATTAAAAATGCTTTCCCTATGGGTTCCATGACCGGTGCACCTAAAGTTAAAGCCATGAAATTAATAGAGCAATACGAAGAAACGAAACGCGGAATCTATTCTGGCTCGTTTGGTTGCATTAATCCGGATGGTGATTTCGATTTCAATGTAGTTATCCGCAGTATCTTGTACAATGCAAGTGCGAAATACCTGTCGTTCCAAGTGGGCGGGGCCATTACTTACCAAAGCGATGCTAGTTTAGAATACGAAGAATGCCTACTGAAAGCCAGTGCAATTTTGAAGGTGCTTTCAGGTTCGTTAGTTCAATAGTTCATCTGTCATTGGTTTTATTGGTCCACTTCCCAAGCGATCCGTCATCCTGAATTTATTACAGGATCTATCATGCCATTAAAACATTATCATAATATAGACAAAAGTCTTAGCAAGATGCCAAAAACCCTGAAATAAATCCGATAGTTATCGGATCAGGGTGACGAAAAGATATAAAAAACAAAAGGTGGAAAGTATTGCATTTTGCAAAACTTTCCACCTTTCTAACTTCAACCTTACCTTATTTCTTGTAATACTGTTGTGCTTCAGGCAAATATTTTTGAATCTGGGCAATACGGGTAGCATCACTTGGGTGGGTACTTAAAAACTCAGCTGGTTTTTGCGCACCTGCAGATGCAGCCGACATCCTGTTCCAGAAACTTGTTGCATTTTGAGGATTATAACCAGCCATAGCCATAAAAATAAGGCCTAAACGATCGGCCTCTAACTCTTGGTTACGGCTAAATTTTAACATGGCCACTGGGGTACCAACACCATAAAGCGTATTAAAAATAGATTGCGTTTTAGGATTTTTAGATAAAGCTACTCCAGCTGCTGCGCCGATCCCCTGAGCCACCATTTCTTGCGACATACGTTCGGCCGAGTGACCTGCAATCGCGTGAGCAATCTCATGTCCCATTACCGTAGCCAAACCGGCATCATCTTGCGTTACCGGTAAAATTCCGGTATACACTACAATTTTACCACCAGGCATACACCAGGCATTTTTTTCGTTATTCTGAACCACATTCACTTCCCACTGGTAATCTGCAATCAGGTTACCATAGTTATTGCTGTTCATGTAAGATTTCACTGCAGTAATTAACCTGCTGCCAACTGTTTTTACCTTTAATGCCTGTGCATTAGATGCCGGTAAAACCGTCGCCTTATTTTCAGTTAAAAAGGTACTGTAAGCTTGGAATGCCATGGGCAAAACTTGATCGTTGCTAACCAGATCGAAACGACTACGCCCAGTTAAAGGTACTGTAGAACAAGAGTTGAACAGTAAAATTCCAGCAACACTGGCTGTTAAAAATAACTTTTTCATAAAAATATAGTTAATGATTTGATCCTTATCTGTAATTATCCTTATTAACAGGCATCTCAGCAATAAGTTTCGAAGATTGTAATTGTTTATTAAATAGTTTTCTTTTTAAACAAATACACTTTAGATTCTTTGCCTTTCAGCAATCTTTCGAGATTTTTTTGGTGTGTAACTAAAATCAGTATACAAACTACCATTCCGTACAATACTTCAGATTTAATGGAAACCTGAAACAGAAACACTACACTTAACGGAAAAGTAAATCCCGCACAGATGGAGCTTAACGAAACATATTTGGTTAATAACAGTACAATCACAAAAACCAGAACACAAAGCATAGATGCTTCGAAGTTAACTGCCAAAATCATTCCAAAAAGTGTGGCAACACCTTTTCCGCCCCTAAAACCGGCAAAAACAGGAAATAAATGACCCATTACGGCTGTTACGCCCAATGCTAGCTGATAGTTAACAAAAACAACTGAATTTTGTGGCCCCGTTACCGACATCCCGATTAAATATGCCAGATTGGTTGCCGTATAGCCTTTGGCTATATCGATTATCATGACTGCAATTCCGGCTTTTTTACCCAACACCCTAAAAGTATTGGTTGCGCCAGCATTACCGCTTCCGTATTCCCTTACATCAACGCCATAAAAGGCCTGACCAAGCCATACAGCCGTTGGTATAGATCCAAAAAGGTAAGCAATTAATAAAGCGCTGAGAGAATAAACCGTAACCATAGCCTACAATGATACAAAAAATAAGCTTTTAATTTTATAGCAAATCACTTTAGTATGCTTTTAAACTCATATCCAGGCTCTTTACAGAATGTGTAAGCGCTCCCATCGAAATAAAATCTACCCCACACGCCGCATATTCGGCAACATTCTCTTCGGTAATGCCTCCAGATGCTTCGGTAATAAACCGGCCATCAATTAATGCAACGGCTGCACGCAGGTTTTCAAAGCTAAAGTTATCCAGCATAATCCGGTCTACCCCACCAATGGTTAAAACCTGCGATAGCTCTTCCAGGTTACGCACTTCAATCTCAATCTGCAATTGTTTATTTTGCACTTCAAGATATTTCTGAGCGGCTTTAATGGCATTGGCAATCCCTCCGGCATAATCAACATGGTTATCCTTGATCAAAATCATGTCGTATAGCCCGATACGGTGGTTTACCCCTCCCCCTATCCGTACGGCCCATTTTTCCAGGTAACGCAACCCAGGTGTTGTTTTCCGGGTATCGAGAATTTTGGTTTTGGTGGTTTTTAACAATGAAACGATGCGGTGTGTTTTGGTTGCAATACCGCTCATGCGCTGCATACAATTTAAAACCAAGCGCTCGGCAATGAGAATGGTATGCGTACTTCCGGAAACCGTTAAAGCAATATCTCCTACTTTTACGGCATCACCATCCTGTAACAGTACCTCAACTTTCAATTCGCTATCTACTTCTTTAAAAATGGCAAGGGCAAGTTCAATTCCAGCCAATATTCCATCTTCTTTGATAATTAGCTTTGCTTTTCCCTGTGTACCTGCCGGAATTGTAGAAAGTGAAGTATGATCACCATCACCTACATCTTCGGCTAGGGCATTTTTTATGAATTGATGTATCAGTTGAGTATCCAAAATGTAGATTTTTATGCCGCAAAAATAAGAATTATTTGTTAGCAGACAATTTACTGACGGATATTAAGCTATTCTGAACAGTTGATTTTGGCTTGACTTGCCATATGGAGAAATTTAGCAACGCTATTTTATAATAAAACGCTACTATCCCATGAAATCTCAGAGCATTCTTCTACCAGTTACCTAATCCTTTGCAGGTTCGATTCTCAACTCAGTAATTGAAAAACTGGTATTAAACTTTTTCATGGTAATAGAAACCCTAAAAGTTTCTTTAGCGGTATTTAAAATAATTACCCCAAAACGGTAATTGGGATTGGTATTAATTTTATGAAAAATACTTGTTTTTGTTGGTGGGTGCTTCAGAAAAAAGTCTCTTAAAATCTGTTCACCCTGTGCTTTTGAGTATACATCCTCCTCATCAATTGTAATCAGTTCGATGGTTGAAGCAAAATTCTTGGCGATTTCTTTGGCGTTACCGGCTTTAAAATACGAGGATAAATCATCAATAATATCAGCCTGGAGAGCTGTAGGACGATATAACGATGATAAACTAAAGATTAATAAAAATAAGCTCCGGATCATTTCTGTATTTTATACGGAAGCGTACAGCTAAAATTATGCCATTAGCTTATCAAAAAAAGGATTTCTTAATTTGTATAACATCCAATAAAGTTATATTTGCCGTATAAACAAAACCTAAAAACATGTTATACCCGAAAATGTTTTTAGGTAGATCAATAAATTTTTCAATAAACATGGTAAACAATAAAAAACTCGCGCTTATAATTCTTGATGGTTGGGGCTATGGAAAACAGGACAACTCTGATGCTGCCTATGCTGCCAACACGCCTTTTTTCGATTCATTGTTACAGCATTACCCGAACAGCAAGCTTGAGGCATCTGGTGAAGCAGTGGGTTTACCCGCCGGACAGATGGGAAACTCAGAAGTTGGCCACATGAACCTAGGCGCTGGCCGCGTAGTTTACCAAGAGCTTGGTAGAATAAACAAAGCCATAACCGATAGAGAACTGCACAATAACCCGGTTTTGGTTAGCGCATTCGATTATGCCAAGCAAAACAATAAATCGGTACATTTTATCGGATTGGTTTCAAACGGTGGCGTTCATGCCCATATCGAACATTTAAAAGCCTTATGCGATGCCGCAAACGAAGCGCAGGTTCAGAACAGCTACGTGCATGCTTTTTTAGATGGACGTGATACGGACCCGAACTCTGGTCTTGGCTTTATTACCGACCTTCAAAACCATATCCAAAACAGCAATTCCAAATTGGCAACCTTGGTAGGCCGTTATTATGCCATGGACCGCGATAACCGTTGGGAACGTGTTAAACAAGCATATGACGTAATGGTGAATGGTGTTGGCGAGAAAACCCAGGATGCTTTAGCCGCGATTAAAAAATCGTATGCTGAGGGCGTAACGGACGAATTTTTAAAACCAGTTGTCCTCACACAGGATAATGGCGCTCCAGTGGCTACCATCCAAAACGATGATGTGGTTATCTGCTTTAACTTCCGTACCGATAGAGGCCGTGAAATTACTACCGCATTAACGCAGAAAGATTTCCCTGAGCAACAAATGCATAAACTGCCATTGTATTATGTAACCATGACCACTTACGATGAAAGCTTTGAAAAGGTAAATGTAATTTTCACGAAAGATGATTTAACCAAAACCCTTGGCGAGGTATTGGCCGAAAACCATAAAAATCAGATCCGCATTGCCGAAACAGAAAAGTATCCGCACGTTACTTTCTTTTTCTCGGGAGGACGAGAAGCCGAATTTACAAGCGAAAAACGCATTTTAATCCCATCGCCAAAAGTAGCCACTTACGATCTGCAACCAGAAATGAGTGCTGCCGGCATTACCGATGCGATTACAAAAGAAATGGAAACAGGCTGGGCCGATTTTATCTGCTTAAACTTTGCCAATCCGGATATGGTAGGCCATACAGGTGTTTTTGAAGCCGTAATAAAAGCGGTAGAAACTGCCGATAAATGTGCTGAAACAGTTGTAAAAAAAGGACTCGAAAACGGCTACTCATTTATTCTCCTGGCCGATCATGGCAATTCAGAATTTATGGTTAACGGAGATGGTTCTGCCAATACTGCGCACACAACCAACCTGGTTCCCTGCATTTTGATTGATAATGATTACAAAACCATTGCCGATGGAAAACTAGGTGATATTGCCCCTACTGTTTTAAGGATTTTAGGACTCGATATTCCGGCAGAAATGACAGGAAACGTTTTAGTATAATGACTAAAAAAATTTATATCGCGGCATTTGCTTTAGCCCTCTTCTCATCCTGCAACCAGGAGAAAGCGGCTAAGGCCAATACCGATTTGCTATATTTTGACCTAAAGGGCTATTTCAAAAAAGAAATAAACCGTTTACAACAGCTTAAACCAACGGTAAACAAAACGGTAAGCATAAATGGCACGGCCGAAAATAAAACTGCGGTAATTACTGACTGGCAAAAGGAACTGGCCATTTTCATAAATGCTGATATTAATAAAACATCGTGGAAAGGCAGTTTTAAAACCAGCACCGAAAATGGGGCCGATGTTTACTCATCCGACAATAAAAAAATCCCTGTTAAAAAGCTTTCGATCTTAAAAAACGGCTCTAAAGTTGGCAAGATTGAGGTGATTATTGACAATAAGAATATCCTGTACCAATCTCAAGATACCTTAACCTATTATCCAGACAGCCTGTATCAAATTAAAAAGGAGCAAAAAATCAGGTTATTAAAACCCAAAAGCTACTTCATTGTAGGCCGGTTAAAATAAACTGATCAAAAACAAAAAAGGAGACCCGAATAAATCTGGTCTCCTTTTTTTGTTATGGATAGCTATAAATTATTTTAAAGTAGCAATCTGTGCTTTATCGTAAGTTACCCAGTCAATAATATCTTTTCTTAGCGGCTGTAATGTAAGTACTTTTTGGAAATCAGCGATAGAGTTGTTAAACAAAGCCACGCAAGCTGCTTTTTCTTCTTTTTTCTTGGCTTTAAAAGATTTAAAAATGGCATAATCCTTATAAGCTAAACCGCGGTTCTGAAACATCTGGGTATCTTCATCGCCATTAATCTCAATTGCTTTGGTAAAATCTTTAAGGGAGGCGATATAAAAGTTTTCGCGCATGGTATTTAACGATTCTTTCGGATCGTTGGCAATTTTCAACCTTGCAATTCCGCGGTAGTAATAGGCAGAAACCTCATTGGGCTTTACGGTAAGCAAACGGCTATACGTTTCGATACATTTCTCGTATTCCCGGTTCTGGAAATAAGAATAACCAAGCATTTGTAGAACATTTGCATTATCGGGAGTTTTAACATTGGCCTTTTCCAATTGTGCGGCAGCCGTTTTGTAATCTCCCTTCATCATGGCCTGCATGCTTCTTTCGTAATTGCTCTGTGCGTATGTACTGGCCGATGAAAAAATAATTAACCCTAAAATTGCTTGTTTAAAATAGTTCATGTATGAGTAATAAGTTTAACAAATTTAACGCCTGATAAAACTTTATAGGAGAAATTTTTTGCAATATAATCCTATTCTGATAATTTAAAAGTTTTTAATTTTCTTTCTTAAAAACCAAATGCGCCAAACATTAGCTTAAACGCTAAAAAATAGTTTATATGATATTGGCTGAAATTTTTATATTACTCTGCCTTTTTAACATAACATTAATATTATTTTCACTTTGGCACAAGAGTTGAAATTATTAACTTAATACCAAAATTAAACAAAGTGAATACGATTAAACTGCCAGTTTGTCGTTAGAGGAAAATGTGATAATGAGTAAACAAGATATATTTGATTTCCATACTGCAATGCCGATCATAAATGAAGATACAGAGTTTTTCCCCCTAATGTCCCAACAGGACGAGGAAGAGATGAACAATGAGGAAACACCAGAAACGTTGGCGATATTGCCTTTGCGGAATACCGTTTTATTTCCAGGAGTAGTTATTCCGATTACTGTTGGCAGGGACAAATCGATAAAACTGATTAAAGAGGCCTATAAAGGGAACAAAATTATTGGGGTAGTTTCTCAAAAAGATGTTTCAATAGAAGACCCTACCTTTGAGCAGCTTAACACCGTTGGTACCGTAGCAAACATCATTAAGCTGTTACAGATGCCTGATGGGAACACCACTGTAATTATCCAGGGTAAACAACGTTTTAGTTTGATAGAAGAAGTTCAGAATGAGCCTTATATAAAAGCGGTTGTTAAAAAATTTGAAGAGCAAAAACACAAAGCAGATAAAGAGTTTAAAACATTAATCGCATCTATACGCGAAATGTCGGCTCAGATTATCCAATTGTCTCCAAATATTCCGAGTGAGGCCAGTATTGCCCTAAAAAACATCGAAAGCAATTCATTTTTGATCAATTTCATTTCATCAAACATGAATGCCGAAATGGCCGATAAGCAGAAAATCCTTGAAATGGACAAACTGCAGGAGCGTGCACAAAAGGTAATGGAACTTTTAATGGTCGAACTTCAGATGCTTGAACTGAGAAATCAGATCCAATCGAAAGTCCGTACCGATTTAGATAAGCAACAGCGCGATTATTTTTTAAACCAGCAGTTAAAAACCATCCAGGAAGAATTGGGCGGTAACTCTGCCGATTTGGAGTTTGATGCTTTACAGGAAAAAGCCAAAAAGAAAAAATGGTCTAAAGCAGTTGCCGATCACTTCGATAAAGAATTGGATAAACTCGGCAGAATGAACCCTGCTGCACCCGATTATTCGGTACAGTTAAACTATTTGGAGCTGCTGTTGGATTTACCTTGGAGCGAGTTTACGAAAGATAATTTCGACCTAAAAAGAGCACAGCGAATCTTAGATAAAGACCACTTTGGCTTAGAGAAAGTAAAACAGCGCATTATCGAATACCTGGCTGTACTTAAACTTAAGCGCAACATGAAAGCGCCTATTTTGTGCTTGGTAGGCCCTCCCGGAGTTGGTAAAACATCTTTGGGAAAATCTATCGCCAAAGCTTTAGGTCGTAAGTATGTGCGTATGGCCTTAGGCGGTATCCGCGATGAAGCAGAAATAAGAGGTCACCGTAAAACCTATATTGGTGCAATGCCCGGACGCATTATTTCTTCTATTAAAAAAGCCGGAGCAGATAACCCTGTTTTTGTACTGGATGAAATCGATAAAGTGGGCACCGATCACCGTGGCGATCCCTCATCAGCTTTGCTGGAGGTTTTAGACCCCGAGCAAAACAGTGCATTTTACGATCATTACGTAGAAATGGATTACGACCTTTCCAACATCCTGTTTATTGCAACTGCAAACTCTTTGAGCACCATACAGCCTGCCCTGTTAGATCGTATGGAAATTATTGAGGTGAACGGATACACCATTGAGGAAAAAATAGAGATTGCGAAAAAATACCTGTTGCCCAAACAGAAAGAAAATCATGGCCTGCAAACCAAGGATATTAACCTTAAACCTGCCTTGATTGAGAAAGTTATTGAAGATTATACCAGAGAATCGGGCGTTCGTGGTTTAGAGAAAAAAGTAGGTTCGTTGGTTCGGGGTGTGGCAACCAAAATTGCCATGGAAGAAACTTACGATCCTAATTTAACTCCCGAAGATATTGAGCGAATTTTAGGCGCACCTATTTACGACAAAGACCTTTATGAAGGAAATGAAGTTGCAGGTGTGGTAACCGGCCTGGCATGGACAAGTGTTGGCGGAGATATACTCTTTATCGAATCGAGCTTAAGCCCCGGAAAAGGAAAATTAACCTTAACCGGTAACCTGGGCGATGTAATGAAAGAATCTGCAGTAATTGCCCTTGCCTATTTACGTGCCCATGCTGCTGAGTTTGATATCGATTACACCCTATTTGATAACTGGGATGTACATGTTCACGTACCGGCTGGCGCAACGCCAAAAGATGGTCCTTCTGCTGGTGTAACCATGCTTACAGCCTTAACTTCGGCATTTACACAACGTAAAGTTAAACAGCATTTAGCCATGACGGGTGAGATAACCTTACGTGGAAAAGTGCTTCCGGTTGGCGGCATCAAAGAAAAAATATTGGCGGCAAAAAGAGCAAACATTAAAGAAATTATACTTTGCAAAAGCAACCGTAAAGATATTTTAGAGATTAAAGAGAGCTATATCAAAGACCTTAAGTTTCATTACGTAAACGAAATGAGCGAGGTAATTGAATTGGCCTTAACTAAAAACAAGGTTAAAAAACCGTTGGATCTGAGCATTAAAATTGCACCGATTGTAAACTAATTGGTAAATCTTTTAGATTAACAATTAAAAATCCATTTACAATAAATACTTTTATAGTCCCGATAAGCATCGGGACTTTTTTATGAGATCAATTTTATCCACTATAGTTTTTTGCCTGGTTGTATCAACAGGTTTTGCACAATCATTTAAAAACGAATTTGGTTTTAAAACCGAAAACGATGCCTATCTGGCTACTTTGAACGATAGATATTACACCAACGGATTGTTTATCTATTTCCGCAGGGCAATAAACACCGAAAAATTATCAGATAAAATAGAGAAAAAAACCTATGAGATTTCTGCCGGACAGAAGATGTATACTCCATATTGGGGACAGGTTCCAAATAAAGCAGATCAGGACAGGCCTTTTGCAGGCTACCTCTATGCTGGTGGTGCCTATTCGGTTTTCTACAAAAATGAAAGCGTTTTAAAAACCAGCGTTGAACTGGGAACAGTTGGGCCTAACTCATTGGCCCAGGATGCACAGCGTTTTCTACATAAAACCGTTGGCTTTTATACCCCTGCGGGATGGGATTATCAGATCAAAAATGAACTGGCCGTAAATTTAGCTGCAAATTATAGCAAATTGATTTTTAGACCGGAAGATCCAATTGCCGATATCAGTGCGCAGGGTTATGCCAATTTAGGTACAACTTTTTCAGGCTTGGGTGCCTCGGTATTGTTCAGGGCTGGTAAAATCAATCAGTTGTTCAACACCGCCTACCATAACGCTGTAATTGGGAATTCGAAAACCAAAAGCCTAAATAGCTCAGAGTTTTTCTTCTACGTAAAACCGCAGCTAAACTTTGTTGCTTACGACGCCACTATACAGGGAAGCCTATTTAATAACGATAGTCCTTTAACCTTTGGCGTAAAGCCCATTGTTTTTGAACAGCAGTTTGGGGTAAATTACAGCTCAAAAAGATTTACGGCAGATTTTAACATCATTTTTAAAACCAAAGAAGTCAAAAGTGTGGCAAAAGCACAGAATTATGGTGGTTTGAGCTTATATTATAGGTTTGGGAAGGAATAAGTTGGTTAAATGGTAACCGTTTGATTTGGTTAATTGTTAATTGCAAACTATAAAGGGTTAACTGTTTTGATTTGGTTAATCTGCCCACATTCACGCCTTAATCAACAATAGGCTTTTTTCGGTTTACTTTCCGATCTGAGGTTAAGGCTTTATTTTTAAGCCTTTTTTCAATCACCCCTTTCGGTATTTTTGTCGCCTTTCTTTTCTTCTGCACCTGCAACGACCGTTTTAATAGTTCAATTAGTTTCGCGATTGTTTTTTCTTTATTTAAAAGCTGGCTCCTATCTTCCTGCGAAACCACATGCAGCAGTCCATCGGTATCTAATCGGTTCTGAAGCTTTTCTTTTAACAGTGTTTTTTCTTCATCGGTAAAGTAGGCAAAGGTTTCTACATTAAAAACCAGTTCAACCTTACTCGAAACCTTGTTCACATTTTGTCCGCCTTTACCCCCACTTCTTGAAGTTTTGAAAATAGCCGATCGTAAAATTTCTTCTCTGGTAGGTAACATGCCGCAAAAATATAAAGAATATCAAACTAAAAAAAGTTCGTAAACCCATTGGCTTTTTTTACCTTTGTGGCCGAATGAAGAAAAACTTGGTTATAGCTATTGATGGCTATTCATCTTGCGGAAAAAGTACATTAGCAAAGGCATTGGCTAAAAAATTAGGTTTCATTTACGTTGATAGCGGAGCGATGTACCGTGCCGTTACACTCTATTTTTTACGGAATAACATCGACATTTCTGACGATGCCAAAGTTGCAGATGCACTAGAGCATATCGAACTTAATTTCCACTCGCGCGATTACGAATCACACATTACACTCAACGGAGAAGAAGTATCTGATGAAATCCGTTTAATGCCCGTTTCAGAAAATGTAAGTGAAGTTTCTGCGCACAAAATTGTTCGTCACGATATGGTAAAACAACAACAGCGTATGGGCAGATCAAAAAACATTGTAATGGATGGCCGCGATATTGGCACCACAGTTTTTCCTGATGCCCCAGTTAAATTTTTCATGACAGCTGATCCAAAAATCAGGGCTGAGCGCCGGTTTAAGGAACTGGAAAGCAAAGGCAATAACGAAACCACTCTAGAAGAAGTTTTTGAAAATCTGGCACACCGCGATTACGCCGATACTACCCGTAAGGAAAGTCCACTGGTAAGAGCAGATGATGCCATAATTTTAGACAATACCGACCTAACACAAGAAGAACAGCTGGCTTTCGCACTGGAAAAGGTTACGCCTTTTTTAGTTCATTAGGCATTGGTTAATTAGTTTATTGGTCATTGGCTCATTAGTAAGCATGGTGCAAAAACATTTCCGTGTTCATCCGTGCATCTGTGGCTGAGTGGTTCATTGGCCATTGGTTCATTGGTAAGCATGATGCAAAAACATCTCCGTGTTCATCCGTGCATCTGTGGCTAAAATAAGTTCATTGGTCATTGGTTCATTAGCAAGCAGGTTTTAAAACGCTCCGTGACCATTGGAAAAAATTTCATATTTTTAGCACCTAACCCAAATGCAAATATGAAATTAAGATCAATGTGCCTTACGGCATTATTTTTAGCAACCTCAACCTTATGTGCCAACGCCCAAAAAGGCTGGATCAATCTTTTTAATGGAAAAGATTTAAAAGATTGGAACATCAAAATTGCCAAACACGATTATAAAGAAAATTACGCCAATACCTTCCGCGTAGAAAACGGTGTAATGAAAGTGAGTTACGATGGTTATAAAGAATTTGACCAACAGTACGGACATATTTTCTATAAGAAGCCTTTTTCTGCCTACCTGTTAAAAGTAACCTACCGTTTTGTTGGCGACCAGGCTAAAGGTGGCGAGGGTTGGGCAACCCGAAACAGTGGGGCCATGCTGCATTGCCAGGATCCGGCTACGATGTTAAAAGACCAGGATTTTCCAATTTCGGTTGAAGCCCAGATTTTAGGTGGAGATGGCGAACACTTACGCCATACCAGCAATGTTTGTACGCCAGGCACATTAATTAACTACAATGGCAAATTATTTACCCCGCACTGCCTTGATTCTAAATCGAAAACCTATGCTGGCGACCAATGGGTTACTGCAGAGTTTTTAGTTTTGGGCGATTCGGTAATTAAGCACATCATTGCCGGCGAAGTAGTGCTAGAGTACACTAAACCACAAATTGGTGGCGGTAATGTTTCCAATTATGATCCTAAAGTTAAAATAGATGGAAAAGCACTAACATCAGGCTATATTTCCCTGCAAAGCGAAAGCCATCCTATTGAATTTAAAACAGTACAGCTTTACGATCTGGAATCGTACATGAAAGATAAGACCAAACTGGATAAAGTATTGGCCAAAATATTAAAAGAGTAATTTTTCAAGATATTGTACATAAAAAGGGTGGTTATACAGATAAAGACTGTAGCCACCTTTTTTCATTCTTATCCTCACCTATTAAAAGTATTTTCTAATTTTGGAGCACTTAGCACGATGTTTGCTCTTAGTGTCGTTGCCATATTTTTATTAAACTGCTTTGCAGAACCCTATACTTATGATCAGAACTTTATTCCTGTTTTTTGCCCTATTGATATTATCCATTACCGTAAATGCGCAAGACATGTACCGTGTAACCGCCGATAAATTACGCGTTAGGGAAAGCAAAGATTCGAAAAGTAAGATTATTGGCTTCATTCCAAAAAATGAAAATGTTGCCGTTTTAGATGCAAGCGATGCCAAGTTTTATAGGGTAAAATTAAAAAATGGAGAAGGTTGGGCAAGTAAAGATTTTTTGGAGAAGATTGCTCCGGCAGGCAAAACTGCTACTGCTGAAGCCAATACCGCAACAGCTGCTCCGCAAACCGCAGAGGTTAGCAAAGATATATACCGTACCACAACAGCCGACCTGCGTGTGCGGGAAAAAGCAGACCCTAAAAGCAAAATTATTGGTCACTTGCCTCTAAATGAAAACGTAGCCGTTATTGATTCATCGAACACCAGTTTCTACAAAATAAAAGTTACGAATGGCGAAGGTTGGGTGAGCAAAGAATTTTTGGTGAGGGTTTCTCCGGCAAAAAGTACAGCAGAAAAACCTGCTATTGCTGCTTCAGTACCGCAATCGAGCAAAGATTATTCGGGCATTATTTTTATTGCTGTGGTAGCGGTAATCCTATTTGCTATTTTATATTTCTCGCTTAAATATGCCAGTGGCAACAAATTTATAATTGGCTTTTCGGTGATTGTTATTTTAGTGGTTGGCTATTTTTGCTACATTACTTTCGTAGCAGAAAAAGTAGTGGCAGGCACTTTTACCAGCAGCGAAGACATCCAATATAAATCGTTCAATTTTAAATCGAAAGATTCGGTTACCGTTAGCGATGCCTATACCGATTCTGTTTTCACTTCAAAATATGTAATTGAAGGCGACATGATTAAATTGTATGATCAACAGAATACGATTATGTTATTGATCAGAGATGACCAGACACTAATTGGCGAAGGTTTTACAAGGGGAACATTTACGAAGAAATAAAATATCCCATTAAACCAAACCTTCCTACGAAACCAAAATATTCCGACACATACATTGGTGCTACCACCCATGATCCGTCCCGATGGGACGGTAATATTTAGATTTTGACACATGCCTTTGTAATTCGTCCCATCGGGACGGCTCATGGGTAGCAAATAGCCCGCATCCCGATTTAAGCACTATTCTTTTGTTTTTATTGTGTGCGTGCTTGTGCTACAGGTTTCATCGGGAGAGGACTATAAGCGATAACGGGACTGCTGTTTCAGCAGCACCACTGCATGTTCATTTTCAAATAATTAGGCAAATATGCTCTTTCTAAATGAAATTGATGCTGAAATAAATTCAGCATGACGATGGAGTTATAAGAGTAGAATTTCGATTAAAATAAGGATTAGTTATCTAATTGATTCTTAATCCGCTAAAAATCAGCAACATTTATTAAAAAAATCTTTTCTATTAATTAAAAAATTTTTACCTTTGCAGTCCCTAAATAGGGAAAAAAGGAGATAATTAATTAATGGCTAAAAAACAAGTAGCAGAAAAAGAATTAGCAGCTAAAACAGCTGAACTTCAGGGAGAAGGCGGACGCCTAACTGAAAAAGAAACTATTGAATCAGAAGCTGATTCAGTTTCGATCGAATCGATCAAATCATCATTAGCAACACCAACCGAAGATTTCGACTGGGATGCAGATGAAAAAGTTTTCGGTAATTACAATGAAGCAGACCGTAAAAAGTTTGAAGATATGTATGCTGGAACATTCAATCAGATCACTAAAGGTGAAATCATCAGCGGTATCGTTGTTTCAATCAACAACAAAGATGTAGTATTAAACGTAGGTTTCAAATCAGACGGTTTAGTTTCTACTTCAGAATTCCGTGATACACCAGATCTAAAAATCGGCGATTCAGTTGACGTTTTCGTTGAAGCACCAGAAGATGCTAACGGTCAATTGATCCTTTCTCGCAAAAGAGCTAAAACCCAAAGATCATGGGAAGCAATTAACGAGGCTCTTGAAAATGATAGAATCATCAACGGTTTCGTTAAGAGCCGTACTAAAGGTGGTTTAATCGTTGATATCATGGGCGTTGAAGCTTTCTTACCAGGATCTCAAATTGATATCAAACCTATCCGCGATTACGATGTATACGTGGGTAAAACAATGGAATTCAAAGTTGTTAAAATTAACCATGAGTTTAAAAACGTAGTAGTTTCTCATAAAGTGTTAATCGAAGACGATTTAGAATCACAAAAAGTAGAGATCGTTTCTAAATTAGAAAAAGGTCAGGTACTTGAAGGTACTGTTAAAAACATTACTGATTTCGGTGTGTTCATCGATTTAGGTGGTGTTGATGGTTTACTTCACATTACAGATATTTCTTGGGGCCGCATAGAGCATCCAAAAGAAGTATTATCATTAGACGAAAAAATCAACGTGGTTGTTTTAGACTTTGATGATGAGAAAAAACGTATCGCTTTAGGCTTAAAACAATTAACTCCACACCCTTGGGAGAACTTAAGTGCCGATATTCAAGTTGGTTCTAAAGTAAAAGGAAAAATCGTAACTGTTGCAGATTACGGTGCTTTCTTAGAAATCATCCCTGGTGTTGAAGGTTTAATCCACGTTTCTGAAATGAGCTGGTCGCAAAACTTAAGAAATCCACAAGAATTCTTAAAAGTGGGTGATGAGATCGAAGCTGAAGTTTTAACTTTAGACAGAGACGAGCGCAAAATGAGCTTAGGTATCAAACAATTATCTAACGATCCATGGCAAGAAGTTGCTGCTAAATTCCCAGTTGGAAGCAAGCACAAAGCAACTGTTAAAAACATGACTAACTTCGGAGTATTTGTTGAAATCGAAGAAGGTATTGATGGTTTAATCCACATCTCTGATTTATCTTGGTCTAAAAAAGTAAACCACCCTAATGAATTCACTAAAGTTGGTGATGTATTAGACGTAGTTGTTTTAGAATTAGACGTTGATAACCGTAAATTAAGTTTAGGTCACAAACAATTGGAAGAAAACCCTTGGGATACTTTCGAAACGATATTCACTTTAGATTCGGTTCACCAGGGTACAGTTGTTAAAGTAACTGATAAAGGTGCTGTTATTGCTTTACCATACGGTGTAGAAGGTTTCGTGCCAACTAAACACATGGTTAAAGAAGATGGTACTTCGGTTAAAGCTGAAGAAACTAACGACTTCAAAATCATCGAGTTTAACAAAGAAGCTAAACGCATCGTTGTTTCTCACGCTCGTATTTGGGAAGAAGTTAAAGCTGAAGCTGTAGCAGAAGAAAGAAATGCTAAGAAAAAAGAAGCTAAAGCTGCTGTAACTGCGGTTAAAAAAGTTAAAGATTCTGTAGAGAAATCTACTTTAGGAGACTTAGACGTATTGGCTCAATTGAAATCGCAATTAGAAGGCGAAGAAAGCAAAGCTAAAAAAGGCTAGTTCTTTTTAACTGAATAAATTAAATCCCGATAGCGAAAGTTATCGGGATTTTTTTTGTAATTATTTTTGCCACGGAAGCACGGAGCGGAATAGCCATCGTCAGGATTGCTACCATTAACAGCCCCCAAATAGAAAAGTTGTCATTGCGAGAAGGCTTTTTCAGCCGACGAAGCAATCTTTCGCGCAAGAATCGCCAACATGAAAGATTGCTTCGCCGTACCTCCTCGCAATGGCGACTTTCTTGATTATGTAACAAAATAATCCCTTCTCCCTTACTTCTCTCGCACATCCATCCTATTATTACTACTTTTGAAAAGCGTAACCTAGCCTTTTCACCATGAGAAAAATTATCTTTTTGTTCCTGATCCTTATTTCGTTCAAAATTTCGGCACAGGAGATGAGCATTATTCCGCAGCCTGTATCACTTCAATTCAAGGCGCAGGAAAAACCTTTTCAATTAGATATTACCACAAGCTTTTACACCGATTTGGGCGGCAACAGTTCGATCAGTTTTTTAGATGAATACCTGTATAAATACTATAATTTAAAATTGAAATGGTTTAAAAACGCCGATATCAAAAGAAAAAACATGATCAATGTGATCATTGATAAAGGAATTTCAAAAGTAAACCAATATCAATTAAAAGTAGATAGAAACGCCATTACCATTACGGCTGGATCGGATACCGCTGCCTTTTATGGCATCCAAAGCGTGATACAGTTATTACCCACTTCAAAATCTGCCCAATTGGCAATTCCGGCAGTGGAAATTACCGACTACCCCCGTTTCGGTTACCGGGCAATGCATTTGGATGTAAGCCGCCACTTTTTCGACGTAGCATTTATAAAACAATACATCGACTACCTTGCGCTCCACAAAATGAACTACTTCCACTGGCATTTAACGGATGATCATGGCTGGCGGATCGAGATCAAAAAATATCCTAAACTAACCGAAATAGGTGCCTGGCGCAACGGCAGCATTATTGGTTTATACCCAGGCAAAGGGAACGAAAGCATTAAATATCAGGTATTACCAAACGAGGTAAAAATTACGCCAAAAGATGCCGTGATTAAAACCGATGGCATTCGTCATGGTGGGTATTATACCCAGGAACAGATTAAAGATGTAATAGATTATGCCGCTAAACGTTACATTACCATTATCCCCGAAATTGAAATGCCCGCGCATAGCATGGCCCTATTGGAAGCATACCCCGAACTGGGAACTGAACCCAATAAAAAATATGAAGTTGCCCAAACCTGGGGTATGATGAACAAATACAACAATGTTTTACAGGCTTCGGATACCACTTTTAAATTCATGGAAAACGTACTGACAGAAGTGATGGCATTATTTCCATCGCCTTATATCCACATTGGTGGCGATGAGGCTTCGAAAGTGTGGTGGAAACAATCTGCCGTTTCGCAACAGATTATGAAGGCGAACGGCTTAAAAAATGAAAGTGAGCTTCAGAGTTATTTCATCCGCCGGATGGAAAAATTTGTAAACAGCAAAGGCAAAACCATTATCGGCTGGAACGAGATATTACAGGGCGGCTTGGCTCCCAATGCCGTAGTAATGAGCTGGCAGGGCGAAAAAGGCGGTATAGAAGCTGCCAAGCAACAGCACAAAGCCATTATGACACCTGAAGAAAAGATGTATTTTAACCATGCTCAATTTGCGAAAGAAGATAGTTTAACGGCCAACAAATTTTCACCGTTGATTGATGTTTACAATTATGAGCCTATCCCTGCCGGATTAACAGATGACCAGGCCAAATACATTTGGGGCGGCCAAGGCTGCCTGTGGAGCGAGTATATTACAAATCCGGCAAAAGTACAATACCTGCTCTTCCCCAGATTGGATGCCCTGAGCGAAATACTATGGAGTCTGAAAGAAAAGAAAAATTACCCTGACTTTCAAAAAAGGCTTAAAGCCCAGTTTAAACGCTACGATTTAATGGGAATTACTTATTCAAAAAGATACCTCGAAAATTAATTTCTTTCGCTGTAATTTTTAAGCTCCATCGCTTACTAACCGTTTAAAATTAATTCATCGGAGAAGCAGGACAATTTGTGACTTTTACAGAACACATGTATAATTTTAAAAATAAATGTAATCTTTGCACAAAAATAAATCATGAGAAAAATTCTTGCTGTTATCTGTAGTCTGATTACTTTATTTGCCATAAAAGAAACGGTATATGTTTTTACTTCTACCGAACCCGATATGGTTAAGCAAAAAGCCATTCTGATTGTGATTGCACTGAGTATTACCGTTCCGCTGTTTATTTTAAGTTTTTGGCTCTGGATACCCAAAAGGAAAAATAACGGTCAATAAAGCATTAACCCAAAAACTTACTTTTCAATTCGGGGGTGGGCACCCAGCAGCTCTCCTTTTTTCCCCACCATTTGTACCTGTTTTTTGCAATTATACCATAAACCCAATCGCGGATAAACTTAGGAACAACTATAAAACCATACAATAAGGGCCAAAATCCATTTAAATGCCTGGCGATCCGTAATGCGGCCGATGAACGTAAATAAAGTTTGCCGTTTTCCATCAGCATAATCGAATTTAGCTCACCTGGGCTAACCCTAAAAGGCTTTAATGATTGTTGCGCATACTGGCTTTGCAAGGCCGCAAAGCTAAACCTTTTATTTTTATCGTGCTTAATAACAAACTGAACGGAACTGTTGCAGAGGTTACAAACACCGTCAAAAAATATTACTGTATTATACAACATAACAGTCATAAAGTTAGGTATTTTATTAGTTTAATGGCTAAAATCCTATCTTCGTATTAAAATTCACACCCATGTCAATCACAAGCGAAGAAGAATTAATAGGGATGCAACAGGTAAGCAAAGCTGTTGCCTATACACTTAAAGAAATGCGCAATTTTGCCAAACCAGGTATATCTACAAAACAGTTAGACGATTTTGGCGGTGAAATTCTGAAAGATTTTGGGGCAAAATCGGCACCGAGGCTAACTTACAATTTCCCGGGCTGGACCTGCATCAGTGTTAACAATGAAATTGCCCATGGCATTCCAACCGCGAAAAGGATTTTACGTGAAGGCGATCTGATCAACATAGATGTTTCTGCAGAGCTGAACGGTTTTTGGTCAGATAATGGTGGTTCATTTGTACTGGGCCAAGATTTACATCGACATAACATACTGGTAAACGCTTCAAAAATTATCCTTAAAAAAGCCATTGATAACATTAAGGGCGGCGTGCGCATTGCCGAAATTGGCAGGTTAATAGAAACCGAAGCCAGAAAATCGGGTTTCAGGGTAATTAAAAATTTAACCGGGCACGGTGTTGGAAGAAGTCTGCACGAGGCTCCTCATGATATTGCAAACTTCTACGATAGATATAATCATGACCGCTTCAGAAAAAATACAACCGTTGCCGTCGAAACCTTTATCTCCACAGCATCGAGCATTGCAGAAACTGAAGAAGATGGCTGGACATTAACCGGGAATAAAGGCGGTTACGTTGCGCAGCACGAACATACCATTATGATTACCGGCGATAAACCCATTATTCTTACTGCTGAAAATGATATTTGGCTTTAACATCAGCTAATTTCAAATTCAACTTTCCAAGCTTAAAACATTTTTCTATATTTGCCCAATCCTTCTTCAATGCAAAAGAAAACCCTTCTTGACGGACAAAAAATTCAGATTACAATTAAGAGGCTTTGCCATCAGTTAATTGAAAACCACGACGATTTCTCGAATACCGTTTTAATTGGCATTCAACCAAGGGGTATCTTTTTGGCCGATCGTATCCATCAAGAGCTTCAATTGATCCTTAAGAACAAAAAAATATTAAAAGGCAACCTGGATATTACTTTCTTTAGAGACGATTTCCGCCGCAAGGACGGATTGGTAACTGCAAGCAGCAATTCGATCGATTTTATTATCGAGGGCAAAAAAGTAATCTTAATTGATGATGTACTCTGGACTGGCAGAACCATTAGGGCAGCGCTTGATGCACTGCTGGCTTATGGGCGCCCAGAAAAAGTAGAGCTGCTGGTATTAATAGACCGTAGGTTTAGCAGGCATTTACCAATTGAACCCGATTATATTGGGCATCAGGTAGATAGCTTAAACTCACAACAGGTAAAAGTAACCTGGGCGAGTGAAGGAAGAGAAGACAAAGTGATTTTATTATCGGAAAAACAATAAATAAAAATGGCAGCAGAAAAACTATCAACCCGACATCTTTTAGGAATTAAAGATATTAACCGGAATGATATTGAACTGATATTTGAAACTGCAGATAATTTTAAAGAGGTGATTAACAGACCCATAAAAAAGGTTCCTTCGCTTCGTGATATTACTATAGCCAATATTTTTTTCGAAAACTCTACCAGAACAAAGCTTTCCTTTGAGCTGGCCGAAAAAAGACTTTCAGCCGATGTGGTCAATTTTGCCGCTTCATCTTCTTCGGTAAGCAAAGGCGAGACACTGATTGATACCGTTAATAATATCCTATCTATGAAAGTAGATATGGTGGTAATGCGCCATCCTTATGCCGGCGCTGGTCAGTTTTTAAGCAAACACGTAAAAGCGCAGATTGTAAATGCTGGCGATGGCGCGCATGAGCATCCTACCCAAGCTTTACTCGATGCTTTCTCTATCCGCCAAAAATTAGGCGATGTAGCCGGTAAAAAAGTAGTAATTGTGGGCGATATCCTTCACTCAAGGGTGGCCATTTCGAACATTCTTTGCCTACAGCGCTTAGGTGCTGAAGTAATGGTTTGCGGTCCAACAACACTTATTCCTAAACACATCCACCAACTTGGTGTAAAAGTAGAACACAACCTTATCAAGGCACTAAACTGGTGCGATGTAGCCAATATGCTGCGCATCCAGTTAGAGCGTCAGGATATTAAATATTTCCCTTCACTAAGAGAGTATGCCATGATGTATGGCCTTAACAAACAGATTCTAGATAACCTCGATAAAGAAATTATAGTAATGCACCCAGGCCCAATTAACAGAGGTGTGGAGATTACCAGTGATGTGGCCGATAGCAAGCAATCGATCATTTTAGAACAGGTAGAAAATGGCGTAGCGATAAGAATGGCCGTGCTGTATTTGTTGGCTAGCCAGGGGTAGGTTAGTTCAATAGTTCATTGGTCATTAGTCAATAGTTTATTAGTCAATAGTTTATTAGTCTATAGTTGATAGCCAAGTAGCGGGTTCAAAATCTCTTGCCTTGGTTCGTGGGGACATTGCTTTGCGATTGGCCATATACTTTTGCCCTTACCAATGAACGAATGACAAATGAACCCTCCTCTTGCCATGGTTCGTGTCACCACAAACCATCGGATCAGTATAACAATCAGACGAACGTTTACGATTCAAATGGTTTGCTTTGCGCTCGGCCATCTACTTTCGCCCTTACCAATGAACGAATGACAAATGAACCCTCCTATTGCCATGGTTCGTGTCACCACAAACCATCGGATCAGTATAACAATCAGACGAACGTTTACGATTCAAATGGTTTGCTTTGCGCCTGGCCATATACTTTTGCCCTTACCAATGAACGAATGACAAATGAACCCTCCCCTTGCCATGGTTCGTGTCACCACAAACCATCGGATAGTATGACAATCAGACGAACGTTTACGATTCAAATGGTTTGCATTGCGCCTGGCCATATACTTTTGCCCTTACCAATGAACGAATGACAAATGAACCCTCCTCTCGCCATGGTTCGTGTCACCACGAAACATCGGATCAGTATAACAATCAGACGAACGTTTACGATTCAAATGGTTTGCTTTGCGATTGGCTATATACTTTTGCCCTTACCAATGAACGAATGACAAATGAACCCTCCTATTGCCATGGTTCGTGTCACCACAAACCATCGGATCAGTATAACAATCAGACGAACGTTTACGATCCAAATGGTCTGCTTTGCGCCTGGCCATATACTTTTGCCCTTACCAATGAACGAATGACAAATGAACCCTCCTCTCGCCATGGTTCGTGTCACCACGAAACATCGGATCAGTATGACAATCAGACGAACGCTTACGATTCAAATGGTTTGCATTGCGCCTTGCCATATACTTTTGCCCTTACCAATGAACGAATGACAAATGAACTAATGAACCAATAAACCCCGCAAATTTTCCACATTCGTATCATTCATAATACCAAACCAAAAATCCCATCGTTAACTTGTGTTATTAACAGATGTTAATTACTTCTGTTGATAAGCTTTGATACTATTTCTAATTTAGTACCAACCATATTTGAAACCAATGCAGAAAAAATACCTCCTAATTCCGCTATTTTTAGCAGGAAGTTTTAGCACCTACGCTCAGGTTAGCGCAGTGCAGAACCTCAACAAAAACTATCAAACGGGCTTAGAATTATTAGAAAAAGAAAAATATACCGCAGCTGCGCAACAGTTTAAACTGGTTGAGCTGCAACGCTATAAACCTTCTACCCAAGCAGAAAGTAATGCAGAATTATCTTTACTAAAAGAGAATGCAAAATTCTATGCGGCAGTTTGTGCGCTTGAATTAACCAACAGCGATGCCGAGAGTTTGTTCCAGGCTTTTATTCGCGATTACCCGCTTAACCCGAACACGAAACTGGCTTATTTTTATGTTGGAAAAACCTATTTCAACCAAAAAAACTATAAAAAAGCTTTAGAGTGGTTCGAAAAAACCGATCCTTCTACCCTTTCGGGCAAACAAAGAAACGAATACCAGTTTAAACAGGGATATGCCTATTTCGAATTGAAAGATTACGAAAAAGCTGAACCTTTATTCGAAAAAGTAAAAAAAGAAGAAGGCGATTTTCAGGAAAGTGCCACTTACTATTTTGCTTATATCAATTATCTTAACAAAGAGTACAAAACAGCACTTGCCAATTTTGAAAAATTAAAAGGCTCGCCAACCTACGAAGCCAGCTATCCCTATTACATTACTTCAATGTACTATCTGGACGAGCGTTATGATGATGTAATCAGCTATGCTCTACCAGCCATGCAAAAAACCAAACAGCAGTTCGAACCAGAAATGTTGAGCTTGGTTGCCGCCTCGTACTTTGCTAAATCGGAGTTTAAAAATGCTGAAAAGTATTTTGCCGAATATTATGCAAAAGATAAGAGCGAAACCAAAAATAACCTGTTTATTTACCAATACGGTTATTCGCTGTTCCAAAATAAAAAGTACAAAGAGTCGGTTTCCGTTTTAGAAAAACTAAACACGGATGATATTTACCTACAAAATGGTATGCACACCCTGGGTAAGGCCTTTATCCAACTGGGCGATAAACAAAAAGCACAAAGTGCATTCTTCAGGGCATCGCGTTTGGCCTTTGATAAAACCATCCAGGAGGAAGCCTGGTTAAACTATGCGAAATTAAGCTATGAACTTGAATTTCACCAGCAAGCTTTAGAGGCTACACAGGGTTTCTTAAAAACCTTCCCAAAATCGCGTAAACTAAACGAAGCCAAAACCTTATTGGGCGAGGTTTTATTAACCACCAAAAACTACCAGGCTGCAGTTGATATCTTGGAACCCATCCCTGATAAAACCTTAGAAGCAAAAGAAGCTTACCAAAAGGTTACTTATTTCCGCGGATTGGAATTTTATAACGAAAGAGCATTTCCTAATGCCCTATCTATGTTTTTACGTTCCGAAAAATTTCCGGAAGATAATGAAATACATGCCTTAAGCACTTACTGGAAAGCCGAATCGATGTATGAGCTCCGCAAGTTTGGCGAATCGGTTGCTACTTTCGAGAAGTTTTTAAAAATGCCAGATGCTGATAAAACCGGGGTTTATAACTTCGCTAACTATGCTTTGGCCTATGCTGCTTTCGAAGATGAAAAATACAGTAAAGCCGCAAATTACTTTGAAAAATTCTTGGCGGGCAACGATAAAGATCAAAAAACGATTGATGATGCGACCATCCGTTTAGCCGATTCGTATTTCGTAAACAAGAATTACGGCGACGCCATGGCCAACTACAACAAAATCATCAGCCGTAAAACCTCGGCCGAAGATTATGCCAATTTCCAAAAAGGAATGATCCAGGGATTGGAAAACCAGTATGATGCAAAAATTGCTACCATGCAGAGTTTGCTGAAACAGTTTCCGAATTCTAACTACGCAGATGACGCAGGTTTCGAAACGGCCTATACCTATTTTAACAAAGGCGATTTCGACAAATCGAAATCGGATCTGGTAGAACTGGTGGCCAAATATCCGCGCAGCAGCTATGTGCCAAAAGCATTGGTAACCATCGGACTGGTTCAGTACAACCAGGATCAGGATGATGCGGCTTTGGAATCGTTCAAGAAAGTAATTGTGGATTATCCAAGTGCCGATGAAGCCAAACAAGCTTTAGAATCGATAAAGAATATTTATGTAGACCGTGGCGATGCCAATGGATTTATTGCTTATGCCGGCACTACTCCACTCGGCAATTACTCTAACGCCGAGCAGGACAATATCGTTTTTGCCGCAGCAAACAACATCTATTTAAAAGGCGATGCCAACGGTGCTTTTCAAGCAATTAATGCTTACTTTGATAAATTTCCGAAAGCCATACACGAAAAAGAAGCCAAGTTTATCAGGGCAGAGTCTTTGGTAAAACTGAAACGTCCGGATGAAGCCGTAGCCGATTACGAGTTTATTTTAAACGATTGGACCAGCGACTATACCGAACGTTCACTGGTAAGTATTTCGCAGGTTTTTCTTGATCAGAAGAAATACAATGAGGCCATTGTTTACCTTAAGAGATTGGAAACCACAACCGATTACAAATCGCACTATAGTTTTGCCATCAACAACCTGTTAAAGGCTTATACGGCTTTAAACATGCCTGATGATATGCTGAAATATGCGCAGCTGACCAAAGAATCAGAAAAAGCATCTGAGGAGGAAAAAAACAGCTCGGGCCTATTTGCCGGAAAAGCTTATCTGTTAAAAGGCGATACCACAACAGCTGTTAAAGAGTTTAAAAATGTAGTTTCAAAAACAAAAACCATTGCAGCTGCAGAGGCTAAATACAATTTGGCTTTACTTGAGTACAGCAAAGGTGATTTCAAAACCTCATCTAAAACCTGTTTCGATCTGATCAACAACATGGCTTCTTACGATTATTGGGTAGCGAAGGCATTTATCCTTTTATCGGATAACTATGTTGCATTAAAAGATAATTTACAGGCGAAAAGTACACTTCTCAGTATAATTGATAATTACGAAGGCAAGGATGATATTATCCCAACAGCCAAAGAAAAACTAGAAAAACTAAACAAGAAGAAGTAGCATTATGAAATCGATTAAATATATATATAGTTCACTGTTTTTTTTGGCTGCCGGAATACTGACCGCGCAGGCGCAGGATAAAAAAACGGATGAAAAAGCTGTAGTAAACGAAGAAATTGAAGTTGTTCGCCCCTATAAACCCATTTTGGCTGAAGCTGTAAAGCTCAGAAGAAGTCCGAACCTGGATGATGTTAAAACCTACAAGGCAAAACTGAATTACAGCATTACTGATAAGAAACTGGACCTGAACAGTGATATCCAAAAATTGCAGGCACAGGCTTTGGCAGAAGAAAAAGAAAGCATCCTGGTTAACAATTATGTTAAAGGTGCATTCGGTTCGTTGGCCACCCTCCTGGGCGAAGCTTATTTTAATACAGGTAAAGATGAAGGTTTACAGCTTGGCGGTTACTTTAAACATTTTAGTCAGGAAGGAAAGTTGAACAAGCAGAACAGCAGCAACCAGCAGCTGAGTGTTTTTGGCCGTAGCATATTAGAGCAGAATACCGTTAGCGGGCGCATTAACTTTGAACGTAACGGAACCTATTTTTACGGTTTTGATAACGATAAGCCCACGCTGAACCCCAATCCAGAAAAACAGGCTTTAACTACCATCGAACTAGAAGGCGAACTGGTAAACAATTTTACCGAAGACCCTGATGCGTTTAGTTATGCCTTAAAAGCAAATGGCTACATCTGGAGCGATAAATTTAATGCTAAAGAAAACTACCTGAGTTTAAATGGGTATGTAAACAAGCGCATTAAATCACTAAACCTGGGCTTAGCGGCCTCCACCGAATTTGGCAATACCAAAGATGCCTTAACCAGCGTTGGCAATAACCTGTTGCGCTTAAACCCTTATATCCGCTTACAGGTAAACGGAGCTAAAATTACCGCCGGAATCAACTTTGTTCAAGAGTTTGGCGCTTTTAGCAGTTCAAAAATCTTCCCGGCCATTACCGCAGATTTTACGCTGATTCCTGATTATTTACAGGTTTTCGGAGAAGTTAAAGGTGATGTGAACAGAAATTCTCTAAAAGCCTTTACCGATGAAAACCCTTGGTTAAACAGCAATATCCTGGTTAAAAATACAGTAGAAAAACTAAGCTTTAGTGCAGGTATTAAAGGTACCGGCGGACCAGGTTTTGGCTACAAGGCCCGTGTATATGTGAAGCAGTTTGATGATATGCCCCTCTTCATCAACAATTACACCGACTTTAATAAGTTTGATGTGATTTACGATTTTGGCAAAACCAAACTAACGGGTTTAGAAGGCGAAATTTCGGTTCAGGTAAGCGATGCCTTAAAATGGACCGGCAAGCTGAACATCGACGATTGGAAGCCGGCACAGGAAACTTACTCGTGGTTTAAACCAGGTTTAAAAGTAAGCTCTAACCTTGTTTATACTTACAACAAAAAATTAAGTTTTAATGCAGGGGTAGTTATCCAAGATGATGTTAAAGCCAAAGTAAACATCAGTACCCCGGTTAATCCATTACAATATGTAATTCCGAATCCGTTAATAGAATCGATTGTTACCGTAAAAGGCTTTGTTGATTTAGGCCTAGGTGCGGATTACAGGATCAACAAAAAATTCTCTGTGTTTGCCAAAGCAAACAATATCTTAAATACAAACTACAGCAGGTACCTATATTACCAGGTAAACGGTTTTAATATTTTTGGTGGTTTAACTTACAGTTTTTAATTAACCAAAACCATTAAGCGAAAGGGCATTCCATCCGGAAATGCCCTTTTCGCTTAAAAATATGGAAGCCGATTTGCCTCATTTACAAAATTAAATACCATTTTTATCTTGTTAATCGTTACAATTACAATGCAAGGCGATAACACATACTTATCTAATTTTAAAAGCAATAATGGATAAATTGTTACTTTCAGAGAAAAACTTAGCACGGTGTTTAAAAGGTAAATTATATTTAATAGATAAAAACGCTTAATTTTACCCGAATGGATATCTTATCATACCTTTTAGAACTTTTGCAACAACGCAAAGAAGTTGGTATTACCGGCTTGGGCACTTTTTATAAAAAGAAATACCCAGGAAGATACGATAAGGAAAAACAAACGTTTTTGCCTCCCGGATATACGCTGCAATTTACTACTGATGTTGCCGAAGAAGAATCGCTTGTGACCCTTATTTCGGCTAAGCGCAGTATCTCTGCCGAAAGTGCGAAATATTATGTTACGCAATTTGCTGAAGACGTAAAACAAAAACTGGAGATAAACAGCGAGGCCGAACTGGAAAATGTTGGCCGTTTGTTTTTTACCGAGCATGAAGGATTAAGCTTCGAACCTGTTAACAATATTAACTATGGTTCTGAATTTTATGGACTGCCAACTTTAGCAGAAACCGCTACAGAAGAAGTAAAGCCAACTGAAACGGCAGAAGAGGAAGAAGTTTATGATGAAATTGCTGAGGCCCCTGTTGCCACTAGTCCTTTTGAAAATAAATCTTACCGCCATCCGGTAATCGAAAACATCGAACTGGACGAGGTAAAAGATGATCTTAAAAACACCTTAAAACATTCGGAAAAACCTGCTGAGGAAATTAATGAGGCTCCAGAATTTATTAAAGCGCAGCATGATGAACAGCCTGGACGTTTTGGCCATACCCCAGAGACGGAAGATACAGCCCAAACCGCCGATCATCAAGAAATTGATGTTCCTGAATCGGTAAAGCAGCAGCACGATGAACATCCCAACCGTTTTGGTCACGCACCAGAAACCGAAACGGCCAAAACATATCTTCACCTGGAAGATGACAGCAAAGCAGAAGAGCCCATTATTGAAGCACCTGCATTTATAAAAGAACAGCATGCAGAGCATCCAAACCGTTTTGGCCACGATCCTATTGCGCACGAGCAAGAACCGGCCCAGGGCATGTCTACCTGGTTAATGGTTGCCATTGCCGTTGTAGCGCTGGTGGTTATCGCTGCCATAACCTATTTGATTAAGCCCGAATTATTTACAGGTCAGCAAGAGCCGGTAAAACCTGTTCCTGCTGTAATCGATTCGCCTAAAGTTGCCGTTGATACCTTAAAGGCCAAACAGGATTCGATAGCGAAAACGGATAGTATTTTAAAGGCCAACCAGGTAGAAAAGAAAACCGATACCGTTAAAAAAACGGTAGCAAAACCTGCAGCTAAAGCAGCTATCGAAACACCTAAAGAAAATAAAGTTGTACCAAACACCCGTCCTTCTACGTTCTACGTTATTGCAGCTTCTTTTCAATCAGAGAAAAAAGCACTTGAATTTATCAAACAGATGGAAAAAATCGGCTTAAAAGCAGAAATTGCAAATGTGCCGGGCCGTTTGAAAAAAGTAAGTTTGGCAAGCTTTAAAACAGAAAAAGAAGCTAAGGAACAAAGGGACATTTTACAGAAAAAATTAAAGGGAAAAGGATATTTCGTACAACAAGAATCTAACAACACACAACCATAATGATAACTTTATTAATTCAAGACACCACACAAGCATTACAAGACACGGTGAATGCGCTTAACCAAGCGGCAACACAACCGGCTCCAGAACTACACTTTATCGACCTCCTGTTTAAAGGCGGCTGGGTAATGATCCCACTGGCATTTTTAGCCTTTTTGGCGCTGGTAATTTTTGTTGAACGTTACTTAACGATAAAAAAAGCAACCAAAGATGAGTCGAACCTCATGGGACAGATCAGATCTTATATCCAATCTGGAAATTTAGATGGGGCCACATCACTTTTAAGAAATAACAATTCTCCCCTTTCGCGCATGTTGCAAAAAGGTTTAAGGCGCATTGGCCGCCCGATCAAAGAAATTGAGGGTGCTATCGAAAATGTAGGTAAATTAGAAGTATCCAAATTAGAAAAGAACATCAGCATTTTGGGTATTGTTGCAGGTATTGCACCGATGTTGGGTTTCGTAGGTACAATAGTTGGGGTAATTACCATTTTCCACCAGGTATCTATTAAAGGAGCCATCGAAATTGGAACCATTTCTGGCGGTTTATATACCAAAATGATCACTTCAGCAACGGGATTAATTATCGGTATCATTGCTTACGTGCTGTATCATATCCTGAATATCATGGTAGAGAAAATCATCTTAAAAATGGAGACCGATGCAATTGATTTTATTGATTTATTAGAAGAACCGGGCAAATAATGAATTTACGCAAAAGAACAAAAGGAGGTGTAGAAGTACATACATCAGCACTGAACGATATTATGTTCTTCTTGATGCTGTTTTTCCTCTTGGCATCTGCGGTAGTAAATCCTCAGATAGTTAAATTGTTATTGCCACAATCATCAAGCGGACAGCAATCTACAGCCAAAAAAGCAGTAACGGTAACGATAGACGAAAATTTAAAATATTTCGTTGATAAGAAACCAACAACAGAAGATCAGTTACAGCCCGTAATAGAGGGCTATCAAAAACTGGCCCCTGATTTGACCATCATTTTATACGTGGCCAAAAATGTACCGGCAGAAAACATCATGGTGGCTTACGATGTAGCCAACAAATTGAAATTAAAACTTGTTTTAGCAGTTGAGCCTAAAAAATAATGAACACTGCAGAAGAAAATAATTACCCAAAAGCCGTTGCCATATCCACAGGGATTATGGTATTTCTGCTTGCGATAAGCTTTTTCATTGTAATAGGATCTTTTCAACCCCCGGAAGATTTAGGAATGGGTGGTATGGTTGTAAATTATGGTACATCGGCCGAAGGTATGGGCGATGATTATACCAGTATTGAAGAACCATCTGCTGATCCCAATGCAAACCAAAAAGCACCTGAAAAAGTAACACCGGAAGAAAAGGTTACGCCAAACAATTCAACTGAATCGAGCGAAAAGGAAATACAGACGCAAAATACCGAAGATGCATTGGCGGTTAATACCAAGCCTACCAAAACTAAAACCACTACCCCAACGGCACAGGAAGAAGAAAAACCTGCCAAACCGGTAATTAACCAAAATGCTTTATATAAAGGCAAAAAGAATACCGGCCAGGGCCAGGGCGATGGAACAGGTACTACTGCAGGCAACCAAGGTTCGGTTAACGGCGATCCTTTATCGAACAATTACGGTGAAGGTGGCTCTGGCTTCGGTAATAAACCTATCGCTTTAAGGCATTTCTCCAATTTGGTAGTCCCGCAGGATGATGGACAAAAAACGGGTAGAGTGGCCATCCGGATTTATTTCAACAAAAACGGCGACATTATCCGTGCTAATCAAGAACTTAAGGGTTCTACCATTACCGATACCGAATTGGTAAATAAATGTATTCAAGCGGTATTAAAATCATCTTTAAGCAAAACTGATGTTGGAGGAGATAACCAAACCGGCGTAGTAGTGTTTAATTTTAAAGTGAAGTAACCGCTATAATCTTCAATTAGATTAATTAAAAAACAAAAATGGCCTGCGTTTCGCAGGCCATTTTTTGTTTTGATTGAGGTATAGTGGAATATAGAATTTAATGCCAATTGCGCTCAGATTCGATGAGCCTCTAATTTGAACCTAAAAGCATCAAATTATAACCTTTTAGCCTCCAGTTTGAACCTAAAAGTATCAAATTATAACCTTTTAGCCTCTAGCTTGAACCTAAAAGCATCAAATCAGAACCTTTTAACCTCTTTCTCCATGGTCTGTGTCCTCACAGACCATCACAAAAACCATGAACTTTAAAGGTTACCATTCCCTAACAAAATCTTCTTCTTTCATTCCAGAATAAAGATAGTCGGCTTATATTTGGGCCATAATTATGAACTACCAGCAAACACTTGATTTTTTATACAGTAAACTCCCTATGTTTACCCGGGTTGGCGCATCAGCATTTAAAAAAGATTTAACCAATACCATCATTTTTTGCAATGCATTGGGTAACCCGCAAAACAAGTTTAAAAGTATCCATGTTGCGGGTACAAACGGCAAGGGTTCAACCTCCCATATGCTCGCATCGGTGTTGCAGGCCCAAGGTTATAAAACCGGATTATACACGTCTCCACACCTGAAAGATTTCCGTGAGCGCATCCGAATCAATGGAAAAATGATGAGTAAGACCGAAGTTGTATCGTTCGTAAAAGACCAACAGCAGCTGATCGAAAAAACAGAACCATCCTTCTTTGAGGTAACTGTCGCCATGGCATTCGATCATTTTGCCAAACACCAGGTAGATGTAGCCGTAATCGAAGTGGGTTTAGGTGGCCGTTTAGATTCGACCAACATCATTACCCCACTTATTTCAGTAATTACCAACATCAGCCTAGACCATACCAATATGCTGGGCAATACCTTAACCGAAATTGCGGGAGAAAAAGCTGGGATCATCAAAAATAATATACCTGTTGTAATTGGTGAAACACATCCAGCATCTGCTCCGGTTTTTATCAAAAAAGCCGCGGACGAAGCTGCACCCATTATTTTTGCCGATGCTGTTCTAAACGCCCAGGATTTCAAGATCAAAAACAATAAACTTTCCCTTTCAGTGTATCAGGATGGTCAGATCCGCTACAAAAATCTGCAGAGCGATTTAACAGGGGTTTATCAGCATAAAAATATCTTAACCGTTTTAGAAACGCTTTCTGTCCTTAACGAAAAAACTGAAATAAAAACCGTTGAGGCCAGTATTTATAAAGGCATCAGCGAGGTTAAAAAACAGACCGGTTTGCAGGGCCGCTGGCAAACTTTGCATAAAAACCCGTTGGTAATATGCGATACCGGCCATAACGAAGCTGGCATTACTGAAGTCATCAAAAATATCTCCCAAACACCTTATCAAAACCTGCACGTCGTTTTCGGGATGGTTAAGGATAAGGATATTTCCAAAGTTTTATCCCTAATGCCCAAAAACGCCACCTATTATTTCTGTAAACCAGATTTAGAACGTGGTTTAGCAGCAGATGAGCTTAAACAACAGGCTGCCGGATTTAACCTAACCGGAAATAGTTTCGACTCAGTTGCCAAGGCAAAAGATGCGGCCATCCAGGCAGCCGATGCAAAAGATTTGGTTTTTATTGGTGGCAGTACATTTGTGGTGGCCGAAGCGCTATAAAATCTTTACATAAAGTTCAAAATTTCTTCACTTAAAAGTTATTAATTTAGCCCTTTAACTAAAACATAATGAATAAAATATCGAGTTTAATCCTTTCCATATCACTCCTCTCCATTCCGGTGGCTTTTGCCCAAACCAAGAAACCAGTAACAGCGCAGCCAAAAGCATTTCCAGCAACAATTGCCCGTCCTAAATTGGTGGTTGGCCTTGTGGTAGATCAAATGCGTTGGGATTATCTGTACCGTTACTACAACCGCTATACCAATGGAGGTTTTAAAAGATTGATCAATGAAGGTTTTTCGGTAGAAAATACATTTATTCCTTACACACCTACTTACACTGCTTGTGGGCATACCTGTATCTACACCGGTTCAGTTCCTGCGGTCCATGGTATTATCGGCAACGATTGGTACGATCCGGAAACCAAAAAGAATGTATACTGTACAGAAGATTCGAGCGTAACAACTGTGGGCAGCACACCTTCATCTGAAGGGAATATGTCGCCAAAAAACATGTTAACCAATACCATTACCGATGAGTTGCGCCTGGCAACCAATTTTAAAGGAAAAGTAATTGGTATTTCTTTAAAAGATAGAGGTTCAATCCTGCCAGCAGGTCATTCGGCAAATGCGGCATACTGGTATCAAGGCAGTACCGGAAACTGGATTACCAGTACATATTACATGAAAGAAGTACCTACCTGGATTGCCGATTACAATAAACTTAAACTGGCAAACAAATTCTATACTAAAAACTGGGAAACATTGTATCCAATTAATACCTATGTAAACAGTACCAAAGATGAAAATGCCTACGAAGGTAAAACCAGTACTTTCCCGCACCAGCTTACCCAAAATATCGATAAAAATTTCGATGCCATCAGAAGTACCCCTTACGGGAATACCATTACTTTAGATCTGGCTAAACTGGCCATCCTTTCTGAAGATCTTGGACAGGATAACATTACCGATTTCCTAGCTGTTAGCTGTTCATCTACCGATTATGTAGGTCACGCTTATGGACCTAATTCTGTAGAAGCAGAAGATACCTATTTACGTTTGGATAAAGATTTTGAAGAGTTTTTCAACTATCTGGATAAAAAAGTGGGCAAAGGAAACTATACCGTATTCTTAACTGCCGATCATGGCGCGGCACATGTACCGGCATTTATGCAGGAAAACCATTTACCGGCAGGTGTGGTAAACGATAGAGATGTTGCCAATAAGTTAAATGCTTTTCTGAACGAGAAATTTAAGGTAAACAACATCGTTTTAAGATCGATGAACAACCAGATCATTTTCGATCACGATAAAACAGATAAAGGCAATGTTAGCTTCGATGTAATTAAATCAGCTTCTGTAGATTTTTTGAAACGACTTGATGGATTCCAAAATGCGGTAGATATTGCAAAAATATCGCAAACAACCCTTCAGGAAACCCAGAAGAAGATGATTACCAATGGTTATAATGCACGCAGAAGCGGTGATATTTACTATGTTTTAAATCCAAATTGGTTTAACGGTGGCAGTACCGGTACCACACATGGGAACTGGAACCCATACGATTCGCACATTCCATTGGTTTTTATGGGTTGGGGAATCAAAGCAGGCGCTACAAATAAAATGCATTACATGACAGATATTGCACCTACCCTAGCTGCGTTGCTCCACATACAAACACCAAACGGAACTGTTGGAGAACCGATAACAGAGATTACCAATAAATAATTTTAAGAAAACTATGCTAACCGGCATAGTTTTTTTGTTTTGTAGGAGTCGTCATCTCGACTGAAACGAAGTGGAATGGATAGATCTATGATCATAGATTTCTCGACTTCGCTTCACCCGATAGCTATCGGATCAGCTCGAAATGACGGCCTCGGGAACAGTAATCCATATTAATTTTTATACCATACCATATCTTCAAAATGAGGATAACGTGTAAAAACTCTCCGTTTTTTCTTATTTTAGATTATGTCAAACTATAACGCCATCAAACTTACGCCTATGCTTAACTCGCATGATATGGCGGCAACCTTAAAATTTTATACAGAAATATTAAACTTTACCTGTGTGGCCAAACTGGACGATCTAAGTTGGTTTGCTCTGAGCAAAAACCAAATAGAAATTATGTTTTCAACACCTAACGAACACCGTCCCTTCCCTAAATCAATCATGAGCGGCTCGTTTTACATATATACCAATGAGGTGGCCGAACTGTGGGAAAGCCTAAAGGATGTTTGCGAAATCTGCTACCCGCTCGAAGATTTTGAATACGGCATGCGCGAATTCGCCATTTACGACAATAATGGCTATTTATTACAGTTTGGAAAGGAATTATAACTGAACCAAAAGCCATAACGGTATAGGGTATTCGTGCTTTAAGCTGCTTAATTTAGTACATTTGCATACCAAATATTTGGAACAGGGGTTGATCATTTAGTATACCCCATCTGCTAAATCCCATAGTATGCAACAAGTAAAAATATATAAACCCAAAAATAAAATCCGTTTTGTCACAGCCGCATCCCTGTTTGATGGGCATGATGCAACAATCAATATTATGCGCCGTATCCTGCAATCGTCAGGAGCGGAAGTAATCCACCTTGGCCATAACCGGTCTGTAGATGAAGTGGTAAACTGCGCCATTCAGGAAGATGTTCAGGGTATTGCCATGACCTCGTATCAGGGCGGGCACATCGAATACTTTAAATACATGTACGATCTGCTACAGGAAAAAGGTTCAGGTCATATCAAGATATTTGCTGGTGGCGGTGGTGTAATTTTACCTTCAGAAATTGAAGAACTGCAAGCTTACGGAATTTCCAAAATCTACTCACCAGATGATGGGCGCAAGATGGGTTTACAGGGCATGATTAATGATATGCTGGTACAAACAGATTTTGTTACCAAAGCCAATATCACCGAGCTAGATACCATCCCAACAAAAGATATCAAAGCCATTGCCGGAGCCATTACCGTTGCAGAAAATGACCCCGAAGGTGCTCAAAAATTTGTTGATGAATTAAAGAAACTATCCAAAAATAATACTGCACCCATTTTAGGGATTACCGGAACGGGCGGTGCCGGAAAATCATCTTTAGTAGATGAGCTTGTACGCCGTTTCTTGGTCGAAGTAAAAGATAAAACACTTGCCATTATCTCGGTCGATCCTTCGAAAAGAAAAACAGGGGGCGCTTTACTGGGCGACCGTATCCGCATGAATGCGATTAACAACAGCAGGGTCTATATGCGCTCTTTAGCTACCAGGCAGGCCAACCTTGCCCTTTCTAAAAATGTGCAGGAGAGCATCGATATATGCAAGGCTGCTGGCTATGATTTAATTATCGTAGAAACCTCCGGCATTGGTCAATCTGATACCGAAATTACCGAACATTGCGACGTTTCGCTGTATGTAATGACACCTGAATTTGGTGCAGCTACACAATTGGAAAAAATCGACATGTTGGATTTTGCTGATTTGGTGGCCATCAATAAGTTCGATAAACGCGGTGCTTTAGATGCTTTAAGAGATGTACGCAAGCAATATAAGCGTAACCATAATATTTTTGATGCCAAAGACGAAGAAATTCCCGTTTACGGCACTATGGCTTCTCAGTTTAATGATCCGGGCATGAACAACCTGTTTGTTGCCTTAATGGAGCAGATTAAACTGAAAACCGGTACAGATTTTAAAGCAAAGATGGAACTGACGGCAGATCAATCGGAGAAGATTTACATTATTCCGCCCGATCGCATCAGATACCTTGCAGAAATTGCCGAATCGAGCCAAATGTACAATGAGTGGGTAGATAAACAGACCACAATAGCTAGAAAGATGTACCAGCTTAAAGGCGTAATTGATTTGTTAGCCGATAAGAATTCCCCTCTTTCAGAGGGGTGTCCGCAGGACGGGGTGTCTGAGAGCCTAAATGCAACCTTCACTTTCTTTGAAGAACAACTGGATGGGGAGTGTAAAAGACTACTACGCCAATGGCCCGATACCAAAAGGGCTTATAAAGAAGAGTTTTTTATTTATAAGGTACGCGATAAAGAAATTAAGCAGCCATTATTTTACGAGTCGCTTTCAAAACTCAATATTCCGAAGGTTTCCCTCCCAAGGTATGAAGATTGGGGCGATATTTTAAGATGGCTGTTAACAGAGAATCTTCCTGGCGAGTTTCCTTACGCAGCAGGGGTCTTCCCTTTAAAAAGAGATGGAGAAGATCCAACCAGGATGTTTGCCGGAGAAGGTGGCCCTGAAAGAACCAACAAAAGATTTCATTACGTATCGTTAGGGCAGCCCGCACACCGCCTATCAACAGCTTTTGATTCAGTTACCCTTTATGGCGAAGATCCACACACCCGACCTGATATTTATGGTAAAATCGGTAACTCAGGGGTAAGCATAGCCACTTTGGATGATGCTAAAAAACTCTATTCCGGTTTTGATCTTTGTGCGCCATCAACCTCTGTATCCATGACAATTAATGGCCCTGCTCCTATGCTTTTGGGCTTTTTCATGAATGCAGCTATTGATCAGCAATGCGAAAAATACATTATCCAAAACGGCTTAGAAAAAGAAGTCGAGGTTAAAATAGCGTCTATTTACAAAACTAAAAACGCAGAACGGCCATCGTACAATGGAACACTTCCACAGGGAAATGATGGTTTAGGCTTAATGCTGCTCGGCGTAACAGGCGACCAAGTTTTACCAGCCGATATTTATGCGCAGATAAGGGCAAAAGCCATCAGCTCGGTTAGAGGAACCGTTCAGGCTGATATTTTAAAAGAAGACCAGGCACAGAATACCTGTATATTTTCTACTGAGTTTGCCCTCCGCATGATGGGCGATATACAGAAATATTTTATCGATGAAAAGGTTAGAAACTTCTATTCCGTTTCCATTTCAGGCTACCACATTGCAGAGGCCGGTGCAAATCCGATCTCTCAATTGGCATTTACGCTGAGCAATGGTTTTACATTTGTTGAATATTATTTAAGCCGGGGCATGCACATTGATGATTTTGCACCTAACTTATCCTTTTTCTTCTCCAATGGAATTGATCCTGAATACGCCGTAATTGGCCGTGTAGCGCGCAGAATTTGGGCAAAAGCCATCAAAAACAAATACAAGGGTAACGATCGTTCGCAAAAACTTAAATACCATATACAAACTTCAGGAAGATCGCTGCATGCACAGGAAATAGATTTTAACGATATCCGTACAACATTGCAGGCGCTGTATGCCATTTACGATAATTGCAATTCCCTACATACAAATGCCTACGATGAAGCCATTACCACCCCAACAGAAGAATCGGTAAGGCGGGCCATGGCCATACAGTTGATTATTAACAGGGAACTTGGATTGGCCAAAAATGAAAACCCATTGCAGGGCGCCTTTATTATAGAAGAGTTAACAGATCTTGTAGAAGACGCCGTTCTTGCCGAATTTAAGCGCATAAATGATCGTGGTGGCGTTTTAGGTGCCATGGAAACCATGTACCAACGAGGTAAAATTCAGGAAGAGAGTTTATATTACGAAACCCTCAAACACACCGGAGAATATCCTATTGTAGGAGTAAATACTTTTTTAAATAAGAATGGTTCACCAACAATTATTCCAGGAGAAGTAATTAGGGCCACCGAAGAAGAAAAACAATACCAGATTAAGGCCTTACAGAAGTTTCAGGAGCGTAATGTGGACAAAGCTGCATCATTATTAAAACAGCTCCAAAAATCAGCTGTTGCAGGCGATAATATTTTTGAACAACTGATGGAAGTTTGTAAAATCTGTTCGCTAGGGCAAATCAGCAATGCATTATACGAAGTTGGCGGGCAGTACAGAAGGAATATGTAATAATAAACCTCGTACGGGGATAAAGCTTAAAACCACTTGATCTGCCCTCTCAAGAGGTTGTTTTAAATAAAAAGGCATAAAAAAACCTATTGCAAAAAGCAATAGGTTTTAAATATTTTAAGCGGACATTTGCTTATCCAGCAATCCAACTGAATTTATAATCAATAGTCGGATTTTTCATTCTTTCCGCAACTCGTAGTAAGCGCGATGGCAAAGCCATAATGTAATCACGTGCTTTTTCTCCAGCTTCATTCAAATCACGCATGCCTTCAATTTTCCAGTCAATAATTAGCTGTTGCATAATATCAACATAATCAATTGCGGTATACACCCCCAAACGCTGAGCAGCATCAGTGAAATGACCAAAGGTTTGACCAATTTTAAGACCTACTTCACGTAAAAAGTGTGCTGGCATCACAATTTTCTTGCGCATCATGTCTTCAAAAGCAAGCATTGCCTCGTTAGGATCCACTTCAAAAATACGGTTCATAAAATCCTTGTATGCTTTGGCATGTCTGGCCTCATCAGATGCAATAACACCGCACATTTTCGACAATAAAGTATCACCATCTTTCTTAGCCAGAGAAGCTACACGCCTGTGCGAAATATTGGTTGCCATCTCCTGGAAAGAGGTATAAATAAAGTTGCGGTACGGATCGTGACCAGTACCAATATCAAAACCATCAGCAATAAGATACTGGGTTGATATTTCCATCTGGCGCATATCAACACGGCCAGATAGATACAAATATTTGTTTAATAAATCACCATGACGGTTTTCTTCAGCAGTCCAATGTCTGTTCCACTTCATCCAACCACCATCTTCTTTCATGCTTGGGCCTTGCACCATGGCCAACCACGATTCGTAAGTTGGAAGAGCTTCTTCTGTAATTGTATCACCGATTAATACGGCTACCAGATCGTAAGAAAGGTCTTTAGCATTATCCCTCAATATTCTTATATCTTGATAAAATGTTTCGCTAGTAGAATCAGGAAGAAAATCAGACGGTTGCCAGTTTGTATCAATTGGTTTAAGATAGGTATCCATCATCTCAAGCATATATTTTTCTATATGCACCATTACTTCCCTTCTTTTATCTGCAAAAAAACTCATTATTCGTGTTTATATATTTGTAAAAGCAAAGATAACCAAATATTATGGCAAACCTTATGATATTAACATATTTAGCAATAAATCAGTTTCAAAATAGCTTTAAATTATCAACATCATTTTAATTATTTGCTTCCATTAACAATCTCATCCCTGCAGCAGCAAACAATTATCAAAGTATGCTTTGCCATTAGTGATTTGCCATAAGTACGTTAGAACTTCCTAGAGCGGCTCTATGGTAAAACTAAAACACCATAAACCTTAAAGTTGATTGAAAATGATGAAAATTACCATAATTGCTCACAGCCAAACTTAGAAATAAATAATCAAAACAATATTTTGGTTAATAGTCAGTCCTAATCAGCATTGCCATTTTATGATTTCTATTTTTTGAAGCGCAAAACCTGTGCTTATGGTAAAGTTTCTGTCCTGCTGTGCGTTTCAATCCTTTTGGAGGTTTTCGGTGTAAACGGGTTTAATTGCCAACCAAAAGGGATTTCCACTGCCATCAGGGCTATTTAACTTCTGATGGGGTGAATATTTAAGGAATATTGTTCTTCGGTGATCAGCCTAATCTGAGGGAAAACAAAGGTAAAAGCTATTCACTGCTCCCGTTGACCATTAAGGAATTAAGAACATTAAGAAAGCCTGCCGTATCAGCGAAAAAACCAATAAATATTAACGGATTGCGTTGCCTCCGACCATTAAGGGATCAAGGACATTAATAATATTTAATATCCTACGCTGTTAAACCTGAAAACCAACTTATCTTCTTAACTTCTTAATGGTTTAAAAAGCTTAAAGGAAAAAGACCAAGGCCTTAAAGCTGTTGTATTACATTTTTCGCTTTCGTCTTTATGCTTTCGTCTTTAATCTGCCCGTAAACAAGAAAACCCTCCAATATTTCTATTGAAGGGTTTCTCTTTAAGATCTGGCACCGACCTACTCTCCCACGTGTTACCGCAGTACCATCGGCTCTGGTGGGCTTAACTTCTCTGTTCGGAA
>NZ_JBPZIR010000012.1:92766-123974 GCF_051857575.1 Pedobacter sp. GSP4 | reverse complement strand
GAGATTCCGTAAACTTGATTCTTTTCATATTACCAATTAAAATTAATAGTTTTTTCTAATAGCCTCGCTGCGCTCGGTCTAGAATTATACTTTTAACTGGTCTGAATTTTGGGAAGTGCACAATTCATTCTTGATGAAAAGTCAATCCATTTTATTCTATCAAACAAATAAGCAATCCAAACCGTATAAGCAAAAAGCCGGGCGGAGCCGGCAGGCAGCAATCGTGCGCCGGCCAAAATCAAAAACCCGGTAATGCCCAAATAAAAAACAACTAACTGAAAACGAACATAAAACCGGTACTTTCCAAGCTTGTACAGCATCTACCGGATTCAAATCCGGGTAATATTTAAAACATTATTTTTAACAGCTAATCTTTTTAGCTAATTTTCCGGCCTAATCCTATGAACATCGCAGAAGACATATCCGTAAATTCCAAACTGATAAAGGAAATAGTCAAAAGCTATAACCCGCTGGATTATACCCCTCAATTGAGACACCTCTTGAGCGCTTTTTATCCTGAGGATATACTCGGTAATATTTGCAGACCTGACCTGCATAAAAAAATCAGTGAACTCATCATCGACGGGTACGAAGGTGAGCAGGTGTTAAAGTACCGATTATTCGACGCTTTCAAAAATACTGACCTTGTAGCAGCCTACGAAATAAGGGTTAAAAAAAGTAGGGTCGATTTTTTGACTATCAATGGTTACACCACCAGTTACGAAATAAAATCAAATCTCGATAATTTGGATAAGCTTGCGAAACAGTCCCGCGATTACCTCGATGCTTTTGAATTTAACAACATCCTGATTCACCAAAGACACCTTGACAAGTGTTATGACATTATCCCCAAAAGTTTTGGTATAATAACCGCTGGCAAAGACCACTATTCCTTTGTCAGAAAACCTGTTTTTAATAAAAAAACTGATCCGGTAAGCCAGTTAAGTCTGTTAACAAAAAAAGAAATCTCAAAATATTTCGGGCAACAAGAGGTTTCTGACATTCTAGGCTATTTTACACCGGCCGATATCAATACCCAATTCAAGCTCGCCCTGAAAGCCAGGTATAGCAGGCGCTGGAATTTCATTGTAGAGCACGCAAACGAAATATTACCGGTCGATCTGCAATTCTTTTTCAATAAAAACATCAATCCCGCCATCATATATGGCTAGTTGTTAAAGATACCGGCCAATATCTTGGTGCGCATACAGTGAAGATAGTGTTCCATTGATATCCGCTTGAGTCTGGCCGGGATGCGCCACTGAATTGTTTCGTCCCACATTCCCTCAACCAGGTTCCAGCCCTGGTTCTGTTTCCCCAGATATTGCAGATGGGATTCTTTCATTCTACGGATGAAATCCGAGATTAGCAGATCTTTTAGAATAACCCCTCTGATATCATCACAGTTCCGTTTCTCATATTTTCCCCATTTCCTTCCACGAAACCCATAGTAGACATTCTCTACAGGATCATAAAATAATAGTCCCGGGCTTAAAATGCCTCCTTCCTCGATCAGATCTTTCTTTACTCCGGCAAAGTCGGAAAAACAATGTGCACCGAGCTCGCCGAATTTCTCCATCAACATATTTGATGTGCCCGCTATGATTTCCCCATGCGCAAGCCCACTATTGGTCAGATTGTGCGATAAAGCACTATTCATCAAAACAATGGTACACATATTAAAACTTTTGAGTTTTCTCATCAGGTATTCTGCCGCTTCAAAATCGTCTTCATTGGCAAGATTTGCTTCACCGATATCTATAAAAAGAAAATCCTGGGACTGCGCAACCGCTTCGATCTGCTGAAGATCACTATAGAGCGTCTTTTCGGACGTTCGAAATGCAATCGTTCCAAAAACTCCCCTCAGATCAGCTTCCTGCAATTTTATGCTATCCTTTTCACTGGTGATCTGCGCGTAAGTGCTGATGACAGGTATCATGTTTTTGCAACCCGAGAGGCTTATCATATGTCTTGTTCTTTCAGCCCTACTCTCCACAACTGTCGAAAGGAATTCGATCACATCGTCCTTCATTTTTTTCTTACGCATCAGATGCACCGGCAGATCGACAAATACTTTTTCACTTTTGATCTTATTCAGAACAGGCAAAAAGTGCTCATAAAACTTCTTGGGTTCCTTTTGTTGGCTCTTTGCGTTTGGTTTTCGCGGAGGAGGTTTCCTAAGATGCTTTTTAAAGATTTCGATGTATGGATAAATTTCCTTTCCAAAATCAAATGATGTCAGCACATCCTTTTCTTGTTGTCTCAGTCTAAAAACAGGTATATATACGGGTGAGTCCATGAGCGTTTTTCAAGTACTAGATTAAATGATTTAAATTAATTTTGGATTTGAAGTCGTTCCCAAAATGATAGGGCATTTTTTTTAAATGATGCAATCTACCCACCACTATTGCTGGATGCGTAAGAAATTTCCTAGCAATTTTCCGAACCAACCTTTCATCTATATCCCCTTCGACAAGTTCAAGAAACGAATCCGGTAACAACCAGTCCCTCGCGAAATCATTGGCTTCATTTTCCTTTTTCTGATCATTCTCTACCCCTTCAAAATCTTCAATAAAGACATCTTTTTTACCATGGAGCAGAATGTGTCCGGCTTCGTGGTAAAACGTAAACCAAAAGTGATCGTTTGTCTTATAACGGTCTGTAATTTGAATAACCGGGGTACCTCCAATCCATCTGGCAGCACCACTTATCGGCGCTTTTGAAAGGCTTTGTGAATAGATCACAGCAACGCCAGCGGTGGCACACATAGATTTGAGTTTGCTGGCAAAATCTTCAGGTTGTTCTTCCACTATTGATTTTAGATTTTCAAGGATGACTTTGAAAGCATCTTTATCATAATTTGGAAGCCGCTCGTCTCTTACTTTTAATTCTCCGATTCTTAACCATGCGGCCATACTGCTTAGCAAACTTGTGTTCGCATTGCTCTTGCGAAAGTCCGTATGAACATAGGTATCAACATAAACGCTGTTCCACTGAACAGGCGTTGCAACACCGTAGAAATGAAGACATTCCTCAACCATCTCAGTTCCGAGTTTCGAACTCTTAATGTAGCCCAGTTTCTGCAGATCCTTTATCGGCTGTTCTTTTGCCCAATCAATACACTGTTCCAAAAACTCTTCCTGTTCTATCCGCGCTAGTTTCTCGCGATAGTGCATTTCTCTGTTCAACCAAAACTGCATATCGATCCCAAGCACCTTTTCCAATTGCATAGCGGTATTTACGCTTATCGGTGCTTTCCCAGAAATCATATCGTTTATCTTCCCTGGAGTCTTCCCCATCCTCTCGGCTAACTCCGCCTGGCTCATTTTCAGGTACTCAATCGTTTCCAATATCGTATCGCCCGGTTTTGTCAATAATTCTCTTTCTATTTTACTGTTGGTGTTCATGTTTGCTGTTGTTGTGGATTAATGGTAATCTGTCGTCTCTATAATCCTGATATCGGTGACTTCAATTTTATTGATTTCACCATTGTCTTTCTTAGGTACTGGATCGTGATCAAGTTCAAATATCATCCGGTGGTTGGGCGAAATATTCAGCGCCCACTCCCCACTGCGTTTTCCCGATAACGCATGACAGTTTGCGGCAGGGATCTGGCAGAGCACTTCCAGATTTGGAGATGCAATAATATCGTCCAATCTACTCTGGACTTTTTTGGCCATAACGCCGAATGCCTTCATGATCTCAGAAGGTGAACTTAATTGCTTTTTAATCTTATTCGAACTATAGGCTATCTCCATTAGTTTAAATTTATTTTTATTACCTAAATTCGGTAATAATATTTTACAAAGGTATACAAGTTTTTATAAACTCCAAATAATTAGGAATTTAATAGATCAGATGTTCTTGCCGACCGGTTTTAACAGCTGAAAGAATGGTTGCCAGTTCTCAACCGGTAACGATCTTCTCTTCATTTTTGTGAAGAATAAAAATGCCTTTCCTTACACCTGGCATCTCATTTTCTTCCCCGACGCAAACCTTATCTTCCACTTCCTCAGGATCACCCAGAAGCAGATTCTTATCCGCAGCAATCCGTTTCGACTTATCCACGATCTTCGCATACACCTCCGTATTCTTCAGCACCCGGTGCCCCAGCATCTTAGATACCGTATAAATGTCCGTACCCAGCTCCAACTGCAAAGTCGCAAAGGTGTGCCGGAAACTATGGAAAGTGATATTCTTATCAACTCCCGCATCCGAAAGCCATTTGGTAAAGAATGACTTTAGCCTGCTGTAAACAAGCCCAGGAAATAATAATGATCCCCCAGCCCCTCTATCGCCCAGGTAGCTATAAGCCTGATCAGAAATCGGAAGCACCTCTGCACTTTCGGTCTTCTCCTGCGAAAACTGGATTTCAAAACTCCCAAACCTGCCCCTGATATTGAACCATTTCAAAGTCGAAACATCCGACCAGCGAAGTCCCGTTAATCCTGAAAACATAGCCGCACATTTCATCAGTTCAGAATCAGTAGGCGTATTGGCCAACAGCCTAAACTCCTCCATTGTCAAACGTTCTTTATGCGTCTCCTTCGGCCTGATCGGATCTACCATACTGTGGAGATCGATCGGTATCAGGCGTTTTCTGTACAGTACCCGCAGCACTGCCCTGAATTTGGCAAAGTAACTTGCTGCCGTATTTCTTTTGATCGGCCTGCCGTACCGCGCTATACCCGGACCACTGAGCAAATAATTCTTAAAATCCTCACAGAGATAATCGGTCAGTTCCGGCAGTATAATCTCCCTTCCACAAAAAGCAATAAAATACCGCAGGGACATTTCCCACTGGTCATGGACGCCCTGCCTCCTCTGCCTGGCCACCTGCCGGTATACCTCAATGAAGCTCGCTTCCCTTTCATGCTCCGATACCAGCCCAAACCGCCTGTTCTGCAGTTCGATCTGCCGCTGCGCACACACCGTATTGGCCGTAATCAGCGTCTGCTTATTATGCTTGCGCTGAAAGTCGTTTTCGGGCTTGGTGAAAAGATATAACCTCAGGCAGACAAAACGGATACTTTTTCCCGTTGCTGGATTTAACAATGGTGGATAGTAATCCAAAAAAAGCGTCTGCCTATTGTTCCTGAGCGCTTTCGCTCTAAGTTTTACGTTGGACATATTTGGTTTTATAATTGGTTAGACAGGCATATTTCTAGTGCCATTAAATATTATTTATTCATTTTTATTTAGGCTAATCACAACAAGAGCCGATTTATCTGGTGGATAGCAGGTGGCTAGCAAGTTTCCTTGAGGGGAGTGGTAGTTTGAAGAAGTATAAAATTGCTAAAAGCAAATCTATTTTCAAAGCAAAACGCTCACCAAAACCCTCGCAAAAAACTGACTAACAAATCATTATTACCCTTATTAGTCATAATTCATCGTTAATTACCATGCTGACCTGCATCGCATCTTTAGCGATTTTGTCTACCGCCCGTTTCAGGAAGTATACGTAATGCCCGACCCGTAACTTGGGAACATTTCGTCTCTTAAAAATAGCGTATAAAAGTCCCCGCTCCTTTCCCAAAAGCTGAACACATTCCTCTATCGAATAGCAGTCCGATATTCTGATAGGTTTCGAGGCCAACCGCTGATTGGCTTTGCGTTCCCCATCTAACGGATCTGCCCTGGGAACCGACTTCTGTTTATAAAGCTTATCTACCGCATCTTTTGGGATCAGAATCTCTTTGCCGACTTTGACCTTTTCTATCCCGCTCCGCTGCAGCATTGTGTAGACCGCTTCCCTGGATTTTCCAAATAAAGCAATGACCTGGGCGGTGGTATAATAGCTCGGAGCAGATTCATCATCTGATTTTTGCGGTTCTACCGGTTTCTTTGCTATATCTTTCAGCCACATCTGCTGATCAAAAAGGGAGAGAAAATCCATCCGGAGAACCACCGTTTTGCGTGTATGTATCTTCGCAGCCTTCAGCGTTCCGCTATTGATCATCCCATAGACCGTTCCCTTGTGCGAACGCAATAGATAAGCAACCTCAGCTACAGATAGTACTTCCCTGTCCAAATGTGAAACCTGGTATTTAAAATCCCTGGATACCGTTTCAAGATCAGAAGACTGTATCTTATCCGCCCTTGCTTTAGACTTATAGTACCTAGAATTACAGGCTTTGCCACAGAACCGGGTCACCGTCTTCTTCGCGATGAAAGTCTGGTTACAGCACTCACATTTCCTTAAGATTTTTAAATTACTGCTCATAAGTTAAGTCTCCCATTTTCTTGCTTTGTAGTGCTTCTATGGGCTTCTATGATCAGTTAATACTGGACATTGAACATACAATACACTATTCAGATTCCCTTGTCAAAAAAAGCTACAAATACGCTACAAAACATTGAATAACAGGGGCAAATTACGAAAACATTGGACATAAAAAAATCGTTAATTAGTTAATAATTAGCGATTTAATTGTCGTTTTTAGTCAATAGTCGACTAAATCCATAGGATTACTTGCCGATACAGAACTTGGTAAAAATATTCTCCAGCAAATCATCTGTCGTAACTGTTCCGGTAATTTCGCCAAGATAATGCAGTGCCTGCTTAATATCCATGGCCAGAAAATCAGAGGTAACCGGATTATCTACATTATCCAGTACCCTTTGCAGGGCATGTTCTGTTTGTTTAAGGGCTTCTACATGGCGGATATTGGTAACCAATGTTTCGCTGGTGTTGATATGGTGCAGGTTAACTTGTTCCAATAAAGTTGTTTTTAATTCGTCTATACCAATCTTTTCTTTGGCCGATATAAAAACAACGTTCAGTTTTTCGAAAGCTTTACGTTGGACTTCACTGATGAGGTCGGCCTTATTTACAAGAATTAAATAGGGGATCTGCAGTTGTTCCAATCCCCTCACCTGCTCTTCAATTTCCGAAATACTTTGCGCGGCATCGGCCATGTAAATTATCAGTTTGGCCTGTTTCATTTTCTCTAGGGTACGCTCAACGCCCAAGGCTTCAATAATGTCGGCCGTATCGCGTATTCCGGCAGTATCAATAAAGCGGAAAACAATGCCACCTATGGTGAGTTCATCTTCAATAGTATCGCGGGTAGTACCGGCAATATCCGAAACAATGGCGCGTTCTTCGTTTAAAAGGGCATTTAACAAGGTCGATTTACCCACATTAGGTTTACCTGCAATAACAATGGGTACGCCGTTTTTAATTACATTGCCCATTTCGAAAGAGGAAATCAGCCTTTGCAGCACATAGTTAATTTTAACAACCAGGTTCTTTAACTGCTCGCGGTTGGCAAACTCAACATCTTCTTCGGCAAAATCGAGTTCGAGCTCTATCATTGAAGCAAAATGGATGAGCTGCTCGCGCAATCCTTTGAGTTCATTGGCAAAACCACCACGCATCTGCTGCATGGCCACATCGTGCGAAGCCTTCGAGTTAGAAGCAATTAAATCGGCCACTGCTTCTGCCTGACTTAGGTCAAAAGCGCCATTCAAGAAGGCACGTAAGGTAAATTCGCCAGGTTTGGCTGCTCTAGCGCCCTTGCTAATGAGCAGGTTAATAATCTGCTGAATGATATAGTTTGAACCATGACAGGAAATTTCGACCACATTTTCTTTCGTGTACGATTTTGGCGCTACAAACAATCCTGCTACAACTTCATCAACAATATGATTACCATCTTTTATCAAACCAAAATGAAGGGTATGCGAAGCCTGCTGTTCTAAATCTTTCCCGGCAAAAACGGCATTGGTTAAAGAAATAGCATCAGGTCCCGATAAGCGGATTACGCCAATGGCTCCCGATCCTGATGGAGTTGATAAGGCAACAATGGTATCTTGATTGTTCATGTACAGTATTAAAGGCGCAAAAATAAGTCTAATCTATCGGTATATCATTAGGAGGAAGTAATTTTTTCGTGGAATGGGTTAATCCGGTTAACTGTTGAAACTGGTTAATTGCCCCCAAATGCCAAACCCTCAACCCCAAATTGGTTAATTGGTTAATTGTTTCCAAACGCTAAACCCTTAACTCAAAACGAGCTAACTGACGCATAGCGCTAAACGCGAGACTCCCCGCCCCTCACTTCCATATTACATCATCTATTTCCCACATGGCATTTTCGATGATTTTAAAACATTTTTACGCTGCCTGTGTTTAGAACTGAAATCAGAATAAGCTTTTATGACTAACAATTTACCCTTAACAGTTAAACGAGCTATAGAGTTATTGGGTCTTATGGCCATTGTAGCTGTTATGGTAATCGGTCGGGATATTATTATGCCCATGTTGATGGCCTTTTTCATCAGCATTATGTTGTTGCCAGTTTACCGCTTTTTGAAACGCAAAAAAGTTCCCGAAACATTGGCCATTATCCTGCCCATTTTGTTGGTTGCCCTGTTTGTAGCCTTAATTGTGTGGTTCTTTTCCAATCAGATCGGTATTCTGGTTAAAGATTTTCCGCAGATTAAAGCCAATGTAACCCAGCATATCAACTCCTTAAGTGATTGGATCAGTCGCATTACGCATTACAATGATAAACAGCAGAAAGCTTTTATACAGGCTAAGAGCGACGATCTTATGAACATGGGCACTTCGCTTGCCGGTGGTGCAGCAGTTACCCTGAGCGGTATTTTCGTCTTTATCGGCCTGCTTCCCATTTATATCTATTTAATGCTTTTTTATAAAGATATTTTATTGCGTTTTATTTTCATGTGGTTTAAAACCGACGATCACCCCAAAGTGAAGGAAGCCATTTATGAAACCGAATCAATCATCAAAAGCTATTTAATCGGCTTATTGATCCAAATTAGCTATATGACTATTTTATTGGGTGGAATATTGATGCTGATCGGCATTAAACATGCTTTGCTGATAGGCGTAATCTTTGCCATATTAAACCTGATCCCTTATGTGGGTGCTTTAATTGGCAATGTAATCGGTGTACTGCTCACCCTTACTTCATCGCAAGAGTTATGGCCGGTAATTACGGTATTATTGGTTATTGCCTTCGTTCAATTCTTGGATAACAACATCCTGATGCCACGCATTGTAGGTTCTAAGGTTAAAATCAATGCCTTATTTGCCATCCTTGGCGTATTTATCGGTGGTAGCATTGCAGGCGTCTCCGGTATGTTCCTCGCTTTGCCTATTGTGGCCGTACTGAAAGTTATTTTCGACAGAACGGAATCTTTTAAACAATGGGGAGTATTGTTAGGTGATGAACGCCCGGCAAAAAGCCCCATGACATTTGCTAGTTTCAGAAAAAAGAAAGCTGTTAGTGTAAAGTCGGGCACTGAGAAATAATATCATTCATTTTTTTGCAATCGGATTTAATGTATTAAATTCGATTGCAATGATCGCATTACAGATCGGCGCTAGATGTAAATTAAGGTTTTTAGTGCACTTTTAGGTATCTTTTTATAATTTAGTAAATTATGCAGGGTACCCTAAATGAAAGCACCATTATTTAATTATTCATTCAATATTTTTCCCTTAGGAGACCAAGCAGTAACACTTGAATTCGGCAATATAATAAGCGAAAGAATAGCCGAAGAAATTCGTGGTTTTAATAATCTTTTAAAGCAAAATCCTTTCTCAGGATTTATCAATTGTGTACCGGCTTACACAACCCTAACCATTTATTATGATACTTTAACTGTTTTTTACGCTGATTTAAATGGACGGAACAGCTTCGAAAAAGTTAGCTTTTACCTCAACCATTTAAAACAAGAAACATATAAAAATGAACATACTAAAAATGCTGTAATAACCATTCCGGTTTGTTATGATGAAATATTCGGAATGGATTTGCATGAAGTTGCAGAAATAAACGAAATTACGACCGAAAAAGTAATCGAACTCCATAGCGCCAATAAATACCGGGTATTTATGATTGGTTTTACGCCTGGATTCGCTTATCTCGGTGGAATGGATCAGAGAATCGCAAGTCCCAGAAAACCAAATCCACGTAGCTCAATACCTGCTGGCTCAGTTGGTATTGCCGGAAATCAAACCGGTATTTACCCACTTCAAACACCTGGTGGCTGGCAGATTATCGGACAAACGCCTTTAAAAATGTTCGATATCCACCGTGATCGGCCATCCTTGTTGTGCGCAGGAGATGAAGTAATGTTTAAACCAGTTTCACTTCTCGAATTTAATCGATTATCATGCCTTTAAAAATGGAAATCAGTATTTTTAAAGCTGGATTACTTACTACAGTACAAGATTTGGGGCGGTTTAATTACCGCTCAGATGGAGTTCCATTATCGGGAGCGATGGACCTCTTTTCAGCAAGATTAGCTAATATTGCTTTAAACAATGCTGATGATTTAGCTACCATCGAATTTACCTATGCAGCTGCCGAATTTATTGCTGATACAGACATACTGATTGCTTATGCCGGAGACGGTGCAACGCTGGTTACCAATGAAATAAAATTACCACAGCATCGCCCTATATTTTTACCAAAAGGATCAATAGTTAAATTGCAAAATAACAACAATGGAGCAAGAACATATTTAGCCGTAGCTGGAGGATGGGATATTCCCAATGTACTTGGTAGCAGAAGCACTTACCTTACAGCTGGCTTTGGCGGCTATAATGGAAGAGCCTTACAGACTAAAGATCAACTAAGCAATATTGAAAAACATGTAGATAATACTTTACAAATATACAATCAGCTTAAAGGCGATAAGGTAAATTTTACCAAATGGGGTATATCTACAAGAATGTTGAGTACTTCAAACCGAAAAACAATCAGAATAATAATGGGCAGAGAATCTGCATGGTTTGATCAAAAATCAATCACCAATTTACTTTCTACACCTTATAAAACCGGAATAGATAGCAATAGAATGGGAATCAATTTGGAAGGCCAAATAATGGAGCGCAATAAAAAAGAAGAACTGCTTAGTACGGCTGTTATACCAGGAACAATCCAGGTAACCGGAAGTGGAAAAATGGTACTGCTTATGGCCGATTGTCAAACTACAGGGGGCTATCCCAGAATTGCACAAGTGGCAACTGTAGATCTTACTCTGTGTGCTCAATTGAAACCTGGTGATATGATCCAGTTCATAGAAATTAGTCAACAAGCTTCAGAAAAATTATATATTGAAAGAGAATTAGAAATAAACGCTATAAAAATAGCAGTAAACACCCGTTTTTAATGATGAAGGCTATAGATATTAACTGTGATATGGGAGAAGCATTTGGTAAATACCCAATGCCGGGCGATGAGATTTTGATGGATTATATCACTTCAGCCAACATTGCCTGCGGTTTTCACGCTGGTGATCCTCAAGTAATGCAACAAACCGTTAATATGGCCATTAGTAAGGGTGTAGCTATTGGCGCACATCCAGGCCTACCCGATCTACAGGGTTTTGGTAGAAGAGAAATAAATGTAACGCCAGCCGAAGTTTATCAAATGACGGTTTATCAAATTGCGGCATTGTATGGCTTTGTTAAAGTTGGTAAAGGCACACTACATCATGTTAAGCCACATGGTGCTTTGTACAATATGGCAGCTAAAAATTATGTTTTAGCCGAAGCAATTGCTCAAGCTGTTTATGATTTTGATTCCAACTTAATTTTATATGCGCTTGCCGGAAGTGAAATGATCAGTGCGGCAAGAAAAATAGGATTGGTTACTGCATCCGAAGTTTTTGCTGATAGAAGCTATCAGGATGATGGTTCGCTTACCCCTAGAAATCGGCCCGATGCCTTAATTACTAATGAATTAAGTGCTATTGAACAAGTATTGATGATGGTTAAGCAACAACAGGTAATATCTACTAAAGGCAATGCAATTAACCTAGCCGCCGATACATTATGCATACATGGAGATGGTGAACATGCCATCAGCTTCGCCAAAATGATTAACCAAAAATTAAAAAATGAAGGAATTATGCTTAAAACAGTTTCATAAATGAGGAAGAAATATAACTGGAGCGTATTAATTGGTGCTGCATTTTTAATGGCCTCATCGGCCATTGGTCCTGGTTTTTTAACACAAACAGCCGTTTTTACTGAACAGTTGGGTGCTAGTTTTGCCTTTGTTATTTTACTTTCTATCCTGCTTGACGCCGTTGCGCAACTAAATATCTGGCGCATTATAGCCGTTGCCGATAAACCTGCACAGGATATTTCTAACCAGGTTTTTCCTGGCTTAGGCTACTTTCTTTCGTTTCTTGTTTTTTTAGGTGGACTAGCCTTCAATATTGGAAACATTGCTGGCGCAGGATTAGGTTTGAATGTACTTTTTGGAATAAGTGTTGGACAAGGTGCCATAATTAGCGCCATTTTGGCTATTGGTATCTTTTTGTACAAAGAGGCTGGAAAAGCCATGGATTTGTTTGCAAAAACAATGGGTTTACTAAAAATTGGTTTGGCTTTATTCATCGCATATATCAGCAACCCACCTCTGGCAGAAGCGGCAATTAGATCGGTTAATCCGACTCAATTTAGTTTTACTGCAGTGCTTACCATTGTTGGCGGAACGGTTGGCGGTTATATTACTTTCTCTGGAGCACATCGGCTTCTGGATGCCCGCCAAACCGGGATAGGAAATTTACCAGCAGTAAACCGGGGTGCCTTAAGTGCTATCGGCTTAGCTTCCATTATGCGTTTACTTTTATTTATTGCTGCCCTTGGTGTAGTAAGTACTGGTGCAAAGCTAGATCCCGCAAACCCGGCTGCATCTGTATTTCAGCTGGCAAGTGGCCAGTTTGGTTATAAAATATTTGGGCTGGTAATTTGGGCAGCTGGTATTTCTTCCGTAGTCGGCTCGGCATATACTTCTATTTCTTTTATCAAAAGTTTTCATCCACTAATTTTAAAACACAACAAGGAAATCATCATCATTTTTATCCTGATTTCTTGTTCCATTTTTATCTGGATAGGCAAACCCGTAAAAATTCTGCTCGCAGTTGGTGCGCTTAACGGACTTATTTTACCAATTGCACTCGGTGTAATGTTATTGGCAGCTTACCGAACTAAAATTATTTCGACTTATAAACAGCCACTCTGGTTAACCATTACCGGCGCCAGCGTGGTGCTGATTATGATTTGGATGGGATACGGAACCATTATGGATATGATAAACAAAGGTTTTTAGGTTATTTAATGAATTAATAAAATAGGCTGCTAAGAAAGTTCCAGGGCTAATCTATTATTGATCAATTTGAGATTAAGGGATTTGTTATTTACGAAAAAGCATCGCAAGGTTTAACCCAGCGGTGCTTTTTATTTTTACTGTCATTCTGAGCGCAGGGAAGAATCTTTATACTGAAGAGATCTCCCCGTTGCGCTGCACCCAATAACTATCGGATCGAAATGACGCGTTAGTATTTGCTATCCGCTAAACGCCCTAACCCATCATCCATCTCACCTCTTCCATCCTACATGCGCTCTGGCGAAGTAATCCCCAAAATCAGCATCCCTGAATAAATAATATCGGCAGTTTTTTTACTTAGGTTTAAACGGAACTGTTTTTCTGCGCCCTCTTCCATTTTAAGGATATGAGGAACCTCGTGATAAAATTTGTTAAACAATTTAGCCAATTCATACAGATAGTTGGCTAAACTCGCCGGACTATAAGCCTTAGCAGCAATGGCAATTTCTTCCGGGTATTTGGCCAGTTGCAGGATCATTTCCAATTCGACAGGTAAAAATTCTTCAGGCTCTGTTGCGGCTAACTGGTAGTTTGCTTTTGCCAGCAGCGATTTAATCCTCGCATGTGTATACTGGATAAATGGCCCTGTGTTGCCCTGAAAATCGATACTCTCGGCTGGGTTAAATAGTAAGCGTTTTTTAGGTTCTACCTTTAAAAGAAAATATTTTAAAGCACCTAAACCAATATTTTTATATAATTCTTCTTTATCTGTCTCGCTAAAATCGTTGGTTTTACCCAGTTCTTCCGTTTTCTCACGGGCTGTAGCCACCATGCTTTCAATCAGTTCATCCGCATCAACCACGGTACCTTCGCGGCTTTTCATTTTTCCGTTAGGCAAATCAACCATACCGTAAGATAGGTGGTACAAACCTTTGGCCCAGCTTTTACCCAGTTTTTCCAGAATCAGGAACAACACTTTAAAATGGTAATCCTGCTCATTCCCTACTACATAAATTGACTCATCCATATTGAAATCGTCGTGTTTCATTTCGGCGGTACCTAAATCCTGTGTAATGTAAACGGAAGTTCCATCTGCACGTAAAACCAGTTTCTGGTCTAAACCATCGGCCGTTAAATCGATCCATACCGAGCCATCTTCCTTTTTAAAGAAAACACCTTTGGCCAAACCTTCATCAACTGTACCTTTCCCCAGTAAATAGGTGTTGCTTTCGTAATAGAATTTATCAAAATCAACCCCAAGGTTTTTATAAGTAACATTAAAGCCAGCATAAACCCATTCGTTCATGGTTTTCCAAAGTGAAACAACTTCTACATCACCTGCCTCCCATTGTTGAAGCATGGTTTGTGCTTCCTTAATCAACGGTGCATTTTTCTTGGCTTCCTCTTCAGTTTGTCCTGTGGCCTTTAAAGCATCAATCTCTTTTTTATACTCCTTGTCGAAAATTACATAGTATTTTCCAACCAGGTGATCGCCTTTTAAACCTGTACTATCGGGTGTTTCGCCATTGCCCCATTTTTGCCAGGCCAGCATTGATTTACAGATGTGGATACCACGGTCGTTAACCAGGTTTACCTTCACCACATCATAACCATAAGCTTTAAGCAGTTCGGAAACCGAGTAGCCCAATAGGTTATTACGAACGTGCCCCAAGTGAAGTGGCTTGTTGGTATTTGGCGAAGAATATTCGACCATTACCTTTTTACCGTTTGGTGCATAAGTTCCAAAATCAGGTGTTAAAATTTCTTCGTTAAACTGTTTAAGGAAATAACTTTCGGCAATGCTTAGGTTCAAAAAGCCTTTTACTACATTAAATTTGGTAATATCGGAAACGTTGGCTACCAGGTATTCGCCAATTTCATTTGCAGTTTGCTCTGGCGATTTTTTGGAGATTTTAGTAATCGGAAAAACAACAATGGTTGCCTGTCCTTCAAATTCTTTACGGGTTTCTTGTATGTTGAGTACACTTTCGGCTACTTCTTCTTTATAAAGTTCGAGAATAGCTTGCTGTGTTGCGGCAATAATAAAATTCATAGGCCAAAAATATGCAAAATAGTCCGAAGTCGGAAGTCCGAAGTCCGAAGGTTTTTTAGCGAAATTTCAATTCTTACCGCTTTTTTTAAGGTTTGGAAAGATACTGTAGCGCCAATCTGTGCCGATAGTCCTTCTTTCAGCTATAGTCCCGATTTTTCAAACCGACAGCTACCCTAAAAAGGTCCGACGTTGAAATACAGAAGTCCGAAGCTTGCTGCCTCACCCCCAGGCTTCCCATCCGTCCGTAATCGGCAACATCTTCGGTCTTTCTGACTTCGGACTTTCGGACTCTCAAAAATTCTAATAGATTTGCAATAACTAACTTATTTATGAACGAGCAGAATCCAAATTTTAAAGTGAGCGTTAACACCGAAATCGGTAGGTTACGTAAGTTATTAATTCATAGTCCGGATAGCGGATTGGGCAAAGTTGTACCTTCGAAGGCGCAAGATTGGCTTTTTGAAGATATTGTGCACTTAGATACCATCCGCAAGGGCGAGTACGATTATTACATTAAGCTGTTGATGTATTTTTTAGATCCTGATAAAATTAAGGGAAAGCTTGCTCAGATCGATTCGGAAGAAGGTAACCGGAATTTTTACAAACCGAACCACCCCGATTTTCATAATTCTACGGCGGTAATCGAAATCCAGAACCTGTTGAGCGAAATGCTGGAGAACGAATCCATCAGAAAGAAATTAGTTGCGGCAGTTTGCGCGATAGAAGGCTGTACCTATAAAGTACAGATGCAGCTCACCGCTACCGACCCAAAAGAACTGGCAGAAATTTTTATTTCGGGCACTTTGGCTAACGATACCATGATTTTTGCTCCGGTTCCCAATCTAATTTTTACCAGGGATGTTGGTACAACCATTAACAACCATATCCTTTTAAACAAACCGGCAAAAAAAGCACGTGTACGCGAAACGCTTTTAATGCGCTATATTTTCTTTAACCACCCCTTATTTGAAGCGTACCGCGACAACATACTGGAAATTCCGGATGTAACCATGCACTTTTTACGCCCGGGCGATGAACCTGCATTTAGCACAACTTTAGAAGGCGGCGACGTGATGATGGTAAGCCCCAACCACGTACTGATCGGTTGTAGCGAAAGAACATCAGAACATGGTGCCAACGAAGCCATTAAATTGCTGTTCGACCAGGATGTAGTAGAAAAAGTAACTGTGGTAAAAATACCGAGCAAACGCGATTATATGCATTTGGACACTGTTTTTACGCAGGTTAAACGCAATACCTGGGTAATATTAAATTCAATTGCGCATTCGCCTAAATATAATCCATACGAGCCGATTAACTTTTTAAAGGAACCCGAAAAACTAGAGGCTACCACGGCCATACAGTTTACAAAAGCCAATCCGAGCGAACCGAAACACTTTGAGCATGTAGAGGCCTTGCTGAATGATATTAGCCAGAACGATTTAAAGAGTACCGAGCCAACCAAGATTATTTATAGTGGAAACAACATGTTCCCTTACGACTCTAGGGAGCAATGGACAGATTCCTGCAACTTATTGGCGATTAAAGAGGGCGTTGTTTTAGGTTACGACAGAAACGATAAAACTGTTGAAGCTTTTAAAGCTGCAGGCTTTGATGTGGTGGATGTGAAAGATCTGATACAGGATTTAGAAAGCGGCAAAGTAAATGCCGAAACCATAGCCGATACTTTGATATTGATGCCTTCGGCAGAGCTATCACGTGCGCGTGGCGGTTTCCATTGTATGAGTTTGCCGATATTAAGAGACGACTTAGTTCAATAGTTCATTGGCCATTGGTTCGTTTGTTGTGGTGCATAGCTTAAACGCCTAGTATCATGATCAACCTGAACCGAAGAGCAAGCTCCAAAATGAACTAGTGAACAAATGACCAATTAACAAATGACAAGTGAACCAATGAACCAGACAACCAACCACATCCTCATGATCCGCCCGGTTGATTTTAAATTCAATGAACAAACGGCAGGGAATAATAAATTTCAGGTGGCATCTACCGAAAGTAATGTACAGACCCAGGCTTTAAAAGAGTTTGATGGCTTTGTTGCACTTTTGCGTAAAAACGGTGTTGATGTTACCGTTGTGGATGATACTTTACAGCCCGAAACTCCTGATTCGATTTTTCCGAACAACTGGGTTTCTTTTCACGAAGATGGTTCTATTTACCTCTACCCCATGTTTTCTGAAAACCGCAGGTTAGAGCGTAGAAAAGAAATACTAGAAGGGCTAAAAGATAAGTTTGAAGTGAACCATATCAGCGATTTAAGCTTCTATGAAATGCAGCATGCCTTTTTAGAGGGCACTGGTAGCATGGTTTTAGACCGCACCAATAAAATTGCCTACGCTTGTTTAAGTGTACGCACCGATGAAGAGGTATTTGACAATTTCTGCATGCTTACCGGTTACGAAGCCGTGGCTTTCCAAGCAGTAGACGATACGAATTTCCCGATTTACCATACCAATGTGATGATGTGTATCGGCGATCGTTTTGCCGTAATTTGTTTGGATTCTATCCCAGACCCAGAGGAACGGTTAAACGTAACCATCAGTTTAAAAGGCTCGGGTAAAGAGATTATTGAAATCAGTTTGGAACAGATGAACAAGTTTGCCGGCAATATGCTGCAGGTAAGCAATGCTGAGCACGAAAGTTTATTGGTTATGTCTGAACAAGCTTATTTATCGCTTAACGCAGATCAGATTGCTGCGCTTGAACAATACAGCCGGATCATTTATGCGCCGCTTTACACCATCGAGAAGAACGGAGGAGGCAGTGCAAGGTGCATGCTGGCCGAAATACATTTACCGGGTAAAGATTAATTCCCTCCGTGGTTCGTGTCCCCACGAACCAATTTTCTTTGCCACTAAAACAATGAAACTTACCGAAGCCAGTACTCGCTCCCTTGTCCATGGTTCGTGTCTCCACGAACCATTTTTTTGCCACGGAAACTCAGAAAACACGGAAAAGCCATCAAATTGCCTATTTATAATGCCCCTGCCTTAGTCCGTGTCCTGACGAACCATTTTTTTGCCACGGAAACTCAGAAAACACGGAAAAGCCATCAAATTGCATATTTATAATGCCCCTGCCTTAGTCCGTGTCCCCACGAACCATTTTTTTGCCACGGAAACTCAGAAAACACGAAAAAGCCATCAAATTGCCTATTTATAATGCCCCTGCCTTAGTCCGTGTCCCCACGAACCAATTTTCTTTGCCACTAAAACAATGAAACTTACCGAAGCCAGTACTCGCTCCCTTGCCCATGGTTCGTGTCTCCACGAACTATTTTTTTTAAGACGGAGATCAAAAAATACTGAAAATTTGATCATTAATGCAATCGCTATTAAACCCTAAATAGCAGCACCGGCACGAATTATTTAAACCTGATAGGAACGGGCACGAGCGTAGCGAGTAAAGTGTATAGCAGGATTACCGCAGCCCAAAAGAACAGGAACCTGCTTTCCAAAGCAATAACATGTTCACCATCGTCCGTATTTCCAGGAACGATTTTTCTTTAGCCACGGAAGATCAGAAAAAGGGGAAAAGTTATCGCATTGCCTATATCCTCAAATATCTTATTATCGATTATTTTACAGCATGTTACCAAAACCAATCAGCCTATTTTCTTTCAAAAACAATTTGCACTCAAATTTTGTAGTTAGGCTAAGCGTTTCTCTACAGTAAAAATATTTTTATTAAAGATTAATTCTCGATTTAAAATTACATTTTTGCAAAAATTATTTAAAAGTAAATGCAGAGTTACTCAGAATTTCTCGATCTAAGCGTTGGCTTTCCACAGGATGGCTTTGATGTTATAGAGGATGAATTATATTTTCAGGATTTAAACCTGATGGAAATGATTGAAACTTACGGTACTCCCCTACGTTTCACGTACTTACCGATGGTGAGCAAGAAAATTCAACAGGCGAAGATTCTTTTCCAAACTGCCATTTTAAAGAACAATTATCGTGGCGATTATAAATATTGCTATTGCACAAAAAGCTCACATTTTAAGCATATTGTAGAAGAAGCTTTAAAAAACAACATCCACTTAGAAACTTCTTCGGCGTTTGATATGCCAATGGTTGATGCTTTGGAGAAAAAAGGAGTACTGACCAAAGATACGACCATTATCTGTAACGGCTTTAAAACCTACCAGTACAAGCAGTACATTATCGATATGCTGCACGATGGCTACACCAACATCATTCCGGTTTTAGATAACAAAGAAGAATTTAACCTTTTTGATGATGAAGTGGATATTGATACCCCTTGCAACCTGGGTATACGTATTGCGGCTGAAGAGCAGCCGGATTCGCAGTTCTACACCTCTCGTTTAGGGGTTAGAATGGAAGATATTATTGATTTCTACAACAATAAAATCGTTCACAACCCTAATTTCAGGGTTAAACTGCTACACTTTTTCATTAACTCTGGTATTACCGATTCTCCTTATTATTGGAACGAATTAGAGAAATATGTAACGCTTTACTGCAAATTCAAAAAAATCAATCCTGATTTAGATACCCTTGATATTGGTGGTGGTATGCCATTCAAAGATTCGTTGGTTTTCGATTTCGATTACGAATACATGGTAAACGAAATTGTAAAAAGGATTAAAGAAATCTGCGCCATACACGATGTAATGGAGCCAGATATTATTACTGAATTTGGTAAATATACCGTAGCTGAGGCATCTGGCATTTTGTATAAAGTATTGGGCCGTAAACAACAGAACGACCGTGAGCGCTGGTTAATGCTTGATGGTTCTTTTATCACCAATTTACCTGATGTTTGGGCTTTGAACCAGAAATATATTTTATTGCCGATTAACAATTGGGATGCTGAATATGAACGTGTTAACTTGGGTGGAATTACCTGCGATGGTCAGGATTATTACAACCAGGAAGCGCACATGAACAGTGTATTTATGCCAAAAACACGTAAGGTGCAGTATTTAGGTTTCTTCCATACAGGGGCTTACCAAGAGGTATTGAGTGGTTATGGCGGTATCCACCACTGTTTATTACCTAGTCCGAAGCATGTGCTGATCCGCAGGAACCGCGACGAAAGTTTCAATTTTGAGGTTTTCGGAGAAGAACAGAACAGCAAACAGGTATTGAAGATACTGGGTTACTAATCCAGCTTGGCGTTGAAAACTTTAGTTTGGAGACGGTTAAAAAGTTAAAAATTTATATCATATGATGCAAATACCCTAGTTTTTTAAACTGGGGTATTTTTTTTTATATTTGAGTATGGCAGACGAACAAAATAAATTGCTTGAAAGAATAACGATAATCCAAGGATTGATGGGAGGAAAGCCTACAATCAGAGGCAATCGCTTTACGGTAATTGACATTCTAGAGCTCCTATCATCTGGAATGACAAATGAACAAATTTTAGAGGAACATCCCATCCTCGAAAGTGATGATATAAAAGCAGCTTTGCTGTTTAGCGCTAAACAACTCAGGGATGACTACATTTACGAATAATTGGGAATTTTGGTTGGATGAAAATATCTCACCAATAATATCTAAATGGTTAATGGATGAAATCAAAATTAAATGCATTTCATTCCATCTCTTAAAGCTAAACCAAACGCCTGATTTAGAAATCTACAATCTCGCCCGTAACACAGAAAATGTAATTATAATTTCAAAAGACGAGGATTACCGAGAACTTGTAGCTTGGAAAGGTGCACCACCTAAATTAATTGCGATTAAATTCGGGAACTGCTCAAACCGCATATTTTGGGAAAAGCTAAAAACTGAAATTTACGATGCTATAGACCAACTAATTTATGGAGATTTAGATATATTTGACATAAAATAATACCATATGAAATTCGGACAAGTAGAAGATCCATCTTTAATAGATTTCACATTGCCAGCTGATGCTCCTGAAACAACTGCAATTTTAAAAGCAAACAAAAACAAACAATCTTTTGAGGCTTTTGTAGGCTGCGCAAAATGGAACAAAGCCGATTTGAAAGGCTTTTACCCAAAAGGAACAAAAGATGAATTAACTTATTATTCTACTCAATTTAATTCGATAGAATTAAATGCCACATTTTATGGCATGCCAACCGCTGAGCAGGTAATTACCTGGACGAAAAAAACGCCGGCGGATTTTAAGTTTTTCCCAAAACTGACCAATACCATCAGTCACTTTAAAAGGTTAATTAATGTTAAAGAACCTGTTGAGCAATATTGCGATGCCATCAGTAATTTTGAAGATAAACTGGGCATGGCCTTTCTACAGCTGCATGATAATTTTAAACCTAAAGATTTCGAAAGGTTAAAAGTAGTAATCAACGAGTTTCCAAAAGTAATTCCTTTGGGTGTTGAGGTGAGAAATGGAGAATGGTTTTCGAACCCAGCTATTGCGGATGAATTTGCCCAATTGTTTCAGCAAAACGGTATAGCCAATATCATTGTGGATACGGCAGGAAGAAGAGACATGCTGCACATGCGTTTAACCTCGCCTACAGCATTTATCCGTTTCGTGGGCGCCAACGTAGATGACATTGATAAAAAACGCTTAGACGATTGGATTGAAAGAATAGTGCAGTGGAAAGATCAGGGCTTGCAGAACCTATATTTCTTTGTACATCAAAACGTAGAATTGTCTTCGCCATTATTTTCAGCTTATTTTACCGATAAGCTGAACAAAGCAATCGGTACAGGCTTAAAAATTCCGGTAATGGCCAATCAGGCTTCACCTTCTTTATTTTAATTACAAACCTTACAGGTTTTAAAAACCTTTAAGGTTTAAAATATGATTAGTCGAGATTTGCAATCTCGTCTGTGTGAACTGTGGATTTGCAATCCACCTTAAAGGATTTAAAATCCTTAGTTCCACAATCGGGATTACAAATCCCGACCAGCAGTTCTCTTATAAACCGTTTCAGTAGCTTTTGCCTCGTCGCCTTCGGGCGAAACATTGTAAGCCGTTAATATGAACTCAGCTTCATTAACAATTTCTAAAGTTGTACGCCAGCCCCAAAGCTGTTCGCCATATTCCGGACTACCATATTCGCCAAAAACAGAAAAACCGTTAGCTGTGGCTTCACCGCTCGAAAGCATAATCTGTGTACCCATATGAAAGCTATCTACCCAACTGCTGTTAAACCTTTGATAAGGAATATCGAAGCCGATAATCATTTTTCCTTCAAACTGTTTGGCTTCTAAACTGCCCTGATAATCCAATGAAATAAAACGATCACCTAAAATAGCTGTAATTTCAGCTTCTGCCGGAGATTCATCTGCCAGCACATCTTTTTCAAACCAGGTTCTGGTTAGGCCTTTCCAGCTACCCACCAAACTTTGAAGTTGCTTATGGGCGCCATCTGCCAGCGATTGTTCGAATTTACTTTTTGCCATAACCAAAGCTATTGAATATAGTTTATAATCTTAAATGAATTAGCTATAAGATTTTAATTCAAAAACTGTAAATTGTTGACACAAAACTCTCTACTCTATGCTAAAAACGTTAGATCTCCATCAGGTAATGGTTATCGATATCGAAACCGTTCCACAGTACGCATCTTTTCAGGATGTGCCGCCACATTTCCAGGAACTATGGGAACAGAAAACACATTATCAGCGAAATTCAGATCAAAGTCCTGAAGATTTTTATGAGAAAGCCGGTATAATGGCCGAATTTGGAAAAATTATATGCATTAGCCTAGGAATTTTCAATACTGAAAACGGCGAAACAACATTGCGCATCAAATCTATTTTTGGCGATGATGAAAAAATGCTGCTTGAGCAGTTCTCAGCCCTGTTGAATAACCAATCTCCTACTTTAATGTTCTGCGCCCATAATGGCAAAGAATTCGATTTTCCATATCTGTGCCGTAGGATATTGGTAAATGGCATAGAAATTCCGTCTCAACTGCAGCTTTCGGGCAAAAAACCATGGGAAATAAACCACATTGATACCATGGAACTTTGGAAATTTGGCGATTACAAACATTTTACCTCACTCAATCTGCTTGCTGCCATTTTAAATATCCCCACGCCTAAAGATGATATTAACGGTGCCCAGGTTAAGCAGGTTTATTATGAAGAAAAAAATCTAGATCGGATTGTTACCTATTGCCAGAAAGATGTAATTACTACCGCACAGGTGCTGTTAAAATTTAAGGGAATGGACGTAATTCCACCAGAAAACATTAGAATTGTAACCTAATGCTAAAGGTAGAAAACTTAAATATCGACTTCTATAACCAAGAAGATAAGAATTGGTTCAAAGCTGTAAAACAGATCAGCTTTAATGTTAAAAAAGGCACTGTTTTAGGTATCGTAGGCGAATCTGGATCTGGAAAATCGGTTACTTCATTTTCCATTATGCGTTTGCATGATGAAAAATCAGCTAAAATTACAGGCGAAATTGATTTTGAAGACATCAGTCTGCTTAACCTAAGTTCGAACGAGATCCGTCAGGTAAGGGGGAATCAAATTTCGATGATTTTTCAGGAACCGATGACATCTTTAAATCCGGTATTTACCTGTGGTGAGCAGGTTGCAGAAGCCATTATCGTACACCAAAAAGTAGATAAGGCAACCGCAAAAAAACAGACCATAGCACTTTTCAACGAAGTTCAGCTCCCACGCCCCGAAAAAATATTCGACAGTTACCCCCATCAAATATCTGGTGGACAAAAACAAAGGGTAATGATTGCGATGGCACTGAGCTGCAATCCGAAATTACTGATTGCCGATGAACCCACAACCGCATTGGATGTAACTGTTCAAAAAACCATTCTCCAATTGCTTTTAAAGCTTAAAGCTGAGCGCAATATGGCAATGATCTTTATTTCGCATGATCTGGGCGTAGTAAATGAAATTGCCGATGAAGTTGCGGTAATGTACAAAGGCGAAATTGTAGAGCAAGGCCCCTCAAAATCTATTTTCGAAAATCCGCAGCACCCCTACACCAAAGGTCTACTTGCCTGTCGCCCCTCGCCTAACCTGCAATTAAAGAAATTGCCTGTGGTAGCCGATTTTCTTACGGGACAAATTGATGATGCAACTGCACATCTAAATGCGTCAAACCAGTTAACTGCCGAAGAAATTACGGCGCGCCGGAACATGCTTTACGCGCAACAGCCCTTATTAAAGGTAGAAAACCTCTGTACCTGGTACCCTATCCACAATGGTTTATTCGGTAAAACCACCGATTATGTTAAAGCTGTTGATCAGATTAGTTTTGAAGTTTTTCCTGGCGAAACATTAGGTTTGGTTGGCGAATCGGGCTGTGGAAAAACAACACTGGGCCGCACCATTTTAAGGCTAATCCAGCCTACTTCCGGACAGCTAATTTTCAATGGAGAAAACATTACACACATCAGCAAAACAGACCTGAGGAAATTAAGGAAAGATATACAGATCATTTTTCAAGATCCTTACGCTTCCTTAAATCCAAAGCTGAGTATTGGGCAATCTATTTTAGAGCCTTTACAGGTTCATCAGCTTTATCAAAACAATGTAGAGCGAAAGCAGAAAGTACTTGAACTTTTATATAAAGTTGGCTTAAAAGAAGCGCATTATAACCGCTATCCGCACGAGTTCAGTGGCGGACAAAGACAGCGCGTAGTAATTGCAAGGGCTTTGGCGCTTCAGCCGAAATTTATCATTTGTGATGAATCTGTATCCGCATTAGATGTGTCGGTGCAGGCTCAGGTTTTAAATCTGATAAAAGATCTGCAGCAGGAATTTGGCCTTACCTACATATTTATATCGCACGATCTGGCTGTTGTAAAGCACATTTCAGACCGCATTTTGGTAATGAACAAAGGAAAAATTGAAGAAGAAGGCTTTCCCGAACAGATATTCTATTCGCCTAAAGCAGATTATACCAAAAAATTGATCGAAGCTATTCCAGGGATTTGATTGGTTCATGGTTCATGGTTCACGGGTTTTCAATTGGCCATTTGCAGGCAACAATTAGCCATTTAACAATTAAGCAATATGGTTTTCGGTTAGCGGATCAACTACAACACCACCAATGATAAATGAACCATTGAACTCCCCATTATCCATTTTCCACCATCCATTTTACATATTTTCTGTATCTTCGGTAAATTCAGTTTTAGCGTATGGCAAAGAAGAAATCGGCAAATATAAAATTGGTTCTGAATCAATTGGTTAGTGATGTTTTTGAAAAAAATAATAATCAGCTCCTTAACTACAAACAGGTTTCGGCCAAGTTAAACCTGAACGATCAAGAATCAAGAGAAACAATTTTAGAAATATTAAAGGAAGGTAAGGGTACGGGTATTTTTTTAGAGCCAGAAAAGGGAAAATTTAAGCTTAAAGATCTTCAGAACTTTATTATCGGAACAGTAGATATGACTGCCGATGGCTCTGCCTACATCGTGCCTGAAGATGAGTTTGAAAAGGATGTTTTTGTAGCACCAAGAAAGCTGAAAAATGCCTTACATGGCGATACTGTAAAAGCTTATGTTTTTGCCAAGAAAAGTGGCCGCAAAAACGATGGCGAGGTTGTCGAAATTATTAAACGGGCCAAATCTGATTTTACGGGAGTAATTAAAATATCAGATCGCTTTGCATTTGTAATTGCAGACGATAAAAAAATGATGCACGATATTTTTGTGCCTCTGGCAGATACACACGATGCTAAAAATGGCCAAAGGGTTTTAGTAACCCTATCTGATTGGCCTGAAAGTGCTAAAAACCCAATTGGTATTGTTAAACATGTACTGGGTAACCAGGGCGAAAACAATACCGAAATGAATGCCATTTTAGCACAGTACGGTTTTCCATTAGAATTTCCTCCACAAGTTGAAAGAGAAGCTAATGCCATCCCTGAAGAAATACCAGCGGCAGAAATTGCTAAACGTAAAGATTTTAGGAAGGTATTAACCTTTACTATAGATCCGGCTGATGCCAAAGATTTTGACGATGCCATTTCCTATCAAAAATTACCCAACGGAAATCACGAAATTGGGGTGCATATTGCCGATGTTTCGCACTACGTTATCCAGGGAACCGAATTGGATAAAGAAGCCTATAGCCGCGCCACTTCAGTTTACCTGGTAGACCGCGTAATACCCATGTTGCCCGAACGCTTAAGCAATGGGGTCTGTTCATTACGTCCGCACGAAGATAAATTATGCTTTGCAGCAGTTTTTGAGCTGGATGAGCAGGCCAATATCCAATCAGAATGGTATGGCAGAACCGTAATCCACTCGGATAGAAGATTCAGTTATGAGGATGCTCAGGAAGTAATTGAGAACAAAGCCGGCGATTATGCGACTGAGATTTTAAAACTAAATGAACTGGCCTACATTTTACGCGACCGCAAGTTTAAAAATGGTGCCATCAGTTTCGAAAGCACCGAGGTGAAATTCAAATTAGACGAATCGGGCAAGCCTATTGGCGTTTATGTTAAAGAACGTAAAGATGCGCATAAACTGATTGAGGATTACATGTTGCTTGCTAACCGCAAAGTAGCCGAATTTATCGCCAAAAAAACCAAAGGAAAAGATAAACTCACTTTTGTTTACCGTGTACACGATTCGCCAAACATGGAAACCTTAAATACTTTTGCAACTTTTGCTTCCCGTTTTGGATACAAAATCAACACCAAATCCGATAAAGAAATTGCCAAATCGTTAAATCATTTAATGGCAGATGTGGAAGGTAAAAAGGAACAGAACATCCTTACCTCACTGGCCATCAGATCAATGGCAAAGGCCATTTACTCCACTAAAAAAACCAGTCATTACGGACTGGCATTCGAATATTATACCCACTTTACCTCTCCTATCCGCAGGTATCCGGATGTAATGGCACACAGGCTCTTACAAACCTATCTAGACGGAGGTAAATCGGCCGATATGGAATTTTACGAAGTTGCCTGCGTACATTCTTCAGCAATGGAAAAAAGAGCTGCAGATGCCGAAAGAGCTTCTATTAAATACAAACAGGCCGAATATTTAGAAAACAACATTGGCACAGCCTACAAAGGCATTATTTCTGGTGTTACCGAGTGGGGCATGTATGTAGAAATTGAAGAGAACAAATGTGAGGGCATGATCAGGTTGCGCGATATATCCGACGATTTTTATGTACTCGATGAAAAAAACTACTGCATCGTTGGTCAGCGGAAAAAGAAAAAATACCAGCTTGGCGATGAAGTGATGATCCGTGTAAAAAAAGTAGATCTTTCTAAACGTCAGATCGATTTTACGCTTATTCCTGATTAAAAATTAAGACATTTGTGCCCGAAACACAGTGTTTACAAAAGCATGCATACTACAGAACAATTACAGCAGATATTAGATACCGCAATACAAAATTTAAGGTTCCCAGATCATCCAAAACAGCTTTACGATCCGATTACTTACATTATTAACCTTGGCGGGAAACGCATAAGACCGCTACTGGTTTTAATGGCAACCGAGCTGTTTGGAAAAGATGCCAACGAATCGATCCATGCCGCGATGGCCATTGAAATATTTCATAATTTTACCCTTGTTCATGATGACATTATGGACAATGCACCCTTGCGCAGGGGAAAAGCCACCGTACATGAAAAATGGAGCACAAACATTGCCATTTTAAGTGGTGATGTAATGATGGTAGAAGCCAATAAAAATCTGGCAAAGGTAAATCCAATTTTTCTTAAAGATGTACTGGATACCTTTAATGCTACTGCTCAGGGGGTATGTGAAGGTCAACAGCTTGATATGGAATTTGAAAGCCGTGATGATGTAAGTATTGAAGAATACATCAACATGATCAGGTTAAAAACAGCCGTTTTATTGGGTGGTGCACTAAAACTGGGTGCAATTATAGCAGGCGCCTCCTCAAAAGATGCTGATCTGATTGAGCAGTTTGGCGAAAACATAGGTATTGCTTTCCAATTGCAGGATGATATTCTGGATGTTTATGCAGATCCCGAAAAATTTGGAAAACAGGTTGGCGGAGATATTATTGCCAATAAAAAAACATTTTTGTTATTAAAAGCACTAACCAAAACCAATTCATCAGCGCTTCAAGGTTGGATCGACAATAAAAATCCAAATATTCAGGATAAAATTAAAGCAGTTACAGCGATATATAACGAACTTCAAATCCGTGAAGAAGCCGAAAAAGAGATGATGAAATATGCAGCACTGGCTTTTCAAAACCTAAAAGATATCGAAGCTACGGCATCAAATAAAGAAGATCTTCATCAACTCGCAGAACAGCTATTGAAAAGGAATAACTAAATTAGAATCTTAATTAACCTCTCATGTACACTTCATCAAAAAAAAGGAAACTATCATTATCCTACCTAAAAACTGTAAAATCAATTTTTCTTTCGGTTTTTTTAACCATTTTATTATTTGCTACCGGCTGTAAGGATTCAAGAGATCAGATGGCTGAGTTTGTAAAAGACTATAACGACGGAGCCAGCTATCGCCATATTCAATCTGTTAGCCGTACTTCTGCAGAAGCAGATTACAAAAACAAAATCATTAAGATAAAGACGGTAACTACATTTTCGATCAGCGATCCGGAAAATAATTTCATCAAGCAGATTATGCCGAATATGATGATGGAAACTTTAAAAAATCAGCCCTTATCCCGGAAGATGCTTGATGAAGGTGTCAAATTCGAAATCGTATATTACACTGATAATTTGTCCGAAATCTCTTCTATCCTATTGGATAAAAAGAAGATGGAAGAGTTTAACGGGGCTACGGCGGATGTACTGAACAACCAGCCCAGCGTAATTAATCCAAAGCCCAATGTGCCCACTAGCGAACTTGGGGCTATGTTGGCTGCATTGAATAAAAGCTTGCCATATACCGATCCATCATCTGGAATGACGATTTTTAGGGTCGATCAGAACAGAATGGGCGATCTTGTTTATCATGTTCGGGCTCCAAAAGACTTGGTTAAACCGCTCAAAACCGAGGCAGGTATATCATTAGTAAAGAGTGAAATATTAAGAAGTGGCAAATTATCAAAAATGCTAAGCTCTTTTGTCCGGTTTAACATCACTGCAGTCAAATACATCTATTACGATCAAAAAGGAAATCAACTGAACGAACTCCGCTTAACAACTGCCGATTTTAGATAATCAATATGGAAGAAGAATACAAAGAAAGACCTGTTTGGAGAACAGTTCTGAGTATTGCCATTGCTATTTTTGCAGTCATAAGGCTTTTTGTTACCTGCAATCAAGCAGACACTAGAAGGCCAATAATGGCTGATCCTGTCGATTTTAGCACTGCCCAGGAGCAAAAAGATCAGCAACAGCTTTCCTCATCTATACCCAATAAGGAATGGAATAAACTGCTGTACAAGAAATATAAAGCTATCGATTCGCTAAGCAAAGCTCAATTGAGGGCTTTCTATATCAACAAAGTAGAAAAAGATTCGCTTGCGAGTATAGACATGAGAACTCAGCTGCTAATAGAAAAAGGATTCTTTTTTCAGAATACCCATGATGATACCTTAAAATTTGCATTTAAAACGCCCAAAAATTTAAATGTATTTGTTCACGATTTTGAAAGTAAGGCAAGTGTAGAAAAATCCTTTAAGCAACTCAAGGCCGGAAATCGCATTAAAGATTTTAAAGTGTGGATAAAACTAAGTCCGGTAACTAGACTGGTTACTTATACAATTGTTGAATCGGGCATAAAATTTAGGGGAATTGCCTATACTTTTAACGAAAACGACTATAAGATATTTATTGAATTTGAAAGTAGCACATTATCACAACTTGAGCTACAACAGCAATCGATAAGCTATATCAAGAACCATATTAAGGTGACCAAATAAAGCGATGCCATCCGTATTAGAACAGCATTGTTTTATATTTTTTAAGCCCTTGCCAGCTGATATTTGATCCAAAAATCTGATGATTTGGAAGAAGGTCCAGCATCATTGAGTGGCCGCTGACCTCCACCACCACCCATTCTTCCTCCTCTGCCCATACCACTACGGCCCATTGCTCCACCTCCCATTCCACCTCTACCACCAGAGTGTTCTCGGCCACTATCTTCACCCATACCTTCTTTTTTAAAACTGCCCTTACTAGGTTGGTTAATTTTGATGTTGTAGGCCAGAGGCTTTTTCATGTCTAAACCTACCTGAAGCTGCTCCAACGGTATACTCAATTCGTAAATAAGGTCTTTGTTTGGATGTATGCTCAGTCCGGTTTCAATTCCATTCTGATGATCAGCAGCTAACTCACCATCAGCAATATTTTTAAAACCCGAAACCCTGATACACTTGTTCATTGCAGTTTCATCGTGCAACGGGTTATCACGCTCTAATGTCGAGGGAGTATGTTCAGTATGTTCTTCACCTGCATGGGGCATTGGCGGCCGCTCCATTAAGGGGAAAGTCAACTTCATACCATCTTTCTTTTTACCTTCGATATTGATGTTTAGGGTAATTCCACCGCGTAAAACAGCAAAAGTAGTTTGAGGATCTAACGACTCGATGATGATGTAAAGATTTTTATCATCATTGGCCAGCGCAAAAGCCAGCTTGGTAGCATCGTTGTATTGGTTAAGTGGCTCGTTCCATTCGTTCGATATTCCATCGGCTTTAAATGGCTTTTCCATACGGATATTGCTTTCAATTTCTTGGGCCGATAATAATTTAGCACCTACAAGTAACGATGATAACAGCAGTATTTTCTTCGGGTTCATTTTGATTTGTATTAATGTCCAAATCTAAATTGCGAAAGTGTTAATTTTTGTTATTTAACGCAGTTTAACAGAATTTAAAAGTCTCCCAGTGACCATTAAGAAGTTAAGAAAATTAAGACTTAAAAATAAGATTGGTTAGTCGCCATGACGATTGACTAATGTACCAATGGCCAATAAACCATCAAAAGGTTCTGTTTGACCATTAAGGAGTTAAGAAAAATTAAGACTTAAAATTAAGATCGGTTAGTCGGCATGACGATTGACTAATGTACAATGACCTAATATGACCAATGAACTATCAATAGGGTTCTGTGCGACCATTAAGAAGTTAAGAAAATTAAGACTTAAAATTAAGATTGGTTAG
>NZ_JBPZIR010000012.1:0-92666 GCF_051857575.1 Pedobacter sp. GSP4 | reverse complement strand
GTACAATGACCTAATATGACCAATGAACTATCAATAGGGTTCTGTGCGACCATTAAGAAGTTAAGAAAATTAAGACTTAAAATTAAGATTGGTTAGTCGGCATGACGATTGACTAATGTACAAATGAACTACTGGCCAATGAACTATCAAAGGGGTTCGGTGCGACCATTAAGAAGTTAAGAAAATTAAGACTTAAAATTAAGATTGGTTAGTCGGCATGACGATTGACTAATGTACAAATGAACTACTGGCCAATGAACTATCAAAGGGGTTCGGTGCGACCATTAAGAAGTTAAGAAAATTAAGACTTAAAATTGAGATAGATTAGCCGCCATGAACAATTGACTAATGACCAAATGGCCAATGAACTAATGTCAAAAAAAAAGTCCCGATTTGCATCGGGACTTTTTTTATAAATTCGGTACTAATTATTCTGCAGATGCAGCTTCTTCAGTAGCTTCGTCTTTTTTAGCTGCTTTTTTTGCAGGTGCTTTTTTTGCTGGTGCTGCTTCTACAGCTGCTTCAGCTACAACTTCTTTCTTTGCAACTGCTTTTTTAGCAGCTGGTTTAGCAATAGCTGCTTCAATTTCAGCATCAGTGATAGGAAGTATAGAAACGTAAGATTTGTTATCTTGTTTCTTTCTGAAAACAACCGTTCCATCAACTAAAGCAAATAAAGTATGGTCTTTACCAATACCAACACCTTTATCAGGGTGGTGTTTTGTTCCACGTTGACGTACTAAGATATTTCCAGCGATAGCTAATTGCCCACCGAAAATTTTAATACCTAAACGCTTACTATGCGATTCACGTCCGTTTTTCGAACTACCGGCTCCTTTTTTGTGTGCCATGATTTTATATTTTGTAACTCGCCAAAAAAGCGAATTATTGGGTTAACAATTAATTATAGAGTGATATCAGAGATCTGAATCTTAGTGAAAAACTGGCGGTGACCATTTTTCTTTTTGTAACCTTTTCTACGTTTTTTGTGGAAAATAATTACTTTATCACCTTTTAAATGAGATACGATCTTAGCTGAAACTTTAGCACCTTTAACTGCAGGAGCACCTACAGTAATTGCACCACCATTATCAACCAACAATACATTATCAAATTCAATACTAGCGCCTTCATCTCCTTGCAATCTGTGTACAAAAAGGTGCTGGTCTTTAGCAACTTTAAATTGCTGCCCTGCTATATTTACTATTGCGTACATTGTTTAAATATTAGTTTTTTAATTTTTATTTAACGAGGTGCAAATATAGAACAAATTCAATTAACACACAAACACATATCGAAAATATTTTTAGTATTAAATTAATTTTTATCCCACCCTACTGCGATCCACCTGCTCAACTCGTTTCAATAGCCCAAAAAGAGCTATCTTTTAATAAATCCAAGGCCACTAATCTAGGAAATATACCGGATTTATCAGTGCTCCAAACCTAAACCATTTTCTATACTACTTCCTCCATATCACATCTGTGGTTCAATATCATTAGGTCAAGCTTCTTTGTTAAAAAATGTTAAAGCCTATTTTTATTACGAATATTTCGTAGATTTACGAAAATTAAATAGAATTAAAATCCTATACAATGAAACTTATCTTAACCACCTGTTTGGCTACTGCCTTATTATTTTCGGCCAAAGCCCAAGAAACTGATCAAGCACTGGCAAGGGTGCGCTATACTTTTACCCATGTTAACGATACCACCGAAAGAGACAAGCCCAAGGTGGAGAACATGCTGCTGGTAACCGGAAAAAATGCTTCTGTTTACACCAGCTACGACAAATTAAACCAGGCACTGAACATGCAAAAGCAGGTACAGGAACAGATTAAAAACCAGGCAGGCAACAGCAATTTTAAAATCCAGGTGAAGAGTGAAAGCAAAACACCACTTACCCAGGAAGATTATTTTTTCTTTGCGAACGAGCATAAAATGATTACCAAAGAGCGCCTATTTAACAATTACCTCGTTGAAGAGCCCACTGCCACTATAGACTGGAAAATAGCAAAAGATACCATGAGTTTTTCGGGAGTTGCCTGTCAAAAAGCAACAGCGCGTTTTAAAGGCCGTAACTGGATTGCCTGGTTCGCTACCGATATTCCTTTTCAAAGTGGTCCATGGAAGTTAAATGGCCTACCCGGACTGATTATTGAGGCCTATGACGATAAAAAAGAGGTAAAATTTGAATTTGCGGGGCTGGAAAATGTAAAAGATGCGGTTGCTTCTACCGGTTCGGATAGCGATATAAAAATCGAAGGTCCTAATGGCGGTGTAAGTGCTGTAAAAATTACAGGTATAGATGTAAGTACCAGTTATCTTGGTTCGGAAATTAAACTACCTGTTGATGCCATTAAAACTACCCGCAAAGAACTGGACAAACTAAAAGCTGCCAGAGATAAAGATCCCCAGGGTTTTATGCAGGCACAAATGGCTGCAAGCGGTATGCAGGGCTCTTTCAGAACGAACCTGCCACCGCGCCCTGCGGGTACGGCCAAAGCCAAAGTTGAAGAAAACAATCCAATAGAACTTCAAGAAAAGAAATGAGAAAGTACGCTTTAACGTTATGGATGCTGTTTGCCACTTTCTCTGTTTTTGCTCAAAAAGCACTTAGGGGAACGATTAAAGATGCAGGTGGTAAAGTGATTGAATCGGTTATTGTAAGTTTGAAAGATCCAGAGGGCAATGTGATCAATTTTACGCGCACAAATAAAAACGGCCAATTTACCCTTCAGCTCAAAAACGATCAGGTTACAGGTTATAAGATAGAGGCTTCGAGCATTGGTTATAAAAAACTGGTTTCAACCGTTACCGATGCTGCTAAAAATTATGACCTCACTTTACAGCATAGCGAAACCACACTGGAAACAGTTACCGTAAAAAACCGTCCTTCGTTGACCGCCAAAGGCGATACCTTAAACTACCGTACCTCTGATTTTGCAGATAAGCAAGACCGGAGCATTGGCGATGTAATTAAAAAGATGCCAGGTGTGGAGGTGGCTGAAGATGGTAAAATCAGTTACAACGGAAAATCAATTTCAAACCTATATGTGGATGGAGATAACCTGCTTGACGATAAATATAATATTGGCACTAAAAGCATTCCCCATGGCGCGGTTGATAAGGTACAGGTGATCCAAAACGATCAGCCCGTTAAAATGATGCGCAAAAACAACATGAGCGATGATGTTGCCCTAAACCTGGTTATTAAAGATGATGCCAAATTAAAGGTAATGGGCGATGCAACAGTTGGTGCCGGCACTCCGAACCGTTTTGACGAAAACCTGACGGCGATGTTGTTTAACAAGAAATTAAAGTTTATCAACAACATTAAGGGCAATAATACAGGCAACGATCCGGGCATTGATCTTACCTCGCACAACTTGGGCGATTATTTAAAAAAACTCGATAATGATAAACCCAGCGGACTCCTTTCAACAGGTGCTGCTGGGGTACCATCCTTACCGCAGAGCAGATACCTATTTAATAAAGCGGGACTGGTAAACCTGAACAATCTCTACAAGTTTAATCAAGATTTGCAGTTAAGGGCAAACTTATATTACCTCTATGATCAACGGCAGCAGCGGTACAATAAATTTTCAGAAACCTATCTTCCTGATCAAACGATCCGCTATGCCGAAACGCAGGATAACGCCATCAATCCGCAAAAATTAAGGGCGCAGTTTAACCTGAACGGGAATGCGGATAAGTATTACCTAAATAACAATTTTGTATTGGATTATGTGCCGCTAAAAACCACTTCGGGCTTCGTAATCAACAATATTGCGGCCAGTCAGGTATTAAAACAGGAAACTTTCGATTTATCGAACGAATTTAACTACCGGAAAAAATTAAAATCGGAAGATGTGGTTAACCTCTACTCCTTTTTAAACCGGACAACCCAGCCAGAAACCTTAAATATTACACCTGGGCTTAATGCCGACATTTTAAATAACGGAAACAGTTATCTGGGTTTAACGCAATACATTAAAATACCAACCTGGTATACGAATAACTATGCATCTTTTGCTTTTGTAAAAAACAATTTTGTTCAAACTTATAAGGCCGGCTTCAACATACAGCAGCAACAACTTCATTCGGCGCTTTACCGCACACAGAACAACCAGCAAACAGAACCTGTTAGTGGAAATACGGTAAACAGTTTAGACTGGCTCAAAACCAAATTTTACACCGAAGCCACCTACGAATTTAGCAATGATAAGCTAAAGGCAGGCTTAAGTTTACCGCTGAGCTACAACCAGATCAATTACAGTGATAAACTGAACCAAATGGACAGGGATTTAAGCAAGCTGTTTTTGAACCCTGCATTAAACATAAAGTACCAAACCAGTACCGAAAACTATTTAACAGCAAATTATGCCTTTAGGAACGACTTAGGTGGGATTGATGACGTTTACCGGGGTACTGTATTAAAAAACTACCGCTCCCTTTTTGCTAATAATGCTCCTATTTCCGAATCGAAAACACACAATATTGGTGCAGGCTTTAATTTTAGAAAGGCTATGCAGATGTTATTTTTTAATGTAACGGCCAACTACAGCGATGCGGAACTGAACACCATTTCTTCTTACAGTTTGAGCAATAACATTCAACAGAGACTGGTACTGCCACTAAGCAACCACATCCGCTCACTTTCATTTAACGCAAATGCGAGTAAATATCTTTTTGCCTTAAAAAGCACGGTAAATGCGGGCCTTGGCTTTTCGCAGAGCCAATACAATCAATTACAGAACAACGGGTTATTGGCCATAAACGCCCAAACTTTTTTTTATAAACTGGGAGTTGAAGCCAAAATCAACAATTTTATCAACTGGTCATATCAGGCAAATTTTTCGGTTACCAACAATAAATCGAAAACTGCCGAGGCGATAAGAACCAATTTCCAACAGCTGAGGCAGCAATCTACCCTGGCCATTACAACAGCTAAAAATGTGTACCTGAATTTATCAGCCGAACATTTGTTCACGCATCAATCTACGCAGCCGAACTTAAAATACCTTTTTGCTGATGTAAACATGCGGTATAAATGGCTAAAAATGAAAACAGATATTGAATTTGGCATAACCAACCTGGCTAATATTAAAAGTTTTGATGCAGTTTACCTTTCAGCCAACTCGCTTACCACCGGAACCTACTACATCCCAGGAAGAGTGGCCATGTTAAAGGCTTCGTTTAACTTCTAAATCAGGCCGTTGAATTTATTTCCCACTGATTAAAGAAGATAAGCACAGAACAATGTTAGGCTGAAAATTAACAGAAATCTTAGCAAATCGGCGAAATCTCTTTGATCTGCGGGAGAAACCGGCAGCATACTATTTCCAGCTATCAGGGCTTTGTACTGATCTGAATATACTGTCTGTTCTGGTCTATCTGGAGATCTGTAATCATCTTAGGATTAAGCTTTTCAATATCTTCTTTGCTTACTTTCTTTCCGTTTAAGTAATAACCAGTAGAATTTATCAATATATTTTTCACCTCTTTATCAGTACCTTCTCCAGCCGCCTTTGCCATGTTTACAGTTGAATTCACCACAAAAACAGCAGTTATTTTTTTACGCTTAGCTTCAGGTATTTTACCCAAACCCATATCTGCCTGATCGGCAAGCATCACCTGCTCATTTTTTTCGTTGGCAGCAATAGAATCAGTAAAGGTAAATTGTTTAACAAAAGTTCTTTTTGATAAACCCATTTCTGTGTTAAAATCAAATTTAACATTGCCCTGCATTTTTTTCAACTCTTCTGCTATAGGGTATTTCAATGAATCATTTTCCCGATTAAATGCTTTAAAAACGAAAGTCATTTTAGTTGCAGTATCAATTCTTTTAACCAGTGGTGCAGTCTTCTTTTTGTTATTAAGTTTAACACTGTGTTTTGTTGCGATTAAAGTATCAGATTGTTGTTCAGGCATAACCTGATCCACCATTTGGGTTAATGGGGCTAAATTCCTTTCAACAGTTTTTTTATCGATGGTGAAAGCCAGGGTTACGCAAAGCAAAACAGGTAAAACAAAAAGGTAACGGGTTAAATTAACTTTGGATGAGCGTTTGGCATTCATCATTTTGATCCGTTTTTTAAGATCAGATAAGCTGAAATTATTAACAATGGCAACCGAATGCTGCAGTGTACCCACATCCAGCAAACTGTACTGATAGGCTTTTTTGTCGATACCTTTTCTTAAAATCCTGGCATCGGTAATAAATTCGATATTCTCACGCACCGCTTTTTTCATCAGCCAAACCCCTGGATTAAACCAATAGAAAACCACACAGATTTCGGCCAAAATAATATCCAGTGTATGCCATTGCTCTACGTGCACTTTCTCGTGCGCCAAAATATTGCCTAAATCTTCTTGTTTGTGCAGTGTTGGATTAATATAGATAGTTTGCCAGAAACTAAACGGGCTCACCTCATCGCTTAATATCCTTACCGGATACTGATTCAGTTTATCGGGCGAAGAATTTCGGTGCATCCGGTATAAAGAAATAAACTGCACCGCTAAACGCAGGGCCATTAATACCACACCTGTATAAAAAAGCACAGCAAGAATTTGCCAAACCAATGGAACGGTATCCTGCTTTACCAACTGGCTTACCTGATGATTAAACTCCGGAACAAATGCAGGCACCGATTGGTGACCGCTGAAAAAATTGGTGAGGTTAATAAATGGATAGGCAGAAGAAAAAATAATGCCAAACAGTAGAAATGCCCTGTTTATGGCATAAAAGGTAAGTCTGCGCAAAACCAGATAATAGGTGGCCGAAAATAAAATCAGCACCAGGTTAATCTTCAGTAAAATGAGAAAGAAATGTGGCATGGCCTTTACTTTTCAGGGTTCTCGATTAAATTGATAATTTCTTTAAGTTCCTCGGCACTGATCTTTTTATCCTTGGCAAAAAAAGCTACAAGTTCTTTGTACGAACTCTGGAAATAGTTGTTGACAAAACCGCTCATAAAACGCTTCTTATATTCTACCTCTTTAACTTTTGCACTATAACGGTTGGCATTGGCAAAGCGTTCGCTTACCAAATAACCTTTGCGTTCCAGGTTTTTAACGGTCGATGCCAGTGTGGTATAGGGTGGCTTAGGCTCTGGCAGTACATCCATAAAATCTTTTATAAAACCCTTACCAATCTGCCAAACAGCCAGCATAGCCTCCTCTTCCTGCAATGTTAATTTTTCCATACTTACGAATATATCGTAAATATACGAAAACATCCTAAAAAGAAAAGACTTTAACAAAACACTAACAATTAGCGCTTTATTAAAGTCTTAGGATTTGTTGGCAGGTTAACTTATTGATTGACCCAAAAGGCAGAAATACTATTTTCCGCTTCTTCTTTCGGCCTGCAATAATGTTTCTGCAATAATTTTGCGCATTTGAACAGCCGCATCCAGCAATTTGGGGTTCCCATCAAAATCGCCATAAATAACTACATGCTTCGATTTCTCTTTGTACTTAAACAAAATATCGTAGCGTGGTACCGTAAGCGACTTTTCGCTCCTTTTCCCAATCGTATCAGGAAAATTCCAAAGTCCTATTTCATTGGCTTTACTGTGCATAAACAATATATCGTCGCTTTTTAAGAACATTTTCTTTTTAATGGTCGAATCTGCACCGTTCACGTATTGATATTCTCCGGTAGCGGAGTTGTAATGGTTTTCTAAGGTGTCCTTAATCCCCCATTTGTATTCCATCGATACAAAATCCTTTTTCCTGAATGGTGCATTCTGGATAATCGGCTTGTAATAGATATAACAGTAAATGATCATCGGAACGATAATGGTAATGGCTAAAAATATTTTTTTCCCTCTACTTGACACTTTTATATTGAATTATTGAATGAATGAATTATTGAATGATTGAATTTGATGTAGACTCCATACTTACGACTTTAAACTCCAGGCTCCTTAAGCTCTCCCTCCCATTTACTTACCACAGCTGTAGCAATACTATTGCCCACTACGTTTGTTGCCGAGCGCCCCATATCCAATAAAGGATCGATACCGATCAAAAGGGCAAGGCCAGCCTCAGGAATGTTAAAACTGGCAATGGTACCTGCAATAACCACCAAAGATGCCCTTGGTACCCCCGCAATACCTTTACTGGTTAACATTAAGATCAACAGCATCGATATCTGCTGCTCAAAGCCCAGATGAATGCCATAGGCCTGCGCAATAAATAGCGAAGCGAAGGTCATGTACATCATCGAACCATCTAAATTGAACGAATAGCCCAAAGGCAAAACAAAGCTTACAATTTTATCTTTACAGCCGAAACGCTCTAACAACAACATGGTTTTAGGATAAGCAGCCTCGCTACTTGCCGTACTAAAAGCCAATACTGCAGGCTCTTTCATATCGTTTACCAAACGGAAAATGCGTTTTTTCAATACCAGGAAGCCTAAAAATATCAGTAATGCCCAAAGAATGGCCAAACCGAAATAAAATTCACCGATAAAAATGGCATAGGTATTTAATACGTTAAGTCCCTGTTTAGCTACAATAGCGGTCATGGCCCCAAACACGGCCAGTGGTGCAAAGTTCATTACATAACCGGTAACCTTTAAAATTACATGGGCAATGGCATCAAATGCTTTAATTACAATTGCACCCATATCGCCTATTGCGGCTGTGGCTACACCAAAAAACAGCGAGAATACCACAATCTGCAGAATTTCGTTGGTGGCCATCGATTCGACAATACTTTTAGGAAAAACATGCGCTATAAAATCTTTAACGCTCATTGCAGCCTTTTGTATGCCCGTATTAACCAACTGATCGGGTAATGGCAGTTTCATGTGCTTTCCTGGCTCAAATAAATTTACCAAAATCATGCCCAATACAAGCGACATTAACGACATGGCCAAAAACCAGCCCAATGTTTTGCCACCAATACGGCCAACGGCTTTTATATCGCCCACTTTGGCCACACCAACTACCAAAGTTGTAAATACAAGTGGTGCCACAATCATTTTGATCAGGCGAAGAAATATATCACTTAGCAGGGTAAAATACTCTAGTTTCTTCTCCCTAATATCTTCATTTTCCTTTTTGATTTTGGCCGTAGCTTTTTTTTCTGCTTTAAGCTGTGTGTACACACTCGTGGTAGTATCGGTCGATTTTGCAATGCTAACCTCTATACTTTTAACTTTCGCATCGGCATTGAGAATATTCTGGTTATAAACATCTATCGAATTGACATTTAAAATATAGCCTAGTGCAATACCTGCAATCAACGCTATAAAAATAAAAAGCGTGAGTTTGTTTTTCTTCATGAATAAAAAAAGTTTGTGGCAACTTAATTTGGTAAAACTACGATATTTACGGCTTGTAACAAATTTTGATATCTCCCGCCCTCAAAAAATATATTATTTTTGGCATCTGGTGTAACAAAAACTGTACGCTATTATCTAAAACGCAACTATTAATCTCTAAATGGAACAAAAGGACAAGTTATTTAAGCAGATCTTCGATTCGAATTCCAAAAAAATATTCCATTTATGTTATGGTTATACCGGTGATACCGATGCCGCAAATGATCTTTTACAAGAAACTTTTTTAAAGGTTTGGCAAAACCTGGATAAATTCAGGAACAAATCCCTTATTTCTACCTGGATTTACAGGATTGCGGTAAACACCTGTTTAACCTATTTAAGATCGGAAAAACGCCAGGCCAAAGATGAATTAACAGATAACATTATAGAAAATAAGGTAGAAGAGTTTTCAGAAAAGAACGAACAGGTAGCCCTACTTTATAAATGTATTTCTAAACTAGAAGAAAATGACCGTTTAATTATCACCATGGTACTTGATGAATTACCATACCATGAAATTGCAGATATTTCGGGCATAAGTGAAGGCAATTTAAGGGTAAAGATCCATCGTATTAAACAAAAATTAACAGAATTATATAGCCAGTATGCAAGCGTTTGATCAAATACAGGAGTTGTGGCAAAAACACGAGGTAGAAGTTAAGGTTTCTGCCGATGAAATGTTACAACAAGCTAAGAAAGAGGTAAATGGATTAAAGCTTAAATCTGCTTTTAACATTTTGGGTATGCTGCTATCCTTTATTGCCATTGCGGCATTATGGATATTCTTTCATTTCGAATCGTGGACAACCCACGTAGGCATAAGCATTACCATTATTGCCATTGGTGTTTATACCCTCATTTTATACCGCGATTATAGGCTGATTTCGAAGAACGATTTTACCGCCCATCCGCACGAGTACCTCAACAACCTAAAAACCTATCAATTAAACCGTTACAAATTATACAACTCCTTATATTGGTTTTACGCCATTGCCCTTTCGTTGGGCATTATCTTCTACTTTGTAGAAATTCTGAGCTATTTTAACATGGCCCAGAAAATAATTGCAGTAGGCTTAACGGCACTGTGGATTATTTTTTGCTCAACCATTTTAAGAAAAGCCGTAATGAAAAGGGAAAAAGAAAGAATTGCTTTACTGATAGAAAAATTTGAACGCATCAGCGGACAGATTTCTACCCCTGAATAATTTTAGGCACGGTTTTTTCACTGTAAAAAGCAACACACGAAACCACCGAGATTTTTCATTTTATAGACGAGAAGATGGATCAGGATGGCTTCAACAACGTTGAAACTAATTTTATATAGGTGAAAAAACGCATTATATCCTTTCTACTTTTGCTGGCCTTGCCATGTGCTTTTGCTTTTAAACAAGATGTTAACGTTCCGGTACAGCTGGATTGGGAAACCCACTTTAAAGGTAAAGCTGACCAAAATTCGCCATTTTTTGCTTTAACGGCAATGACCTGGCAATACAGCTATAGCAGTACCGTTTACCGTAACCGTGTAACCATTAAGCTTAAAAACGAAGTACGGGTGGATAAAAACCGGTCGTGGGTGAAGTGGGATAAAATTTCAGATCCGCAGATCAGGGCAAGCCTTTTACACCACGAACAGGGCCATGTGGATATCCAGTACATTTTGCTTTTAGAAGCCGAAAGGGTATTAAAAAACAGAAATTATTCGGTTAGTAATTACAAAGCACAGATTTCAGAGCTGGCCAACCAGATTAGCAGTTATTTTGATACCATGCAGCGCAATTATGATGAGGAGACCGAACATGGCAGCAACCATAAAATGCAGGCGCGCTGGGATGAAATTATCCAAGATAAGATAGCAGAATCAAAAGCTGCATCGGCAGAGCTACAGCCATAATTTTGGAATAAAAACAATCCCGCCTACCAGTAAAGCCAAAAACGCAGCTACCAGAACCGCAGCGGCTGCAAGATCCTTTACCACCTTAATTTTGGGATGATAATCAGGCGAAACCACATCGGCGAGTTTCTCAATTGAGGAATTTAAAATTTCGGCCACAAAAACAGCTGAGATAACGGATAATATTGCAATCCACTCGAAAGCTGATATTTTTAGGTAGAAAGAAAGTGCAACCGCAGCTATTGCAGCAAAAAGATGAACCCGCCCATTATGATCGTGAACAAAGAAAAGTTTCAAGCCGTTAAATGCGTACTTAAAGCTTTTGATGCGATCGATAATTGAAAATTTTTGAGGTTCTTTATTCATTTTTAGCTTTAAGAAAAGATCCTGAAATGAATCCGGGATGACGACCGTTTGAAGCGGACGTAACTACCAATTTGTCATGCTGAATTTATTTCAGCATCACTCTTTTAAATTAGGCTTCACTTCACTGGTAGAAAAACTGTTTCCGCTTAATTTATACTGATATGTTTTGGTTAACGTTTTCGTGCTATCTGCCGGATCTTTTGCCGGAAAGGAGCGGAAAAGATCGCCGTTTTTGATAAAGAATTTATCGTTACCAACATAGCCTTTCTTCTGGTTTATGTTTAAAGATGGAAAACTGATCTTATTAAAATCGCCCCCAGCATACTCAAACACATTCAAATCAGATACATTCTTTTTGCTCAGCAACTGGATGTACAACTCAGGGTTACCATCATTGTCTAAATCCATATTCCAGGCATCTGTTATGATCCCTTTGCGGTCTACAGCTGCAGAACGGTAGTTGTTGCGCACTGAATCGGACATTAAAATCTGATAACCGCCCACAGAGTCTACCCCTTTTCCCCAACTTACAATTTCAAAGTTTAACCCTGGCTTTACTTCAATATCCTTGTAAAAACGGAAGGGATTTTTTGCGGTAGGAGGTGTTTCTATTTTAACTTCTTTAGGTTTTTCTTCGGTGCATGCAAAACAAAACAGCATCCCTGTTATTAACAAGAGATGCTGCAATGTATATTTCTGTAGTTTCATTCTATCTAGGACGTTTTTGGTTGCCCCAAATTAAGTATTTTAGCCTACGAAAGCAATTCTTTTTTATTTCTTGCTATCGGCTTTAACATCTGGCGCACCATTATTTAAAACCGTTTCTGTGGTTACGCTTCTTCTACCACTTGGTGCAATAACAATGGTTTTTAACACCCGTTTTTCTCCCTGTGGAACCATAATTTTAATTGGCGAGGTGTATAAGAATGCGTTTTCTGATGGACGCGATAAATCAATAGAATAATAAATTTTTGCACCGGTAACTGGCGCTTTCAAATCGATGGTAAAATCTCCTCCCGTTAAAGGTTTATCGCTCTGGCCAATTGGTGTAGGTACCCAAAAATTAACCCCCATTTTATCCAAACGGGCTAAATGCGCAGGTAAACGTTCTTCTGAAAAGTTTTTCAAATCCTTGCGTTCAACCGGCGACCATGCAATTTCGGATAAGGCCAACAAACGTGGGAAAGCATGGTTTTCTGCTTTAGCAGTTGTTTTAATGTATTCAGACCACATATTTGCCTGTACGCCTTTAATGTATTTTCTTTCATCAGCCGTTAACACTTTCGGAATCGGATCATAAGCGTATATTTTTTGGTAAGGGGCAAATCCGCCAATAGTTACCGGCTCATCAGGCGAGTTCGACTGTTTGTGATCGATATATAATCCCATCGATCCAGGCGTCATAATTACATCGTGTTTTTGTTGAGCAGCAGCAATACCGCCATCTTCTCCCCTCCAGCTCATTACCGTTGCATTTGGTGCCAAACCACCTTCTAAAATCTCATCCCAACCGATAATTGAACGTCCTTTGCCATTTACATGCTTTTCGATGGTCTGGATAAAATAGCTCTGCAGTTCGTGCTCATCTTTCAGGCCTTTTTCTTTCATCAGGTTCTGGCAAAAAGTAGATTCTTTCCAATAGGTTTTAGGCGCTTCATCACCACCGATATGGATATATTTTGAAGGGAAAATAGCAATTACCTCATCAAGGATATTGTTCAGCATGGTAAAGGTATTTGTTGATGGCACAAAAATATCATCAAAAACACCCCAGGTTTGTTGTACCTGTTTGCCTTTTCTGCTGCCTGCCCATGGCGTTTTATCGCTGATAAAAGTATCGCGGTCAGGGAAGCAGCTCAGTTCAGGATAGGCGGCAATTGCAGCAGAGGCATGACCAGGCAATTCAATTTCCGGAATTACGGTAATGTATTTCTCGGCTGCATACCTCACAATTTCTTTGGCTTCTTCTTGTGTATAAAAACCTTTAACCTGGGTAAGGTAATTTCCGTTACCAGGGTAATTGCCAATAATGCTACCGTTACGTGATGAACCTATTTCGGTTAGTTTTGGATATTTCTTAATCTCTAATCTCCAGCCCTGATCATCAGTTAAGTGCCAGTGAAAGGTATTGATTTTATAGTAAGCCAAATGGTCGATATACTTTTTGATAAAAGAGATCGGGAAAAAATGACGGCAAACATCAAGCATGGTTCCGCGGTAAGCAAAACGTGGATAATCGTTAATATTTACAGCCGGGATGGTAATTTTATCTGCAACTTTATCCGGCATCATCTGCATGGCCGATTGCACTGCGTAAAAAAGTCCTGCTCCCTTGCCTGTTAAAACAATCTGGTTCGGGGTAACTTTAATGGTATACCCTTCGGCCGGTAACTTATCTGCTCCAACAGATGTTAAAATAATGGCTTTTTGGTTCAGTTGGGTAGTTTTGGTCTCTCTTAAAGCAAACCCAGCCTTTGTAACGATAAAAGCGTTTAATAAATCAGCCATTTTTGCGCCTTCAATGCTCTGGTTTACTAAAACTGTTGTTTTATCTAAAATAAAATTTCCGTTTGCCCGGGTTATGGCTACAGGTGCAGGTATGATACCCAGATTAGGATCGCGCTGCGCAAATGCACTTGTACTGATTAATACTCCAATAAAAATCGATAATGCTTTGTTCATGTCGTGTTTTGGTTTTTATAGATTTATTTGATTGTTAGAACCAAGATAGAGATTATGGGCAGATTCCTAATCCCACATTCTTGTTACAATCAAAATCAAACGTTTGAGTGGGTAGCACAATGCAGATAAATGTGTAATTCTTTTTATGTATTATTTAAGGTTGTTATTAACCACAGATAAAAATGATAAACACAGATGATCTTTTTTTGAAAAGCAGCTACAGTAGCGTTTAGGTTGGGGCAGTCCCGCTCCCGCTTCTGCCAATTTGAAGAAAATTTGCATCCCGCTTTGATCGGGTTTAAGTGGCACAGTCTGTTCAACTATTTAGGGCTGCAAGGTGCAGAAAAAACCATGAGCATGATGCTACTCAACCGACAATAATAGCAGAAACCGGAGTATTTAACCTGATCCGATGACTATCGGATGAAATGAAAAGCCCGCAGTCCCGATTTTCCATCGGGAGAGGACTTCGAGAGGATAGCCGGACGAACGATAAAAAGAAACACTGCTATTGCTTTCCAAAAGAGAGATCGAAAGTTTTGTAAAATAAGATCTGTATTGATGGATCTTTCCACTCTGCGAGGCTCCGGTCGAGAGGACGATTTTATATAAAAAAGAGAAACCATTGCTGATTTCTCTTTCCTTATATACTTTATAAATAATATTACGCTTCTACTGGGTGTTCTTTAGCAGCCAAATACCTTTCAGCATCAAGCGCGGCCATACAGCCCGAACCCGCAGCAGTTACTGCCTGACGGTAATACATATCCTGAACATCGCCACAGGCAAAAACACCTTCTATATTGGTTAAGGTAGAACCTGGTTTAGTGCTTAAATAACCGGTTTCATCCATATCCAGCTGACCTTTAAAAATATCGGTATTTGGTTTGTGGCCAATGGCTACAAAGAAACCTTCTACAGCGATATCAGATTCCAAACCTGTTTTGTTATTTAAAACCTTAACAGCTGTTACGTTTTTTCCGTTACCCAAAATCTCCTGGGTTTCCGTATTGTAGTGCACTACGATATTAGGCGTAGCCAAAACGCGGCTTACCATCGCTTTAGAAGCCCTAAATTCATCTCTACGCACCAACAGGTGCACTGTTTTACATAGTTTTGCTAAATAAGTTGCTTCTTCGGCCGCGGTATCACCTGCACCAACAATGGCTACATCCTGTCCTTTAAAAAAGAAACCATCGCATACGGCACAGGCAGAAACACCAAAACCATTGTATTGTTGCTCGCTAGGTAAACCCAACCATTTTGCTGTGGCACCAGTTGCAATAATTACCGTATCGGCCGTAATGGTTTTAATTTCATCAACTACCACTTTGTGTGGAGCTGAAGAGAAATCAACTGAACTTACGTAACCAAAACGGATATCGGTACCAAAACGTTCAGCCTGTTTACGAAAATCTTCCATCATTTCTGGACCCATAATGCCTTGTGGGTAACCCGGAAAATTTTCTACATCTGTTGTTTGGGTAAGCTGTCCGCCGGCCTGCATACCAGTGTACATAATTGGTTTTAAATCAGCTCTTGCAGCATAAATAGCAGCGGTGTAACCAGCAGGACCAGAACCTATAATTAAACACTGAACGTGTTCGTTTTCTTGTGACATTATTTTGTGTGTTTGAAATTCATTAATCGTAGCGCAAATTTAATGCTTTAAACAATTGTTAACAAGCGCACATTGTCAACATAGTTTACTTATTAACAATACCAAGCACAGGGCGGAAAGCGCAAACCTTAAGGCGTAATATGCAATGTGCTAAACTTGGGTATATTTAGGTCAAAAAAAAACTGTAAGATGGCAAAATCCTAAAACATTTTAAAATAATAGGTATCCAGAATAGAAATCTTTAGTAAGATAAAAGATAGTGTCAATAAAATATAAAATCTTGGCGTTTGAAAGTACATTTTCATCATGTAAATCTTCGAGAATAACACCTAAATTATTATTAACATAGTCATTGTTTCTATTATTAATGAAGCCATTGTAAGATAAAAATTCTCTTACTTTATTTAGGTCTGTAATTTCCGTTGACACAATAAATTCCTGTTTAACAATCGAACAGAGATTCCCATCAATAGCTTTAAAACCTAAAAATTCGTAAGCTGTTGCAGGAAAAAAGTAATTATGGATCAAAAGACTATCGAAATAATCAAGCCAATACTCATAAAAAACAGCCTCATTAATTTTAATTACATGAAAATCATCATAATAGTAAACTCTTTGCTCAGCACCAGCACTGATAAATTTGCATTCAGAGATTTCTTGGGTATAAAATAAATTTTCGCTGTGAGCAAATTCTATTAAATAGATTGCTTCTTCTCTTTTGAGATGCTTTTGTTTTTTAGATCCGAGGCTTGTTTTCTCATTTGTTCTAAGGAAACTTTGCACTTTTTTGAGTTGGCTTGTTGTCCCAACCGATCCATTTCCGAAAATGATATTTTGTAATTCATTTTTTATACTTTTCATTAAAAGCTTATGTCAAAGTTAATAAAATTATTTCTTTTCTGACATCCTCCTATTAAAACTAAAAGGTAACAGTTAACTACACCTAAGTCTGTATCACCCCAACATTAAATTTTTTCGTAATTGGCGATTGATTGGCCGCTTCTATGCCCATGGATATAACCTTTCTGGTTTCTAACGGATCGATAATACCATCTATCCAAAGTCTTGATGCGGCATAATAAGGTGTGGTTTGACTATCATATTTATCTGTGATTTCCTTTAAGAGTTCGGCCTCTTTTTCTGGCGTAATTACTTCTCCTTTTGCTTTTAAAGAAGCTTCCTGAATCTGCAATAAGGTTTTGGCTGCCTGAGCGCCCCCCATAACCGCAATTTTAGCTGTTGGCCAGGCATAAATTAACCGCGGATCGTAAGCTTTACCGCACATGGCGTAATTACCTGCACCATACGAATTGCCTAAAACAATGGTAAACTTGGGCACAACTGAATTGGCTACGGCATTAACCATTTTAGCACCATCTTTAATAATGCCCCCATGCTCTGATCGGCTACCTACCATAAAACCGGTAACATCCTGCAAAAAAACCAATGGAATTTTTTTCTGGTTACAGTTCATGATAAACCGGGTGGCTTTATCGGCACTATCCGAATAAATTACGCCGCCAAACTGCATTTCACCTTTTTTAGATTTGACTACTTTACGCTGATTGGCTACAATACCAACTGCCCAACCATCAATGCGGCCTAAACCGCAAACAATGCTCTGTCCGTAGCCTTTTTTATATTCTTCAAAATCTGACTGATCAACCAAACGGTTAATGATATCCATTATTTCATATGGTTTATCGCGGTTCTCTGGAAGAATGCCGTACAGTTCTTCTTCGTTCTCTTTGGGCTTGGCCGGTTTAATCCGATCGAAACCTGCATTTTGAGGTGCGCCCAGCATACTCATGATGTTTTTTATGCTATCTAAGCAAGCTTCATCATTGGGGTGCTTATAATCGGTAACGCCAGAAATTTCGCAATGGGTGGTTGCTCCTCCCAGGGTTTCGTTATCAACTTCCTCACCTATGGCCGATTTTACCAAATAAGATCCGGCTAAAAATACCGATCCGGTTTTATCTACAATCATGGCTTCATCGCTCATAATGGGCAGGTATGCACCACCGGCGACACAGGCCCCCATGATAGCTGAAATCTGCACAATTCCGTCTGACGACATGATGGCGTTATTGCGGAACATCCTGCCAAAATGCTCTTTATCCGGAAAAATCTCATCCTGCATGGGCAGGTATACGCCGGCACTATCTACCAAATAAATTACGGGCAAACGGTTTTCCATTGCAATTTCCTGTGCACGCAGATTTTTCTTAGCCGTCATCGGAAACCAGGCCCCGGCTTTCACCGTGGCATCGTTAGCAACAATCATACATTGCCTGCCGCTTACATAACCAATGCCGCAAACTACACCGGCCGATGGGCAGCCACCCTGTTCGGCGTACATACCATCAGCAGTAAAAGCGCCAATTTCCAAAAAATCCCTATCCTTATCAATCAAATATTTGATGCGCTCGCGGGCCAATAACTTGCCCTTTTCTTTTTGTTTGGCTGCATTTTTTTCGCCACCGCCCTGATATATTTTTTTGAGTTTGGTTTTCAGTTCGTATACCAACTGTTTATTTACATCCTCATTTTTATTGAATTCGATATTCATAACGGCAATTTAAATTTAATTTTATAAAAACCGTATTAACCAAAACGGTTTCTGGTTCACGACCGGTTTTTAAGCACAGTGAAATAAAGATAAATTACCTAGGCCATAAAGTTCAACATATAATATTAGTGATTAGCTGTGGTTGTTTTCTCGTTTAAAATGATATTTTTGGGTAAATCCAAAACATGGAACTAACCATCAATATCCCTGCATTATTATTTCCGGCCATCAGTTTGATTATGCTGGCTTATACCAACCGTTTCTTGGCACTGGCCAGCTTGGTAAGAAGTTTGAAATCAAAATATGAAGATGGCGATAAAAATTCAGCACTCCATAAACAGATCGAAAATTTACGTTACCGCTTAAAACTGATCAAAAACATGCAGGCTTTTGGTGTATTGAGTTTTGCCAGTTGCCTTTTTTGCATGTTCTTTATTTACCTGAACCAGAATACAATTGCAGAAATACTTTTCGCCCTTAGCCTGATTTTCTTCATGATATCGTTAATTATCTCACTGATTGAAATTCAGATCAGCACAAAGGCCTTAGAACTGGAGCTGAGCAGCTTGGAAGCGCTAGATGATCCTTCCATTGTAGGCAGGATTAAAAAGAAGTTTGAGAAGGATTAACAGCCAAGTAGATAGCCGCCTATTTAACCTCAAATGTTGATAAAGGAACGTTATTGATTGTTCTCTTTGTACCAACATTTGAGGTGGGTATGAAATAATTTACTCAGTGATAAAGTGATACAAGAAAACCACCTCGCCGTTAAAAGCAGGTTTCTTCTGTCCTTCAATTTCCATTTCGATGCCCATATGCACCTTTGTAACACCACGAAGGTTAATAATCGACGCCAGTTTTGCCTTTAGCCTAACCTGGCTGTTAACAGTAACCGCTTGCGCAAACCTTAAATTTTCGATACCATAATTGATCTCCATTTTCAGGTTTCTGATCTCTACAATCTGTTTCCACAAATATGGGATTAAAGATAAGGTTAAATAACCATGCGCAATTGTGGCTTTAAAGGGGCCTTCGTTCTGTGCCCTTTCTTCATCAACATGTATCCATTGATGATCAAGCGTTGCATCGGCAAATTTGTTAATCTGTTCCTGTGTAATGGTGTGCCATGAAGAAACGCCCAATTCTTTCCCTAAATGTCGTTCAAATTCTGCGTGTGAAGTAATAATTTGCATTGTTATAGTTTTAGTTCCTTTTAATAAGGTCTTTTGTAATATTTTGTTTTTCTGCGAATTAAAGATTGATCAATTTGGTTAATGGCCTATGGCCTATGGTTGATGGTTTATAGTTGATGGCTTATGGTTAATAGCTTATTGTCCATAGCCTGACTGCCAATCCAACTATGGACTATGGACTATCGACCATGAACTCACAACCTTCCCCTGTTCTAACTCAAATTTCTATCCCTAAACCAAACTTCATCGGGTACGGCAGAAAAACCGTCCATTTTATGAATTAAGATTTCGGCATCTGCCTCATTGAAAACCAGATCGCGGTTAGCTTGCTTTAAGAACCTGTTCTGCACCATCATATCCATTTGCGCAAATAAGGGATCATAAAAGCCATTTACGTTTAACACGCCGATAGGTTTGTTGTGCAGGCCGAGCTGCAACCAGGTTAACACTTCGAAAAATTCTTCCAATGTACCAAAACCGCCAGGCAAAATCACAAATCCATCGCTCAAATCGGCCATTTTCTGTTTTCTCTGGTGCATGTTTTCAGTAACGATCATTTCAGTTATACCTTTATGGCCCACTTCTTTATCCATTAAAAACTGTGGGATTACCCCAGTTACCAAACCATCCTGCTCCAGCACATCGTTTGCCAAAACGCCCATTACCCCAACGCTGCCACCACCATAAACCAGTCTGATCTCTTTTTCCACCAGCGTATCTGCCAATTGTTTTATTGCATTGCGTAAGGCTACATCACCGTTAAAGTTTGAGCCACAATACACACAAACCGATTTAAGCTTATTCATTTAATTTCAAAATTTACCCGAAGTTAATATTTTATCGGCTTTATGTAAATTTTAATTCTGCACAAAGCCAATACAGCCCATAAACAAAAAAGGAATGGCATTACGCCACTCCTTTTAACCAAATATATGAGAGAAAGATTATTTCAACTAAACAGCCTAGAAGGCAAAACGGATGGTTGCACCATAGGTCCTAGGATCGCCAAGTACACCTGCATATAAACCAGAGTTACCTGCTGCAGCCTGTAATTGCTCATAATAGTTCTTGTTTGCAATGTTTCTGCTCCAAACAAACAGCGAGAATTTATCTGATTTAAATCCTAACCTCGCATTAAACAAAGCATAACCTTTAACATTTAATACGTTAGATGGAGTTGGGTTTGAAGAATATTCAGAACGGTAGCTGGCATCACCCGCAATAAAATACCTGCCCTCTTTGGTAGCCAGCTGACCTGGTGTACTCAACTCGGAACCGCCTGAGATATTCCATTTCGATATACCCGGTAATCTGCCGCCAGAAGCATCTTTAAATGCAACCTGCGTAGCTACGCCGTTAATATTTTCAGTATGTCCGGTTTCTTCTAAAGGAAGCGGTGCATTGGTAAATTTAACATATTTGCCATCTAGATAAGCAACAGCTGCATTTAAGGTTAAAAACCTTTCTAACTGATAACTTCCATCAATTTCCAAACCTTTAACCTTAACTTTTTCGGCGTTGGCAAGGTAGCCCCTGTTTACACCCAACTGTGGCGATTGAACATTGGTTTGGTAATCTTTAATGTCGGTATTAAATGCACTGATGTTCACAATGGCACCTTTAAATGGTTTTGTTTTAGCACCCAATTCGTAATGCTGAACATATTCTGGTTTTACAACTGCTAAAGATAAATCGGCAGCTCCGGTAGAAGTGGTTGGCAAACCGCCTACGTTAACACCAACTGGTTTATAAGCCGTTGAAAAAGTTCCATAAACATTTAGGTTATGTGTTGGACGGTAAGAAACCGTGATGTTACCTGAAAGATTATTGTTATCTACCTTGGTTGTAAATTGTTGGTTGGTATACACAGCTGCTTTAAGTGCTAACAGGGCTGCATCATTGGTTTGTAGGCCACCGTAAGTTACCCTGTCGTAATTCACGTCCTTTTTATCATAAGTATACCTTAAACCTGGTAATACGTGCAGGTTCTTTAAAAATTCCCAATCAACCTGAGCAAAAATGGCCGCACTTAGCGATTTAATGGTCGAATTGGTTTTGATACCAAAGCCATCCAATAAACCAGGAGTTGAGTATAGCGCCTGACTACCGGTGTTACTGGTTTGTACAAATCTCCACTGATCTTTACCAACTTCTTCAGTTTGTGATAAACCCTTTAAATTTTGCGCTAAGGCATACACACCGATTACTCCACTTAATTTTTCGGTAATGTTACCTGCATACCTTACCTCTTGCGAGTATTGATCATGGCGTGAATTACCCTGTGATTTGGTCAAGGCTGCTATTTCTGAGAAATCCCTGTCGTTTGTTGGATCCCAGTTCCAGAATCTCCAAGCGGTAGTGGATGTCAATGTTCCGTTGCCGATTTTATAATCTACATTTAATGAAATTCCACCAATAGATTGATTATGTCTCCATGGGGTATTGGTATTGATCTCTCTTGAAAAAGGATCGATTTTAGGTTGTTGATAGCCTAAATCAGATACAATTTTGGCATACTGACGGTAGGCGCTTCTTTCGGTTTGCGTAACGCCTGCAATTACCAAAGGATAACCGGCTGGATGCTGTATACTCACATCGCCACTTAACAATACCTGTAATTTATCGGATGGCGTGTAATATAACTGACTTTTAAACCCAAGGTTATTTTGTCCGCTGTATTTACGTTCTTCCCTGGTATTCCAAATAGTTCCATCGCGCTGTGTACCCGATATTGAAATTTTAGCGGCAAGATCTTTTGCCAGTGCGCCAGAAACTGAAGTTTTTGCCTGGATGAAGTTATAATTTCCGACACTTAATTCTACTTTTGCACTTGGGGTTAGTGTTGGTTTTGTGGTGGTAATGTTAAAAGCACCTGCTGTAGTATTTTTACCAAATAAGGTACCTTGTGGACCGCGTAAGATTTCGATCTGCTCGATATCCAGAAAATCGGTTGAGGTTGCTGCCGGACGGGCATGATAAACACCATCTACATAAAAGCCTACCCCCGGGTCGATACCATCGTTAGTTAAACCAAAAGTAGAACCTAGGCCCCGGATGTTAAGGGTTGTATTTCTGGCATTAGAAGCATATAACTGTACAGATGGAACCAGTTCTTTTAAACGGTTAACATTGAAAGCGCCTGAATTTTCTGCTGCTTTACCGCCGATAACGGTAATTGGAATAGGCACATCCTGCAATACTTCCGAACGCCTTCTGGAGGTTACCACAATTTCATCAAGTAATGCACTTTCTACCAAAACCAATTCAATCGGGGTATCCTGTAATTTTAACACCTGAAAATCCTGTGGCTTGTAACCAACTGAACTTACCTGAAGATAAAATGGGGTTTCTTGTTTGGTACTGATGCTGAAAACACCATTATCATCTGCAATGGCGGTAATATTTGTGCCTCTTATCTTCACTGTTGCACGCGGTACAGGCTCGCCACTTGCACGCTTAATTACGCCTGTTATTGGACTCTGGGCAAATGTAATGCTTGCCGAAAGCAAAAATGAAAATAGAATTAGTAAACTTTTGTTCATGATTGGTTATAATTGTTTGGTTTAAATATTGTTGATTAACGACCCGTTCGAAGATATTTTAAAAGTGATTTTGAATGGTTGCAACAACAATATGAGCGTGGTTTTTGATTCGTTTTCATAATTATTATATAAATCCTATAGATTTAGTCGACAAATATATTAAAAAATTTTAGCTGCCAAATTTTATTTTGTGATTTTTATATTATTTATATTGATTTGTAAACCTCGCAGGTTTTTGAAACCTGCGAGGTTTTTGAATTAAATTGACACGAACCAGGGCGAGGACAACCTAAGCCAAGCAGCACCAACTCAGGTAATATAAACCTGATAGAACGGAAAGCCCACAGCGAGGTACGAGCGAGGACTTCGAGAGATAGCAGGGCTATCAGCTGCCATTAGCACCGAACCCAACATTTCCAAAAAAAATATTATCCACCTAAGGCACCTTAGAACACCTAGGCGTTAATTTGTTTGTCATAAAAAAACGGGGCTATCGTTAACTGATGCCCCGTTTTTTTTAATTTATTAATAAAAATCAGTGAGGTATTTACCTTCTACCCTCTTACCTTAAACCTTATCTTGTATAGTTAGGTGCTTCTTTGGTAATGGTAATATCGTGCGGGTGGCTTTCGCGCATACCTGCTGCAGTAATCTGTACAAACTGTGCTTCTTGTAATGCTTCGATATTGGCTGCTCCACAATAGCCCATACTTGCACGTAAACCACCAATATACTGATACATTACCTCTGCCAAAGTACCTTTAAATGGTACACGGCCAACAATACCTTCGGGTACCAATTTCTTGATATCATCTTCTACATCCTGAAAGTAGCGGTCTTTCGAACCCTGTTCCATTGCCTCTATTGATCCCATTCCACGGTACGATTTAAATTTACGTCCTTCATAAATAATCGTTTCGCCTGGCGATTCTTCCACACCTGCAAATAAGGATCCTGCCATTACCGTACTTGCACCAGAAGCAATTGCTTTGGCAATATCGCCAGTATGTTTAATACCACCATCGGCAATAACCGGTACACCGGTACCTTTTAAAGCTTTGGCACATTCGTATACCGCATACAATTGTGGCACACCCACACCAGCAATAATACGGGTGGTACAAATGGAACCCGGACCAATACCAACCTTAACGGCATCGGCTCCTGCATCTGCCAAAAATTTAGCAGCTGCCCCTGTCGCAATATTACCTACGATAACCTGTAAATCGGGATATTTAGCTTTAACTTCTTTCAGCTTATCAACCACGCCTTTGGTATGGCCATGGGCAGTATCAATGGTAATTACATCAACACCGGCATGCACCAAAGCATCAACACGCTGTAAAGTATCGGCAGTTACGCCAACGGCTGCGCCAACGCGTAAACGGCCACGCTCATCTTTACAGGCTGCAGGGTAATTTTTAACTTTCGATATATCTTTAAAGGTAATTAAGCCGCTTAAATAACCGTCTTTACTTACAACAGGAAGTTTCTCTATTTTATGGTTCTGAAGAATTTCTTCGGCCTGAACCAAGGTAGTACCTTCGGGTGCAGTAATCAGATTTTCTTTGGTCATTACTTCAGAAACCGGTCTTTTCATGTCCTTTTGAAAACGCAGATCGCGGTTGGTAATAATGCCTACTAATTTATTATCGCTGCTTACCACCGGAATACCACCAATTTTATGCTCTTTCATAATTTTGAAAGCATCGGCAACCACAGCAGTTTCCAATAGGGTAACCGGATCTTGGATCATACCACTTTCCGAACGCTTAACCTTGCGTACTTCACTGGCTTGTCTTTCAATCGTCATGTTTTTATGTAACATACCAATACCGCCGTTTTGCGCAATGGCAATAGCCAGCTCGGCTTCTGTTACGGTATCCATTGCTGCAGAAATCAATGGAACGTTAAGTTTAATTTTTTTCGTTAAAAAAGTGGACGTATTTACTTCACGTGGCAAAATTTCGGAATATGCGGGCACCAAAAGTACGTCGTCATATGTTAAACCTGTGGCAATAAATTTTGTGGAATCGAGTTGCATAGCAAATAAATTAGGATTTATTATTTGCCAGGCAAAGATACAAAAAAACCAGGAAAATAAAAGTGGAAACGCAAATATGGATAAATATTAGCCTCATTTGACAATCGGTGAAATGATTCCGCCAACTACCCTATCAAAACATATTTAAAATATTTATTCTGCAATATGACAGAATCTATTTATAATTGCAATACCAAAAAACTATTTAAATTAAATGCAGAAAAATGCTCTCAAATTTCTGACTCTGGTGCTTTGCATTGGAGTTAGCTCGCTTTATGCGCAAACCACTACGCCAACAGTAAAAAGAGAATTCAAATTCGGTAAAATTTCACCTGCAGATTTCGAAGTAAAAGCTTCAGGGCAGGATTCTGCTGCTTCGGCCATTAAATTATTCGATGTTGGTGACTGCTATTTTGAAATCGGGCATTCATCTGGTGGTTTTGTTTATGTTTTCGAAAGACACATCCGTTATAAGATTTTGAACAAAAACGGTTACGATCTTGCCAACTTCAAGGTAGAACTTTATAAAAGCAGCAATTCATCAAAAGAAGACCTTAACTCCATGGATGCTGCAACCTACAATATGGTGGATGGTAAAATGGTTACCAGCAAGTTAAATAAGGATGCCAAATTTACCGAAGAGTTTAACAAAAACTATGTTATCAAAAAATTTGCGCTCCCTAACGTTAAAGAAGGATCAATTATCGAATTCAAGTATAAAATCAAATCAGATTTCATATTTACGCTCCGCGGATGGAGGTTCCAATCCGATATTCCTACGCTTTGGTCGGAATACAATGTTAAAATACCTGAGTATTTAACTTATAAAAACAACCTGAGCGGATATTACCAGGTAGATCATCCGCTGCACCAAAATGTAAATGCAACATATGTACCTGGCTTAGCTTCGAATGCTGTTTACGATAAATATTGCGCTGCCAACGTACCGGCCTTAAAAGATGAGCCCTACGTAACCACAATGGATGATTACATCCCAAAAATTGAATTCGAACTGAGGGCCACCAATTTTCCGGGGGAGCTTTACCAAGATTACAATGGTTCGTGGACAAAAATTATCACCAGCTTATCGGAGGATGAAAACTTTGGGAGTTTTATTAATAAAAACGGTTATGCAAAATCGGTACTGCCAAGCATTTTAAAAGGAGAAAAAGATACGCTGGCCTCTTTAAAGCTCATTTTTAATTATGTAAAAAATAATTTAAAATGGAATAATGAGTATTCGAAATATGCCAATGAAACCAACCCCAAAAGCATATTTGAAAAAAAGACAGGCACTTCAGCAGATCTGAACCTCGCTTTATTGAGTTTGTTAAAAGAAGCTAATTGAAGCTTACCCTGTGCTCATCAGCACCAGAAAAAATGGTGAACACCCTGGTTACCCCCTAATTTCGGCCTTTAACAATGTAATAGGTGTGACCGAAATTGGCAACCACCTCTATTTTCTTGATGCAACCGACAAAGACCTACCTGCAGGGATGCTTGATTACGAAAATTTAAGTCACCAGGGCTTTTACATCAACCTGAAAAACATGAGCGGCAAATGGCTGTCAACAGAACCAGAACTGCCAAGCGAGAAAATATTTGTGTACAATATGACCCTTGATAAGGAACATAAACTTACTGGAAAAATTAATCAGTATGCCAAAGGTTATGCCGCATTACATCTCCGCGATAAATACAGAACTACCAATAACCAGACAGAATTTATCAAAGGTTTTAAAAAAGATAAAACCGGTCTGGAAATTTCAAATTACCAAATAGATAACCTCGATAATCTGGATGAGCTGTTAACCGAAACCATGGATGCAGTGATAGAAGACAATGTGGAAGAAGCCGGCAATATGGTTTATTTTACGCCTCTTCTTTTCGAAAGAACTAAGGAGAACCTGTTTAAACTCGAACAGCGGAAATTTCCGGTTGATTTTGCCTATCCATTTAAAGAGAGCTATAGAATTACCGTAAACTTCCCCGAAGATTACGAGATTGATAAATTACCCAAAGGTGGCATTTACAAACTTCCAGAAAACAACGGGAATTTTACCATTAATTATGTAGCAGAGGGCAAAACGTTAATGGTAAAAAGCACAATCAGCGTAAATAAATCGCTTTACACACCAGATGAATATTTCGACCTTCAGGCCCTATTTAAAGCCGTGGTAGAAAAACAGGCCGAACAGATTGTATTTAAAAAGAAAGCATAATGAAATACTTTTTAAGCTTGGCAGTTGCGCTTACAGTAGCTAATACTGCATTTCCCCAAACAGATTACGATGTAAATAAAATTCCTGAAAACCTTAAAAAGGACGCCGTTGCAGTGGTAAGGAATGAAGATACTTTTTTTGATGTAAAAGGATTGGGTGCGGCCAAAATGGATTATAAGGTTGCCGTTACCATTTTGAACAAAGCGGGTGAAGATTTTGGGGAAATGAGCGAGGTGTATGATAAGTTTAGCAATATTTACAATATTAAGGCTACCCTTTACGATGCATCGGGCAAAAAAATCAAAGATTATAAAAATGCTGACATCAAGGACCAAAGTCTGATTTCTGATTTCTCGATCTTTGAGGACAATAGGCTTAAACTGTTAAAATTTGTAAGCAATACCTATCCATATACCATTGAATACAGTTATAGCCAGGATTATAATGGCATACTCTCTTTCCCTTCTTGGCGCGACCTGAAAGGTTTTGGCATTTCGGTAGAAAAAGCCAGCTATACCATTCAAAAGGCGAAGAGCTACAAAATGCGCTATTTAACCAGTGCAAACCTGCAAACAGATTCGGTGCTTAATGGAGAAAAGGTACAATACAAGTGGAAAAGTTCAAATATACCCGCAATTGCGGATGAGCCGCTCAGTGCCGGGATTGATAATATCTCTGCCTGGGTAAAAGCATCGCCCAACCAATTTGAGTATGATGGATCGACCGGTAATTTTGATAACTGGAAAAATTTTGGTGCCTGGATATACACTTTAAACCAAGGTGGCAACAAGTTACCTGATGCCACCAAACTGATGGTTCAAAATCTGGTTAAAGATGCCAAAACACCAAAAGAAAAAATCCGCATTTTATATAACCATCTTCAGCAGAATACACGTTATGTAAGCGTTCAGCTTGGTATTGGAGGCTTCCGTCCGATATTGGCCGAAAAAGTAGCACAGGTAAATTATGGCGATTGCAAAGCGCTCTCTAATTACATGAAAGCATTGCTTAATGAGGCAGGTATTGCTTCAAACTTAATTGTTATCGGAAACGATATGCCCAGCTTAAATCCAAATTACTCGAGCATGGGCCAGGCCAACCACATGATTTTATGTGTGCCATTGGCAAAAGATACCACTTATTTAGAATGTACAAGCCAGTACAGTCCTATGGGTTTTATAGGCTACGGCAACTCTGACCGGAATGTGCTGATGATTACCGAAGATGGGGGGAAAATTGTTCATACCCCGGCTTACAACGCTAAAGAAAACTATCAGATCAGAAAAACTAAAATTGTTTTGGCAGAAGATGGAACGGCCAGTTCAGAAATAAGATCTACCTATGCCAATGCCCAGTTTGAAGAAAATTTTTCTTTAACCTTAATGGAGCCCATAGCGTTGCGAAAACGCATTATAGAAACCTGCTCCATTCCGGTTGCCGAACTTATTGGTTATAAATATGCACAGGCCGATAAAAATGTTCCGATACTTACAGAAGAAATCAACTTTAAAACAGAGCCGATTTTAACTAAAGGTGGTGATAAATTATTCTTGGTGGTAAATCAGATCAACCGCAGGGAAAGTGTTCCTTTAAAAGTAGAAAACAGGAAAACATTTTTTGCCGTTCCTTTCGGTTACAATGATGATGATGAAATTAATTATGTGCTTCCGAAGGGATATAATGTAGAATTTATTCCGAAAGACATTAGTATTACTTCTGAGTTCGGATCATATTCTGCCAAATTTAGTGTTAAAGACAACATGATTGTTTATAGCCGCACACAAACCATGAGCAATAAAAAATATCCGCCCGAGAAATATGGCGAATATGTAGACTTTTACAAGAAAATTTATCAGGCTGATAAACAAAAAGCTATTTTAGCAAAAACCTTATAAATTTTAATATGATTACCGAGAACCAATATTTTGACGGAAACGTTAAATCTCTAGGCTACCAAACAACAGAAGGAAAATCGACAGTTGGTGTTATCAATCCAGGCGAATATACCTTTGGAACGGCCCAAAAAGAAATTATGCATGTGATTGAAGGCGAATTAACCGCTCTCTTACCCGGTTCAACAGAATGGACTAGTGTTAAGGCTGGCCATTCGTTCGAAATAGCGGCTAATGCATCTTTTAAAGTAAAAGCAACAGTACAAACGGCATATCTTTGCCAGTATAGATAATCAAATAAAAAGTCAGGTTTGTGCCTAAATTCGGGATAATGAACCTGTTTCAATATCTCTTATGAGGCTTATAAACCTGACTTCTTAGCTTAAATGCCTTACTTATTTCTTCCCGATCACAACTTCAGTAAAACTATCTGTCGTTAGGTATTTATTGGCCAAGGCAAGCAATTCTTCAGCAGTAATGCTTTTTACCTTTTCAATGTATTTAGCATAATAGCTGTAATCTAATCCTGCAAAGTAAATATTCTTAAACTTATCTGCGTGCGAGAAAACATTTTCTAAGCTGCCCAGCATAGAGCCCAGCATATAATTGCGTACCAGATTCAGCTCTTCCTCTCCTACTGGTGTTGTTTTCAAAGTAGCGATTTCTTTATAAATTTCGGTTAAAGCCGCAGCGCAAACATCGGCCCCAACTTCTGTAGAAATAAAAAGATAGCCGGCCTGCTGCAGAGAAGATATCCCAGAGCCAATGCCATAGGTATACCCTTTATCTTCGCGGATATTGGTCATTAAACGCGATCCAAAATAACCGCCCAAAATCGTATTTAAGATCTGTAATCCCGGAAAATCTTCGTGTTTACGGTTAATGGCCAACTGTCCAATCCTAATTGCAGATTGTATGGCCTCGGGCTTCTCTTTATAGATAACCTGTTTCCCTGTTGCAGAAAAATTGAATACATTTTTTATAGCATTGCTTTTTTCCCAATGCTGGCCAAAGTTCTGGTTTAAAAGTTCAAAGCCTGTTTCATCAAACTTTCCAGAAACAATGATGGTACAATTATTCGGTGTGTAGGCCGCTTTAAAATACCCGATCAGATCTTCGCGTTTAAGCTCATCGTAATGCTTAGCCTGAATATCTACACCGTAGGCCGTATCGCCAAACAACGCATGTGCAAATTCCTTTCTCGAGAGGATATCGTTTTTCTTTAAATTAACCTGCAGCTTTTGCTTTTGGTTCTGAATATAAATATCGAGCTCGTGCTGTGGAAACTGGCTATCGGATAAAACATCTTTTACAATTGGCAATACCGATTGCAAGTGTTTGTTCAAGGTATATAGCGTAACCGTCGATTGATCCTGTGTATATTCGGTCTGAAAAAAGGCACCGTAGAAATCAATCTGTTCCGCTATTTCTTTCGCCGTTAAGCGGGTTGTTCCGTTATTGATCAAAGTATTAACGGCAATGGCCTGTAAAGGCTTTTCCACTTTCCAGTTTACGTTGTCGAAAATAAATTCAATCCGTACCAGATCCTGTTCGCCAGAAAAAATGGTAAAAACAGGAACGCCGTTAGCCAGTGCTTTCTTTTCGGGCTGGATAAAATTAATGGTGGATACCTGCTTAAAATCAGGCGCTTGTTGTCTGTTAAGCATGTTCTTCGGTTAAATAATACAAAGTTGATGATGAATTTTTACTAAAAGTTTCGTTAGATATTCTTTTAATATCTTCGGCATTAACCTTCAAAAACTCTTCTGTTTCGCGGTTCAACAAATCAGCATCGCCCAATAGCTCATAATAGGCGAGGTTCATGGCTTTATCAAGTAGGCTCATTTCAGAAAAAACCAGCACAGATTCTACCTTGTTCTTCACTTTTGTAAGTTCCGTATCCGAAACCAGCCCGGCTTTTAATTTTTCCAATTCTGCCCAGATGGCTTTCTCAGCCGTTTCAATTGCTACGCCTTCTACCAGTTTACCTTCAACAATAAATAAACCCGGATCCAAACTGCTCGAAATATAGGCATTGATATCGCTAAAAAGTTTTTGTTCCTTTAACAGGCTATTGTACAGGCGCGATGATTGTCCACGCGATAAAATATCAGATAACAGATCAAAGGCATAATAATCTCCATTTAATCTTCCCGGCATTTTAAAAGCCATGTAAATTGCATTTAAGGGTACATTTGCTTTAACCGTTTGCTGCCGTGCTTCGGTTTGCGGCTCCTCCTGCACCAGGTTCCTGGTGTATTTATCTCCTGCTGGGATTGGTGCGAACCATTTCTCGGCCAGTTTTTTCACCTCCTCGGTCTTTACATTCCCGCCTACAACCAAAATTGCATTTTGAGGATTATAATGCTTTTTAAAAAATGCTTTTACGTCATCCATAGTTGCATTTTCGATATGCGAAAGTTCTTTACCGATGGTTGCCCAGCGGTACGAATGCTTTCTATAAGCCAACGGACGCAGTTTTAACCAAACATCGCCATAGGGCTGGTTAAGATAACGCTGCTTAAATTCTTCGCTAACGACATTACGTTGTGTATCCAAGCTTTTTTCAGAGAAAGCCAGACTCAACATACGGTCGCTTTCCAGCCAAAATGCGGTTTCTATATTTTCGGCAGGCAGTGTAATGTAGTAATTGGTAATGTCGTTACTGGTAAAGGCATTATTTTCGCCACCAACACGTTGCAGCGGCTCGTCGTAGCTCGGTATGTTAACTGAGCCACCAAACATTAAATGTTCAAATAAGTGTGCAAATCCAGTTTTTTCAGGGTCCTCATCGCGGGCGCCCACATCATATAAAATATTCAAAACTGCCATGGGGGTTGTTGCATCTTCATGCACCAAAACCTTTAATCCATTGGCAAGTGTAAAACGATTAAAATCTACCATAGTATTTATTAGAATGGTAAAGATATTATTTTAAGGCAAATTGGGAGATGGAAAATTTAAGATGGCAAATAGATGATGGACAACCACAATTCCACCCTTAGTCATAAAGGCACAGCATGCAGCTATTTTTACAAAGCGCAAACCTTACAATTTAACCTTTACTTCCCTTTTACCTATATTTGTACTATGAATACAGCCGATTTACTGCAACGGGCACTGCACTTTGATTTTTTAAGCCTTGAAGAAGGAGTACATTTATACCATAACGCCGATACAGCGTCTTTGATGTTTGTAGCCAATGAGCTCAGAAAAATCCAAGTACCCAGTGGTAAAGTAACCTGGCAAATAGATCGCAATGTAAACACCACCAATGTTTGTATTGCCAACTGTAAATTCTGCAACTTTTTCCGTAGGCCTGGCCACGATGAAAGTTACATTACTGATATTGAAACCTATAAGGTAAAAATTGAAGAAACATTCCGTTTAGGTGGCGATCAGCTGCTTTTACAGGGAGGTCACCACCCCGACTTGGGTTTGGCATTTTATGCAGATCTGTTTAAAAAATTAAAAGAGCTTTATCCCGATTTAAAACTGCATGCTTTAGGTCCGCCAGAAATAGCACACGTGGCGAAACTAGAGGGCATAAGCCATACCGAAGTATTAAAAGTATTAAAAGAAGCAGGTATGGATTCGCTTCCGGGTGCAGGTGCTGAAATTTTGAACGATCGTGTAAGGCGTTTGATTTCTAAAGGTAAGTGTGGCGGACAAGAATGGTTGGATGTAATGCGTGCATGCCATCAATTGGATATTACCACTTCGGCCACCATGATGTTTGGCCACGTTGAAACGATTGAAGAGCGTTTTGAGCATTTGGTATGGATACGCCAGGTGCAAAGTGAAAAACCTGCCGATGCAAATGGTTTCTTGGCATTTATTCCTTGGCCTTTTCAAGATGACGGTACTTTATTGAAAAGATTGCGTGGCATCAGCAACAATGTAACTGCTGATGAATACATCCGTATGATTGCGTTGAGCCGCATTATGCTGCCGAACATAAAAAACATTCAGGCCAGCTGGTTAACTGTTGGAAAAACCACGGCCCAGCTTTGCTTACATGCCGGTGCTAACGATTTTGGTTCGATTATGATCGAAGAAAATGTAGTTTCGGCTGCAGGTGCACCGCACCGTTTTACGGCAAACGGTATCCAGCAATCAATTAAGGCAGCGGGTTTTGAGCCACAGCTGCGTGGTCAAAAATACAATTACCGCGATTTGCCTGAACATTTAGAAGAACAAGTTATTACGTACTAAATAAAAATTACGCTCATGTTTAAAAAATCAACGCTCATCCTGCTCCTTGTACTAGGAGTGGTTAAATTAAATGCCCAGGATAAATGGTTTAAGCAACAGATTGACGAAAAGGTTAGTGTTAGCTTTCCCAAACAGCCTAAAAAGGTTAATGAAATTTCTTATGGAATGAGAGATTCGATAGGAGTTATATTTACCAATTCGATGGTTAACCTACTTAAAATTACACAATTAGACCTAGAAACGCTTAATTCAGAAATCGAGAAACAGCAGTTTGCCGATGATTTTGTAACCGGAATAGGCACTTCTTTTCCTAAATATAAATTTGAAAAAGCTAAAATCATCACCGTAAAAGGACAAAGGGCCTATGGTGTAGTGGCCAGAGATGAAGAAAGCAAACGCAATCTGTATATGAATGTATGCTTTTTAGATGGCGTTTCTTATAGTCTTACCTGCATTGTGCCAGATGGAATAAGCATAAAGGATAAAGATTTGTTTCTAAACGCTATTTCGTTTAAAAAATAATATCATTTTAAGCAAAAAAGGGAAGTAAAACCTAAGTTCTACCTCCCTACCTTAAACTAAACATTACCTAATCAATAATGTATAATATTTTATTACGATAGTTTTTTGCCCGGCATTAAGAACAAGTTGGCAATGGTAATTACACTTGCTCTATCTAAAGGTTCATCAAAACTCTCTACCGCTGCTAATTTAGCTGCTGCTGCATTTGGCGCACCAGTAATATTGGCTATATTAACATTGGCCTGTACCGTTAAATCTTCACCGGCATAAACAGCATCTACCTGCGGAACGCCCGAATCATTAGCTTGTCCGGAAGCACCAAGGCTAACCCATGGTTTATAAACTACTGAACCATTGGCAGTACGCATTTGACGGATGTGTGATGCATGGCGTGCCTCAACTGAGTGGATTTGCAAAGCGGTTTGTAACACACCTGGGCTTACCAGTAAATTTCCTGCCTGGCCTTTGTAAGCTCTTACACCTGTATCTTCAAAACCCTGTGCTACAGCTAAGAAAGTACCATAGTCATTGTATACAGTAGCAAATGTTCCGCCTGCCCTAAAATCAGTATCTGCATAAGCTATTGGAGCACGTGCCGAACTACCTAAAGCACCAACTAATAAATCAACGTGGGCTTTCTCATGATCGCGGATGGTTGTAATTGCTGTTTTAGCAGCTGCTGTTGGGTAAGTAAAAGTAACATCGGTACCCAATAAAGCATGGTTATAAAAATGATACTCAAGATATTCTAACGATAAAGCAAAGTTTAAAACATCAACAACCCCACTTGGTAATGCTGTTTGTCCATAAGCTTTTTGGAACATTGAACCCAAAGCCAAAGGCATAGCAGCCAATGAAATTTTCTTGCCCATGTTGAAAAAGCTTTTCATTGCGGCTCTTCTTGGATTTAATCTCTCATAGATTTCACCGTCAACTTTTTCAATTTCTTCTAATATATTTACGATATTCATGATTTTCTGATTTTAAAAATTAAAGATTGATTACATTAATTTTGGTTTTGATATATTTTCCAGCAATAGCCAAAACCTTATCCGGCGTTAAAGCGCCATCCAAACCTCCAGCATTATTGGCACCTAAAGAGGTAAGGCTGTTCAGATCTGCAAATGATCCGTTTGAAATCAGATCGCGTACATAAGCGGCGTGGCGTGCTTCAACTGAAACAATCTTACCTGCTAATAATAAGTAAGTTCCACTTTTAATACGTGGACCGGCACCATTGTATGCTGCAACCCCTAAATCTTCGAAAGCCATGGCTGCTCCTAAAACACTAGATGCGCTGGTAAAATCGATTGACGAGAAATCCACTTCTAAACTTCCAATTGCAGCGGTACTTAAAGCTGCTTTGAAAAATTCTCTGTGGGCAATCTCGTGGAACTGAATATCTTGAAAATAAGCTTTCTGAGCAGCTGTAAAACTTGCTGGAGGTGCAGAAGCAACCTTTACATAAAATGCAGCCTCTAATTGCTCTAAGGCATAAGCATAATTTAATACACCGAAATCATCTTTAAAATCTAAAGTTGCACCAGTTGAAAGATCTGGATAACCACGGTCTTTTTTACAACCAGCGGCCACCAAGGCAATTCCTGCTGCACTTGCACCTGCGTACTGAAGGAAAGACCTTCTGCCTACGGTGCTGTTAAATAAACTTTCATCCTGAAGTTCACTTTTTGTTTCTAGTTCATTGTTTTTCATAGTAATCTATGTTTAGTGGTTTTGAATTCGTTTGATGATACATACGTGACAATTAGCATACTGGTTTTTTTGCTTTCCATTTTTTTTTATAAGGTGATTTTAATACATTCACCAACGTATTGTTATGACCAACCTAAAAGCCATTATTGTTGATGATGAGGAATTTGCACGCTCATCTTTATTTTTTTTACTGCAACAAAATTGCCCGCAGGTAGAAATTACCGGTATTGCAAGATCAGTTGTGGAGGCAAAAGATATTTTGTCGCACCACCCTATCGACCTTATTTTTCTGGATATAGCCATGCCCGGAGGCAATGGTTTCGAACTCATACCCGATGCGCAAAAGCACAATGCGGCCGTTATTTTTACCACAGCTTACGATCAGTATGCCCTAAAAGCGATCAAGGCCAATGCGCTGGATTACCTCTTAAAACCAATTGATATCGATGAGCTTAAAACGGCCGTAGATAAGGTTTTTCAGCACATTAAGCTTTTTAAAGGTCAGAATGAAAATGATGAAAGGATTAACAACCTTGCGTCTAGTTTAAGCTCGCGTGCCGAAATCAAAAAATTAACGCTGCCCTATGGTCAAGGCTTTAAAATGATCGATATCGATGATATTATTTACATCGAAGCCGATAGCAATTATTCTGTGGTACATTTAAACAATCAGGAAAAAATTACTGTTTCAAAAGTATTGCGTGAGTTTGAAGAACTTTTACCTAACGATCAGTTTGTAAGGATCCACAAATCGAGTATCATCAACCTTAATCATTTAAAAGAATATAATTCTAAGAACGGACTTCAGGTTTTCTTAAAAAATGGCGAAAGTATCAATATTTCGCGCAGAAGGGCGAGCGATTTTTTTGAAAAAATAAAATTATTTACAAAGGTAAACGGTGATCATTAAACCTGGCATAATACACGATAACACAAGCAGAAAAGCCATGGGCTTGAAACGTTATTTTTATGCCTTTTTCTTTTTTTTCTTAACATTTTTAAGCACGTTAAAGCTCAGTGCACAAACCACTTACCTACCGCACTACAATACCAAAAGCGGCCTGGCCAGTAACAATTGCTATTACATTTTACAGGATAAAAAAGGCTTTATATGGATTGCAACCGATAACGGTTTAAGCCGATTTGATGGCACAAACTTTCAGAATTTTACCATTGAAGATGGACTGCCCGATACCCAGATCCTGCAGATGAAGGAGGACAAGGAAAGCCGGTTATGGTTTTTCACCCTCAATGGTCAGCTCAGTTACTTAAAAGAAGGTAAATTTTACAACCGCGATAACGACGAGCTTTTAAAAAAGTTGAGCTTTAACACGGTAATTGTTTCCTTTTTGGTTGATAGAACCGGAAAAATATGGCTTGGAACCAATTCGAACTTAATTGTTTGCTGGGACGGGAAAACCATCAAAAAATATATCTCCCCTAATCTAAACGATAAATTCATCAATGCTTTTATACATGAGGATGAGCAGGGAACCATCTTTGCCTATAGCGATCTGAGTGTTCAGCGGTTTAATGGCAAAACTTTTTCGATGGTTAAATCAAAAGTACAGCCGCTATCTTACATGACTGCCGCCAACACAACGCACAGATCTTTATTTTATTTAGACAGCGGCGGGCTGAAACAGTACAGGCATGGAACCATTAACGATCTTATTCCGATCCCTCAGAACCTGATCAAAAACATGTCGGGCTATTTTTATTACGACATTACCAGTAAAGAGGTTTGGTTATCCAACGCAAACGGCGCTTTTGCATTGGATAAAAGCGGAAAAACCGTTCAGTATCTGCAGGATATCCCCGTTAACCAGGTAATTAAGGATAGCAATCAGAACATGTGGTTTGCGACCAATCAGGGCATTTATATGCTCCCTAATGCAAATAACAGGTTATCCATTATTGATGCAGAATCGGGCTTGAGCAGTAATGTAATTAAAAGCATAACCAAAGATGGCAAAAACCGGCTATGGCTGGGCACGGATGATGCCGTGATCGACATATTGACCATTAACAATTACCAGGTGGATGAAGTTGGTTTAGATGATTTTAAGAAATATAAAACCATTAAACAGATTACGTTCGACCAAAAAAACCAGTCTATATATTTCGCTTCCGATTACGGAATGGGCGTTTTTAAAAATATTTACCGGGGCAATAATGAGGTGAGCTATTTAAAAGAATCCAATAACTCTATGTTTGTAATCAAACACTTCAGTGTTGGCGAAAACAATGATCACCTTGCCCTTGCCCTTTCATCGGGCGTTGTATTTTTATCAGATAGAAGAAATAAGCTCGAATTTAATGCAGCCAAGTACCGGGAAAAGGAAGATTTTTTTAAAGACCGCTCCTACCATGTTTTTTACGACCGCGAAGGCAGTTTATGGTTTTCCAATATCAATGGCCTTTCTCAGTTTTCTAAAGGTAAACTCATTAAGCATTACGAAAATCATCCGCTGCTTACCAAACGGATAAACGACATTCAGCAGCTGGCCGATGGAACGCTAATTTTGGCCACCGATGGTTATGGACTTATATTTTACAAAAATAACCAGATAGCCACCCAGATTACCCAAAAAGATGGTTTAACCAATAATATCTGTACCAAAATATTTGTAAAAAACAACGAGATATGGGTATTAACCAACAAAGGAGTAAACAAAATTGCCGATTATCCCAATCAACCGAGCGTAGCCAATTTCGATTATGGAAAAGATCTGCTGAGTGATGACATTAACAGTTTGTTTATTGATGACAGCACAGCCTATTTCGCCACCAACAAAGGTTTGATCCTCTTTAAGTACAATAATAAAAACAACACTAAAAACCTGCCCAAGGTATACGTTACTTCTATTATTAAAGATAATGATCGCTTACCGGTTAACCAGGGTAATTTCACATTCGAAACAGGTAATAACACCATTTTATTTACCTTCAGTGCAGTCGATTTTACTACCAGCGATATTACCTACCGCTACCGCTTAAACGAAAACTCGGCATGGGTAGAAACCAGGACGAGGCGGCTCGATTTTTCTTCGCTCCAACCCGGCGATTATGTTTTTGAGGTGAGTGCCAAAAGCCAGAACGGCAACTGGGGCGAATCTGCAAAGATTTCTTTCACCATTAAAAAACATTTCTGGCAGAGCTTGTGGTTCCTTTCTATCCTCATCCTTCTTGTAGCCTATATTTTTTATAAAGTGGCCGTTTACATCACGCGTAAGCAAAAGGATAAAGAACAGGAGCAGTTGCTGCTAAAAAATAAAGTATTAATGCTGGAACAACAGGCTTTACAGGCCATGATGAACCCCCATTTCGTTTTTAACGTAATGAATTCCATCCAACATTACATCAATACCCAAAATACAGCATCGGCAAATAAGGTTTTAACAGGCTTTGCACGCTTAATCAGAAAGAACCTGGAAATCTGTACCAAAAGCTATATCTCCATTGAGGAAGAGCTGGAATATTTGAACCTGTACCTCAAACTGGAAAAAAACCGTTTCGGCAATAAGTTGGAATATATTTTCAATATCGATCCGGAAATTGATCAGGAAGAAACCTTTATTCCATCAATGCTGCTGCAGCCCTATGTAGAAAATGCCATTTGGCATGGTATAATGCCAAAAGAAACCGGAGGTGAGATCCAGATCAACATTAAACTGCAGGATGAATTTTATTTAAACATCGAAATTATAGATGATGGAGTGGGCATTGAGAACTCTTTAAAGGAGAAAAAAGAAACACATATCAGTAAAGGTATGCAGCTAACTAAAGAAAGATTGAACCTTTTAGGTCAGATTGGAGCAAAACCTATACACTTAAATGTACGTCAGAATACTACAAATGGTACAACAGTATCCATTTCTATACCGTTAAAATAGAAATTTTACCGTTTACTCAATTATTAATACCACTCACTAAATAGAAGTATCGCCGAACCTCAATTAGCCTTAAACTTGTATTAGAAATAAACGATAGTGTTTATCAAAGACGTTCTTATAGGATTGATATAGATATTTAATAACCTAACCTAAAACTATATCTTAATTCAGGTTTCATTTGTGTGTTGAAAGCGGTCTTGTTTTTAAAAGCGAGACCGCTTTTTTTATGCCCAAAAATTATATTTTTGCATATGCCCAAACCTAACATCACCAGGCACATCGAAGCCCTCATATTCTCTTCTGTTCAAAGTATAGGCGTACAGGAAATAATACTGGCCCTTAATGCTATTTTTGAAGAAGAATACGTAGAAACACAGATTTTCGAAAGCATTGATCTGATCAGAGAAAAATACAGTCAGGATGATTTTGCAATCGAGCTGGTATTCTTAAACAATGGCTATCAGTTTCTGACCAAAAAAGATTATCACGAAACCGTTAATCAGCTTCAATTGCACCGCTCTAAAAAAAGGCTCAGTCAGGCCGCAATGGAAACCTTAGCCATTATAGCTTACCGACAGCCCATTACCAAGCTCGAAATTGAACAGATAAGGGGCGTAAATTCTGATTATTCGGTGCAAAGATTGCTCGAAAAAGAACTGATCAGCATAGATGGAAAAGCAGAAACACCGGGCCGTCCGATCCTGTACAGTACCAGCTCATTATTTATGGATTATTTTGCGTTAAACAATTTAAACCAGCTTCCTCAGTTAAAAGATATCGTTAAAGAAGAAAATACCGTAGGAGAAAATGTGGAATAAATAAATTAATTTCTTTGCTTCCAGATTGTTATTAAAAAAAGTTTTTTTGTATTTTTAAACTATAAAAGCAATTTTTATTTTTGTGTTATGAAAGCGCCAAAGAAACTCCCAACCAAGCCGACTACCAAGAAACAGGTAGACGAAGACGATGATCTTGAAGATGACGATATTCAAACAACGAAAAAGAAGCCTCAAGACGATGATGACGATGATTTTGATATGCCATTAGATGACCTTGACAACTTCGACAACTTCGATGACGACGACGACGATTATTAATATTTAAAATAACATATATTTGAAAAGCATCCCACCGCTTGGTTGGATGCTTTTTAATTTTAAAATCTGCCCATGCAAATTATACAGATAAGCAATTCATCCTTAAAAAAAGATTTTCTAAATACACCTAAACTGCTCTACAAAAACGATAAAAACTGGATCTGTCCGTTGGATAGCGAGGTTGAAAACGTTTTTAACCCCGAAAAGAATAATTTTTTCTCGCATGGTAAATGTACACGCTGGGTATTAAAAGATGATGCCGGAAAGTTAATTGGCAGGGTTGCTGCTTTTATCAATGAGAAAAAAGCCTACCAGTACGATCAGCCAACAGGTGGAATGGGTTTTTTTGAATGCATTGATGATGAAAGGGCTGCATTTTTATTATTTGATACCGCCAAGGCTTGGTTAATCGAAAATGGTATGAAAGCCATGGACGGCCCAATCAATTTTGGAGAAAACGACAGCTTTTGGGGCTTATTGGTTGATGGCTTTACCCCACCCTCTTTCGGAATGAACTATAATTTCGCCTACTACCATAAGTTTTTTGAAAAATATGGTTTTGCAACCGAATACGAACAGTTAACCAACCACATTAATTTAACCATTCCATTTCCTGAGCGTTTTACAAAAATTGCCAATTGGGTGAGAAATAAGCCCGGCTATACTTTTGAGTATTTCAGTAAGGCCAACTCAGACAAATACATCAATGATTTGATGGAAATTTACAACGATGGCTGGCAGGACTTTGAAAATTTTGTTCCCATTAAAAAGGAAACTTTAGAAGAAAGCTTTAAAAGTATGGAGCCCATTATGGATGAGCATTTAATTCAGTTTGCTTACTTTAATGGCGAACCGGCTTCTTTCGTGGTACTTATACCAGATGCGAACCAGATGATTAAAGGTTTTGATGGTAAACTCGGACTGATTGAGAAACTAAAATTTGCTTACAGGCGCTGGGTTGGTGTAACCAGGATGCGCGCCATTGTGATGGGTACCAAGCCTAAATTTCAAAAACATGGATTAGAATCGGTATTATTTATCCGTTTAGGAGAATATGTACTTCCCAAAAACCAGTATAAAGAACTCGAATTAAGCTGGGTGGGCGATTTTAACGAACAGATGATTGCCATCCATAAAGCTACAGGCGCAACCTTTGGGAAAAAACATTTAACCATGCGCAAGAAATTTTAAATAAAACATCGTCATTTCGACTGCAGTAACCGATTTTTCATCGGTGACGGAAAGGAGAAATCTACAAGATAGATTTCTCCGTTTATTGCACTTCACCCGATAACCATAGGATTTAAATAAAGATTTCAGTTACCCTTTTCAATATTCATGTCCCCACGAACCTTTTTATTTTGCCATGGAGACACAGAAAACATGGAAAAACTCAATGCTAGTGCAGCGATCCATCGTCATCGTTTGTAACGAGGATAAATGAGAATGGCGATTGTATCGCCGTAAAACTTCCACCTTCCGCATTATAAATGCGGACCCCGATAATCCTCGTTTGTAACGAGGACTATATTTTTCATAAAAACAAACTATGCTTTTTTATATTTCGGTAGGTTAATTAAAAGCACGCTTCCTAAAATTATGGCTAAGCCGATCACTTGTGTTACGCCGATTACTTCATTGGTAAAAGTTAAACTCAGTAAAACTGCTACTACAGGGTTAACATAAGCATAGGTACTCACCTGCGTAGCCGGACGCACCTTAAGCAACCACACATAAGCACTAAATGCAGCAATTGAGCCAAACAGAATAAGATAAACAATGGATAGCCATGCATCTGTTGAAATACTCCCCCAATCCAGCGTCTTAAACTCAGATTTAATAAAACTACCTGGCAAAAAAGCAATGCTGGCCATTAGCATCTGCCAGCCAGTATTTACAGAAACCGAACTACCGGTAGTTGGGTGGTATTTAGAATAAAGTGATCCGCCGGCCCAGGCAACCGGCCCAAAAACCAGCAATACCATCCCGATAATCTGCAGATTGCTCTGCGGCTTATCAAGTGCCTGTAAAAGCTGGTCGCCAAAAAGCAGCACCACTCCTAAAAAGCCAATTATCAAACCTGATACGATATATTTATTACTTAAATTTTCTTTCCAGTGCGATTTATCCAGAATTACAAACCAGATTGCAGCCGAAGCCACCATAATAGCCACTAAACCGCTTGGAATAAACTGTTCTACCCAAATTACGATACCATTTCCCAATCCCAACATTAAAATACCGCTTACTGTTGCAATTTTAATGGTTTTGAGGTTAAAAATTTCCTCGCCCTTAAACTTACACCAGCCAAGCATTAAAACTCCAGCTACAAAAAACCTGATTACCCCCAGTGCAAAAGGCGGAAAACCTACCAGTGCTTTCTGGATAAAGAAATAGGTTGATCCCCAAACGATGTACACGATGGCAAATGCGAGGTAAACCATTACCGGCGATGCCGTTTTATTCAAATTTGCCATAGTTTATTTTTGAGGGATTACCAATTGTTGCTGCTCTTTCACGGTTTCTAAAACGATAGTGGTTTTTACCGATAAAATATTGGGCACCTTGCTAAATTCATCGCGCAGCAAAGCCATTAACGAGGCCGAATCTGCGGTTCTTACCTTAACCAGGAAACAATCATCGCCAGCAATTACATGCACTTCCTGCACATCTGGAATTTTTGCCAGCTCGTTTGCCGTATCGTTACAACTGAAACTCTGCGATGATTTCATGGAAATAAAGGCCAACAATTTTAAATCGACCGCAACAGGATTTACCTTGGCATTATATCCGGTAATTACATTTTTCTTTTCGAGCTTTTTTACGCGTTCCAGCACAGCTGAAGGAACAAGATCCAATGCCTTTGCCAAATCTACATTCGAAATACGGGCATTTTCCTGCATGAGTCTGAGTATAGCCAGATCGATATGATCCAGACTAAAGTTGTTTTCGATTACCATTCGATAAAAATATCATTATTTAGAATAAAATTCAAAATAAAATAAAAAATAATGAATTATATTCTTTTAAAATAATTATAAAATGACAATTAATCTAAATACAAATCAATAGAAAGAAATTTAAATACCAAGTTTATCGTACAGATCGATGACTTTTTTGCGAAGTCTATTGATTTCCTCCTCCTTCTCGATCAGTTCTTTTTTAAGCGCTATTAGCTCTGCTGATGAATGGGCTTCTGCTGATTTAGCATCAATCAATTGCGCTACGGGAACCTTAAACGTTGTGGAAATTTGGAGTAAACGGGAAATATTGAGATCGGTTTGACCCGTTTCTATTTTACAGAAAGCCGGAGTAGAAATATTCAGTTTTTTGGCCGCATCGGCCTGACTTAAACCTAAAGCCAGCCTACTTTGTTTAATGCGCGCTCCGATGCTTTCCATTTATAAGGTTGATTGAGGTTTAGATAGCAGATTTGAAAAGGATGTCTTTTAAATATCGTATTTTCTGCTTAATCATGATTGTGATCATCGTTACAGCCTTGCATTGAGTGCTGAATTAGGACTTTTAATACACTTCGAGGATTATTTTATTCAGAATGCATTCATATCAAGCTCATCAAAATCTTTAATTTCTCCTAGTTTGATCATGCTATTTACTTTTATATTTTTCGAAGTTTCTTTAAAAACTTCATCGCCACCAGTAGCCTTTTCATTTGTATTTACTTTTTCTAGTTTCTTTTTAGTTAAAAAATTAATGCTCACTTCACTATCGATTACAGCACCCCCATTACTTGCATCATAACCAATTAACGCCAAGTCCGAATTTTGATATCTAAAAACATATTGCCAATAGCCATATCTACCATGCGAGTAATGAGCATACAAATTTCCTTTTTTAATCTCAACAGAAAGTTCAGGCGCAAAATAAACACCTCCATCTTCGTTTTCTGAAGAGAAGCAAGCGTAGTTTTTTACTGCTAATTCGTAATGCTTATTTTTATTTAAAAGAACAATAATTCCTCTTCGGTTACGATCTAGTTTTTTACCTTGCTCATCTGTAACGATCTTGCTTTTGTTCGTCGCTTTAATTACTAGAACACAATCTTCCAGGCCATCTTTATTTAAATCACCGTTTATTTTTTCAAAAACCACATATCCTTTTGGCAAAAAATTATGCGGATTTTTGTTATGCTGAACTTGTCCGAAAACTGTGGAAGCAAGCATATTCATCAAAAATATCAGTGATTTTTTCATTACGGATAGCTATTTATTCCAAGGGTTATCTGTTTAAGGCAGCTGCCAGTTCGGGCAGATCGAAACCTGCATAATTACCTGAACTCATCATCAAAAGATTCGTATTTTTATAATTTAAGCCCAATAAATAAGCTTTAAGCTTTGCAGCATCGTTAAAAAACTTTAGTTCCGGATTAGCAAAAGCCTGCTGTACATCATCTTCAGAAAAAGGCTCCATTCTTTTTTGTTCGAAAGATTTAATGTCGATAAATACAATGGCTTCATCGGCTTTATCCATCGCACCTGTGTATTCTTTGAGAAAATCCTTATTTAAACTGCTAAAAGTATGTAGCTCGATGCAGGCTACCAATTTACGGTCGGCAAACTGTGCTTTAACCGCATCAATAGTGGCTTTTAGTTTGGATGGCGAGTGGGCAAAATCTTTATAAACATTTGTAGATTCATCTGCAGAGATCATCTCTAAACGTTTGGAAGCACCGGTAAAGGAGGAAATGGCCGCATCAAAAGCCGCTTCATCAATATCCAATTGCGCACAAACCAGTTTAGCCGCATTCAGATTCATTAAATTATGATCGCCAAAAACTTTTAAAGGCGTTTCTTCTGGAAGCAAATAGGTTATTCCGTTCCTAATTTCATGTTCAGGAATTGCATAGCCGATTTTATGGATATCAGCTTTAGATTGATTTACAATTTCATTTAAATCAGCATCTGCTTTACAATAAATCAAAGTTCCATTGGCTTCGATAGTATCGATAAATTTCTCAAACTGCAGCGTATAATCGGCATATGTTGGAAAAACATTGATATGATCCCAGGCAATACCACTAATAACCGCCACATTGGCTTTGTACAGGTGGAATTTTGGTCGTCTATCAATTGGAGAAGATAAATATTCATCGCCTTCAATAATCATTACCGGGGCTTCTGCCGTAACTTTTACCATGGTTTCGAAACCGGCAAGCTGTGCACCAACCAGGTAATCAAAATCGCGCTGATAGTAATGGAGCACATGCAAAATCATACTGGTAATGGTTGTTTTGCCATGACTGCCGCCAATCACTACGCGGAGTTTATTTTTACTCTGCTCGTAAATGTATTCGGGATATGAATAAATTTTAACGCCCAGCTCCTGCGCCTTTAACAGCTCAGGGTTATCGATACGGGCATGCATACCCAAAATAACGGCATCTAAATCCGCTGTGATACGGCTTTCCTCCCAGCCCATTTCGGCAGGCAGCAAGCCATATTTATCTAAACGGGATTTTGCCGGCTCAAAAATCACATCATCCGAACCGGTAATCTGATAACCTTTTTTATGTAGGGCGATGGCCAGATTGTGCATTGCACTTCCACCAATCGCTATAAAATGTATGCGCATATAAATTAATTATGGAATGTAGGAATTTGAGAATGAGCGAATAGCAATGTCAAAAACACATTCAATTCTTCATACATTCAAAATTCAATCATTATTTTTTCTCAAACTGGGCTGCAACCCAATCACCATTCTGTTTATGATCAACGTATTTAATGCCATATTTAGCACACTCGGCAGTAATCATTCCCAAATCGGGGTCTAAATAAAATCCACTGAAGAAAATTTTGCCTCCTGCTTTTAGCACTTCGGCATAACGGTGAATCTGATCTAAAAGGATATTTCTGTTGATATTGGCAAAAATAACATCATAAACCTCGTCCGGAATTACTTCTTTGCTACCGCATAGTGCTTTTAGGTTATCAACATGGTTAAGTGCTGCGTTTTCTATCGTACTTTGGTAACAGATGTCATCATAATCAATTGCCATTAAACTTTTGGCACCCAGTTTTGCTGCCAGAATAGCCAAAATACCCGTACCACAGCCCATATCCAATATCGCTTTATCCTTTAAATCGGCTGCTAAAATGTACTGCATCACCATGGTTGTAGTTTGATGGTGCCCGGTTCCGAATGCCATTTTAGGATCGATCACAATCTCATATGGATACGATGGCTGAGGCTCGTGAAAAGTTGCCCTTACGTAGCATACATCATCGATAATCAGCGGACTGAAATTTTTCTCCCATTCGGCATTCCAGTTTTCATCGGCAACATCTTCTAAAGTATAAGCTGTTGCAAATTCTTCGCTATAATTAGCCAACAGCTCTTTTAATAGCTGTTCGTCAAAATTATCTTTGATTACGAAAGCCGTAAACCCACCTTCACTATCTTCGAAAGTATCGAAGCCTAAATCGGCAAGATCACTGATCAGCAGATCTTGTTGATAGTCTTCGATATTTTCGAATGTAAATATTGCTTTTGTATATTGCATTTAGCTATTTAATGCTTTAATAATATCTGTAAAATCGCGCGATTTTAATGATGCACCACCAATTAAACCACCATCGATATCTTTTTGAGAAAATAAACTTGCGGCATTGCCCGGGTTACAGCTACCACCGTACAAAATAGTTGTATCATCGGCAACATTGAAACCATAATTCGCCTCAATTTCGCTACGGATAAAGGCATGGATATCCTGCGCCTGCTCTGGTGAAGCCGTTAAGCCCGTACCAATAGCCCAAACCGGTTCATAAGCAATTACAATTTTCTTAAAATCTTCTTCAGTTAAAGAAAAAACGCCTTCTACCAGTTGTTTTTTCAACACCTGGTAATAACTGCCATTGTTGCGCTCATCTAAAGTTTCGCCAATACAGAAGATCGGGGTTAAACCGTGTGCCAAGGCAACTTTGGTTTTAGCAGCAAGCAGTTCATTGCTTTCGGCAAAGTACTCTCTACGCTCAGAGTGACCTAAAATCACATATTCTGCACCTACAGATTTCACCATTTTAGCAGAAGTTTCGCCTGTATAAGCACCACTTTCTTTATCGCTGATATTTTGAGCGCCAATTTTAACATCGCTACCACCCAATTTTGCCAAGCTGTTTAAATGAACAAACGGTGAGCAGATAATAGCCAACTGATCGCCTTTGCGCTCATCTTTAACCATATTTACGATTTCACTGAACAACGAAACACCTTCGTTGTAATCTAAGTTCATTTTCCAGTTACCGGCAACAATCTTTTTTCTCATTTTGTATTATTTAATGGTTGGTTGATCTTTTTCAGATCAGGTTTTATATTAAAATCGTCTATACGATTCGGTTAATTCAAATATGGCCGTTAGCATGTTCTTTTCTACTTCATCAAAAACTACATTCTTTCTAGCCAGTACCTTTTCGGTTGTTTCGAACATCTTGTTCAGTTTATAAGCTTCGAAGCCACTTGCACCTCCCCAACTAAAATCAGGTATATGGTTTGGTGGGAAGCCAGCGCCGAAAACATTAGATCCAACACCTACTACACTGCCCGTGTTAAACATGGTGTTAATACCAGATTTGGCATGATCGGCCATGATTAAGCCACAAAACTGTAGGTTGGTATTGCGCATTTTCCGGGCTTCGTAACTGTACAGCTTCACTTCTGCATAATTGTTTTTTAAGTTCGAATTATTGGTATCTGCACCAATATTGCACCATTCGCCCATTACAGAGTTACCCAGATAGCCTTCGTGCCCTTTGGCAGAATTGCCCCAGATAACAGAATTATTAATTTCGCCACCGGCACGGCTATTCGGACCAATTGTGGTACCTGAATATATTTTAGCACCCATTTTCACGGATGAATTCTCGCAAAGGGCAAAAGAGCCCCTAATTAAAGAACCTTCCCAAACTTCTGCGTTTTTACCAATATAAATCGGTCCGTAACCCGTGTTCAGCACACTACATTCAACCTTTGCGCCCTCTTCCAAAAAAATATCATCACCAAGCAGTTGATTGGTCCCACTTATTGGAGCTGAAGTACGGCCTTCGGTCAACAGCTTAAAATCTTTCCTGATTTCTGCAGGGTTATTACCAAAAATATGTTCGGGATATACAATCTGTGTAAAATCAGCCAGGTATTCAATGGGCTTTAGTAGCTTAACGGCATCTAAATCATGTGTATCTGCCATGTAAGCTATAATAACATCTCTTTTGTAAAGAACTTCTCCAGCTTTAAGCTTATCAATAGCGGCAAGCAAAGCTTCATCCGGGCAAACAGAGCCATTTATGGATAATTTGGCATTAGGCTTAGGTGCAAATTTTACAGAGAGATATTCTTGGGTATGAAAACCAAAATCAGCTTTTAAATACCTGCCCCATTTTTCGGCAATGGTTAAAATACCTACGCGCAAATCGGCCACGGGCCTGGTAAATGTAAGTGGGCGGAGCGATGCCCAAGAGGAATCATCAAATAGATTGATTGTCATAAGCAACAAAAATAAAAAAAGTCCCGATGCTTTTGGCAAAGGGACTTCAAAAAATGCTTTTTGTTGCTAAAATTATTTCTTAGCGTAACGGTTTTTGAATTTATCGATACGTCCTGCTGTATCAACCAATTTCATTTTACCAGTATAAAAAGGGTGTGAAGTGTGAGAAATCTCTAATTTATAAAGAGGATACTCGTTACCATCTTCCCATTTAATCGTTTCTTTTGTATCAACGCAAGATCTTGTTAAGAAAGCATATTCGTTAGACATATCTTTAAAAACAACTGGTCTGTAGCTTGTTGGGTGCAAATCTTTTTTCATTTGAATATTATTTTTAGTTATTTGTGTGAAAGCATCAAGAACATTCTTGCAATTTGCTGGCAACAACGCTTATGACATTTCCTATTAGTCTTTCTACCTCTATTTTAGAGGATGCAAATATCTTAATTTTATTTTTGATTTACAAGCCTAATGCAAGAATTTTAAATCATGAAACTTTTCACAGCAAATTCTAACCTAAAAACCTTTGAAATTATGTTAAAAAACAGCTTTTAGCCTAATCTTTTTTCTGACTATATTTTTTCCAGGTTTCTATTTTGGCCTTTTGCCTAGAAATGTAAGCATCGGCAATAACCTCGGCAGAACTGGAGCCCTCTACTGTTTCGAGCAGTTCTTTTAATTTATACTGATCAACATCAGCTTTATACAAGATCTGAATCAGTTTCGGAAAATCATTATCAATTAAATAAGCAAAGGCATCCACCATGGCATCTCGCAACTGGTTTTCGGAAAGGTGATCAGGAATATCGAAATCTTTACTGATGATACTAATTAATGACATGTAATAGGATTTTTAGGATTGGAACAGGATTTCAAAGATTGCAGGATTTAAAGATCAGGTTTACTAGAGATAAGTTTTAAGATTACTTTGTTCAATTAAGGTTTAGCGATTTGCAAAGCCAAGAACCACGATCTAAATTAAATAAACCTGATGGAAATGGCAGCTCCCCATTCTTCATCGGGACTAAAATGTACAGCAGGGCTACAGATACGATGGAACACAGGACGTTTCGTTTTCGAAAAACAACCCGGTCTCCCAAATGCTTTAAGATCCCCCGCATGCGCAAGGATGACGGGTCTCAACAATTAATCATCACCCATCTTACCTCTCCCATCTTCCATCCCCTACACCCATTTAATCTCTTGGCAAAGCTCAATCAGCACACCATTGGTATCTTTTGGGTGCACGAAGCAAACCATTTTATTGTCGGCTCCTTTTTTTGGCGAATCGTTCAGCAATACAAACCCTTCTTTGTGTAAACGCTCCATTTCGGCCAGGATATCATCAACCAGGAAAGCGATATGATGAATGCCTTCTCCTTTCTTTTCGATAAACTTAGCAATTGCACTATCAGCTGAAGTAGCCTGGAGCAGTTCGACCTTATTTTCGCCTGTTTTAAAGAAGGCAGTGCTTACCTGTTCGGATTTAACCTGCTCGGTTTTATAGCAATCGGTATTGAGCAATTTCTCGTAAATGGCAACAGAATAGTTGAGATCTTTTACCGCGATGCCGATATGTTCTATCTTTTTCATAGATTATAAGGTTATGTTAATGTAAAAATGCAGGTTTTAACTATAAGGTCATAGCTATTATTTATAATTGTTAAATAAGTTTTTTCGTATCTTTGTATCATAATTAACAGAATAGAGATGAAACAGCCGATATATTTAGATAATAATGCAACAACCCCACTAGACCCAAGGGTGTTGGAAGCAATGCTACCTTACTTTACTGAGAAATTTGGAAATGCTGCGAGCCGCAACCATGCGTTTGGCTGGGTAGCAGAAGAAGGAGTAGATTATGCTCGTGAACAGGTAGCCAAATTGATCGGCTGTACTGAAAAAGAAATTATTTTTACATCAGGTGCAACCGAAGCCGATAACCTGGCTATTAAAGGTGTATTTGAAATGTACAAAGAAAAAGGTAACCACATCATTACTGCGGTTACTGAGCACAAAGCCGTTTTGGATACCTGCAAACACCTTGAAAAAAATGGTGCACGCGTTACCTCTTTAGGTGTTAAAGAAGATGGTTTAATTGATTTAGCTGAATTAGAAGCTGCTATGACACCTGAAACTATTTTAGTTTCGATTATGTACGGCAACAACGAAATCGGTGTAATCCAACCGGTTAAAGAAATTGCTGCTATTGCACACAAACACGGTGCTTTATTTATGACTGATGCTACGCAGGCAGTTGGTAAAATTCCGGTTGATGTAAATGCTGACGGTATTGATTTAATGGCTTTTTCGGCACATAAAATGTATGGTCCCAAAGGTGTTGGTGTACTTTACGTTCGCCGTAAAAACCCAAGGGTTAAAGTTACTGCACAAATGGATGGCGGTGGCCACGAGCGCGGAATGCGTTCTGGTACATTAAATGTTCCTGGTATTGTTGGCTTAGGAAAAGCCTGTGAGCTTTGCCGTTTAGAAATGGAAAGCGAATCGGTTCGTTTAGCTGCACTACGCGATAAACTAGAGTCGACTTTAAACAAAATGGAAGAAAGTTATGTTAACGGTAATACACAACACCGTTTACCGCACGTAGCCAATATCTCTTTCAAATATGTTGAAGGTGAAGGTTTAATGATGGCAATGAGTGATTTAGCTGTATCTTCTGGATCGGCTTGCACCTCTGCTTCTTTAGAACCATCATATGTTTTAAAAAGTTTAGGATTATCTGATGATTTAGCACACTCTTCTATCCGTTACGGTTTAGGAAGATTTACTACTGAAGAAGAAATCGACCAGGCAATTGCAGTTACTGAAAAAGCAGTTAACCACTTAAGAGAACTTTCTCCACTTTGGGAAATGTTTAAAGAAGGAATTGACCTAAGTAAAATTGAGTGGGCAGAACACTAGTACAATTATCAGTTCGCAGTTTTGAGTTGCTAACTGATAATTGAAAATTGGCAACTGATAATTAATAAATAAAACTATCTCCAAAAGGAGGTTTAAGAAATAGAAATCATGGCATATTCAGAAAAAGTAATTGACCATTACAATAACCCACGTAACGTAGGTACTTTAAATAAAGACAGCAAATTTGTAGGAACAGGATTAGTTGGCGCACCTGAGTGTGGCGACGTAATGCGCTTACAGATTGAAGTTGGAGAAGATAACGTAATCACTGATGCTAAATTTAAAACATTTGGTTGTGGTTCGGCTATTGCATCTTCATCTTTAGCTACAGAATGGTTAAAAGGAAAAACTATTGATGAGGCACTTTCTATCGACAATATGGATATTGTTGAAGAATTGGCTTTACCTCCAGTAAAAATTCACTGCTCAGTATTGGCAGAAGATGCAATTAAATCGGCTATTAACGATTACCGCGTTAAAAATGGCTTAGAAGCAATTGTTTTAGAAAAATCGCACCACTAGAATAGATGTGAGAAAATAGATATGAGATTTGAGGACTCAGGTGCTCAAATTGTCTCAAATCTAACATCTCAAATCTCAAATCTTTATAATATGATTACGATAACTGATAAAGCAAAAGATAAAATTGATCACTTAATGCAGGATTCTGAAATGGGTTCTGATTACTTTTTACGTGTTTCTGTAAAAGGTGGTGGCTGTTCGGGTTTATCATACAATTTGGATTTTGATAACGAGGAACAAAAAGGTGATCAGTTTTTTGAAGATAAAGGGATTAAAATTGCTTTGGATATGAAATCATTCCTTTACCTGGCCGGAACTGAACTAGATTTTACCGATGGCTTAAACGGAAAGGGTTTCAACTTCGTTAATCCCAATGCGAGCCGTACCTGCGGTTGCGGAGAAAGTTTCTCAGTTTAATCAGATCAAATATTTATACAAAGAGGTTTCATTTTTATGGAACCTCTTTTGCATTTTAAGAAATTCTATTTTTCTCATTTTCCCGCAGATATTCGCAGATTAAAAAAACCGCAGATAAAACTGATTAACACTCAAACTTTGCAAAAAAGATCGTCCTCTCCACTGAAATGCATTGAAATGGATAGATTTAGCTTTTAGGCTTTCCACTTAACTGCCCTTGACATTGCTTCATAAGATCCTTCGCTACGCTCACGATGACAGGTGTGGAAGAAAGCCACATAGCAATTTGTATTTTTAAACCAAAAAGCGTTATTATTGTTAATTATAATCAGCGAACTAATTACGAGCATGCCACTAATAAACGAATTTTCAACTGTTCCTACCCTTTTGAGGAATGTTGTAAAAAATATCCATAAACCCCAAGAAACTTTTTTAATCCACAAACAAGGTGCGGAGTGGACTGAAATCTCTTACGAAGATACTTTAAAAAGGGCTGATGCAGTTTCGGCTTTCTTTTTGGAAAAGGGAATTAAAAAGGGTGACAGACTGGGCTTAATGATCGAAAATTCGCCTGAATATGTGTATTACGATCAGGGTATCCAGCAAATTGGCGTAATCAATGTATCCATTTACCCTACGCTTTCCGAGCAGGAAGTGGCTTACATTATCAACGATTCGGGCATAAAAGCGATCCTGGTTGGAAATAATTTTCTTTACCGTAAAGTATTAAAAGTTGCTGCTAACTGCAAAGCTCTAAAATATATCATACCAGCCTTTAAGGATTATGAAAAAGTAACGATCCCCGCAGATGTAAATGTGGAAGTAATTGCCTTTTCAGATATCCTGGCACTTAAACATCAGGTTACTGCGGCAGAAAAAGCCGAAATTGACCAATGCCGAAGCTTGGTTTTACCTGAGGATGTATCATCATTAATTTATACTTCTGGCACAACCGGTACACCAAAGGGTGTAATGCTTACCCACCACAATTTTGTTAAAAACGTGGAGGTTTGCCTGCAACAGATACCGGTAATTGATCAGACGGAAACCTTCCTTTCTTTCTTACCGCTTTCTCATGTATTTGAACGTACCGCAACTTACCACGTTTGCTGTGCACAGGGATGTAAAATAGCTTTCGCACAGAGCTTAGAACTATTGGCGAAAAACATGGGAGAAGTGCGCCCTACCGTAATGAGCTGTGTACCCCGCTTATTGGAACGCATACATGATAAAGCCATTAAAGGAGGCACTGCAGGTGGTGGTACAAAAGCCAAGATATTTACCTGGGCATTAGAAACTGGGAATAAATACCGTGTGGCAAAAGAAGCCGGTAAAAATCCTGGTTTAATTCTATCTACCAAAAAAGCGATTGCCGAGAAACTTGTTTTCAGTAAAATCAAAGAAAAAACCGGTGGCCGTTTAAAATTCATGATTTCGGGCGGCGCAGCGTTACCTAAAAATGTGGGCGAATTTTTTGGTGACCTGGGCATTAAGATATTAGAAGGTTTTGGCTTAACAGAAACCTCGCCGGTAATGTCGGTTACCGAATACCACAGACAGGTGTACGGAACAGTTGGCCGCGTTATTCCGGGTATTGAGGTAGGTATTCAAGATGTAGAAAGCAAAGAAATGCTGAGTATACAAACGCATAACACTTTTAACGAAGAGTTTGAATGTGCTGAGGGAGAAGTGATTGTTCGCGGGCATTGTGTAATGAAGGGCTATTTTAATAAACCTGCCGAAACTGCCGAAGCCATTGATAAGGACATGTGGTTCCACACCGGAGATATTGGCCGTTTTTACAAAGGAAACCTGCAGATTACCGACCGTTTGAAAAACATGATCGTAAATGCTTATGGTAAAAACGTTTACCCTACTCCAGTAGAAAATATTTATTTAAAGAGTCCTAAAATTGACCAGTTATTTTTAATTGGCGATAAACGCGAATTTATAACAGCAATTATTATCCCGAACAGGGAAACGTTAGAAGAGACCTTTAAGCTTCAGCCATCATTTTTCGAAGAAGCCGATCCTTTTATCCGCAATCAGGAAATTATAGATTGGATGGAGCAGGACATCAAGAAAATATCGAACGAACTGGCCAAGTTTGAGCGCATTAAAAACTTCAAGATTAAACGTAACCCTTTCAATATTGATGAGGGCGAAATTACCCCGACCATGAAAGTTAAACGCCGCATTGTAGAAAAGAAATATGCCGAGGCCATTAACGAAATGTACGAAGAAGGTGTAGAAGCCGAATCGTAATTAAAAAGGGGCATGTTTACAAATAGGTAAGCATGACCCTTTAATTTTTTATCACGTTTTACAGTTCCATCCCATTGGCATCTGTTGTTAGTATTTCGCTCATGTAATCAAAAAACGGGCGCATGTTTTTAAAAGCCTGATTGCATTTATTTAGATAATCCGTACTCAACACTTCTTCGTCTGAAAAATGGCTAACCAGCAAAAACTGCTTATAACGGAGTAGATCGATATCCTGATGATCGCCATCAAAGCCTTTTGGTGCAGTTTTTAAGTGCTCTCCCTTTAAACTCTCGAAAGTAGAAACAAAGGTTTTATCGTTTAATATTTCACGCATAGGCTGCGCATCAAAAGCAATATTTTCCCTTATTAATTTTAAATCCTGTGGCGATGGACCGAAAAATCCACCAGCTACAAAGCTGTTGCCCGGTTCGATATGAAAATAGTAACCGCCCCTTCTGTGTTTGCCTGCGCGCTTAAAACTCCCGCTCCAATGGTTTTTGTAAGGTGTTTTATCAGTCGAAAACCGGGTATCACGATAAATCCGGTATAAACTTTTCTTTCCAGATGATGTTTCAATCACGTCGTGCACATTCATTAGGTTGAGCAGGTTTTGAGCAAAAGATATTACATGCACCAGTTCTTCTTGGTACCATTCTTTATGGTCATTAAACCATTCGCGGTCATTGTTTTGCTTCAATGCCTTTAAAAAATCGAAACTGGTAGCAGGAATTTGTTTTATATCAGACATCTCTCTATATTATTTATAACAGCATAATGAACCACAGGCAAAGGTAATATCTCTAAAAAACTAAACATCTATTTTAAGGTCATTTCCAAAAATATTTCCGCTGCATAAATTCGCGGTTATAATTTGGTTATATCTGGCAAACCATTTAGTAATTACAATAGCTTTGTTATCTTTGTACCCATCTGTTTTTGGTGAATAGCTAATTGTTGCAGAAGAATTGAATTTGATCTATTGAGCTAAATTAATATTCTCGCTTTCATATTATACCCTTTTGACCTAAAACACCAAAATTTAACAATACAAAAACTTGCAAAATCATTACTTTTGCAAAAAATACCCGAAATGAGTATAGGATTATCAGAACAAGAATTATTACGACGTGAGTCGCTAAAACAATTACGCAATTTAGGCATTGAGCCCTACCCTGCCGAATCGTATGAGGTTAACGTAAGTGCCGCAGATATTTTGGAAAACTACGAAAAGGATAAAACTGCTTATAAGACTGTTAGTTTAGCGGGCCGTATTATGGGGCGCAACATTATGGGTGCTGCTTCTTTTGCTGAAATTCAAGATTCTACCGGCAGGATCCAGGTTTATTTGAAAAGAGATGAACTTTGCCCTACCGAAGATAAAACCTTATACAATACCGTATTTAAAAAGCTTTTGGATATTGGAGATTTTATCGGGGTTAAAGGCTACGTATTTACAACCCAAACCGGCGAAATCTCTGTGCACGTTACCGAATTTAAAGTGCTGGCTAAATCTTTACGCCCACTGCCTATTGTGAAACGTGATGATGAAGGAAACGTGTATGATGGATTTACAAATCCAGAATTGCGTTACCGCATGCGTTATGTAGATTTAACCGTAAACCCTGATTATAAACAGATTTTCATCAAACGCAGCAAGGTAATTAACAGCATGCGCAATTACTTTGATGAACAGGGCTGGATGGAAGTAGAAACCCCTATTTTACAGCCTATCCATGGTGGTGCTGCTGCCCGCCCTTTTGCCACACACCACAATACTTTAGATATGCCACTGTATTTGCGTATTGCAAATGAGCTTTATTTAAAGAGATTAATTGTTGCTGGTTTTGATGGTGTTTACGAGTTCGGTAAAATGTTCCGTAATGAAGGAATGGACCGTACGCATAATCCAGAATATACTTCAATGGAAATTTATGTAGCCTATAAAGATTATATCTGGATGATGGCTATGGTTGAAGAATGTTTGGAAAAAGTTGCTATCGCAACAAACGGTTCTGCCGTAGTTAGGGTTGGTGAAAATGATATTAACTTTGAAGGACCGTACGAAAAACTGACCATGTACGAATCCATTCAGAAATATACCGGAATTGATGTTTCGAAAATGACTGAAGAGGAACTGTTACAAACCTGTGCATCTTTAGGCATCGAAACCGATTCTACCATGGGCCGTGGCAAATTAGTAGATGAAATTTTCAGTGATAAGGTAGAAGCAAATTTAATTCAGCCAACTTTTATTACTGATTATCCTGTCGAAATGACTCCGCTTGCTAAAAAACACCGCAGTGCAGAAGGATTGGTAGAGCGTTTCGAAATATTTGTGAACGGTAAAGAAATTGGAAATGCTTACTCAGAGCTCAATGATCCAATTGATCAAAAAGAACGTTTTGAAGATCAATTGAAACTTGCCGATCGCGGCGATGCTGAAGCCATGGCTATGGATGATGATTTTGTACGTGCTTTAGAGTATGGAATGCCTCCTACTTCAGGTTTAGGTTTTGGTATAGATCGTATTGTAATGTTAATGACCAACCAAAGCACCATTCAGGAAGTTTTATTCTTCCCGCAGATGCGTCCGGAGAAAAAGAAAGTAGAAATGACTGCTGAGGAAACTGAACTGTATGCCTTAGTTGCCGAAGGAGAACAGGTACTTTTAACTGATGTAAAAGCAAAACTGGCCGATTGGAGCAATAAAAAATGGGATACCACGCTAAAAGCATTAACCGGTAAAAACATTTTAAAAGTTGCTAAAACGGACGACGGTTTGTTTTTATCGCATAAATAACCAGATTTTAAGATCGTTTTAAACGATGCCTTAAATTTGATATTAACAAAAACATAACATAAACTTAAAAGGCTTGCCAACAATTGTTTAGCAAGCCTTTTCTATATTTACAGCAATCGAATAATAAAAAAGATTGTCCTATGAATACGTCAAGTTTAGAAATCAACGAAAGAGAATACTGTATCAAATTAAGTAAAGATGCATTTGATTTAACTTTGGTACGCCAATTAATCAAAAGAATACAGGCCGAGGCTTTATTTTTCTCAAGGGTACAGGCCGAAGAAGATGACCTGTTAAGCAAAAGAGAAGAATTTGAAGGTTTTGATTATTTAGGAGACAAGTAATCAGTTTGCAGTTGGCAATCTTCAGTTAACAATCAACCGCTTTAGTAATGATCACTATTCAAATCACCATGATCAGACTGTAGCGATCGATTACAATTGTGGTTAACCAATTAACTGATACAAACAGTTAACCAAAACTACCTAATCAACATCCAACGTTCCCTCTACCGAATCATCCATTGTTTTTCCTGTAATTACCGACGCTGCTATTTTCAAAAATGCAACAGCAGTGCCGTGTTTGGTATCCCAATAATAGCCTTCAGATGGAATTACTTTAATTAAAGTGATATTGGGATCGTCTTTCCCACCCTGAAACCAGGTTTTAATAAACGGGCTCCAAAGTTCATCAATTTTTGCCTGATCTCTACTGATTTCTGAAATTCCATAGATATTAACAAAGCCAGAGTGTGCACCCGCCTGAAATAATATATGGGTAAATGGATCGGCAGCAATTTCTTCGTTTTTATGACTATCTTTCATACTCATAAACCAAATATTGCCATCTTCATCCACCTGTTGGATCGCCATTGGCCTAACAGAAAGCGGGATACCTGTTTTAATGTTGGTACAAAAGAAACAGCTCTCTGCTTTTTCCGCCAATGTTTTAAGCTTTTCGATGGCTTCTTTACCACCTAAATCTTTAATATTATTTTCTTCCTGAGTATTGTTAGTACTTCCTTCTTGTGATGTTGCCATGAGATATATTTTTTATATAAACTACAATGAAAAACTGGGTTTAGTTTTGATTTTTTTTGATGAGCGTGTGGCGCATGGCGGTAAGCCTTGGGGCAGCATATATAGAGAGAAGTTATCAACTTGATTTATCGGTTAAAAATTATGGCGTTTTAATCAAAGGCAATATCTTTAACTAATGGATATGAACAAACCCAAACCTTTTACGGCCGAAATTAAAATCATAGGCATTAATCCTTTCGTATTTGTGCCAGAAGAAGCACTAAACTACATTTTTGCCAAGGCAGCGAAAAACAGGGGACAGATTCCGGTTACCATGAAAATTGATGGTCATGCTTTTAAACAAACTTTGGTAAAATACGCTGGCAATTGGCGCTTATATTTAAATACGCCCATGCGCAAAGCAGCGGGCAAAGACTTAGGTGATACGGCAATTTTCGAAATTGAATTTGATGCTGAAATGCGTTCGATCATGATGAACCCAAAACTGGAGAAAGCGCTGGCCGAAAACAATAAAGCAAGAGAGATATTCGATAGCCTTGCCCCCTATCTGCAAAAAGAAATTATACGGTATATTGCTAACCTTAAAACTGAAGCATCGGTAGAGAAGAACGTAAAAAAGGCCATCGGTTTTTTGTTAGGCGAAGAAAGGTTTATCGGAAGAGACCCGTTGTAAAACACAGCCCTTTCTTTTTTTTTAAAAGAAAGCAAAAAAGCCATTTCAAAATTGAAATGGCCTTCTATTATTTCGTTTAAAACTATCTATAACGAACCTGCTGTTGCTTATCCATCATCCCCATCTGATCTTTCATCTGTTTGATCTGATCGGCCAATAATTTATTCTTATCTGCTTTTTTTGCTTCGGCAAGGTACATGGTTGCTTCGCGCTTGTTGCGTTTGGCCATTGCAATTCCTGCTAAGCTTAATTTAGCCAATGCAATGTTGTGGTCCATCTGCATACCTAAACTCAATGCAGCTTTAAAATACTTTTCCGATTTCATCGGTGCTGTTCTGCTTTCAATCAAACCGATCAATAGATTATAATAACCGTGCTGAACTTTAATCAACTGGCTTTCGTAATTGGTAATGCGATCTAAAAACTGTTTTGCCTTTGGCATATTGTCTTTTCTTAAAAACCATTGTGCTAAAAGCATGTTCTCGTTAAAGAAATAAGTTACCAATACAATTATTCCCAACAAAATGGCAACAATGCCCCATGGCCAAAAGCCGAAAACAAATAAAGCTACTGCGCCACCCAGTAAAGCAAACCCCGCAATTAATCTGATAATATTTGGCATAAATTTTATTCTAATTATTTTTTTTTGCAAATATCGTGTTTAAATGGCAGAAATTAGATTTTAAAACAATAATTTCATTAAAATTTTCAAAGCGTTAAAAAACCTTCAAAAACATATGAAAACACTCTTATCCATTACCCTAATTATACTTGCAATGAATCTTTCGGCTCAAGAAAACAATAAAAAAATCCACGATCAGGTACATAATAAAGATATTCTGATCAATAGCTGTACCCGTGAAGGTGTTACCACTTTCCCCGAATTTAAAGAAATGTACGACCCATTGTACGCGGCCTACATTCCTGATGCAGCTACTATGATTGAACTTAAAAAATTGGTTAAAAACGAAAAGATCAAGATTGTTTTCGGTACCTGGTGCGGCGATAGCAAGGTAAATGTTCCTAATTTCTTTAAGATTTTAGATGCGCTGCACTTTAAGGAGAAAAATATCAGCTTAATCGCACTTGATGGAAATAAAAAAGCAGAAAACGGCATTATTGATGGCTTAGATATTAAAAGGGTTCCAACCTTTATTGTTTTTGATAAAAAAGGCAACGAGCTGGGCAGAATTATCGAGGGCCCGAAAACAACTTTAGAGGGTGATTTGTTAGCTATATACAAGAATAAACCATAGGATTATAGTAGTAGAAAATGGTTTGATAGTTCATCACCAATAGACACACTATCGGCAGTTTTGGGGTATCCAAACCAGGGACCATCTAACCATTGACCCAAAAACATACTTTAATTAATTATTACATCTTACACCAATACTATGTCTGTAGCACTAGAACCGGGCTGGTTAGCCGCTTTAGAACCAGAATTTGAAAAAGACTACATGAAAAGTCTTAAGGCTTTTTTGCAGGAAGAGAAACAGCGCGGCGCAACAGTTTACCCCAAAAGTGCTGACATTTTTAATGCTTTAAATACCACTCCCTTTAGTGAGGTTAAGGTGGTAATTTTGGGGCAAGATCCATATCATGGTCCGGGGCAGGCACATGGGTTATCTTTTTCGGTTCAGCGTGGTGTTGCAGTTCCGCCTTCTTTAAAAAACATTTACAAAGAGCTCGAAACAGATGTTGAAGGTTTTAAAACGCCTGCACATGGCCATTTAACCCATTGGGCCGAACAAGGTGTACTTTTACTCAATGCCACGTTAACGGTTAGGGCAACTGAGGCAGGTTCGCACCAAAACCGTGGCTGGGAATTTTTTACTGATGAAATTATTAAAGCATTATCGCAAAAGCGCGAACATATTGTATTCTTGCTATGGGGCAGATATGCACAGGCTAAGGCTGCTTTGATTGATCAAAAAAAGCATTACGTGCTAACAGCGGCCCACCCTTCGCCATTTTCGGCCTACAACGGCTTTTTCGGATCAAGACATTTTTCGAAAGCCAACCAGTTGTTGGTACAGAATAATTTAAAACCGATAGACTGGAATCTTCCTGCGTAATGAACGCCTATTTTATTAGTGGTTTAGGGGCCGATAGAAGAATTTTCTCTAAACTAAAGCTGGATGAAAAAATCAATATCATTCATTTAGACTGGATCGAACCTAATAAAAACGAATCATTACCCAACTATGCTCAACGGCTCAGTAACAACATCGACCAGGCAAATCCCTTTGTATTGGTTGGTGTTTCTTTTGGGGGCATGATTGCTGTAGAAATGGCCAAAATTTTAAAACCTGCTGCAACAATAATTATTTCGAGTACGCTGTTAAGTGAACATTTACCATCGCTTTACCGTTTTGCAGGCAGATTAAGGATTTTGAAGTTTATTCCTGCCAAATTGTTAAAGTCATCGAACACACTCACTCAGAATTACTATTTCGGCACAAAATCAAGCAGTGAAAAAACGTTGTTGAGCAAAATCATCAAAGATACTGATCCTTACTTCCTGAAATGGGCAATTGGCAGTATTTTAAACTGGAGAAATACAGTCAGACCTGAAAACACTTATCATATTCATGGCACCAATGATAAGATATTATATTCGAGAATTGCCCAGCCAGATTTTGTGATCCAAAATGGTAGCCACTTTATGGTCTATCAAAACGCTAAAGAAATCTCAGAAATTATTGATCGAGTGATCAAATAGTATTATCGTCATGCTGAATTCATTTCAGCATCTACCTTGAAAAAGACCCTGAAATAAATTCAGGGTGACGGATCGGATTGTATTTTTTCTGTTAATGAGGAAAAGATGCTACATTTTGGTAGCGTACACAATGTACACTACCAAATTGATTGCAAAAACGCTTCCAAGGGAATAGCGCTAATATTCTAAAGGTACAATCGGTTCTTTCTTCGTGGTCGACATGATCATCATCGTCTGGAATGTTTTAACCACAGAAATCTTACTGATCTTATCCATAATTAAACGTTCGTAAGCTTTGATATCCTTTACGTAAACCTTTAACAAAAAATCGGCCTGCCCCGTAACGTGGTGGCACTCTGTAATTTCTTTAATCTGGTTTACTTCATCCAAAAAGATCTGAATGGTGTTGTTTTTATGAAAGTCGAGCTGAATCTGGATAAAGGTTTTTATGCCCAAACCCAGTTTTTCTTCATCTACCAATGCATGATAACTTTTAATATAGCCTGCCATTTCGAGCTTGCGCACACGTTCTAATGTTGGTGCAGGCGACAAGCCAATTTCCTGTGATAATAGCAAGTTGGTAATTCTTCCGTTCTCTTGGAGAATTCTTAAAATTTTAAAGTCTATTTTATCTAATTCAGATGCCATATGGTGTTAAAGGTATTTGAGAATACAAACATAACCAAATTATATTCTAAATTTTAACATAATTTATCATATATATTTTAAATAAAAATTTTTAGATTTACCTAAAAATAAAATTAGATAAACATAAATGCAAAGTTACACTGAGGAGAACTATTTAAAGATAATTTACCACCTGGCCGAGAAGACAAATAACGTTCAAACCAATGCCATTGCAGAGCAGATGCAAACCAAACCAGCCTCGGTTACGGATATGATCAAGAAATTAGCCGATAAAGGTTTAGTAGATTATGTTAAATACCAAGGCGTTACCCTAACCGAAACCGGAAAAAATACAGCCATTGATATTGTGCGCAAACACCGCTTATGGGAAGTGTTTTTGGTTGACAAATTAAACTTCAAATGGGATGAAGTGCATGATGTTGCCGAAGAACTGGAACATATCAAATCTACCGAACTGATAGAAAGGTTAGATGAATTTTTGGGCTTTCCGAAGGCTGATCCACATGGCGACCCCATTCCCGACAAAAACGGGCGCTTTGCCAAAACCCAGTTTATAAAATTAATTGACCTTAAAGTGGGCGATTCGGGTACGATAACCGGAGTGAGCCAGCACAGCTCGGCATTTTTAAAGCATTTAGAAAAGTTAGGCTTAACCTTAGGGAAACAGATACAGATCAGCGATGTTACCGATTTCGACGGTTCAGTAGAAATCCTTTTATCCGATAAACAAGTAAATATTAGTAGAGAAGTTGCAAAGCACATTTTAATCAGCAGTAATGGCAAAAACTGAATCCTTAAGTGAAGTACATCAAAGTGTAAATACAGATAAAAGAAAAGGTTGGCGGAGAATTTTGGCTTTTATAGGCCCGGCTTACCTCATCAGTGTGGGTTATATGGATCCGGGCAACTGGGCAACCGACCTGGCCGGCGGAAGTAAATTTGGTTATCAGTTGATATGGGTATTACTCATGTCGAACCTTATTGCCCTGCTTTTACAATCGTTAAGTGCCCGTTTGGGTATTGTGAGGGGCTTAGATTTAGCGCAGGCTTCGAAACAGGCCTACCCGCGCTGGGCCAATATTCCTTTATTTGCGCTGGCACAAACGGCAATTATTGCCTGCGATCTGGCCGAAATTATAGGTATGGCAATTGGTTTACAGCTCCTTTTCAAATTACCGTTAATCTGGGGAATTTCCATTACCATTTTCGATACCATTTTATTGCTCTTCCTTTTAAATAAAGGCATGAGGGCCATGGAGGGTTTTATTGTTTCGATGGTTTTTATCGTAGGGATTTCTTTCCTGGTTGAAATGTTCATTGTAGAACCATCGTTAAAAGAAGTGGCAAGGGGATTTGAACCCTCTATCCTAAATGGTGAAGCACTTTACATCGCCATCGGAATTATCGGTGCTACCGTAATGCCCCACAACCTTTATCTCCACTCCTCTCTGGTACAGACCCGAAAGATAGAACGCAGCAATAAAGGGATTAAGGAAGCGCTCAAATTTAACCTGATTGATACAACCGTAGCCTTAAACCTTGCCTTTTTTGTTAATGCCGCCATATTAATATTGGCCGCTGCAGCCTTTTACAAAAACGGACTGCATGAGGTAGCAGAAATACAGGATGCCCATAAACTGCTTTCGAACATTTTTGGTAATGTAGCACCAACTTTATTTGCCATTGCATTGATTGCGGCCGGACAAAGCTCAACCGTAACCGGGACTTTAGCCGGGCAGATTATAATGGAAGGGCACATTAACCTCAGGATACAACCTTGGTTGAGGCGTTTAATCACCCGTTTATTGGCCATTATACCTGCATTTTTTACCATTTTGCACTATGGCGATGATGCCCTTGGTGGCTTATTGGTTTTGAGTCAGGTTGTTTTAAGCTTACAGCTGGGCTTTGCCATTATCCCTTTGATCCATTTCACATCAGATAAAAAACTGATGAAAGATTTTGCCATTAAACTTTGGGTGAAAATATTGGCCTGGGCAAGTGCATTGGCCATTATTGCACTTAATGTAAAACTGGTTGTCGAAGAAATTAGTGGCTGGGCCAAAGAAGCAAATACCTGGTGGATTTACGTAATCGTTTTCCCGGCTTTATTACTAATCGTGCTGTTGCTGCTTTATGTTTTCTTTCATCCCATGATTGAGAGCAAAAAAAGTGCGGGAAGGTTATTGGTGCCACACGGAAATGCATTGGACATCGGAAAAATAGAAAAGATCAGCTACAAACGCATTGGAATTGCCGTAGATTTTTCTAAAAATGATAGGAATACCATCAGGCATGCTTTGATCCAAGGAGGAAAAGATGCCCATTATTACCTGATCCATGTGGTTGAAACTGCTGCTGCACGTTACCACGGCAATGATGTAATGGACCACGAAACACAGAGCGATGCGGCTAACCTTGAAAAATATAGGGCGAACCTTGAAGATTTAGGTTATGATGCCACACCATTTATCGGATTTGGAAGCACTGCCAAAGCCATTGCCGAGATCAGTAACCGCAACGAAATGGAACTACTGGTAATGGGTGCCCATGGCCATAAGGGCTTAAAAGACCTTATCTTCGGAACAACGGTAGATTCAGTAAGGCATAAGGTTAATATACCGGTACTGATTATCAGGTAATTTTATTTACCTACTACTTTTGCCAGTTTTTTTATGCCCCCATCTCCAGATTGGTACATCAAAAGCTTGCCTGTTGAGGAATATAAATACATAGAAGGATACTGTTTAGGTAAAAAAGTTGGAATAAACATCCGTTTTTTATCTTGCAGTATCAGTACGTTAGGCTTTGAATTTAGGCCTTTTGCATACGAATCAAAAAACTGTGGGATAATATAGGCTTCATCCATAGTGATCATGTAAATATTTACGTCTTTAAACTGAGCATAGCTTGCATTCAGCATTTTGGTTTCCCGCTGACAGTGCTCGCAGGTACAATCAAACAGAATAAACAGATTTTTCTTGCCCTGTTTGATATCGGCATTTGAAAAAGCCTTTCCATCTAAACGATAAAATGTAAACTGCGGCAATAAAGTTGGTTGCTGTGCGCTTAATTGAAAGGTTACGGCCAACAGTACAATTAAAAGTAGGTTTCTGAATTTCATTTTAGATATTTAAAGCTCAAACTTAAACGAATAAATACGAACATAATAATATATCACTAGCTTTTACAAACAGATGAACATTTTTAATTTAAGAGAAGTCGAGTTTTAATTAGCACGTTGCCTATCTAAACTTAACTGCTCCAATCCAATAATCGATGAAATAAATAAAAACAGAATTATCACACCAATTTTTAGGATATTTGCAACCCGGCTTTATATATTTAAAATATTGCCGGTAAAATACAGCATACATACTTTATAAAATTTTGAAAAACGACATCAACATAAAGAATAAAAGAGCCTATTTCGACTACAACCTTTTGGATAAGTATGTAGCTGGTATTGCCCTTTTAGGAACTGAAATAAAAGCCATTAGACAGGGAAAAGCCAACATGACGGATGCTTTTTGTATGTTTATTGGTGGAAATCTTTACGTACGTAACCTCCATGTTTCGGAATACAGCCACAGCTCTTTTTACCATCACGATATTAAAAGAGACCGCGCACTGCTATTGCAGAAGAAAGAAATTAGAAAACTAAAGCTCAAAGGCGAAGAAAAAGGTTACACTATTGTTCCTTTGCGTATTTTCATTAACGAAAGGGGTTTCGCGAAGATGGAAATTGCTTTAGCACAAGGTAAAAAAGAGTTCGATAAACGCGACAGCATTAAAGATAGGGATAACAAGCGCGAATTGGATAGGGCAATGAAGAGATAAATAGTTGGGCGTTTGGAGATTTGAGTTTGGAGTCTACTCAAAACTCCAAACTTATAACTCCAAACTTAATTACCACGCTTGGTCGCCTACTAGCGGCACAAACCTAAAGGTATCTAAAACAATTTTTTCGTAGTCTGTTTCGCTTACGCGGATAACCGTTACCATTTTCTGCGTTTTCTCGTCTCCCACTGGGATAACCAGAATGCCGCCAATTTTTAACTGTTTCAACAATATTTCCGGAACCAAGGGTGCGCCGGCCGTTACAATTATTTTATCGTAAGGAGCATGTTCTGCAATTCCTTTTGATCCATCGCCACAATAAAATGTAGGCCTATACCCCATTCCCGGTAAAACCTGAATGGTTCTGTTGTAAATATTTTCTTGGCGTTCGATGGTAAAAACTGTTGCACCTAACTCCATTAAAATACAGGTTTGATAACCCGATCCGGTTCCGATTTCGAGTACTTTATCACCTTTTTTAATGTGCAGGAGCTCGCTTTGATAGGCCACAGTATAGGGCTGCGAAATGGTCTGACCATCGCCAATTGGGAATGCAATATCCTTGTAAGCCTGGTTCCAAAAAGTTTCATCGAAGAAAAAATGACGTGGTACTTTGCCAATGGCTTTCAACACACTTTCATCTTCAATCCCACGGGATTTTAATAATTCGACCAACTTTTTTCTCGCGCCACGCTCCCGGTAATTATCAACAAACTTATATGCCATGAGCTTCAAAATTAGCTTTTTTAAACGGTGATACAAGGAGAAAATGGGAGAATGATCGAATTATTGGGTTATTGAATAATGATTAGCTGAGTTAGAGATTGATACATTATCCACAATATTGAAGGATTGAATTAGTGAATGATTGAATTAAAGGATGAATGAATGATTGAATTAAATTCTCACACCCACTCACTCACTCACTCACTCACTCACTCACTCACTCACTCACTCACTCACTCACTCACTCACGCACGCAATCAATCAATCAATCAATCAATCAATCAATCAATCAATCAATCAATCACTCAATCAATCTCTAATACGGATCTACATCAATTTGTGTAAAAACGCCTTTAAATTCTTTGGTAGCGTTAAATTGGGTCAGGGTTTCTCTCAGTGCATCTTTAACTTTCTGAATGGCCGTGTGTTTATCCGCTTTAATAATAATCTGTTTGATATAAAGATTACGCACGCGGCTTACCAAAGGCTGTTCAGGACCTAAAACCCGCTTACCGAACTTACCTTTTAAAATATTGGCCAATGTAAGTGCTGCATGATCTAAAATATGTGCTTCTTTGTGCTTAATATACAAGAATATCATGCGTGAAAAAGGTGGATAGAGAAATTTCTCCCGTTCCACAATTTCATCGTTGTACATTCCTTCGTAATCGTTGTTTACCACTTGCTTGATAATCCTGTTTTCGGCATCATACGTTTGTATGCAAACATTTCCCTGGTCGGCCCTTCTACCTGCCCTGCCCGCCACCTGTGCCAATAGCTGAAAACTGCGTTCGTAAGCACGAAAATCAGGGTAGCCTAAAAGTGTATCGGCATTAATTACCCCAATCAGGTTAAGGTTATCAAAATCCAAACCTTTGGCTACCATTTGCGTACCGATCAAAATATCAGTCTTTTTTTCCTGAAAATCATTTAAAATCTGCTGTAAGCCATTTTTGGTGCGGGTGCTATCCATATCCAGGCGCGCAATGGTTACCTCTGGATACAGCAATTTCAGTTCTTCTTCAATACGTTCGGTACCAAAGCCTTTCTGTTCTACGTGTACCGAGCCACAGGCCGGACAGATATTTACACTACTCTGCTGGTAGCCGCAATAGTGGCAATGCAGTTTTCCACTGCTTTTATGATAGGTTAAACTTACATCGCAGTTTACACATTTGGGCGTATACCCACAGGTAGCGCAGATCAGAATGGTTGCATAGCCCCTTCTGTTCTGAAAAAGCACAATCTGTTCTTTTTTTGAAAGTGCCAGATCGATATCTTTAATGAGCACACTCGAAAAATACGAGCTCATTGTTTTTTTCTTCGTTTCTTCTGCAATACTGACCACCTGCTGATTGGGCAGCTGAACGCCACCAAAACGCTCTTTCATCTCTACCAAACCGTACTTACCCTGCAATGCATTGTAATAGCTTTCTAAAGATGGTGTGGCCGAACCCAAAATTACCTTGGCCCGGTGTAGGTGGCCCAGGTAAATAGCGGCATCTCTGGCCTGATAGCGTGGTGCCGGATCGTACTGTTTATAAGAAGGCTCGTGTTCCTCATCAACCACAATTAACTTGAGGTGCTGAAAAGGCAGAAACACTGCCGACCGCGCACCGAGAACAACTTTGTAAGCACCAGTTCTTACTTTATTCCAGATTTCTACGCGCTCGCTGTTGTTAAATTTAGAGTGGTATACACCAATTGCGTTGCCAAAATACCTTTTAATACGTTCTACAATCTGTGTGGTAAGGGCTATTTCGGGCAGTAGAAATAAAACCTGTCCGTCGGTATGCTGAATAATCTCTTCAATGAGCTTAATATACACCTGGGTTTTTCCTGATGCCGTAACCCCATGCAGTAAAACCACTTCTTTTTCTTCAAAATGAGTATTGATTTGCTGCAGTGCCTTCTGTTGTCCTTCGTTCAGTTCAAAATTTACACTAAACTCTTCATCATGGGCTGCTAAACGGCTAACCGGCCGTTTCATCACCACAAAAATATCTTTATCGGTTAAGGCTTTCAAAGCTGCCTGTCCGCAATTGCTTTCTTCTAAAAGCTGTTCTTTAGAAATCGGCAGGTTTGTTTTCTGGAGTTTAAGATAGGCCAACAAGGCATCCAATTGCTTTGGCGCTTTATCCAGCACGTTAAACAGCTGCTTTAAATTTTCTTCGTCGCTATAAAAATCGTTTAAGAGTACAAACGATTTAAGCAAAGGTTTATATTTCTGTACCACTTCTTCTGCAACCAGAATTAGCATTTTATCCAATAAGTGGTTAATAATCGGATATACCGTTTTCTGGCCAAGCAGTTTAGAAACATCGTTAACGGTAAGTTTCTGTTGCTGTTTCAGCGCATTGATAATAATTTCTTCCTTATCAGTAAGTTCTGTATCTTCATTGTAGTCATCGCGTAGGATAAGTATCGTTTCGCTGGCCAATTTTAAGCTTGCAGGTAAAGCTGCAGCCATTACATCGCCTTCATTGCACATGTAATAATTGGTCATCCAGGTCCAGAATTTGAGCTGGGTATCGGTAATTACCGGTTCGCTGTCAATAACATCAATAATGTATTTTGCTTCGTAAACCGTTGGTGGCACTGTAGAAATACCACTAATAAGCGCGGTATATATTTTATGTTTCCCAAACTGAACCACCACACGTTTTCCTATGGCTATCTGCTCATTCAGATCAAAAGGCACCCGATAAGTATAGTTTTTCGCCAAAGATAACGGCAAAATAACTTCGACAAAAAGTGTTTCTCTTTCTGCAAAAATATCATTTTCGAAAGTGTCCATTATTTATCTTTAAATGCCGCAAAAAATAGCATTATCCATCCCAATACAAATAAAAGTCCGCCAATTGGTGTTAGCGGCCCGATAAATTCGGTAAAACCCAAATGCGATATACTGCGGGTAGCCAGTAAATATAAAGAGCCCGAAAAAAGTATAATCCCAAAAGTAAAACAGAAATAGGCAATATTGATGAGCTTATTCCGGTAACGCGCAAAGGTAGATAGATAAAGCAATGCAAAGGTATGGTAAAACTGGTAATCAACACCTTTTTGCCAGATTTCGAGTGATGAACTATCAATCAACGCTTTTAAGCCGTGGGCACCAAATGCACCGAGTAAAACAGCAACAGCACCAAAAAAAGAAGCAGTAAGAATTATTCGTTTATTCATAGTTTTTTGCCAATAGCAATCGCTAAATTAATAAATTGACAAAGAACTTCTCACTAATCAATGTAATAAATTAAATTTGTTGCACAGCAGATGAAAAAGATCATAATTGTAACGAGTGCATTATTTTTGGGTGTAGCCTGCATGGCCTACCTGTATTTTTCGAGATTGGGTACCGAAAACGATGCAAAAGATTTAGCCCTACAATCGGCAACCAATAATGCCGCACTGGTGTTTTCATTTCAGAACGATAAAGGTTTTTACAGCATTATGGAAGGACAGAACCTTATTCAGCAGGTTCTGGGCAAAGATAAAATGAATCTGCTTAATCAGTTAAAAACCAGTCTGATCGATGACAACAATCTGAACAAATACATTAAAGATCAACAGGTTTACATTAGCGTACTGCCTGATACAAACAAAACCCTGAATTTCCTGCTTACCCTACAGATCCAGGCCGACAACAGCATTAAAAAGTTTTACGATCAGTTAAAATTTGAGAAGGGTGCGGTTCAAAACTCAAAGGACATTTACAGCATCAAACTAAACGATTCGCTCGCTGTGTTTTTAGGGATTCAAAATCAGGTATTAACAGTTTCTACTTCTTTGAAACTGGTTAAAGATGCAGGCATCCGTTTGGCCGATAATCCCTTTACCGAATTTATCAAAGAGAATAACAGGCAGATCAAAAACGTGCTGGCGCATGTGTACATCAACTTTAACCAGGCCCCATTATTGCTAAAAAACATAATCGCCGGCAATATAAACGGCGAAATCAGCCTGCTCAGCAAGCAGAATAGTTTTGCCATCCTTAATTACAATTTCAGCAAAGAAAAAATACTTTTTAACGGGAACACACAGTTAAAAGACCCTGACAATTACCTTAAACTATTCGAAAATACAGCGGCACAAAACACATCAATCCAAAACATATTGCCCGATAATACGGCCAACTATGTACTTTACGCTTATGATGATTATAACACCTGGTTTAAAAAACTAACAGTTTGGCAGGAAAAAGGAAAAATTTCCGATCAGGCGAAAACAGTTGTTAAAAATATTAAGGATGAATACAGGGTAGATTTAAATGCAGTATTCTCAACCTACACCAAAAACCAGTTTATCGTTTTTCAATTAAGCACAGGCGAAAAGCTAGGGGCCATAAGTTTAAATAATGGTGAAAAGGTGAAGCAGTTGCTGTTGGATGTGGGTACCGATTATAGCGAAGAAATTAAACTTTTTAAGGCTGCCGATATTCTGTACAGTTATTTTGGCGAGCCGTTTAAAAAATTTGGAAGACCTTACTTTACCATTATCGATAATAATTTAGTTGTGGCCAACAATGCCAGTACGGTTCAATCATTTTTGAATGATTACAGGCACAACCGTTTATTGATACAAACGCCTCAATATTTAGATGCGATGAACCAGATTGCCAATACGGCAAATGTAAGTTATTACATCAACACCAAAAATTCGGCAGACATTTTCAGGAACAATATCCAGCTCCCTTTTTACAAACATTTAAGGGCAGATAGCGGTTTAAAAAGTTTTGATACCTTTTGCTACCAGATGATTGCCGAACAGGACAAGTTTATTACTAACTTGCTTTTAAACAAATATTTAAAACCAGAAATACCAGATTCGTTAAGTAACCGTTAATAAGAAAACAAGCCCACGAAAACTATTTTACATGAAGAAACTTTTACTCGCGTTACTGGCTTTGGCCAGCTTCGGGGTTGCAAACGCTCAGCAATATGCGCTTTTCGGAACAAAAACAATGTTCGATGCCTTTGAAAACCCATCTCAAAAATCTTTCACGCTAGATTCGTCCAGAAAATTTTCTTCAAATTTTTTCCTGCCCTACTTCGGCACCAATGCCATCAACAAGGGGAGCTCTAAATTTACCATCAGAAAATTAACACAGGAAGGAACCTGGGATACAAGGGGCTTACCATTGGGCACCGGAGAAGTTAACCATTTTTTCGAAAACAGCAATATCTATGTCGCCGCATTCCGCCTCTTTAAATCTTACAAATACCAGAAAGAGATGGGCTTTGCCTGGCAGATCCGATCAGACGCCCATATTGATTATACCAACGAAACCCTCGCCATTTTTGATTCTTACGAGCGTTTTACACCCGGAAAAGAATATACCGGCATATTCGACACCAAAGGCTACCAGCAAACCTATCACCAGTTTAGTTTTACTTACAGGGAAAACTGGGATAAGCGCCTTGCGTTTGGGCTAAAAGCAAGTTTATTGAGCGGTATGGTTTACAACAAACTTGATGTGAAAGATTCGTACCTCTACATCGATCCGGAAGCTTCGGCGCTGTTAATTGGCCTTAAAGGAACCTACTCGGCTAATTTTTCTGATTTTAGTGAGGTAGATAAAAAAACCTTTTTCCCAAACTTTAAAAACCCCGGCCTATCATTCAGCTTCGGAACCAACTATACCACCAAAAAAGGGCTGTTCTTAATGGCAAATATTAAAGATCTGGGCTTTATCTGGTGGCGCAGCAACACACAGCGAACCACGGTAGATCAGTCGAAAATAATCGACAATTTAATGGATAACCAATCTAACACGAACCAGGAAATTAAGGACATCTTTTTATTATCGGAACAGAGCAAGAAATTCCTGGCCCCTACAAATGCTAAAATTGATGTATTTCTATCTAAACGTTACGGTTTTTATAAACCCGCTTTGGCTGTTTCTAAAAACCTTTTCTATAAGGGTGGAGATATTGCTTTTGTAAACACGTTTATCAGCAATAACTTTTCGGGCAGCATTACACCTGCTTACAGTTTAAATCAGGTTTTTATGGTTGGCCTGCAGGCAAAATACCAAACGCCTAACTTTGAAGCATTTTTGGGAACAGATAACCTGGTTGCTACCAGTTTCCAAACCTTAGGCAGCATTAAAAGCGACGCTACAATTGGCAGTGGCCCCAACGGAGGCTCTTTTTACATGGGGGTAGGCATTAAATTCGGCAATGTGGTTAACCACCCTCAGTTTGCAGATGTAATACCGGGCATTAATGATAAGGAAGAGGGCAGTTTCTTTAAAAACCTGTTTTCTATATTTAAAAGGAAATAATTTTTAAGGCTGTACCTGCTGTTTTTTTGATTGCGTAACCACAAAATCTTTAAGGTAAAAAGGTTCAAAATACGCTACATCTTCGAAATCGCTTTCGTAAAAAGCTTTATTGGCCAATTGCGACATATAACCTGCTGAATTGAAATTTGCAGCATTAAATATTGCATGTTGATGCGCCAGCACTTCGGCACATTTTGCTGCACCATCGCCCAAAAATGTAATGTTCTGCTGCGAAAGCAGATCGGCAAAACTTGTTTCATCAATTATCTTGGCAGTTGTTGGCGCTAAAACAGTTAAAGCAGTATCGAAAACCGAGGTATACACCTCCATCCTTCTGGCATCGATCATAGGGCATACCAAAGCAGAATAATCTGGGTTTTCGGTTAAAAAACCTGCAGCCATCATTTTCAAGGTTTCGATGGCAATTAAAGGTTTATCTAATGCGTAACACAAGCCTTTGGCTGTAGAAACACCAATGCGCAAGCCAGTATAAGATCCCGGACCTTTACTTACTGCAATAGCATCTAAATCGCTGTAGCTTAGCCCTGCACTTTTTATTACATCTTCGATAAACAGGGTAAGATTACTTGCATGTAAATTCTGACCGCTTTCTTCTTTCAAAGAAACCGTTTTTCCATCTACCGATAAAGCAACCGAACAAACTGCTGTAGCAGTTTCTATTTGAAGTATTTTAGCCATTAGGCAAAGATATATTTTTTAGACAAAAGTCCTGAGTCCGAAGTCGGGAGTTCGATTATCAATTTGTAGTTTTCAGTTTTCAGTTGGATCCAGCTGTTAACCATAAACCAGTTTCCAGTTGGATTTGACTAATGAACAAATGACCAATGACCAATAAACAACTAAGGAACTGGATCGTGACCGTGTGCTCCCCATGGGTGGCAACGGCCAATACGCTTTAAGGCCATCCAACCACCTTTAAACGGACCATATTTTTTAATTGCCTCTACTCCATATTGCGAGCAGGTGGGTGTAAACCTACAGTTTGCCCCTAACATGGGTGAAATGGCGTATTGATAGACTTTGATCAATCCTAAAAAAAACCAGCCGAAAAACTTATTGATTAACTTCATTGGGCTGGATTAAGTTTTGGAAACGCTTAAAAGTAGCGATCAGTTTTTTCTCTATAAAAACGAATTCATATTTTTCCTTTCCTACAAACTGGATAGAAAGTAAGAGCAGCCCCCTATCGGTAGGCAATGGAAGATATAATTTATCCTGTTTATTGAGCCTGTAAGCCTCGCGGATGCGGCGCTTGAGTAAATTGCGGTCTACCGCCCGCTTATATCTCTTTTTTGGAACATTGATTACGACCTGTGCCTGTACGGAAGCGGGTTCATCAACGAAAAGATAAGAAATGCGAAAGGGGTATAATAAAAAAGAAGAACCGTTTTTAAACAACAGGTCTAAATATTTCCTGCTGCATAACCGTTCTTCTTTATTGAATGTGTACATATATTTTTGATTGATAATTGCAGATTCTGATCTGCCAGTTCCGGATTTACGGAAAAGCAATCAAAAATTATGCTTTATGCTTGCGTTCGTCAGAAACTGTTAATCTTTTTCTTCCTTTAGCACGACGTGATGCTAATACTCGTCTGCCGTTAGCTGTTGCCATTCTTTCGCGGAAGCCGTGTTTGTTTCTTCTCTTTCTTTGCGAAGGTTGGTATGTTCTTTTCATGACTGTATATTATCTATTGTAAAATTAAGAGGTGCAAATATAAAGCGATTTCTCTACAAATGCAAGAGTGATTAATTATTATTTTTTCTATTTAGTTGCAAATGTAATAATTCTTTTGAAAAATGAACAGTATAGCTTCTTATAATGATAAGAAGAGCATTGAATTAGTTATGGCTTTTTAAAATCTTTCTTTTAAAAATTAGAAGAATCAATACCACTAAAGCAGATATTCCCAAAAAATACTTAATCTGGACGATAGATTGGCATAGGTCGTTTCCCGTTATTTTAGAAATACAATCACCGCCCCCTTCCGTTTCGTATTTTAAACTTACCATGGTATTTAAAATACCGAATGGAAAAACAAAGAGCCCCAAAATAGCCGCGCACAAAAGGATACGGTAGTATATTTTATTCACTATTTGACCATTTAATTAATCCTTTACAAGCCCAATGCTGCCTTCAGTTTCACATAACCAGTTTTGCTTACAGGCAGCCAGATATCTGATTTTAACAGCACCACATAGCTGTCTTTCTCTTTAAGTTCTATTTTGGTTACCTGGGCAAGGTTAATAATGTATGAGCGGTGTATGCGGATAAACTGGCTAACATCAAGCGTTTGCTCGAAATAAGCCATGGTTTTATTTTTATAAAATACCCCATCAACAGTGCTCAGTTTTACATAATCATCATCAGCCTCCAGGTAATTGATATCGGCAACGGGGATAATTTTAATTACGCCATCCTTTTTAACCACTACCCTATTGTTCTGTGCCGGACTTAAAGCTGCAGCATCTAAAACGGCTTCGGTGTTTTCTGTCTGGTTCAGTTTGCTAGGCAATTTTTTAATCGCTGCATCAAAGCGCGATTTATCGATAGGCTTGAGTAAATAATCTACCGCATTTACCTCGAAAGCTTTAATGGCATATTCATCAAAAGCGGTGGTAAAAATCACGGCAGGCTTATCTTCCACAAGTTCCAGCATTTCGAAGCCACTTATTTTTGGCATCTGAATATCCAGAAAAATCAGGTCGGGTTTGTGTTGGGTAATGGCTTTTAAGCCTTCAAAACCATCTCCACATTCGGCAACTACCTCTATTTCTGCATGATCGGAAAGATAGAATTTTACAATATCTCTAGCTAAAGGTTCATCATCGATTAGAATTGTCCTGATCATTTTTCTGTGGAATTTTTAGGGTGGTAATATATAAATTATTTGCCTCAATATCGGTCTGCAATAAATGAGTATTCGCAAATAACAGATATAACCTACGTTTAATTGCACTCAGCCCAAATCCGGTACCTCCTGCGGCTTTCATTTCAGGGTCGAATGGGTTTTGCACCCTTAGCGATAAAAGATTCTGTTCTACGGTAACATCTATTTTAATGGTAATGCCGGCCGAGGTGTTGTAAAGCCCGAACTTGATCGCATTTTCTACGATGGGCTGCAACAATGTACCTGGCAAACAAAGCTTCAAGGTATCATCGGCTACATTTACCTCAATATTTAAGCGGTGGCTAAACCTTACCTTTTCAATATCAAGATACAACTGGATATATTCCATTTCTTCTTCTACAGAAACCCATAACTCATCATCTCGCTTTAATGTACCGCGTAAAAAGGATGCCAGTTTGGTAATCATTACCCCAGCTTCTTTTGGGTTAACCATGGTGAGTGCAAAAACAGAATTTAAGCTATTGAAAAGGAAATGGGGCTGTAACTGGTGCCGAAGCTTATTTAATTCGGCTTCCTTAGCCAAACTTTTTGCTGCCGAAAGCCTTTCGTGTGTTTCTGACTGTTCTTCTAAACGGTACCATAAAATATTGGCCAGTGCACACCAGGCCAGGCACATAAAGGCAATTAAGCCACGAAAAGCAAATGAAAAGCTGTAAAAATCCTTGTACTCTTTAAAATCGGCAAAAATGTAAAAACTGGCATATTTTGCGGCATAAGCAATTACAAAGGTGAGTGCGATGGTAACGATCAGTAAATAGAGCATCCGCTCGTTTTTTGGCTGATAGTAACCCAACATATTGCTGATACCGATACAGGCCAGTACCAGCAACAGATTATTGATTAAACTATCTGCAATCGAAATCCACCAGGAAAAATTTACAACATAATGCAATCCAACGGCACACAATACCACCCAACATATGGCTATAGAAAGGGATGTTTTCTGTATTTGTGGAACGGATAAAGGTCTAGTTGTCAAAACAGTTTTTGATTAGTTAATGATTTATTTCGGTGTTCGAGTTTTTCGAGGTATTGACTTACTGATTCGGGTTCAATAATCTTCGAACTTACTTCTACACCATCGGCTGGTTCTTCCATTTCCGATATCCCACCTACACCAATAAACTTCCACACCACTTTTTCGCCTTTACAGTTGTTAAATGGCGGATTAAAATTTGCTGCGTTTAACCTAACTTTCTCCAGTGCAGCTGCACGGCCAGTAGCCTGTATTAAACGTGTTTGCTCATTAAACTGTGGTGTATGCTTTCCTTCACCACAAATTACCTGATAGATACAATTTACTGCAAACCACTTCATAGGCGATGATTTTTGATTATAATTTTAGAAACTTTTGATCTCGATTCCTCCAAATAAGGCTGTACCATCTAAAACCAATGTTTTTTGCATTTCACTTACCGGCATGGTATGGGTTCTTTTATCTTCAACGCTGCCAAACATTGCGGTTACGTTCGATTTGATGGCCCAGTTCTGCGGTACTATTAATTTAATCCCACCAAATACAGCGGTTACATCAAGCGATACCGTATCCGAAAAATCGGCCTGGGTCATTACAATATCAGTACCACCAAAAACAGCAGTGATATCGCCACCTTTAAAATTTTTAGAGTAAACCGTTTGGCTATTGCCGCCAAATACAGCCATCACATCAATTACATCATTGTTATTTGCCGTTTTATCAAACTGAAAGGCATTCGGATCAACCGATTTGTATTTATCTTTTTTGCGCGTACCAAATAATCCGCCATCTTTAAATGAGTTTTTTGGCCTGAAAATCAAGAAGCCGCCCACTATTACCAAACCAACACCCAAAGCATATTTTGAAAAATCAAAATCGATACCCGGAATGTCGTTTAAGGTATTGTATGCACCTATCAAAATCAGGATCAACCAGCCTATTCCCCTAAAATTACGGCGAACACCGATAAAAACACCCAGTACGATTAAAAAATTAGACCAACTGAATATCCAGCGTGGAATATCGAGGCCCATGTTATTCAATAAAAAAGCAAGGCCTACAATAACTATCAGTACGCCACTCCATACCCTTCCTGAGTTTTTGATGTGGTTATTATCATTTATATTAAGATTTTCCATTTGTGTTAAATTTAATAACCAAAAGTATTGATAAGAATAGCAATGCTATATATAAACCGTGCAAGAACTGGATAAAAGGCGGTAAGCAACACTATTTTATCGGTGAAATTTATTTTACTATTTTGAGGGCATGAAATTTTTCCTATTAATGATCAGTATTGCTGTTTCAGCAGGAGTCTACGCACAGGACATCAGCAGCCATTATAAAATTTACGATGTAAAAAAGCAAAAAACGATATCGCTTGATGATATAATTGCTGATATGAACCAGGCCGATGTTTTATTTTTTGGCGAAGATCATAACGATTCGATCGGACACTATCTTGAGGCCGAAATTTTTAAAAAACTGAGCAGCAAATATCCACAAAAAACGGCGCTTTCGTTAGAAATGTTCCATACCGATGTACAGCCCGAAGTAGATGAGTACCTTGCAGGATTGATTTCAGAAAAAAACTTCATTAAAGAAAGTCGCGCTTGGGGAAATTACAAAGACTACAAACCATTGATTGAATATGCCAAACAGCACCAATTAAAGGTTATTGCCGCCAATGCAGCCACACGTTACAGCAATGCAGTTACCATGAACGGATTAAAGGTGTTGGAAAATTTCCCTAAAACATCTTTTAATTTTTTGCCTCCCCTACCTATTGATACCGCTCAGGGCAGGTATTATGAAAAATTTACTGAAACATTAGGCGGACACAACATGGGATCGATGAAAATTTACCAGACCCAGAATTTATGGGATGCCACCATGGCCTGGTCGATAAATAAATTTGCCAAGGCTAACAAGGGCATTAAAATACTACAGCTTAACGGGCGTTTCCACAGTGATGAAAAGCTGGGCACATTAGCAAAGCTGGCGCGGACCAACCCAAAACTAAGAATACTGAATATATCTTCCTTTTCCGACAACAGTTTTACTGATCCAGATTGGCAGAAGTTTAAAAACCTTGGCGATTATGTAATTATTACCGATCCGACGGTTAAGAGAAGCTATTAAATAAAAAACTCCGCAGGTGGGATAGTCTGCGGAGTTTGTGTTTTTATGCTTTTGCTTTTAATAAATCTCTGATTTCTGTTAAAAGCACTTCTTCTTTTGTTGGGGCCGGTGGAGCGGCTGGAGCGGCAACCTCTTTTTTCTTTAAGTTATTGGCACCTTTAATAATCAGAAAAAGAACAAATGCAACAATAATAAACGAAATTACCTGCGAAAGGAAATTGCCATACTTTATTGCCGTACCGGCAATGGTTAGCTTACTCAAATCTTCAAGCCCAGCGGCTTTTAATGCTGGTCCAAGTACTGCGGGAGTAATGATATCTTCAACCAAGGAGCTAACGATTTTACCAAAAGCAGCACCTATAATTACACCGACAGCTAAATCGAGTACGTTTCCTTTAACTGCAAATTCCTTAAATTCTTTTACAATGCCCATATTTTATTAAGTTTTAGTTTAATTATTTACTAAAATAGCAAACATTAAACTCAATACAAATGTTTAGCAAATAATTTTAAAACCGGACATATCCATAGCATTTAGGTCAATTCTGCAAGAATATCTGAAATCTATTGTTTATTTTTGGCCATTCTTTTATACATACTATGCTAAAGCAACACTTACAACAAAAACTATTACAGAAGTTATCACCCCAGCAAATCCAGTTCATTAAACTGTTGCAGGTGCCAACTGTTGCCTTAGATACACGTGTAAAAGAAGAACTGGAAGAAAATCCGGCGCTGGAAGATCCGAGTTTAATGACCCAAGATGAGCCTAAAAGCGAGTACGATGATTTAAACGATGGTCCTGATGATTACGAACAATCATCAGAAGATACCAGCATGGATGAATTTAATGTGGATGATTACCTGCAGGACGATTCGACCAACGATTACAGCACCAATTACAATAACGGCGACGATGATGAAGAGAAAAAAGAAACACCAATAGCCATTGAAAGTACTTTTTTCGAAAGTTTACAAGAGCAGTTAGACCTTATTCCGCTATCTGACCAGGATTTTATTATCGGTAAACAGATTATTGGCAGTTTGGATGATGATGGTTACCTACGCCGCCCATTGGGTTCGATGATAGATGACCTAGCCTTTTCTCAAAATGTAATGGTTGAGGAAGAGGATGTGATCGAAATGCTAAAACTGATCCAAAGTTTTGACCCTCCGGGTATTGGCGCAAGGGATTTAAAAGAGTGTTTGCTGATCCAGTTGAAAAGGAAAGACATACACAACCCCATTATAGTTAAAGCCATGAATGTGGTAGAAAACTATCTGGATGAATTTACCCGCAAACATTACGATAAACTAGAGAAAAGCCTGGGCTTAGATAGCGAAGAGCTTAAAGAAGTGGTAAACGAAATTCTCAGGTTAAACCCTAAACCGGGCGATGCCAATCAGGTTACCACCAAGCAGATGCAGATTATCCCCGATTTTCACATCAGCAACAATGATGGCGTATTGATTTTGACCTTAAACTCAAAAAATGCACCCGAATTAAAGGTGAGCAGATCATATCAGGAGATGTTTGAACATTATGATAAAGCAGCTTCAAAGGATAAAAAACTTAAAGAAGCCGTTCAGTTTGTAAAACAAAAGTTAGATTCTGCAAGGTGGTTTATCGATGCCATTAAACAAAGACAGCAAACTTTGTTAAAAACGATGAATGCCATTATGCATTATCAGTACGAATATTTTTTAACTGCAGATGAGCGTAAAATGCGCCCAATGATTTTAAAAGATATTGCGGATAAGATAGATATGGATATCTCAACGGTATCGAGGGTAGCAAACTCTAAGTATGTGCAAACCGAGTTTGGAACATTCTTATTAAAATCTTTCTTCTCAGAGGCTATCCAAACCGAAAATGGTGAAGAGGTTTCGAACAAAGAGGTTAAAAAAATATTGGAAGATTGTATCGGCAATGAAGATAAACGTAAACCATTGGCCGACGAGAAATTAACCGAAATTTTAAAAGAAAGAGGTTATAACATCGCCAGAAGAACGGTTGCCAAGTACCGCGAGCAGATGAATATCCCTGTGGCGAGATTAAGAAAAGAACTTTAATGTAGTTGACAGTTTGTAGATTCCAGTTTTCAGTTATTTTATTAATTGAAAACTGCCAATTGAAAACTGTTCTACCACATTTTAATGTAGGAAGGCACTTTATAGATATTATTAAGCAACAAACCTAAAACTATTTCGTGGCTGCCGTTGCTCACTTGGTTTAAATCGGAGGTGGTAAAATCGTAGGAGTAAGTTAAATTAACCATTTTTCCGATGTTAAAGCCTGCCATTGCAGAAAATGAATCGTTTTTACGGTAGCTACCACCAAGCCAAATTTTATCTTTAAACGCCAATTTCATATTCAGATCTACCGAAACAGGCGACGGCGAAACGTATTTAACCATAACCGAAGGGATAGCCGCAATTTCATCATCAAAGAAGAACTTATAACCTGCTGTAGCAAAATAATGTGGCACTTCTTTTCCCAAATTATAACTGTTCTCTCCGGTAAAGCTCAATTTTTGCGGAAGGATCTGCTGTACAGATACTCCGGCAAAAATCCTGGCCCCGTACAACCACAAGCCTATACTCAGATCGGGCTTAACCTGGTTAATTAAAGCCCTGTTCAATGCCGGATCGTAAGGCGTATCGAAAGTAAGTGCGTTTACATCTAACGAAATGCTCGAAATCCCTGCGGCAACACCTGCTGATAGATTAAAATCGTTATTCAGTTGCAGGTGATAGGCATAGGTAACATTGGCATCTAATCTTTTAATCGGTCCGGTTTTATCCAGTACAGCCGTTACGCCCATGCCATGGTGCGATGGCGACGACATGTAGTTTTGCATGTAATTACGGTCCATCGGATTTCCCGTCTGCTCTGGGAAAGAAGTTAGTGCATTGCTCCACAACTGGTTATCGCCCAAGGCCCAATGTGCAGATACAAAAGAAGTTTGTGGTGCATCGGTTATCCCCGACCACTGTTTGCGGTAACCGGCCTTAAAATCAAGATAATTTTCAATGCCCGAAAGCGCAGGATTTAAAAGATATTGATTAAAAATATACTGCGTATACTGGGGTTTCTGTTGTGAAAAACCATTAAAACAGGCAAAAAGGAATAATATGGTAGTGAGCTTCTTCAATTTTTATCTGATTATTGTAAGCGGTCCTGTTATTGATTTTCTGCCGTTTCTTGGGTTGATAATATAGTAATAAACGCCGACAGGCAACGGTTCATTTTGATAATTTCCATCGAAGGGAATTTTATATCCATTACTGAAAAACACCCTATTCCCGTTGCGGTTAAAAATTTCTACTGTAGCATTCGGGTAAGATTCCAGATATTTGATGATCCATACATCATTTACATTATCGCCGTTTGGCGTAAAAGTATTTGGAGGTGTTAGCACCTGCAAAACTTTAACCAAAACTTTCGATGTAGTTGCGCAGCCATCGGGCAGTGTGGTTGCGGTAAGTGTGTATTCTGTATCCTCATCAGGCGAAGCAATCGGATTTAAGATATCGGTTCTGTTCAAACCTTTTGCCGGCATCCATCCGTATTTCAGGTTTTTACCTTCGGCAGTTGCCGGAAGTTCAATCTGTCCACCAGCCAAAACATAAATCAACGTACCGGCATCCGCAACAGGCGATTTATACACTTCAATAGTGTTGGTTATCAAATTAGTGCAACCATTCTCGCCCGTAAAAGTATAAGTAATGGTATGTTGGCCCACTCCTGCTATTTTAGGGTTAAAGGTGCCATCGGACTGTATGCCCAAGCCACTATACACGCCTAGGCCATTCATTTCTTCGCCCACTTTCTGTTTTCCCTGGGTAATCAGCACAGTACCATCGGCCTCACAAACAGATTCCATATTTTCAAATACCAATTGGGGTACAGGCTTTAATGTGACTGTTTTATCTACAAATTTTATACAGCTTTCGCCAGAATAAGCTACAAGCCTGATGGTAAAGGTGCGGTTGCTGGCACCACCAAAAGTATCGTACTTAATGGCAATATCGCTAGCATCGGGATAAGTTATCGTTTTATAGATGGTGGCCTCTCTACCATAATCTCTATAAACCTCTATTTTGGTAATGTTGCCGGCAAAAGTGGTAGAAGTATTGTTAATGATGATTTCTTCGCTTGCGCAGCTGTTATTGTTCTTAATTTCAAAATCTGCAGCTTTAACCGAGCCATTCACGGTAAAGGTCCTTGAAGTGTGCATTTGGCAGCCATCTTGATTTTTCACCATTAACGTAACCGTATAAGTACCTGTAGCAGTGTAGGCAAAAGCACCATCAAAACCGGTAGAGGTAGCTAAAGGATTATTAGTGTCGTACTGCCAAACTGCAGTTAAGCCTGTGGTAGTCCCATCGGCATTTTTAGACGTATTTTTAAACCTTGCAATACCATCTTCCAAGCAAAAATCGGGAATTTCAAAAGCGGCCAGTTGAGGGTTGATTACCGCTACATTTTTCTTTTGAGGTTCGCTCAAACATCCGAGATCACTCTCTGTGGTTAAGCTTATGGTATAATTTCCAATAGCTGTATAGTGGTGAACTGGTGGGACCTTATTATCCAAAACTATATCGCCAGATCCATCACCAAAATTCCATACCCATTTAACGATGCTTCCCGCTTGAATGGTCGAGTTTTCGGTCAAGATGAGATCTAAGCCTACGCATAATCCCCTAACATTAAAGCTAGACTGTGGCTGTGGGTTAATTACAATCTGGATTGCATCAGATACATCGGCGCATTTGGAATCAGTTTCGGCCGTTAAAACAACATTGTATGTCCCCGGATTATCAAAAATGTGTACAGGGTTTTGTTCTGTAGAGGTTTTTCCATCGCCAAAATCCCATAACCACTTCGTAATACTTCTCGAATCAGAATTGGATTTACTTTCATCGGTAAATTGAACACCGGTTGCCTGACAGCCCGTTAACACAGGTTTAAAAGCAGCAGTTGGTTGGTTATCAACCGAAAAATCAATAATCAGTTCTTCTGTATTGCCACAATTATCCGCGTTGGGTTTGGTTGCAATTACTTTAAACTGGTAATCGCCGGGGGTTGGGTAATTTAAATCGTTTGGATATTTATAAGTGTAATAGGTATTAATATCATTAGCCCTTGTAAATGTACCAATAGCCACCGGATTATTGTCTGTAAAGCGTGCAGCGCCCTGTATTTCCCAATCTAACTTGGTAGCCTGATAGGGCAAATTTATGGTTAAGCTAATCGGTTCACCCAGGCACCCGCTTGTGATAGGCTGTCCTGTAGCTGTACTTGAGGGCTGAAAGGTGAAATTTTGAATATTTGCCCCTGCCAGGTAGGCATAAGATTCGACAGATCCGTAGCCGTAAGAAATTGCAGAGAAACCACCTGCCGCCGATAAGCGGTGTTGGGGCTGCGTATCTGTTACATCAATAATGGCATAACTGAAAACATTATCGATATTAACAAAACCACTTACGGGACGGCCATCAAGCCTAAAAGATGCAATATCTACTGTTTTTAGAATTACATTCAGAAAATACTTACTAATCTGTGTACGATCGGGAACTACAGATTTTAAGTCGGAAAATACCGTAATGTTATTCAATGTCTGTTCAACAGGGTTAAGTACCGTTATTTCAGGATCGCCGAGATACGGGCCGCCCTGCCTCGTATCAGCAGCATTATTGGGGTTACAGGTTTGAGAGGTTTGATATTGTGCAACCGAAATTGGTTTTGAGCCAGAGATCACATTTGCCCTAGTGGAGAAAAATGTAACCACAGCACCTTTGTTGTAAGGATTAGCAAGCGAAGTTCCATTAGCATCAGTTGTACTGCCATTTACAGTCACAACCGTATTGTCTTCTGCTACAATAACGCGCATAATATCGGTATTGCCATGCAGCGTGTTATAAAATGGTGCGGTTACAAAATTCTTGCCCCATGATGAAACCGGAAAAACCTGTTGATACAGATTATCGCCTCCACTAGGGCTGCGACTATTGCCGGCGTTACAAAATGCCGCCCAGGTATTACCCGTAAATACTGCAATAGGACTACAGTTTAAGGCTTTAATATGGCTCCCTGTCAAATCACTGGCCGATTGATATTGATAAATATCTCCCTTATTTAAATTAACGGTAAATGTAGTATTGGCTGTTTTCCTACCGTTTCGTTCGTTCTGTTTTGGTTTTATTTCTACTTGGGTACCATCAACTGTAGCTACTATGGTAAACTGCGAAAATCCCTGCTGGTTACCCTGATTTTCGTAGCTAAAGGTATAATACTCCTGCCCAAGTGTATTTGTGGGCAATACCAGCGTGCCCCCGGTACGTGCATTATTGGAAATAATACTGTATAATGAAATGGCCTTACCGGTAACCACATGGATAGCTTTATTTGGCTCCGAAACATCAGATCCGCTCATTAACACATTATAAACATTCGGATCGATTACAAATGGCAGGCAGGTATTGGCCGGAATGGTAGCCCCCACAGGCGAAATCAAAGTATTGCCTATGTAAACAGCATAATCAGTAGATTGATCGGCAGATAGAAACAGGCTTAATCTCGAATTATTACCATCAATATGCCCTGCGTAAGGGACATAAAAATCCTTTCCCTTATTTGATGTGTTTTGCGCAAAAGATAGGGATGATGCGAAAAGCATGATAAAAAAAACCAATAACCAATGCCTGTTCATTACCTATCAGTTTAGTTTGAAAACGTTGTACATATTTATTTGGTATAGCGATATGCAATATACTATTTATCAAACCACAAGAAAAAACAATTAGGAGAAATTTAACACTTTAAAGGCTAAAAAACAGCCTTTCGTGTAATAAACCACTAGAGGTAGTGTAAAAAAGTTTTAATTGACATTAAAATTTTTATGAATAAGAATCAGTATCAAGAGGATAATTTTTCAAACAAAATAAAAGCCGCTCTTTCATCAAGAACAGCTTATAGTATAAATATTCATTTATCACCCTGATCAGACTGGTCGCCGCTGCCATACTTATCCGAAAAATCTTTCGCTTTCTGATCGGCTTCGCTATCGTTATGATCTTCAGGCTCTAGATTTTCATCTAGCCGGTCGTTCCAATCATTTAAACCTTTAACTGGATTTTTTAAATTCTCTTCGGTAAAATCAGTTTTAGACTTATCGTTATTCTGTTTGCTATTTTCCATGTTATCTATTTAAATTAAAACAATGTAGCAAATAGAAAGTTTGCACATACTATTTATTTATAGGTGGTTCTTCTTTGGCATCTTTAAATTCTTTTACACTCTTCCCTATCCCACGCATTAATTCGGGCAGTTTTTTACCACCGAAAATAAGCAGGATGACCACGCCAATTAAAATAATTTCTACTGCAGACATAATTTGTGTTTTTTCACAATATACGTTAATTCTTTAGCATTGGTTTGTTGATTCGGCATACAATTAAGGCAAAAGATCAAATCTACACCAAAAGCGCGCTTAAGGTTCTTGTTTTTATTTGCGGTACCGCACCATGGCGTATAAATTCTGCAAAGCCACGCAACTGTTTAATTGATTTGATGGCTTCATAACCTTCATAGTTGGTTCTGATTTTATTGAGCAGCAAAGTGTCTGTTTTAAATAAATCGCTTTCAGTTAATAAACCTTTATCCAAAAACCTTTTAATCAGCTCGGCCATTTTACCATTGGCATATAAATGCAGCGGAAGTTTAAAAACCTCGTTATTCAGCTTTTCAAAAGTCTCGTTAATCCAGGTTACCTCTGCCTCATTGTTTACGGCAATTTTTCCATCTTTCAAAACCACGGCGTTTAAAAATTCGCGGGCACGCTGACGTGATATGATACCGCCATGCGTCCCATCGCGCAATGTATAATCCAAGCGATCTGCACAGAGGGCCGGCAAAGGCTGCTCTAAAATATCAAAAGTTCCATAAAGGATCTGGTTTACATCATAGCCATGGCGCAGCAGCACATCGGGTATTTCTGATTTACATAAAATTTCAGCAAAAACCTTTTCGTGGGAATCCTCATCGGTATTGCCGAAAACATAATCACCTACATGAGAAAATGCCGTATGGGAAATATCATGCAATAAACCGGCAATCTGCTCCAGTTCTGAACCACCCAAAAGCCTGATCAGCATGGTAACCCCAATGGCATGCTCCAACCTGGAATGGCAGATATCGGGATTGACCAAAAATATAGCCCCGCTTTGATGTACCCCGGCCAGCCGCTTCAGCGCATCAGTTTTTAACAGGTTTTCAAATACTGCTGGCAATTCCATTTTGCCATATAAAAAATCGTTTACCTGTATCATATTGATCTGCTTTATTTGGGAATAATCTGCCTCAAAAATACTAATAAATTTAGCTAAATCATAATTAATTCTCCACATTCAGAAACCCAACACACTAAAGAAATTAGCTAAAAAACTAACTTTCAAATAATTTGAAAGCTATTATTACAATAGCATGATCAAGAAATTTAATAGCTTAAAAACAAGCAAATAAATTAAACGTTATACTTGTAAAAAACAGCTATATGGCAACCGCTCAGCAAATTAGAAAAGCATATCTTGATTATGTTCTAACCAACAATGAAAAGCCTAAATCGGTTTATGTTTTTGTTAAAAAACTTAAAATAACGGAGGCCGATTTTTATCAGTTTTTTTCTTCGTTTGAAAGCATAGAAAAAATAATCTGGTTCGAACTCATTTTCGAAACCATCAGCAAAATTAAAGAGCAGGATGTGTGGACACAGTACACTGCACGAGAGAAAATGCTGTCGTTTTTTTACAGCTACCTGGAAAACCTTAAAAACGAGAGGAGTTTTGTTATTTACAGCTTAAAAAACCACAAGGGTAAACTTTCTACACCCGATGTTTTGGCTGGTGTAAAACCCATTTTCGAAAATTTTGCACAAGAAGTGATAGACGAAGGTTTAGAAAGCGGTGAACTTGCCGCGCGGCGTTTTTTAAGTAAGCGGTATAAGGATGCCTTATGGATCCAATTTGCCTTTATTGTTAATTTTTGGATTAACGACGATAGCGAAGGTTTTGAAAAAAGCGATGAGGCCATTGAAAAAGGCATAAACGTTACTTTCGATCTTTTTCAGCATTCGCCAATTGATAATTTACTGGAATATGGCAAGTTTTTATCCAGAAATGGAAAGTTTGCAGAGAAGATGAGGTTTTAAGGCTAAATGAAGACACAGAAAAGTATTCCTACAACCAAGGTAGAACGTTCGGCAAAATTTGTTAAAACAGGTTTCCAGATCGGCGGCAATTACATTAAACATTATTCGAAAAAGCTGTTCAATCCAGAATTGGACCGCGAGCAGCTGAACGAAGATAACGCAACAGACATTTACAAATCGTTAAGCGAACTGAAGGGTAGTGCCCTTAAAATTGCGCAGATGCTGAGCATGGATAAAAATATCCTGCCCAAATCTTACGTAGATAAATTTACCCAATCGCAATACAATGCCCCGCCCCTATCAGGCCCTTTGATTGTTAGGACCTTTACCAAAAACTTCGGCAAAACACCGGAGCAGATTTATGATAGTTTTAACCTGAATTCGAGCAATGCAGCTTCAATTGGACAGGTGCACCAAGCAACGCTTGACGGCAAAAAACTTGCCGTTAAAATCCAGTACCCTGGTGTAGGCGATAGCATTTCATCCGATTTAAAGCTGGTTAAACCTTTCGCATTTAGGCTGCTTGGCATGTCGGAAAGGGAGCTGAACATTTACATTAAAGAGGTAGAAGAACGCCTTTTGGAAGAAACGGATTATGAGCTGGAAGTTAAACGCTCCATTGAATTTTCGGAAGCCTGTAAAAACCTGGATCATGTGGTGTTTCCAAAATACTACCCCAAGCTTTCGGGCAAACGCATTATTACCATGGATTGGATTGATGGCCTGCATTTAAAAGAATTTTTAAAAACAAACCCATCTCAGGTGCTGCGTAATAAAATTGGGCAGGCGCTGTGGGATTTCTATAATTTTCAGCAACACGAATTACGGGCTGTACATGCCGATCCGCATCCTGGAAATTTTATGATTACACCCGATGAAAATTTAGGTGTTATTGATTTTGGGTGTATAAAAGAGATGCCTGATGATTTTTACTATCCGTTTTTCTCCCTAATTTCTACAGATGTAATTAACGATAAAGCCAGAACAATTGATGCTTTTAGGAAACTGGATATGATACATGCTGATGATTCTGCTGAGCAGATTGAATTTTACCATAAATCGTACAGGGAAATGATCGGGCTTTTTGCGAAACCTTACACCAGCAAAATATTCGATTTTAGCAAGCCTGATTTTTTCGATCAGCTCTATATTTATGGAGAGAAAATTTCGAAAATGCCCGAATTTAAGCAGGCCCGCGGGGTAAAACATTTTATTTATGTAAACCGTACCAACTTTGGGTTGTATCAGATTTTACATGAGCTAAAGGCTACTGTGGTTACCGATACTTATGAGCCTACCTTGAATAGATAACTATTTTGATTGTCTTATTTCTATTCCATCAAAATAATTTCCGTGCTGTAGGCTAACAGACAATAACCTGTCGGCATTTGTAGTATTCTGATTCATGGTGATTACAATTTTATTCCCACCTTTTCGCTCAACTTGAAAATCAGGGGCTGTAACCACAAAATTTTGTGCTGTCTTTTCAACATTTGTTAAATCAATAGACTTTTGGTTATAAGTGATACCGTTTAACCACCATCCGGTTGTTTCTGAAGTGATTACGAGCGAAGTATTGCTTGAATTGAAACTTGCTGTTTTTTGAGATAGCTTGATATTGTCGCTCCACTTCCCTATTTCAGGATCTTTTTTGCAAGAAATTACCAAAAGAACTGCCAATAGCAGGTAAAAAATATTTTTTTTCATCGCCATTATCTTTTATGGTCAGGGCATCAAATACAGGATATTCAATGATTGAAATTAAGCATTTTTCTTAACCACCTCTACCATATGGTCGATATCAAATGGCTTCTCGATATAATCATCAGCCTTGCAATCTTTGGCCTGTTGAGGTAAATTATTTGAAGTAGATGTTAATACAGCCGATACATCTTCTGTTTCTGGGTCGGATTTAAGTTCTTTAATTACTTCCGATCCTTTCTTTTTCCCTTTAATATGATCATCTACTATTACCACATCTGGTTCTATCTCATCTATTTTCTCAATCGGATCGGTAGTTAACGATGCGGTAACATCAAACCCTTCCTCTTCCAATACCTGGTCCATTATATCAAGGATATCTTTATTATCCTGAACAAGTACAACCTTTTTCTTCATAAAATAGCACACTAATTTCTCATTAAATATAACGAAAAACTGCAACCACCTAAACAATGTGAAAATATTTTACAATTGAAATGTAAATGTTTCAGGTTTTCGTCTTGAATTAACGCCCGTTGGTCGAGAATTATATATCGATTGTATAAAAATGCAAAAGGCACTGCAACGTTTTTCAATTCATGGCGTCTTATCTACAAAACAATAACAAAAACCACTTAAACAATTCAATAACAATTAATTAACATTTAATTATTAAATATAAAATATTATGAAAACCTCAATCAAAACCCTAATCGCAACTTCATTAACAGCAATCGTTTTATCGTCGGCCTTGTTTGCAACAAGCGTTTCTGCAACCGAAAAAGAACCGGTTAAAACTTTAAAAATTGCCGATTTCAAGAGAGTTTCTGTAAAAGGAAATGTAGAATTAACCATTATACAGCGCACTAATGCCGGTGTTTCTTACAATGATGACAATACCGGAACTGCAAAAGTTATGCAGGAAGGCGACATTTTAAGGATCACTTCTACCAGTCTTGAAAAAACAAGACTAACCGTTTATGTAAACGACATTTACAGGATCGAAGCTTCGGAAAATGCAGTAGTTAGAACGGAAGGAAAATTAACAACCAAATATCTTCAGATTTTTTTGAAAGGAAGCGCACATGCAGACATCAACACCAGCTCTGAAGGTTTGTACACTGTGATTGCTGATCACGCCGATTTAAAATTGAGCGGCTCTACAGATAACCACACCTTGGTAATGGGCAAATCGCAGAAATTAACCATTGATAAGTTTGCCGCTTTAAAAACCAATATCAGTTCGATAGAAACTGTAGCAGTAGAAAAACAGATTGCGGCCATTAAATAATTGATTAAACACACCAATGAAATAAGGCTTTCTGATTGCATCAGAAAGCCTTTTATGTTTATAGGGCATGGTAAATTATAGATTTTTCGACTACACTACTATTGACAGACACCTAAAAAATCGTCCTTTAGATTTGTATTGGTCTTTTATTTTAAGGATTACAAATATTTAATTTGCTTAAATTATTAATCAGATTACCTAAAGCGGTAGCGGCACATTAAAATGTCGTCAAGGTTTTTATGC
>NZ_JBPZIR010000011.1:0-206895 GCF_051857575.1 Pedobacter sp. GSP4 | reverse complement strand
AGCGCTCAGAGTTGCAGCAGTTATAAAAAACCAGGAGAGCTATAAAAACAATTATAATATAGCTGCTTAAAATTTGTTTTTATCATAACAATCATTTCGAGCGGACCCGATAGCTATCGGGTGCAACGTAGTCGAGAAATCTGTAACTATTGATTTCTCCATTTCGCCGCCAATGAAAAATTGGCTGGCTGCATCCGATATCTACCGCATCGAAATCACGAGCCTTGTATGCACGCTGTCAATGGTAGCAGTAGTGAAGCGAACGCTACAAAGTAAATTTATTTCGGGATCCATCTTGTAGAAAAGAAGCTGATCCAGAACAGCATGATGATAGCACTAATAATTTAAAATGGCCCATGCTGGGCACGGGCCATGAAACGAATATTTACACCCGATTATTTTCAATCAGCTGCTTTGTTTTCAGTTCGCGCTGCGTTTTATCTTTCCTGATGAAATACCTTACTGCAAAAAACACCCCAAAGCTCGCCAGTATCAGCATCCACAGGTTAGAAATAGCAATAATGATTTCCTTAAAAATGGTCCAGCCATTTACTACCTCTAACCACAGCCTGTTTACAAATGCCGGGCGGTAATCGTACAGGTTATCATTGGCCACAATCAAAGTTTTAACGGTATTATCCTGATAAAAATTAAGCGTGATGGTGCTAAATTTTACCCGGCTATCAATCTGCATATTCTCCATTTTCTTATCTACATAATCATCTTTGATGTAAAGCGAAGATTCGACATTTGCGCTCTTCTTGGATGCTACTTTATTGATTTTGGCAATTGCATCTACCCTGTTCTGTGCTTTTAGCTTATTGGCCAGGTAAGCAATGCTCTGATCGTCCATCTTCATGGATTGGTTATCTACAAATACCGCCATTTTTGCAATGGTATTGGTAAACTCATCCAATTTCTCGGACGGGACCTTGGCCACCAGATAACCTTCGGTACGGTAAGAAGTGATTTCTTTTAACGAATCGGTAGATTGTTTAACCTTATCGGTTTCTTGGATAGCACTTTGTATAGAAAACTCGGCAACGGTACCGCCCTCGGCTTTAATGGTTTTACTGAGCGCTTCTTTGGTATGCTGCACGTTTTTTACGCGGAAGCGCATATCGGCAGTTTTAATGATTTTTTCGGCAGCTGCAGGTAATCCTACCGCTGTACTATCGGCCAAAACCTCGTTACTGGTACTGGCGTAGTCTTTTTTCTCAGCATTACAGCCGAAGATTGCCAAAATTATGGCCATAGCAATGATATTCCTTTTCATGATTGTGTGGTTCTAAATAAATAATCATTTTAAATATTTGCTTCAAATGGCCATGAGAAGTTTAGCGCTTTGGTTAGTATGTAACGCTGTATTTCTCCTTAATACCACAATCTTATTTAGGTAACCCAATGCCCCGTTTGGAGCTGAGCGAGGGCGGTTTGGAGCAAATCTGGATCGACTGATAGCCAAGGCTTCTAAAGTTTGAAAGGCCAAAGCACAGCGGAACTTCAAAAGTCTGTTGGGAAGTAAACCCCGCTGATCAGGAAAAAACTTAAAGCCGAAAACTGTAAAACGATAACTGTAAACTGATCTGGGCGTTACCTCAATCCCGATGAAAATCGGGAAAAGGTCGGGCTTTTCAGGGCTGCGCTGCGCTCCGGTACCGATGAAGGATCGGTACTGAACCCTTACAATCCCTAACGCAAAATCAACCGGTTTAAAAAAGACCTCGAAGGTTTTTAAACAGCGTAGCACTCAATGAGGCCTTTAAAAACAAGATTAACATCGAATTAAACCTTCGAGGTCTGATCGGATTCTTTCGCGTCCCAAAAACCTCTGGCTTTGTTAATAAACCTGATAGAACGGAAAGCCCACAGCGAGGCACGAGCGAGGACTTGGAGGGATAGCAGGGCTGCACTATGCGATCAACGTAGAACCGCTCATTTTCAAAAAAATTGAGGCTTAAAATTTCTATTTTAAACCACGCAGGTTTTCGAAACCTGCGTGGCTTGGACGGGATAAAACAAAAAAGCCGCTCCGATTAACATCGGAACGGCTTTATATCTTGATTAGCAAATGGCTTATGCGTCTAAAATTTTGAATACACCTTTGATGGCAATAATTGCACCGATGAACAAAACAATCCATGATGCCAATGATACCTGCCAAGAATCGTAAGCGAAACGTGCATAAGTACCCACCATACAAACCAGTACACCAAAAATCATTAATTTATAAATTCCTGGCTGGTTAGCCGTTTGCATACTTTCTGTATTGTGCTTTAATTCGTTGTTCTCCATAATGTTTATTTTTATGATGCAGCAAAAGTAATACTTATTGCTGAATAATGATAAAAACTTAGTAACTTTTTAATCGTTCTAATCTTTGTTTTGCTTTATCCTTATCGCTCAGCTTTTCTCCTTGATACAAAGGCTTTTCCCAATCGCCATACATAGGGTTTGGCAATACAATATATTTTACGCCAAATAGATACTGGTTTCCGTTTACCTGCTCAAAGGTATTCTTCTGTTCGCGGTAAAAAACATTGCTAAAATCGCTCAGATTATCTCCGCAGAGCATTAAAATATTGTGCGTTTCTGCAATTTTCTGTCTACGGGGTTCTTTATTCGATGTGCCCTTCGCAACCACCAAATGGGCATCGTCGGCATAAGGAAAACCAAACTTCTGCAGGTTTTTAAGTGTAGCGGCATAATCTTTTTCATCGCGGTTACTTACATAGAAAGTTTCGATATTTTTGGAAGCCGCAAATTTTAAAAAAGATAAAGCACCCGGAACGGTATCTGCCTGCGCTAAACTGGTCCATTCGGTCCAGTCTGCCGGCGCATAACTTAAACCTTTTTTAATTTCGTGTCCCTGAAAAGCTGAATTATCCAGAACTGTTTCATCAATATCAACAATTACACAGTTCGGTTTCTTGCTGGTATCGGCCCACAAAGCTTCTTTTAATGATAAACGGGCAAAATTGTAAGCCTGAAAACATAACGCCCTGTACTCGCCCGAAGTTTGCTGCCAAAGCACCGCATTGGTATAATCGCGTGCAGGATTTTGCGCAGCAGCCAGAAAGGGAATGAGCGATAAAAAGATCAGGATGTGTTTTTTCATGTTATGAAATTATACCGCAAAGATATTAAAAGAAGGTGATTAACCTGAGTAGAAAGGGTGATGTAAAATGTAAGCTATAAAACGGTATTAGCATGCCTTTTTTATCAATTAAGTTTTTAGTTATACAAATTTGATTAGTTTTGGGTACACACAAATAAAATCAATTTAATATGAACACCAAAAGATTACTTGGGCTAGCTATAGCCTTGTTTTTCTTTGCGGCCTGCAAGAAGAACGATCCCGTTACCGAGCCACCAATTAAGCCTCCGGTAGAAAAACCCGATCCCTTAGAACTGTTAAAAGACTCTGCTTCTTATACATTAGATGGGCAAAAAATTATCTTAACAACAACTATTACCAGGGGCGTATTAAATGGACAGGCAAATAAAAAACTAGACTCTGTTGTTAAAAACGTGGAGTATATATCGGATGATAAGAACACCGTGATGTTTGGGCGCTTTTATACTTTAAGTAACGATAACAGAAACGGTATCACGATCACTTTTTTGAAGAAATACAATAAAAGTTTAACAAGCCCCACCCCCTCAGCCATACTATTTGAGCCCATAGATAAACTCGATCTATTTTCTACAGGCGAACGAAAATTTGCAATGGACTTTACCAGGAACAATTCTCAGAACGGTATTGCCTTAGAGTTAATTGGGAGTGATTATGGATTACAAACATACGGTTACAGTAGCCTGGTTTATCACCCACTTCTTGATCCTGAGTTGCAAAAGCAATCTAAATTTGAAATAACAAGCTTACAAAAACTAAAATCTGGCAAATATCTAGTTGAGGCTAAGTTTAATGCATCCGTATATCGTGGAGACGGGACCCATATTAAAAAGATTGAAAACGGTTACCTAAGATTGAGGATAAATACAGAAAGTATCTATTTTTAACACGAAGAAGCCCATTTCAAACAAAATGGGCTTCTTTTAACTAATATATTAAATATCCAAAAACCTAGCCCTATCCGTTTTTGATAAGATCAATGTTTCAGCTTCGGGATATGCTTGTGTAAAAGTAATGGGGATTTTATTTGTAGCTCTTAAAACATAATAATTTTGGATTACGAATATTGAGATCAATAAAAAAGCCTATCTCAATTAAGAAATAGGCTCTATATTATCTCACTAAAGACTTGCGACTCTAAGCTTACACTTATCCGTTCAATGCTGCTGCACCACTTACAATCTCGGTTAACTCAGTTGTAATTGCTGCCTGACGTGCTTGGTTATATGAAAGTTTTAAGGCTTTTAATAACTCTCCAGCATTTTCAGTTGCCTTATCCATTGATGTCATACGTGCACCGTGCTCAGAAGCGTGCGAATCTAAAACGGCTTTATACAACTGAATTTTAATTGATTTAGGAATTAGCTGTTCAACAATCTCTTCTTGAGAAGGCTCTAAAATATAATCAACGTTGGTTGTTTTCTTATCTGTTTTCACCTCTGCTGCCTGTTCTGCTTTAGGCAGCGGCAACAACTGTTCGGTAGTAATAAACTGTACAGCTGCGTTTCTGAAACGGTTATACACAACCTCTACCTTATCAAACTCACCTTTAACAAAGCCTGCCATAATCGCATCCGTAATTTGAGTTACGTTTTCGAAAGTCAGTGCTGAGTATACTTCATTATTGTTGCCAATAACATTGTATTTGCGTTTTTCGTAAAAATCCTGAGTTTTCTTACCGATAGAAATAATGCTCACATTTCCGTTTTTCAACTGTTCGCTATATTTTTCAGCAATTAAATTGTTGGCCGCTTTAATTACGTTCATGTTAAAAGCACCAGCCAAACCACGGTTTGATGATACAGTAACAATTAAAACCTTATTGGGTTCACGCTCTTGGATAAAAGGTGATGACGATCCCTCTAAACTGGCAGATAGATTACCTAAAATCTCTTTCAGTTTAGTTGCATAAGGACGTAAAGCGATAATTGCATTTGTAGCACGTTTCAACTTTGCTGCCGAAACCATTTTCATAGCTTTGGTAATCTGCTGGGTTGATTGTACCGACGCAATCCGGTTTCTTACTTCTTTTAAATTAGCCATTCTTATTAAGGGAAAAGTATAAAGCTAAAAGCAAAAAGCTTTGAACTTTCTGCTTTTAGCTTTCAACTCTATTAGTATTTACTTGAAATCTCTTTTGCTACTGTATCTAAAACACCAGTAATGGTATCATCGAATTTACCAGCTTTTAATGCTGCTAAAGTTTCTGGATGACGCAATTCCAATTGAGTTAAGAATTCAGTTTCAAATTCTTTAACCTTGTTAACCGGAACACTACGCATTAAGTTTTTAGTACCAGCGTAAACAATTGCAACTTGTTTCTCTACAGTGAACGGAGAGAATTGCGCTTGTTTCAACATTTCCACGTTACGTGCACCTTTATCCAATACAGATTTAGTTGCAGCATCTAAGTCAGATCCGAATTTAGAGAAAGCCTCTAACTCGCGGTATTGAGCCTGATCTAACTTTAAAGTACCTGCTACTTTTTTCATCGATTTAATCTGCGCGTTACCACCTACACGTGATACCGAGATACCTACGTTAATAGCCGGACGTATACCAGAGTTGAACAAGTTCGACTCTAAGAAAATCTGACCATCGGTAATCGAAATTACGTTAGTTGGGATATATGCAGATACGTCGCCCGCTTGGGTTTCGATAATTGGAAGTGCTGTTAATGAACCGCCACCTTTAACGATATGTTTAATCGACTCTGGTAAATCGTTCATGTTTTTAGCGATATCATCGTTAGCGTTGATTTTCGCAGCTCTTTCTAACAAACGGCTGTGTAAGTAGAAAACGTCACCTGGATATGCCTCACGGCCTGGTGGACGACGAAGTAGTAGAGATACCTCACGGTAAGCTACAGCTTGTTTAGATAAATCATCATAAACAATTAAAGCTGGTTTACCTGTATCACGGAAAAACTCACCAATTGCAGCACCTGCAAACGGAGCATAAAACTGCATTGGAGCAGGATCTGCAGCCGAAGCAGCAACAACAACTGTATATGGTAAAGCGCCGTTTTCTTCAAGTGTACGTACAATGTTCGCTACAGTAGAGTTTTTCTGACCGATAGCTACATAAATACAGAACACAGGCTGGCCTGCTTCATAAAATTCTTTTTGGTTGATAATGGTATCGATACAAACGGCAGTTTTACCAATCTGACGGTCGCCAATAACCAACTCACGTTGACCACGACCGATTGGAATCATTGCATCAATTGCTTTAATACCAGTTTGTAAAGGCTCATTTACCGGCTGACGATAAATTACACCTGGTGCTTTACGCTCTAAAGGCATTTCGTAAGTTTCACCTAAGATTGGTCCTTTACCATCTAAAGGCTCTCCTAATGTGTTAACTACACGGCCAAGCATACCTTCACCAACTTTAATAGAGGCAATTTTTTTGGTACGTTTAATTGTATCTCCTTCTTTGATCTCGTCTGAAGCACCCAAAAGTACCACACCAACGTTATCTTCTTCAAGGTTTAATACAATACCTTGCAAGCCGTTTGCAAATTCAACTAATTCTCCCGATTGAACTTTAGTTAAACCGTAAACACGGGCAATACCGTCGCCTACTTGCAACACGGTACCAACTTCTTCCAGTTCGGTTTCTGATTTGAAGCCCGCCAATTGCTGTCTGATAATTGCCGATACTTCGTCTGGTCTTACCTCTACCATAATTTTACTTTATATCTTTTTATAAATGTTTAGTGCTTAGCGCATGGCGCTTGGCATTTATTCGCCACCCGCTTATCGCAATACTCTTTGTGTTTGGCGGTTTGCGTTTGGCGTTTTACCGCTATACGCTTATCGCCTAGCGCTTACTGCGCAAATTCTTTTTTAAGTTTACTTAAACCGCTGGCAATACTCGCATCAAATTGCTTATCGCCAACTTTTAATATAAAACCACCAATCAGTTTATCATTAACTTTTTCGTTAACAATTACTTCATTGGCGCCTAGTTCTCTTTTTACAATGGCAACAATCTGTTCTTTTGCAGCTGCACTTAAAGCAGTAGCTGTAGTAACATCAGCAGTAACAATACCTTTAATCTGGTTGTATTGTTGCACAAACTGTTTTGCAGTAGCAAACAAAATGGCCGAACGGCCCTTGTTAACTACAATTTTGAAAAAAGCAAGCGTTAATTTCCCTACTTTATCAGCGAAGATACCGTTCAGGATACCAGTTTTTTTATCTAAAGGTACAATCGGGTTTTTCAATATCGCTTCCAGCTCAGGGGTTTCATCAACCACTTTCTCAAACAATACCATATCATTATAAGATTCGGCTAATCCGTTATTTTCAACGGCTAGATCGATTAATGATTTGGCGTATCTGCTTGCAACTTTAATTTCTGACATATTTATTCGGGTTGGCGCTTAGCGTTTGGCGTTTTGCACGCTTACCGCTTTACGCAATACGCTTAGTTTAATTCAACGTCTTTTAACAAGTTCGCTACTAAAGCTTCCTGTTTAGTTTTATCATCTAATTGAGTACGTAAAACACGCTCAGCAATTTCTAATGATAAAGAAGAAACCTGGTCTTTAACTTCTGCTAAAGCTGCTTTCTTTTGGTTCTCGATTTCGATTTTAGCTTTCTCGATTAATTTAGCACCTTCTACCTGAGCTTGTTTTTTAGCTTCGTTTAAGATACCATCTTTTAAGGTTTTAGCTTCCTTCAAAATTTCATCACGTTCTGCACGTGCCTGTTGCATTAAATCTTGATTTTGGCTGGTTAAACGGGCCATTTCCTGTTTGGCTAATTCCGCTTTGTTAAGGGCCTCATCAATGCTTTGCTCACGTTCGTGAATAGCACCTAAAATAGGTTTCCATGCAAATTTTCTAAGTAATATCAATAAGCAGATGAATGCTAAAGCGGTCCAAAAAACCAATCCTATGCTTGGGGTTACTAAATCCATTTTATCTAATTTTTCTTATTCTTAATCTTTTTAATAAGGCAAGGTAAATAACCAACCGTTAAATACCTTACCTAAATTTTTCAGCTTGAATTATTGAGGATTGTTACCTAATAATGCAACTACCACACCGAATAAAGCAGCACCCTCGATAAGGGCAGCAGCGATAATCATTGCAGTCTGAATTTTTGATGCAGCTTCTGGTTGACGAGCAATACCTTCCATTGCTTTACCACCTACTTGACCGATACCGATACCTGCACCGATTACTGCTAAACCGGCACCAATTGCCGCGATTGAACCTACCATAACTAATTTAATTTATATTAATTTGTAAAAAATAGTTTTCTATTAATGATGCTCTTCTACTGCCATACCAATAAACAAGGCAGTAAGTAATGTAAAAATAAAGGCCTGTAAAAATGCCACCAGCAACTCAAGCACATCCATAAACAATACGAATGCAACTGAAACCGGAGCGATAGCCAATGTTTCGAAAATAAAAATTAACGATATTAAACTTAATACAATAATGTGCCCAGCTGTGATGTTCGCAAATAAACGGATCATTAATGCGAAAGGTTTAGAAACAATACCGATTAACTCTACAGGAATCATAATTGGATACAACCACCAAGGCACATCTGGTCTGAAAATATGTTTCCAGTAATATTTATTACCGTTGAGATTAACAATAATCATAGTACCGAAAGCCATTACAAAAGTTAAGGCAATATTACCCGTAACGTTAGCGCCACCAGGAAAAATAGGAACTAATCCTAATAAGTTATTAAACCAGATAAAGAAAAATACGGTTAATAGATATGGCATAAATTTAGCGTATTTATGACCTATGTTCGGCTTAGCAATATCATCCCTAACAAACACAATAATCGGCTCTATTAGTGACTGCAAGCCTTTAGGCGCCTTACCAACACGCTTTTTATAAGCTCCTGCTACAGAAATAAACACGATAAGGATTACAAAAATCGCAACGAACATGGCCGCAACGTTTTTGGTAATAGAAAAATCAAGAACAGATTTACTTGCTTCTTCATCAATTTTACCATCAGCACCAACCACTTTAACGTGATCTTCTTCTAAACGGTAATTGTTGTATTTACCATTATAATCGTGCTCACCATGGTGAAAATTACCAGAAGAGAAAACCTCCAAACCTTGAGAAGTGTACAAAATTACCGGAAGAGGCAATGAAGTATGCCCCCAAAGGTGCCACATATGCGAATCGGCAATGTGCTCCATAATCACTTTGGTTGGCTCAAATTTCTCTTCACCGTGTTTAGCTTCAGCGCCGTGCTCACCAGAAACCGCATGAGCAGATTCGGCAACAGCACTATCAACAGGTACAACAGCGCTATCAACTTGAGCGAAAGTATCAATTTTGATAGATAAAAACGCGATTAAAAGCGTAAAAACAATAGTTAGCCTTTTAACTTTAGACACAAAAACTCGGTTACAATCCATTTATTGGCAGTTTTTTACTTTAAATTTTGGTGGCGCAAGTTACGTAACAAACAGTAAATTTCAAAGGCCGTAAACAATAAATATAAAGAAAAAAAATTAAGCAGAAATACAAGCCCAATTCCCTTTGCTTTTATACTGTAAATCAGCACAAAAGCCATACAAAAAATCATCTTCACTGCAATTGATCCCATAATAGCCATTACACCTACCTCTGGATCACGTTTTATACCAATATCAACAAGCATATAAGCCACATAGGTTATGCCTGCCAAAAAGCCAAACATTACCCAAAAATTAGTTATAAATAACTGTTTATCGGGAAATATTAAGGGCAAAACGGCAATAACACCTATTAATAAGCCTACAAAAATGAAATAGATACTGGTAAATTTGGCTAGAGTCAATTTATATTTTTCTTAGCAGATAAAAACTTTTGCAAAGATAAGGTTTTTAAAATCAAGTAACTAGTGGGAAAGAGAAATTATTGGTTGAGTGGTTTATTTGTTCATTGGTATTGGAAACTGTAGAATGGTTAATCGGTTAAATGTTGAAATTGGTTAACTGGTTCCAAACTCCAACTAATTGGTTCATTGGTCATTTGTTCATTGGTTGCTAACTGTACAAGGCTTAATGTTCTTAACTCCTTACTGGTAAAAAATATTATGGTTAATTGGTAACTGAGTTCTATAAGAATAATCGAAAACTTAATGTTCTTATTCCTTAATGGGTCACGTGAGAATGTAAGCTGCCCATTGCAAACTGTAAATGGTTAATCGGTTAATTGTTGAAATTGGTTAACTGGTTCCAAACTCCAAACTAATTGGTTCATTGGTCATTTGTTCATTGGTTGCTAACTGTACAAGGGTTAATCGGTTAACTGTTTAAACTGATTAACTGCTGAGCGAAGAGTAACTTAATGTTCTTAACTCCTTAATGGTAAAAAATATGGTTAATTGGTAACTGAGTTCTATAAGAATAATCGAAAACTTAATGTTCTTAATTCCTTAATGATCATTATAAATGTAAACTGTAGAATGGTTAATCGGCTAATTGTTTTTAGCAACTGAGAACTGTCAACTGAAAACTAATTCCTGGTAACCTGCCTAATAGCCTGGTAAAGGGCAATGCCTACCCCAGCTAGGGCGAAAGCGGCCGTAATTAAATTAGTCTTACTGTCCCTGTGCTCATCAATCTTGTAGCCAATAAAGGTAAGCAGGCCAATGGTTGCAATCATCTGAAAGCCTATGGCCGAATATTTGGCAGCGGCATTTACCTTTTTCTTTGTATCTTCCTCTTTCGGATTTTCCATTTTTTAATGCAATAATTAGATTAACTTTGAATAATTAAAATTTGTTTCCAATAAAATATTTTGGCTTACAATTTGTTTATATGTTGTACTAAACAGATCTACCATACTTGAAAAATTACGCTAGCAGAAACTCATATACTCTCCTCTTCATTTTCGGCCTGCTTTTTATATGCGGCTGCGTGGCCAATAAGGATACGGCCGTAGATAGAAGGTTTCAAAACTTAACGGCAAGATATAACTATATATATAACTCAAATGTTTTATTAACTGAATATAACGAGAGTTTATTACAAAGTTATGCAGATAATTATGAAAAAACACTTCCTGTTTATTTAGACCCCGAACCTCAGGTAAACCTGGTTTTAATCACCGGGGCTCCCAATAAACAGCTTGATGAAGTAATAACCAAAAGCCAGACCATAATCAACGATAAAAGTTTCAGTAACTATATCGACGATGCCTATATGCTTTTGGGCAAGGCTAATTACTTAAAGGGAAATTATTTTATTGCATCAGAATATTTCGATTATACAGCAAAAACCTACAGTAAAGACCTGAAAACGTTTATCATGGCCATGAACTGGAAAGCCAGGAGCCAGATGGAGCTGAACAACATGGCTTTGGCAGATAAGATTCTCGATACCATGCTGCGCGCTTCTGATGAACTGAAAAAAGACCTTGCAGAGCCGTTGGCCACCGCGGCCCAGATGCGCATCTATCAAAAGCGGAATAAAGAAGCCATTCTTTTTTTGGAATCGGCCATTGCCCTGCCAACCGAACAGCAGCAGCGCATACGCTGGCGCTTTATTCTTGCCCAGCTACAGGAAAAAGAAAACAATATTCAGGATGCTTATGCCAATTTTACCAAGGTAGAAAAAAGCAATGCACCATTTGAAATGTATTTCCATGCCAATTTAAACCGCATTAAACTGCGTGCCTTACTAAGTGGCGAAAAACTGAATAAGGAGCAACAACTGCTTGCCCTACTAAAAGACGACAAAAACTTTGATTATACTGACCAGATTTATTATCAGGTAGGTGAACTTTTTTCGGCAGAGGGCAACTTTGTAAAGGCTGAAGAAAATTACCATAAATCTGTTGCCAAAAGCACCAGGAACCAAAACCAAAAGGCATTATCTTATTTAAAGATTGCTGATTTAAATTTTAAAGAATTCAACAACTATATCAAAGCCAAACTGTATTATGATAGTACAGTAATGATTTTGCCAAAGAATTTTCCCGATTACGAAAACATTGTTAAAAAAGCCGATAACCTGAAATACTTAACCGATAGGTACACCATTATCGCTAAAGAAGATACAGCACAAGCCATTGCCAAACTCCCTGCAAGCGAGCGCGAAGCAAAGGTAAAAGCCTACTTAACCCCAAAAGTTGAAGTGGCCAATACGGGTGGCGTTATTAACAATCAATATTTAAACGACCCCGATTTCCCAAATCAATCGTTAAATTCATCGAATAAAACGGCTGGAAATACTTTCTATTTTAGTAATAATGCAGCTATCAGCAATGGTTTTGGCGATTTTAGAAAACGTTGGGGCAATAGGCAGCTGGAAGATAACTGGCGTCAGAGTGTACGTTCATCAGCACAGGAAACCAGTCAGGTTTTAGCCGGTGGAAATATAGCAACTGGAATAACACCCGCCAATGGCACAAACACACAGGCCTCAACCGACCAGACCTCTATAGAAAAACAGTTTTTAGATGGGCTGCCAACTACCCCTGCCCTTCTGGCCACATCCGATCAGAAAATTATCGATGCCTATTTTGAAATTGCGAGTTTCTATCAACAGGAACTTAACGATAAAACAGAAGCCAATAAAATATACCTCGAACTGTTAAAAAGATACCCGGAAAACAACCATCTGGTAGCTATTTATTATAGTTTATACCTCAACTACAAAGGTGTTGAGGAAGCAAAATCAGATCAGTATAAACAACTGGTGATTACGAAATTTCCGGAATCTAATTTTGCCAAGAATATTTTAGATCCGTCTTATTCAGCCAAGCAGAGCCAAATGGAAAACATTGCCATTAATAACTACAATGTAGCTTTTGATGCTTATGCCAAAAAAGATTATCCAGCTGTGGTAAAACAGGCTGATGATAACATTTCAGCTTTCCCAAATAATGATCTTGCCCCCCAATATGCTTATTTAAAAGCAATTGCCGTGGGCCGAACAGCAAAGGTTGACGCACTGCTCACCGAATTTAACCTGATTACAAGCCTTTATCCGAACGATAAGATTATTACCCCGCTGGTGCGCGACCATTTAAAATATATTGAAGCCAATTTAGAAGAGTTTAAACAAAGGCCATTGGCACTTGTTGATTTCGATGCAAACGAACCACGTTTCGTGAGTCAAGCTACTGCCATTCCTGTAGCTGCAAAGCCTTTGGCAACAGAGAACAACACTGTTAAAACAGCTGAACCAGTTGCAGCAAAACCCGTTGAAGTTAAACCGGCTGATGCGGCCAAGACTGTCAGCATTTTCAGTGCAGCAAAATCTGAAGAATATTATTACGTTATCGATGTGGCTGATGCCAGCTTAACCCTCAGTTCATCGCGCTTTGGGATAGGCCAGTTTAACCGCGGCAACTACCCTGACAATGATCTGGTACATAAATTGGTAGAACTGGATAACGATCAGCTGATTTATGTAACAAGTTTTATCGATCTGGAAGATGCTAAAATTTACGAGGCCAGCATTACAGGACAATTAAAGAACATTATGAAGGTGCCGGCTAACTTATATAAAGGTTTTATCATCAGTAAAGAAAATTTCGAAAAGCTAACAGACCGATCGCGTATTAACGAATACTTGGAGTTTTTAAAAGACAATTATAAATAGAAGAAGGTGAAAGCTGAAAGCTAAGGTGTGCTTAGACGAAAAAAGTAAAGCTGAATGCTACGATGATCTTAGATGACTTAGGTGGTGAAAAAGCGGAGAGCTATGCTGCGCTTAGTTATTTGAGGTGTTAGGTTGGCCAAAGTTGAACCCAAAATTTGATTCTATAAAAAATTAATAAATTTGCACCAATAATCACCTATCCCGGCGGTTATTGGAAAATAACAACAAAATGAATAAATCCCTTTCTGCACAAGAAATAAAAAGATACAGTTTAATCATCTGGAAAATATTGATCGGGGGAATTGCCCTCTTTGCCATTTTCATTTCGATGATCGGCTTAGGCCTTTTTGGGGCGCTTCCATCTTTCAGAGATATCGAACACCCTAAAAGTAACCAGGCTTCAGAAATTATTGCCGAAGATGGCCGCCCTTTAGGTACCTACTTTGTGCAGAACAGATCGAACGTTACCTATAAGGATATTTCAGAAAATGTAATCAATGGTTTAATTGCAACTGAAGATACCCGTTTTAAAGAGCACTCTGGAATAGATTTTAAACGTACTTTTACCATTATCGGCTACAATTTAATCGGTAAAAAACAAGGAGCCAGTACCATTACACAACAATTGGCCAAAAACCTGTTCCCAAGAGAATCGAACCTTAATTTCTTCTCACTGGTATTAACCAAGTTTAAAGAGTGGATTGTAGCGGTTAAACTAGAACGCAATTACACCAAAGAAGAAATCATTACCATGTATTTAAATACGGTTGATTTTGGCAACCAGGCTTATGGCATTAAATCGGCAGCACGTGTTTATTTCAATACCACACCAGATAAGTTAAGCTTAACCGAGGCGGCAACATTGGTAGGCATGCAGAAAGGCATTACCATGTACTCGCCTACCCGCCACCCAGAGCGTTCAAGAGACCGCAGAAATACCGTAATGGCCATGATGGTAAAATCAGAGCTGTTAAGCCAACAGGAGTTTGAAGCACAAAAAGACAAACCCTTAAACCTGCATTTTAATGCCGCAACAGTTAACGATGGTATTGCCCCTTATTTCCGTTCGGTATTGAAGAATGACATCAAAAATATTTTTCAGGAACAATCTATCCTTAAACCTGACGGAACACCATACGATTTAGACCGCGATGGATTAAAAATATATACTACGCTTAATTACGACATGCAGATTTATGCAGAAGAAGCACAAAAAGAATATATGAAGATTCTGCAGGCCCAGTTTATCAACAGCTGGAAAGGCCGCAATCCGTTTAAAGATAAAAGCTTACAGATTGAACAGGGTATTAAACGTTCAGACCGCTACAAATCGCTTAAACTCGAAGGTAAATCTGACGATGAGATTAAGGAAGATTTTAATACCAAAACAGAGATGACCATTTTTACATGGAAAGGCAATATCGATACGGTAATGAAACCTATCGACTCTGTACGTTATTATAAAATGCTTTTGCGCAATGCCATGATGGCTATGGACCCCACCAATGGCCATGTGAAAGCTTGGGTGGGCGGCATCAATTACGAACACTTTAAATACGATCAGGTAAAAATGGGAACCAGACAGGTGGGTTCAACAGCGAAACCATTTACTTATGCTGTTGCTATCGAAAACGGTTATTCGCCTTGCTATACAGTTCCTAACGTTCCGGTAACCATTGAAGGTTATGGCGACCCATGGACACCACGAAACTCGGGCAAACCCTTACCGGGAAGTATTACACTGCAAAAAGCCCTGGCTTACTCGCAAAACTTTGTTACCGCTTATTTAATGAAACAGGTTGGTCCGGTAGCCGTATCTACATTGGCTACCAAAATGGGTATTCCCAATGTTCCGGCATTTCCATCTATCTGTTTGGGTACTTTTGATTCGTCTGTATACAATATGGTTGGGGCTTATGGGGCTTTTGCCAACAAAGGAACCTACACCAAGCCAATTTATTTATTGAGGATTGAAGATAAAAATGGCGTAGTGCTATTTTCGCAAAAGGAAATACCTAAGCCCATTATGAGCGAAGAGGTAGCCTATGTAATGACGCGGATGCTGAAAGGTGTGGTTACCAACGGAACGGGATCAAGGTTAAACTACAAGTATAAAGTGAATGCACCGATCGGGGCAAAAACAGGAACAACCCAAAATAACTCTGACGGTTGGTTTATGGCCATTACCCCACAACTGGTAACAGGCATATGGACCGGCTGCGAGGATAGGGCTTTTCACTTTATCAGTACCAACCAGGGTGAAGGTGCCAATACGGCCTTACCTATTTTTGCAGGCTTTATTAAACGGGTGTACGCCAATCCGGCCTTAAAAATTAGCCATGCTGATTTTGAAGCGCCAAAATCGGGGGTATCGATTACCTACGATTGTAACCAATACCAGCAGCAAGAGGAAGGCACAACAGAACTGGATGAAAAGTTGGGATTTTAATCACCAGCTCCTGCGTGAAGGATAGTAGCGGAAATCCTTTTGTTGCCATTTGAACGCAGTGGAAATGCAACAAAAGATTGTAGCGGATAGCCTGACCCTTTGCGCAGCTTAGGGGCACGCCCAAATCATAAAGGCTGTAAATCGGATCATTTAAATCAGAATTTTCCATCTCGAATCTTATTTTTGTAAATAATGAGCAGTTTCGACCATAAAACAGCATTAACGGCAATTCCGCATAAGCCTGGCGTTTACCAATATTGGGATGCGGACGGGAAGTTAATGTACATTGGTAAAGCGAAAGACCTGCGCAACCGTGTGGGCTCTTATTTTAACACCGATAGGAACCAGTTTAATGGTAAAACCCGCGTACTGGTTTCAAAGATCCGCAAAATTACCTTTACCATTGTTGATACCGAAATTGATGCGTGGCTGCTTGAAAACAGCTTGATCAAAAAGCATCAGCCTAAATTTAACATCAATTTAAAGGATGATAAAACCTATCCATGGATTATTGTTAAGAACGAAAATTACCCACGCATATACTGGACAAGAAAAGTAATTAAGGATGGTTCTACCTATTTCGGCCCCTATGGTTCGATAGGGATGATGCACACCATTTTAGACCTGATTAAAGAAACCTACCCTTTGCGCACCTGCAGTTTACCCCTAACGGAAAAAAACATAGCCGAAGGAAAGTTTAAGGTTTGTTTAGAATATCAGATTGGCAACTGTAAAGGGCCATGTCAAAATTACCAATCCGAGCCAGATTACGATAAAAATATTGGGGAAATCAAGGAGATCCTGAACGGTAAGATCGGGAATGTAATACGCGATGTTAAAAATATTATCAAATCAGCTTCTGAAGACTTAAATTTTGAGCTGGCGCACCAATATTCCCGCAGGTTACAGGTTTTGGAGAAATACCAGAGTAAATCGACCGTAGTAAACAGCGCCATTACCAATGTGGATGTGGTAAGCATTGCCTCGGATGAACGTTATGCTTTTGTAAACTACCTAAAGGTAATGAATGGAACAATTATCCAAACGCAGACCATTGAGGTGAAGAAGCAATTGGATGAAAGTGATGATGAAATTTTAACCTTGGCCATGCTCGATTTCAGGACCAAGTTTAGCAGTACATCGAAAGAAATTATTGTTCCTTTTGAGCCATCGCTGGAAGATGAAAGTTTAAAATTTACGGTGCCAAAACTGGGTGAAAAGAAAAAGCTCTTGGAGCTTTCGCAAAAAAATGTGCTCTTTTTAAAAAAAGAAAAATTAAACCAGTACGAAAAGTTAAATCCGGACCTGCGCACCGACCGGATTTTAACTACCATGCAGAAAGATCTGCGCTTAACGCAGCTGCCCAAACATATTGAATGCTTTGATAACTCTAACTTTCAGGGCAAATATCCGGTTTCGGCCATTGTGGTATTTAAAGATGCTAAACCATCCAAAAAAGATTACCGCCATTTTAATGTTAAAACTGTAGAAGGGCCTAACGATTTTGCCACCATGGAAGAGGCCGTTTTCCGCCGCTACAGGCGCATGTTGGACGAAGACCAGCCTTTGCCTCAACTTATCATTATTGACGGCGGTAAAGGGCAGCTTTCATCGGCAGTTAAGAGCTTAAAATTACTGGGTATAGAAAACAAGGTAACTGTAATCGGTATTGCCAAGCGTTTGGAAGAACTTTTCTACCCTGGCGATTCCTTTCCACTGTATCTGGATAAGAAATCGGAAACCTTGAAAGTTATACAACAACTGCGAGATGAGGCACACCGTTTCGGGATCACCTTTCACCGTAAAAAACGCGATCAGGGCACACTTAAAACCGAACTGGAGCAGATTGAAGGCATAGGTAAAACAACAGCTGATAAATTGCTGACCCATTTTAAATCAGTTAAAAAGATTAAAGAAGCCACAGAGAAAGAATTGGCCGTGGTGCTGAATAAAAAACAGATGGTAACGTTGCAGGAATACTTTAAAAATGCATAGTTCCCTCTATCAAGTTTTTGATACAGGAGTATTTTTCCGTAATTGATAATAGCCGAAAGAGAAGATTCAAACTATACCAACAGTACCAAAATCTTTTAAACCAAAAAAGGCTCCGATTTTCATCGAAGCCTTTTTGATATTTTAGTATTCCCAAAGTCCTTGCTCGTAATCAAGAACAGATTTTTTGATTCTTTCTGATTCGTAAAGTCTTTCTCTAGGATCTGTTATGATATCCCTGATTTTGTTATCTCCAGGATTAGATTCTTTTACAATATAGCTACTGAATAACCTACGGATAAAGAAATCATCAAAACTTAAAGTAGATGCATCATTATTCGTATTGATTAAGCGTTTCTTGGTTAAAAGTTCACGTGCTTCTGGATAATATACCCAAAATACCGGTTGCCATTGTTTAGAAACTTCATTGTATTTTAAAGGAGCAATACCAACAATCCTAGGTTCAAAAATAGAACGTTTGGTATCAAAAATCCAATCCTCCTTAATTCTGAATTTTAAGAAAAGTTCAGGATTAAAATCATTAACTACTGTAGTAACCGTGCCTGTTTTGTTGTTCGAAACCTCAGCTGTTCCCAATGCCGATTTTGCTGCAGAATCTGCCGACATCGGATTAAGGAAAGCATCATCTTCATTTAACGCACTATCAATTGGGGAGTACGCTGTTAATTCTTCTGTCTTGATTGCCGCAATTAAAACATCGATCAATCTCGATTTAGGAGATTTTAATGCCGAATTAACGGTATCACGCAGATCAATTTCTCTCCAGATGCGTTTAGCATAAAAAACGTCCTCTTCGCGTACATCAGCCAAAGGAACCATTTCCGTACTATCAATATCCTTACGGGCATAGAAACCATCTTTTGGTGGTACCTTAAGTTTTTTCTTAGCTGTTTTAACAGGAGCTTTAACCGTATCCACTACAGGAGCAGCAACAACTGGCGCAGCTTTTTTCGGAGCTAACTTGGTTGGCTTTTTTTGTGCAAAAGCGAACGTGGTTAACAAAACTAAAATAGCAATACTTAAAATCCTTTTCATCTTTTTCTTATTTAACACTAAATGCTAATGAAGGTAAAATTTTCTGACGGCCATCTGGACCAATAGAAACGATATCTTCAAAAAATACCCTTGTACCAGGGGTAATTGAGTTGATAGCACCCTTAACAGCACCAGCAAAACTTCCACCTGTACCAGGGATGGTAACGGCATCAGAACGTGGCTTGATAATGGTTAACTTATAACGCTGTATTTTAAACTTCACATCGAAAGGGAAATCATCAAGATCTGCCTCAATTTCCGATTCGCTTTTTAATTGTACCGATGCGATATCGCCTCCAGCACGGCCACCAACTTTAGCCACTGGAGCCGGAATACCTTTAACCCTGAATTTTTGCGAGCCCAGGCTTACGGTTTTACCTGCATTGTTTGCAGAAACATTGATTGATACATCCTGACCAACCATACTTCCCGGAACGTTAACGGTGAAGTTTCCATTGCTACCACTCATTGAACCACCAGAAATAGAAGCACGAACGCTCTCTAACGGGAAACCTGCAGCCGATACAGTAAACGGATTTGGAATACCAGCATAAATTACATTCAGTTTTGTTGAAGAAACAGATGCTGATGGTTTCGCAACCTGGTAAGTTTGTGGCTGGGTTTTGTATTCCTTAATCTGCCCATCTGTTTGACGGACCCTAACTGTACCTACCCAGGTAAACTGACCAACGCTACCAGTACCACCGGTATAAGTTCCTTTACCATCTTTTACAGATAATTTGCTTCCGTTAACGGTAATATCAGGTGTTGATCTCGAATCGCTGGCTGTTAAAAATACTTCAGCAGTATAAGGCTGACCCTGAATTACATAAGAAGTAGGTGCAACAGCAACAGCCGCAAACTGATCTAGGTTTACCTGTGCTTTATCCATGTTTCCGAATAACTTTTTAACCACCTCTGCTTCAGCATTTTTTGTATCTGTTTGCAATTTGGTTAAAATAGTCATTGCAGCGGTTAATGGCGTTCCCTCACCGAAGTAAGTTTCCTGCCAGTTTCCCTTTCTTTTTCTAGCAGGATCTTTAGCTTCAAGGGAGAATGAAACATTGGCCCTATCCGCAGGATCTAATAAAGAGATTAATTTTTCGCGTGTAGCGTTAATTCTCTTCTTTAATTCGTCTGCTTTCTTTTGATTGATCATGATATTCTGAGCAATATCCTGATTTGATCTATTTACCAGATCGTCGGTTTCCGGATCAATTCCATCGCCTGCCTGGGTAAATTCTTTTTTAATGCCATCAATGTAATTATTCAATTCATCGGCTGCCTTTTGCGCTTGCTTGGCTCTATCATAAATAGGTTGTGCACGTGCCGGCTCCTCTTTCAACTTTGAGTTTTCAAAGGCAGAAAATAATTGATTAATACTGGTATTTACATTGTTTTTAGAAGTATCCAAACTATCGTTGATATTTTTGAATGCATCTAAAATAGTATCTGATACGTTTAAGGCAAGCATGGCCAACAATACCAAATACATGATATTGATCATCCGCTGCCTTGTTGTTTCTTTTCCGCCTGCCATGTGTGATGTAGCTTTTCTTTAAAAATTAAAAACTAAACAGATTATACACGTGGGCTATTCATAGCCGATAACATATTGCCATAAATTGCATTAAGCGATGATAAGTTTTTAGCCAACTTGTTCACCTCTTCTTTAAACTGCTTCGAATCTTCCATCGATTCGTTAAAGTTCTGCATGGTTAAAGATAAGTTTGAATAGAATTTATTCATTGATTTCAAATGCGCGCTCGAATCCTGTAATTCCAATTCATAAACTGCATTTAATGCCGATAAATTCTTAGCTAGGTTATTCACCTGATCGTGATAAGCCTGCGAATCTACATTACTCTCGCCCATGGCTTTCAAATTAGCCGTAGCTTTTTCGAAAGAAGCACTTAAACTATCAAAACCTGCCGATGCAGTTTTAACTTTTCCGGTAAACTCATTGGTTGCTGTAGAGGCATCTGCAACATTAGAAATAGTTGCAACTTTATCGCCAAAAGTACGTAAGCCAGTACCTAAGCTTTCAATTAATTCAGGACCAATTTTAGCATCAGATAACATTTTATCTAAAGCTGCTGTATTTGACGATCCTACCGCTGCTACTGGTCTGGCCGAAGCTGTTGGCAATTGGCCTTTAAAATCTTCTTTAAGTTCTGGATAAACTCTTTCCCATGCTGGTTCTGGTTCTGGTGGGAAAAATCCGGTTAAAAAGAACAAAAATGCTTCTACTCCAAGACCAAGCCCAATCATGTAGTTACCCACAATTCCACCAATGTGTAGAATCTTAAATAACGCTCCGATAATTACAATACTTGCTCCCCATGAAATCGCTACGTGTAACCAGCTTGGTTGTTTCTTTGCTGCCATAAAATTTTGATGTTTTTCTTTAGTTTTTAGTTGTTTGGTTTATCTTCTTAAATCGGTACCAGGGTAAGATGAAACGCATCTGAAACCGATATAGGATCTTTGTGTATCTTGGTATTCGTATGTAGCTACCGCATTCTGTAAAAAGTAGCCTGTATCTTTCCACGAACCTCCTTTTACTACTTTTCGTTTTTTATACTTGCTATCCGTAGCGCTGGCCACATAAGTAAAGTTAGGGTTCAAATCGTGCAACAATGGAGAAGCACCTTTATTATAAGCAGTTAAAGTCCATTCTGCAACGTTACCGGCCATATTGTAAAGCCCATAATCATTCGGGAAATAAGACCTAACGCCAACAGTATAAATACCACCATCGCTTGAGTAATCTCCACGGCCCGGTTTAAAGTTGGCCTGTAAACAACCTTTTGTATTGCGGATATAAGGACCGCCCCAAGGGTATTTTGTTTTGGTATTGCCACCCCTTGCTGCATATTCAAACTCAGTTTCAGCTGGTAATCTATAATCAGAGCGCGATCCTACAGGTAATTTTCTTGCCGTAGCTACTCCATCATACAATCTAGTTCTCCAATGAGAGAAAGCTTTCGCCTGCTCCCAGCTTACACCAACTACCGGATAATCATCATAAGAAGGGTGGTTGTAATAACCGCGCACCATCGGATCGTTTTGAGAGTAAGAATAATCTGTTTTCCAAACCATAGTATCAGGATAAATAGCAATGGTATAGCGGTCTATGTAGTCTTGACGTTTACTGTTAGGGTCTTTATGGCCCAATGCAGCTTTATCCATGTTCAGTTCGGCGTAAGTATATTCAAATTTACGTACATCAAATTCTTTTTTTCCCGGAAGCGCATCTAAGCCAGAGTAATACATCCCATCTAACTGGCTCGCCTGTGCACCAGCACCGCCTTTGCCTTTATTGCGCCAAATGTTTGCACCATTAGGCCCAACCGCTTTCCAGTTAATATATTTTTCTCCACCAACAGCTGCAGCAGCATTTCCTTTCGGCGTGATCATAAACTGCTGAGGATTACCCATCATAGCGATCGCAATCGAATCGCGCACCCAATTGGTAAACTGACGATATTCGGCATTGGAAATTTCAGTCTGATCCATGAAGAATGCGCTGATTGTTGTCATCCTGCTCGGACCATTCTGAGAGAAGGTAATATCTTCATCAGAGCCACCCAGTGGGGTATGGCCCGGCGGTATGTATACCATTCCCAACGGGATTCTATCGTTTTTGAATTTTCGGTTATAAGCACCCACTAGCTCGCCTTGGCCACCATGACCACAGCTTGCCAGCATTAATGTTATACCTACAATAGCTAGAAGGTAAATTTTCTTCATATTTTTTATAGTGTGCAAAGCACGATAAGGAGCAATTTTATCAAAAATCACTGAAATTATCAACAAAAGCAAATATTTTACATTAAATCATTATGCAAAGCAAATTAAAGTTAGATTAACGGTTATTTAACCCACCATTACTGTACAATAATAAATGCGTAACTTTCTTAATAACAGCAAAGTTACACATTTATTGTTATGACATAAAATAAATTATTGATCGTATTATTTATTAGATATTTTGATGTAATTCTCTATGGCCATCGTCATAGAAGGCACGCCAGGGGTTGGCGCAGCAATATCAACAATCAGATCCATATCGGTACAGGCCTTGCTGGTATTAATGCCAAAGGCTGCGATACGGGTATTGTTCTGCTTAAAATCAGGGAAATTTTTAAACAGCGACTGAATACTTGAAGGGCTAAAAAATGCGATAACATCGTAAAACACTTCAGCTAAATCAGATAAATCGCTCACAACTGTTCTAAACAATACAGCTGGAGTGAAATTATATCCGCTTTTTTCAAGGAATTTCATGGTATCCTCTGTAGCCACATCAGAACATGGGTACAAGAACTTCTCTCCGGCATGTTTTTTAAGCACTTCGGCCAAATCTGCCGCAGTTTGCTTGCCGAAGAAGATTTTACGTTTCCTATACTGGATATATTTTTGAAGATATAATGCAATTGTTTCAGAAAGGCAGAAATATTTTAATTCGGCCGGCACTTCGTAACGCATTTCTTCACAGATCCTAAAGAAATGATCTGCTGCATTACGGCTGGTAAAAATAACCGCAGTAAAATCCGCCAGGTTAATTTTATCCTTTCTAAAGTCTCTTGCGGGTACACCCTCCACATGGATGAAAGACCTAAAATCAACCTTTAAGTTGTGTTTTTTGGCCAAATCGTAGTAAGGAGATTTTTCAGTTTCAGGTTTTGGTAAAGTAACCAAAATACTTTTTACTTTGCGGATTCTAGAGTCGTTCTTTTCTTGCATTTTCCTTTTTCCTGCTACAGCCCTATCGTTTTAATTAGTATTAGGATAGGACATATTTCGAGGGCGCAAAAGTACAAAATTAAATGCATTTTAGAAAACTTATTATTAGAAAGTATAGTAATACCTGCCCTTAATAGCTGAAAAGTAAAAATAACACCTAACAGCAAGAATGCCAATGTGATATATACAGCGCCATATTTGAGCGGTGTAAAGGCAAAAGCAACCACCAGGGGAATAAAAAGCAGTGATGCATTAAAGTAACTGAGGTATAATATGGAGATATATTCGCCCACAGGTTTCTGAACGTTGAACAAATATCCCAAGAACCTTAAAATAATCAGTTTCAAGGCATAAAACACAATTATGGTAATAGAAATACTGAAGAAAAACTTAAAACCATCTTTGGCCTGATACATATCATTCCATTGTGCCACTAGGAAAAAAAACATCCCAAATACAAAACCAAACTGCACAAAAAGGAGCAGGAAAGGCCAAGAGCTGAACAGGTTATCTTCTTTATTGATGTTATTCAATATCCTATTGCTAAAAAATGACTGTACAATAGCCGACAGCTGCTTCGAAAACGCATTTTTTAAAATCGCAAAAATAACGAGCATACCGAAAATAAAACCTAGCAGACCAACATTTCCCTTGGGTATTTTTGTGCCCAATTGGTAAGGATTTGCCTTTTTCTTTAAATGCTGGTATTTCTTTTGCCAGGCCAGTAAATCCAACTTTGGAAAAAGGTATTCTTTCTCAATGGTATCCAGCAGTGCATTTTTATCAATTAAACTATCTGCAAGCACCCAGGTGTGGTGCACAATTGAATCGGTTACAAATTTTTGCCGGGCCAGGGTTGCCGAATCGGGGCGGTACCTTCTGTACTGAAATTGATTTACAACAGCGCTATCGGTTTGAACTGGAATTTGTTGAGCTGCCAAAAAACCGGCAGACAATAAAAACGCAAACAGGATAAAAATGAATTTCGGCATGCTGTAAATCAAAACTTAAGAATACAAAAGTAACCGAATAATCATTGTTTACCTAAAGAAAAAAATGGATTTAGAATATGCTGATCTGTTACGATCTCGCAAATAAAACAAGCGCAGTATAATCTCCCTTGTCTGCCAGTTTCAACGAATCAAGATACCTAGTTCTACTTTCGCATTCCTTTGAAAGATTTCCAGCGCCCCAGGTAAATACAGGTCCATCAAATAATTTTTCAACAATAATATCTGCCAATAAGCGGCTATGCCTTCCATTTCCGTTAGAGAAACAGTGTATACTTACTATCCGATACTTGAAGCGGATGGCTATTTCATCAGGAGGAAAAGTATCATTCTCTATCCAGAACCAAGTATCTGCCAATAAAACCTTTAACTCAACCGCAACCCGCCATCTATCTACCCCGATATTTTTATTTGTTTTACGGAATGTACCGGCCCATTGCCAAACATCCTTGTACATGCGTTTATGCATATCTTTAATAAATGCTTCGGTTAATAATTTTTCAGATTTAAATTTCCTGCCCAAAGTCCATTGTATAGCGTCTTCGATATTCTGTTGCTCAAATTCATCAAGTTCTTCTCTTGTTGCTATAGTAGGGATAAGTAGACCTTCTTTCTCATCTTCATCCAAAGGGGTTTGTCCATCAATATAAATTAAATCTAATCCCATAAAATTTTAGGCATTTCTCTTTTAATTTCCTCAGCCCTTTCTTTTATAGCCATTTCAATCCTTTCTTTAGAATTTTCTTGATCTTCTAGTTTCATACTATTCGATGTACGGAGTACAATTTTCGTTGCCAGTTCGTTCGCTTTTTTTTCAACCATAGCTTCCAATGATCCATCATTAGGTACAAAACCATAAACCAATTCCATATCTAAAACCCTACCTAATTCCCTTAGCGATTTTATAGTAATTGAACCATCCGCCTCTCTTTTTTCCATAGCCAAAACAGCTTGCTTACTTATTGATAATTTATCTGCCAATTGCTTCATAGACATACCAAGTCCATTCCGGATTGCTTTAATCCAACCACTTGCAGGAATAGCAACATTGTTTAATGTAGCGAAACTTAAAAGCCTCCTGTTTAATTGCTGAAACAATAATGATTTCTTTCCCATGACACCAAAAGTAAACTTATTTGTTTACTATATAATATCAAAAGTAAACTAATAAGTTTACAAAAACAACTACAAAGTAAATCTATTAATTTACTTTAAATAGAAATAAATTGTTTCTTCACTCATATTTTATGACAATAAAGCAAAATTATCTTCCCTATCTTTGCAGCAATGTCTGGCATCTATATCCATATTCCCTTCTGTAAAAAGGCCTGTCACTATTGTGATTTCCATTTCAGTACCTCATTAAAATATGCCGACGAAATGGTTGAGGCTATATGCAACGAAATTAAACTGAAAAAGGACCGGATTACCGGGCAGGTTGGCAGCATCTATTTTGGCGGTGGCACGCCTTCCATCCTACCGCAGGCCGCTTTGCAGCAGATTTTCGATACCATTAACCATACTTTTTCGGTTAATGCAGATGCTGAAATCACCATCGAAACCAACCCGGATGATTTAACCGGACAAAAATTAAAGGAACTAAAGCAACTTCCTGTTAACCGCTTTAGTGTGGGTATTCAATCTTTTTATGATGAAGATCTGATCTGGATGAACCGGGCCCACCAGGCCATGGAAGCCGAAGATTGCATCAGGAGAAGCCAAGATGCCGGTTTTGAAAACCTTACACTCGACCTGATTTATGGCTATCCGCTTTTAACAGATCAGAAATGGCTTAACAATATCCAAAAAGCAATAGAACTGCAAGTGCCGCATATTTCTGCCTACGCTTTAACTGTTGAGCCACGCACCGCCTTGGCCCATGCCATTAAAGTTAAAAAGCAGCCCCCTGTAAGCGACAACCAAAGTGCAGCGCAATTTGTAATACTGATGAATAAGCTGGTTGAAGCTGGTTTTGAGCATTACGAAATATCTAATTTTGCCAAACCGGGCCATTATGCCATACACAATACCAATTACTGGAAAGGCATAAATTATATCGGTATTGGCCCATCGGCACATGGTTTTGATGGACGAAACAGGTATATGAACCCCGCCAATAATGCAATGTACATAGAAACGCTGGCACAGCACAAACTTCCGGAAATTGTTGAGGAACTGAGTTTGAATGATAGGTTTAATGAGTATATTATGACCTCTTTAAGAACCATGTGGGGAACTGATCTGGAAAAAATAAATGCTGATTTTGGTAAAGATTTTTTAGATGAAACGAAGCATAACCTTAAAAATTTTGAAGATAAGGATTGGCTGATTACCGAAGCCAACAAAATCCGATTAAGCGAAAACGGAAAGTTATTTGCCGATCATATTGCTTCAGAATTGTTTATAGTAGAGAACGATTGAATGAGAGAATAATTGAATGGTAGATGACCATCTTATGTGATAGAACATTCAATCATTCAAAACTCAATCATTCTCTCATTCAATCATTCAATAATTAAAAATATATGTCGAAAATTGTATGGATTACGGGCGCTTCATCTGGCATTGGCGAAGCCTTGGTTTACGAATATTTTAAAGCTGGCCATAAACTGATTATTTCTGGCAGAAACCGCGATGAGTTATTCAGGGTAAAAGGAAACTGCCAAAACTCTTTCAATGTGCACGTTTTACCTTTCGATTTAAACGAGATAGCAACACTCGAAAGCAAATCAACAGATGCCATCCGGATTTTCGGGAAAATAGATCTGCTCATCAATAGCGGTGGTGTGAGCCAAAGGAGTTTAGCTTTAGAAACCAGTAATGAAACTGAACAGCAGATTATAAATACCAATTTTTGGGGAACAGTAGTGCTTAGCAAAGCTGTTCTGCCTTTAATGATTGACAACGGCGGAGGGCAGATTGTTGTAATTAGCAGTTTGGTGGGTAAGTTCGGCACAAAACTGCGCTCTGCCTATTCGGCATCTAAACATGCCCTGCATGGCTATTTCGATTCGCTACGCTCGGAAGTTTACGATAAAAATATCGACATCACCATCATCTGCCCAGGTTTTATCAAAACCAATGTTACCTATAATGCTTTAACCGGCAACGGAAATCCATTAAACATGATGGGTGATGCACATGAAAATGCCATGACCCCGGCCGAATGTGCCAAACAAATTGTACAGGCTGTAAAAGGTAAAAAAGAAGAGGTTTACATCGGCGGAAAAGAGACAAAAGCTGTGCTGCTGAAGCGCTTTTTCCCAAATATTTTTTCAAAAAAAATTAGGACTGCCAAGGTGAATTAGACCAGTGTTTTTCGGTACCTGTTAAATCTTAACCTGCATCAATTTTATCGTCATGTTGAAGGTAGCAAAATAGCTATTAAATGATGCCATGAAATCGGGATCATGTTTTCAAGAGGGTATATTTTTTTAAAACAAAAATTAAACAACTCATAATCAACGTTTTAAATATTAATTTTCATTTCTAAAAACCAAGCATCTGTAAGTCGTCGTAAATGGAATCAAACAACAGAAACTTAAAAATTAGAAATAATGAAAAAATTAATCTTATCTGTATTTGCCGTAGTTACCATGGCATTTACCACTCAAGTTTACGCTCAAAAAAACCCTATGGTTGGTGGAGCTGCAATGTATCCTACTAAAGATATTGTAGACAACGCCGTAAACTCAAAAGACCACACCACACTGGTAGCAGCGGTTAAGGCAGCAGGCTTGGTAGAAACCTTAAAAAGCGCTGGACCATTTACTGTTTTTGCACCAACAAATGCAGCTTTTGATAAACTTCCTGCCGGAACAGTAGATAACCTGGTGAAACCAGAAAACAAAGCCACCCTTACCAAAATTTTAACTTACCATGTTGTTGCCGGCAAAATGGATAGCAAAGCAATTGCGGCAGCCATTAAAGCTGGTGGCGGCAAAGCAGAACTAACCACAGTACAGGGAGGTAAATTATGGGCTTGGATGGAAGGCAAAAAATTAGTGTTGAAAGATGAAAAAGGTGGTATGAGCACGGTAACCATTGCCAATGTGTATCAAAAAAATGGCGTTATCCATGTTGTAGATACCGTTTTAATGCCTAAATAACATTACATCAAACTACTTTGATAAAACATAAAACGTTCTGGTTTTACCAGGGCGTTTTTATTTTTTTTAAAAAAAATCATTTAATCAAAAACCAAGGTTAATTTTTTCCCGTACATACACACATAACAAGAAAATATCCTTATTAAAAACATATATCATGTTCCCGTGTGATTATTTTATTAACGCTCTTTCCTAACGGTAAGGGCGTTTTTTTATTCCATTAAATCATACTTTCTGACTTTTTTTGATGAATTGTCAGCCATTTTTAATCTTTTCTGATTTGTAATGCTTACAGCTTTTTAACTATTTAATTTTGCTTTATTAATAGTTATTTAACATGAAATTCAATTTATCTCCGATAGATGTAGTTGAAGACATATCTAAATCAGATTTTGAGCTGAACTACCTCAAACCACGCAGGCCATTGGTTATAAAAAACATGGCGAAAAAGTGGCCAGCATATCAAAAATGGACAATGGAGTATATGAAAGATGTTGTTGGCGATAAAGTTGTTCCACTGTATGATAGCGCAAAGGCAGATCCCTCTAAACCTATAAATGCATCGGTTGCAGAAATGAAGTTTAGCGATTATATAAACCTGATCAAAGAAACACCGACCGACCTGCGTATTTTTTTATTCGATCCGATAAAGTTTGCGCCAGAATTGCTGGACGATTATATTGCACCCAAAGATTTAATGGGTGGTTTTTTAGATCGTTATCCGAATATGTTTTTTGGCGGAAAAGGCTCTGTTACATTTTTGCACTACGATATTGATCTGGCACATATTTTCCATACCCATTTTAATGGCCGCAAACACGTAATCCTTTTTGATTATAAATGGAAAGAGCGTTTATACCAAATTCCGTATGCCACATATGCACTTGAAGATTATGATGTAGAAAATCCTGATTTTGATAAATTTCCGGCTTTAAAGGGCATACAGGGTGTTGAAGCTTATTTAGAACACGGCGACACCTTATTTATGCCAACCGGTTACTGGCATTGGATGAAATATCTGGACGGATCTTTCTCTATCAGCCTAAGAGCTTGGGATAAAAGCTGGGCTGTAAAAGCAAAAAGCTTGTATAACTTAACTTTACAGCGTAAATTTGACGACTTTATGAAAGCAAATTACCGCGAGCGCTACATGAAGTGGAAAGAAGAACTTGCGGTTAAAAGAGCAAATAAAGCATTGGAAAGAAATTTACCAAAATAAATAATTGATAGCATGAATAAGCTTTAAGCATCATGCCAATCTACTAAATCAATCATCCATATAAGTACTCGATCGTCCCTTCATTCAATCATTCCCTCATTCAATCATTCAATCATTCAATATGCACCCTAACATTATAAAAATCCAAGATGAAATTGAGCTGCTCAGGCAAGAAATCATTAACCATAAAGTGTATTCGGCCATTAGCGAGTTAGCAGATCTCCAGATTTTTATGGAGCACCACATTTTTGCCGTATGGGATTTTATGTCGCTGCTTAAAGCCTTACAGATTAACCTAACCTGTACAACATTACCTTGGTTTCCGGTGGGTGATGCCGTTACCCGGCAATTAATTAATGAAATTGTTGCCGGTGAGGAATCGGATGTGGATGCAGATGGAAATATTAAAAGCCATTTTGAACTGTATTTAGATGCAATGGATCAATGTGGGGCAGATACAAAACCGATTAATGATTTTTTAAATGCCTTAAAAAACGGTAAAAGTTTTAATGAAGCGTTTGATGTTGCAAATGTACCTGCAGCTGCCAAAGATTTCGTGAATGCTACATTCGAAACCATTAATAGCGGCAAACCACATTTACAGGCTTCAAGCTTTACGTTTGGCCGCGAAGATCTGATCCCGAACATGTTTTTTAGCATGGTTAACGATTTAAACAGTACCCAACCAGATCAGGTTTCTATCTTTAAATACTACTTAGAAAGACATATTGAAGTAGACGGCGACCACCATAGCCACCTGGCACTGGCCATGACAGAAAAACTTTGCGAAAAAGATGAAGGTTTTTGGGCCGAGGCAGAAAAGATCACAAAAGAGGCGCTGGAGAAAAGAATAGCGCTTTGGGATGCCGCTTACAGCGAAATTGTTAAAAACAAAACAGAAGCCCAGTTATTAAATTGTTAACTATTTACTAATTTTAGATTACGTGATTTTAGTCACATTTACCTGTTAACTTCAATTTTGTAAAATAAAATTTACACATTTGTTGTTCGGCACAAATAACCGATTTAAGCGCATGAGTTTCATTTTAAAACCTGTTGATATTGTCGAGAATATCACTCCCGAAGATTTTAAGAAAAATTATCTGAAAACTAAACGTCCGTTGGTAATCAGGGGCCTTACCAAAGATTGGCCTGCAAGAGAAAAATGGACAACTGAATATTTGAAAGAAATTGGCGGCGAGCTCGAAGTTCCACTTTACGATAACTCGAAAGCCGATCCGTCAAAGCCCATTAACGCGGCTACAGCACATATGAAATTTGGCGATTACCTTGACTTGATTAAGCGCGAGCCAACTGAGTTGAGAATATTCTTTTTTAACCTGTTTAAGAAAGTGCCAAGCTTAATCAACGATGTAAAAATCCCTAAAGATTTAATGGGCGGTTTTATCGAAAGTATGCCTGCTATGTTTTTTGGCGGTTCGAACTCGGTAACCTTTTTACATTACGATATTGATCTGCCCCATATTTTCCATACGCATTTTGGTGGCAGAAAGCACATTGTGCTGTTCGACAATAAATGGAAAGACAGGTTATATTGCTTACCAAATGCAACCTATGCTTTAGAAGATTATGACGTTGCCAACCCCGATTTTGAAAAATTCCCAGCATTAAATGGTGTAGAAGGTTACGAAGTCTTCTTAGAGCACGGCGATACCTTGTTTATGCCTACCGGAATGTGGCACTGGATGAAATATCTGGACGGTTCGTTCTCATTAAGCTTAAGGGCATGGGATCAATCGATTAGCCGTAAAGTAGCCAGTGTTTGGAGTTTATTTACACACGGTGCGATTGACAGCTTGATTAAAATGACCTTTAAAGAAAAATATGCAAACTGGAGAGAGAAAAAAGCAGTTAAAATTGCAGAAAGAGCTTTAGCTAAAGGCAGACCATAAATTGGTTAACCAGTTAACTGTTTGAACTGGTTAATTGCCACAAATAGTGACTGAATTGATCAGCTAAACATGAAATAAAATGGGACATCGGTAACGATAGTCCCGTTTTTGTTATTATTGTGCTGTAAGCCTAAATGGTTTGCCTTAAGTTTTAATAATTGTACTAGAAAAATGGATCGAAACATAGTTACCGAAAAACAAAAGATGCTGGCCGGCAAAGCTTACCAGGCCGGCGATGCAGAACTGGCTAAAGAAAGACTAAAAGCACGCGAAATTGTTTTTGAGTTTAACAACCTGGCGCCAAAATTTATCAAACAACGGAAAGAGTTACTAAAAAGGCTTTTTGGTAAAACCGAAAAGATGTTTTATATAGAACCGCCGTTTAGGTGCGATTATGGTTACAACATTGAAATTGGCGATAACTTTTATGCAAACTTTAACCTTGTTATTTTAGATTGTGCAAAGGTTAGCATCGGCAATAATGTTTTTATTGCACCCAATGTTGCCATTTACACTGCTGGGCATCCTATACATTCGCACCTGCGCGATCAGGAATATGAATGGGCACAGGAAATTACCATTGGCAATAGCGTTTGGATTGGCGGCAACGTGGTGGTTAACCCAGGGGTAAAAATCGGTTCGAATGTGGTAATTGGCTCGGGCAGTGTAGTTACCAGGGATATTCCGGATAATGTTTTTGCAGCCGGAAATCCGTGCAGGGTAATCCGCCAACTCACAGATGAAGATAAAGACTATTACTATAAGGATTTTAAACTGGGAGAGTAAACTAGAATTAATTTTCAGGCCAATCACCGTCCCGATTTGCAATCGGGATGGATGAGAAAGGCGATTTTATCTCCATTGATCTGTTTAGAACAATACGTCATCTTACATTTTCCATCTCACTTTCTCCATCTTACCTTCCACATCTCACCTTCTCCATCTTATCTTACCCCTTTTCCATCTTTAACTGCTATGATCGGCAACTACTTTCCATTCCCCTTTAATTTTTTTGATTAGAAGCGTAAAATATCCTTTCAGTTCGTCCTTTTCCCGTTTAACATTCCAACTGCCCAGCACAAAAGCCAGATCAGGATTTAAAAAATCGACCTTTTTAATTCCGAACACGAGAAAGCCCATGGCCGATTTATCGGGATAGTTCTTTTTGTAATTATCGAGCGTTTTCTGCCAACCATAAGTTGCACCGTTTTTACCCACAAATAATAAACTGTCTGACTTTTCGTAACCCTGCATAAAAGCTACAACATCGCCCTTGTTCCAATCCGTGCGCTGTTTTTCGAGCAGATCGAGTATAGCTTGTTTATCGGTGCTTGTTTGCGCAAATGCGGCAACAGAAATAAATAGGAATGCGATGGTTAGTAGTTTTTTCATGATGTTTTTATAAAGCTTAAAATAAAGGTAAGAAACAAATTATTTTGTTCGACCAGTAAAAATCCTTTATTTACATTTTTATTTAATCTACATGCAAAATAAAGTTATCACAATTGGCGAAATACTTTGGGATGTTTTCCCAGAGGGCAAGAAAGCTGGCGGTTCGAGTATGAACGTTGCCCTCAATCTGCATAAACAGAATATTGAAAGTAATTTCATCAGCGCCGTTGGCGACGATGATAATGGCAGGGAACTATTGTCTTTTTTAAAGGATAACCATTTTGATAGCGCACTGATTCAGACAAACAGCGAACTGCCCACCAGTACAGTTGTGGTTCAGCTCGATCAAAACCATCAGGCCACCTACACCATTAAACAGCCGGTAGCCTGGGATGATATTAAAATAACCGACCAGAATGCAGAAGCTGTAAAACAAGCAGATGCCCTGGTATACTGCAGTTTAACCTGTAGAAACGAAGCCTCAAAAAAAACAGTTTTGGCCTTATTGGAAAATGCCAAAACAAAAATTTTCGACATTAACCTACGTGCTCCTTTTTATGAGAAAGAACTGATTGGAGAGCTTTTGGCTAAGGCTGATATCTTAAAAATAAATGAAGATGAAATTGTGTGGGTTAAAGAGTCGTTCGGTTTAACAGGCAATACCGATGAGCAATTGCTAAAACAGCTTTCCAGCCAGTTTAATATTGAAATGATCTGCCTAACCCTTGGTGATAAAGGGGCCTGTGTATTAAAAGATGGTAAACTGTATAAGCATAAGGGTTATAAAGTACAGGTTGCCGATACCGTTGGTGCCGGCGATGCCTTTTTGGCCACATTTATTGCTTGCTATCTCCAAGGCTTCCCTATGGAAACTACACTTGATAACGCCTGCAAAGTGGGCGCATTTGTAGCTTCGCAGGTGGGTGCCAACCCGGAGTACAACAAAAAGATTTACCATATGGCGCTTTAACACCTTAAAGGTTTTCTAAACCTACAAGATATGATCTAAAACGGTGGGTTTTGCGTTAGGGATTGAAAGGGTTCAGTACCGGTTTTTCACCGGTACCGGAGCGCAGCGCAGCCCTGAAAAGCCCGCCCCTTTTTCCCGATTTCATCGGGATTAAGGGAACGCCCAAATCAGTTTACAGTTGGCAGTTTGCAGTTAGCAGTTGGTAGTATCAGTTAACAGTTTAACGACGCTTTGATCTTTCTGCTTATCCCCAAATATGACACCGCGCTTAAATTAATCCAAAGCGAAACTTTTATCTTCGGTAATCCGTTTATAAAAGCACATGAGAGGTTTTCGTTTTTCTGATTATAAGCCTGGCGATACGCCAAAAGGTGGGTTTGATGAGTTGCTGAAATTGTTTAGCGAACTGCTCAATTATACGGCTGGCGATGCTGCCGAAGCATTAAGCTGGCTAAATGAGCTTGATAAGCAATATAAGCTCACCAATAACGATTATGGTATCGGTAATTTTATCGACGATTTGAAGGATAAGGGCTACCTGACAGAAGACAACCAATCGGGAGAGTTTAAGATTACAGCCAAAACCGAACAAACTATCCGCAAATCGGCCCTGGATGAAATTTTCGGGAAACTAAAGAAATCTGGCAGGGGTAACCACAACAGTAACCAATCGGGCATTGGCGAAGAAAAAAATGCAGATCGGCGTGAGTATAATTTTGGCGATAGCCTGGATCAGATCGATATGACGGCTTCGATCCAAAACGCACAGATTAACCATGGCATTGGCGATTTTACCTTAACCGACCGTGATTTGGAGGTGGAAGAAAAGGATTTCAAAACCCTAACTTCTACCGTGCTGATGATTGACATTTCGCACTCCATGATTTTATATGGAGAGGACAGGATTACGCCTGCAAAAAAAGTGGCTATGGCACTGGCAGAACTGATTAAAACCAAATATCCGAAGGACACGCTTGACATTGTAGTTTTTGGTAATGATGCCTGGCCAATTACTTTAAAAGACTTGCCTTATTTACAGGTAGGCCCTTACCATACCAACACCTACGCCGGGCTAGAGCTGGCTGCCGACCTGCTGCGCCGCAGGAAAACGCATAACAAGCAGATTTTTATGATTACGGATGGAAAACCAACCTGCCTGAAAGAAAATGGCAAATACTACAAAAACAGTATGGGTTTGGATAGAAAGGTAATTAATAAAACCTTAAACATGGCCGCACAGTGTAAGCGGTTAAAAATTCCGATTACCACATTTATGATTGCCAAAGACCCTTACCTACAGCAGTTTGTTAGGCAGTTTACCGAAATTAATGGCGGAAGGGCTTTTTATAGCTCATTAAATGGCCTAGGCGAATACATTTTTGAGGATTACATTAAAAATAGAAGAAAAACAGTTAAATAAGGTTGAAGGTAAAAGGCGTAAGGTAGAAGGCTCCAACACATGTGGGAAAAAGCTAATCTTAAAAACTAAGTGTAGCAGTATTCAACCTTGCTTTATATCTTAAAACCGATTAAAAAGGAACAGTTTATAAAATAGGTTTGTGCATTTTGAAAACGTTACACCTTAAACCCTAAGCCTTAAACCCAATTTAAAAGATGCAAAATATAACATTAGGCCAGTTAAAGGCTACAAATTATACTTCAAGAAGCGTTAAAGAAGAGCTTAGAGAAAACCTGATTAAGGTTCTCCGTGATAAAAAAACTGAATTTGAAGGCATTATCGGATACGATGAAACAGTAATTCCCGAACTTCAGACTGCTATTTTATCGCGCCACAATATTTTACTTTTGGGCTTACGCGGTCAGGCAAAAACACGTATTGCCCGCCTAATGGTTAACTTATTGGATGAGTACGTGCCCTATGTTGCCGGTAGTGAGATTTTTGACGACCCGTTAAATCCAATTTCGTGGTTTGCCAAAAATGAAATAGCCACCAAAGGCGATGCTACAGAAATTGCCTGGCTCCACCGCAGCGAACGTTATACCGAAAAACTGGCTACACCCGATGTTACGGTTGCCGATTTAATCGGTGATGTTGACCCTATTAAGGCCGCCACGCTAAAGCTGACATATAATGATGAACGTGTAATCCATTTTGGACTTATTCCGCGTGCACACCGCAGCATTTTCGTAATTAACGAGCTTCCGGATTTACAGGCCCGCATACAGGTGGCCCTGTTTAATATGCTGCAGGAAAAAGATATCCAGATCCGTGGTTTCAAACTGCGCCTGCCTTTGGATATCCAATTTGTATTTACAGCAAACCCTGAAGATTATACCAACCGCGGGAGCATTGTTACGCCTTTAAAAGACAGGATTGAAAGTCAGATTTTAACGCACTATCCAAAAAGCATAGAAATTTCGCGCAAAATAACCTTTCAGGAAGCCAGGTTAACAACCGAGCAAAGAACCAATATAGAAGCCGATGGCCTGGTAAAAGACCTGATAGAGCAGATTGCTTTTGAAGCGCGCAAGAGCGAATATATCGATCAAAAATCGGGCGTTTCGGCCAGGCTAACTATCTCTGCATTCGAAAATCTTATCAGTACTGCTGAAAGAAGGATGCTGATTTCGGGCGAAAAGAACACCTTTGTGCGCTTATCTGATTTTGCAGGGGTTATCCCAGCCATAACCGGTAAAATAGAACTGGTTTACGAAGGCGAGCTTGAGGGGCCGGCGCATGTAGCCACAACCTTAATCGGTAAAGCGGTTAAAACTTTGTTTGCGCGCTACTTCCCTGATCCTGAAAAGGCCAAGAAAAGTAAAACCGCTAATCCTTATACCGAAATAACCGGATGGTTTACCGATGGCAACAATGTTGATGTAACGGATACGCTAAGCAATGCCCAGTATAAAAAAGCATTGATGCTTGTGCCAAGTTTATACGATACCGTAAAAAAATTCCACCCTAAATTAAGTGAAAACCAGACCTTGCTTTTAATGGAATTTGTATTGCATGGTTTGGCCGAGTATTCGCAACTGAGCAAAAACTTTTTAAATGGGGGCTTCGGTTTCTCTGATATGTTTGGCAGCTTATTCAACGCCGAATTTGATGAAGAGGAAGACGAAGACGATTTCAGATAATAGCTATAATATTTTTTTTAATTTAGGCAGGGCTAAAAAACCTGCCTTATTTATTTTACCACATTAACATCCTACCCATGGGAAGATTACCATTTATAATTGCTGCCTGCGTTTTCATCATCGCTTTTGATATTTATTGTTTTAAGGCAATTGTTTCGGTATTTAAAAAATGGAAGCCCTCCACTAAAAAAGTATTTGGCATTTTATATTGGAGCTATAGCTTCCTCTTAATTCTTGGTGTTTTTTGCGGCATTTACCTCAACCTCTTTCTTACGTTAAGGGCCATTATACTCGTAGCTTTCTTTTTAACCGTTGCCTGCAAGCTGGCCATGTTGCCATTTTTGGTACTGGATGATTTACGCAGACTGTTCATCAAAGTTTTTAGAAAAAAACAGGAAGCAACCACAGCGGTACCTCAGGATTCCACTAACGGAGCAGATCAGATTTCGCGTTCAGAGTTTTTGGTTAAGGCCGGCCTGGTGGCTGCTGCTGTTCCGTTAACCTCTTTAAGCTGGGGTATTATTTCTGGCGCTTACGATTATCAGGTTAGAAAGGTTAATTTAATCCTCCCAAACCTGCCAAAGGCTTTCGATGGCATTACCATGGCACAGATTTCGGACATCCACTCTGGCAGTTTCTACAATAAAACAGCAGTAAAAGGCGGTGTAGAAATGCTTTTGGCCGAGAAACCTGATTTTGTATTCTTTACCGGTGATTTAGTAAACAACCTAACCAACGAGGTGAGAGATTACCAGGATATATTTGCAAAGGTTAAAGCGCCATTGGGCGTATATTCATCGTTAGGTAACCATGATTATGGTGATTATTATTTTGGCAAGGAATCTTCTCCGGCCAAGGTAAAAAACCTAAAAGATATGGTTGATGTACATAAAATAATGGGCTACGATCTGCTCATGAACGAAAACCGCCGTTTAAAAGTAGATGGCGAGGAAATCGGGATTTTAGGTATCGAAAACTGGGGTATGGGCCGTTTTCCGAAGTATGGAAAAATGGAACTGGCGGTTAAAAACACAGATGATCTACCTGTAAAGTTGTTGTTAAGTCACGATCCATCGCACTGGCGCGGAGAGGTTTTACAAAAATACCCCCAAATAGATGCCATGTTTAGCGGACATACCCATGGGATGCAGTTTGGCGTGCGCCTTAAAGAATACCAGTGGAGCCCTGTACAATACATTTACAAAGAATGGGCCGGTTTATACCAAGAAAAACAGCAGCAGCTGTACGTAAATGTTGGCTATGGCTTCCTGGGTTATCCTGGCAGGGTAGGTGTTTTACCAGAGATTACGCTATTTACCTTGAAGAGGGCTTAAATAAAAATGATTGAGTTTGGAATGATTGAATGAGAGAATATCGGCATTACGCCTAAACACCCACTAATTCAATCATTCTTTCATTCAACCATTCTTTCATTCAATAATTATTTCTACCCCGCATTAAACCTATACCCCACGCCCCTAACGGTTTGTAACAGCTGTGGATTATCAGGATTGAGTTCTATCTTCTTACGCAAGCGTACAATGTGCATATCGAGCGTACGGGTATTTACATCAGAATTATAGCCCCAAACTACAAGCATCAATTCATCGCGGTTAATTACCTTGCCCGGGTTACGCAAGAAATAAAGCAGAATACGGTTCTCCAATATAGTCAACTCAATTTTCTTACCATCTCTAAACAAAGTGTGGATATTCGGATGGTGCTCCATATTGCCAAAACGGTGTATTTCGGCGGTATCTTTATTTACAATAAATTTTACTTTACTCTCTAACATGGCCACTAACACATCCATATTAAATGGCTTGGTAATGTAATCAGATGCGCCAAAGTTGTAAGCATCAATTTTATCTACATCCTGGGCCTTGGCGGTCATCATAATAACCAGGTTTTCGAAACCCTGTTTGCGTACATTCTCGCAAACTTCGGCACCTTGTTTACCCGGCATCATCCAATCCAATAAAACGATATCGGGCTGATCGGCCAAAATCATTCTTTCGCCAGCTTCGCCATCATTGGCCTCGAGTACAATATAACCCTCGGCTTTTAAACGGTGAGCCACAAGAAAGCGAAGATTTTCATCATCTTCTACGATTAATATTTTTACTTCTTTAGACATTTATGTGTGTATTAATTCAGTTGTAAGGTTGAAAGGTTATAAAGTTGAAAGGTTTAACATTTTAACCATTTTAAATTTAATTATTATATGGCAGTACAATTTTAAACTCTGTACCATTGCCTACTTTACTCTTTACAGAGATTTCTCCATCCATAAAGTTAACCAGTTCTTTGCAGAATGCCAAACCTAAGCCAACGCTTCCCATCTGGTTATATTCATTCTGGATGCGGAAAAACTTTTTAAATATATTGTTTAATTCTGATGCAGCTATGCCAATCCCTTTATCGGCAAACCTGAACACCAAAACCCCTTTAATAAGCTTTGCACTAATGTGCAGTTTCTTTTGGTCAGGCTTGGAGTATTTATAGGCATTTTCGGCCAGGTTATCGAACAAACTCCCCAATAACACCGGGTCGGTAATAAAGGTTTTAAAGCCCACCACCTCGTAACTGATATTAAAATCGGGGTGTTTTAATGTGTGCGATTCGATGGTACTTTCAATAAAATCGACAATATTAACTTCTTCCTGATTAAGCTTAATGGCTTTGTTTTCGATCTGGGTAAATGCCAGCAGTTTATTCATTAAACCATTCAGCTTATCGGCTTCTTCATCCAGTATTTTACCATAAAGCTGCTGCTCGCGCTGGCTTAGCGCTGTTGCGCTCTTAATGTTGTTTCCAGCAATTTTAATTACGCTAACCGGTGTTTTAAACTCGTGTGTGAGGTTATTTACAAAATCGTACTGTAGCTTAAACATTTTACTGTTGATGTTCAGGTTACGGTAAATTAAAAAGGCCACCAATAAAAGCACGCCGTACACCAGTAAGAGTACCAGTGCAATGGGCATAAAGTAAATGAATATTTCCTTTTTGATGTAAGATTTAGAAGAAACGAAGTAGAGTTTAAAGTCGGAAAAAGCACCCGGAAGCGCTATTTCGGTATTCATATTTTCTTCCGAATTATCAATCGGATCGTAGGTAAGCGGCTCAATACGGATGTGCTGGTAGAGCAAAGGCCTTGTATTTACGATTTTGATGTGGTGCGCATCGAGCTTAAAAACCAGTACATCCTGCTGGTAAACCGGAGAGGGATTTAACTTGCGCTTCATCATCTCCTTATAGTTTTTTAAATCTTCGCGGCTTGGAATATTCAAATAGGTGATTTTGTTATCGCTGGCATTCACCACCGAAAAGTTCGTAAAAAGCTCTTCCTGAGTGGGGACAGCGGTTGTATCCAATTGATCGACAAAAGTGGCCAGTTTGTAAGCCATGGCATTAAAATCATCACCCACATTAAAAGAACCGGGATCATCTTCTGAGTATACTTTTATCGAATCGGCACTAATGCCCTTGCCGAACTGGTAAATGGATTTTGGGCCAATACCCAAGTGGTTGGCATTTATCCCGTCCCTAACCGGGGCTACCTTTACTTCGGTATCGTAAAAGGTAACCTTCGAAATAAATGGGTACTTTAGCATTACAGTATCTACAAATTTCGAGGCTGTAGCAGAATCCAAAAAGCCATTGTAGTAAGAAATTTCGGGCATTTTGTTCTGAAAGAAATCGTTATACGGCTTAATACTCTGCTCAAGCACATTTACTTTTTCTGAAACAAAATCGTTTTCTATCGATTTCTTGCTATAGTTAAATGCCAAGAACAGCGATAATATAAAAAGAATGGAAATGAGTACAATAAAGGTTACACCGAGCGAAAAGTTTTTACGATAACCACTTTTTTTATCTAAGGCCATACCCTATTTTTTACCCAGGTTTTCTTGTAAGAATTGTTCCAACGCCTTATACAGAGCGGTTCGGCCCTGTTGGCGCATAATCGGATTTGGCCCCTCTTCTTTTTCGATATAGGTTACCTGTACATTCCGTTTTTTAAGCTCTTTAATAAACTGAACACCCTCTGCTACATTAACACGTGGATCTTTGGGGTTTTGCGCAATAAAAATAGGCGATTTAAAACGGTCGGCATGGAAAACAGGCGAAGCAAAACGCATATAATCTGTATCGGTTACCGGATTGCCCACAATTTCGTAATACATCTGCAAATTGGCTTTTAAAAACGGCGGGATTGTTTTCAGGTAACTGAACAGGTTAATTACGCCAGAGTTTGATCCACCACATTTATAAAGATCGGGATTTTTATACAAACAATTTAATGCAATATAACCTCCAAAACCATTGCCATAAATGGCTATCTTTTTGGGGTTGGCAATTTTCTTTGCAATTAACCATTTTACACCATCGTTAACATCTTCCTGTATTTTATCGCTCCATTGTTTAAAACCGGCTGCATAAAAAGATTTTCCATAACCGGTAGATCCACGGTAGTTAACCTGCAAAACTGCATAGCCACGGTTGGCCAAAAATTGTACGTCGGCATTGTATCCCCAGCTGTTTCTTCCACCCGGACCATTATGGGGCAGTACCACAACCGGTAAATTGGCTGCCTTTTTATTTTTTGGAAGTGTTAAATACCCATTTATTGTTAAGCCATCGCCACTTTTAAAGCTAATGGGCTTCATGGCACTCATATCTTCCTGTTTAATGGAAGGACTTATATCGGTCAGTTTTTTTAATTTGTTATCGCCAGCGGTATATAAATAATAAGAACCCGGATTTTTATCGGTAAATGTTCTCACCACAAACACCTTATCCATTTTATCCTTGTCCATAATTTTCCATTCTGTGCCAGGCAACAGCTGATCTATTTTGGAATAGGCAAGCTTGGTACTGTCATCTAAATAGTATTTTTCTTTTTTCCAGGTTTCGCAGGTTACAAAAAGCATTTTCCGCTGCTGCCGCGAGTATTTGGCATCTACTACATTTAAGGTATCGTTGCCAAAAAGCACCTGTTTCTCTTTCCCGGTTTTTAAATCGAGTGCAACCAATGCATTTTTATCACGGTTTACATTCGAAATGGCATACAGAATGTTGGCTTCATTTTCGGAAAAGGCTACCGGCTGTAAGGTGGTTTCAAAATTATTGCTAATTACGGGTGCAAATGGCTGGTTTTCATTTTCACGGTACATCAAAGTTTCGTTAACCCCATCGCTGGCCACTGCAATTTTCAGTACACCTTTGCTATCGGTCATCCACTCTGTAATATTACCTGGGTTTTTAGCGGCAATATCCATCCTGCCATTACGCACATTTAACCGATAAACATCAAACACGGTCGAATCGCGCTTATTGGAGGCCACAATAATATACTTATCATCAATCAACTGATCTTCTATAACCCTTAAACGGTTTTTTTCGTTGGCGCTCAGCTGCACCTGCTTACTTCCATCTTTATTGATGACGAAAATATCAGATTTACGCTCTTTGGATGCGTCTTCTGTATAATAAATTAGCTCGTTATTGCTTGTCCAGAAATGGAAACTGATACTTTTCTCGTTCAAATGGGTAAGCTGAACTACGTTTCCGGTGGCCAGGTTTTCTACAAAAAGGTCTAATTTTTTATCCTGGAATTTTAAATAAGAAAGGCTTTTTCCGTCCGGAGAGATCCGGTAAAACGCTTTATCCTGAATTTTAAAAAAGTCATCTACAGGTATAGTGTCATCATTTGAGCCTTTACAGGCAAAAATAAATGCAACCATCAACAATAGAAAAATCCTTTTTAGCATAAATAAAATCCTTAACGGGACAACAAAAATAAAGCATCGGTACAACTTAACTGTGGTTTACACCAACAATGTTACTTATGCATGCAATAATAAGTTGTGGGTCAATTTAGTATTTATAACATATACACAAAATAAAATACAGGTAACATTTAAAATACGTTTTATACAAACCGAAGCTTTAGCTAAAGAGGTATTAAAATGTTACATTTAAAACTTATAATTTAGGGTTTATGAACCGCTTGCTTTTCATCATATTCTTATTGTTTAACCTAGGGGCAAATGCACAGATTTTCCGCTCCAACCAACCGGTTTCGCCCGATGAAAGTACTCTGGCTATTCAATACTATCAGGATGGGGATTTTGAAAAGGCCGCTGTGCTGTTGGAGAAACTATATGCCATCCCAAATAATGAAGCTTATTTCGACCTTTATTTTAATACGCTGCTGAAATTGAAGAGATATGATGCGGCAGAAAAACTGGTAAAAAAAGAAATCAAAAAAAATCCGCAGGGCGATATGTACCCTATTGCGCTGGGCAAGCTATATCAGGAAAAAGGCGATACTCAAAATGCAAATAAGATTTTTAGCGAGATAATTACCAAGCTTCCTAAAGATGAATTTAAGATCAGAAACCTCGCCAATAACTTTTACCGGTTCGAGAATTACGATTTTGCCGTTCAAACCTTTAAACAGGGCAGGAAAATTTTGGGCAACGAACAGCTTTTTACCTTTGAACTGCTGAATATTTACCGCTTTAAAAAAGACAAGCCCATGCTGATGCAGGAGTATTTAGATGCCCTTGCCACCATGCCACAACTTTTACCGCAGGCAGAAGCCGTACTTGCCTCCATTTTTGAAGATAAAAACGATTATCAAACTTTTCAGGCTGCCATTTTAAAGAAAGTACAAAAACTGCCCGATGCCGAAATTTACATCCAGTTGCTTACCTGGAACTATATCCAGCAACAGGAATTTGATATGGCGCTACGCCAGCTAATTGCCTTTGATAAGCGCACAAAAGCAGATGGTGGAACCTTATTTAATGCCATTTATACTTTTGTAGAAAACAGCGCCTATGAAACAGCCATTAAAGCTTACGAATATCTTTTAACCAAAGGGAAGGATAATCCATACTATCTACCGGCGAAAATAGAAATGCTAAATACCAAGTATAACCTCCATACCAACGGAAAATATACGGTGGCCACACTCGATTTATTGGCAAAAGATTACCAGACTTTACTAAACGAAAACGGTAAAAACAGGAATACGCTTTTTGCGATCAAAAAACTCGCCAACCTGCAGGCCTACTATTTAAACCAGCCTTCAATGGCAGAAAAGGAGCTTGAAGAGACCATAAAAATGCCTGGGGTTAACGATCAGGATGTGGGCCAGCTGAAATTGGATTTAGGAGACATTTACATCCTGACCAACCAGCCGTGGGAAGCATTTTTGGTTTACGAACAGGTAAGCAAGCAATTTGAGGGGCAGCCAATTGGTAACGAAGCACGCTTTAGAAGCGCCAAACTTTCTTTTTACCAGGGCAATTTCGAATACAGCAATGGCCAGTGCCTGGTACTTAAGGCCGCTACCTCGCAACTTATTGCAAATGATGCCCTAAACCTGAGCTTATTGATTAGTGATAACATTCAAACTCCATCCGATAGCAATGCGCTAAAAATGTATGCCGATGCAGAAATGCTATTGTTTAGGAATCTGCCAGAAAAAGCAATCAAAAAAATGGACAGCATAGCCATTGCATTTCCACAGAATAGCCTTAGCGATGCGATTATGATGAGCAAAGCCAGGATATTCATCAAATCGAACGATTTTCAGAAAGCTGCAGATATACTAAAAAAAGTAACCGAAGAGTTTAAAGAGGGTATTTGGACAGATGATGCGCTTTTTACCTTGGGAGACCTGTACGAAAAGAAACTTAACGATATTGCACAGGCCAAAATTTATTTCCAGAAACTGATTACCGATTACCCCGGCAGTATGTTCAGCGCCGAAGCCCGGAAAAGATTTAGGAATTTACGCGGGGATGGGGTTTAACTGAACAGAAATTTGAAGATTAAGGGCGAAATGCCGATTAAAAGATTAAGTATACTTTACAAATCGGTATGCCACTAAAACAATAAGTAAAAAAACACCTATAATCAGTATTCTTTCCCCCTGTGCCCGATCTGCTGTTGAGTAACCAAAAACACGTTCTCCATTAGGTAGCGTTTTTTTATGGTTTCTTAAATAGGTGCCGATCAATATGGCTACGGGCGCGCAAATAAATGCTAGAATATAACCTGCAGTAATAAGGGATTTTGGACTTTTATCTGGCTCAGCCAGTTCATCTATTCTTTTTAGTTTAAACGCCTGGATCTGCTCGATATTAATGTCAACACCCCGTTCACGCAATATTTTTTGAGCCAGCAAAAAATCTAAACTGCTCCACTCATCCTGTTTTTCAATAATTTCTTTTAATTCATCATTGCTGAAATCAAAAATATAGTAGTCAGGATCGATATCTGCCAGATCCTTTATAGCCAATTGTTGTAATAATGAATTGGCGGCTTCAAAATCTTCCGGCTTTAATTTTACCCTGTAGTCCTTATCTATTTCATTATTGGCGAAAGTAATATCAAAATTGGCGGAAACATCTTCGAGCTCAACCGCCATATTATTTTCCTTAAATATTTCTGCCAATTCTATAGCCGCCGCTTGATCATTAAATCTTCTAAAGGTTACAAAATCAGTTGCCATAAATATTGGTTAAGGTGCTGCTGTTAAAGAGTTAAATATCTATTTTCCAATCCCAAATTACCACATTCCATTCTACCCCACTATTGTCGTTATAAGTGTAAATTACTTTAAAGCCAATACGGCGATGTGCATTCATTGAGCGTAAATTAATGCTCGCAATTTCTGTTATGGCAAAATCATAATTGTTTTTAAAATGATCTTGGTAAGCCTGGTAGCAGCGGTCGAACAAGCCTGCTCCACGGTAATCTTTATTAACACAAACCTGCCCAACCACAATATAATGATAATCGGAAACAGATTTGCCTTTATATTGGATATGATCAAAGCTTTCGTACAGCTCTACCAAGCGCGGGATATCGCCTTTGGATTTTTCGGTCATGCCCAAAACATAAGCAATCACCTTATCGCCATCTTTCGCAACGATATTTTTTTCGTGGAGGTGCATTTTCTCCAGATCATCCAACCTATGCGAAACAGTAACAAAGCCCTGCCCGCTTATTTCATCGGGAGATAAATACTGCTTCAAGTTTTGTTTCTGAAGCTCAAGAATACCTTCAAGATCCCCGATATTAGCCGAATGGGTAATGTTAATCATTGTTCTGATCAATTAAGCATCTAAAGCGATAATGGTTAAAGTAAGTAAAAGAATAAAACAGATGGTGGCTAAAATTAATATCCTGGCGCCATGCTGCCGATCGGTTAAAGTATAGGAGAAAACTTTTTCCCCGCTTCTCAATACCCGTTTCTTCCTCATCAGGTCCCAGCCTATTACCAGACCTAAAAAGCCACCAAATATTGCTGTTAAATAACCAGTATAAATGTAATTCCGGGTAGAGTTGTCAATTTTTTGAGAGTCGTTAGTGCGTATCATACTTAAAAAAAAAGGGAAGCGCAAATTTAATTGATTGCCACCACTTAAAAGAATAAAAAACCGATATCTCTACTTTTTTAACCTTTATATATTTACTTATCTTTGCAATATGTTTTTATATAATGTTACGCTCATTTTAGAAGATACAGCTGCCGAAGAATGGTTACAATGGATGCAGGAAGTTCATATCCCGGGAGTAATGGCCACAGGTATGTTTGTTTCTAACCGTTTATTAAAAGTTGTAGATTCTCCAAATGAGGGTGTTACTTATTGCGCCCAATATGTTGCAGAAACACTCGCTCAGTACAATCAATACCAGGAAGAATTTGCACCAGCATTACAGGCCGAGCTAAACGAGCGGTTCAAAAACCGTTTTGTAGCCTATAGAAGTTTGATGGAGTTTATCGGTTAGTTTAATGAGAGAATGATTGAATGAGAGAATGATTGAATGAGAGAATGATTGAATGTTAACAATAATTAAACAATCTATAATTCACTCATTCCATAATTCAACAACTTACTTAAGTTTCTCATTATTCTTATGCCTATCGGCATCGCGGATGCTTTTCTTTTCGAGGTTCTTTTCTAAGGCTTCGGTTAAGTTAATACCTGTTTGGTTGGCCAGGCAAATCAGCACAAACATCACATCGGCCATTTCATCGGCTAGGTTTACGTCCTCATCGCTTTTTTTGAAAGATTGCTCGCCGTACTTGCGGGCCATGATGCGCGCAACCTCTCCAACCTCTTCCATCAAAATGGCGGTATTGGTCAATTCGTTAAAATAGCGGATTCCGGTGGTGTTAATCCAACGGTCTACAGTTTCCTGTGCTTCGTTAATGGTCATGTTTTTCTTCTTCTATTTCTGATTGTATCCTACTGTTAATATCGATACTAGCATCTTCGAGCAAAAAAATACTTGCTCCTTTTTCTCGGGCGTAAGGTGTTTTTACTTCCCCGATTTTGGTAATCTTACCAAAAAATGGTTGCTCTTTTTTGCGCTGCGGATCTTCTTCCCGGGGTTCTCTGATTAAAATCAAATGCTTTATCGGCTTATCCATTTTAAACCAGTATAAATAATCGGCATTGTAAGCAACGGCATTCATATTTTTGAACCTCGAATAATAATTTATTGCACCGGCCTCGCCATAGTTATCGGCACGCACCAATACCGCCGATTTATCTTTTACCCTAGCATAGGCCATATCAGTTAAGGCAGACATTTCTTTCCAGCCCTGCATATCGGCAAAATCCTGGGGCAAATCATGCTGCAAACCATCTTCCCAGCGCAACACCCCAATTTTAGCAAACTTATCGTGTTTTGCCATTATTTGCTGTGGACTTAAAATTGGGTAAGCGAATTTAACGGTAAGGCAGAACAAGGCAATTGGCACCACTATCATTACCCCCTTTAAGTATTTTTTCCACCCATGGGCCAGCCAAAAACTTAAGCTTGCACAACCCGCAGCAATAATTACCGGGTATAAACCTACGGCATAGTATGCTTTTGCCCTAAACCAGGTAAACAACAGCAATGAAATGATAAAACTGAAAACAATCCACCTGAAATTTGTAAAGAACTTAGCAAAAAACAAGGCCAAAATACCTGCTAAAACAATAAAAATAACATTGAAGTAATACAGTAGCTGCTCTTTTAAAAAATCAATACGGTTAATTTTATCCAGCTGTGTGGCGGCCAGTTCTTTCATATGCCCAATAACCGGAAAATGATGGGTATACTGCCAAATTAGGTTGGGCAGCATGATCAGCAAGGCAACAATACTGGCAAAATATACATGTTTGTTAAAGAAAATTTTTCGTTGATTGGATATCAGCATCGCTGGAATTAAACCTGCAGCTAAAAAAGAAATGCTGTACTTATTTAAAAAACCAACTCCCAGCGCAACCGCCATAAAGTACAGGAACTTATTTTCTTTGGTGTTAAAAAACCTGATTAAAAAAAAGTAAACGGCAGTCCAGCTGAGGATATCAAATGCATTTGGCTGGAAAAGTAAATCTAACCGCCCAATGGCACAACAGATTAATGCAACGGCCGAAAGCACCCTGGCAAATAAACGCCCCTTGAACTCAGCAACAATTTTCCAGGTAAAAATTAATGTTGCTGCGCCAATACTGCCCGAAACCAACCGAACAACACTTTCACCGCCACCCAATAACTTAATCAGAACTGCAAATATGGAAGTTACCGGTGGAACAGACTGAAAGCCCCAGGCCAAATGATTGGCCTGATCGAGATGCAAAAATTCATCGCGGTGCAAACTGTATGCTGCATTAACCAAAAAGAAAGGTAAAGCGAGTTTTAAAGCAACGAATAAAATAAGTATCCCTAAATCCTGCTTGGCTAATTTTGTACCGTTAAAGCTTGTGTCGTTTTGCATAATCTTGAATGGCTAAACTAAACTTTTCTAATATCAATTTAAGTTGATTTTAACTTAAAGCACTTCCCAATTACTCCTTATTTTTGGTATCGATCAATATTGTTACTGGCCCATCATTTAATAGCGCTATTTTCATATCAGCCCCAAAAATTCCGGTCTTTACCTGCTTACCCAGTAAAGCCGACAACTTCTCAATCATTTTTTCATACAATGGAATGGCAACATCAGGCCGTGCTGCCCGGGTAAAACCTGGTCTATTTCCTTTTTTTGTTGCGGCAAACAAGGTAAACTGACTAATCAGCAAAATATCTCCTTCTACATCTGCTAGCGCTCTGTTCATTAATCCGTTTTCATCGCCAAATACCCGCATGCCCACAATTTTCTGGGCCAACCAATCTAAATCTTCCAAAGTATCGGCATCCTCAATGCCCAAAAGCACCAAAAATCCTGTTTCAATGGCTCCGGTTATCTGGTTATCAACTGTACAGCTTGCCTGTGTAACTCTTTGTAAAACTGCCCGCATTTTATATTACTTTGATCGATAAAATTGATATGCGCAAGATAAGTATTTTAGTCATTTCTGTATTTCTCTTCGTCGGTTGTAAGCAAAAATCAATCACCCATCCCAAATTTTACTATTGAAGAACAGATTATCAGAACAAAAATGCAGAAACCGATTATCTTGATCAGTTTAAATCAAAATCGCTTTATGTGCGGATTATGGATGTAGATTTTAATCCGGGTGGGGTTTTATCAGGGCTAAAACTAAAAATAGGTGTGATGACCACTAAGAAATTAAGGTACATTTTTTTGAACTACCTTAATTTCTTAACGGTAAATAAATCACAAAGGGATCTAAAAGAGCATAGTTATTTATAAAACTAAAACCTACCACCTAATCAGTGCGCTGGCCCAGGTAAAGCCCGAGCCGAAGGCTGCAAGGCAAACCAGATCGCCATCTTTAATTTTACCGGCTTCCCAGGCTTCGCATAAGGCAATTGGTACAGAAGCGGCAGTAGTATTGCCGTATTTTTGAATATTATTAAAAACCTGTTCGTCTTTTAACCCTAAAAGTTGTTGCACATATTGGCTAATCCTTAAATTAGCTTGGTGCGGCACTAGCATATCAATATCTTTCTCGCTTAGGTTGTTGGCTGCCAAAGCCTCTTTAATCACTTCCGGAAACTTTACCACCGCTTTTTTGAAAACTGACGGGCCATCCATATAAGGCAGAGCAGCCCCACTTTCCAAAATTTCAGGCGTCATAAACAAACCGCCCAACTCTTGCTCAGGGTACGCAGGTTTATCCTTTAACCATTTATTGGCATGAGAACCCGGATAATACATGGCCAAAATTTCGGCATCGGCACCATCGCTGTGCAAATGGGTACTTAAAATCCCTTTGCCAGGTTCATCGGTAGGCTGTAAAACAACAGCACCGGCACCATCACCAAAAATAACCGATACGTTGCGGCTCCGTGTTTCGAAATCCATAGCGAACGAATGTTTTTCACTTCCAACAACCAGAACATTTTTATACATCCCTGTTTTCACAAACTGATCGGCTACCGAAAGGGCATAAACAAATCCCGAACACTGGTTACGGATATCTAAAGCACCAATTTCGCCCATTCCCATTTCGCGCTGCAACAACACACCACAGCCTGGAAAATAATAATCGGGACTGAGTGTGGCAAAAACAATAAAATCTACATCCTTAACGGTAATACCAGCCCTTTCAATTGCAATTTTGGCAGCTTCGATGCCCATTGTGGTGGTTGTTTCTTCGTTACGGTCGGCAAAACGGCGTTCCTGTATGCCTGTACGTTCTTGAATCCACTCATCGCTCGTTTCCATAAAACGGCTTAAATCATTATTGGTATATATATTTTTCGGAACGTAGTAACCTATTCCGGCAATTTTAGACTGGTGCATACTCGTATATTATTTGGTTAACAAATGTATTAAAAGGGATGTAAGAATAGGAAAAATGTATGATGTAAGCTATTTTACTACCCTATTCTATTGCCACTCATCTATTTTACCTCTTCCATCTTACATTAAAACTATTACATCTTCCATAAAAATAGTTATTTTTGCGCCATGTCTACAGAAACCAAAGAAGAGACCTTTACCCTCGAAGAAATTTTAACTTCCCTTAAAACTGTACATCGCCTTATTTTGTGGAATGATGACATTAACACTTTCGATCATGTAATTTACTGCATGATGAAATACTTGGATTATAACGAGTCGCAGGCTGAAAAAATTGCCTGGAAAGTGCACAACGAAGGTAAATGCCCGGTACTTGAGGGATCTTTTACCGAAATGGAAGTGTATCGTAAAATTTTACAGCAGGAAGGTTTAACTGTTTCTGTTGATTAGTATGTGACTTTTTTTTAAAGAAATAAAATCACTATATTTAAATAAGTAATTAGACTTATGCAAGTTACATTGGAAATAAAAGATGATAATGCTTTTTCAATTTTAGAAACATTGAAGAGTATTAAAGGGATTAAGATTAAGCACATTGAGCAATCAAATGAAAAATATCTTAATGATTTAGCCAATGCTTACAAGGAAACAGAATTAGCAGAAAAAGGAAAGATAAAATTAAAAAAGTTTGAGGATTTAATAAATGAAATTTGATGTATTTACATCATCCCTATTCAATAAAGAATTCAAAAAACTCTGTAAAAAACACAAATCTGCTAAAAGTGATATCATTACTTTTGTAGAAAACCTTAAGACAAACCCTATTCAAGGTATTCCTATTGGCAACAATTGTTATAAGATAAGAATTGCCATTTCTAGTAAGGGAAAAGGTAAATCGGGTGGCGTTAGGTTGATTACTAATGTACGCGTTGTTAACGAAAGAATTTATCTTTTATCTATTTACGACAAGGCGGAGCAAGACTCTATTTCAGAAAAACAACTTGAGGCTGTTATAAGATCAATTGAGAATAATTAATCCTCCAATCCATCCAATAGCGCGGTTAACTCGGCCTGCGTAGTTTGCGTTTTATCCTTTGCATACCAACCGTGAAGTTTTTCTGCTACAACCAAAGCATCAGGAATTTCTTTTTTCCACTCCTTTAAAAGTGCCTGTAAAACCTGTGGTCGAGGTGCCCATGTGGCCAAAACCTGATCTGCAGCTTCGTTCAACACAATTAAAACCGGGATGGCCCTTCCACCGTTGGTTAAATGTGCATCAATTAAAGGGATGTTTTGATCACGTAGCACAAATTTCAAATCTATCTTACCCAGTGATGTTGTTGCAATTTTATTAAAAATGGGAATAATCTGGGCCGCATCGCCACACCAACCTTCGGTAATGACCAAAAATTTATAATTTCCCTTTAGGTTCCCAATAACAGCACTCAGTTCTTCGGTCAGGTTTGCGGTTTTATCAACCCTGTTCATGCGCTGCACATTCATTTTGCTGTAATGCAACATCGCCTCCGAATGATCTGGGCCTGTGGTTTTGCCTTCCAATAAAAGCTGATCTACCAATGCCCGGTAAGTTAAATAATCGATACCTTTTCCGTCAAAAATTTCGCGATAATCTATCATAAGAATCCGTTAAAATTACAGCGCAAAGGAAAGGAGAAATTCAGTAAAAATAATCACGGCTTTGCAAGAATACTTAGGGCGGTTGACTGTACAGATTATAGGATTACACTGATTTAATTCCTCTTTATCTTGTTGTCATTCTGAACGCAGTGAAGAATCTCAAAAGATGGTAAAATCTAACCATGAGGATTAATAACCAGGGTTTATACCTCAATACTGGTTTAAAAAAAAATATACTAATAATTAAACCGCCATCAATTTACTAACGTGCTGTGTTAATGCCACGAAATCGGCCACCGTTAATTGTTCTGCACGTTTTTCGAAATAAATATGATCGTCCATTTTATCTTTTGGCATTACTGCAGAAACAGCATTGCGCAAAGTTTTTCTCCGCTGGTTAAAGCCTGCTTTTACTACACGCCAGAATAATTTTTCATCGCAGTCTAAAGCCTCCACTTCGTTCCTTGTTAACCTGATTACCGCCGAATTTACCTTTGGCGGTGGATTAAAAGTACCCGGCTTAACCGTAAACAGGTATTCGATTTTATAATAAGCCTGAAGAAAAACGCTCAAAATGCCGTATTCCTTATTCCCGGCAGGTGCTGCACAGCGTAACGCTACTTCTTTCTGGAACATGCCAACCATTTCAACCACTTTGTTTCGGTTATCTAAAATCTTAAATAGAATTTGAGAAGAGATATTGTAAGGAAAGTTCCCGATAATGGCAAAAGGCCCGGGAAAAATCGTATCAAAATCCAGTTTTAAAAAATCGCCGTTAATCAACCTATCACCAAGCTGAGGGTATTTTTCATTCAAAAAGTGGAACGATTCGGTATCGATATCAATCAGATAGGTTTGTAAATCCTCGCGTTGCAGCAAAAAATCGGATAAAATCCCCATCCCTGGTCCAACTTCTAAAACCTGCTTGTATTTATCGGTATTTACCAATGCCTCAACAATGCGGTTGGCAATGCCCTTATCGGTTAAAAAATGTTGACCTAAATGTTTTTTCGCTTTTACTAAACTCATATCTCAATAATTTGTCGGATATCTTAACCACAAAGGTCACTAAGATCCGGCCTAAGCATGCAAAGATAGGCTTAATATTTCTATGCGAATCACTTTGCCTGCGTTGCGGTTTCATTTTTTTTAAAGGGTTTAATCGAAAATCAGTATTTTGCGCTAAAATTTTCCAGTAATTATGAGCAATAAACTTAAAATAGGTATCAGTATAGGCGATGTGAACGGCATAGGTTTAGAGGTAATCATTAAAACATTATCCAACCCTGCTATTTTAAATTACTGCACACCAATTGTTTACGGCCACACCAAGGTTTCATCTTTTCATAGAAAGGCAAATAACCTTGGCGATTTTAGTTTTAATGTGATCAATCATGCCAACCAGGCTCAATTGAAAAAAGCCAACATGATTAATTGCTGGGAAGAAGATGTAAAAATCGAACTTGGCCAGGTAACGTCAACCGGCGGAAAATATGCGCTTCTATCTTTAGAGAGAGCTACAGCCGATTTGGTAAATGGCGATATTGATGCTTTAGTTACTGCGCCAATCAATAAACACAATATCCAATCGGAAACTTTTGCATTTCCTGGTCATACAGAATATCTGCAGGAAAAAAGCGGCAGTAAAGATGTGCTGATGTTTTTAATCAGCGAAAACCTCCGTGTGGGTGTAGTTACAGGGCACATTCCGGTAAAAGATGTACCGGCCTCAATTACGAAAGAGAAAATCGTAAGCAAATTAAAGCTGATTAACGAAAGTTTGAAAAAAGATTTTTGGATAGAAAAACCAAAAATTGCGGTTTTGGGCTTAAATCCACATGCCAGCGACAATGGTTTGTTGGGTAAAGAAGAGGCCGAAATAATTTCGCCGGCTATACAGGAAGCTTTTGATAAAGGCATTGTTTGTTTTGGGCCCTACCCTGCCGATGGCTTTTTCGGCAATGGCAGCTATAAACAGTTCGATGCAGTTTTGGCCATGTACCACGACCAGGGATTGATCCCTTTTAAAACCCTTGCCTTCCACAACGGTGTTAATTATACAGCCGGCTTAAACTTCGTCCGCACCTCTCCCGATCATGGCACAGGTTACGATATTGCCGGAAAAGATTTGGCAGATTCTACTTCGTTTACCGAAGCGCTATTCTCAGCCATCCATATTGTGAAAAACCGTAGGGAGCAGGAAGAAATGTTGAGCAACCAACTGCGCACCGGCGGCAAAGTGGTAGAAACGCAGTTCGACATTAAAGATGACGCTTCTTAGAGGGTAAAAGGTTTAGGGTATAAGGTGGAAGGCTTTAGAGCAGAAAGACTAAAGCGGAAAGACTAATAGGAATAAACGATTAGATTATAGCAACCAAGCTTCGGACATCTGACCTCGGACATTCTAAAAACTGAGATGTACTCAGATGGCTTAGCTGGCCGATATTTTTTTTTTGCAAAGCAAGGCCTGTTTTTCATCGGTTCCGAAAGCCCTGCTATCCGTTACAATCTTTTTTGCGATGGTTATGCTGTGCTGTTAAATTACTGCAACAAAAAAGGATTTCCACTTCTATCAGGTTTATTTTAGCTAAAATTGTGCATCAAATTAAAAATGAGCAGCGCTAAGAAAACCAGTTACATCCTACCGATAATTGTTATTGCGCAATTTTTGTGCACGTCTTTATGGTTTGCGGGAAATGCCGTATTGCCTGATATTGTTAAAAATTTCCCGCTTGAGCATAACCTTTTAGCTAATCTTACCAGCATGGTACAGTTTGGCTTTATCAGTGGAACCTTGGCATTCGCCTTTTTTGCCATTTCAGATATTTTTTCGCCCTCAAAAGTATTTTTCATCTGTGGAATTGCAGCCGCACTGTTTAATCTCGCCATCTGCCTCGAAATAACCGATGTAAGGTTATTGCTTTTGTTTCGCTTTTTAACCGGGTTTATGCTCGCCGGGATTTATCCTGTAGGGATGAAAATTGCTTCCGATTATTTTAAGGATGGACTAGGTAAATCACTAGGTTTTTTGGTCGGGGCTCTGGTATTTGGCACCGCTTTTCCACATCTACTAAAAACATTCACTGCAAATTTCCCTTGGCAATACGTCATTTTCGCTACATCTACGCTATCGGTAACCGGCGCGCTTGCCATTTTATTGTTGGTACCCAATGGTCCGTTTAGAACAGCGGGACAGAAATTTAACATCCGCTCTTGCTTTGATGGTTTTAAAAATCTAGGGTTCCGCTCGGCAGCTTTCGGTTATTTCGGCCACATGTGGGAGCTCTATACTTTTTGGGCTTTTCTACCGGGTATGTTATTGCTTTTCAACAGCAAGCATCCTTCTTCCAATTTAAATATCCCATTATTTTCATTTTTGGTTATTGCATCAGGCGGAATATCCTGCATGATCGGTGGCCTCTTATCGCAGCGGTATGGCGCAAAAAGGATAGCTACCATAGCCCTGGCCATTTCGGGTGTATGTTGCCTGCTCTCTCCTATTTTCCTTTTTAGCGGCTCGGTTTATCCTTTTCTTATCTTTTTATTTTGCTGGGGCTTATCGGGCACGGCAGATTCGCCCTTATTTTCTTCCCTCATTGCCCAAAATGCACCCGAAAGTTTAAGGGGAACTTCGCTCACATTGGTGAATTGTATCGGCTTTGCCATTACCATTATCAGTATCCAGGTGCTCAACCTTTTATCAAAACAGCTTAACGTTCAATATCTTTACATGGTACTGGCCATTGGTCCGGTTTTGGGGCTCTGGGCTTTGGTAAGGAAAAAATCTCATTAGGCCCGATTTCCAAAATCTCTTATATTGCAAAAGCTTTGAGCGGAAACAGTATTATAGCATATGGAAAATAAATTATCACCCATTATAAAACCCGAAGAATTAACCTGGTTAAATCAGGATGAAGAAATTATAATTATTGATGCCAGTGCCGGTTCAAAGGCCAGATATGATGAGCAGCATTTGGCCGGTGCACTTTTTGCCAATGTAAATGAAGATTTGGCCAATATCGGAAATTTTGAAAACGGAGGAAGGCATCCCTTACCAACTGCAGCACAGTTTTCTGCCGTTTTACATAAACTCGGAATTACCAAACACAGCCATGTAATTGTGTACGATGATAAAAATGGCAGCAACGCCGCTGCAAGGCTTTGGTGGATGCTAAAAGCCATTGATCATGAAAAAGTACAGGTAATTGATGGAGGCTTTCAGGCGGCTGTAAAAGCAGGTTTCCCAACCACCGATAAAGTGGAGATTCCAAAATCCGTTGATCCTTACGAAGTAAAAGCGTGGGATTTACCGCTATCTGACATCAAAGAGGTTGAAACGGTGACCAAAACCGACGATTATATTGTAATTGATGTACGTGATGCCAACCGCTTTGCAGGCTTAACCGAGCCAATTGATTTAATTGCAGGGCATATTCCTGGTGCAACCAATATTCCTTTTACCGAAAATTTAGATGCAACAGGGGCTTTTTTGGCACCAGGACTATTGAAAGAAAAATATACAGAAGCCCTGGCGCATGTAAAGCCCGAAAATGTAATTGTGCATTGTGGCTCGGGCATTACGGCCTGCCATACGCTTCTGGCCATGGATTATGCCGGCTTACCTATCCCCAAGCTTTATGTTGGCTCGTGGAGCGAATGGAGCAGAAACAACAAAGAAATGGTGCTGGCTGGCTAGTCGTACACAGACCTTGGAGGTTTTAAAAACCTCTAATGTCTAAAAATCAAGATTTAACATCAACAATTTTTAAAAAACATTTTTTATCTAATTATTTTATCCCTACATTTGCAGGCTAAAATTTTACAGTACTTTGAACCCACTAAAACAATTTTCATTACCGTTTACCGGATTAAAATTGGGAACTCATCAGTTTGATTATGAGCTAGATGACCGCTTTTTTAATGCTTTTGAGTATTCGTTAATTAAAAGTGGAAATTTAAAAGTAGACCTGGAACTTGAGAAACAAGAGACCATGATGCTTTTAAAATTCAAAGTTATTGGTACCGTAAACTTAGATTGCGATAAATGTTTATCTGAGTTTTCATTACCGGTAAATCTTTACGAAAGGCAGATTATTAAATTCGCCGAAGATGAACTGGAAAGCGATGATGAAGAAATTATCACTTTAAGCCGCAAAGAAACCGAAATTGATATATCGGGGCCTTTATACGAAATGATTAACGTAGCGGTGCCCTATATCAAAAACTGCGAACAGGCTGATCAGGATTGTGATCAGGAAATGATTGATCGTTTAAATCAATTATCCATTGATGAGCAGGCAAAAGAAAATGAACAAACAAGCGACCCACGTTGGGAAGCCCTTAATAAGTTAAAAAAATAATTAGATTATACACCAATGGCACATCCAAAACGGAAAATCTCGAAACAGAGAAAAAATAAAAGAAGAACACACTATAAAGCTGTTGCTCCTTCTTTAGCAACATGCTCGGCAACAGGTGCTATCCACGTACCTCACCGTGCTTACAACGTTGATGGTAACTTATACTACAACGGCAAACTGGTTATCGAAAATACTCAGATTGGGTAATTTTCTTAAAAAATTGTTTGTGTTTTCAGCGGCTTTAGTCATACCTTAGTCAACTGAAAAATTCAGGATTACACCTGACTTAACACAAACAGATTTTTTCTATGAAAATAGGCCTCGACATAATGGGCGGAGACTATGCTCCCAAAGCAATTGTTTTGGGAGCAATAGCTGCTCATCAATCGCTTAACGCTGGAGAGCATTTAGTTCTTATTGGCGATACCGAACAGATTAAACCCATTCTTGCAGAAGAAGGCTTTAATCCAGATCATTTTGAATACGTTCATACTGATGAAGTTATTGGTATGGGCGAACATCCCACCAAAGCAATCGTTCAGAAACCGAATTCGAGCATAGCAGTTGGTTTTAACCTTTTAAAAGAGGGGAAAATTGATTCTTTTGCAAGTGCCGGTAACTCTGGAGCCATGCTAGTTGGCGCTGTATTTAGCGTTAAAACTATTCCGGGCATTATCCGCCCTTGTTTATGTACAATCCTTCCTAAAATTAAAGGTGGCACTGGCCTGCTTTTAGATGTTGGCGCAAATGCCGATTGTAAACCTGATATTTTATTGCAGTTTGGCGTTCTGGGCAGTTTATATGCAGAAAATCTTTTGCAGGTAGAAAATCCAAAGGTTGCCCTGATGAATATTGGCGAGGAAGATGAGAAAGGAAATATGCTCAGCATGGCCACTTTCCCATTGATGAAAGACACTAACTTATTTAACTTTGTTGGCAATGTTGAAGGACGGGATTTATTTAACGATAAAGCCGATGTGATTGTTTGTGATGGTTTTACAGGAAACGTGATGCTAAAACTAGCAGAATCTTTTTATGTGCTTACCATTAAAAAAGGGCTTAAAGATGAGTTCTTCGATCGTTTTAATTATGAACAGTACGGTGGAAGCCCAGTTCTAGGTGTTAACGCTCCCGTTGTTATCGGACATGGAATTTCTAGTCCGCTGGCTGTTAAAAACATGGTTCTCCAATCCAGGGAAATGATTACCACCGGATTGGTAGAAAAAATTAGAATGGCATTTAAATAATTTATAAAATTCTTAAAATGAGTAAAATTCACGCTGCTATTACTGCAGTAAATGGTTACGTCCCCGACTATGTGCTTACAAACGCAGAGTTAGAAACCATTGTTGACACTTCGGATGAATGGATTACCAGCAGAACAGGGATCAAAGAACGTAGAATTTTAAAGGGAGAAGGTTTAGGTACTTCCGATATGGCTGTTCATGCTGTAAACGGTTTGCTTAAAAAGAGAGGAATTGATGCTAAAGAAATTGAACTGATTATCTTTTGCACCACTACTCCAGATTTTACTTTCCCTGCTACAGCAAACGTTTTAGCCGATAAAGTTGGTGCGACCAATGCATGGGGTTACGATTTACAGGCAGCATGTTCTGGCTTTATTTTCGGATTATCAACCGGTGCGTCGTTTATCGAATCGGGCAGACATAAAAAAGTATTGGTAGTTGGAGGCGATAAAATGTCGTCGATTATCAACTACGAAGATCGTACAACCTGTATCATTTTTGGTGATGGCTGTGGCTGTGCTTTATTGGAGCCAAACGAAGAAGGCCTAGGTATCCAGGATTCGATTTTAAGAACCGATGGTGCCGGAAGAGATTTCTTAGGGATGAAAGCCGGTGGTTCAGTTAAGCCTGCTACCCATGAAACCATTGATGCCAGAGAACATTTTGCTCATCAGGAAGGACCAACTGTATTCAAATTTGCTGTAACCAATATGGCCGATGTTGCTGCCGAAATTATGGAGCGCAACAGCCTAACCGCTGATGATGTTGCCTGGTTGGTGCCACACCAAGCCAATAAACGCATTATAGATGCCACAGCAAACCGCATGGGTGTTACCACCGATAAGGTAATGATCAATATTGAGCGTTACGGAAACACCACCAACGGTACCATCCCATTGTGTTTATGGGAATGGGAAAGCAGGTTGAAAAAAGGCGATAACATCGTTTTAGCCGCCTTTGGTGGAGGTTTTACCTGGGGTTCGGTTTACCTTAAATGGGCTTACGACTCTAATTAATTGAGTGGAGCGCTTAGCGTTGAGTGTTAATCCGCGGCTTAATAAAGCATCGTTGCCATTAACCATCAACGATAAAACCATCAACCTTAAGCGGTTGCAAAGAAATTTAAAACAAAAAAAGTATAACTTAGTTAATTCAATAAACACTATTTTTTACATAACTAGCCTAAAAAATGGATATCAAACAAATACAGGAACTGATTAAATTTGTTTCTCGTTCTGGAGTAAACGAAGTTGCTATTGAGCAAGAGAACTTCAAAATCACGATCAAAACAAACCAAGCACCTACAGTTGTGCATGCTACCGTACCACAAGCTCCGCTTGTACAGGCTGCTGCCCCAGTTGCTACAGCTCCTACTGCCCCGGTTGCAGCAACACCTGCTGTACCTGCTGCAGAAGACACCTCTAAGTACTTAACCATTAAGTCGCCGATGATCGGTACTTTCTACCGTTCAGCTAGCCCAGATAAACCAATGTTTGTTAACGTTGGAGATGAAATTCGCTCAGGTAAAGTGGTTTGCATTATTGAGGCAATGAAACTTTTCAACGAAATCGAAAGTGAAATCTCTGGCCGTATTGTTAAAATCTTGGTTGATAATGCATCGCCAGTTGAGTACGATCAACCATTGTTCTTAGTAGAACCTATTTAAATATTAACGTCACCCTGATCCGATAGCTATCGGATTTATTTCAGGGATTCTTTTTAAATGATGCTGGTTTCCAGTACATCAAGTAAAAATATATAAATGGTTCGTGGCAACACGAACCATGGCATTTAATTTAAAATTTGATCTATCGGCTTATATTACGCTCATAATCAGTGTATTCATATAATCGGTACAATCATCAATTAAAAAATTATGTTTAAAAAAATACTAATTGCCAACAGGGGTGAAATCGCTTTGCGTATTATCCGTACCTGTAAGGAAATGGGCATCAAAACGGTTGCTGTTTATTCTACCGCCGATCGCGAAAGTTTACATGTACGTTTTGCTGATGAGGCTGTTTGTATTGGCCCCCCACCTAGTAAAGATTCATATTTAAATATTCCAAATATTATCTCGGCTGCAGAATTAACCAATGCTGATGCTATACATCCAGGTTATGGTTTCTTATCAGAGAACGCTAAGTTTTCTAATATCTGCCGCGAGTACAACATCAAATTTATTGGTGCTACACCCGAGCAGATTAACGGCATGGGTGATAAAGCTTCGGCAAAAGAAACCATGAAAATTGCTGGTGTTCCAACTATCCCCGGGTCAGAAGGCTTGCTTACCAGTGTTAAAGAAGGTATTGCCATTGCCAACGAAATGGGCTATCCGGTTATCCTAAAGGCAACTGCCGGTGGTGGTGGCCGCGGGATGCGCGTGGTTTGGAAAGATGAAGATTTCGAAAATGCATGGGACAGCGCACGCCAGGAATCGGGTGCAGCTTTCGGTAACGACGGATTATATTTAGAAAAATACATCGAAGATCCACGCCACATCGAAATCCAGATTATCGGAGATCAGTATGGTAAAGCATGTCACTTATCTGAACGCGATTGTTCAATTCAACGCCGTCACCAAAAATTGGTAGAGGAATCGCCTTCTCCATTTATGACCGATGAACTCCGTGTAAGAATGGGTGAAGCAGCTATTAAAGGTGCTGTTGCCGTAAATTATGAAGGAGCAGGAACAATCGAGTTTTTGGTTGATAAACACCGCAACTTCTACTTTATGGAAATGAATACCCGTATCCAGGTAGAGCACCCGGTTACCGAAGAGGTAATTAATTTCGATTTAATTAAAGAGCAGATTAAAGTTGCTGCAGGTATTCCGATTTCGGGCAAAAACTACACGCCAGAAATGCATGCTATCGAATGCCGTATAAATGCAGAAGATCCAGCGAACAACTTCCGCCCTTCTCCGGGAAAAATCACGAATTTTCATTCTCCAGGTGGCCATGGCGTTCGTGTTGATACACACGTTTATGCAGGATATTCAATCCCTTCTAACTACGATTCGATGATTGCAAAATTAATCTGCGTAGCACAAACGCGTGAAGAAGCCATTTGTACAATGGAGCGTGCTTTGAGTGAGTTCGTAATCGAAGGGATTAAAACAACCATCCCTTTCCATTTGCAATTAATGAAAGATCCTAACTTCAGGGCAGGAAATTTCACGACCAAGTTTATGGAAACGTTCGAATTTTCAGAATAATAAAAGTATTTCTTTAATAATGAAAAGGCTATTCAAACCAATTGGATAGCCTTTTTTATTGCTTTTTAGATTTCAACTATGGCTGGCTAAATGCCTGATAATTAATATTTAACCATCACTGTAGCGTTTAATTAATTACTTTCGTTTAATAACAAAACACTCCGATTATGAAAAAAAATCTAATTAACGCATTACTTCTCCTATTTGCGTTCGCGGTATTTACCGGCTGTAAAAAAGACGAGTATGAAAAGGTACAGATTGTGAAAATGATTTCTGTTCAGCAAATGAGAGCTTTGCCTGTAGGAATGACCAAAGCTACGCAAGCGAAAAAAACAGGAAAAATATACCTTTACAACGATTATCTATTCATTAACGAACCCAATGAAGGCATTCATATCTACAACAACACCAATCCAATTGCCCCTGTAAATGTGGGTTTTCTTCAAATTCCAGGAAACGTAGATCTAGCAGTCCGCAACAATATCCTTTACGCCGATAACTTTATTGATTTACTGGCCTTTGATATCTCAAACATGAGCAATATCAAACAGGTTAAAAGAGTAACTGATGTTTTCAATCAATTGTATACCCCCGGTGCTCAAAAATATCTTTACTACTATAAGGATACCCTAATCAAAAAACAGACAAACAAGGAAAAACTATATTACGACGCTGCCACTTACAGCAGCAGTAATGCTTCTGGTCAGGGTGGCTCGATGGCCAGATTTACCTTGATGAACGACTACTTATACACTGTTGGGATGAATAATTTAAGTTTGTTTGACATTAAAAATGCCTCAAACCCAACTTTTTTAAAGGCAATTAGCCTAGGTTGGGGTGTTGAAACCATCTTCCCTTACGAAAGCAAATTATTTATTGGTACGAATCGAGGTATGCATATTTTTAGTGCTGCCGATCCGGCCAATCCCGTACAACTTTCTACCTACAGCCATATTTTTGCCTGCGATCCTGTTGTGGTACAAGGAAAATATGCTTACGTTACTTTGCGTACAGGCAACATGTGCAGGCAAGCAAGCAATCAACTAGAAGTTGTAGATATAGAAGATCCAACCAAGCCGAAACAGGTTGCGGTTTATCCCATGCAAAATCCACATGGCCTAAGTACGAGTGGAGATAACTTGTTTCTCTGCGAAGGTGCCTATGGAATAAAGAGCTTCAGCATTGCTGATAAAACCAAAATCGGCAACAATATGCTGCAGCACTTAAGTAATATCAAAAGTTTTGATGTTATTGCTGGCCCTAAATCTTTAATCGTTACAGGAGAAGAGGGCGTATACCAATTTAATTATACCAATGCTGCAAATTTAAAGCAACTGAGCATAATTACAGGGCAACCTTAAAATTACAGCCAAGGCTATATTCTATTTTTTGAAGCATTTCTCATAATAATATAAACTATTTCTATATTTAACACGTAAATACCATTCTATTCAAATAGAATGGTATTTTTGTTTTCAACATGAGCGACACTAAAAAAAATCTACTTACAAAAGCTATCGGACAAAAGAGCACCACATTAGAGGCAGAAATGTCTTTCTTCGATCACCTGGATGTTCTCCGCAAACACTTAATCAGAGCCGTAATTGCCATCGCCGTTTTTACCGGTATCGCTTTCTACTTTAATGAAGAAATTCTGGATAAAATTATCTTCGGCCCAAAGAAACCTGATTTCTGGACCTACCGCATGATGTGTAAGCTGGTAGAACACTTTCCATCCTTAGGTAAGGATATGTGTATTACCAAAATTAACGGCGAAATTATCAATACCGAAATGGCAGGTCAGTTTAACCTTCAGTTAAATGTTTGCGTAATGTGCGGTATCGTGGTCGGGTTCCCTTACCTGTTGTGGGAAATATGGCGCTTTATTAAACCGGCCCTACATGATAATGAACGTAAATCGGCCAGCGGTTTTGTTTTTTTTGCATCTATCCTTTTCATCGTAGGTATCTTTTTTGGCTATTTTGTAGTTTGCCCGTTATCCGTTAACTTTTTAACAGGTTATACGGTAAGTGCCGAAATCAAAAATACCTTCACTGTCGATTCATACCTTTCATCAGTTGCTACCCTAACTTTGGGTACAGGCATTATCTTTGAGCTTCCGGTAATTATTTTCATCCTATCGAAGCTGGGTTTAATGACCCCAAAATTAATGAGATCGAGCAGAAGATATGCCGCCGTAATTATCTTGATTATTGCTGCCATTGTTACGCCAACACCTGATATTATGACCATGTTAATCGTAGCAACTCCTTTGTTCTTGTTGTACGAGCTTAGTATTTTTGTTTCTGCATACATTGAAAAAAAGAAGAAAAAGGCCGAAACTGCTTTCTATGCTAACTAACAAAAACATTACGAACAGATTTCATAATTCTCTATAAATTTGACAATGTCTGATACAAAAATAAAAATTGCTATTGGAGCGGATCACGCCGGGTTTGAGTACAAAGAAATATTAAAAGATTTTTTGAAGGATTACGAAGTCAAAGATTTTGGTCCTTATTCAGACAGCTCTGTTGATTACCCGGATTTTGCCCATCCGGTTGCTTCAGCGGTAGAAAGTGGAGATTTTACCTATGGCATTTTACTTTGTGGTTCGGCAAATGGTGTAGCCATAACCGCAAATAAGCATCAGCACATTAGGGCTGGCTTATGCTGGGAAAATGAGGTGGCTTCGTTAGTGCGCAAACATAATAATGCAAATGTTTTGTGTATTCCAGCAAGATTTGTATCGGCAGCATTGGCAAAAGAAATTACGGATACCTTTTTAACTACGGAATTTGAGGGCGGTCGTCACCAGAACAGGGTTGAAAAAATTTCGTGTTAACAAGAAACTCAACTAACTATTATCATAAATGAATAAAAAATTTTTAGCCCTTGGCGTGGCTTCGCTTGTAACAGCGAGCTGCTTCGGCCAGATTAAACCACTCGTTCCCAATAAGGATGCGATAAAATTTAGTAAGGCCATTAACCCAGAGAATGCCTACAAACACCTATCGGTATTGGCATCTGATGCTTACGAAGGACGTGAAACCGGTACTAAAGGCGCTTGGATGGCGGCAGATTACATCCGCGATTATTTTAAATCACTCGGTTTAAAAGGCCCTGTTGATGGCGGTTATTTTCAGAAAATTGATCTGGTTAATGTTACTTTGAAAGAGAGTCATGTAACAGTAAACGGACAGCCTAAAGAATACCAGAAAGATTACGTTGTATTGCCTACTCTGATCAGCGATAAAGGTTTTACTTTTTCTACCGACCAGGTGGTATTTATCGGTTACGGAATAAAAAAGGATAACTATAACGATTTTGCCGGAACAGATATTAAAGGAAAAGTGGTTATGATGTTCAATGGCGGCGATCCAACCCTTAAACCAGGTGCAAGGATTGATAGGGCTGCCAATCGTGCCATGCTTGATGCCAGAGCGAAATATTTTGCCGAGAACAATGTTAAGGCTATCATTTTAATCGATCCAAGTGTTGACCGGATTACCGAAAGTTCTAAACAAGCGCAGAACAAAGGCCGCGTAATGGTTAAAACCAATGCTGCTATCGAAGCTCAAAAACAAAATGAAATTCCACGTATTTCAATATCAGTTGCAGTAGCCAACGATCTTTTAAAAGCAACCAATACAACTGTTGCCGATTTACAAAAGAAAATAACCGAAAGCGTAACTCCTGCTTCACAGGTTTTGAGTGTTCCATTTTCTGCAAGCGCTGCAAAAACTGAAACACCGGTTAGATGCGAAAATGTTTTAGGTTATTTAGAAGGTTCTGACCCAGTACTTAAAAAGGAAGTTTTGGTTCTTACAGGCCACTATGACCATATTGGCTTAGTAACCGATCCAAATGCAACAGATAAAGTAAACAATGGTGCAGATGATGACGGATCGGGCACAACTGGTGTTTTATTAATGGCAAAAGCATTTACCGATGCCAAAAAAGCTGGTAAAGGCTCTAAACGCAGTATTTTATTTATGACTGTTGTTGGAGAAGAAAAAGGCCTTTGGGGTTCTGAATGGTACTCTGAGCACCCTGTTTTCCCAGTAGAAAATACAATTGCTGATTTAAATACCGATATGATTGGCCGTACCGGCGAAGAATATTTGGGTAAACCAGATTCTGCAAACTACATTTATTCGGTAGGTTCTAAAATGTTGAGCAGCGATTTAGCTAATATCAGTGAGCAGGTTAATGCAACTTATACCAAAATGAAATTGGATTATAAATACGATGATCCAAAAGATCCTGAGCAGATTTATTACCGTTCAGACCACTATAACTTTGCAAAGTTAGGTATTCCGATCATTTTCTATTATGATGGAATGTTACAGCAGGACTACCACAAACCAGGTGATGAAGTAAGTAAAATTAACTTCCCGCTTTTGTCAAAAAGAGCAAAGTTAACCTATTTTACCGCATGGGAATTGGCCAACAGAGCTAAACGTCCGGCAGTAGATATGGATGGAAAAGGCAATCCGAAGAAATAATAAAGTAAAAATACCAAGCCCCGGCAAAATATCGGGGCTTTTTTTATGCTTGAACTCCTCCATATTATAACCTGAGTTTGACATTCATACATACTTAGAGGTCTACTTTAACATCCTAGATAATAACCGTCACCCTGAATTTATTTCAGGGTCTATATTACAGGAAAGATGCTCATCCTAAATATTTGGGAAAGTATGACAATCGAACTCTTTATTTGGCCATAAAATTAATGGCCCTAATAAATACTAATCGAATAGAGGTTATATTTTAAAATCAAAATGTTATTTTTAACAAAACAAGTTTATGGACCATTTGCATATACTAGAAAAAATCAAAATGATTCCTGTTGCCAACCAACAAGAGGTTGAAAACTTTATTGATTTTATTTTGCAAAAGGCAGCAAAAAAACGTGATATAGAACAAAAAACCAGAAAACTTGGCTTACTAAAAGGAAGGATGAAAATGAGCGATGATTTTGACGAATTACTTAGCGATTTTAAAGAATACACCTAGAAAACATGTCTTTTTTTTCAGCATGGCTTAATTTTTCTAAAAATAAACTCAATAGGGTTTCCTATCTTTGGTTTTTATAACGAAGAGGCTAAAACTAAAATTAGCTAATAGTCGTTACCTATTACAAAAACCACAATTGATGAATATAGCCGAAGAATTTTTAGAGAAATCTGATGAGAAAGCTTTCGATTTACCGCATCGTAAAACCATAAACTACAATATTGGTAAATACAATGCAGCTGTTGAGCGCGGCTTATCAAAATTCGAAAATTTAGAGGCATCCAAAAAAAAGGCACACGTGATCAAATGGCGTGTAATGGAAAACCTGGATAAATTTTTACCCGAGTTCGAATCCAATTTTCAACGTCGGGGTGGTAAAGTAATCTGGGCCAACGATGCCGAAGAAGCCCAACAGGAAATCCTCAACATCATTAAAAGAAACAACGGTAAAACAGTTATCAAATCAAAATCGATGACTACCGAAGAAATTCACCTGAACGATTTTTTAGAGAAGAACAACATCGAATCTTTAGAAAGTGACCTGGGTGAATACATTGTTCAGTTGCTTGGCCAGGCACCATATCATATCGTGACACCAGCCATGCATCTCAGTGCGGCCGATATTGCCCAACTGTTTCACGATAAATTTGGCACCCCTATTGATTCCACACCACCGCAACTGGTACAAAAAGCAAGGGAATTACTAAGAGATAAATACTTAAATGCCGACATCGGAATTAGTGGCGGTAATTTTCTTATTGCCGATACGGGCAGCATTGCCATTACCGAAAATGAAGGAAATGCGCGCTTAAGCACAACTTTCCCTAAAATTCATATTGCTATTGTTGGTATCGAAAAGGTAATCCCATCTATTGCAGACCTGGATCTTTTTTGGCCGCTGCTGGCCTCGCATGGAACCGGACAGAATTTAACTGTTTATAACACCATTTTGAGTGGTCCACGCCAGCCCAACGAGACTGATGGTCCCGAAGAAATGTATGTCATTCTTCTGGACAATGGCCGCACCAATTTATTGGCACAAAAAGATCAGAGGCAGGGCTTATACTGCATCCGTTGTGGTGCATGCTTAAATGCCTGCCCAGTTTATAAAAACATTGGTGGCCATACCTACAATACTACTTACAGTGGGCCTATAGGATCGGTAATTACACCGCATTTAAAAGGCATGGAGGAGTTTAAGCACCTAAGCTATGCATCAAGCCTCTGTGGCAAATGCTCGGAAGTTTGCCCCGTTAAAATCGATATCCATAAAATGTTACTGCTTAACCGCCGAGATGCTACTGCAGGCCATGAAAATGGCAAAAAAGAAGAAATTGGTTGGAGTATGTTCAATAGGATGATGCAAAAGCGCAAGTGGATGGATTTCTTTGGCGGTAAGTTTAAAAACTTTATGCTTAAAACTTTTTTTAAAAAGAGCTGGGGCAAATACCGGGAAATGCCAAAAGTTGCCGATAAATCTTTTGCCAAACAGTGGGAAGAACTGAAAAAGAGCAAGGAATCTTAAGTCCGGAAAAAATAGTCAAAATAGCCAGATATGCATTTCAACCGACGAGATAAAGACGACAAATTCTTACTGAATTTATATAAAAGACTTCTTTACCCCCGAATGGTTGAAGAAAAAATGCTCAAGCTTTTGCGCCAGGGAAGAATTGGCAAATGGTTTTCGGGCATTGGCCAAGAAGCAATTGCCGTAGGCAGTACTTTGGCCATGCAAAGCAATGAATATATTTTGCCCATGCACCGCAATTTAGGTGTTTTTACCTCGCGCGATATTCCCTTAAAAAAATTAATGGCCCAATGGCAGGGTAAAACAACAGGTTTTACCAAAGGCCGCGACCGCTCTTTTCATTTCGGCACGCAAGATTATAAAATTATAGGGATGATATCCCACCTAGGCCCGCAAATGGCCTTGGCTGATGGCATTGCGCTAGCCGACCTACTCGCCAATAAACAACAGGCCACCTTGGTTTATACCGGCGAAGGCGCAACCAGCGAAGGCGATTTCCATGAAGCCATAAATGTCGCTGCCGTTTGGAACCTCCCCGTAATTTTCTTGATCGAGAACAATGGATACGGACTTTCTACACCAAAATCAGAACAGTTTAGGTGTAAAAACCTGGTTGATAAGGCTATTGGTTATGGCGTAGAAGGTGTTCAGATAGATGGAAATAACATTTTAGAAGTTTACCACACCATTAACCAGCTGGCCATGGAAATCAGAAAAGATCCAAGACCGGTTTTGGTAGAATGCCTTACTTTTAGGATGCGCGGGCATGAAGAAGCTTCGGGCACCAAATATGTTCCCCAAGAGCTATTTGATGAATGGGAAAAGAAAGATCCGTTAAGTAATTATGAAGCTTATTTAATTGAGCAGGGTGTATTAACATCCGATTCAGTTATCGATATAAAAATTGAGGTAAAAAAGGACATTGAACTGGAAGTTGAGGAAGCTTTTAACGAACCCGAACCTGTAGCCGATGCGGCGCAGGAAGAAGCAGACATGTACTTTCCTTACCAACAGGAAGTAATCGATCCCGATCAAACCACAAGTGAGAAAAGATACCTTGATGCAATTTCTGAAGCATTGGATTTAGCTATGGAAAAATATCCAAACCTCGTTTTAATGGGACAGGATATTGCAGATTATGGTGGGGCTTTTAAAATTACAGATGGCTTTACGGCCAAATATGGCAAAGCTAGGGTCCGCAATACCCCTATTTGCGAATCGGCCATTGTAGGCGCAGGTTTAGGCCTTTCCATAAACGGCTATAAAGCTGTTGTAGAAATGCAGTTTGCCGACTTTGTAACTGTAGGTTTTAATCAGATTGTGAACAACCTTGCCAAAACACATTACCGCTGGGGCGAGAAAGCTGATGTGGTAGTGCGAATGCCAACAGGCGCTGGAACTGGCGCTGGGCCATTTCATTCGCAGAGCAATGAAGCCTGGTTTACCAAAACACCTGGTTTAAAAATTGTTTATCCAGCTTTCCCCCAAGATGCCAAGGGTTTGTTATTGGCGGCCATTGAAGACCCAAACCCTGTACTTTATTTTGAGCATAAGTATTTGTACCGAAGTTTATCGGCCCCTGTTCCAGATGGTTATTATACCACCGAAATAGGCAAGGCGGTTACTTTAAAAACCGGGAACCAGTTTTCGCTGATCACCTATGGTTTAGGCGTACACTGGGCTTTAGATTATTTAGACAGCCATCCCGAATTAGCCGCAACCTTGATTGATTTACGCACATTACAGCCTTGGGACAAAGAAGCCGTTAAAGAAGCAGTTAAAGCAACGGGAAGAGTTTTAATTCTGCACGAAGACACCTTAACCAATGGTTTTGGAGCAGAAATATCGGCATGGATAGGAGAGCATTGCTTTCAATATCTGGATGCACCAGTAATGCGCTGTGCAAGTTTAGATACGGCAATTCCAATGAGTAAGGTTTTAGAAGATGATTTCCTGGCGAAGGCTAGGCTAGCAGAAACGATAGATAAATTATTGAATTACTAACACTTATCGTCATGCTGAATTTATTTCAGCATCTCTGAGCTAAGATCCTGATCCCGATGTTAAAATATGGAAAGGATGACGACGGTTAAACACAAAGAAATGAGCACATTCAAAGTCGAAGGGAACATAGTCAATATCACAAAGCGAAATATTTTCTTTGGCGAAGTGGAGGTTGAAAGTGGAAGGATAAAATCAATCACCAAAATTGCTGAGCAGCAGGAAGGAAGTGGATTTATCATCCCCGGATTTATCGATAGCCATGTGCACATTGAAAGCAGCATGTTAATTCCGAGTGAATTTGCAAGATTGGCCGTGGTGCACGGCACTGTCGCTACCGTTAGCGATCCGCACGAAATTGCCAATGTATGCGGCATGGAAGGTGTTGAGTTTATGATAGAAAACGGAAATACCGTTCCTTTCAAGTTCAATTTTGGCGCTCCAAGCTGTGTTCCGGCAACTGTTTTCGAAACTGCAGGTGCTGAGTTGAACCATACAGATGTCCAAAAACTTTTGGAACGTCCGGAGATTAAATACCTAAGCGAAATGATGAATTTCCCAGGGGTACTCTATAAAGATGAAGAGGTATTAAAAAAGATAGCTGCCGCCCATAAGCTAGGTAAACCGGTTGATGGGCATGCACCGGGCTTACGTGGTGATGCCGTTCAAAAATACATCAATGCAGGCATTTCTACCGATCATGAGTGTTTTACTGCCGAAGAAGCTTTGGATAAACTGCAGCGCGGGATGAAAATCCTGATCCGCGAGGGCAGTGCAGCCAAAAACTTCGAAGCATTGATTGATCTGCTTAACGATTGGCCAGAAATGATGATGTTCTGCAGCGATGATAAACATCCGGATAGTTTGGTAGAAAATCATATTAACGAAATCTGCGCAAGGGCAGTAAAAAAGGGCATCGATGTTTTTAATGTGCTAAAGGCTGCCTGTATTAACCCTATTCTTCATTACAAGCTGGAAGTTGGCGCTTTACAGGTAAACGACAGTGCAGATTTCATTGTAATTGAAGATCTTCAAAATTTTAAGGTTAAACAAACCTATATTGATGGTGTACTATTGGCCGAAAATGGCAAAGTGATTGGCAACTGGATAAAACATGTAGAAGATAAAGAATCGGTAAACCATTTTGACTGCAACTTAAAAAAGGAAGAAGATTTTATTTATCCCTTCAGCGGGCAAAAGGAAATTCCGGCAATTGAAGCTTTAGACGGTCAATTGATTACGAATAAACTGTTTGTTGTCCCTAAGGTTGAAAATGGAAACATCATTAGCGATATAGAAAATGATGTATTGAAAATGGTTGTGGTAAACCGTTATCACGATGCGCCAATTGCGGTTTCTTTTGTTAAAAACTTTGGCTTAAAAACTGGTGCTATCGCCTCAAGCGTTGCACATGATAGCCATAACATTATTGCCGTTGGTGCAGACGACAAAAGCATCTGCGAGGCTGTAAATTTAGTAATCCAGGAAACCGGAGGTGTAGTTGCGCTCGGAAATGGGAAAGAAGAAGTTTTGGGCTTGCCAGTTGCCGGCTTAATGAGCAATGAGAATGGCTACAAAGTTGCAGAAAGTTATACATCTATAGATCAGTTTGCCAAAGATTTAGGCTCAACATTGCTTGCACCGTTTATGACGCTATCTTTTATGGCACTCTTGGTGATCCCTCATTTAAAACTGAGTGATAAAGGCTTGTTTGACGGCGATGAGTTTAAGTTTGTGTAGATAGGGAGGCCGTCACCCTCAATTTATTTCAGGGTCTATTTAGCTGGAAGGATGCTGAAACAAGTTCAGCATGACGATCATGAAGATTACTCCTCCACAAAAACCTCAGCCAAAGGATTAAATAAATACAAACGCTTATCATCCAGGCATACACATCGATAACGTTTCCTAATCCTTTCGCCTTTTGTAAAACGTCTGCCATCTTTAATTTTGAAAGTAGTATTGATGGGCAATTGTTCTAAATGTAATGTTTCTGTTTTATCACTGTCGTACTTTTTTAAAGCCCGCGATAAATGTAAATCTGAACAGCTTGAAGCTGCTGGATTTGACATATAGTTATCAATCGCTTTATGGATATCATCAGGAAAAATATTCATCTCAAAGAAAGGGACCATCATCCGCTGAAAATTCTTTTTCCACTCCGAGCCATGGGGTTTTACCTTATTCTTAAAATCATTCCAGGTAAGTAAATGGGCAAATTCATGCACAGTGGTAACCAAAAAAGCGTAGTGATTGAGGTTGAAATTAACTGAAATACGGTGTCCCTTACCTTGGTAAGGATGCCGGTAATCGCCCAGTTTTGTAGAACGGGTTTTGGCTATCTTAAATTCACACTGAAAATAATCTATCCACTTTGCAATTAGCGGTGCCGCTGGTTCGGGCATATACTGCGCTAAAACTTTAACCTTTTCCACAAATGCTAAGATAAATATTTTTAGGTTTTTAATCACCGCATGCACAAATATTTACCTAGATAACAGAATTTTATGGTTGAGAACCATAGCCTGCACGGGATTTAGATAAAGGCTCTTTGATTACCATTTAACACGTTCTAAAAATTAATTTGCCATTAGAATAGCCTATTTTTTCTAAATATTCAAATATAGTCGTCACCCTGAATTCATTTCAGGGTCTATTTTGCAGGAAAGATGCTGAAACAAGTTCAGCATGACGAATCGTTTTAAGCAAGTGACTAAAAATTTATTTAATATTAGATTACAATACAAATACTCCTTTATAAGGATATTCCACATCCTAAATAATTATGAATATATATAGCCAATCCAATAATAATTCTTGTTAATAAGTCTTCTTCCATTTGCACTTATATTTATTAATAAATTGCGTGCATAATACTCGGTTTTCTCTGCGCCTTGTCTTCGTGAACTCTGTGGTAAAAAATCACCTTACTCCTCCGATGGAAACAACGAAGCCAACACCAGTTTAATCTCGCCAAAAGAATAATCCTTCCCTAAAAACTCCCTGATGGTAGCCATAGATTTTGTTTTCTGGCTTTCAACGGCATCGGTAATATTCCTGATTTTATTGGCTTTCACCATTTTGCTTACATCCAATTGTTGGGTAGAAACGTAATATGCCAAATGCCCTTCAATGGTACCTACAGAAAAACCACGTTCTTTGGCTATTTCCTCGATGGTTTTACCCTGCTCGTAAAGCTCGAAACTAACCAGTTTGGTATCTACTTTGGGTTCTTTCTTTTTCTTTTCAGCAGCCGATTTCACCTTTAAGGTAATTCCTTTTAACTGTATGGCCTTTTGCAATTGTGCATTGCGCTCGGATGTATTCAACAAGGCATCGGTATCGGCTTTACTAAATTCTTTACCCTCAATAATGGCCTGTAATAAAGCTTTACCCTTGTGCATTTTTTTGAGCTGTTCATATACCAAAATCTCCAGTTCAAGCAATTCGGTTAAATAGGTTTTAATCTGTTTTTCTTCTTTTATTGCCTCAATATGGGCTAAAAACTGATCAGAAATACCTTTTACCAAAGGATTGAAATATTTCAATGCGGCATCTACCCTTTTCGAAACATTAAATAGCGTGTGCTCCGTTTGTTGGGCAAACAGATTTTTAAGCTGGTTGATAAAAGTATCGGCCGTTGCGGTAATTTTCTGGAAATCCTTATAAAGATCCATCGTCCAGCTATCATAACGCTGTTTTGTCGATTTTGCTTCGCTTTTATCAAAAGTCTGCATGTGTTCTTTAAAGTAATAACGCACCAGATTCAGATCAAAGGCCGATAATAAATAGGTTCTGATGAAATCGTAACTTTCGGCACTAATCTGTTGATTCAGCACCTCGGAAGTTTGCTTTGTTTTAGAAAAATAGTGGATATTCTGATCCTGCTGCAAACCGCTATCACGCAGGTGGGAAGTTAAAACCAAACCTTTAAGCGAGCGTAAACGCGAAAGTGCGACATAGGCCTGTCCAGGGGCAAATGCATCTCCGATATCAATAATGGCTTTATCGAATGTTAAACCCTGACTTTTGTGCACCGTAATGGCCCAGGCCAGTTTTATCGGATATTGGATAAATGAGCCGGCAACATTTTCATCAATTTCATTAGTGGCCTCATTCAGTTTGTATTTTACGTTTTCCCAGGTATAGGGCGAAATCTTGATGACTGTTTTATCCTCCGGCAGTTCAATTTCTACGGTATCCTTTTCAATATGGTGTATCACCCCGATTTTACCGTTGTAATACCGCTTTTCGGCGGTCATATCATTTTTGATAAACATTACCTGCGCACCAACCTTAAGTTCCAAACTTCTATCATTTGGGTAGGCATACTCGTTAAATTCACCCTGCACTTTGGCTTCAAAAAAGTACGATTTGGTTTGGAGCTGGGTTAAGCGTTCCCTGTTTATGGCGTCGGCTTTATTGTTGTGGGTAGTTAGGGTAATGTAATTTTCATGTGCAGCAGGTTTGAAATCCTGTTTAAAGTGCTGTTTTAACAAGGCAGTATCTTCGGCAGTAATGGTATTGTTCCTCAAATTATTAAGCAGATCGATAAATACCGAATCATCCTGACGGTAAATTTTATCCAACTCAATATAAATTGGCGGATTATCCTGCAAAGCCAATGCATCAAAAAAATAAATGCTTTTATAAAAACCGGCCATCACCCTCCATTCGTCGTTTTTTACCACCGGAGGCAACTGGTGCAGATCGCCTATAAACAAAAGCTGAACACCACCAAAGGGCACATTTCTATTTCTGCGGATGTAGCGCAATGAAAAATCAATTGCATCCAGCATATCGGCCCGCAGCATACTTACTTCATCAATCACCAATAGTTCCAACTCCTGGATCATGCGGCGCTTATTGCCCTGCATATTAAGATGCTTAACAATTGTACGGGGCGTATTGAAGTTAAATGTAATGTTCTGATTAATAATACTGCCAGCAGCATCAGGGAAAAAAGCACCAAAAGGCAACTGAAAAAGCGAATGGATGGTAACCCCTGCCGCATTGATGGCTGCAATGCCTGTTGGCGCACAGATCATTGCTTTTTTATGCGTAAGCTGGATAAGTTTGCGTAGAAAAGTTGTTTTTCCAGTTCCCGCCTTTCCGGTTAAGAAAACATGTTTCGACGTGTAATTTACAAATTTAGCCGCAATTTCTGCGGGCATAGAAGTTTCTTCTAAAGTGGGCATCAGCAGTAAAATTTTAGTTTGCAATAAACGGCGGGATGAATAAAGCTAAACATTTTAGCACAAAAATAGGTATGATTTATAAAATTTCAGGATTATTTTGTTTTTTATCTTTAAGCTATCGACGTGGGTTTAAACCTTGGCCAATTTCGTGAGATGGTTTTAAACCCTGGGCGATAGTGCAATTAGCCAGTTTTTCGTATCTTTGCAACCTCATGGAGCAAAAATCTAAAATTCTTCTTTTAGCAAGATTTCTTTAACGCTTCCGCCTATCTTATAATTTCCTTTTTATTATGCTTAACCCTGAAATAGAAAAACGTAAAACCTTTGCCATTATTAGTCACCCCGATGCGGGCAAAACCACATTGACAGAAAAATTTCTGCTTTTTGGTGGTGCCATCAATACGGCCGGTGCGGTTAAAAGGAACAAAGCCAATCAAAGTAACACCTCCGATTTTATGGAGATTGAAAAGCAACGTGGCATTTCGGTTGCAACCTCTGTTATGGGTTTCGAATATAGCGGAAAACGCATCAATATTTTAGATACACCGGGTCACAAAGATTTCGCTGAAGATACGTACAGAACTTTATCTGCTGTAGATAGTGTGATTTTAGTGGTTGATTGCGTGAAAGGTGTAGAGGAACAGACCGAAAAACTGATGTCGGTTTGCCGCATGCGTAATACCCCTGTAATTATCTTCATCAATAAAATGGACCGTGAAGGTAAAGAAGCATACGATTTATTGGATGAAATTGAAGAAAAACTGAATATTAGCTTATGCCCACTTTCTTGGCCAATTGGGCAAGGGCATACCTTTAAAGGGGTTTATAGCATTTACAATAAACATTTAAATCTTTTCAATTCAGATAAAACCAAAGTAACAGATTCGGTTGTGGCGGCAAGCGATTTAAACGATCCATCTTTGTTGAATTACCTGAAAGAAAACGAAATCAACACGCTAAAAGATGATGTGGAGCTGGTTGACGGCATTTATGGTAAGATTGATAAAGATCTGTACACCGATGGTTTAGTTGCTCCGGTATTTTTTGGCAGTGCCATCAACAACTTCGGTATTAAAGAACTTTTGGATACTTTTATTGACATTGCCCCTAGTCCTAAGCACCGTGAGGCCGAAGAGCGTGATGTATTGGTGGAAGAAAAAAACTTTAGTGGTTTCGTATTTAAAATCCACGCCAACTTAGACCCCAAACACCGCGATAGGATTGCTTTCTTGCGTATTTGCTCGGGTAAATTTGAGCGCAATAAATTTTATTACCATACCCGTCAGGATAAGAAGCTGAAATTCTCCAACCCGATGGATTTTATGGCCAATGAGAAAAGTATTGTAGAAGAGGCCTGGCCTGGTGATGTGGTAGGTTTATACGATAGTGGCAACTTTAAAATCGGCGATACTTTGACCGAAGGCGAAAAACTGCAGTTCAAAGGAATCCCAAGTTTCTCTCCATCTATTTTTAAAGAAGTAGAAAACATGGACCCAATGCGTACCAAACAATTGGAAAAAGGCATTGAGCAATTAACGGATGAGGGAGTTGCGCAATTATTTGTAATGCAACCCGGAAACAGAAAAGTGATCGGCGCTGTTGGTGAGCTACAGTTTGAGGTAATTAACTTCAGGTTAGAGCACGAGTATGGCGCTAAATGCCGTTTCCGTACCTTGAGTTATACCCGATCGAGCTGGGTAACCTCTGCCGATAGAAAAAAACTGGATGAATTTGTAAAGCGTAAGCAACAGCATATCGGCTTTGATAAAGAAGCTAATCCTGTTTATTTGGCCGATAGTGAATACATGATCAACTTAACCAAACAGGATTATCCAGATATCGATTTCCATAAAACAAGCGAGTTTAAGAGTTAAGTTATAACCTTGTCCAATAAAAAAACCTCTTCAAAATTAATTGAAGAGGTTTTTCTTTATGCGTTATAATTTATTTCAACTTACTTAAAGCTGTTTTAATTCTTGGCAGCATATCTTTAATATCCTGTAAGGTACAGGCGCCAACCGATGCCCTGAACCAAGGCATGCTATGTTCGTTACCGAAAGCTGAGAATGGTACCAAAGCAGCACCTGCTTCTTTAATCAGGTAGAAATTTACATCTGCACTATCTTTTAAAAGCTGCCCATCTTCGGTAGTCTTTCCAATATAGTCGATTTTAATGGTCAGGTAAATTGCACCCATTGGTTCAACTGCATCTACGTTAAAACCTTCAGCTTTTAACTCGTTAAACCCATTATACAATGCATTTAAACTGTCTTGAATCTGAGCTTTAAAACCAGTTAAGAAAGCATCTACCTGTGCTTTATCATTAAAATAGTTAGACATGGCTACCTGCTCGGCTTTTGGCGCCCAGGCACCCATATGGCCAACCAAAGCTTTCATTCTATTTACAATGTCTTCTGGACCAAATCCCCATCCAACACGTACGCCGGTAGCAGCCAAACATTTCGAACTGCCATCAACAAAAATGGTAAACGGTTTCATTTCCGGGCGTAAAGAAACCGGATTTACATGCTCTTTTCCAAAGGTTAGTAAAGAGTAAATCTGATCGTACATCAGGTACAAGGGCTTTTCATCGGCACCACGGTTTGCATTTTCTTCCAGCACAGCATCACAGATCTCTGCCAACGAATCAGCATCGAACATGGTTCCAGTTGGGTTTAAAGGCGAACATAAAGCCAATAAAGTAGCCCCTTTTAAATGTGGTTTTAACTGCGCCGCAGTTGGCATAAAGTTATGGGCCGCATCGGTTTCTACCGCAATTGCATTTGCCGAAGTAAGGTGGCAGTAATGGTTATTGTTCCAAGATGGTGCAGGGAAAACAACGGTATCTCCAGGATCGATCAATGCTAAGAAAGTAGCGTAAATCAACGGGCGCGAACCTCCTGAAACCAGGATACTGTTGGTGTTATAATCTAAACCAAACCTGTCTTTCAATAGTTCAGAAACTGTTTCCCTTAATGGCAAAACACCATCAGCAGGTGGATAGTTGGTTTGATTGGCATGGTATGCCTCAACTATACCCGCTTTTAATTCAGTGGGAATTGGGTAAATATTCGAATCAAAATCGCCGATCGTTAGGTTAGCAATTGATGCACCTTTGCGCTTCATTTCGTTAACCTCGTTACCGATTTTTATAATTTCTGAACCAATTAATGAACTGGCTATTACTGAAACTTTCATATTATGCTATTAAATCTTCTATTGCTTTATTCACTTTTCCGAAACCAAACTGTGATAAAACAGCCTGCATAGCAGCCGATATCTGTTCGTTGCAAAGGTTGCCTATGCTACCTTCGTGTGTATGATGTATTTGGCTCGATGGGGCAAAAGTACCATTTTCAATCTGTTCGCCAACAATTTTATAGGCTTCTCTAAATGGTACACCCTGCAAAGCCAGATCATTTACTACTTCAACGCTAAACAGGTAATCATATTTTTTATCCTTTAAAATATCATCCTTGATGGTAATGTTCTGGAACATAAAAGTGGCGATTTCCAAACATTCGTTCAAAGAAGTGATTGCCGGAAAAAGGTTTTCTTTCAACAACTGTAAATCGCGGTGATAACCTGATGGCAAATTGGTAATCATCATGGCAATTTCGTTCGGTAAGGCCTGTATTTTATTGCAGCGCGAACGGATCAGTTCAAAAACATCCGGATTTTTTTTGTGCGGCATAATGCTCGAACCTGTGGTAAGCTCGGCCGGAAAACTGATAAAACCAAAATTCTGGTTGATGAACAAACAAACATCCATAGCCATTTTGGCTAAAGTTGCTGCAACAGCGCTCATGGCCTGCGCCAAAATCCTTTCGGTTTTACCACGTCCCATTTGGGCATAAACTACATTATAATTTAAGCTCTCGAAGCCTAGTAATTGGGTGGTTAAGGTTCTGTTTAATGGAAACGATGAGCCATAACCAGCAGCAGAGCCCAAAGGGTTTTTGTTGGTAATTTTCCAGGCCGCAAGCATCAGTTCTAGGTCATCGGCCAAGCTTTCGGCATAAGCACCAAACCATAAACCGAATGATGATGGCATCGCAATCTGCAGGTGTGTATAACCTGGCATTAATTTATCTTTATGCGTATTGCTCAGCTCGATTAACTGGTTAAACAAGGTTGAAGTTTGGTTTACCATATCTTCGATACAGGCCCTGAAAAAAAGTTTTAGATCAACCAGAACCTGATCATTACGCGACCTGCCGCTATGGATCTTTTTCCCAGCTTCGCCAATGCGCTGGGTAAGCAGCCATTCTACCTGCGAGTGAACATCTTCAACTGTATCTTCGATGGTAAAGTTTCCTGCTTCAATTTCAGCATAAATGTTTTTAAGCTCCTGCTGAACGGTTTTTAATTCATCCGCCGTGAGCAAATTAATGGTCTCGAGCATTTGGGTATGGGCCAAAGAGCCCAAAACATCAAACTTTGCCATTTGCAGATCGAGCTCACGGTCTTTACCCACGGTAAAGCTTTCTACAAACTTGTTTACATCTATATTTTTTTGCCAGATTTTCATTATAGTCTTTATTTTTTAATGGGCCATGAAGCTTGTTAAGCAGGTTTCATATTTCATTATTTACTGAAGTTCTAAACAAGAAAACTCATCTTGTTTTATAAAATCATCTATTAATTCCTTTTTCTCTGCTAAGGTTTTTGCAATTCCATTAGTGGTATTATTTCCAAAGCGAAGCCAGATTATTTTGGGAGGATGCCCATATAAGTTAGAAAATTCGTAAAAATCTGCATCAAAGGTTACAATCACATAGCCATTCTGACCAGCAAAAGTCCAGATTTCTTTATCTGACCTATTTTCTAATTTTAAACGTCTTATTTGATCACAAGCTGGAAAATCAGCCAATAAAAGTTTTGTTATCCTATGTGATATGTTTTGATCGAACAATAGTTTCACTAGGCAACTCTTATGTTATGTTCCCGATCTGCAGAGTAAGCCAGACAGGCCAATACTTCTTCTTCTTTAATTTCAGGAAAATCTTCTAAAATGTTCTGAATAGTCATTCCGTTAGACAACCAACTTAAAACATCATAAACGGCAATTCTGGTTCCTTTTATACAAGGTTTACCAAAACGTTTATTGGAATCAATTTCTATGAAAGTAGAATAAGTTTTCATCATGTAAAGATAAACAATATTATAAGATTTTTTTCATAAGACAACTTAAACCTTTGATTTCTAACATTTAACCTTCAACAACCGGCTTCAACATATTTACATAACCAGCAACTCCTTCGGCTACTTCCCTAACGTACAAAAACTCATCAGCCATGTGTGAGCGGCCCGAAAAACCTGGACCAACTTTTACTGATGGGATATCCAATAAAGCCTGATCTGATGTTGTTGGTGAACCGTAAGTTGTTCTGCCAAGCGCAACACCAGCCTGAACTACAGGATGATTTTTATCAATGCTCGATGGTTTTAAGCGGATGGACCGTGGCGTAACATCACAATCAACATTTGCCCGGATAATCTCTAAAACTTCCTCGTTGGTGTAGGCATCGGTAACACGTACATCAACAGTAAAAGTACAGTTGGCCGGTACAACGTTATGCTGCGAACCTGCGTTGATAATGGTAACAGTCATTTTTAAAGGACCAAATACCTCCGATACTTTCGGGAACTGATAATTTCTGAACCACTCGATATCTTTTAAGGCTTTATAAATGGCATTTTCGCCTTCTTCTCTTGCGGCATGGCCAGCTTTACCATGAGCAACACAATCCAGCACCAACAAACCACGCTCGGCAATGGCCAAATTCATTTCTGTAGGTTCGCCTACAATTCCGAATTCCAGTTCGCCTAAATCAGGCAATACCAGTTCTAAACCATTGTTGCCCGATATTTCCTCTTCGGCAGTTGCGGCCAAACAGATGTTGTATTTTAAGTTTTCCTGTTCGTAATAATATAAAAACGTTCCGATCAGCGAAACCAGGCAGCCGCCGGCATCGTTACTGCCCAAACCAAAAAGTTTGTCGCCTTCAATTGCGGCATCATAAGGGTCGCGGGTGTAGCCAGAGTTTGGTTTAACCGTATCGTGGTGGGAATTTAGCAGCAAGGTTGGTTTAGCGGCATCAAAATGTTTATTGTAAGCCCAAACATTATTCATTTTACGCTGGGTCTTTACGCCCCTCTCTTCCAAAAACTGTGCAATTAAATTTGCTGTTCTATCTTCTTCTTTGCTAAAAGACTGGATACGGATTAACTGCCGCAACAAATCCAGACTTTCCTTTTGTATATTTTCTATTAACATAGTATCGAGTAATTAGCAGTAAGCATCAAGAATTAACCCATCTTTAAACTTTCTACCTTTTATTTTGCCTTTAGCTTATTCTTTCGGCTTTTAGCTCTCTTTGGTATACAGATTTCCTGCTTTTAAAGCCGAGAGTTTAATCCCTTTTATCAATGATGAGCTAAAACCATTGTGCTCCATTTCATTTAAACCTGCAATGGTACAACCTTTCGGCGAAGTTACCTTATCTATTTCTGATTCTGGGTGCGTTCCATGTAATAAAAGTAAATCGGCTGCTCCTTTTGCTGTTTGAACGGCCATTTTTAAAGCCTCATCGGCGTGGAAGCCAATTTCTACCCCACCTTGTGATGCCGCCCTGATAGCCCTTAAAAAGAAAGCAATACCGCAGGCACAGAGTGCGGTTGCCGAAGTCATTAAATCTTCGTTGATTTTTACAACTGATCCAACGGTTTCGAACATCCGGGTAACATCTGCAATATTTTCGGCCGATGCATTATCGCTGGCCATACAGGTCATAGATTGGCCAATGGCAATGGCTGTATTCGGCATTACGCGAACCACTTCTACATCATCGCCCAATTTCTCGCGAACGGCAGCACAGCTCACACCCGAAATCACAGAAATAACCAAATGTTTAGCCGGGTTTATCGAAGGTTTAATCTCATCCAAAACCGTATTTAGCTGTTGCGGCAGTACTGCTAAAATCACAACATCAGCAGCTTCTACCGCCTGTTTATTGTTGTTGCTAACCGCAAAGCCAGCCTCGGCAAACGATTTTAAATGGTCAATATTTCTACGGGTAAGCGCAATGTCTACCGCTTTGGCAAAATCGGCCTTAACCAATCCTTTGGCTAAAGACAAACCGATATTTCCGCTTCCGATTATGGCTATTTTTTTCATTTTGTGGTTCGTTTTATTGTTTCTGGTTCGTTTAATTTCGCAGACTATTAGATTGCACCGGTTTCTGTTTTATTCAAAAAATCAATTGCATCATGCTATTGATGTCCAGTCCTGCTATCCGCTTTACTCCGTTACACTCCGTGCCCGCTACTATCAGGTTTATAGGGCAATAACAGTATATTATCGGTTACTTTTCCATGCAATGGCTCACCTCTACCTTCAACCTTATTACCTTCCGCCTTATTTTAGCATTTTAGTCCCAAAAGTGCCTTCAGCAAGTTCGGCAAGTTCATCGGCTTTGCCAATATACACTGCCGAAACACCTTTTTTTATGGCTTCAAAAGCATTGTGCAATTTTGGGATCATTCCTCCCTGCACGGTTCCATCAGCCTTTAAACCATCAAATTCATCAGCTTTGATTTCTCTTACTACAGAGCCATCATCATTCACATCCTTAAGTACCCCTTTTTTCTCAAAGCAGTATACCAAACGTGTTTCGTATAAAGATGACATGGCTACTGCAACCGAAGAAGCAATGGTATCGGCATTGGTATTTAAAAGCTGTGTTTCGCCATCGTGCGTAATGGCACATAAAACAGGCACCAAACCCGCTTTCAACAAACTATCTAAAGTTGATGAAGAAACAGCATTTTCATCCAGATCGCCCACAAAACCGTAATCAATTTCTTTTACGGGCCGTTTCTTTGCCTTAATCACATTTCCATCAGCACCAGTTAAACCAATGGCATTGCTGCCCTTTGCCTGAAGCTGTGCAACCATATTTTTATTAATCAACCCTGCGTAAACCATGGTAACGATGCGCAGGGTTTCAATATCGGTAATCCGGCGACCTTCAACCATTTTGGCTTCAATACCTAAACTTTCACCTAATTCGGTAGCAATTTTACCTCCACCATGTACCAAGATTTTATCGCCAGGCAAAGCAGTAAAATCAAGTAAAAACTGGTGCAGGTTTTCTGAATTATCGATTACGTTTCCGCCGATTTTGATGATAGTGAGTTGTTTCATATTGCTAGCATTTCCGTAATTGAGAGCAACAAAGCAATCTTACAACTATTGGTGGGTATTTTCTACCGCATTAAGATTGCTTCGTGCCTCGCAAAGACGAGTATTAATTTCTTTAAGTAAACGATCAAATTAATAACAATACCAAGCTATTTGTGTCGGCACTGTTGTCACAAATTGATCGGCCTCATTATCGACATTTTGAAATTGCATCACCACTGGTGACACATTTATTTTAATTCTTCCAACATGGCCTTAATTACCGCTTGTGCTGCCCATAAGCGGTTACCAGCTTCGTGGATAACCAAAGAGTTTGGCCCATCTAAAATTTCAGATGATAATTCCAGGTCACGGCGTACAGGCAAACAGTGCATCACTTTGGCATCGTTGGTAAACTTCAGTTTTTCGTTGTTCATCATCCAACCATCCGGGTAGGTTAAAACCTTACCGTATTCTTTGTAGCTGCTCCAGTTTTTTACGTAAACGTAATCGGCACCTGCCAAGGCCTCTTCCAAATTGTATTGGATATCTGCATTTGGGGTAAAATCTGCCGAAAGTTCATAACCTTCTGGCTGGGCAATTGTAAAATCAATCATTGCTTCGGCCTGGGCTTTGCACATCCATTCGGCAAAAGAATTTGGTACGGCCTGTGGCAATGCCTTAACATGCGGGGCCCATGCCAAAACCACTTTAGGCTTGCGGCCATCCGGCTTTTTTGTCCAGGTTTCGTGTATGGTAATAATATCGGCAAAACTTTGCAAAGGGTGGCGGGTAGCGCTTTCTAAACTCACTACGGGCACAGCACAATACTTAACAAATTTGTTAAAGAAATCTTCACTGTAATCTTCCTCGCGGTTGTTCAGTTTCGGGAAAGAGCGCAGGCCTAAAATATCACAATACTGTCCCATAACGGCAGCAGCTTCTCGGATATGCTCAACAGTAGAGCCATTCATTACTACACCATCCTGAGTTTCCAGTGCCCATCCCTCTTTATCCAAATTCATCACCATCACGTTCATACCTAAATTCAAGGCCGCTTTTTGCGTGCTTAAACGGGTACGTAAACTCGGATTCATAAAAACTAAGCCTAGGGTTTTGTTCTTACCTAAATCTTGATGCGCGTAAGGGTTCGCCTTTAGTGCAAGCGCATCATTTACAAACTGTTTGATGCTCGGAACATCATGTACGGAAGTGAACAAGTTCATCTTTTTTGAGGTTAAAGGTTGAGGGCTGAAAGGCAAAGGTTAAATTTCCTGATCTTCATGCCCTCAAAATTTATAAAATGCGATAATATTCGCTTGATTAATGTTATTTATTACAGCTACCTGCCTTTGTACCCAGACCTTTCAGCCCTCTACCTTCCTGCCTTTAGCTATTTCACCAATTTACCAAATGCGGCCAAAAACTCATCGGCATGTGCTTTGGTTAAATTTAAGGCGGGCAATAAACGGATTACGTTAGGTTTGGCCTCGCCTGTAAAAATATGGTGGTTAAACAATAGTTCTTTTTTAACGTGCGCCAGTTCTTCTGGCAGTTCAATACCGATCATTAAACCACGGCCACGAACTTCTACCACCTGTTCGAATTTCTTCAGTTCGGCAATTAAATAGTTCCCAACTTCTTCGGCATTTTTGATCAGGTTTTCTTGTTCCATTACCTCCAAAACAGCCAAAGCCGCAGCACAGGCCAAATGGTTGCCGCCAAAAGTTGTGCCCAACTCTCCGTGCCAAGGCTTAAATTTAGGTGCAATAGCAATTCCCGCTACCGGAAAGCCGTTGCCCATTCCTTTTGCCATAGTATATACATCAGCCTCAACACCGGCATAATCATGCGAGTAGAATAAACCTGTACGGCCATAACCACACTGCACCGAATCGGCAATGTAAACGGCATTATATTCATCACAAAGTGAACGGATTTTTTGCAGGAAACTTTTCGAAGCTTCTTTGATTCCGCCAACGCCTTGAATGCCCTCAACAATTACGGCGCAGATTTCGTTGCCCTGTGCTTTAAAAGTTTCTTCTAAAGCCACCTCATTGTTATGCGGCAGGAAGATTACATTTTCTGTCTGATTAACCGGAGCTACAATTTTCGGATTATCGGTTACCGCAACGGCTAACGATGTACGCCCATGAAAAGCACCTGTAAAAGCAATTACTTTTTTTCTTCCATTGTAAAAAGAGGCCAGTTTCAAAGCGTTTTCGTTCGCCTCGGCTCCAGAATTACATAAAAAAAGCTGAAAATCCTTTTTACCAGAAACCTCGCCAAGTTTTTTGGCCAGTTGTACCTGTAAAGGAATTTTAACTGAATTAGAGTAAAATCCCACTTTGCTTAACTGGTCAGTTAAACGGCTTACATAATGTGGATTGGTATGTCCTATTGAAATTACAGCATGACCACCGTATAAGTCCAAATATTGTTGTCCGTTGGCATCCCAAACATTGCTGCCTGCTGCCTTGGTTATTTCTATATCGTTAAGTGGGTAAACGTCGAATAGTTGCATATTTTAAGGTGTAAGGTTTGAGGTGTAGGGTTTAAGGTTTTTTCCCTCCACTTCTCAAAAATTTTAAAAATGAAATTAGCATCGCCCTAACTTCGTTAATTGATTGGTTCACTTTCAGATAATCTTCTTCACTTATATACTTTAATTCAGAAGCACATAAGCAACAGTAGTCAATCTCATTTGCAGAACCTAAGGCATTATCGAGAAAATGTGCAAAATCTTTATCGGTAAACCTTCCACATCCTTCAACAATATTTAAGGGAATAGATAAGGAAGCTCTGGTAAGTTGTGAGGTTAGTTCAAATCGCTCTTCTTTTGGAAATTGAGTTGCAATATTCTTTTTGATGAAAATATTCAACTCATGTGCTTTTTTCCAAACGTCAAGTTTTTTATAATCTCTCATGTTTTACCTTACACCTTAAACCTTAAACCCTTTACCTTAATTAGAAATTGGCTGCCTTCAACTTAAGTCCCGCTATTTCATCCAGGCCGAACATTATATTCATATTCTGAACCGCCTGGCCGCTGGCGCCTTTAAGCAGGTTATCAATAATGCTGATGATAAATAATTTGCCGCCATGCTTCTCTACATGTATCAACGCTTTATTGGTGTTAACAACCTGTTTTAAATCTATATTTTTCCGGCTTACATGCGTAAACGGATGTTCGCTATAATATGTTTCGTAAAGGTTTTGTGCTTCTTCTAAAGTCAAATCACTTTCCAGATAAATGCCAGCCAAAATGCCACGCGTAAAGGCACCACGCTGTGGAATGAAATTTAAAGTTTCTGCAAGCGCCGGCTGTAACTGCAACAGGCTTTCGCTGATCTCGTTTAAGTGCTGGTGCTCAAAAGCTTTGTAAATAGACAGGTTATTGTTTCGCCAGCTAAAGTGAGAAGTAGCAGCAAGGCTTTGTCCGGCACCGGTTGAACCTGTAGTTGCATTAATGTGCACTTCTTTATTAATTAAACCTTTGGCTGCCAAAGGCAGTAGGCCCAATTGTATACAAGTAGCAAAACAACCAGGGTTGGCAATATTTTTGGCCGATTTAATTTTATCGCGGTTTAATTCAGGAAGCCCGTAAACAAATTCACGGTTTTGAAATGTAGCTTTTTCATGCAACCTGAAGTCTTGGGATAAATCTATTACTTTTATGTTTTCGTTAATTGGATTTGCGGCTAAAAACTTCTTTGCATCGCCATGGCCAACGCAAAGAAAAAGCACATCAATATCCTGCGGAATATCATTTACGAAACGTAAATCGGTATCGCCGATTAAATCAGTATGTACATCAGATATTAAGTTGCCAGCATTACTGGTACTGTTTACGAAAGCAATCTCAACATTCGGGTGGTTAACCAAAATACGGAGCATTTCGCCACCGGTATAGCCTGCGCCACCAATTATCCCTGCTTTAATTTTACTCATCTCTATTTATTTAATGCTATTTTATAAAGAAAAAAATCCGTGTCTGCCGCCTGTTTTACAAAACCAATATTTTCGTACAGATGTTGTGCGGTAAAGTTATCAACTGCGGTTTCGAGCTGCACAAAGGTAGAACCTTGCTTTTGGGCAAAATCCATTGCGGTTTTAATCAGCTTTTCACCAATCCCCTGTTTACGGTAATCTGCGGCAACGTATAAATCATTCAAGATCCAGTTTTTGCTTAACCTCACCGACGAATATTTTGGATATAACTGCGTAAAGCCAACAGGTTGTTGTGTATCGCCATCAACAGCTACAAAAATGATCGATTCGCGATTTTGCAATCTTTCCTCCAAAAAGGCTTTAGCCATTCCCAAATCAGAAAACTGACCATAAAATATACGATACTGGTTAAACAGGCCCACTACTAGGTGCAGTTCTGTACTGTCAATCTGTTTTATCGTTATATTATTCACAGTCGGTTCTGTCATTTTGGGTAGATGGATATGAAAAAAGTATAAATTCTAAATCATCAATACCCTTGTTCATGATTTTATGTTTATCGCCGGCTTTAATCTTTAAACCGCTATTGGCCTTTAACGTAAAAGTTTCGCCTTCTATTAAAAACGTAGCCTCTCCTTTCAATATGTAGAAAAACTGTTCGGCAAAAGTATGAAAATGCAATTTCTCAGCTGTTTGTGCAGGCATTAGCTCTTGTTTAACTGCCGCCTCCGGTTTGCTGATCAAATTCCATCCATCACAATTATCGCCCCATTTGTAATGGCTTAAACAATTATCTTTTGAAAGGATTCGGTTCATTTTTAGTATCAGGGATTTTAGTGTCGAGACGCTAGTGTCAAGATTTTAGTATTAAGAAAAGGTAATTTTACATCTTACCTTTTCCATCTTAAAAATTAAGCCTCTCCGTTTACTTTATGCCAGATCATTACCTGGTTACCAAATATTTTAGAGAAACCTTTAACATCTTCTCCGCTCCAGGCATTGTTCATTTCGCCATAGCTACCAAATTTATTGCTCATTAAATCGTGGTTAGATTCAATTCCGATAATCTGGAAACGGTAAGGCAAAAGCTCAACAAATACTTTACCGCTAACAAATTTTTGGGTATCGGCTAAAAATGCTTCGATATTCCGCATAATTGGATCGTGGAACTGACCTTCGTGCAACCAGTTGCCATAGAAAGAAGACAATTGTTCTTTCCAGCTTAACTGCCATTTGGTTAAGGTATGTTTTTCTAAAGTATGGTGTGCTTTAATGATGATAATCGGACCCGCAGCTTCGAAACCTACACGGCCTTTAATCCCGATAATGGTATCGCCAACATGGATATCGCGACCAATACCAAATGGCTGAGCGATAGCCTGCAATTTCTGGATAGCCCTAACCGGAGCCAGTTTCTCGCCGTCAATGGCAACCAGTTCGCCTTTTTCGAAAGTTAATTCAACTTTACGCGCTTCTGTTTCCGAAACCTGGGTTGGCCAAGCACTCTCAGGTAAAGTTTCGTGCGAGGTTAAAGTTTCCTTTCCGCCTACCGAAGTTCCCCATAAGCCTTTGTTAATCGAATATCTTGCTTTTTCAGCACTGTATTCAACACCATGTCCGGCTAAATATTCTATTTCCGCTTCGCGTGATAATTTTAAATCTCTGATCGGTGTAATGATTTCTACTTCTGGAATCAAGATGTTAAAAATCATATCAAAACGAACCTGATCGTTACCTGCACCGGTACTACCGTGGGCTACATAATCAGCGCCGATTTTTTTCACATAGTTGGCAATCGCTGTTGCCTGGCTAACGCGTTCTGCACTAACAGAAAGTGGGTAAGTAGCATTTTTTAATACGTTACCAAACACCAGGTATTTGATGCAACCCTCATAATAGCTTTCTGTTTCATCTACCACAGCGTGAGATTTTACACCTAAAGCATAAGCCCTTTTCTCAATTTCTTGCAACTCCTCATCAGAAAAACCACCAGTATTTACAATTACAGAGTGAACCTCAAGTCCGCGGTCCTGTGCCAGGTAAATACAACAAAATGAGGTATCAAGACCTCCGCTAAAAGCTAAAACAACTTTCTTCTTCATTATTTATTAAATAATAGGGTAAATAAAAACATCAATACTTTTAAGCCCGATTTAGGCTTCGGTTTTACAACTAAACGTTGTTTGATGCGCATAAAACGCTCGTATAATTTGGGTTTCTTTTGCAGTTCTTCAGCAAATTGCTTAGCTACCTCGTGTTTCTTCTCAGCCGGATCGTAAAGCATTGCGGTACACATACAGTTTTTGCGTTCCTTCATCTTTAAAATCTCGAAGTTTACACAGCTTTGGCAGCCTTTCCAAAATTCTTCATCCTGGGTAAGTTCACTGTAGGTTACGGGTTCGTAGCCTAAATCGGAATTGATTTTCATTACGGCCAAACCTGTAGTTAGCCCAAATATTTTTGCCTTTGGGTACAACCTTCTCGATAAACCGAAAATTTCATTTTTAATGGCTTTGGCCAATCCCGCTTTGCGGTATTTCGGACTTACTACCAAGCCGCTATTGGCCACAAACTGTCCGTGGCTCCAGGTTTCGATATAGCAAAATCCAGCCCAAGAGCCATCCTTGTGGAAAGCAATCACCGATTTGCCTTCTTGCATCTTATTGGAAATGTATTCTGGCGAACGTTTAGCAATACCGGTTCCACGGGCTTTTGCAGATTCTGCCATTTCTGTTACGATTTCTTCTGCAAATACACGATGTTCAGGAAGTGCAACCTGCACTATAAATTCGTTAATATCCATTCGTTTTCTAACGAAAAATTATAAGTATTCTTGTTAATTGGGTTTTTAGAGAGGATCAATTCCTCGTTACGTTTAGTCTGAGTACTAAATACGCGGAGTAAAAATTTGCCGGCTTGTGGGATAATAAAATGCGGGCTGAAAATGATTAATAAACAGACCTTTCGCAGACACCATTTGTGCTGTGAAAACAGAAAGTTTATGTAAAAATTGTTTAATCATTTCTTGCGTATTAAAACGGCTTTAACTCTATTGAGGTGCAAAGGTTTAAATAAAAATCGAGTTACACAATAATATCATCATTTTTTTATGCAAAGCGCTCAATTTTATTAAACTAATTTGACTTAATCTTAACATGTAGTCCTTTTAGCTAAAAAATTGTTCCTGCCAATTTTAACATTGTTAAAATTCGAACCCAAAGTTTAACATCCGCTTAACATCATTTAACAATAGGCAATGGGGTTTAAACGCAATATTTGTAGGTCTGTAGCGAATGCCATACCGCTATCGTTTTATGGGTACTCTCTTAAACATATCAATCACATTTTAAAACAGTATGAAGAATTTTACTCCTTTTAAACTCAAATTTGCGCCTTTATTTGTCCTGGTTATTTTTACTGTGCTGGCTTCTTGCAAAAAAGAAGAAACCGATACCAGCATTTCCTACCATAGGGTAATTAATGCTTCGCCATCTTTAGCTACTTACAATGCTTATTTTAATGGTGCAATGGTAAATTCGGCAGCATTGCCTTTTGGTGGTTCGGCAGCTTATGCTTCATATTCGCCAGGTTCGTACAGCTTAAAGTTTACCACAGCCAGTAGTGCAGAAAGCTTATTAACCAAAACCATCAGCTTAGGTGCAAGCACATATTATTCTACCTACCTTATTAATAAACCTGCTGCTTTAGATACGTACACCATAAGCGATGACTTGAGCATAACGGCAACAGATAAGGCTTATATCCGCTTTATCAATCTCTCGCCAGATGCACCTGCTTTAGATTTGGCAAAAACCAGTGCTACCACATCTTGGTTCACCAATAAGGCATTTAAAAGTGCCAGCGGTTTTATCACCATTGATGCAGGAACCTACTCAATTGATGCAAAAGAAACCGCAACCGGCACCATTAAAACTACTTTGGCCAGCACCACCTTCGTAGCAGGCTACCACTATGATATTGTTTGCGGCGGCTTAATTACACCTGCCAACGATACTGAACGCCCTTTAAGCCTACAAGCAATCTTAATTAAGTAAACAACTTTCTCTGTTTATAACGAACGTCTTATGCTTTTGCATAGGGCGTTTTTTTTTGTCTGTATTAAAAAGATGTACAAATATCTTACAAAAAACAGGTAAGAAGCGGTTTTACATCAATATTTCGGATGAAACAGGCTATAAAACAGGTTGATCTAAAATTTAACATTTTTCTTATTTAGAATTATTCAAGATAATTTGGATAATCCGATTTTCTGATGTTATTTTGCAGCTGTTTAGAATTAATCCAAATAAAAACATAGCAACTTTAAAAAAGCATTTAACCCACCAATTTTCTTATAAACAATATATAAATATCAAAAATGAATAAAATTAAACCCATTAGCTTAACGTTCTTACTCTCTCTTTTCAGTCTGATTTCTTTTGCACAACAGTTTGGCACAATAAAGGGAAAAGTTTCAACCTCTAATGGAAAGCCTGCTGCTTTTATTTCAATCGGCTTAAAAGGCAAAGGCTTAGGAACTACTTCGGATGAGATGGGAAATTACACCATTAACCGCGTTAAAGCGGGCACCTATACTATCGTTGCCTCATCAGTAGGGATTAAAGCTTCCGAACAATCAGTAACCATTACAGCTGGAGAAAACAAGATTGTAAACTTTACACTGGTAGAAACCGACCAGGCGCTTGAAGAAGTTACAGTAGCGGGTATTAACAAAAAATATAAAGTGAGCCTGCCTTCTGCAACCCTGAGGTTAAACGAACCTTTGTTGGAGGCTCCTCAAAATATCCAGATTGTAAGCAACCAGGTATTGAAAGACCAGCAGATTATTAGCATGAGCGATGGCTTGATCAGAAATGTGAGTGGCGCTGTACGCCTTGAACACTGGGGCGATCTGTATACCAACATTTTAATGCGCGGATCGCAGATTCAGGCCATGCGCAACGGATTTAATGTGGTTTCATCTTATTGGGGTCCACTTACCGAAGATATGAGCTTTGTTGATCACATCGAGTTTGTTAAAGGTCCTGCTGGTTTTATGCTGGGCAATGGCGATCCAAGCGGAATGTATAATGTGGTAACCAAAAAACCTACCGGCTTAAACCAGGGTGAAGTTTCGTTTACTGCCGGAAGTTTCGATTTATACCGCACAACAGTCGATTTTGACCATAAGCTTACTGCAGATGGTAAATTCTTATTCAGATTAAATGCAGCTGCCCAGAACAAAGGATCGTTTAGGCCATATGAAAAAAACGACCGCTATAGCTTTGCCCCTGTTCTCAGCTACCAAATTACCCCAAGCACCAAAATTACAGCCGAATACACGCTGCAAAATGCTAAAATGACCGAAGTTGGTTCTTATTACATTTTTAACCCTGCCGGATATGCGAGTTTGCCGAGAGATTTTACCTTAACACAGCCAGGTGTACAACCTACAAGGATTAACGACCATAGCGTAACCTTAAACTTAACACAGCAACTTGGTCAGGACTGGAAATTAACTGCGCAGGCCGCTTACTACAAATACCTTCAGGTGGGCACAAGCTCATGGCCATCAGCTGTAAATGCAAATGGTACTGTAATTAGAAATGTAGGTATCTGGGATGCTGAAAGCAGCATGAAACTGGCCCAGTTGTTTATTAACGGTCAAGCCAAAACATTTGGCATAAACCATCGCATTTTAGCCGGTTTTGATGGGGGTAAGAAAAGCTACATGGCAGATTGGGGCCAATCTCATGATCTAGACCTGGCCAGTTCCCCGTTCAATTTATACAACCCGAATTACGGTTTCCCATCAAATGGCTATCCAAACTTCGATCGTACCACACCGCTTGAGCAAAGGGCAATTGCAGCTGGTGGCTTAATGGATCAAAAATACCTGAGTGCTTATGTGCAGGATGAACTTGGATTTTTTAACAACATTGTACGCTTAACCCTTGCGGGCCGTTACACCTATGTAAGCCAATCGGCCTGGGGCGGTTCTCCTGATAAAGCCAAACATGTTACCCCAAGGGTTGGCTTGAGTGTATCAGTAGATAAAAACACTTCTGTGTATGCGGTTTATGATGAAGCCTTTACCCCACAGACCGGGTTTTTACGTGATGGATCGACTGCAAAGCCCATTACCGGAAACAATAAAGAAATCGGCATTAAAAAAGACTGGTTTGATGGCCGTTGGAACACCACCTTATCGGTTTATAGAATTATCAAACAAAATAAAATTACCGGCGATCCAAGCAACAAAGCCGGTGAAACTTATAGCATCGTAATTGGCGAAAAAAGAGCACAGGGCGTTGAGTTTGATTTACGTGGAGAACTGGCCAAAGGTCTAAACCTGGTGGCCAATTATGCCTACACCGATGGTAAAGTAACAAAAGCCACAGAAGGTGTACCTGGTGTTTATGTTGGGCAGGTAGTACCAGGTTTTTCAAAACACACTACTAATGCGTGGTTAACTTATTCGTTGCAAAACGGCCTGTTAAAAGGCGCCGGAATTTCTGGAGGATTTACCTATTTGGCGGGTAGAGCCGTAGGCACGTACAGCGGTGAAAATGCCAACGAAAACCTGCCTGATTATTTCAAACTGGATGCTGGTTTATTCTGGGCAAATAAAAAAGTAAAAATAACGGCCAATGTATTCAACATTTTAGACAAATATTTATACAGCGGTGCGTATTACACCAATTATTGGAATGCACCAGATTATAACCAAGCGGTTTACTCGTGGCAGGCCGAAGCACCAAGAAACTACAGGGTAAGTATAGCCTATAAATTTTAATCCTATTTACCGTTAGCCACTGGATCAGATCAGCGGCTAAGGGTTTTAAAAACCGAAAACATGAAAACTAAAATCTCATTACTATTATTCTTCCTTGCTTTTAGCCTCTCGGGTGCATTTGCACATGCTTTATGGATAGAAACCGCTGCAACCGGAAAAAAAGGACAAACACAGGATGTAAAAATCTTCTTCGGAGAATATGAACACAATGAGCCTGATACGGCTGCCAAATGGTTCAGTAACCTAAAAGATTTTAAATTGGTTTTAACAGCTCCGAACGGAACAACCCAAGTTTTAACCGCTTCGCCGGATGTACTTTTTTATAAAGCGAGCTTTACGCCAGATCAGGATGGAACCTACAAACTTTCTATTGTGCACGAGGTGGCTGCAGTTTACGAAAAAGCAAAAATCGAATATTATGCCTTTGCCGACGTTGCTGTTAGCACACTAAAAATAAACACTGTTTTTCCAACGGATGCAGTCCTAACCATCAGACCAGACAAACATGCACTAAAAGTGGGCGAATCGTCAGTCCATCAGGTTATTTACAACAAAGCACCTTTTGCCAACCAAAAATTAACTGTGGTAAACCCTGATAAAAAAGCACAACCTACAGAAACTGATGCCAGTGGAAAATTTAATTTCAAACCGCAGCAGAAAGGAAGCTATTTTATCGAGGCCTTTACCGAAGATAAAACAGCAGGCCAACTAAATGGAAAAGCCTACGATAAAATCTGGCATTTAGTAACCTATACAACTGAAGCTAAATAAACGCTTTTACCAAAGAAATTACACACCAATTGGCAAAAACGGCCAATTGGTTCTTTTATTAAAAACAGCTTAATGACGCTAACAAAACCTGTACAGAAAAAAAATAAAAAATCGCGACTGAGAAGAATTAGCGATTGGCTACACTTATGGCTAGGTATTGCCTCGGGTCTGGTTGTATTTCACCTCGGTGTAACTGGCTGCATCTTCGCTTTTCAAAAAGAAATTACCGAATTTATCCACAGCAAGCAGATTTTTGTTGATGTTCCTGTAAACCCAAAAACGGTTCCACTAAGTACATTAACCGCAACTGCAGAAAAAGCCCTCGGTGGCAAGAAAAAAGTTTCGTTCATTAACACCTATACCCAAGCAGATAGGGCCTGGGAATTTGGAACTTACAAACCTGGTGATGCAAAGGCATTTTGGTATTTCGATTCTATCGATTACTATGATATGGTACTCATCAATCCTTACACCGGAAAAGTTACCGAAGTATCAGATTATAAATACGAGTTTTTTGGCATCATTAAAATGCTGCATTGGAGCTTTTTAATTAACCATCCCATTGGCCAGCAGGTTATAGGTTGGGCGACCATTATTTTCGTTTTTCTGTTAATATCAGGGATAGTTATGTGGTGGCCGAAAAACCTCAAAAAATCAAACTTCGACAAGAGTTTCAAAGTAAAGTGGAAAGCCAAGTTTAAACGTGTTAATTACGATCTGCACAATGTACTTGGATTTTATGTCATGATGATTTGCCTCGTGCTGGCATTAACCGGATTGGTTTGGGCCTTTCAATGGTTTCAAGCAAGCGTTTATGTAGTAGCATCGGGAAGCACTACGCCACCGGCGCAACGGATAGTAAAGTCAGATTCAACCCAGAAAATTAAGGCCATCCCATTTGATATTGCCTTTGAAACCGCTAAAAAATCTTTCAAAGATATAAAGCGGATTGGCATGTCGCCCGCCGAAGGTACAAGTGCAACCATATACGCAACAGGTTATAAAGGAGAAGAAACCTATTGGAATTTCGACGTATTACAGTTTGATCAATACACAGGTAAATTGCTCGATCGTAAAAACCAGGCGGATAAAAACCGTGGCGAAGCCCTTATCGGCATGAATTACGATATCCATGTCGGCGCAATTTTAGGCCTGCCGGGAAAAATCCTGGCCTTTTTTGCCAGCCTTATTGCGGCCAGCCTGCCCATTACCGGCTTTATCATCTGGTGGGGCAAAAAGAAAAAAAAAGAAAAACCCCGCGCTTGCGGAAATTTAGTATAACCCTCAATTTAAAAAAATGAAATATTTAAACCTAATCTTGGTATTAGCTGGTTTAATTACAGTTAATGCCAGTGCGCAAACAAAAGTTGATTCTCCGGAAGAAAAGTTAGAGAAAGATAGAAAAGCCATCAAATCTTTAGCTGGTTTTTACGAAGTGAATTTCAATTACGGAGAAGTAACTGCTCCAGATCCAAACTACAAATTCAGCAAACCATACGAAAGCCATGGTAGCGAATGGGCAGAGATTATTGTTGATGAGCCCAAAAGAATTGTAATTCAGCATATGCTGGCCATTAATGATACTACAGTTATTAAACACTGGCGCCAGGACTGGACTTATGAAGATACCAACATTATGCTTTACACGCAGGATAATGCCTGGAAAAAAGGAAATGTAACCGCAGCTGATGTAAAAGGAAAATGGACGCAAAAAGTTTATCAGGTCGATGATAGTCCGCGTTACCAGGGTTATGGCACATGGAGCCATGTGGGCGGCCACGATTCTTGGTCGAGTGAAACAGATTCTCCACTGCCAAGAAGAGAATCGACCGTGCGTAAAGATTACAATGTACTAACCCGCGGAAGCAAGATTACCATTACCAAAGATGGTTGGATGTTTGAGCAGGACAATAAAAAAGTAATCCGTTCAGCTGCAGGTGATAAATTATTGGCAGTTGAAAAAGGATACGAGGAATTTACCAAAATAGATCCTAAAACCTTTGCTTATGCGCAGAAATCGTGGGCAAACCAACACGCTTACTGGGCTGATGTCCGCAGTGTTTGGGCCGATATCATTGGATCGGGTGATACTTTTAAAGTAAAAACCATGGCAAACGGAAAGTTGCTTTACGAAACACTTTTCAGTCTTGGAGATCAATCTATCAAAGAAAAATGGACTGCTGCGCAAAATAAAGAAAAAGTTAAAACAGCTTTGCAACCGTATCTGGCAAAGTAAGAACATTTTGTTCAACGTATAATGGTTGGTGGTTAATAGCAATGCGGTTAATCATCAACCATTTTTTTTAGCGATTGGATGTTAGTCAGGATTTGGAATCCCGACTTGATGAACCGTGGATTTATAATCCAGCAGATGAATCATTCAAAGGCTGGATTACAACCCCCAGACCAGCGATTATCCCAACCAACAAAAGGGTTGTAAGAACATCAACTAAGTCTTATATTAGCAAACATCTAATATTAAATCTCATGAATTTTTTCAAAAACTTTTTTTTAGCTGCGGGCGTTGTTTGGACTTTATCTGCTGTAGCAATACTATTGTTCCAATTAAATCTTGGTCCACAAGAAATTATTATCAGCTTAATATTTTCTCTGGCCTATGCCATCATCAGGCTATTTGAAAAATCTAACCAATCCAATAAAGTTGAACAAAGTCAATTTTAACTCTATGCTATGTATAAGAAAGGATTGATTGTAATTTTAATGATGTTTGCAGCCTTTAGAGGCTTAGCGCAAGATTCTACTTATACTCGCAATGTAATTAATACCCTTACCGCAAAAGAATTTTGGGGCCGTGGCTACACCAAAGATGGGATGAAAAAAGCAGCAGATTTTATTGCTGCAGCCTATCAGAAAATTGGTTTAACACCCATGGGGCAGGATTATAAACAATCATTTAATTTTCCTGTAAATACCTTTCCCGGTAAAATGATGGTTGCCATTAATGGTAAAAAACTTATTCCCGGTAAAGATTTTATCATTAATAACGAAAGCCCGGGCATTAAACTAAAAGCAGATTTGACTCAAATAGATAGTCTGAAATACCAATCCTCAACCAACCTTCAGTTACTTTTAAAAGATAAACTTACCTGGTCTGTAGCTACAGAGGTTAGCGGCCCCACCATAATCCAGGTTAACAAAAAAAGTATAACGAGCCGGCCCAAAACCATTGATGTTGATATAGAACACAAATTTATTGCAGATTTTAACGCTGCAAATGTATGCGGCTTTGTTAAAGGAACCCAGTTTCCCGATTCTATTTTAATCCTCACTGCGCATTATGATCATTTGGGTGGTATGGGTGCAGACACTTATTTTCCCGGCGCAAACGATAATGCTGCCGGTGTGGCCACGCTATTAAGCCTGGCTAAATTTTATGCTGCAAACCCTCAGCCCTACTCCATTGGTTTTATCTGCTTTGCTGGCGAAGAGGCTGGTTTATTGGGCTCGAGGTATTTTGTAGAAAACCCATTGGTACCTTTAAGCAGGATCAAATTTTTGATCAACTTGGATCTGGTGGGGACTGGAGAAAGCGGGATGACGGTTGTTAACGCCACAGTGTATCCAAAAGCCTTTGCCGAACTCAATAAAATCAATAACGAATACCATTATATTTCTAAAATCAATCCAAGGGGAAAGGCTGCCAATAGCGATCATTATTTCTTTACAGAAAAAGGAGTGCCTGCATTTTTTATCTATACCCAGGGAGGTCCAAGCGCTTACCATGATGTATTTGATAAACCCGAAACCTTGCCTTTAACCGAGTACAATGATCTGTTTAAACTCATTTTAGGCTTTAACAAAAAGTTAATGGAATAGCCTTTTTTGATATCAAAACCCTGAATCATTATCCCAAACCGTAATTTCCCACCACCAAGCCCTTATTTCTTTGCAGGCTGTTTGGGATAATATTACAGGCCATTGGGATAATTAAATATGGCGCAAAAACTTTGTTATGCACTTTTGAACCAACAAAAACGAAAAAAGGTTCATTATGAAAAGTATATTAAATCTCAGCTTGGCATTGGCACTTCTAATGGGTGTTTCAAATCAATCAAATGCCCAAAAACAGATCGAAATTGTAATTGTGGGTTCGGCCCACGACAATGCTAAATCGACAGTAAATTTTCAGGCCATTATTGATAAGCTAAAAAACTTTAAGCCCGACATGGTTTTCGGTGAGTATTTACCTGAAAACGACTATGCCAAACTGGAAGAAGATAACTGGGCAAAAAAAGCGTTTGGAAGAGGACACGATTATTTAGAAAAACTGAATCCAGAAACTGTAAAGAATATTAAGGCTCAGATTAGAAAAGATAAAAAAGCACTGGCTTCCTTTGCCTATTACCACAAAACCCGTATGGATTTAGCTGTAAACTACGCTAAAAACTGGGACCGTGGCAATGCAGATTATCAGATTTTCGTATTGGAAAACTACATGAAAAATAGTTTTGGCAAGGAAGAGCGGGCCATTTATGCCCAGATGTTCGGCAACACCGATTCGTTAAAAAAAGCAGGATTATATAGACCTGGAAGCGAGTACGCCAAAATTTATTTCCCACTTATCTACCAGCTGAAACAGGATCAGATTTACAATATGGATTGCCAAACCTATGATAAACCATGGAGCGAAGCCTGGGCCAAAACCGATTCTCTGTACAAAATCATGACCGCAAAAGCCAAAGCCGACAGCACATCTGCCGAAGCCGCAACAGTTAAGGCACTGGAAGCCTACTGGAATTACTCGCCCAATGAAGCGAAAGCCTTTAATGCCGATCCGTATGCAGGAATGAACACCGTAAAATACGGCGAACTGGACGAGGCCTGGAACTTTTACGGGGGTCGCCACTTTTACGGTTATGCAGGCTTTCCAACCGAAACCGTTAAAGAAATGATTGCCCAATGGACATTGAGAAATGAAGGTATGTGCAAAAACATTATTGAACAGGCCAAAGCTAAAAATGCAAAACGCGTTGTGGTTGGTGTTGGTGCCTCTCACCGCAAATGGATGGAAGAAATTTTAGCCAAAAATCCAGGTGTTAAAATCATCAACTATAACGATCTGCACTAAATTACAGCATATCTTAAGCCTCATTGCTGAGCAATGGGGCTTTTTTTAGTTACGGGCGATGTAATTTTTTTGTTTGTATTTGCAAAATCAATCTGGCAGCGCTATTTTTACCTAAAAACTTAGTTAATATAAAAACACATGCAACATCCATTGAAATTAGCTGTCTATTAAAAATAGGGATAAACGTTTTACCCATCACATTTTTAAGGATGTTCATCACATTTATCTCAACCAAATAAAAATAGCCAATAATTTTAGGTCCCTTATTTAAGCATATACATGAAGAAACACTTACTTTCAATCGCATTTTCCTTAATTTTTCTTAATCTCTTTGCACAGAAAAACGGAAGTATAACCGGTATTTTAGCTGATAGTGCCAATCATAAAACCACATTAAACTACTCAACCGTTTCTGTTTATAAAGCTGGCGATAGTGTTTTAACAACCTATAAATTATCGGATGATAAAGGCATTTTCAAAATCAACAACCTGGTTACGGGGATAAAATACAGGTTGGTAATAACCGCCTGGCAATATGGCACCTACCGGAAAGAGGTTGAAGTTTCTGCCCAAAGTCCTGCAGTAAACCTGGGTACGGTTTATTTATCAACCAAAGCGAATGATCTGAACGAGGTGGTAATTTCGGCAGAAAGACCGCCAGTTATTGTACGTAAAGATACCATTGAATTTAATGCCGAATCATTCAAAACCCTACCATCGGCAGTTGTAGAAGATTTATTAAAGAAACTACCTGGTGTTTCTATCGCTGCCGATGGTTCGATACAGGTTAATGGTAAAGCTGTAAGCAAAATATTGGTTGATGGGAAAGAGTTTTTTGGCGGCGACCAGCAGATTGCAACAAAAAACCTGCCCGCCAATATTATTGATAAGGTACAGGTTGTTGATGATAAGCAGGCAAAAAGGCGCGATCCGGATTTAACCGCAGCAGAGATACCACAGATTATTAACCTAAAACTTAAAAAAGCGATTAAAAAAGGTGCCTTCGGAAAATTATATGCCGGTGCAGGAATAAAAGACCTCTACCAGGCCGGCGGTTTGATGAATTTTTTCAGGGATACCACACAGGTAAGCGTTTTGGCATATGGCAATAACATTAATCAACCTGGATTTAACCCTAACGATGTACAAAGGATAGGCGGTTTTAACCGCAGTGGGGTAAACTCGATGATGATGAGTTCGGGAGGTTATTTCGAATTTAACGGCATTAGCTTTGGTGGCGCCTACAATGGCGTGCAGGCATCTTCTGGAGGAGGTTTTAACTTCAATACCATCACCAAAAAAGGACTTAAAATAAATACCCAGTATTTCTTTGGCCGATCTGATAACCTATTGGAGAAGCTGACCAATAGCAACCAAACTTTGGGTTCCGACCGCCTGATTACCAATTCAAACGAAAATACAAGTGCACTGACACTAAAGCACAATATTGCAGGAAAAATAGATTGGCAGATTGATTCATTAAAGCAATTAACCATAGAACCCGCAGTTATTTTAAACGCAAACAATTCGGTAAGCACTACATTTTCGAGCAATAATAATGCAGCTGGCCAGCTCATAAGCGCCCTTCAAAACCTGAACGATAGAAATTCATCGAGCAATAAGTTCCAGTTGGTTGCCGATTACAGCCAGGATTTTAAAAAAACAGGCCGTGCTTTTAACCTGGGTGCCGATGCTTCCTATAGTCCAAACCCAATTTTAAATTATAACCGCAGCAATAGTTTATTTTTCCTTACTCCATCCACATCAGAGGTAGACCAAATGCGGAACAACGATATTGAAAACTTCAGGGCTTACCTCTATGCCAATTATACTGAGCCGATAAGCAAATCGCTTAATTTTAAGGTCGATGTAAGTGGAAACATCATCAACAATGAAAATGCATTAAGCACCTTTTACCGGAATCCGGCCAACCAGTTATATGATATTGCGATACCCAACCTAAGCCAAACCGTTAAGCAATCGGGCTATAAAACCAATACCAATATTAGTCTGCGCTATAAAATCACCAAAGACCTGTATGTGCAGCCGGGCTTTGTGCACAACTACATTTCGTTAGATAACCGTTTTACCAATAACAGCAATATCAACCAAAGGTTTAATTTTATTTGGCCAACTTTTACCTTGAAGTATAAAATTTTTACGATTAATTATACAGCTAGATTTACGGAACCAAATGTAAATTATCTTCAGCCCGTGGCCGATAATACCAATGCTTTTTACATACGCAATGGTAATCCGAACCTTTTACCTTCACGGAGCCAGGGTTTAAACTTTAACATGTATAAATACGACCCAAAAAGCCTCATTAACTATAATTTATATGGCTATGGTAATTTTACTAAAAATGGGATTGTTAATGCCATTACCATCAATAATGGTGTTCAAACCGTTAATCCAATTAATGTGAGCGGAATAATCAATTTTAATGGGGGAGCCAATGTATCGAAAGATTTCAGAAAGGATAAAACTAGCTTAAAGGTTGGACTTGGCTTTTGGGCTAATTTTGATCATACACCAGTTATTGTTAATAATATCCGCAGCAATGCCGATGTTTTTTACGTCGGCCCAAATGGTAGTTTAAGACTAAACCTGAATGATAAAGTAGAAATTAACCAATCATACTCCATCAATCTGAACCGTAGTAAATACGACGACAGTTTTTACACCAATATTAGCTACAATACACATCAGAGTACCTCTGAACTGATTATCCGTTACCCTAAAAAGCTGGTTTTCGAAACCAATTATGCCATAACTATTAATACACAAACCATTCCAGGATATAACAACAACATCAAATTTTGGAATGCCGCGGTAACCTATCTGTTTATGAAAAACGACAGGGCACAACTTAAATTTTCGGTGAACGATATTTTACAGAGTAATGTGCGCAGGAATATCCAAATTACCGGCAACAGCATTATTGATACGCAAAGCAACAATTTAGGAAGATATGGAATGGTAACGCTGACTTATAATATTCAAAACTTTGGCCAAAAAGTTGGTGGAAGACAAACGTTCTTTAATTTTTAGTTTGAAGCGATTCCCTAAAAAAAATCAAAACCGTGGTATGTGTCCTTTCCGTGGTCTGTGTCCCGACAGACCACAGGGATTTCCTTATAAAAATTTACTGCAACAGCTTTTACAGAAACACATCTGCCAACAATGCATAAGATTTTATTTCCGTGGTCTGTGTCCCCACAGATCACAGGAATTTCCTTATAAAAATTTACTGCAATAGCTTTTACAGAAACATATCTGCCAACAATGCATAAGATTTTATTTCCGTGGTCTGTGTCCCCACAGACCACAGGAATTTCCTTATAAAAAAATTTACTGCAATAGCTTTTACAGAAACATATCTGCCAACAATGCATAAGATTTTATCCTATCTTCAAAGTGTTCGGTAATGGTTACCGCCATCAGTTCATCAACATTATAATCGCTTGCCAATTGGGTTAATTTTTTCATCACTATTTCTGGCGTGCCATAAATCATCCGGGGTTTATTGGCGTTAATGCGTTCCTGCTCGGCAGCATTGTAGGTAATATGCTTAATGTCATCCCAACCGGTAGCAGTTAAACCACCACCTTTTTCGAGCTGCAAGAAGCGATAGCTCATTAATGCTTCCTGTTGTTTAACTTTTTCTTCATCTTCCGAACAAAAAACAAAAAACGCAACGTTATCTATTGGCTGGACCAAATCAACCGAGGGTTTAAAATGTTCGCGGTAATACTGCACAGCCTGTGGTCCACCGTGTGGATTAATAAAATGTGCAAAAGAAAAACCCAATCCAAAATGTGCAGCAAATAACGCACTTTGTCCGCTACTGCTCAATAGCCATTGTGTGGGTACGGTTTCCGAAATCGGGATGGCTTTAATCTTCGATTGAATTCCACCGTCGGATGTATCATGCAAATAATGCTGCAGATCGCGCAATTGCTCCATAAAATCCTGTTCGCTCCAATTATTAGAGGGATTTAGCATGGAAGCTGTAATCCTGTCGGTTCCCGGTGCCCTGCCCATTCCTAAATCGATACGGCCAGGATGCATTACCTCGAGCAAACGGAAACTTTCGGCAACTTTTAGGGCACTATGGTTGGGCAACATAATCCCGCCCGAACCTATACGTAAGGTTTTGGTATGGTTAGCCAGATGGGCGATAAGGATTTCGGGTGTAGAGCCCGCCAAACTGGTAGAGTTATGGTGTTCCGAAACCCAAAAGCGGTGGTATCCCAACCGCTCGGTTTCCTGAGCCAAAATAGTGGTTTCTTCAATGGCTCTCCTTGCGGTAACGCCCTTGCGCACCGGAGATTGATCTAAAACGCTTAATTTAATTTTCGTGCTGCTCATTTCAACAAATGTAGCTGACAGTTAATTCAATTAATCTATACGGGAAGCTTTATGACTTTTAAATTATTGCAGGGGTGTCAATTTTACCAAATACTGATCTTCACCATCATCAAAAATAAGCTCGCAGTGCCAACCCGTTTCTTTTGCCGTATGCTTAATGGTTTCCTCGTCGATGTAAATCCAGTTAAACCAATTGCCTTTTTCGCCTTTATATTCGTATTGGTAGGAAACCTCTCCATAATAATGGTTTTGAGGCTTAGGCATATCTTCGTATAAATAGGCAATATCAGACGAATCGAAAATTACCTGCCCATTGGGATTGATAAGATCTTTTAACTTGATCAAAAAATCTTTAAGGCCTGGCAGCGTACCGGTTAAACCAATACCGTTCATGAGCATAATAATGGTATCGAATTTTTCGCTGTAGGTAAAAACATCCTGTAAGAAGGCTTTTTTAACGCCACGGTCTTTCATAATATTTACCGCAGCTTCAGAAATATCAATTGCGGTAACATCGATGTTAAAAGCCTGTAACAGTAATGCATGACTGCCTACACCTGCCCCAATATCCAAAACTCTCCCTTCGCACATGTGCAAGGCCTGCAGTTCCAAAACCGGCATATCCTCATCATCACGGAAGAAAAATTCTAATGGCATTTCTTCTGGTTCGCCATATGAGTTATGCAGCCAGAGGGTATCTGCCTCGCCAGTTCTGTAAATATCGGTCAGTGCTTTACCAAAAACATCCATGGGGCAAAGATAGTGAGGAAAGCTGAAAGACTGAAGCGAAAAGCGTGGTATGGCGGGTTAGCCACACGAGTTAGTTGGGATTTTAAATCCCGACTTTTAATAATCCTATATAGATTAGCTAAGATCTGGATTACAAATCCAGACCAACATAAAGAGTTGTCAACTTTAATAACCAGTTTGTTAGAAAGTTGACAACTCTCAACCCAAAACAAATTCCTGATGGTATTCAGGAATGGCCACATGTTTAAAACCAGCATTTTTTAACCTTGTGGCAAAATGCTGCTGAACTTCATATTCGCCATGTACCAGAAACAGCTGTTTTACTTTTGCGGGGTCCTGGCAGGATAAAAAATGTAGCAGATCTTCATAATCGCCATGGGCACTCATTGATTTTATGGCACGTACTTCGGCTTTAACCTGGTATTCGTCCCTAAAAATTTCGACAACTTTTTGCCCGGCAATTAACCGGCCACCCAATGAATTTGGTTCGCAATAGCCAACCATTAAAATCGTATTTTTATCACTGCCAATATTATTGCGGATATGGTGTTTTACCCGGCCAGCTTCGGCCATGCCCGATGCAGATATAATTACACAGGGACGTGGATCCTGATTTAATGCCTTCGATTCTTCTACACTTTCAACAAACCGCAATCCTTTAAATGCAAAAACGTCGTGATCAACTTTTAAGGTTTCTTTAACCCCATTGTTGTAAACCTCAGGGTGTTTTTTAAGAATTTCTGTTGCTTTTGATGAGAGTGGGCTATCTACGTAGTAAGGAATATCGGGCAGTTTACCTTTAAGTTCCAAACCATTTAAAGCATAAAGCAGTTCCTGTGTACGGCCCACTGCGAAAGCGGGGATGATCACTTTGCCCTTTTTTACTTTACAGGTATTATTGATAATTTCTAACAGCATATTCTCGATAGGATCGAGATCTTTATGCAGTGAATCGCCATAGGTAGATTCCATCAAAATATAATCTGCCTGATCGAACTGTTGAGGGCTTTTTAAAAGCAGATCTCCATAACGGCCAACATCGCCAGAAAATGTAATCCGCGTAGCTTTACCATCTTCGGTAATGGTAAGGTGCACTGCAGCACTGCCCAAAATATGGCCGGCATCAGTAAATTTTAAACAGATTCCAGGTTCGATCTCAAAATCTTCTTCATACTCCACAATCTTCATCTGGCTCATGGTTTTTACCACGTCATCTTCTGTATAAAGCGGTTCTTCCATTTCTTCGCCCTCGCGTCGGTGTTTGTTGGAAAATTCTGCATCCTGCGTCTGGATTTTTGCAGAATCCATCATTAAAATCCGCGCCAGATCCATGGTGGCCGAAGTACAGAAAATTTTCCCATTAAAACCTTCTGCAACCAATTTGGGCAATAAGCCACAATGATCGATGTGTGCATGAGATAAAACGAGATAGGTAACTTTACCGGCATCGAAGCCGAAATAGTCATTCAGTTTCTCGGTTACATGGCCCATTCCCTGAAACAGGCCACAATCTAATAATATTTGGGTATTATTTTTTAGGGTAATAAGGTGCTTACTCCCTGTAACTGTACGGGCAGCACCATGAAAAGCAATTTTCATTCAGGTGGTTGTTAGAATTGTATAAGAATAAAAATGCCGGATATTTCCGGCACTTCCAATTCTTTAAGCATTTATTTCTGCTATTTTATCTTTAACCTTGTCGGCAACGCCTGCGGCCTTATCCGTTAAACCTGCTAACTTATCTTTCGATGCATCTAAAAGATCGGCGAAAAAGTCTGATACTTTGCTTTTAAGATCGCTGGTAGAATCTGATGATAACGCTAATGCGATGGTTGCTCCTAATGCTGCTCCGGCCAATACGCCTACTATAATTTTTGTCTCTTTTTTCATGATCTTAGTGATTTACTTATTAAACATATTTAATGCATAGGTGTTTTTATTTTTTTCATCTTACAAAAACCAATCCATAATGAAGCGTGTATTTTTTATCGACCTTGACAATACCATTTACTTTACCAAGCCGAACGAGGAACAATTAATGGGCAAACTGTATCTTTTCTTGGAAAATTTGGATTTAGGGATCAGTGATGAAGATTTTCTGCTCGCCAAACAGGAAATGCTGCGGACGCCCTTTCAAAAAGTGGCTAAAAAATATGGTTTCAGGGAAGCAGCAATGCCCGAAATACTCGATTACCTGCGGAACAGGGAAGTAACAGTGCCATTAGAGCCTAGTAAAGATTACCCTTACATCAAAAGCTTAAAAGGACGGAAGTTTATCGTAACTGCAGGTTTTTTGAAACAGCAGCGCTCAAAGGTAAAAATGTTGGGCATTATGGATGATTTTGAGGAAGTGCATGTGGTAGATGTTTCAATTACGAGCAAAAAAGAAGTTTTTGAATCGTTAATAGAAAAACACGGGCTGATAAAAGAGGAAATTTTAATTATTGGTGATGATGCCGAATCGGAAATTAAATTTGGGCTTGAACTGGGCATCGATACTTTTTTGCTCGATCCTGAAAATCTCCATCCAGATGCCGAAAGTACTTTTAGGGGTATTGATTTGAGCACTTTGCCTACAGCAGCAAAGCAGGTCTTGTAATATTGCAAAAGAAAATAGTTTTATAAATACCTTTGCAATTCCATTATTGGACTAAAACGCTCATGAATGATATAGAGATTAAATTTAAATACATATACCTCAGATATTTAATTATTTCAGCCGGTACACTAATCTTTTACTCTTCGTTTAATATTCTTTTTTTTCAAACAGAAATTATCCTCTTAAACGAGGGTTGGCAAGAGCTGCTTATTCCATGCTTACTACCTTGGCCAGCGCTTATATTTTGGTTAAGGCCGAGATTGAAATTACTTAGATTTAACAGGACCGGACAAAATGATCCATTGACTTTTTATATTATTGTTGCAGCGGTATTTGTAATTGTTCCTGTTTGCATAGTACAAACGTACATCTCAGCGGTGGCTGGTAAAATTTCTTCGATTAAAACCATAAATAACCTGGATAAAAATCATCTTACTAAATTTTATAAGATCGATCATTACTACTTGGATAAACTTAATAGTGTCATAGAAATAAACCAAAAGGTTTCAGGAAAGCATAATGAGTATCTGAATTTTGAAGTTTACGTAGCTATCCCCATTTACGATAGATATATACCCACACTGTGGGATTCGCTAGCAACAGTGCGGTTACCCGACACTAATAAATTGATCATTTTAGATGGATTGCCCATTTCAAGAAATAAGCTTTCTACTATTTCGCCAAAATTGATAGCATCTGTTAATAACTTATCTCCGGAACGTGGTTATCAACTTTACAGAATAGCTGGAGCCAATGGTGTTTTACAGCTATTCAGTAAAAAAAATGGAGTTCAACCCTATAACAAAGGTTTATTAGGTTACCGACGGCCAAAGGCATGGTTGGGATGGAAACAAACAGAACAGATTAGTAATAAATTAAGCACTGATTCTAAAAAAATTTATTTCAAACAGTTTCTAAAAAATTCGGAGCAAATATTTGAAAAGACTGACTTAAACGGGTTTACTTATTTAGCAAAAACCGGGATTAACAACGACCGAAAAAATTATACAAAGGCCATTTTAAATGCCGACTTATGGGAACTCAAAAAACCTGTAATTTTTGAGCCTAAATACTCAGCTTTTGAAGATCGGGGAGGCAATAAACTTGCGTGGATAATCTTTACCTTCTTATCTGGTTCGATTATATGGTTTATGATGATCGCCTTCCGTTCGTTGATCCACACAAAAGCTAAATTATTGGTAAACCGTATTGCATAAAAAAGTCCCGATTTTCATCGGGACTTTATCAATCTATCCTCTACCACCTCTCGATGGCCTTCCTCCTTCAGAGCCACTTCTTTCGCCTCCTCCTCTTTGTTGCGGCGGAGCTTCTGATCTTCTTTGTTCTTGTCTTTGTTGCATTTGCTGTTGCTGTTGAGCCCTTTGTTGTTGGGCCTGAGCATCACGCTGAGCACGTTCTTGCTGTTGTTGCTGCGCCTGTTGTGCACGTTGCTGCTGCATCTGCTCATTACGTTGTTGTTGCACTTGAGCATCGCGTTGAGCACGTTCCTGCTGCTGTTGCTGTGCCTGTTGTGCACGTTGCTGTTGCACCTGCTCGTTACGTTGTGCCCTCTGCTGATCGTCTCTACCACCCTGTTGCATCTGTATCTCACGCTGAGCCCTTTGTTGATCCTGACTTGCACGATCTTGTTGGCTGCGTTGTTGGCGCATCTGCTCAAAACGTTGTTGATTTTGGCTTCTATCTACATTATTCTGATCCGTTCTGCCATCAACACCGTTAGCTCCTCCACGGCTTGCCCTTCCATTTGCATCTCTGTTATAAACCTCGCCCCTATTGTTTGGCTGGTTGTTGTTATCTCTACCTATATTGGCATCATTACGCCTGTCGGGCTGCCCCATGCGGTTATCGTTTCTAGACCCAAAACGGTTATCGTTATTGTTTCCGTTTCTTTGCTCGCGGTTGCTATATCCTTCATTTCTTCCGTTTCTGCTAAAACCAGCATTACCCTGTTCAAACTTTCTAGGTGCTGCGCTACGGTTATCTACGCCGTTACGTTCTGGTCTTGGTCTATAAATTGAAACCTCTCTGCCTCCAACCCTACTGGCTCCCGGCCTGTTGCTCTGCGCATATCTGTAAACGGTTACATCTCTATTGGTTGCACGTCTAATATCTTCAATTCTTGGTCCGCCATAATAATTTCTTCTGTTATACACATAAGTGTTGTTAATAATGGTGGTATTGCGGATATAGATATTGTTGCGGCCGTAATCGTATCTAGGGAAACTGTTAATGTAAATGTTGCGCTGCGGAATAAAGTTCCAGCAAAATTCTGGTACCACATAACGGCGGCCAAAGCTTAAGTTAATGCTAATGGTTGGAGCCATTGGTGCCCAGCCGTAATAACCATCGCCACTTCGCCAATCTACCCACGCCGGCCCCCAATTGGTATCGGGTAGCCAGATCCATTGCCTATAGCTGTTAATTACCCAGCGGCCGTAGTGGAAAGGCGCCCATCCCCAATCGTAATTAGAAACCCAGGTGTTACCATACTCAGTCATTGCCCAACGCCCATTGGTGTAATACGGACGGAAATCGCTCTGATCTACATCCGGACGCCAAACATAGCCATACTGTGGGTCCTGAATCCAGGTACCGTAGGGAGAAAGTTCGTCGTAAAAAGTTTGCAAAGAAACATTGCCAGTGCTGTAACCATCATCCTGGTAATCGTTTTGATAGTCTTGTGCCCTGACAAGGGTTGTGGTTCCGGCAAGGAGCCCAAAAAGCCCCAGCACAAGTGCCGTAAATTTCAGTGTTTTCATTTGTGTGTTTTATTTTAATAACCTAATGTGTGTGTATCAATTAGAGAACCAAAAATATAGATGGTTTAATATGCATGCATAGTTTTTGGGTTTTCCCTCAAATTATTGCCTTAAAGGCCATATTTAACTATTATTTAACGTTTTAAGCCAAGTTTAATTGTGCTGAAAAGAAGTCAGTTAGAAATAAAATTTGCTACACCACTGTTTACAAAAGAGATTATATTGTAACTATGGTAAACTTTAAAACTTAAATCCTATTTATTGTAAGTATTTTTGCCTTATGCAAACAGGCACTTTATACCTCATTCCAGTACCATTGGCCGAAGAGGTGGCACACAAAACTTTTACTCCTTATTTGGTTGATACCATTAACCAGATTGATACTTATATTGTTGAAAACAGCAAAACCGCCCGTAAATTTTTAAAGGAAGCGGGCTTAAAAACGCCTCAAAAAGATTTAATCGTGCACGATTATGGCAAACACAATAGAAATGACCTGGGCCAATTCTTTGTTGAGCTTGCCGCAGGAAAAGATGTAGGCTTAATGAGTGAAGCGGGCTGTCCGGGTATTGCTGATCCGGGTGCCGATATTGTTGCCGAAGCTCATAAACGTGGTATTAAAGTGGTGCCTTTAGTTGGTCCAAGTTCTATTTTATTGGCTTTAATGGCATCGGGCTTTAATGGCCAGAGCTTTGCTTTTTGGGGATATTTACCTATCGATAAGGAACAACGCACCAAACGGATTAAAGACTTAGATTTATCGGCAAGCCGTTATAAACAAACACAGATTTTTATCGAAACGCCTTTCCGCAACAACCAACTGTTTGAAGAGGTATTAAAAAGCTGTAAGCCCAATACCCAGGTTTGCGTGGCCTGTAACCTAACCGCCGAGGATGAGTTTATTAAAACCCAAAGTGTTTACAACTGGCGCAGAGAAGAAATAGATCTACATAAAAAACCTACTATATTTTTGCTTTATTAGTCTATTGGCACAATGGTTAACTGTTTTAATTGGTTAATCGGTTAACTGTAGATGGTAATTATAAATTGGTAATTGATCATTAGTTCATTGGTTAGCATGATGCAGAAAATTATGTAGCTGCATACAGCCTAAATACTTTAAAAAATTTGCATCCGTGCCCTGTGGTGAAAAATGATGTATTGACGGATATTCAAACAAAATCAAAACATATCCAAATTCCATTGGTTGTTAATATAGCGCTCCGCATAATTATTCACTAAATTTTAGAGTTATGAAAAATATGAGCACACCAAAAAACAATCCAACAGTTCAGGGCAGTTCTATTGCTGATAGAGCTAACCACGATGTTAAAACTGATAAAAAGATACAGGGCATAACCAATGGTGGTGGCCAAAGGTCAGATCAAACTTCCAATAAAGACAACCAACGGAAGTACGACAATAAGAAATAATAAAAAGGTTGATGATCTTGCAAGATCATCAACCTTTTTTAATAAGCGCCTAATCCGCTGGATGTGCGGGATAATAACCATCAGTAGCAATAATGTATATTGCACCTTCTACCGGTGAGAGTTTAGGCAGGGCAAAATTCGAAATTCCATCGCCTCCATAAGTAGTTTTCAATACAGAAAACAATTTTACATTTTTACTGATCGATAGCAATGAGCCATCGCATATGGCAAATCCTACCGGCGCATAGTTGCCAGCAAAAAGGGTTATTGCCCCCAACATTAAATTCATAGCGTAATTATTTAGTTTTTAAATACTACTAAAATAAGCTATGCAATTCTACTTCGCCATAATATTATAAAAATTGTAATCCGTCATCGGCGCACCGGTAATGCCTAGGTTATGGCAAATGGTAATTACCTGGCCCCTATGGTAAGTACTGTGGTTAAAAACCTGCATTACATATTCAAAATTCTGCAAATCGCAGCTAAACCACGGACTTTCTACCAACGTATTTTCTTCCAATTTATCTGCTCCCAAGTTAGCCACATAATCGGAAAGCTGCTCTGACTGTTTTAGCAGTTGGTCAAATATTTCGGTTAAACTGTTCCGTTCCTTCATTACAAAATCTGTTTTGCTAAGAATGGAAAACCAATATTCCTGTGTTTGTAAAATATGGGCCAAGGTTAACTTTACACTTTTAAAGCTGGATAGTGCCTCTTGCTCCAACAATTGTTCGGGATGCGTTTTTAACCAATTGATAAGGGTTAAATTGGCCCAAAAATTATAGTTGGCATAATTTTTCATTAAATAAACAATAGTTGTTTCTTTTTCCATTGTTTCTGCAGTTTGTTGTTCTTGTACCATGATGTTTTGCTTTTGTTTAACAAAGAAAACAACAGGCACTGACAACCCTATGGCAGTGTAAAAAGCTAATGCAAAAAATATTTTGTTTTTTTATACATGGCTGGCTAATTGTGTATCTAACTAGCTGCTTATCCTAATTTTAGAGCCACAGATTTTAATATGGCATAAAAAAAGAGCAGTGTTTAGCTGCTCTTAAAATTATCTTGCACTTGGGCCTTTCATCTGATAATCTTTAGGTGGTTCTGCACCTAAAAGATGTTGTACAAAGTAATCCCAACGGCGGCGCATCATGTATGGCGAATAAGCTCCATAACCATGGGCACTGTTAGGGAAAATAACCAGATCAAAAGATTTGTTGGCCTTTTCTAAGGCTTCTACAACCAATAAAGTATTGTATGGTGGAACATTATCATCCATCATACCATGTACCAACATCAGCTTACCTTTTAGGTTTTTAGCATAATTTTGATTGGCCTGAGCTTCGTAATCGGCATTTTCTACCAAACCGTTGTAGCGTTCGCCCCAATCATCCTCATAATTCCGGTTGTCGTGGTTTCCAGATTCTGAGATACCTACTTTGAAGAAGTCTGGATAACGGAACATCGCAGCTGCAGTTGCGAAACCACCGCCTGAATGCCCCCAGATGCCAACTTTTGTCGTATCAATCGGATATTTTGCCGAAAGCTGTCTGATTGCAGCAATCTGATCTGGCAGTGTGTTTTCGGCCATATTGCCATAGCTCATGTCGTGGAAGCTTTTAGAACGGTCTGGATTACTCGTTCCTTCAATTACCACAACTATAAAACCCAGTTCGGCCAAAGCCTGATTATCGCCGCGCGACGCTGAGAATGCCCAGCTACCAACACTTCCGCCCTGCGGACCTGGGTAAATGTAATCAATAACAGGATATTTCTTTCCGGCATCCATTTGCGTTGGTGTAAAAACCAAGCCATAAATATCGGTTTTACCATCTTTAGCCTTTACTGCAACAGGCGTTGGGGCTTTCCAGCCTGTAGCCGATAACCTGGATACATCTGTTTTCTCCAAGGTGTTAATCAGGTTTCCTTTAATGCTTCTAAGCACGGTAACTGCCGGAACGTTTGGCTGAGAATAACTGTCTATAAAATATTCGAACGATGGAGAAAAAACAACCTGGTGGTTCCCTTCCTCAGGTGTTAACGAAACCAGGTTTTTACCGTCGAAACCAATTTTATATAAATGGCTGAAATAAGGGTTTCCAGCTTCACGGCCATTTGCAAAGAAATAAAGTGTGCGGGTTTTCTCATCTACCTTAACCAAACGGGTAACCACCCAATCGCCTTTGGTAATCTGGTTTTTCACCTTTCCTGTTGTGGCATCGTATAAATAAAGGTGGCCCCAGTTATCTCGTTCCGAATACCAGATAATTTCTTTAGATGCTGGCAGATAACGCCAGTTAATGGCACCCTGACCAGATTCGTACTGTGTTTTTACAGTTTCTTCGAAAACTTCCCTTACTGCACCGGTTGAGGTATTCGCAATGCGGAATTTTTCATTCTTGTGGTCGCGCGAAGTAGATAAAAATGCCACTTCAGATCCATCGGCTTTCCAATCAATATCATCAAAAGTTCCACTGCTCGAAATATCATCGCTCATTGTGGCACGGTGCGGATCGGCCGGAATATTAAGCGAAACAACCTTTGGGTTTTCTACATCAATTACCACTCTTCTAATTGTAGCAATCTGTTTATCACCTGGCAATGGGTATTTCCAGGCTTTTAAAACCGGCGCACCAACATTGGTGGTAACCAGGTACATATCCTTCGAATTCCGTTGATCCTGCTGAAATGTGGCTATTTTTTTTGAGTCAGGAGACCAACGTAAAATCGGTGCATCACTATGTTTCCATCCTGCGTTATCGGTAGCATAGCCGTAATCTTTAACCCCATCTGTTGTTAATTGCGTCAAGTTTCCGGTAGCTATATCCTTAACAAAAAGATTATAATCTTTAATCAAAATAGCCTTTTTACCATCAGGAGATAAAACTTCGTTGCGCCCACCAAAACGGCGTGAAGGAGCAGAACCATTTTTATACTCGGTGGTTAATGTTTTGGTTTTCTTTACCGGATCTACCAAAAAGGTTTCTTCCGTATTTCCTGCTTTGGTGGTGTACCAGAATTTGTCGCCTTCAAGCCAGTTGGGCTGCACACCAGCATGATCGATGTACTTTGCTGTGTTGTAGCTCATAAAGCTTTCTGCCCTTTCGTAATCTTTAGTGGTTAAAGTTTTCTGTTGAGCATTTGCTGTAATGGCCAAAGTACAAGCCGTTACGGTAAGCCAATGTTTATTCATCATCTGTTAGTTAATCTTTGCGATAAAAATAAGACTGTTTTATGAAATGATTGGTATTAATCATGATACAAATTACCATAACCATTATGAACCTATTACCCATAACTGATTTGATGACCAGCAATTTAGGTTACCAATAGGCCGAAAGAAATATGGCTTTGTTATATAGCTTAAATTAGGAAAAGCTTTTATGAGTAGGCCCAGTCAATAATCTGTTTAAGGGTTTTCTTTATTTCGGCCTGTGCTTCTTCTTTTCTGATGTCGATGCCACAGATCAGGCCATTGTTGGTGTGGGCAAGTAAGGTAATGTAATAAATGCCGCCAATTAAGAGCGCGGCAACAGGTCTAATATCTTTGTCTTTATTTTTGAAATACGCATCAGTAATCTCTTTAAAAAACTGTTCTCCCAAAAACTCCCGTTTCTCATTCAGCTCCTCCAAAACCTTCGAACTTTCGGATACGCCCCAGCTGATGATCTTGCGCATTTCTTCATTCGCGATTAACGAATTGAGCTGGTCTTCCAATAAGTGGTAAGCCATTTCTTTGCCAAAATCGCCTTTGCTTTGCTCAATCAGTTCTGTACTATGATCTACATTTACGGCCCAATAATCGCGGCTGTTCAGGTATTCCTTTACCAAACCTTCCATGCTACCGAAATAATCATAAACCAGTTTGCGGTCTACCTTGGCCCTTAAAGCTACCTGACTTACATTTAGGCCTGTAAAACCATCTTTCTTTAAGATTTTACCAACAGCGGCCAATAGTTTTTTCTTTGTCCGTTCCTTATCTCTGATAGGGCCACTGGTAATTTTTCTGTTCATTTTGGCAACAATAAATCGGTTTTTATTGATCAATCAAAGATTATAAACACCCGCCCTTTTAGAAAAGGTAACATTGGCGCAATAATTCTCCTCTGCATCAAGTACAAATATAGCAACACGAAGTTTCCTACCCATCATAATTCTTCACTTCTAAACCCATTAAATTTGAAAGCTTATGTCCTATTTTCCCTCAGTACCATTGGGTTTATTGTTCCCTTAAAAAAGTTTTGACCGAAAAATACATCCCTTATAGCACAAATACCCAACAAACTAAAAACCTATTAAAATCTCTAAAAATCAGCACGTTAATCATTTTAAACTTTTCAAAAGTAAATTAAACAGCGCTAAAATGCAAATTTATATCACAAATATGTGATAAATTATTATTGATTTCACGAAAGATCCAAGCATATAAATAGTTAAACCGATAAAAATTTGAAAGTCACGCTGGTTTATATTAACTTTGAAAAACAAAGCGCTTTTTAAAAACAATGGATATATCTGCCCAATTTCAGCAATTTTACGATGATGCGAAACGCAATAAATGGTTCCGTGTTTTTACGATATTCTGTCGTGTGGCACTCGCCGCCAGTTTTATTCCCTCAGGCATTGTAAAAATCATGGGCGAACGGTTTACCGCACTCCCCAACAACCATCCTTTGGGGCATTATTTCGATGCCCTGCATGCTACTGGCTATTATTATAATTTTATTGGGGTTTCACAACTGGTTATCGCATTGCTACTGCTTATCCCCCGTACGGCTTTACTAGGTGCCTTGGCCTATTTGCCGGTGATTATAAATATTTGTGTGCTTACCTACGCTACGCGCTTTGAGGGCACCCGTATCATCACCATAATGCTATTGGCAAACGTTTACCTGTTGTTCTGGGATTATAAACGCTTACGTGCTATCGTGTGGACGGAGCGCTTACCAAAAGAGCCGCTGGGCAGCAAATTTCCCTTGGTTTTTTTAGGTTTCATAGTGCTGGCAATTGCTGCGGTGATTATTTCCAATCAATTTCTATATGAAATCAGACCAGGCAACTCTGTGGCCGAATGTCAAAATCAGAGTGCCGGCAACAAAAATCCCAAAGGCTGCAAAATTTTCTGCGATTGCATTTACAGGGATGGTAAGCCACTCGATACTTGCTTAAAAATATACGAAAAGGCTAAAGTACGGGGGAAACAATGAGAGGGAAGGGCAAAAAAGCCTATTCATTACTGAACAGGCTTATCTAATTTGAAAAACTAGTGTTATTCTTGGCGGAGAGGGCGGGATTCGAACCCGCGGTACCTTGCAGTACACACGCTTTCCAAGCGTGCTCGATCGACCACTCTGACACCTCTCCAAGTGGATTGCAAAAGTATATTTTTTATTGATAAAAAAAATGCTCCCAATATTAAAATCGGGAGCATTTTTGTATGTGTTATTGGAAATTAATCTATAACCGTAATTTTTAACATATTGGTTTTACCTTTTGCCTCAATTGGAATAGCAGCCGTGTTGATAATGATATCGCCTTGCTTCACCAATTTTTTGCTTTTAAGGAATTCATTCACTTCAATGATGGTATTATCAGTGCTTTCCCACTTATCGTAGTAAAAACCCCTAACGCCCCAAAGTAAGCTCACTGCATTCAATAAAGCCCTGTTACTGGTAAAAATAAAGGTTAAAGCTTCTGGGCGGTGGCTCGAAATTTCGAAAGCAGTATAACCGCTTAATGTCATCGATACAATACCTACAGCATTGGTTTGTTTAGCTAAGAAGCAGGCCGAATCGCAGATTGCATCACTTAAAAACGATGGAGATTTCGGTTTTAAGAATTTATCAGGGTTAAATGGATAGTTGTTCTGCTCAATGTTCTGGATAATTTTCTGCATCGTTTCGATTACGATCAAAGGAAATTCACCAACAGAAGTTTCGCCGCTCAACATTACTGCATCAGCTCCATCTAAAACAGAGTTAGCTACGTCGTTTACCTCAGCACGAGTTGGGCGAGGGGTAGTAATCATGCTCTCTAACATCTGTGTAGCTACGATTACAGGTTTAGAAGCGGCCCTACATTTAGCAACGATCATTTTCTGTAACAATGGCACTTCTTCCATCGGGCACTCAACACCCAAATCGCCACGGGCCACCATAATACCATCTGTAGCAGCGATAATTTCATCGATGTTAGCAATGGCCTCTGGTTTTTCGATTTTGGCAATTACACGGGCTGTTTTACCACGATCAGCAATTATTTTTTTAAGTTCGATAATATCTTCAGCCTTGCGCACAAAAGATAAACCGATCCATTCTACGTCATTTTCAAGAACAAACTCTAAGTTTTCGCGGTCTTCTGGTGTTAATGAAGGGATAGAAACTTTAGTATTTGGCAGGTTTACCCCTTTTCTTGAAGTTAAAATACCTCCGTGAACAATTTCGCAGGTAACTTCATCTTTAAGGTTTGTAGATAAAACTTTCATTTGAAGCTTTCCATCATCCAAAAGGATAATTTCGCCAGCCTGTACATCCTGAGGGAAGTTTTGGTAAGTGATATAAATGCGTTCTTCGTTACCGATACATTCGTTGGTGGTAATTACCGTGGTTTTACCGTTAATCAGGTTAATACCACCTTCTTTTACTAAACCGATACGGATTTTAGGTCCCTGTAAATCGGCAAGGATACCCACATTATAATCGTACTTTTTATTTAAATCGCGGATGGTATCTAAAACCGCTTGGTGATCTGCTTGCGATCCGTGTGAAAAGTTTAGACGGCAAACATCTAAACCTGCGTTAAACATACTATATAATACATCTGGTTTCGCTGATGCAGGCCCAAGCGTGGCCACAATTTTTGTGCGGGAATGAAAAGGTTTCATTTAATTAATTGATTTTAGCAATGCAGTTTAGAAAAACGCTAATTATTATCTAAAATAATTAAACTGCATTAAATTTTATATATTTTGTTTTTTAGTTCGTTGTTTATAACCCTCAAATATAGTGTATTTAATACACCAAGTATATAATTTTTATATTACCAAATTCTCCCTGCTCTTTAATTTGGTGGGATCTATCTTTGCAGCAACCTGTATATCAGGCAGTTTATTCAAGCCGTTTATCAGATAATTCAAATCTTCTTTATCTATAAATTCTTTAATAATAATAAAAAAATCGACCTTATTCATCTCCGGAATCAGAAATCCATCGCTACTTCTGTTGCTGATTAAGTAGTATTCTACCTCACCTTGCTCTACAAAAAAGTAATATTTTGAGAAAGACCATGCCGGTTCGTCAATGTTAAAAAATATTTCATGGTCTTCAATTTTCTCAAACTCTGTATTTAACCGCGTATTAATTTTGTGGCAAAGCACATAGTCTTTTAGCGGTGCTGTGATCGCAATTAGTATAAAATCAAGGTCTAAGGTTAGCTTTAGGTAAGTTCTATTCAAAGCGAAATAAAATTATTTACAGAACGAAATTAAAAAACTAATTCTATATTCGCTGTGTTATTTAGATACCAAAAATACGTATCGAAATAAAAACATTTGAAAATTGTAAGAATTTATTTTTCTTTGCACAGAATTATTTAACCATTAAATTATAAAATTATGTCTGATATTGCTTCAAGAGTTAAGGCTATTATCGTAGAAAAACTAGGTGTTGACGAAAGCGAAGTTACGCCAGAGGCTTCATTCACCAACGATTTAGGTGCAGATTCTTTAGATACCGTAGAATTGATTATGGAATTTGAAAAAGAATTCAATGTAGCTATTCCTGATGATCAGGCTGAAACCATCGGTACAGTTGGTCAAGCGATTGCTTATTTGGAAAAAAACGTTAAATAGAATTACGCTTTTTCAGTATAAATGGAATTAAAAAGAGTAGTAGTAACAGGGTTGGGTGCGCTCACTCCTATAGGCAATAATGTTCCTGATTTTTGGGAAGGATTGACTAACGGGGTGAGTGGCGCTGCTCCTATTAAGGGTTTTGACACTGAAAAGTTCAAGACCAAATTCGCGTGTGAGGTTAAAAACTTTAATCCAGAAGATTTTTTGGATAGAAAAGAAGCCCGCAAGCTAGATCCGTTTGTACAATATGCTCTTGTAGCTACAGATGAGGCTGTGAAAGATGGTGGTTTTGATTTTGAAAAACTAGACACCAACCGAATAGGCGTAATCTGGGGTGCAGGCATAGGTGGATTGAAAACTTTCTTGGATGAGATTTCAAATTTCGCCAAGGGAGATGGTACGCCAAGATATAATCCATTTTTTATCCCTAAAATGATTGTTGATATTGCTCCCGGGCATATTTCGATCAAATACGGCCTGCGTGGGCCAAATTTTGCAACTGTTTCGGCATGTGCTTCTTCTACAAACGCAATGATTGATGCATTTAACTATATCCGTTTGGGTATGGCCGATGTAATTATCAGTGGCGGTTCGGAAGCCATTATCAACGAGGCAGGTATGGGCGGTTTTAACGCCATGCACGCATTATCTACACGTAACGATGATCCGGCAACAGCTTCACGCCCTTTTGATAAGGACCGCGATGGCTTTGTAGCTGGTGAAGGTGCAGGAACCATTATTTTAGAAGAACTTGAACATGCAAAGGCAAGAGGTGCAAAAATTTATGCAGAACTTGTTGGCGGTGGAATGAGTGCCGATGCTAATCACATTACAGCACCACATCCTGAAGGTTTAGGTGCCAGAATGGTAATGACAAATGCGCTAAAAGACGCTGGTTTAACAACTGCTGATATAGATTATATCAATGTACACGGAACTTCAACGCCACTTGGCGATATTAGTGAAACCAAAGCCATTGGTACATTATTTGGTGAAGATGCGTATCGATTGAATATCAGCTCAACCAAATCAATGACTGGCCACCTATTGGGTGCAGCTGGGGCTATCGAAGCAATTGCAGCAATTCTTTCTGTACAAAATGATATTGTTCCTCCAACAATCAATCACTTTACAGATGATCCTGCATTTGATCCTAAATTGAATTTTACATTTAACAAAGCGCAAAAACGTACAGTTAGGGCCGCGTTAAGTAATACATTTGGTTTTGGCGGTCATAACGCTTCTGTGATTTTCAAGAAATACGAAGATTAATTTAAAACAGCCCTGCTATATAATTTTGTATGCTAATTAAAAATAGATAACTTAGTTAAATATGCTGATTAGCCGTTAATTTGTGTTATTTATTTAATGCCGATATTAAAATTATATAAACTCTATCTCTCTCCCGAAAAGGAGTTTGTGAAAAAGCTGAAAAATATTTTGGGCTTTATACCAGGCAATGTTACGCTTTATAAAATGGCGTTCAGGCACCGTTCTGTGGCAAAAGTTTTAAAAAATGGAAGCAGAAGCAGTAACGAAAGGTTAGAGTTTTTAGGCGATGCTGTTTTAGGATCGGTAATAGCTGAATTGCTTTTCAAACATTATCCCTACAAAGAGGAAGGTTTCTTAACAGAAATGCGTTCGAAGATTGTGAACCGCGCCAATCTGAACCAATTGGCTAAAAAAATTGGTTTTGATAAGCTCATTCAATTCGACCAGCGCTCAGTAAGTATCCAAACCAAACACAACTCTATGTTGGGCGATGCTTTTGAGGCTATTATTGGCGCCATTTACATGGATAAAGGCTACAACTTTACCAAAGAATTTTTGCTTCGCAGAATTGTAAAGCCCCATATCGATATCCATACCCTAGAACTAACCGAAACCAATTTTAAAAGCAAACTTATTGAGTGGTGCCAACGCCATGGTAAGGACGTAATGTTCGAACTGGTACAGAACAATGAAGGCGAAAGCGCTAAATTATTTACCATTACGGCCATAGTTGAAGGTGAAAAATACGGTACCGGAAGAGATTACAATAAGAAAAATGCTGAAAAACTGGCTGCAGAAAAAGCTTGTGAAGCGTTGAGTATTTAGAGGTTCATTCGTTCACTGGTCATTAGTTTATCCGTAACTGTAAACCGCCCCTGCAAATTGTATTGTGAAATTGGTTAATCGTATGAACTGGTTAATTGGTTAACTGTCTGTGAGGTCAAACTTCGAAACTTGGACTTTCCCAACTCCCAACTCCCAACTATTTCCCCTTCCCCAAAGTATCCGTAAATTTCTTTGAAGATTCTTTAATGTATTTAATGTAATCGTAACTGTTCCAATACTGGGCTTTATCAAATTCTGGGCGGCAGTTGAGCATATATTTCTCTAGGGTATCGCCCCTCAGTTCGGTATTGTTTTTAATAATGCTCTGGTTAAAGTATACATCAATTTGCGATTGCTTGATTTCATTATCCGCATACCGGCCAAATCTTCTGGCATTTTTCGGATCGGTACCAAATAAATTATACAGTGCATTCAGCGGACTAAAGATAGCCGATAATATGGTCGTTTTTCCGCCATTATATACGCCCTTGTTTTTAAACTCTCTTTTAATTTCATCCAGATCCTGCTTTTTTGTATTTCCCCTAATGGTTACATCATCCAAAGTTGTACTGCCACGTACCAGATATACCACAAAATCTTCGGCATTTTTGACCACCACCCGCTGATCGATCAGATTTCTTTTGATAACCAGCAACGTATCGCCAATTTTAGCCTTTAGCTGGAACATGCCAATATCATTACTCCCTACCCCAATGCCGGTACGCAGATTGGTAATCTCAGCCAATGCAACGCGGATGTTGGAGCCTTTTTCGATCACCACTCCCTTTACTATAAAATCCTGCGCATTCGCAATAAAGCCAATTGAACTAAGGATAAGGACCAGGACTGCTATTTTTAAGTTTTTCATTGTGTATTAATTTGTGTGCCTCAAAGTATCGGTATACTTTTTTGCCGATTCTTTGATGTATTTAACAGCATCGTAATTATTCCAATTGCTTGTTGTGCTGCTGCTCGGATAATAGTCGAGCAAAAATTTATCCAGTTCTTTTCCTCTTAGTTTGGTATAACTGGTTACCAAACTCTTATTAAAAAACTTATCTACTTCAATAAGGCCGAGCTCTTTTTTATAATAACGGTTAAAGTTACGGGCGCGGGCCGGTGTTTTTCCAAAAAGTTCGTAAAAAAACGTTAATGGGCTTCCACCAAAAGGATTTAACAGGATTAAAGGTGGCTTACCCGCATAAAATGAACCATTATGTTTTAAGTCTCTTTTAATATCTTCCATTTCCTGCTTTTTGGTTTGTCCCTTAACGGTAACCTCTTCGAGGGTAGTGCTTCCCCTAACCAGATAAACAACCAAGTCACCATCAGTTTTAACTACAATTTTCTGATCGGTTAAATTCCGTTTTTTCACCCAAAGCGTATCGCCAACCCGGGCACTTAATTGAAACATGCCAATATCATTGCTCGCTGCGCCCATTTTAGTACGGATATTAGTTATTTCGGCCAAAGCAATCCGCACGTTCGATCCTTTTTCAATTACCACTCCCTTCAGCGCAAAATCCTGCGCTTTCAATTGTAAGCCCTGTACTAGTCCAAGCAGTAAAAGTAAAAGTTTTAAATGCTTCATGGTTCTAAAACGGGTTGCTTAAGGTATCTAAATACTGTTTTGCCGATTTTTTGATGTAACCAGCGGCATCATAAGTATTCCAGTTTTTAATCTGTTCGTATTTTGGCCTATAGCCTAACATAAACTTTTCCAGTTGCTTATCTGTTAAGCCAGTATTATTTTTCACCAGGCTAAGGTTAAAAAACCGGTCTATTTCTAATTCTTTTAACTCGTTTTCGTAATAACGGTCAAACCGTTTTGCATTTTTCCGCTCTGCACTCAACAGTTCCATTATCGCCGCGAGGGGATAACGCAAATAATGCAGTGGATTTCTTTTCTTTCCGTAAAAATAAGTTTTCTTACGGTGCGCTAACCTAACAGCTGATAGGTTTTGTTGTTTGTTCTCTGCCCTAATTGTTACATCCTCCAATAACATATCGGCCCTCACCAGGTTAATTACCAAATCGCCTTGCTCAGGCACCACCACAGTGTAATTCTCAAAATGCCGCTTCGTAATCATCAAAGTATCGCCAGTTTTGGCTTTAACCTGGAAAAATCCCATGTCATTACTGCCTACCGATTGTTTATTACTGATATTGGTTACTACAGCTAGGGCAATCCTGATCTGCGTTCCTTTTTCTAAAATTACTCCTTTAGCTGATGTATTTTGAGCAAACGTTTTTTTAGATATGGTAAGCAATAGTAATGAAAGTGAAAAAGTGGTTAAAAATGCTTTCATATCTATAAGATATTTTTTGTAAAATTAACATTTGTTAACCTTGCAAACTGTTAAAGAAACGTTAATACCCATGAGAAAACTGCTTGGCGGATTTTATTTACTGTACTCGGCAATTGTGTTTTTTGTATTCATGGTTATCGTTTGCCCTTTTATTATCATTTGTACAGGGCTTTTTAATGAGAAAAAAGGGCGGAAAATCTCTTTTTGTTTCCTAAAATTCTGGGCTTTGGGTTTTAGCACATTCACCTTTTTATGGTTTACAGCAAGCGGGCAGGAAATTGATACTTCACGGGCCTATATTTATGTGGGCAACCATAGTTCGTTTTTAGATGCCGTTGCCATTGTAACCTGCATACCACAGGCATTTAGTCCGCTGGGGAAGATAGAAATGCTTAAAATCCCAGTATTTGGATGGATTTACAAACGTTTGGTGGTAATGATTGACCGAAGCAGCCGTGAAAGCCGAGACCATTCTGTAGCCGAATTGCTCAAAGACCTCGCCGAAGGACAATCGATTCTGATTTTCCCTGAAGGAACCATGAATAAATCAGATCAGCCTTTAAATCCATTTTATGATGGTGCATTCCGCCTGGCCATCGAAACCCAAACACCCATTTTACCTTTTGCAATTTTGAACAGCAGGGCGCATTTGCCCCGAACAGATCCGCTGTTAATAAAACCCGGATTAATTAAAACGGTATTTGGCGAAGCCATTGAAGTGAAAGGTTTGGTAGCAGAGGATTTAGAAGGGCTGAAGCTAAAAACTTTTGAAGCGATTTTAACCCTGATGGAAAAGTAGCATCATTTTTAATTATTAGAAAATGAACATTCGGGTACTTTTGGCCAAATCAGTCCTGCTGTCCGTTTTATCCCGATGAAAAATCGGGGATGCCACTCTCATCAGGTTTAAAAACCAAGGTTCTGCACTTTGTAGGGGACAGCCCGCCCAAAAGCTACAGGCCCCAGTAAATAAACCCGATCCGATAGCAATCGGATGAAATGAAAAGCCCACAGCGCAGCGCGGACTTGTAATGAAAAGCGCGACTGTTTCTGCGATGAAAAACTGAACGTTGGTTTCAGCATATCGGCGATATTGTTTTTATTTGCAACTATCCACAATTCTGAGGCACTGCCCATTATTATTTCTCCTTTCGGCTTAAAACCCTATCTTTGCGCATGATAAAATCCATGACAGGATACGGCTTAGCAACAGCCGATTATGCAAATGCAAAGTATAGTGTCGAAATCAAATCGCTCAATAGTAAGTTCCTGGAGCTGAATTTAAAATATCCTAAAGCTTTTTCTGATAAGGAGTTGATTTTGCGCAACATCTGCAGCAAAGATATCGAGAGAGGAAAGGTAAGTTTAAGCATCAATGTAGAGCGCACCAATGGCGAGGTAACTGGCGCCACCATCAATACTGCATTATTAAGCCACTATTATAAACAGCTAATTGCCGTTAACGACGAATTGGGCGCTGGCAGCAGCAACCTGTTGCAAACTGCCCTAACCTTTCCTGATGTAATCAGTTACAAGGAAGAAAGCGTTAGCGAGGATGAGTGGAACCACTTATACCAGATTTTTACCGAAGCCTTGGCCAACTTTAATAAGTTTAGAGAAGACGAAGGATCCGTTTTAAAGGCAGATTTAGAACTGAGGATTAAAAATATTCTCTCTTACTTCAAATCTGTAGAAGAACTGGAACCAAAGCGGATTGCCGCAATCCGCGATAAGTTTACCCAGTTTTTGGATGATGCCGTGGGCAAGGTAAATATTGATCAGAACCGTTTTGAACAGGAACTGATCTATTATATCGACAAAATTGATATCACGGAAGAAAAAACACGCTTAAAAAGCCACTGCGATTATTTCTTGCAAACACTGGCAAGCAAAGAAGCAAATGGCAAAAAAATGGGCTTCATTTCGCAGGAAATAGGCCGTGAAATTAATACCATGGGTGCTAAGGCAAACGACGCCCAGATGCAGCAATTTGTGGTTGGCATGAAAGAAGAGTTAGAAAAGATAAAAGAACAATTATTAAACGTATTATAAAAAGCTTAGAGCTTAAAGACTGAAGACTAAAGCTTTGGCCTTTCTGCTTTAAGCTTTATGCTTATAAAAATGAAACAAGGCAAATTAATCATATTTTCGGCACCATCAGGAGCAGGTAAAACTACCATAGTACATCATTTATTAACGAAATTTCCTGAGCTGAGCTTTTCTATTTCTGCCACAACCCGCGAACTGAGAGGCGCTGAAACACATGAAAACGATTACTATTTTATTAGTAAGGAAGAGTTTTTGCACAAGGTAGCCCGCCAGGAATTTGTGGAGTTTGAAGAGGTTTATAACGGAACTTTTTATGGCACATTGCGTTCAGAAATTGAGCGCATCTGGAACGAAGACAAACATGTTATTTTTGATATTGATGTAGAGGGCGGTATCCGTTTAAAACGAAAGTATGAAGATGATGCTTTGGCTATTTTTGTTCAGCCACCATCTTTAGAGGTATTAAAAGAACGCTTAAGCGGCCGCGGAACAGATAGCCCTGAAAAACTACAGGAACGTTTTATCAAGGCTGAAAAAGAGCTGCTTTATGCTGATAAGTTTGATGTAATTTTAAAAAACTTTGACCTGGCAACAGCTTGTGCGGAAGCAGAGAAATTGGTGGGTGATTTCCTAAAACTTAGCAGTTTGTAGTTTCCAATTTTCAGTTTTAGGTGTATAAGGGGGATTATTATTATAAAAATCAATTATGGGCGATTTTTCTGATTTATTAGCATATAAAAAGTCTTTTGAATTGGCCATGGATATTTTTGAGATTAGTAAGGCTTTCCCTAAAGATGAAACATACTCGCTAACCGATCAGATCAGGAGATCCTCCCGATCAACAAATATCTGTCTGATTGAAGCATATAGAAAGCGTAGATACAAAGCCCATTTTATCAGCAAGCTTTCAGATAGCGACATGGAGAATAGTGAAACTAAAGGTTGGTTAAAATTTGCGTTCGAATGTAAATACATCCTTAAAGAAAAGTACGAGAAACTAACGGCTCAAAGTGACGAGGTTGGAAAATTATTAAATCATATGATCAATTTCCCCGAAAAGTATGGTGTTGTTTAAAGAATTGTCAATTCGTATAATCCAGATGAAACCGCAAACTGTTAATTGAAAGCTGAAAAATGTCAACTGAAAACCGCCAACTGAAAACTGGACTCTTCTTCGGTTCGTATAACCCCATTCATACCGGGCATTTAATCATTGCCAATTACATGGCCAACCATACCGAACTGGATGAAGTATGGCTGGTGGTTTCTCCGCACAATCCATTAAAAGATAAAAGTGGTTTAACCAACATGTACGATCGGTTGGAGATGGCCAAACTGGCTACCGAAAATGCAGCGCATATCCGTGTGAGCGACATTGAGTTTGCCCTTCCGCAGCCATCATACACAATAGATACCCTAACTTACCTGCACGAAAAATACCCCGATAAAAAATTTGTACTCATTATGGGGGCTGATAACCTGGTATCGCTCAAAAAATGGAAAAACTACGAGGTACTTTTAAAAAACTACCAGATTTATGTTTATCCAAGGCCTGGAGCCAATGTTGCTGAGTGGGAAAACCATCCGTCCATTACGTTTACAAAAACACCTTTAATGGAAATTTCTTCAACATTTATCCGTAAAGCCATTAAAGACAAAAAGAATGTTCAGTTTTTCCTGCCCGATGCAGTGGTCGATTTTATCGAAGGTAAAGGTATGTACAGTTCTTAAACCACACACTTTTCTTAAAACCTACTGTATTAAATCGATTAATGGACTGGTTTTTGTTTAATTCGCCTTTTGATTATTAATTTAGCAGCAGCTGATACAACAAAACACGTGAGAAAAAATTTATTGATCCTTATTGCCCTTTGTGGCACCACATTTTCTGTAGGTGCACAACAAAAAACCTATTTAGAATTACTGGCCAATCAACCCAAATGGGTAGATTCGGTTTTTAATAAACTTAACCGTAGAGAACGCATTGCACAGATGTTTTTTGTACGGGCACATACCAATCTGGGTAAAAAATATACCGATTCGGTTGGAGAGGTAATTAAAAAAGAACAATTGGGCGGGGTAATCTTTTTTCAGGGCGGCCCGGGCAGGCAGGTTTTAGCTACCAATGCTTACCAAAAACTAAGCCGTGTGCCCTTAATTGTAGCCAACGATGGCGAATGGGGCTTAGGCATGCGCTTAGACAGTACCATTGCCTATCCTTACCAAATGGCCCTTGGTGCAATACAAAATAAGGAGCTATTGTATAAAATGGGCCTAGAAGTAGCCAAAGATTATAAACGGATGGGGATGCAGATGAACCTGGCTCCTGATGCTGACATCAATAACAACCCCAAAAATCCTGTAATAAACTACCGTTCTTTTGGCGAAAACAAATATAACGTAGCTACAAAAGTTGCTGCTTACATGAAAGGCATGCAGGACGGTGGCTTGCTAACCACCTTAAAGCACTTTCCAGGTCACGGCGATACAGATGTAGATTCGCATTACGATCTGCCTCAGCTAACCTTTTCAGCTACACGTTTAGATACGTTAGAAATGTATCCCTTTAAAGAACTGATTAAGCAGGGCGCATCGGGCATTATGATTGCACACATGAACATACCATCGCTGGATAATACACCAAACCTGCCATCTACGCTTTCTAAACCGATTGTTACGGGTATTTTAAAGCAAAAGCTAGGTTTTAAAGGATTGATCATTTCTGATGCCATGGATATGAAAGGTGTGGTTAAATATTTTAAAAACGGAGAGGCCGATTTGATGGGCATCATTGCCGGAAATGATATTTTAGAACTTTCGGAGAACAGCGATAGAGCCATTAAACTGGTACGCAAGGCTGTTAGGCAAGATCGGGTGAGCATGGAACAAATAGACCAGAGTGTGCGCAAAATATTAACCGCTAAGTACTGGGCTGGATTAGCAAAACGCGATACCATTGTTACCCAAGGTGTGGTTGCAGCGGTAAACCGCAGTTCGAGCAATGCATTGATACAAGAGCTGGCCAATGCATCGGTAACGCTGTTAAAGGGTAAAGATTACATCAAACGCCTCATTCCAATTAGAAGAACAGCCATTATCAGCATCGGTGTGCCTTCGGTTACTACCTTCCAAAAAGAAATTATGAAAGGTTACTACAATTCCGTTTATTACGTGTTGGACAAGGATGCAACAGCGACCCAAATTTCAAATATTGCCCGCGAAGTGGCAGCCTTCGATCAGGTTATTGTAGGTATTCACGATAGCCGTGCAAGACCAGCAAACAACATCCCATTAAATGCTGGCGTAAAGAACTTCATCAAAGAGTTATCGATGAAAAATGCCGTTTTCGCTTTATTTGCAAATCCATATAACTTAGCCGGTTTACCAGGTTTAGAAAACAGCAAAGGTTTGGTTGTTGCTTATCAGAAAGAAGATTATATGCAGATTTCTGCAGCGGCAGTAATTAATAACCGATTGGTGCCAACAGGTAAATTACCCGTAAGCGTAGCGCCGTTTTATAAATTTGGCGATGGAATGTAATTTGTAACCACAAAGACAAAGAAGACACAAAGAATTGGGTTTTGAATGATCGAATGTTTTGGGTATCACCCCATTCACTCATTCAAAATTCATTCATTCCAACATTCAAAATTAGCGATGACACGCTTTATTCTTTCAGCTTTGAGCCTTTAACTTTTTAGTTTTTTCCAAAACAATTATCGCATCAAAACGATTATCTAATCATAAAACCTCAATGTTATGATAGATCCAGAAGATGACAATTATTCAAACGATCCTAATGATGCTTTGCGCAGGGAAGACGATGTAGAAAATATCAATGAAATTAGTGGCGACGACACCAGCATCGAACACGATAAAGATTTGTTGGAGCAAGCCGACGAAGCATCAAGAGCTTCTTATGAGCTAAACCTTGATGATGAAGGCGATGAAGATGAATTAGATGATTAAAAAAAGCCTTGCAGATTTTATATCCGCAAGGCTTTTTGCTTTCAGGATTAAGATATTACCCTATTTAGCCTTGGCTTTATACGTTTCTGGATCAACAGCAGTGGTTGTCCATCCTTTTAAAAAAGAGGTGATTTTCTTTACATCATGTCCAACTTTCTTTTTCCCATTGGCCGCAACTTCTTCCGTTTCTAAATAAGAAGAGTTTTCTATATGCAATACTTTTCCTTTTCCATCTAAAATTAAAAATACCGGAAAACCGAAACGCTGTGGATAGCCAAGACCGGCTAAAACGCTTTCATTTTTATTTTCAGGGCTATAATTAACCAAAACGGTTTCAAAATTATCGTTAATGTATTTTTTTAGCGTAGCAGTGCTGTCCACCAGATTATGAAAAGCGATGCACCAGGTGCACCAGTTACCGCCAACCTGTAATAATACATGTTTATTTTCTTTAGCTGCCTTCGCAACCGCAGCAGCAATCTCTGCCTTGGCATCGGCCTGTGGATTGTAAATATGAACGCCTTCTTTTTTTGCCTGGCTAAAGGCCGCAGTAGAAATTAATACTGCTGTTAATAATATGACTAGTTTTTTCATGTTTTTTAGAATAATATTCAAATGTAGTAAAGTCTAGTATTATTGTAGATTATTCGCAAATTCTTTACAGAGCGGATACATTTTTGGCTCATAGTTCATAGTTCATAGTTCATAGTTCATAGTTCATAGTATGGAAAGTCTTGCTGGAGAAAGGTTTAATCATCAACTTCCATCATCCATCTTACATCCTACATTTTCCATCTTCCGTTTCTATCCTATCTTTGTAGTTAAATGGATTTTTTAGACATACATACCCATAAAGCTGCTACTCAACCTGGGGTAATCAGCATTCAAAGTTTATCCTTAACCAGCGATATCTTTTTGGCCATGCCTAAATCAAAGCCCATTTCGGTTGGCCTTCACCCTTGGTACGCCACAATGGAGAGGCTAGACTTACAGATGAAATATCTGGATGTTTTAGCCCGACAGACCAATGTAAAACTTATTGGAGAATGTGGCCTGGATAAAATTAAAGGTGAAAGTGTAGAAAATCAAGTCCATATTTTAGCACAGCAGATAATGCTTGCTGAAAAAATCAATAAGCCATTAATCCTCCACTGCGTAAAGTGCTTTTCGGAGCTGATGGCCGTTAAAGATAGATTAAAAGTAAAAGTACCGATGATTATCCACGGTTTTAATAAAAATGAAGCGCTTGGCAAACAATTGTTAGCTAAAGGTTTTCTGCTTTCTTTTGGTCAGGCTGCTTTAAAAAAAGATTCTGGTGCAGCAAAGCTGATTCAAAATACTGATCGTTTTTTCTTAGAAACCGACGATGCTGCTATTTCAATACAGGAAATTTACCAGGCTGCAGCCATTTTAAAAAAATGTACGGTTGATGAGCTTAAAGCTCGTATTTTTGCAGACTGGAACAAATTGAAACAATAGCCACGGAGTTACAAAAATTATACGGTTTAAAACCGTACTTCATTGGCAAAAAATAACTACAGCTTAACACTGATAGACACAGAGAAATAAATAGCTGTGTTCATCCTTTTTATCTGTGGTAAAAATAAATAGATATATGTCTGATGTTAGCTGGCTTTCGCGCTCTGCCCTCCTTGTTGGAAATGATGGAATAGAAAAACTCCAATCCAAGCACGTTTTAGTTATTGGTTTAGGCGGTGTTGGTTCTTTTGCAGCCGAATTTATCTGCCGTTCTGGAGTTGGCGAAATGACGATTGTTGATGGTGATGTTGTTGACCCAACGAACCGCAACAGGCAACTGCCGGCACTGGCCACCAATCATGGAGTAAGCAAAGCAGCAATTATGAGCGAAAGGTTACTCGCCATTAACCCTGAGTTGAAACTTCATGTGGTGAATACTTTCCTTACACCAGAGAAATGCAGGGAAATTTTAGAATCGAAATTCGATTACATTATGGACTGCATTGATAGTGTAATGCCTAAAATTACCTTGCTTTCAACAGCTTTGGAGAAAAGCATCCCAATTGTAAGCTCAATGGGTGCCGGTGGTAAAATGGACCCCACCAGGTTGAGGATTACCATGCTTCCTGATACCTATCAATGTGTTTTTGCCAGCTATGTACGCAAAAGACTAAATAAACTTGCCAATGCCGAAAAGATCAAAGCAGTTTTTTCGACAGAGCAGATGGATAAAAAATCGATGATCATGACAGATGGCAGTAACTTTAAACGTTCGGCCTATGGAACAGTTTCTTACCTGCCAGCAGCATTTGGTGGGGCATGTGCATCAGTTGTAATCCGCGATCTGCTTGGCCTCCCTGTCGAAATGGCCGAACGGCCTGCAAGGATCAGTCATAAAACCCTGGCCAAAAAGAAAGGCAAAAAGACCCGTTCTTAATGTGCTGTTGATATTATGATTTCGGGAAAATTTTAAATTGTTGTAAGTTTAAAATTCGAGAGAAATTATATTATGCCCAAGCCCCTTAAAATCCTTCAAGCATCTGCAGGTTCCGGTAAAACATTCAGTCTTACCGCACATTACCTTACACTGCTTTTCAGCGGCGAAAATAAATACCGCGAAATTTTAGCGGTAACTTTTACCAATAAAGCTACTGAAGAGATGAAAACCAGAATACTGGAAGTTTTACTCGGACTGGCAAAAGGAAACCCATCAAAAAAAATTGACGATTACCGAAAACTTGTACTACTGGCCTACCCAGCATTAAGTTCACAGGACCTACAGCTTAAAGCCGATAAAATTTACCGTAAAATTCTGCACGATTATAGCCGTTTCTCGGTAAGTACGATTGATGGTTTTGTGCAAAAAGTAATCCGAGGCTTTGCTTTTGAGCTTGGGCTCAATGCCGATTATAATTTGGAAATGAATTATGATAAGGTAAAAGACGATCTGGTGGCCAAACTGGATGAAGCACTCGACCACAATAAACAGCTCTTGCAATGGATTATCGACCTGGCCATAGAACGCATTAGCGATAACAAAAGCTGGAACTACAAATTTGAGCTCTACAACCTCATTGGAGAGATATTTTCGGAACGTTTTCAGATTTTTGAAGACGCTGTAACAGCCTTGGGCTTGGAAAATATCGACGAGCTTTTTAAAAAATACATCAGTGTAACCAAAGCGGAGATCAAAAATTTTGAAGAAGAAATTATCCGCATTGCTACCGATGCACACGAGGCTATGGGCGTTACAGGTGTAGAGACAGAACACCTAAAAGGCAAATCGCGCAGTGCGCTGGCCAAAATAATACTCGTTGCCCGTGGCGACTTTTCCAAAACAGAACCGCTCTTTAATCTAATTGATGAACCAGACGAGTGGTTTCAAAAAAATGCAAACTTTCCTGACACCTACGATATCGTTAATCCACTTTTAAAACAACTTAAAGCGCATTATTTAACACATTTGCCCAATTACAGTCTCGCTATAGCTTTTAACAAAAACCTATATTATTTGAGGTTGATGCAGGAGATTGCCATTTTGTTAAAAGAATACCGCGCCGAGAATGATAACCTGCTTATCAGCGATGCGCAGAAATTAATTTCGGGAATTACCGAAGATGCCGGCGACAACCCTTCTTTCATCTGGGAAAAAGTGGGCAACAGATACCGCAATTTCCTGTTCGATGAATTTCAGGATACCTCTACCAGCCAGTGGGGAAGTTTTAAATCGCTCTTAACGAATGCCATGGCCACGCCAAGTCAGGAGTTAATAGACCATTTAATTGTTGGCGATACCAAACAATCCATTTACCGCTGGCGCAATGGCGATTGGAATATCCTGCATAAACATGCCAAACGGGATGTTGGAATAGAAAATGTGCTCGAAGATAGTTTAGCAGAAAATTACCGGAGTGCAGAAAACATCATCACTTTTAATAATGTGCTTTACCGCGCCATACCGCTGACTTTACAAAATGAGTTAAACCAGAACCTGCTTACCAAGCCGCAGCTTATTTCCTCCTGGTGGGAATCGGAAAACTATAACCACATCATTACCGATATTTATGGGGCATCTACCCAGAAGTTTGCCACCAGTACTTTAAAAGGCGGAACCATAAAAATCAAAAAGTTCGGCAAAGAAAATGCACCCAACGAAGCACGTTTTACCGAAACAGTTTTTAGGGATCTGGCCTTAGATGATGTGATTGCAGAAATTAAGCAATTAAAAGAAGAGCAAAACTATGCCTTGAAAGATATTGCCATTTTGGTGCGGTCGAACAGTGAGGCTTTATTAATCGTAAAAAAATTAATGGAGCATAAATTACCCGTTTTATCCGGCGATGCTTTATTGATTTCGAACAACTCGGCCATACAGCTTATCATTAACACGTTAAAAGTGCTGATCGGCCTTGAGTCGCAAACGGCTTTGTACAAGGCCAACTGTATTGCACTTTATCACTCGCTGCACGAAAAAGACATAGATGCCAATTACTACCTAAACCTTAGCATTAAGCCATTAAGTACTTTAAAAGATACTTTACCGGCTTCCCTATGCGAAAACTGGCAGAGCTGGTTGCAGCTTCCACTGCCCGAACTGGTAGAAATTTTGATAGAAAACTATGGCTTAAAAAACCTTACCGCACACCTACCTTATTTGCTTGCTTTTAGAGATCTGACGGCTTCGGCAGGCAAGCTAGGCGAAAAAGGCATTATTTCATTTTTAACCTGGTGGGAAGAAGATGGCATTAAAAAATCATTGCCCTCGCCAGAAGGCGCAGATGCCATACAGATTATCACCATACATAAATCTAAAGGTTTAGCCTTTAGGGCTGTTTTTGTTCCTTTCTGTAACTGGGAAATTAAGGGCAAGCCAAATGGTACTTTCTGGGTTTCATCAGAAGAAACTGTTTACAAAGAACTTAAGGGCATTCCGTTGAAATATAATGAGGCGTTGGCCGATTCGGCAATTGCAAAGGCCTATTACGAAGAATTGCTTTATAATAACATGGATGCACTTAACATGCTTTATGTGGCCACCACCCGCTCAAAAGACTATCTCTACCTAGCAACCATGGCAAAGAAAGAATTTAAACTTTCGAACATGGGCGATGTGATTAACCTCACTTTTGACGATCAGTTTAATGAAAATGGCGTGTATGAAATTGTTGATTTTGTAACAGCTGAAAGTAAATCCGAAGATTCAAATTTTATTGATTTAAAAAGCTACCCAACCACTGCCCGCTTATCTGAGCTTTATATCCCATCAGAAGATAAACACCTTAGGCATTTGGTCAATATTGAAAAATCAGGCAGAAAAGGTTCATTGCTCCACGATATTTTGGCCAATGCCAGTAACGTGCAAGAGGTTGATAATTATATTGCCACTCTAGTTTTAGATGGGATTGTGCAGGAAGATGAACAGCCTGACCTGAAAGCAAAAGCATTGGAAGTACTGGAAAATGCCGACCTGAAAGCCGTTTTGGATAAAGCCACAGGCAGCATAACCGAAAAAAACATTATCGATGCTAAAGGCAAACTTCACCGGCCTGACCGCATTTTGTTCAACAATGAAGAAGTGATTATACTCGATTATAAGTTTACACTTAACGAAAGTGATAAACACCTCGAGCAGGTAGAAAACTATAAAAACCTACTTTTGGATATGGGGCATACTCAGGTTTCGGCCTATTTGTTTTACGCCATCAGTGGCAAATTAAAGTTAGTATAAATGATTAAGCCTTTTTTACAGGAAGTAGCCGAAGATTTAATTGAAAAATTTGGATCCGATATCCAGCATTGCGCCATTGTTTTCAACAATAAAAGACCGGCAGCCTATTTACAGAAATATTTTGCCAATCTGATTAAAAAACCTTTTTTCAGTCCATCATTTTATACTATACAAGAGTTTTTTGCTTCTGCCACCAAGCATAAAATTGCCGATTTCTATCTACAGTTTTTCACCTTACATAAAATCTATAACCAGCTTTTGGCCGAAGAGGGCCTTGAACCGATTTCGAGCCATAAGTTTTTCCCGCTGGCCAAGATTATCCTAAGCGATTTTACCCAGATTGACAACGATCTGGTTGATGCTGAAAAGCTATACCGCGATCTGGAAGATATTTCAGTGATCAATAAAGATTTTGATTATTTAAGTTCAGAGCAATACGAGTTTCTGTCACAATTCTGGACCTCCTACTCAGAAGGGAAGCACAAAAAGCAGCAAGAACTTTTTATTAAAATGTGGCGCAGAATGCCTAAGCTTTACCATAAGTTTCATGCCACGCTTAAGCAGCAGGATTATTTAACCAACGGTTATGTTTACCGCCATTTGGCCGAAGAAATTGAAGATCAGCAGCATTTACCAGTAAATTTTGAGAAGGGAAAAATCATTTTTGTGGGTTTCAACGCCTTAACTAGTGCCGAAACAAAAATTTTTACCAAACTGCAGGAAACCGACAAAGCTTTATTCTACTTTGATGCAGATGAATATTACGTAAGCGATACTTCGCAGGAGGCAGGTTTATTTTTAAGAAAGAACCTAAATCAACTGGGGTTAAAAAATGTATTTGAGAACAGGCCCAGCCTGATGAAATCAGAAGCGCACCAGGTAAATGTTTTCAAGGTTCAGGGGCAATCGGCGCAGGCCAAAATATTAAATAATATTTTAGAAGAAGATTATGCAGCCCAAACAGCTATAGGCAGCACTGTTGTGGTGCTGGCGGATGAAAGCCTTTTAATGCCTGCTTTGCAAACCATTCCTACCACATACAACCAAAAACAAGTCGATTTAAATATTACCATGGGCTTTGCCCTGGCCACATCGAGCATATTTGGCTTGGCCGATTTATGGTTTTCGAGCCAATTGGAAATCCTGCACAGCTCGAAGGTGAGTTATAAAAATGTAGAAGCATTTTTAACGCACCCTTTAACCGGTCTGAGCCAGAAAATGCGTGATAAGATCCTCACTGCATTACTCACCGAAAATGAAGTAGAAATTCAGCACGAACGTCTGTTAAGGCAAAGTGGCCTGTTTGAAGTATTTTATAAAAAAATTGATAGCCCGAAGCAGGTTGTACCTTATTTGCTGGATGTTCTGGATTTTATTCTAACCCGCTTATCGAATGCCAAAACATTAAAGAAAATTGATGCGGAACTTTTTGTAAAAACCATACAGGAATTAAACCGCCTGCACGATACTTTTGGCAAACATATTGGCGAGGAAGAAATTCCCTTTGTAATTTATCTGGTTCAAAAATCACTTCAGGCTATTGCAGTGCCGCTTTCTGGCGATCCTTTAAACGGGATTCAATTGATGGGTTTATTGGAAACCCGGAACCTGAATTTTGATAAAGTGGTTATTTTGGGCTTTAATGAGGGTATTATTCCAAAATCATCTATCGGTAACAGTTTCATACCCGATTCCATCCGCCGTGTTTACGGACTGCCCGTTTTAGAAAACCTCGATGCCATTTCATCTTACATGGTTTACCGCTTAATGCAAAGGGCAAAGCAGATCAATTTTGTTTACAACAGCTTAACCGACGAATCTACATCGGGCGAAGCCAGCAGGATTTTAAAGCAACTGGAATACGAAAGTGGTTTCAGTTTTACCTATAATGAACTCAATCTAGAAGTAAAAACGGAGGCTTTTAAAGAAGTAAGGATCGAAAAAACCAATAATGCTTTTATCCAGGAAACCTTGCAAAAATACCTCGATAAAAAGAAGGTACTTTCCCCATCGGCGCTTACACAGTATATTTCTAATCCAATCGATTTCTTTTTCAATTACATTGCCGGAATTAAAGAACCTAAAGAAGTTAGCGCTGTGGTGGAGGCCAATGAAATCGGTTCTATTTTACACAAAGTTATGGAGTATTTCTATCAGGATTTGATGAAGGCAGAAGTTACCAAAGAACGGATTACTGAAAAACGCAAGCAGGTGCCGGCACTGATCCAAAAAGCTTTCAATGCCGTGATGTTTAACCATCCTGATAAGGTAATGGAATACAAGGGCATGCAAAAAGTAATCTTATCCATTGTAGATGCCTATGTAAATATCATTTTAAATCAGGATGAAAGCCAAGCCCCTTTTCAGATCATTAGTTTAGAGCAAAAGGTAGAAGCCGAAATCAGTTTTCCGTTAAAGGGGAAAGAGGCCAGCGTTAAAATTTTTGGTTATATAGACCGTGTTGATGTAAAAGACGGGGTTACCAAAATAATCGATTATAAAACCGGTAGCGATAAATTAACTTTTAAAGATGTTCCCGAGCTGTTTAACTCCGATGGCAAAAACATTAACAAGGCACTGGTTCAAACCCTGCTTTACACCTATGCCTACGAGCAGTTTTCGGGCAAAACCTTTGTTGAGCCAAATTTATATGTAGTAAAAACAATGACAGTAGATGGCGTATGGTTTAAATCGGGCAGGCAAACACTTTCAGGCGAATATCTTGAAGAGATTAAACCAGAATTTCTTTTTGAACTTCGAAAAAAACTGACGGAACTTTTCGAAGCTCCCTATTTTGTTGCCAGTGCTGTTGATGATAATTACAAATATTCTATCTATAAAACTTTGTTTGGGAAATAATTTGGCTAAAGCCAATAATGATTTTTAATTGGCTGTTGGCTGAAGCCAACAACCATGAATTAAAAGCAGATGCCAACTAATTGGTTACACTTCATTTTGCCGTCAGCCTTCGCTGATGGGAAACAATAGGCATTCAAACGGCTTTAGCCACATTCATTATCCTATTTTAAATTCATTGCGATCCGCTTCAGTGGATGGCAAATATTAGTGATTCAAACGGCTTTAGCCACATTCATTATCCTATTTTAAATTCATTGCGATCCGCTTCAGCGGATGGCAAACAATAGTGATTCAAACGGCTTTAGCCACATTCATTATCCTATTTTAAATTCATTGCCATCCGCTTCAGCGGATGGCAAACAATAGTGATTCAAACGGCTTTAGCCACATTCATTATCCTATTTTAAATTCATTGCGATCCGCTTCAGCGGATGGCAAATAATAGTGATTCAAACGGCTTTAGCCACATTCATTATCCTATTTTAAATTCATTGCGATCCGCTTCAGGGGATGGCAAATAATAGTGATTCAAACGGCTTTAGCCACATTCATTATCCTATTTTAAATTCATTGCCATCCTTCAGCGGATGGCAATTTTATATTTCCCATATCAGATAAAAATTGTATTTTGGTTTAGTTAAACTTTAAATTATGTCGTATGTAAGAATTTGGGTACACCTGGTGTTCTCAACTAAAAACCGACATCCCTATTTAACTAAGAATATCCGTTATAAAATCCATAAACACATTATGGATAACTGTAAAAACAAATCCATTTTTCTTCAATCGATAAATGGATTTACAGATCATTTACATTGTTTAATTTCGCTTGGGAAAGATCAGTCTATCGCGAAAGTTGCTCAGTTAATTAAAGGAGAATCATCCTTTTGGATTAACCAGAACAATTTAACCGAAATCCCATTTATATGGCAAGGGGAATATTATGCAGTTTCGGTAAGCGAATCACAATTAAGTTCAGTTATAAACTACATCAAAAATCAAGAAATCCATCATTCAAAAAAATCATTTGCCGATGAAGTAAAAGAATTTGAGGATAAATATAAATTTGTATTACTAAAAGAAACCTGATGCTAACGATAAATTTCACCAAATTCCCAAGCTTAGAAACCGAGCGTTTAATTCTCCGTGAGCATCAGTTATCGGATGCGGAGAACTTATTTGCCATGCGCACCAACGAAACAGTGATGAAGTACATTGATAGAGAAAGGCCTAAAGATTTGTTGGAGATAAAAACCTTCATCACCAAGTTTAATGAGGGTTTCGAAAACGGCGATAATCTAGCCTGGGTCATCGCATTGAAAGAAGATCCTTCTCAAATGATTGGTTCTATCGGGTATTGGCGAACGGATTATGCCAACCACAGGGCCGAAATTGGTTACATGCTGCATCCCGATTATTGGCGGAAAGGAATCATATCCGAAGCCTTGAAAAGAACCATCGATTTTGGCTTTGTGGATATGAACCTGCACAGCGTCAAAGCAAACATCAATGTAGAAAACAATGCTTCAAGGCAGATGCTTATTAAACACGGCTTTGTAAAAGAGGCTCTTTTTAAAGAAGATTATTATTTCAGAGGCCAGTTTCTTGATAGCGAGATATATGGATTATTAAATCCAAATCATTAAAATTCTTATATTTGAATATGTACCGTTTAGATAGGACAGCATTTAGTGCACAAAAAGCAACAGAAGCCAGTAAAAAGGATCGGATTTATTATCAAAATCTCTCATGGCAAGAACGCTTAAAAATTGTGAATTACTTAAATAGCGTAGCTTTCAATTACCCCGAGAATAATCCCCCAAGAATGGATAAAACCATATTTTCGGCTCGAAGCAGAAAATAATGGGAAATATTTTCAATGATGATTTCCGCGAGTTCATCCAAGCCCTAAATAATCAGGCGTAAAATATATTCTGGTTGGTGGATATTCCGTAATACTCCACGGATACTCCCGAACAACAGGTGACATGGATATTTGGGTGGAGAGATCAGAGGAAAATTATAGTAAGATATTTCATGCTTTTTTTCAATTTGGCATGCCTGTATTTGACATGACCAAAGAAAACTTTCTCCATCATCCGGATTGGGAAGTTTTTAGTTTCGGAAGACCACCGGTTTCAATTGATTTAATGATTATTGTTAAAGGATTAAGTTTTGAAGAATGCTATACAAATTCAGTTTTCTTTGAAGAAGATGGTTTAAAAATAAGAACTATAAATTATAATGATCTGATGCTTGCAAAAAAATCAGCAGCACGGGCAAAGGATCTTAATGATTTAGAAAATCTTTAATCTAAAAACCACGGCTTTGTAAAAGAGGCTCTTTTTAAAGAAGATTATTATTTCAGAGGCCAGTTTCTTGATAGCGAGATATATGGATTATTAAATCCAAATCATTAAAATCAATATACTTTTATTTCTCACCATCTAATTTCAAAAAAAATATTTCGATAAATGGTTAAACTTTGATACAATACCAACTTTTATCAACACAAAAGCACAATTATATTTCCCTTATTCCCAATAAGTAAAAATCAAGCATAAAAACCGCCATAATCAACCACAATTATTACAAAACACACATATTATTGCCTTTGGTTTCAACGCGATTAATAATTATATTTGCCACCGTTATTAAAATTTACAATGAGAGAAATCCAATTTAGAGAAGCACTGCGCGAAGCCATGAGCGAAGAAATGCGTAAAGATGACCGCGTTTTTTTATTAGGTGAAGAAGTAGCAGAATATAACGGTGCATACAAAGTAAGTCAAGGTATGCTTGATGAATTTGGTGCAAAACGTATTATCGATACCCCTATTGCCGAATTAGGTTTCGCAGGTATTGCAACTGGTGCCGCAACAGCTGGCCTGGTTCCAATTGTAGAGTTCATGACATTTAACTTCTCTTTAGTTGCAATCGATCAGATTATCAACGGAGCAGCTAAAATCTTATCGATGAGTGGTGGTCAGTTCTCATGCCCAATGGTTTTTCGTGGTCCAACAGGTAACGCAGGCCAATTAGGTGCACAACACTCTCAAAACTTCGAAAACTGGTTCGCAAATACACCAGGCTTAAAAGTAGTAGTTCCGGCTACTCCTTATGATGCGAAAGGATTATTAAAGCAATCGATTATCGATCCAGATCCAGTTATTTTCATGGAATCGGAAGTAATGTACGGCGATAAGGGCGATGTTCCTGCTGAAGAATACTATATCGAACTTGGTAAAGCTAAAGTAACCAAAGAAGGTACCGATGTAACTATCGTAACTTTTGGTAAAATGTTAACACGCGTGGTAAACCCTGCGGTAGAAGAATTAACAAAAGAAGGAATCAATGTAGAAGTGATCGATTTACGCACAGTCCGTCCTATCGATTACGATACCATTATTGCTTCGGTTAAGAAAACAAACCGTTTGGTGGTAGTAGAAGAAGCTTGGCCTTTAGCATCTCTTTCTGGAGAGATTGCTTTCATGGTACAAAAACAGGCATTCGATTATTTAGATGCACCGGTTTTACGAATCACTTGTGCCGATGTTCCACTTCCATACTCACCAACCCTAATTGCAGCCAGCTTACCAAATGCCGAGCGTGTAGTTAAAGCGGTAAAAGAAGTAATGTACGTTAAAAAATAAATTGTCATTCTGGGCATAGCAAAGAATCTCATAAAATCATAGAATCCTCCAAAGCAATTTGGGGGATTTTTTATGTCTGTTTTTAAAGCTTTCAGGTATGAGCACTATATTTAAAATTGTATTTAAGGATAATATTGAATAATATAGTAATCAAATGCGCGAAAAAATTAATGATATTCTAACAATTGTAATCATCATTCCGATTGTTTTGCTTTTTCTTTTGTTTTTCTTGCCATTTGTTCTTATTGATAATATCAACTGTTATTTCAAACAAAAGAAAACAGACAAATTATACATAGACTACCTTCGGCAAATTGATGGACATAAACTCTTTTGTTATAATAATAGAAGACACGTACAGGAATTTATAGAGAAACAGGTTATACCAACTTTGCCCAAAGATGTAAAATTGATTTTTCTTGATGGGAAAACTCCAAAATCAGAATATTCGGATAGACTTGCCTCCACAATTTTGTATCGTATCCAAAATCAGGTAGGCTTTCCTTATCTTCTCAAAATTCAGGATGGTATTGTTCACGAAAAATCGATCAACAATGAACTTTATAATAACTTAAACCAGGGCCATGACATTAAGCCATTGTATGATGCAATAAATAAATTTTATCAATAACTATATCCAATATCAGAATATCATGCCTGAATACATTGCCGATCAAACCTTCGAAAAAGCCGATTTTACGCTACGCGCACTCCCAAAAGTAGAATATGAAAACTGCAAATTCATCAACTGCGATTTCTCTGGCTCAGACCTCAGCGGAATTAAATTTTTAGATTGTGGGTTTAGCGCCTGTAACCTCAGTTTAACCAATATTTCCAAAACTTCCTTTAACGACATCGATTTTAACGGATGTAAAATGCTTGGCTTAAGATTCGAAAACTGCAACGATTTCGGGTTGGCATTTAGTTTTGACCACTGTAAATTAGACCACTCTTCCTTTTACAAACTGAAGCTGAAGAAAACAGCTTTTAAAAACTCACAATTGCACGAAGTAGATTTTTCGGAAACTGATCTGGGCAACGCGCTTTTCGACAATTGCGATTTATTGAGTGCAACATTCGACCGAACAATCCTTGAAAAAGCAGATTTTAGAACAGCTTACAATTATTCAATAGATCCCGATAACAACAGGATTAAAAAGGCCAGGTTTTCTAAATCAGGAATTGCAGGCCTTTTACAGAAATATGATATCGTGATCAGCGAGTAGTTTATTCCAGTTTTTTCGTAAATTCATAACAAGACCTATAATGTTATGGAACAACCAAAAGCACAAAATATCGACGAATATATTGCAGATTTCCCTGTAGCAACACAAAAAATACTGCAACAGGTACGCGAAACCATACACCTTGCCGTACCCGAAGCCAAAGAAGTAATCAGCTATGGGATGCCGGCCTTTAAACAAAATGGGGTGCTCGTTTATTTTGCCGGTTACGCCAAACACATTGGCTTTTACCCTACCGGTTCGGGTATCGAAGCCTTCTCGGCTGAATTTGGTGATTACAAATGGAGTAAAGGCGCCGTGCAATTTCCTATTGATAAACCAATGCCTTTAGATCTGATTACCAGAATTACCAAATTCAAAGCTGAACGCGATATGGAGAAGACTAAGAGAAAGAAATAACTGCGCTTTCAGGCCCTCCGCCCTTAATTTCTAAAGAATTTACTCACACATTTCGGTGGAAAACTTCATGCTAAAAATCCTTTATTCTTAAAAATCCTAATTAGCTTTGGTCTTTTAATTTTAGGATATGTTAACCCACCATAAAATAATTGCAGCCGAATTAAAAGTTGCAGAAAAACAAGTAACCGCAACCATAAGCCTTTTGGATGAAGGTGCAACAGTACCTTTTATCTCCCGTTACCGTAAAGAAGCAACCGGGAGTTTAGATGAGGTTGAGGTTGCAGCCATCCGCGATAGGGTACTGCAATTGCGCGATCTGGATAAACGCCGCGAAGCGATCCTGAAATCCATGACCGAACTAGGTAAGCTAACACCCGAACTCGAAAAACAGCTTAATGAAGCAGAAACCATTTCGCTGCTGGAAGATATTTACCTTCCTTATAAACCGAAACGTAAAACACGCGCATCGGTTGCAAAGGAAAAAGGTTTAGAGCCTTTGGCCCTTCAAATCTTCGATCAGAACAGTTTCGATCTAGATACAACGGCCGATAAATTTATTGATGCAGAAAAAGGCGTAAATTCGCTTGAAGAGGCTTTGGCCGGAGCCCGCGATATCATTGCCGAAATGATTTCAGAAAATGCCGAGGCCCGTACAAAAATGCGAACATACTTTCAAGAGAAAGCTGCTTTTAAATCAGAAGTAATTAAAGGGAAAGAAGAAGAAGGCATTAAGTACAAAGATTATTTTGAATGGAATGAGCCTGTTAAAACCGCTGCCTCACACCGTGTTTTGGCCATGCGCCGTGGCGAGAAAGAATTAATTCTACGCTTAGATGCACTGCCTCCAGCCGAAGATGCCCTTGCTATTTTAGAAAACCAATTTATTTTGGGCCATAACGCTGCTTCAAAACAAGTTCAACAGGCTTTAGAAGATGGTTATAAACGTTTGCTGGAACCAGCAATGGAAACCGAACTCCGTGTGTTAACCAAACAAAGAGCAGATGAAGAAGCGATCCGCGTTTTTGCAGAAAATGCACGCCAGTTATTGTTGGCTGCACCAATGGGGCAGAAAAATGTACTGGCCATCGATCCAGGTTTCCGGACTGGCTGTAAAGTAGTTTGCTTGGATAAACAAGGGCAGCTGTTAGAAAACACAGCCATTTATCCACATACTGGGCAGGGAAATGTAAAAAATGCCGAATTCACCATCCAACAGCTCTGTGAAAAACACCATATCGAAGCCATTGCTATTGGTAACGGTACAGCTGGTAGGGAAACTGAAGCTTTTGTACGCGGATTAAACTTGCCGCACATTACCATTGTAATGGTGAATGAAAGTGGTGCCTCGATTTACTCGGCTTCGGAAGTTGCCCGTGAAGAGTTTCCTACACAAGATATTACCGTTCGTGGTGCGGTTTCAATTGGCCGCCGTTTAATGGATCCATTGGCCGAACTGGTAAAAATCGACCCGAAATCTATTGGCGTTGGCCAGTATCAGCACGATGTTGATCAACATAAATTACAGGCCAGTTTAGATGATACAGTTATCAGTGCCGTAAATGCTGTGGGTGTAGAGTTAAATACGGCATCAAAACAGATTTTAGCCTACGTATCTGGCTTAGGACCAACATTGGCCCAGAACATTGTTGATTACAGAAATACAAATGGTGCGTTTAAAAACCGCGAAAGCTTGAAAAAGGTTCCTCGTTTGGGCGATAAGGCTTATGAGCAGGCTGCGGGTTTCTTACGCATCCGCAATGCAGAAAACGTATTGGATACCAGTGGTGTACACCCTGAGCGTTATGCTGTGGTTGATAAAATGGCTAAAGACCTAGGCACTACGGTTTCTGCCTTGATGAAAGATACACAGTTGCAAAAACAGATTAAGCCACAACAATATGTATCGGATGAAATCGGTTTACCAACACTGAACGATATATTAAAAGAACTTGCCAAACCTGGCCGCGATCCACGCGAGCAGTTTGAGGCCTTTAGCTTTACCGATGGGGTTAATGAAATTGCAGATTTAAGAACCGGCATGAAACTGCCTGGGATTGTAACCAACATCACCAATTTTGGTGCCTTTGTTGATATCGGTGTTCACCAGGACGGATTGGTACACACCAGCCAATTGGCAAACAGGTATGTAGCAAACCCTAACGATATTGTTAAGGTACATCAAAAAGTAGAAGTTACTGTAATGGATGTTGATGTTGCACGCAAAAGGATCTCGCTATCAATGAAAACTGAGGTTAGTCCGAAGTCGGAAGTCCGCAGTCAGAAGCCTAAAGAGCAGAAACCGAAGCAAGACTATAAACCGAACAATAAACAAAACTTTAAGCCCCGTAATGAACCTAAAGACGCTGATGGTGATCTGCAGGAAAAATTAGCCAAGCTGAAAGGTATGTTCAAATAATCAATCAGTTAATAAAAGGATCGTCATTAAAAGGGATCGTCATTTCGAGCGTACCCGATAGCTATCGGGTGCAATGCAGTCGAGAAATCTATAATAATCCATCTATAGATTTCTCCGCTACGGTCGAAATGACGGGTTCTTTCCTGTTACAATTTTTCCATATCTTTTTTACCCAGGTCTGTGTCTCCACAGACCGATAAAAGCGTTTTCTACGATTTTCCCATATCCCTAAACTCCAGCCTTTTCTTCGGCAAACTTTCGCTGAAATTATTCTGGATAAATGTAATCATCGCTTCTCTTACGTAGCACCTTAAATCGAAAGCCCTCGAAGAATTAGAAGCACTCATTAAGAAACGTACTTCGATTGCGCCATCTTTCGTGCTGTCGGTAACCTGAACAACATTTACCCTTTTATCCCAAAGTGGGTTTGCATTTAACAACCTCGACATTTCCTCCCGTAATGGGGCTACCGGGATAGTATAATCCAGGTAAAGAAAAACTGTACCCAACAGATCAGCCGATACCCGGGTCCAATTCTGAAAGGGTTTTTCAATAAAATAGGTGATTGGCAAAATTAACCTGCGTTGATCCCAGATGTTAACCACCACATAAGTTAAGGTAATCTCTTCTACCTTCCCCCATTCCCCTTCAACTATTAAAACATCATCAATACGGATAGGCTGCGTAAAAGCAATCTGGAAACCGGCGAGTAGATTACCCAATGATTTTTGTGCAGCAAAACCAATAATAATTCCTCCAATACCAACACCAGTAAGCAATCCTGCCCCTATTTTACGCATGCTTTCAAAACTCAATAAAATAATTGCGGCTGTAATCAAAATAATAAGCGAAACAATGAATTTCCTAACAAACTGCAACTGTGTTCTGATCTTGCGTTCTTTAAGATTGTTTTCTTTGTTTAGGTCGTATTTTAGATAAAAATAATCTTCTAAAACATTGATTAACCTGATCAATATCAGGGCAAATGTAATGGTTAAGGCCATTTCCAATGCTTTTGTAACCGGCAACCTGATTGCAGGTGACATTTCCATCAAGGTTAAAGAAAAATTCAGCAATAACAGTGGAATAAAAACCGCAACAGGCCTTCTTAGATGTTTAATGGTCGATTTTATAATGATGAAATCCCACCAGCGTGAAAGCAGGATAAAAGTTTTATGGATGATAAATTTGATAAGAACGCCCAACAACACTGCAATTAAACCAATAATGAGGTTCTTAAAAAACAAAGGAATTGGATAACCGAAAAGCTGGTCGAGAAACTGCATACAAGAAATTTGGTGGTTAACAAATAAGACCCGAAAGGTTACTAGATAATTTATTAACACGGTTATTCCCATTTTGTTTCTGCACCCAGAAACCGCAGCACAACGATAAATTATATACTTTAGGGTTTTGAATTTGAAAACAACATTTGCGTATGGATTTTTTTGATGCCCACAGTATATTTTTTACCATTCTTGGCTATAAAATGAGTTATCTGGAATTTTCTGCAGTAATTACAGGGATTATTTCGGTTATTCTTTCAGCGAAAGCCAGTGTTTGGAGCTGGCCTGCAGGTATTGTAAATGTATTTCTATCGGCCTTTTTGTATTATCAAAATCAGCTTTATCCCGATATGTTTTTAATGGTTTTCTTTTTTATAACCAACATTATGGGCTGGTGGCGATGGACCAACCCAAAGCCTGAAGAAGAAGATAAAAACAAAGAACTCAAAATCAGCTTTATGCCGGTAAAACAGTTTTTAATGTTACTGGTTATCGGCGTTGTTGGAACATTATTGATGGGTACTTTGGCCAGTCAGCTGCACAATTGGCTGCCCTTCCTGTTTAGCCTTCCAAGCGCTTATCCCTTTGTAGATTCGTTTATTTTTGTGATGAGCGTAATCACCACATTTTTAATGATACAGAAAAGGGTAGAATGTTGGATTATCTGGTTAATTATCGATGTTGTGGCTACTTACCTATATTTTTTAAAAGGCATTAAATTTATGGGGGTAGAATATTTAGTTTTTACCATTATCGCGGCCTTCGCACTTTGGCATTGGATAAAAGAATATAGAAGCTACGCCGAAACAGCATGAAAAGAGGTTTAGTAATTGGTAAATTTATGCCGATCCATAATGGGCACATCGCGCTGATTCATTTTGCTGCGGCACATTGCGACGAACTGATTGTTTCTATGAGTTTTACGCCCAGTGATAAAATTGATCCGGTTTTGCGTTTCGAATGGATCAAATGCATTTTTAAAAACCAACCAAATATCAAACCTGCAATTATTCCTGATGATTTTGATGATGAAACCCTCCCATTGGATGAACGGACAAAGATTTGGGCCATAAGGATGCGCGAGGTTTATCCAAAAATCGATGTCCTTTTCAGTTCAGAATTTTATGGAGACCCTTTCGCCATTAATTTACAGGCCGAGCATATCCTCTTTGATGAACCCAGAAAATACACACCCGTTTCTGCAACACTGATCAGAAATAACCCATTTCAATATTGGGAATTTATTCCGGTTGAAGTCCGCCCGTATTTTGTAAAGAAAATCTGTATCTACGGACCAGAAAGCACCGGCAAATCCACCATGGCCGAAAAAATGGCCCTACATTACAACACCGTTTTTGTTCCCGAAGTTGCACGCGAGTTAATTACCTCTAATGATATTTCTGTGGATGACATTATCAGAATCGGGAAGGCACAAACGGAGCGGATAAAAGAAAAAACGATCATCGCCAATAAAATTGTTTTTTGTGATACCGATTTAATCACCACAAAAATATATGCGCAATACTATTTAAATGAAGTTCCCGATCTGCTTAACGATCTTGAAAACGAGATCAAGTACGATTTATATTTCCTGATGGATATTGATGTGGAATGGGTAGCCGACCATCTCCGCGATTTTGGCGACAGGCGTTTAGAAATGTTCAATTTATTTAAAGCAGAACTCGAAAAGCGTGGTATGCATTATATCCTGATCAACGGTACCTATAAAGAACGCGAAGAAAAGATTGAAAAAATTATAGATTCAATGTTGGTATAGATCCATCTTATTTAGTATCTTCAAATCAAATCCAAAATGATATGACAGCTAAACAAATGCTTCCTATCATCCCTGACAATGTTGTAGTTAATAAAATTTACGAGCTAAGAGGCCTTAAAGTGATGCTTGATAGCGATCTGGCTGAGCTTTATGATGTAGAAACTAAACGCCTCAACGAGCAAGTTGGTAGAAATCCTGATAGATTTCCGGAAGATTTCATGTTTCAACTCTCTGATGAAGAGTGGTTAAACTTGAAGTCGCAATTTGCGACTTCAAGTTGGGGCGGAAGAAGAAAACTTCCATTTGTTTTCACTGAACATGGGATACTGATGCTTTCGAGCGTTTTAAACAGTAAACAAGCCATACAGGTCAATATTCAGATTGTTCGGGTCTTCTCCCGCATCCGCCAGTTTATTCTCGATAACGGTGAGCTTAAACTCGAAGTTGAGGAAATCAAACAAAAAGTAAACAATCAGGATAAAAACATCGAACTGGTTTTTAACTATCTCGATAAGCTGATCGATAAGAAAACTGGACCAAGGAAAAGAATGGGTTATATGCCTGATGATCTGTGATTTTATGCTTTGAAACCTATAAAATCTTTGAGGAACAAATTTTGACCACAAAATAAATTGTAAATCTATAATTAACCGTTAATTGTAGCGCTTTACTCAAATTGCCTAAATGGGATTGTATTGGTGTCCTTTTGAATCTGCATTGGCTTTATTTCACAATTTCAAAAGTATTTAAATATTTAGCGTAAAGCCCGAAGACTACAGGCCTGCTTTCCAAAAAAAAAATAATTAGGGCCCAAAATGCTGCGCCCTTTGTAATGACGATATTTTTATATCAAAAATTTTCTCTCCAACTATTTGATAATAAAAGTATTCTATCTATCTTTGCAGTCCCAAATTTAATGGGAATAATAAATTGTTTAATAAATTAAATACAAGCAAGTGAATACGTTAAGTTACAAAACTGTCTCGGCCAATGCGAAAACTGTTAACAAACAGTGGATTGTTGTTGATGCGCAAGGCGAGATTTTGGGGCGCTTGTCATCGAAGATCGCTATGATCATCCGTGGTAAAAACAAGCCTGAGTACACCCCACACGTAGATTGCGGCGATAACGTGATTGTTATCAATGCAGACAAGGTTAAATTGACAGGAAACAAATTCAGCGAAAAGCAATATGTTTCTTATACTGGTTATCCAGGTGGTCAACGTTTTATCTCTCCAAAAGAGTTAATGGCGAAACACCCTCAACGTGTAATCGAGAAAGCGGTACGTGGTATGTTACCGAAAACTAAATTGGGTAAAAAATTATACACCAATCTTTTTGTGTATGCTGGTGACAAACACCCTCATGCAGCTCAATCTCCAAAAACCATTAAACTTTAAGAAATGTCAGTTACTAACACTTCAGGAAGAAGAAAAACAGCTGTTGCACGTATCTACTTAAAAGATGGTGCTGGCGCAATTACCGTTAACGGTAAAGATCACAAAGTATATTTCCCAACTTTACCTTTGCAATATATCGTAAACCAGAGTTTAGAAGTTTCTGAGCTTGTAGGTCGTTATGATATCACTGTAAACGTTCAAGGCGGTGGAGTAAAAGGACAAGCAGAAGCTGTTCGTTTAGCTATTGCTAAAGCGATTGTTGAACTAGATGCGGAGAAAAAACCTGCATTACGTGCTAAAGGCCTAATGACGCGTGATATGCGTATGGTTGAGCGTAAGAAACCAGGACGTGCTAAAGCTCGTAAGAAATTCCAATTCAGTAAACGTTAATCACAGGAGGCAAAGACAATGGCAAGAACAACTTATCAAGACTTATTGGATGCAGGTGTACACTTTGGTCACCTTACCCGTAAATGGAATCCAAAAATGGCTCCTTACATTTTCATGGAGCGTAACGGAATCCACATTATAGATTTAAATAAAACCTTAACTAAAACTGAAGAAGCTGCGGCTGCGATTAAACAAATCGTAAAATCAGGACGTAAAGTTTTATTTGTATCAACAAAAAAACAAGCTAAAGGAATCGTAGCTGAACAAGCTAAGAAAGTAAATATGCCTTTCGTAACCGAGCGTTGGTTAGGTGGTATGTTAACCAACTTTGCTACTGTTCGTAAGTCAATCAAAAAGATGTCTAACATCGATAAAATGACTAAAGACGGTACTTATGCTATCCTTTCGAAAAAAGAGCGTTTAATGATCCAACGTGAGCGTATTAAATTAGAATCACTTTTAGGTGGTATTGCTGATTTAAACCGTTTACCTGCAGCTTTATTCTTAATTGATGTTAAGAAAGAGCACATTGCGGTAACTGAAGCGTTAAAATTAAACATCCCTACTTTTGCGATGGTTGATACTAACTCTGATCCTTCTAACATCGATTTCCCTATCCCAGCGAATGATGATGCTACAAAATCTATCTCTTTAATTACTGATGTAATTATCAAAGCGATTGAAGAAGGTTTAGACGAGCGTAAACGCGAAAAAGATGATGAGGCAGAAAAAGAAGCAGTAGCGGCTAAAGCAGCAGCTGATGCTCCTGAATCAAAAGAGCCAAGACGTAAAAAAGCTGCTGAAGCAGAAGTTGAAGCGTCAGCATCAGAAGAAACTAAAACAGAAGAATAGTAATATTTTTTAATTGCAGGTTACTGGTTTCAGGTTTTAAGTTGGCTTAACAAGAGTTTAACTTAGCGCTTGTAACTTGTAACCTGTAATTGTTATAACAAGATTTTAAACTTTAAAAAGGAAATAAAATGTCTACAGTACAAATTTCTGCAGCAGATGTAAATAAACTACGCCAACAAACTGGCGCTGGTATGATGGATTGCAAAAAAGCTTTAGTTGAAGCTAATGGCGATTTCGAAGCAGCTGTTGATTTATTACGTAAAAAAGGTCAAAAAGTATCTGCAGCCCGTTCTGGTAATGCTACTTCTGAAGGTCTGGTATCAATCGCTGTTTCAGCAGACGGTACAAATGGTAAATTAGTTGCTTTAGCCTGCGAAACCGAGCCGGTTTCTAAAGTTGAAGATTTCCGTAATTTGGCTCAGGCTGTTTTAGCTGCAGCAGTTGCTAACAATCCTGCTACTGCTGAAGAATTATCAGCAATTACTTTAGAAGATGGACGTACAGTTGCCGAAACTATTACTGAATTAACCGGTAAAATCGGAGAGAAAATCGTTATCCAAGAGTATGCAAACGTATCTGGTGAAAAAATCGTTTCATATATCCACTCTAACGGTAAAATGGGCGTTTTAGTAGTATTCGAAAATACTAACGGTGCAGATATTACTGAAGCTGGTAAAGATGTGGCTATGCAGATTGCTGCAATGAGCCCAATTGCTGTTGATAAAGACGGTGTTGATCCTGCTACTATCGAGCGTGAAATCGAGATTGCTAAAGACGTTATCCGTCAAGAAGGCAAACCAGAAGAAATGGTTGAGAAAATTGCTGCTGGTAAATTGAATAAATTCTACAAAGACAGTACTTTATTAAACCAAGAGTTTGTTAAAGATAGCTCAATCGATGTACGTAAATTTTTAGATAACACTTCTAAAGGTTTAACCGTATCTGCTTTCAAACGTGTTCAATTAGGTGCATAAGCACTCATAAAACATATTTAAAAAGCCCCAATTCTGGGGCTTTTTTTATGCACTTTACTTCAATAACATCCGTCATCTCGACCGAAACGCAGTGAAGCGGAGAGATCTAACTCAAAAGCGCTCTCTAGATAGATTTCTCGGCTTCGTTGCACCCGATAGCTATCGGGTCCGCTCGAAATGACGGTATGTGGAGCTTCGTTACTTCCTCAAAGCGGTATAAGCCCCTACTTCCTTGCCCGAATCATCGAGCATACTTACCACGACCTTATTTTTATCTGCTGTTATTTTGGTAATGGTTCTGTTGCCTTTTTGCGGCCCGCCACCAATAATTAAAGGATAATGATTTAATGCCTTATCAGGCTGATGTACCATATACTTGTGCGTATGGCCACTCAACACCAAATCTACCTTTCCCTCGTTCAATAAAGGCTCAAACAATTCAGTACAGTGTTTTGGACCATGGGCATCGCCCGAAAAACGGGGTGGGATATGCATCAGCACAATCCTGAAAGGTGCTTTTTTAAATGCTTTCGAATTCACTTCTGTTTTAAGCCACTCTGCCTGCTGAATCCGATAATCATCAAAGTTTACAATACCTGCGTAAACCGGATGCGCATCTTCTTTATCTTCTCCAGTATCGATAATTACAAACCGAACCGGCCCTAAAGTAAAAGCCGCGTGGCCAACATGCATGTAATATTGAGCAAATTCACGGGCAAATTTACCCCGTGTTTCATGGTTTCCACGCACGTAGATAAATGGTGTATGCTTAGCAAAACGATCTACACAGGGCTGTAACATATGATCGATAATCTGCTTTTCATCTGTTTGATAATCGAAAATATCACCATTAAAGAAAATGAAATCCTGCTTAACATCCGGAACCAGCCCCAAAAGGTGCGGAATAGATTCAGGCCTATCGTGTATATCGTTCAGCATTAAAAAAGAAACCTCCGATTTATCAGTATCTGCATTTAAGAATGTTTCAACAGCACTGCTTACTGTTTCGCCATAAGTTAATTTATAGGGCTGGAAGTCTTTAATCTCTTTCGAAACAATTTTATAGTGGTACTTTGTTCCAGGTTTCAAATTGGAAAGGGTTACCGCATTAAGCATACTGTTGGCCTGCATTAAACCCAGCTCAGCTTTTCCATATGCTTTTTGGTTTAATTGATCGGCCTGTTCCCCAAACTCCACCCACCCTGCAGCATTCTTGTTGGTTAACCACAAAATAGTCATCGAGTTATTAAAATTGGTTTGCAGATAGGGGCCAACAGCAATTTTAAACCCATCTTCCTGAGCCGGCAAATTGGCAATTGCGGCCGATGGCGCGACCAATGTAGCAGCACTTAAAGTTAAGCCCACCTTTAAAAAACTTCTCCTATTCGACTGATTTTCATTCATTTGATTAGCATGATCTTATTAACCAAATATATCGTTACAATATTTAACTTTGAATGTGTAAGATTAAATTTACTCAAACGTTTGATATGTCTAAGATAATCCCAAATACCTCTTATTACGATAACGATAACTTAAAAACCGGTCAGCAGATTGAAATTGATGGTGCTAAAATTGTAAATATCAGCCCGGTTACAGCAGAAAGCCAAAAAGAATCTATTACCATTCCCGGCTTTATTGACCTGCAGATTTATGGTTCAGGCGGCCGGTTATTCTCTGCCGATCCAACCATCGAATCGCTTACCATCATGGAAGATGACCTGCTGAAAAAAGGAACAACGGGCTTTCTTGCCTGTATGGCAACAAATTCTGCCGAAGTTTTTAACCAGTGCATCAAAGTAGCCAAAGCGCACCGCCCAACGGCTAAGAATTGTTTAGGCTTGCATCTCGAAGGTCCCTTCTTAAACCCCAAACGTTTAGGCGCCCATGTTCCTGCATTTGTACGCAAAGCTTCATTGGATGAAATAAAAAAACTGATCGATTTTGGCGATGGTGTAATTAAAATGATGACCATTGCACCCGAGCTTCAGGATGATGATGTAATCGAATACCTCTTAAATAATGGCGTTGTGGTTTCATTAGGGCACAGCAATGCCACTTTCGAAGAAGCTACAGCTGCTTATAACAAGGGTATACAAACCACCACGCACCTTTTTAATGCCATGAGCCCTATCCATCACCGCGAACCGGGAATTCCAACGGCTGTTTTCAATCATGATAAGGCAATGGCCAGCATTATTGCCGATGGGCAGCATGTAGATTTTGAAGTTGTAAAATTTGCGCAGAAATTATTGAAAGAACGCTTATTCCTGATTACAGATGCTGTTACCGCCTGCACAACAGGGCCATACCAACATATTCAAGAAGGCAACAAATACGTAATGCCCGATGGAACGCTTTCCGGTTCATCGTTAACCATGTTGGCCGCTGTAAAAAACTGCGTAAGCCATTGTGGTATTGATTTAAATGACGCGGTTAAAATGGGAACACAGTATCCTGCACAATTAATCGGGATGGAAAACCTTACCGCCATAATAGGTGTTGGAAATACAGCCAATTTACTGGTACTCGATCAGGAATTAAGCTTAAAGGAGGTGATATTTAAAGGCGAAACTATTTCTATTTAAATATTTACATCAATTGTTAAAAAGCATAGCTAGGTATTAAAAAATTGTTGATATTTTTGGGGTCATGAAATACAAACGCATCCTACTAAAGCTTAGCGGAGAATCGCTAATGGGCGACAAACAATATGGCATTGATAATGAACGCGTTAAACAATACGCAGAAGATATCAAAGCTGTGCACGATAAAGGTTTAGAAATCGCAATCGTAATTGGTGGAGGAAATATTTTTAGAGGTTTAAGTGCCGAAAAAAGTGGGATGGACAGAGCTCAGGCCGATTATATGGGCATGTTGGCTACGGTTATCAACTCAATGGCCTTACAAGATGCCTTAGAAAAGGTCGGCATTAAAACCCGCCTGCTTACCGCGATTAAAATGGAGCAGATCTGCGAGCCGTTTATACGCAGAAGAGCTGTACGCCACTTAGAAAAAGGCCGTGTGGTTATATTCGGCGCCGGTACCGGTAACCCTTATTTCACTACCGATTCTGCAGCAGCTTTACGTGCAATTGAAATTAAAGCCGATGTAGTTTTAAAAGGAACGCGTGTTGATGGAATTTATACCGCAGATCCTGAAAAAGATCCAACAGCAACCAAATATGGTGAAATCTCTTTCAGGGAAGTTTACGATAAGGGCCTTAATGTAATGGATATGACGGCTTTTACCCTTTGCGAAGAAAACCAAGTACCAATTATTGTGTTTGATATGAATAAACACGGTAATTTCATGAAAATAGCCAATGGCGAACCTATCGGAACCTTGGTTAAATAAGCCTATTAAAAAAATTAATTTGTAGAAATACACACAGTTATGAACGAACTCATACAATTACAATTAATGGATGCCCAATCTTCAATGGATAAGGCCATCGATCATTGTGAAGCTGAATTAACTAAAATTAGAGCTGGTAAGGCATCTGCAGGGATGTTAGATGGCATTTTCGTTGATTATTATGGTGCTTCAACTGCCTTGTCTCAGGTGGCAAGCATTAATACACCTGATGCGCGGACCATTGTAATCCAGCCTTGGGAAAAATCGCTGCTAACCGCTATAGAAAAAGCAATTCAGGTGGCCAATATTGGTATTAACCCACAAAACGATGGCATTGTTATCCGTTTGGTTGTACCGCCATTAACAGAAGAGCGCAGAAAAGACCTTGTAAAAAAGGTTAAGGAAGAGGCCGAAAGAGGCCGTGTTACTGTTCGTAACATCCGTAAAGACGCGAACGAAAAGATTAAAAAACTTAAAGGCGAAGGTGTTTCTGATGATGAAATTAAAACCGGCGAAGCTGAAGTTCAAAAGCTAACCGATGCATACATTATCAAAGTTGATAAGCATGCTGAAGCCAAAGAAAAAGATGTAATGACAGTTTAAGCTGTTCTAAACATATTTATAAGGGGAATGGATTTTAATTCATTCCCTTTTTTTATCTACTTTTTTACGCTTGATCCGCGTACGTTTAATATTGTTGGAAGCGATAGCTGTGCGTTTTCTACCGGTTGCCCTGCCCTTTTTAGCCTGTTGAGCAAAACCTTCATAATATTCTCGGCAATCGCTTCTAATGGCTGGGCTATCGCCGTAACGGGCGGCTCGCAAAACTCCAAAATTTCAAAATCATCGAAAGATACCACAGCAATATCTTTATGGATGCGGATACCCGATTTTCTAAATGTCCTCAACCCATCCAAGCAGATATAGTTGGCGGCAAAAATTACTGCATCCAGTTGCTTCTCTGCCTTAAAAAATTCGGTCATTTCTTTAATAGATTCCGCTGAATTAACATAGTTTATTTTTTTGATCAACTTAGGCAGGTTATATTGTTCGATAGCCAGTTCATATCCCGCTAAGCGGTCAACCATCTGGTGTTGCACCGTATCGATGGTAACAAAGCCAATATTTTTGTAATTATTTTTAATTAGGTGTTCTGTAGCTTCGAAAGTGCTGTTTTTATTATCGACGATTACATAATCGGTTTTTACATCAGGTACATAACGGTCAAATAAAACCACAGGCGCATCTGTTTGGATCAGTTTTTTCACTTCTTCTTCCAGGCCTTCGGGTAGGGCCATAATATAACCATCAACATGCCGGTCTTCAAAAATCTGCAGCAATTCAATGGCTTTACCGGTATCATTCCGGGTGCTGCTAAAAAGAATTTTATAGCCAAGGTTAGAGGCAATTTCGTCGATATGGCGTGCAATACCCGAAAAAAACGGTTCAGAAATGTCATCAACCAAAAAGCCTATAATTTTCGTTTTCCCCGTTCTTAAGCTCGTGGCAAGGGCATTGGGCTGGTAATTTAGCTCGGCAACAAGATCCAGCACCTTTTTAGTAAGTGCTTCGCTGATATTTTTTTCCCGGGCCTTTCCATTAATTACGAACGACACTGTTGTAATAGAGATTTTTAATTGTTTTGCTATATCTTTAATTGAAACTCGTTTCTTCATTACTACCAATTACACAGGTTGAAATATTTAAATGGTAATATAACAATATATCTAGAAAGATATAATTGATATTTAAAAATTGCGCTATAAACGAAAAAAGAGCAACCTATCCAGGATTGCTCGATTAACTAACTTATTATTCATAAAAAATGCTGTTGGGGAAGGAGTCGAACCTTCAAGGGGTAGTTAGCTACAGTTCAAAAAATTAATTTGTGGTCAACCCAATAAACTGCGTTTGTCCCATTATTCCCCACCACCGAGACAAGGAGGCGTGTCTGCCAATTTCACCACCCAACATTTCAAAAGTTAACAGTTTTGAATTCCTAGTTTTCAGTTAAACTGCTCACTATAAATTGCCAACTGAACTGGCTGTAGGGGAAGGAATCGAACCTTCAAGGAGTGGTTAGTACTGTTGCCAGTATATTCCCATTATTCTCCGCCACCGAGACAAGGAGGTGTGTCTGCCTGTTTCACCACCCTACATTATGTTATGCAATTTTGAAAGAACGTTTCCTTTTTGTTAATTGCTTGATACAAATGTAAAGGAACAACCAATACCTTGCAAATATTTTAAACATTTAATTTTATTTTTATAATATTGATAAATATTTGTAAATTCGCTTATCATAATTCAAAAATATGCTTAAAAAAGACAATTCCAATTTAGAAATTGACAACCTCGACATCGACATATTGAAACAATTGATGCAGGATGCCACTAAACCTTATACAGAAATAGCTAAAGATCTGATCGTTTCTGGCGGTACCATACACGTACGGATGAAGAAATTGCAGGAAATGGGCATTATTAAAGGTTCTCATTTAATTATCGATCCGCAAAAAGCTGGTTACGATATTTGTGCTTTTTTGGGCATTTACCTGGAAAAGGGAATCCAGTATAAAGATGCGGTTGCACAGCTCAGCAAAATTAAAGAAGTGGTGGAGTTACATTATACAACCGGTGCGTACAGCATGTTTGCAAAAATAATCTGCAGGGATACCAATCATTTGCGCCACGTTTTAAACGAAGAAATACAGGCCGTTAATGGAATCCAGCGTACTGAGACATTAATCTCCTTAGAAGAGAGCATTAAGCGTCAGATTGAGCTAGGATAGGTAAAGACCAAAGCTGAAAGAATAAAGCTGAAAGAGCAAAGCTGCAAGAATCAAGCTGAAAGCAGGAAGACGAAAGCTGACAGATTAAAGGTTAATAGGCTAACAACATTTAAAGCACCTGTGCTTAAGTAACTGATATGCCTAAAAAGATCAGGGCTTTAATTTGAAAACGGACGTACAGTAGCCTTTCGGTAACTAAGCCCCGTTATCCGCTGTAGTCCCGAATTGCAATCGGGAGCTGCCGCTTCTACCGGGTTTATGTAACAAAGTGTGGTGCAAAAAACGGCAATTTGCCCATAACCTTCAAATCCGTTTGGGGGTGTTATTAGGTTTATTTCAATAATTGATAGGCAACAAGCGCAGCAACGTAAGCCATGGCCGTCATGTAAGCCAATTGAATTACCGGCCATTTCCAGCCTTTAGTTTCGCGGTATACAATGGCTACGGTGCTCATACATTGCATGGCGAAGGCGTAAAAAAGCATCAACGAAATACCAGCAGCAAAGGTGTAAACCGGCAAACCTGTTTTATTGTTTACCGATGCAGACATCCTTTCCCTAATGGTTGTAGTATCTTCATCTCCCCCATCAACGCTATAAATGGTCGCCATGGTGCCTACAAATGCTTCGCGGGCGGCAAATGAGGTAATTAAACCTATCCCAATTTTCCAATCGTAACCCAAAGGGCGGATTGCAGGCTCGATCCAGCGGCCAAGAATACCCACATAAGAATTTTCGAGCTTTTCGGTAGCCACCAAGGTTTTAATATGATCGGTATTCTTCGTTGTATCGCCCAGAGCAGTTTCGTATTTCTTATCGATACTTTCAAAACGGTTCCCTGGCCCGAAAGAAGCCATCACCCAAAGGATAATAGAAATGGCAATAATTACTTTACCAGCCTCAAAAACAAAGGTTTTTGATTTCTCGTACATAGTGTAAAACACATTTTTCCAGCGCGGCATGCGATATACCGGCAGCTCCATAATAAAGTACGAGCGCTCTTTGGTTTTAATGATGAATTTCATTACCCAGGCCACCAGTACCGCAGCAAAAATACCTACCAGGTACATAACCATAAGGGCTAAACCCTGCAGATTAAAGATGCCCAAAACAGTTTGCGAAGGGATTATTAACGATATGATCAGGATATATACCGGAAGCCTTGCAGAGCAGCTTACCAAAGGTGTAACCATAATGGTAATCATCCGATCTTTCCAGTTTTCGATATTTCTGGCCGCCATGATAGATGGAACGGCACAGGCCAGCCCCCCGATCATGGGCACAACCGATTTGCCGTTAAGGCCAACCTTACTCATAATCTTATCCATCATAAAGGTAACGCGGGCCATGTAACCCGTATCTTCCAAAATGGATATAAATGCAAAAAGAATGGCAATTTGTGGAATAAACACAAAAATACCGCCTAAACCTGCCACAACACCATCGAGCACCAGATCGGTAAGCATACCGCTGGGCAGGTAATTATGCCCTGTTTCTGTTAGCCAGCCAAAACCCTGTTCAATCCAGTCCATAGGATAAGATGACCAGGCAAATATGGCGTTGAAAATGATAAAGAGGATAAATATGAAAATGGCGAAGCCCCAAACTTTGTGGGTAAGTATCGAATCCAATTTATCGCTAAAGGAAAATTTCTTTTCTGTTCCATTGTCAATTACCACATCAGATAAAATGGTGCTGAGGTGCTTATACCTTGCAATGGTTTCGGCTGCCTGGGCCTTTGAAGATTCGAAATGGTGCGATTGCTCTATCTCCTCGATTTCTTCCTGTTCTTTATCGGTAAAAAACGTTAAATGTTCATGCTGGTGCAAAACCTGCAGTGCAAAATAATCGTTGGTAGAATTAAGTTTCGATTTAATGGCATTGATAGCCTCTGGGGCTAAAAAATTCACATCAACATCCTGAAACTGGGTTGCTATTTTATTGGTATTTGTGATTGCATTTTTAAGCTTATCGATACCAATATTGTTGCGTGCAGATATGGATATTACCTGTATCCCCAATTTTGCGGCAAGCTTATCCAGATTAACCTCTATGCCCTGCTTGGCTGAAAGATCGATCATGTTTAAAGCCAGCACCATCGGAATGCCCAGATCGGCCACCTGCGAATACAGCAGCATATTGCGTTTTAGGTTCGATGCATCTGTAACGAGTACAATTACATCGGGGTGACTGCTGTTTTTTTGATCAGCTAAAACCTGAAAAACGATGCTTTCATCGGCACTTTTAGGGTATAAACTGTAGGTGCCCGGCAAATCGATAATTTCGGCCTCCCTACCGTCGGTAAGTTTGGTAAAACCTGTTTTCTTATCAACAGTAATACCCGGAAAGTTTCCTATTTTTTGATTTAAACCTGTTAAACGGTTAAATAATGTAGATTTACCTGTATTGGGATTACCAACTAATGCAACTTTAATATCCAAACCCAGCTTATTTATTGAATGATAATCACATCAGCTTCACTTTTACGCAAACAAAGCTGATACCCTGCAACACGAATGGCCATTGGATCGCCAAGGGGAGCAAAACGCTCAACTTCAACCATCTCACCTGGCAAACATCCCATTTCCATCAACTTTACAGACATGTCTAAATCTGTAAAAGCTACGATTGTTCCCTTTTCCCCTACTTTTAGATGTGAAAGTTTCATCTGTGTTTATTTATATTTTTAATAGTCAGATGGAGCCTTACGGATTCATGTGCTAAATTGCCTGCAAGTTAGCCTTTCTTTAGATTTATTCCAAATAGCATTGCCTTATCATTGCGGTGTAAGGGTAGGTTTGACCAAATAATGATTTAGTTTCTTTGACGGCCGCCACCAAAGCCGCCACCACCGCCACGGTTCCTGCCTCCGCCGCCACCTTCTTCATTGCCACGTATCCTGTTTTTGCCTCCCATTCTGTTTAACGAATAAGTAAAAGAAAACATAAAATAACGCTTTAATACATTATAACTTTCATCACGGATGGTATTGTTATTTGCTGTTCTGCTTACGCCCTGGTTTTCGTTCAGCAAATCATTTACCGAAGCCTTAAATGTACCGCGGTTTTTGAAAAACTGCTTACTTAAATAAGAGTTTACCAAGGTAAAATGGGTATCAAATCCTTCCCCACGCCCTGTATTTTGATTATAATCGGCATCTACTGACCAGCGGATGTCGCCAGGGAACATGTAACTTACACTAATATTGGGGCTAAAGGTATAGTAGCGGGTATTTGAACTTGAGTTAACAGAGTAGGTTGCGCGGTTAACTGAGCCATTAACACCGGCTGTTAAATCGAGCTTATCCAAATTGGAAACCAGGCGGTAGCCATTGGTAACCGACCAGCTGTTGGTAATATTTTTCAGCGACCGGGTAAAATTCACATCCCTGTCGTAACTGCCACTCACATTGATGTGAAAATTCAACTTATTATCGGCCATAATGGGCAAACTGAGCGAAGACGAAACCGATCCAGAATAAACGCCATTCACATTAACAGGAGTAACGGCAAGTTTCCCCTGATCAGGCCCACTATCAATCAGTATGCTACTATTTGCAATCCGGTTAGAAGTTTGGGTAAGGTTCAGGTTTACAAATAATGATCTGTTTTTACCAACCGTAAAAGTATTGTACGCTACACGTAGCGTATTGTTAAATTCGGGTTTCAAATCCGGATTACCAATGGGAATGCTCGAGGTATTGGTGTTGTTGCGGATGGGCTGCAACTGTTGGATGGTTGGCTGATTGGTGCTTCCCCTGTAATTGAACACCAGGCGTTTGCTGTTGCTAAAATTATACCTGAACATGGCCGATGGGGTATAATTGTAAACATTCTGTTTCAGCACAAAACCTTTGCTGATGTTGTTATTGGTCCTATCTGTATTCTGTACCGCCATACCTACGTTCCAATTGTACTTTTTAGCCATTTTATTAAAGCTAAAACCTGCAGAATTGGTGATAATGGTATTTTCGTAGGCATTACTATAGGTTTCGTCCAACAAATCGTAAGCTAAAGTGGCCGGATTAAAGTTATAGGTAAAACGATCGGAAGTATTGTGGTTATAACCGTTCTGATAATTAAATTCCAGACTTAAGGTTTTATCCAAAGGTTCGGTATATACCAACCTCGTATTCTGATTCAGCGACTCGCTTTCCTGATCGTTAAACTGATCTATTGTGGTGTTGGTTACAAGACCTGGTGCTGTTCTGGTTTCAGGATTGGTATTGTAATTATCAGCATCGTTATTGTTAATGTTCGTATTTAAGTTTAAGGAAAGCGTTCTTCCCCTGCGCATAAATTTTTTACGGAGCAAAATATTGTTGCTGATGGATGGTGCAGTATTGTGGTTCCTTAACGTTTGTGTTCCGGTAATCATGTACCTGTTAAAATCGCGTGTATAGCTGCTGCTGTTTAAGCTTTCATTGTCGGTATAACTTAAATTTGGCTGGATACGCAAGGAGGTTAACGAATCGAGCTTGGTATCGACCATAAAACTTAAACGGTGGTTTAAGCGGTCGGAGTTATTAACCTGGCTGTTGTTAAAAACTGTGGTTTCATCGCCCAAAAAATTCTGCGTTATGCTGTTCCTCAAAATCAGGTTATCGGATTTATTGACAAAATAACTCAAATTGATTTCAGTCTGATCGGCATAAATATCCGAGAAGTTGAAACCACCGGCTTTGGTATCGGTAATCCCTCCACGGCCGCCATTGCCTCCACCGTTGCCCCCACCTAAACCGCCGCCAAAATTTTGCTTGTTTACGTTATTGAACTGCGCAATAACGCTCAGTCTTTTATCCTGCTTAAAATGATTAATATTCGCATTAACATCATAGCGGTCATCAGATCCATAACCAGCGGTGCTATTTCCGAAATAACCGTTTTTCTTGTCTTTTCTGGTGGTAATGTTAATGATCTTGGTTCTCGATCCATCGTCTATCCCGGTAAACTGCGCCTGATCGGAGAGTTCGTCGATAATCTGGATTTTATCGATCATATCGGCCGGAAGGTTTTTAGTGGCCAATAGCGGATCGTTGCCAAAAAACTCTTTCCCATCAACCTTAACTTTGGTAATGGTCTCTCCCTGCGCCTTTACGGTACCCGCTTTATCTACCTCTACCCCCGGTAATTTTTTCAACAGATCTTCTACTACGGCATTCTCCACCACTTTAAATGAACTGGCATTGAACTCGAGCGTATCTTTTTTAACCACAATTGGGGGGATCTCCGCTTTTATATCAACAGTTTGAAGATCAATAGCACCGCCTTCAAGTACAATATCGCCCAAAATCACATCTGCTTTCTCGGTAGTAATGGTAAAATCTTTTGTGGTGTTCTTTAAACCTAAAAATGCCGCATATACCCTGTAGGTTCCGGGCTTTAGGTTCCTGAAAACGAATTTGCCATCCTCTGTGGTGCTTACTGCGCCAACCATGCTCGAATCGGATAGGTTTTTAACCGCTAAAGAAGCATAATCAATAGGTTTTTTATCTTTTGATTGAATAACCCTGCCACTTACCGACCCGGTTTTCTGGGCGTAGACAAAAAAAGATGAAAGGAGGAGAATAAGCGTAAAAATTTGTTTCATTCGGTTAGTTTGGTTTATACTACAAAGACTACCGACTTTTATAAAGGTTTATTTCCCTTTAGTAACAATTGAAATACATAAATGTCAGGTTAACATTTAATAGCTGCCCTGCTTACAAAAAAGGCCCCATTCAAAATGGAGCCTTTAAAAAATTTGATGTGATTTACATTCTCATGCGCATACCACCGCCACCCTGGCCCGGCATCTGCATATCGCCGCTCATGGTTCTACCACCTATACGGGTTAACGAATAGGTAAACGAGAACATGTAGTAACGTTTTAAAACATTATAGTTTAAATCGGTAATCGAAGTACCTGAAGTGGTTCTCGAAATACCTGTATTTTGATTCAATGCATCATTTACAGAGAATTTAAAGGTTGCCCGGTTTTTAAAGAACTGACGGCTGATGTAAGGATTAAGAATGGTATATTCCTGGTTATACAGATCGCCACCGCCAAAATTCCTGAAATAATCGATATCCATGGCCAGCCTGATATTTGCAGGCAGTACATAACTTACATTAAAGCTAGGGTTAATGGTGTAATATTGTGTATTTGCCGATTGCTGCGCTGAAAAGGTTGAGTTGGTATAGCTACCGGTTATACCACCGGTTAAATCAAATTTATCAACGTTGGTAACCAGTTTATAGCCATTTGAGATGGTATAACTGTTGGTTACATTTTTAACAAGTTCGGTGCTCGCATTAGGCGCAATAAAGTTCACATTTCTGCTATACGAACCATTACCCGAAATATTTAAGGTAAGCTTACGTTCAGGCATTAAAGGTAAAGACCACGTAGCATTGGCATTACCAGCGTAAACGCCATCCACATTGATATAACTAACTTGCTGAAGGCCGCCCGATATTGGAACTACTGTATTACCAATACTGTTAAAGGTCTGTGTAAGGTTTAAGCCAGCAAAGAAGAAACGGCCACTTTCGATATTGAAATTGTTGAAGTTAATCCTCAACTGGTTATTGAATGAAGGTTTTAAGTTCGGATTACCTACATAACGGGTTTGCGAATTGGTATTATCCGGTATAGGCTGAATCTGATCGATAGTTGGCTGACTGGTTGAACCACGGTAATTGATAAACAATCGTTTACGGTTACTGAAATTGTACCTGAACTGTGCCGATGGCGTAATGTTAATAAAGTTCTGTGTACGTCTTAAACCTGTTGTTAAATTGGTATTTACCCTATTGGTCTGCTGTGCAGCTACACCAATATTCCAGTTGTATTTTTTCTCAGTTGTGGTAAAGCTAAAACCGGCTGCATTGGTTAAAGTACGGTTGTTATAAATATTCGAATAGGTATTATCTACTAAATCGAATTGCAGGGTAAGGGGATTATAATTAAATACATCTCTCTGCGAATCGTTGTTTGAATAACCGTTCTGATAATTAAACTCTACGCTTAAAGTTTTATTTAAAGGCTCGGTATACACCAACCTTGTAGTATTGTTTATCGCATGGCTACTGGTATTGTTTAACTGGTTGGTTAACGAATCTCTCTTCACCCCATTTTCCGTAATATGATCTAAACGGTAATTCTGATTGGTACCATCGTTATCGTTTATACTGGTGTTTACATTTAGGGAAAGGGTACGGCCTCTACGTTTAAAACTTTTACGGACTAATAAATTGTTGGTAACAGCAGGCGTAGCAGCAGTAGTTGTATTTTGCTGGCTTCCATCTGTGATGCTCGTTACATAATTCCTATAGTACTTGGTAAAGCTATCGCCCTCGCTTTCTGTATAAGTAAAGCCTGGTTGGATTTTAATAGACAATGAAGGATCGATCTTGGTATCCACCATAAAATTGAAACGGTGATTAGTACGATCGGTAGTATTGTTTAAATTCTGCGTAACATCTGTAGTAATACCCCCAAAAAGGTTTTGGATATGTGAGTCCTGAATAATATCGGCAGTTGATTTATTAAAGAAATAACTGGCCTGGAACTGAGTCCCGTCTTTGTAGGTATCGGCAAAGTTTAAACCTGCAGCATTGGTTGTCGTAATGCCACCGCCACCGCTGGTGTTTCCACCACCGCCGCCGCCGAAACCGCCACGGCCACCACCGCCTCCGCCACCAAAACCATTTCCTACGCCACCACCTTGACCAAAGTTTTGTTTATTTACGTTGTTAAACTGACCGATAAAACTAATTTGGCGGTCATCATCAAACTTGTTTACGTTTAAACTGGCGTCGTAACGGTCGTTAGAACCATAGCCCACGGTACTGTTGCCAAAATAACCGTGTTTCATGCCATTTTTAGTGGTAATGTTCAGGATTTTATTTCTGGTTCCATCGTCAATACCGGTAAATTGTGCCTGTTCAGAAAGCTCATCAATTACCTGGATTTTATCGACCATATCGGCTGGTAGGTTTTTAGTTGCCAACAAAGGATCATTACCAAAAAACTCTTTTCCATCAACCTTAACTTTGGTAACGGTTTCGCCCTGCGCCTTAATACTTCCGTCTTTTGCTACTTCAATTCCAGGCACTTTCTGCAATAAGTCTTCCACTACGGCATTTTCACGCACTTTGATTGATTTGGCATCGAACTCAAGGGTATCTTTCTTTACCACGATGGGTATAGTTGCTGTAACATTAACGGTATTTAAATCTACACCATCATCGCCCATGGCAATTTCGCCTGCACTTACCGCAGCCTTGGCCACTTCTACATCTTTAGTAGCTGTTTTTAAACCTAAAAAAGCTGAGTAAATTCTATACTTGCCTGGCGCAATTGCCTTAAAACTGAAAGTCCCATCAGGATTGGTCTGCCCTGAGGCCACCACACTCGAATCTTTTAAGCTCTTGATTGCAATTGTTGCAAAATCAACCGGCTTTTTATCCTTAGCGTTAATCACCTTTCCGCTTATCGAGCCAGTATTCTGAGCCTGGGCGATGTATCCACAAAATACGAGCACAATGAATATTGCCCTCTGAACGTTTTTTTTCATCAAAAAATTAGATAATATAATACAAAACTAAGCTATCAGACTAGAGAAAAGCCGAAAGGTTTGTTAAGAGGTGTTAAAAGCTTGGTAACATTTTAAATACAGCCAATAGATGGCCAATTAAAATGCAAAAGGGCAAGAATAGCTTTGTGGCCCTTATTTTTGTGCTGAAGGGTAATTTTTGTAATAAACTTTTGGGCAGTTGCAGTTCTTTTTAAAAATACTGCATCCACTTAAACTTATTACGATTAATAGGCAGGAGATGCTAATTATCTTTTTCATAGGTTTAATTTTATTTTAAATTGCAATGATGCTTTTCGGAATACATTAATTGTTTTTGGTTAGCGGTGTATTCGTCATGGTTTCATCGAAACTTAATTTATGAAGCAATACATAACTAAAAACGGCCATTGAAGCGCCCAACATATCGCAGGCAAAATCCCACCATTCGGCAGATCGGTACGTAAAAACCTTCCACTGCAACAGTTCTATACCGCCACCAATAATGGCATTGATAAGCAATATTTTAAAAATAGTTAAGGTTCTGAAAGCAAAGGTATGCTGGTACCTTATTTTGCCGAAAAAGAGCAATACCGATAAAACAAAGAAAAACCCAAGATGGGTCATTTTATCAAAACCCTCGAAAAAAAAGCCATGCCCATTTGAATCGGGCATTCGTATATTACAAAGCACTAAAATAACTAGTGTCCAAAATATGGCCCATTTTTGTTGTTTTAGTGCTTTGTACAAAATATATCAGTATTAAGCGCCTACCAGTTCTTGATAAGCTTCTGCAGTAAGTAAGCCATCAATTTCGGATAAATCTGATAATGATACTTTTACCATCCAACCTTGTCCATAAGGATCAGAGTTAACCAGTTCAGGGTTATCATTCAATTCAGCATTAACTTCTACTACCGTTCCAGTAACAGGCATGTATAAATCAGATACTGTTTTAACAGCTTCTACAGTACCAAAAACTTCTTCTTTTGCTACTTCGCTACCTACAGTATTGATATCAACATAAACGATATCGCCCAATTCGCGCTGTGCGAAATCAGTTACGCCGATAAAAGCTTCATTACCTTCAACTCTAACCCACTCGTGGTCTTTAGTGTATTTTAATTCTGATGGAAAATTCATTTGTTCTAAATTAGTTTTGTCAAAGTTAATCAGGATTTTTGAGATTTACAGGATGTTAATTCATTTTGCAGATTCACAATTCTGCTACATCATATTAATTAAGTGTAAACCTTAAACTAAAGCCAAAATTACTGAATGAGGTGTTAAACGTTTGAGAAGTATAAGGTTTTGTAATGTTCGAATCGTAAAAAAGCTTAATATTAAACTTCTGGTTTAACACATAATCTACACTTGGCCTAAGCGTAATGTTTTTTGCCCCCGATGAAACCTCGGCCTCGGCAATATCTGCACGGTAAATAACCGTTTTATTGTCGCGGATGGCTACATCCAATTTAAAATCCATGTTATTGTCCATCTTCAGGCTCTTAAACCATCCAAATGGGAAACGGAATTTATTGGTTCTGTAACCCAAGCCTAAAACCATGTTGTTTTCTGATAGCTGCGCCAGCTGGCTGTTTGCCAAGCTTAAGCCCAATAAACGCGACCTGTTGAGCTCGAAAGAGGCCGTTAGGTTATTTTTAAAGCGGGTATCTACACCTACCAGCGGTGCAAAATATTCGGATAACGTAACCTGTGCAAACTGGTACTGCGGCAAAAAGTTGTTGTTAACATCCCTGCTGCTCGAAAAACCATTGGTTTCCTGGTAACGCAAAAGCGAATTAAAACCATTAATGTTATAAGCAGAACGGTAACCATGCCTAATATCTACCGAAGTAAATTTATCGGCAATGAACGGTATGCGGGTTAAGCCACTATAAGTTAAATTCCAGTTTGGAAGCGGGATTTTAGGGAATGAATTCATTCTCATCTTCCCTGCATCTTTGCCTGAATACGCCGCCATAAAGGCCGAGATAATTACATCCTGGCTTTCTTTGCTGTAACCATCGGCATAGCCTCCATTTAGACCTGCCGAATTGGGGTTTTGTGCTCCTAACCTCCGCGAAATAATAATGCGGTTGGCCATAAACTGGTTAAACAGCGCAGAAATCACATTCGAGTTACGCTCTTTAAAGGCTGTACCCAGCGCAATGTATGAAATACTATAATCGCCCGTTGTAATGGCACTTAAATTCTCGAATGATGAGGTACTGGCCACATACCTAAAGTTGGTAGAAAAATTTCGGGTTTGTGCTTTGTTTGCTTTTAACGTAATCCTTAAATCTTTAAATGGCTCCAGCTGACCGGTTAACTGAAAATCTTCTCTCAGTGTATTCACATACAGCTGGTTCTGCAGGGTATCGGTAGTTAACCAGCCATTGTTCAGTGCCATTTCGCGGATATCGCGCTGGCTACCAAAAGCAAAACCTAAGCCTGGTGCACCGGTTGCATTATCAATACCAAAATATTTAGTGGTAGGCAGGTAGCCCGGTAAGAAAATACCTTTGGTTTGCACAAAGCTTGCGTTAACATTTTTTAAACTCGTTAATAAATTGATAAAAAAGTTTTTGGCCTTGTTGCCTTCCTGGTCATTCCCCGCGTTTCTGATAAAGCCGAACTTATTGTATAAAGTGCTTAGGTTTAAAGTTGGATTAACCTGAACAGTCCTGCTGTTCTGTACGGTATTGCCCAAATTAATATTCGGATCGCGCAGCGTAGAAAGCGGTTCGGTTTGCCAGTTAAAATTGGTTCCGTAACGGGTTTTAACTGTAATCCAGTTTAGACCTGGTATTTTATCAATCGGCAGGTTGTACGTTACATTTAAATTGTGGTTGTAATCTGTAGTACGGCCCAGGCGTTTTAGGTTTTCCCAAACAGTATCGCGTTTTAACCCTTCAATCCTGCCATCCGGTTCGTCGATAATGGAATAATTGGTTGCATTAAAATCCAGTTGTAAAGACCGTGTAAGGTTCCAGGCGATACCATAAATACGGCTCATGGTAAAGTTTTTATTAAAGGTAGTACCGTAACCACTTTGATAAACGCCAATGGTATTGTTAGGATCGTTGTTGCGGAGTGTATTTTCTGAATACAAACGGTCTACATCAATCCTGAAATTAATGGCACTTGGGAAAATGCTAAAGTTAAAATCTTTTAACAACGCGAGCATGTTCGATTTGATGATCTTCTCAAACGGCGCTATGGTTTTGGCCTCTTTCGAATAACTATATTGAAGCGATGCCCTATAGGTATTTTGAATACTGCTCTGATTGATAAAATCGCGGTGGTTATACTGTGTATAAGCATAACTTGCAGCAAAATTCTCTATATCCCAAAGCCTAACCGGTTTTGAGTTGTTGGTGCGCTCTTTTCTTACGTTGGTAAAGTTGATCCCCCGGCGCACCGTATAATCCTGTGCAAAGTTTAAAATAGAATCTTTTTGTGCCTTGGTAGATTGATCTAAAGCATTTTTTAGTTCAATATCCGGTGTACGCGGATTATACTGCGGGGTAGAAACCTGTTTGGAGTAACTTACGAACATCGGGATTTTAACACCCGATTTTTGCGGCAGGAATTTACCCAGCTCCATGGCTGATGAAACATCTAACAGTACATTATCGGCACGGTTACGCTCACTTACTTTCGAATCAATTGATCCAAAACCGATGGTTGATTTGCTACCCGAAATATTTACATCGGCAAAATCTGCCAGCTTAAGGTTTAACCTTCCTGTTGCAGCCCATCCGCCTTTTTCGTCAAATTCCGTCAGCCTTAATTCGTTAAACCAAACCAGGGCATTTTTATCAAGGCCATCGTCATTCCGCTCATCATTGGCGGCACGCAATGGATTTTTAATACCCACCATGTAAACCCGCACCTTGCTCATATCCGGCTGCCCCTTAACCACAATGGTTCTCGATCCATCTGTATAAGTAAAAGGAACGTTGGTAGGCCAAGGCTGTCCGTTGGCCATTTTGGCTACATTACGGGCCAGCTTAGCATTTTGGAAAAGGGTTAAATCAATATCCATCCTGTTGGCTTCGGGCCAAATGGCATCCGGATCGCTGGTGCCCGGATTGGTAACTTTTAACGGGATTACATATTCGTAGTAATTGTCCTGATTATCTGTTCCGATCCTTAAAAACGCAGCAACATCATTATCATTTAAAACCTGGTTATTAACCGCCTCGGCGTGAATAAACATTTCCAAATGCTTGTATGACCTGAAATCGCTATAGGCTGTTTTGAAAGCCGCGCGGCCATAGCCATCTCGTAAGTTTTTAACGGTTACCGATAACGATTGCTCATTTAGCCTGGTATCGCCACGGTAGTTGCTGTAATCCCGCTCGCGCAAAATACCCGGAGGGGTAACATAAGGAATCGGTAAGCGTTTACCATTTTCTTCAATGTTTACGGTAGATACTTCGATGGTAGAATTATCTGGAGTAAGGGCAGGTAACGATGGATCGACAATAACCTGTGCTGCCTGGTTGGTGGCATTGTATTCTCTCCATTCTCCGCGGATCAACTGCAGTTTAGCAAAACGCATAATTGCGGTATCGGCGAAATTGGTCATAAACATCCTGAAGAAACGGATGGATTTAAAATCCTGGATACCGCCAACTTTTTCCTGGTACTGACCAATCGGAATCCTGAACTGGTACCACGATACCGCCTGTGTATTGCCATTGGCAAGCCTTACCTGCGAGGTTACTTTATCGGTTATAAAATTCTGTCCAACATTTAAATCACCCGGACGCATAGAAACTTTGTACTGAAAATACTCGTCGCTTTGGGTCATGTTGTTATCACGGTTAATATCTTCGCCATCGGGCAATGAAGTTGAAGCCGAGTTTTCCAGGCCCAGTTCTTCCTGCGATTGCTGAGAGGTTTTAGAGTTACCCTCTGTTCCGTTATATTTTTCGTAGCGTTTAAGGATGCCGGCATTGATCTGATCTAAAGCCGGCCCCCTAAAATAAGTGTAATTATCAGATGAAGGATCGGCATCAAGTGCGGTAGAAGCCGTGGCATTCAATTGTGCTTTGATCTGGTTGATAGCCGTGGCAAATTTTGTCCGCTCATCAGCATCCGATAAACCATCCAAACCAACATCCTGCGCCCTGCGCGAACTGGCATTGTTATCAAAAGCCTGTACTACCGGCTGTAACCTTGGTACGCGGCCCCAAGCCGTTTCTTCATATTTGCTCGGATCGTTCGTATCACGCAAACCATTCTCTAACGATTTTCTGCCATCTTTAAGGATATCTTCCGATATGTTTCCAAGGTTGAAATACATATCACCACCAGCCGAATTCGGTTTATAGATAAATGGATCCATTACCCAAAATTCAATAAAGCCAACGTTTAAGGCTTCAAAATCGTTGGTTTCGATCTTCCGTTGAAAACCGCCCCAGTTATTTTTAGGCAATAGCAAGCTTCCATCGGGTTTAAAATCGGTAGTACGGTAATTATATGGCCCCCTCACCGTTGGATAGTAGGCCACATCCAATGTAGTAATGTTTAAGGCCTGGCCGGTGGCTGTTTCTTTAAATGGAAAAACCTCCTGCTCAATTACTTCCCTTACGTAATGGTTAGAAAGTTCGGAGCGGTTGTTTCTGATATTGGCCGGCGTGGTTGATGCGGCCGAATTGTAGAAAGTAGGATCGATATTGTAAAAGGCTATCCTGGCCCTGTTGTAACCATAAGACAGGTCGTTAACCCGGTCGTGTTCCTGAAATAACTGCGGTGTTCCGGATAGCTGCCACGAAATGGCACTTTTTAAATCAATTACCGATCTTGAAGCTTCAAAATCATCCAAATAACTTACCCCATTTTTACTGCCTGCAAAATTCAGTGCTCTTGGGTGTCCAGGTATCAACTGGGCAAACTCACCATAAAAAGTAACACTTGATGGTGCTTTTGTAGATAAAAACGGAAGTTTATCAACCAGTTTGGTTAAAAATCTGGATGGGGAACTATAATTGATATCTGCTCCCCAAATGGTATTTGAAATCGGTTCTTCGCCAATATTTACTTTTTGGGTTAAAGGTTTTTCGGTCAAATTCATTATCGTACCGCCCAGGTTCAGCTTATTGTTTACACGGTAATCCAAACGGGTTCCGAAAAGCGACCGCTGCTGCAAACCGAACAGCTCATTATTTTCTGTAGTGATACGAATAGGCTGGCCCGAAATTAAAAGGGCCTGATTGATGATACTTACACGGCCGCCCTGATAATCGACAGTAAAATCTACCCCCTCAGTTAAGGGCATGGTACCTGCAAAAACCTTTACCGATCCTTCGGGAACGTTAATGGCATTTAAACTAAATTCAGAAGAAATATCAGATTGGTAATTCACCTTAATTACATACCTGTTCTGGTTCTGGAACAGTTGTTTGGCAATGGTCTGGGTCGAATCGTAAAGCGCCGTAAAGCTATATTTATTGATCAAGGCCTGCTCACTCGGTAAAAACCTTGCGGCCAGATCTTTTCCAAACGGTTCAATTACCGGGAAAATGATCCTTCCGTTTGCCGGATCGATGGTAATATAGCCCGAATTGGTATTGGTAATTAACGAGGTTTGACCATTACTGCCCGTACCGAATAAACTGGCCTGGTTGGCGTTGCTGGCGGTTGAATATGATCCGAAAGCATTATTGGCGGCCACAAAATCGAATATCCCATCAGGTTTCCGTTCGTTCTGTTGATTTAAGCGGTCAAATTCTGTTAAGGCAATCCACTGTTTATTGGCAGTATTCTGCCCTTCGGTCATCACCGGGTTATCTACCCCTGTTTCATTATCGATACGGTAAATATCCAGTTTAAAATTCTGGCTACTGATCTGATATCCTCCAATAGAATAGATATTTTTCATCATCAGATCCCAGGTAGGCAACTGTATTTTTGTGGTTTCGTTCTTTAACAACTTGGCATAAAGCACCTTTGGGTTTGCTGCATCGAAAGGAATATCGGTAGAAAACTCACCCACCTGATACTCTACGCCATTGTAGGTATAGCGGTAGGCCACGGCCAGCACCTCATCAGCATTTAGCGGATTGTTTAAGGATACATAACCCAACTGGGGCTGAAAGGTAAACTCGCGCTCGGTTAGTTTTCTGGCGTAGGTAAGTTTGGCAAAGTTATCGGTAACACCGGTTGATTGGAAAAATGAAATAATGGCGTTTGAATTGGTTAACCTTGCTGCTCCGCCCTGGTAACTGCCCAACTGCGCAATCAGGTTGTTAGATTGTTGCGGAAAACCTGTTGCGGTAGTTCCTGCTGGTAAGCCAGAGGTTCCGCCGGTAATTAAAGTGTTGTTATACGGTGCGTTTTCGCCCAGATCCAATAAACCCAATACATCTCTCGAGTCGGTAGTGTTACCCGCTTTGTTGGTAATCCAAACCTCAATTTTGGTAATCTGGATCGGCGAAGTGATAATTGGCGCATTGGCCAGGTTTTTATTGTAGTTGTTCCTGAAATACTGCGATAAGAAATAATGCTTATTGGCCTCGTAACTGTCTACATTTACCGTGGTTGTATTTTGCTGCGCGCCATTGGTAATCTTAATTTCCCTCGATTCTGATTTCTGTTGCGTATAAACACTCGTTACGTTTAACCGCCCGAATTTTAACTGTGTTTTAATCCCAAAAAGGGCCTGTGTTCCGGTAATTAATGAAGTATTTAAAGGCAAACTCACGTTACCGGCCTCAATTTTCTGAATAATATCGTCAGCACCGCCAGTATAATCGAGTTTAATCTGATTTTCGAAATCGAACTGTGCCTCGGTATTGTAATTGCTCTTAATTTTAAGCTTGGTTCCAATGTTACCCACAAGATCCATCTGAATCCGCTGGTTAAAATCGAAATTGGTCTGTACCCGCTGCCTTTCGTTAAAAAGCGGATTTTCGTTTTTGTTTACGCGGCCCAAAAAGGTAAGTTCTGCCTCTCCACGGGGCTGGATATCAATGGTTGTTCCTCCGAATATTTTTTCGAAAGCCTTGCTGTTGATCTGTATCTGCGGAATAATACCCGTGCTCCTGAAATCGCTTACCTCTGCATTGGAGATGCTGCGCCAGTTACCGCGCTTAATTTCACTGTTTACCAAACGCTGGTATTCATCAATGGTTAGATATTGTGTGTTGAGCACAAAATTATCGCCAATAAGTTCTTTAACAACATAGCGTTTATTTTTGGCATCGTACTCTACAACACGTTTAAGGTTGCTGGGTGCTGGGTAAAAAGGGCTGGTAGAAGGACCAAGCCCTAACCGGGCTTTTTCTTTTAACCCAAAATTATTTTTGGTGGTAGCTGTATCTGTTTTGCTTGGAACAACTTGAGAGAAAGCGTTTTGAGAAGCAATTAAAAAAATCGGAATGAGAAACAGAAATGTAGATATTCTCTTCAAAGGCAGTAGATCTATAAGGTTTTCAAAGCTTGTTTAATTAGTTGCTCTACCGAAAGCGTTCCCTCTGTCACTTTTAAAATCTGATCTATTGTTTTTTCGGCGGTTTGTTTGCCAAATCCGAGCATTACCAATGCTGATAACGCTTCATCTTTAACAGTATTGTGCAGGGGCATAGAAATTAATGAATCGGCCCCTTCTTTTTTTAATTTGTCCTGTAGTTCTAAAACCAGGCGTTGTGCGGTTTTGGCACCTAGCCCCTTAATCCTTTGAATTAAAGGCAAATCGGCCTTAACTATTGCGGTCTGGATTTCTACCGGCGTGATAGATGATAAAATCATCCTGCCTGTGTTTGGCCCAATTCCCGATACTGAAATAAGGTGTAAGAATAAACGGCGTTCGCCTTCATCAGCGAAGCCGTATAAGGTATGCGCATCTTCTTTTACATGCAGCCAGGTGTATAGCTTACACCTTTCTGCATCGCCCAAAGCGCTGTATGTATTTAATGAAATATTGATATGATAGCCTATACCTCCGGCCTCAACCACAACATATGCTGGGTTTTTAAATGTCAATCTACCGTCAATATAGGCGTACATGTAATTCTACTTCTTGGTTGTTTTTGTAAATATACCTTTTCGTTTCGAAGTTTCAGCAATTTCTTCTTGTGCCTGAACATCTACCACTGCAATAGTAACCATATTTACGATTTCGCGCACCGAACTTCCTAATTGAACAATATGAACAGGTTTATTCAAACCTAAGAGAATAGGTCCAACGGCTTCTGCGCCACCCAGTTCCTGTAACAATTTGTATGCAATATTCCCCGATTCCAAATTAGGGAACACCAAGGTATTTGCAGGCGCATCGGCAAGGGTACTGAAAGGGAAATTGTCTCTCAACAGTTCGTTGTTTATCGCAAAGTTTCCCTGCATTTCGCCATCTACAACTACTTCTGGATGCTTTTTATGCAGCAAGTTAACCGTTTCCCTTACTTTGTTCGGGGTTACCCCATCGTTCGAACCAAAGTTTGAATACGATAAAAGTGCAATGCGAGGTTTGATGTTAAACTGTTTAACCGATTTATCCAATAACAAGGTAATATCTACCAGTTCCTCTGCCGTTGGATCTACGTTTACCGTAGTATCGCCAAAAAATACCGGACCTTTCTTGGTCATCATCATGTACATACCCGCCACACGTTTAACACCAGGTTTTACACCGATTACCTGTAAGGCAGGTTTAATGGTAGCGCCGTAGTTTTTGGTCAGGCCCGAGATCATGGCATCGGCTTCGCCAAACTCAACCATCGATGCGCCGTAGTAATTACGGTCTCTCAGTAGTTTGGTTGCATCGCGCATAGAAGAAACCCCTTTACGCTGGCGTTTTTTGAAAAGCGCTTCGGCGTATTGTTTGGTTTTATCAGGGTTCTGCATCTGATCGATGATTTCTACACCTTCAAGTTCAAGGGCATGTTCATCAATAATGGCCTGTATTTTATCTTTATTGCCCAAAAGGATCGGAATAGCAATATTCTCATCTTTTACAATCTGGGCAGCTTTTAAAATTTTATAATTATCAGCCTCGGCAAATACCACACGTTTAGGGTCCATTTTTGCTTTGGTTGTTACGGCCCGCATAATGGCATCATCTAAACCTAAGCGTTTTCTCAGTTCCTCGTTGTAGGCATCCCAATCGGTGATAATTTTTCTGGCCACACCACTTGCTATCGCTGCTTTTGCCACTGCGGTAGAAACTTCGGTAATTAACCTAAAATCAACTGGTTTTGGAATGATGTAATCTTTGCCAAATTTAAGGTTACGGGCATTATAAGCAAGGTTAACGGCTTCTGGAACCGATTTTTTAGCCAATTCTGCAATCGCTTTAACCGCAGCAATTTTCATCTCTTCGTTAATGCTGGTAGCCCTCACATCCAATGCGCCACGGAAAATATATGGGAAACCCAGTACATTGTTCACTTGGTTGGGATAATCAGAACGGCCTGTAGCCATAATGATATCTTTACGGGTTTTGATTGCCAGTTCGTAGGCAATTTCTGGATTTGGGTTGGCCATGGCAAAAACGATAGGGTTTTTGGCCATGCCTGTTAACATTTCGGGCGAAATTACGTTGGCAGCAGAAAGTCCGATGAAAACATCAGCCCCTTTCATGGCCTCGCCAATATTCGAAATGCCTTTTCTGGTGGTAGCAAAGCTCATCCGGATATCGTCCAGATCGGTACGGTTGGTATCAATTAAACCATTGATATCGAACATCACCAAATTCTCTTTCTTAACCCCTAAACTCAGGTACATTTTAGAACAGGAAACAGCTGCAGCGCCAGCGCCACTTACCACAACCTGGATTTTATCGATTTTCTTTTTCTGGATTTCGCAGGCATTTAACAATGCAGCACCCGAAATTATCGCTGTTCCATGCTGATCATCGTGCATTACAGGGATATTCATCTCCTGTTTTAAACGGCGTTCAATTTCGAAACACTCAGGCGCTTTAATATCTTCAAGGTTAATACCGCCAAAGGTTGGCTCCAATGCTTTAACGATTTTTACAAAATCATCAACATTTTCGGTATCCAGTTCCAAATCGAATACATCGATATCAGAAAATATTTTAAATAAAAGGCCTTTACCTTCCATTACAGGCTTACCGGCCTCAGGACCAATGTTGCCAAGGCCCAAAACGGCAGTTCCATTACTGATTACTGCAACTAAATTTCCTTTAGCCGTGTATTTATAAACATCTTCCTTATTGTTTGCTATTTTTAAACACGGTTCCGCAACTCCCGGAGAGTAGGCTAGTGTTAAATCTCTTTGTGAGGTTGTAGGTTTAGTAGGTACAACTTGTATCTTTCCTGGACGGCCTTGCGAGTGATAATCCAACGCATCTTGCTTTCTATTCGTATTACTCATTAAGTAACTTATTAGTGACGGCGCAAAGGTACAATTCTTTTTATGAGGCATAAAATAAAAAGCCCTCCAAAAAAAGTTAAATCAGGCTCAGGCCAGTTAGCCGATAGAATTTATCAAACGGCTATCTGCCCTGAAAAACAAGCTTATACTTTACCCATCACCGGATCAGTATAGCTTTCATTACCGGTTTCTATCCTGCCGGCAAAACGTTGCCTAAATACCTTATCGGCTGTTTTAACCTCAAAATCGTACCAGCCATAACTCGATTTTAAATCGAGTACCACAGTTGTTTGTCCGCCAGGTATTACACTTTTTTCCTGCTGACCTGATTTATATCCCAAATCATTTATGCTAACTTTTATCGGGGTTTTACCTCCGTTTTTTAAGGTGAGCTTAATATTTCCGGTTGCGGCCTTGGTTAAACGGTTCAGATCATTTTCGGCCGTAATGGTTAAAAGTGGATCGTTAACCGAACCCATAAACTCGCGGTAAAAACCATTCGGACCATTTAAACGCAGGTGATATTCGTTGTGCTCAAACCTGGCCAACGGCCAATCGTATTGCAATTCATCGTTCACTTTAACAGCGAAAGACCAGTTTCTGCAGATTTCTTCGGTTGCACCATCGGCCTTGAATTTTACCGGCGCATACACCGTAAAGGGCGAGCCAACAGCCTTGCTTCCAAACAGCTGGTCGCTGCTCGACATCCTAATCTGAAATTTCTTCTTGTCAGCATCAATTGCACCATGGACAGCCAATTGATAAGGCAATGCGCAGGATTTACGGATGCCTTTTTCCTGCTGCGACATAACACCCGCTCCTGCATCGGGTTTATTGATATCTGCATCGGAAATTGCTTTAAATCCGCTTGGCTCGCTTTTAAATTTGGCATTGAAAATCCCTTCAACAAAAGCATCTCTGTTCAAAAAGGGCAGTTTCTCCGTCTTCGGATCGAAAGGGGTAAATGCCGAAGTTAAATTTCCGGAAATGGTTCTGCGCCACTGGCTGATGTTATCCAGATGGATATTCTTTTTATATTTCTTATTTACAAATTCTTCTAAAAACTGTAAGGTAGAGGTATGCTCAAAAAGCTGCGAACATACTTTGCCTCCTCGGCTCCAAGGCGAAGCAATCAGCATGGGCACACGGAAACCTAAACCAATTTGCGCTTCTCTTGCCCCTTTTTCAGGAACACCCTGTTTAAGCTCATTGGCCAAACGCACATGTTCAATTTCGGTATCAATCCCTTTGGATACTTTTCCGGTTTCGGGTTTGTTTTCATCTGGAATAGAATATGGCGGAACATGGTCATAGTAACCATCGTTTTCATCGTAGGTAACAATGAAAATTGTTTTTTTCCAAACCTCAGGATTTTTGGTCAGAATATCCATTACTTCCGAAATATACCAGGCGCCGTACCACGGTGCACTCGGATGGTCGGAAAAATTCTGCGGCCCGGCAAGCCACGATACAGTTGGCAGTTTGCCCGTGTTTACATCGGCCCTAAACTGATGCAGAACATCGCCTTTTGGTACCGTAGCTTCACGTGTTTGACCATTATCATCGTATTTAATTGAACTGATGCTTCTATAATCGGGATCATTTTTGTTGACCACAAAAGCCCGGTAAAACAAGCTCTTTTCCTGATCGGATAATTGATCAAAGTTTTTCCTGCTCCATTTTTCCAGTTCAGCTGCAGCGTCATCCAAAGCTTTCATTTTATTGGCCAGATCGGTTTTGATCTTCTTGGCTGCAGCATCGCTCGATGGGCTTGCTTCTTGTAATTTATTGATTTCGCCCGGAAGGGTTTCTACCAGTTTTTGTAGATTTTCTACATATTTATCTTTAAACTTAACATTATAGGCTTTAAAAAACTCTAACAGATTGCAGCCAAAATTGGCCAACCAGGCTCTTTCTTCTCCTTTAAAGCCACCACCACAACTGGTTTCATTCTGATAAAATTTCCAGCTTACTTTGCTCTCTTCTAAAAGTTCGGGGAAAGTTTTCCAGGGCTGTTTACCATAGGCAAAGTCATCATTGCGGATATTGGCCTTGGGTATTCCGTTTTCATCGTGGGTAATTTTTCCGGTCCAGAAAAACGAACGGTTTGGCGTAGTACTCGTCATGGCCGAGCAAAAATTCTGGTCGCAGATGGTAAATGCATCGGCCAGCGCATAGTTAAAAGGAAGATCTTCGCGGATATAGTGCCCCAAAGTAAGGGGCATATGTGCATAATCTTTATTGCCCGATTTTTTAGCCGATAACCATTTATCGTATTTGCCATTGTTATTGGCATCTACCTGACTGGCGCGCGAGTGCGGTAACGATCCCATCCAGGTAACCTTTGTATCTTTAATGTTTAACCTAAATGGAGCATAAGTATTGCCCGCAGCATCGGTTTGAAACCATACGGGCTTTTGGTTTGGCAGACTGATTGCCCGGGGATCATTAAATCCGCGTACGCCCTGTAATGTTCCGAAAGTATGATCGAAAGAACGGTTTTCCTGCATCAAGATCACAATATGTTCGGCATCTAAAAAGGTACTACCTACTGCTGGATCAATGGCTAAAGCACGTTCAATGGAGGCTGGCATCACGGTTGCTAAGCCCGTTGCGCCCGAAAGCAATAATGATTTGCGAAGAAATTCTCGTCTGGTATCCATTTTGTTAAAATAATTAAAGCAAGTTTAATTTATTTCAACACTACTTTAAATAAAATTAAAGTTAATTATAGGTTAATCGATGATAATGTTACAGTAAAGGGTTCTGTATTGCAAGGCAGAAGTGACCGCGGGTTTAGATCTTGACGAAGCAATCAATCTGTAAATAACAGTGCTCCCCACAACTATAGTCTGGCTGACAGAATTTTTTCGATAAAATTGAAACGGATTGCGACTAAAGGATTTTATCCCTTACTGATTTTTAACACCATACCAACCTGCAAACCAGCCTTTGATAAGCGGTTATCTCTTTTGATGCTCTGTACAGTTGCGCCATCAAATTTTTCAGCGATTTCGGATAATGTATCGCCCATTTTAACCTTATAGCTTAAAAATGAAGCAGGTGCTTTTAGCGCAGTACGGTTTTTGGCGTAAATTTTAAGCCGCTGTCCTGGTACAATACTTTTGCTTTTTAATCCGTTCCAAACCCTTAAATCCTGTACCTCTACGCCGTATTTATTGGCAACAGTGGTTAGATTTTGGCCAGAAGTTACTTTATGGTAAACAACAGCAGTTGTGCTAATGGTCTTGGTCTTTTTCTTTCTTAAATCCCGAACATCATCTGTACTGGCCTGTATTACCTGCATATTCATATCAACATCAACATTGTTAAGCACCTCGTATACCCCAGCATAATCTATATCCTTTAGCTTTGGCATTACAATGCGCTTCGGTTCGTCGTCGGTACCATTTACAATTTTTTTCTTGTAAGATGGATTTAAGGCGAACATGGCCGATTCTTCTACATTTAAGGCTTTGGCCAAAGTGGCTAAAGATACAAAGCGTGTGGTTTGAACGGTATCCGTTTTCAAGAACATGTTGCAGGCCTGACCATTAATCTGATGTTTATTCGAATAATTCATTACGTACACGGCAGCGATAAATGCGGGTACATAATTCCGGGTTTCTTTAGGCAAAAACTGCCTGATTACCCAAAAATCCCTCGATCCGGCTTTATCTATGGCGCGGGTAACATTGCCTTTTCCACAATTATAGGCAGCTATGGCCAAAAGCCAGTCGCCCAGTTCTTCAAAAGCATCTCTAAAATAAGCAGCAGCGGCGTAGCTTGCCTGTATCGGGTCTTTCCGCTCATCCACAAAATTATCCATTTTCAAGCCGTAGGCTTTACCCGTACCGAACATAAACTGCCAGATACCTGTTGCCCCAACGCGCGAAATGGCATGCGGGTTCATCTGCGACTCTACAATGGTGAGGTATTTTATTTCCTGCGGAATATTATAATCTTTTAAAGCCTTATCAAAAATCGGGAAATAGTAGCTGGATAAGCCGATCATTTTACCGAACATATCTTTGCGCTTGGCATAAATATCGATATACTGCTGAACATACTCGTTATAAGGGAGCGGAACTGTTTTGGCAATAGAATCGAGCCTAAGTTTATAGATAAAGTTTTGGCCCATCATCAACGGATTTTCGTTAACCAATGGAACGGCTACGGTATCTGTATTCACGAAAATATTGTTTTTACCTTTCGGAAGGCTATCAAGCTGGAGGGTTTGTTGTGCGGAAGCTGCAGAAACTGATCCTAAGAAAGCACAAATTGAAGCAAAAAGTAATTTTTTAATCATGGGCTATTGGTTTAAACTTCCATTGGCCGTGGTTTGTGTTGCCACAAACCTTATACAAATCCCTTCTCTTTTTCCGTTAAACGAACCCAGAACAGCAATTTGATAATTTCTAAACGATGTTTAGAAAACAACTCATGAAATTGCCATTGCCATACTTAACGATAATGCTTTTTTGCATTAAGTTTGCTCCGTACCCCGCAATGACGATAATACTATGATAAAAAAGCCTGAGAAAAAGCCAGAAGCTTATCTTCCTCAAAATGTTTGGCTGTAAATTGAATACTTAACGGTAAACCGGCTTCATTATTGCCCAAAGGCAAAGCTATTGCTGGGTTGCCGCTTAACGATGGCAGTACGGTAAAAATATCGGCCATGTACATAACCAGCGCATCCTGAACATTATCGCCAATTTTAAAGGCTGTTGTTGGCGCTACCGGAGATAAAATCAGATCGTAATCAACAAAGAGTTTATCCATTTTTTCTCTGATTAACCGGCGTACCTGCTGTGCTTTTTGATAATAAGCATCGTAATAACCAGCACTCAACACAAAGGTTCCCAAAAGGATCCGGCGTTTAACCTCCTCACCAAAACCTTCCGCACGCGAGTGTTTATACAATTCGTTTAGCGATTTTGCTTCCATATTGCGGTGCCCGTAATGAACGCCATCGTAACGCGAAAGGTTAGAAGAAGCCTCGGCTGTGGTTAGAATGTAATAGGCCGGAACCAGGTAATCCAAAAGATCGAAAGATACATACTCAACGGTATGCCCATCGGTCTTTAGTTTTTCTATCGCTTTTAAAATAGCCGATTTAATTTCCGGATCGAGCGCGTCGCTCTCGATGGTTTCTTTTAAAACGGCAATTTTTTGCTTTTTGGAATCGTTTAAATGGGCGGGATAATCTGGTACAGCCAAAGCCGACACCGTAGAATCCTGATCATCAGCACCGGCCAAAACCTGAAGCAACAGGGCTGCATCTTCTACTGATGAAGTAATAGGACCTACCTGATCGAAAGATGAGGCATAAGCAATTACACCATACCTAGAAATGCGCCCATAGGTAGGCTTTAAACCAATCTGACCACAGAAGGCCGCTGGTTGCCTAACCGAACCACCGGTATCGGTACCTAAAGCGGCCAGGCACATATCGGCCTGTACAGCAACAGCCGAACCACCAGATGAGCCACCCGGAACAAGCGCAGTATCTGCTGCATTTTTTACTGCTCCGTAATAGGAAGTTTCGTTTGAACCGCCCATAGCAAATTCATCGCAGTTTAAACGGCCAACAATTATGGCATCTTCCTGCAACAAACGCTGTACAACGGTAGAGGAGTAGGGAGAAACAAAACCATCGAGCATTTTTGACGATGCGGTAACGATATGGCCCTCATAACAGATATTGTCTTTAATGCCAATAACCATGCCTGCAAGCTTACCTGCAGTTCCATCTTCTATTTTTTGCTGTACCGCTTGAGCTTGAACTTCGGCCGATAAAAAAAACACCTCATTAAATGCATTGAGGTGTTCATTGTTTTTAATTTGCTTAAAATAATAAGCCAACAAATCGGGTAAAGTTAATTGCTTTTGCGAAATGAGCGCTTGAATCTCCTTAAGAGAGCTGTATTTCTTCAAAACTAAAAATTATTGCAATTAAACAGTTTTATCACGGTTAGATGGATCTACCTGATCTCCATCAACACCATCTTTACCATCTTTAAATTCTTTAACACCTTTTCCCAAGCCTCTCATCAGTTCAGGAATTTTTTTACCACCAAATAATAACAATACCACTACTGCAATAATGATAATTTCTGGTGTTCCAAGCATTGCTGCTATTGTTGTATTTAACATAACTTTTTTTGTTTAAACTTTTTGATTGTCGTTTGCAACTTTATCATCAACCGGTGTACTGGCAGGTGTACTTGCACTTGCCTCTACCTTTTCATCAACAGGCGGTTCTTCTGTTGGATGATGGCGCTGATTGTGATTGTTAACTGCTGTTTCTTCTGCATCTTCCTTATCTAGATCCATCGCATTGATGTTTCTGTGGATTTCGCGTTTAACACCATCAGATGCATCTTTGAATTCTCTGATCCCTTTCCCCAATCCTCTTGCCAGCTCGGGTAATTTTTTACCTCCAAACAGCAACAGAACCACCACTAAGATGAGCACGATCTCCGATCCACCCATGTTTAAAAACTCTAATAACGTGCCTTGATACATCACTAATATAATTTATACAAATATAGACATTTTAACTTGTCTTAACTTTATTTACTAATCCAGGCTTCTGGATTTAGAGCGGCCTGCCCTCTTCTAATCTGAAACTTCAATACTGCGTCATCACCGGTATTTGCAACAACACCTATTGTTTGTTTGGTATCTACCGAATTACCCACACTCACATTAACCGATCTTAGATTTTGATATACGGTAAAATATTCCCCGTGGTTAATCAGCACCACTGTCCGGCCCATTACTACCTGTACCGCGGCAACCTTGCCTGCAAACACAGCCCTAACAGCTGCACCATCTGCTGTTGTAATATCTATACCGTCGTTGGTATAACTGGCTAAATCTACCTTGTGCAGTCCAAACCTTTCAGTTATGGTTCCGGTAGCTACCGGCCAAGGTAAGCGCCCCCTGTTGTTTTCAAAACCTGCTGATAATCTGGCTGCTTCTGGTGTAGCAGTTAATAACTCACTGGTTGATTTTGCTTTTGCCGTTGGCGCTGTCGGTGCAGTTGGTACCGGCCTATTCTCGGCCCTTGCTTTATCTGCTGCAGCTTTAGCCTCTGCCGCTGCCTTGGCCGCTGCAATTCTGGCTTCTTCAATAGCCTTTCTTCTAGCGGCTTCAATTGCACGCTGAATGGCTGCCTTTATCGCTGCATCTATCTGCGCCTGTTGCTTTTTACGGCTGTTAATATCCTGTTTAAATTGCTTCTCCTGTTTGCTAAGCTGATTTAACACTACAGCCTGTTCATTTTTATTTTTTCCTAAACGCTCACGTTCTCTTTCCTGCTCTTTTAACAGATCACTTTTTTCCCTAAGCGTTTTATCGAGTACTTTTATCTTCCCGTTCAGGTCTTGCTGTGTATTTTCTATATAACCAGCCTGTTTTTTACGGTATTGACTAAACTGCTGTAAATATTTTATCCTTTTATACGCCTGGTTAAAATCTTTTGCAGCGAAAATAAACATCATCTTGTCGTACGAGTTTCTATTGCGCTGCGCAAAACGGATCATTCCGGCATACTCTTTTTTAAGGTCGCCTAACTGACCCTGCAACGTATGTACGGTATTAGTGTTCTGAGAGATTTGATTATCCAAGTTTTTTATTTCGGAGTTGATGGTTCCGATCTTATCCTGGCGCAGCCTGATCTGGGCATTTATGGTATTAATCTGCTGGATGGTTAGCTTTTTACCACTGGCAGTTTTGTTTAAATTCTTTTGAAGTTGTTCAATTTCGCGTTGTATAGCTTCTTTTTTCCTTCTGAGCTGGCTTTCAGTTTGTGCTGCCGCCGAGAGGGTCAACACGCTTAAAAAAAGGATAAATAGGAGTTTCTGTAGCTTCATTAAGCCAAAAGTATAAAAATTTTGCAGTAAAAAATATTAAAATCGAGATACTCAGATCATAATTACTTATAACAGAACAGTCTTCACCCAATCTTCATGCTCATGGTTGATCGGAAGATGAGCAGCCCTGTTTGCAAAAATTATCCGGTTTTATTTTACGATGGCGAATCTCTTTGGTACAGTAAACGGAAAATCTACCGGAACATTGCCGTCAATTTTCACAAACTGAAGGTCGATATTTATTTTCTTCGCTTTAGAAAGTGTTTTGATCTGCATGGCGCTCGGAAACAGCGATTCGTTCAGTTTTTGGTAATCGGTGTAGGTAACCTTTAAGGCCTGTCCGTTCTTGGCATCGTTTAAATTGGTTTCCGATACTTTAAAAAGGGTATTAAAAAGCAATTTGTAATCCAGTTCCGATTTGCTGCCCGAAACCACCCAAACACCGTTTTCCTGTTTAACATCCGATTGTTGCGTTAAAAATTCGCCCATGGCATTACCGGTTAAAATAGCCTGCAGCGTATTAAAATTTACCTGTTTATTGGTAAAATTATAAATGTAACTAAACGGCTTTTTAAGGTACTCGCTTTTTATCCTGTTCATAATTTTAATACTATCAGGCGTAATTATGGCCCTCGCCACCTCTGCCATTCCACCCAGGGCGGTAATGCTTACCCAAATGGTTTCCTTGTCTTTCATTTTGAAATTCATGGTTACATCATTGGCATCGCCCGCAATATCCAAAGTTGCTTTGGCCTTTAATGCAAGGGTATTAAACTTAAGCTGCTTACTGTTTAATAGCGTTAGGGCTTCGGCTTTAGAATTATCGGTTTTGGTTTCTGTTTTGGTAGGCGGCGCTACTACAATTTCCTTTTTGGGTTTGCAGGCCGAAACAAAAACCACTGTTCCCAATATCAATACGCTATTTAAAATATTTCTTTTCATTTATCTTTTTATTTAATACTTCTGAGCCGTTGCCAGCATCTTTTGCTTTTTGCCACTGGATTACTGCCGCTTCCTTTTCACCTTTCATAAAAAGGATATCGCCATATCGCTCCAAATAAACACCGTTCTTACTGCTATTGTTTTGCAGCGCTTTCTCTATCCAGGTTTTTGCCAGATCATACTTTTGTTGTTTAAACAGAATAAAAGCATAGGTATCTATAATAGACGCATTATTGGGCATTGCATTGGCAGCTGTTTCTGCGTATTTTGCAGCTTTGCTTAAATCGTCGTTTCTTAACGCTAAATAATAGGCATAATTATTCATGATCAGGTAATTATCCGGCTCAATGGAAATCGCTTTTTCAAAAGCAGTTTTGGCCTGTGCAAAATTATTCTGATTGATAAAAATATCACCCTGCAAAGCATAAATCTGTGCCTGTAAACTTTTATTTTCTACATCCAGCTGCAGGGAAGTTTTAAGGTTGCTCAAAGCAGTATCATATTTACCGGTTTTAAACAAAGCATAAGCCATGTAATAATATAAACTGGCCTGATTTGGATAAATGGTTAAAGCCTCATCTCCAACTTTTACCGCTTCATCATAATGGCCGAGCAAAGTTTGTATATTAATTACCTGTTCCCAAACGATGTACACCTGTTCGTTAAGTTTTAAAGCGGCCTGATATTGAACCAACGCCTCGTTTAATTTGTTCTGCTGGTAAAGTACATCGCCATAAAGCGCCAGTGCCTTGGCATCTGTTGGATTTTTTTCGGCAACTGTTTTACTCAGTTCGGTTACATTTTTGGCTACAACCGGCTGGTTAAGCTTTGAAAAAAGCGCTGCAATAATTTTAACTTTTTCGGTAAGCGGCATTTCACTGCTTTCGAAAGCCATTTTTAATGCCGAAAATGCTGCTTCATCATTTTTTTGCCTGCGGTAAATATCGGCCAGGGCCAGGTTTACCTCAAAATTATTCGGCTCAAGCTGCTGTGCTTTGGTTAACACTTTCAACGCCTCAGCATCGTTGCCTTTTTGCAAAAGCAGGCCAGCAGCATAGAGGTAGTTTTTTACATCGGCCTGGTTGCCTTCCAGCAATTTTACAATATCGCTATCTGTAGCACTACCGTTTGATTCCAGTCTTCTCTTGGCAACAAGGAGCTCTTTTGATTCGCCAAACTTGGCCTGAATTTCATTATATGTTTTTTTTGCCGCATCTACCTGGTTGGATAAAAACTGCGCATTGGCTTTATCAAAATAATAGGCATCGTTTTCTGGCTCGATACGGATCAATGAATTAAATACCTCAACCAGTTCGGGCATTTTATTGTTCCGCTTGTACACCTCGCCCAGTAAACGCCAGTACCATACATTGTTGGCATTTATTTTTATGGCCTGTTTGATATTCTGTTCGGCATCCGAAAGTTTATCCAAACGCAGGTTGGCATTGGCCAGCTCAAAATAAGCGGCATGGTTATTCGGATCTAAGCCAACAATTTTATTGAAGTTGGTTGAGGCCACCACATAGTTTTCAGACATTTTTTCGCGCAGCCCCGCAAAGAACAATTGCTTTACCATATTGCTATCGCGATTGGTAGCCGGTAAAGTCGTTCCCTGCCCAAAGGCCTGAAAGCTAAATAAAGTAGCCCCGACAAGAAAATGCACTTTATATTTCATACCTTTTATTCATCAAAAAGTTAACTCCAGACTGAAACTGCAAACTGAAAATTGCAAACTTATTTACCCGTATGGCCATAACCACCTTCGCCCCTTGCAGTTTCGCCAAGCTCATCAACGGCATTCCAGCTAACGGTTTCGTGTTTGGCCACTACCATTTGCGCAATCCGGTCTCCATTAACGATCTTAAAATCAGTATCAGATAAATTTACCAATAAAACCTTTACTTCGCCACGATAATCTGCATCAATTGTGCCAGGTGCATTTACTATGCTGATGCCATGTTTATACGCCAGCCCACTTCTAGGCCTGATCTGCGCTTCATACCCAACAGGTAATTCGATAAACAATCCGGTTGGCACCAATAGGCGCTGCAAAGGTTTAAGGATAATTTCTTCGGCAATAGCCGCCCTCAAATCCATCCCCGCGGCATGGGTGGTTTCGTACTGTGGCAAAGGGTGTTCGGATGTATTGATGATTTTTATTTCCATTTGTATTGATTAATGCTTGATGGATCGTTAAGGCAAAGTGCCGGTACAAAAAACTAGCTTTTTTTCAAAACTTTCATCAGCTCATTTTTTTCAAAATAGGCAATACCTGCAACAAAAGCAATTAGCATGGCATTACCGATATAAATGTTTCTGTTAAAGATAAAGAACGACGAAAACACCAGTACGATTGAGATGATTAAATACGCTAAAATCTTTTTTAAATTATAGGGTATAGGATAATATTTTTGGCCAAGGATATACGAAATAACCATCATGGTACCATAGGTGGCCATCGAAACCCATGCCGAACCCATATAACTGAATTTAGGGATCAGGATGATGTTAAAAACAATGGTAATAATGGCGCCAACCAAAGAAATATACAGCCCAAAACGCGTTTGATCGGATAGCCTGTACCAAATAGAAAGGTTCATATAAATACCCAGGCATACATAACCAACCAATAAATAGGGAACAGCAGGTAAACCAACCCAGTACTCGGCAAGGTGCTTGGCATCGCGGCTGATAAAATATTTCAGGATTTCGATATTGGCTGTTAGGGCAACAAAAAGTATAGAAAGTGCAATCACAAAATACTCCAATATCTTTGCGTAGGTAACTTTGGCATTCTCGTTTTTGGCATAACTGAAAAAAAATGGTTCGGCTCCTAGCCTAAAAGCCATGTTGAAAATACTCAGAAAGATAGCCAGCTTGCAAACGGCTCCATAAATTCCCACCTCTGCTTCGGTAGTATAACGGTCTAACAGTATTTTATCTAAATTTTCGTTAATAATAAAAGATAAATTTGCAACGAGTACAGGCCAGCTGTAAGAAAGCATCTTTTTAAATAAATCCCTGTCGAATTTAAATTGAACCTTTAAAAATTCAGGGATTAAAAGTGCAAAAGTGAGCGCGCTGGCAATCAGGTTGGCAATAAATACATATCCAACCCATTTATCCCTAAACCAGCTCTGAAAAAAGCCAGCGCCAGGCAAATCATGTTTAATAATAAGCGGAATGCCATAAATAAAAAACAGACTCAGCACTACATAGCTTAAAATATTTACAAACTTGATAATGCTGTACCTAAAAGGTTTTCCATCGGCCCTGATCCTTGCAAAAGGAATTACACAAACCGCATCAGAGAACAATAACCATAAGAAATACTGTACATACCTTTTCTGATCCTGATAGTGTGACATGTTATTGTTTAACAGCCATTTGGTTATGGGCTGGGTAAAAACAAGTCCGGTGATTAGAAAAAGCGTGGCAATAAAAGCAACAATTAAGAACGAATTATTATAAACCTGCTGTTTTTTATCCTCGTGTTTATTCAGGTACCTAAAAAAGGTTGTTTCCATACCAAAAGCCAAAATGGCATTGATCATAGACGCATAGGCATACATTTTGGTAAAAACGCCCAATGCGCTTGCGCCATAACTTCTGGTAAATATTGGGGTTAATATGAAGTTGAGCAACCTCGAGGCAATGGTACTGATACCATAAACCATGGTTTGCCCAAGAAACTTTTTATATACAGACATTCGTTTTAATCAGGATAAAAGTATCGGGTATAAGATCTCAATTAATTGGTGGTTCGTATTCCGCGTTGAGATAAGCTCCTTGCCGAACAATATTAGCAATTCAATAACCCAGCAATTTATTTTCTTAAGATTTCAAAATTACGATAGTTTTTTACTTCGCCATCGCTTACCGCAACATTTTCTACCCTCGCACGGTCGGGGCCTTCGTGGCACCAGTTTACAAATTCTTCTAAAAAAATTTCTTCTCCTTCTGCTTCGATGTAAACCGAACCGTCTTTTTCATTTCTTACAAAACCTGTAACCATCATCTGATTGGCAATAATTTTGGTGGTCTCCCTAAAGCCTACGCCCTGCACTTTACCGGTTACGGTTATATTGAGGTGTTTTACCCCTAAATTTTGTTCGCCCATATTAAAGCTTAATATTGAAATGTTCTACTTTGCAAAGTTAGTAAACCAATTTTGTATCGTTGTGTTTATAGATCCAATTCGTTGGGCAAACTGCTAAATCTTTGCAGCTCCGTTCTAAAACTGTTCCAAATATCTTCGAGTATTACTTTAGCTGGTTTAATCTCCTTAAGCATGGCCGAAACCTGTCCAATTTCGAGCTCGCCATTTTCCATATCGCCTTCAAACATGCCCAGTTTGGCTCTTGCCCGGCCTAAAAGCTCCATCAGCACGCTCCTATTGGCGCCATCTGCTTCGGCCATTGCAACCGCATCGGCAAATCCATTTTTCAGTAACCTAACAGGAACCAGTTTTTTCATGGCCAGTTTAGTATCACCTTCATCAGCTGCGATAATTTTATGTTTAAAGGCCGAGTGTGCAGATGATTCTTCGGCTACAGCAAAGGCCGACCCGACCTGAACGGCATCGGCTCCCAATGCAAAGGCTGCGAGCATGGCCCTTCCGCTTGCTATGCCACCAGCGGCAATGATGGGCACCTGCACTATATCCTTTAACATGGGTATTAAACACATGGTGGTGGTTTCTTCGCGACCGTTGTGCCCGCCAGCTTCAAAACCTTCGGCAACAATGGCATCAACCCCGGCAGCTTCAGCCTTTAGTGCAAATTTTGTATTCGCAATAACATGAACAACTGTAATCCCTTTGGCTTTTAGTGTGCCGGTCCATGTGGCTGGGTTACCCGCTGAGGAGAAAATAATTTTCACGCCTTCTTCCAGTACCACATCAATAATTTCCTGAATATTGGGGTAGAGCAAGGGAATGTTAACCCCAAAAGGTTTATTGGTAGCCATTTTGCATTTTTGGATATGTTCGCGCAAAACCTCTGGGTACATGGAACCCGCACCAATAATGCCCAAGCCCCCGGCATTAGAAACTGCAGAAGCCAATTTCCAGCCACTGCACCAAACCATGCCAGCCTGTATAATAGGATATTTGATATGGAAAAGTTTACAGATTGGATTCATAGTTATATTAACCGCTTAACTTGATCATTTTCAATTTTAAAATCGGCCGATAACTGGATCAGGTTCAGCCCTGGCTTCTTGCCAATTGCCATTGTTCCCAACTGCTCTTCTAGCCCTAAAAATTCTGCCCCGTTTATCGTGGCCCAGCTCAAAAGCTTTTCAAAGCTAACCTGCTTTTGGTTTTGCAGTGTTATCATTTCTGATAAAATGTTAAGTTGATGGTTACTAGCCAAACTATCTGTTCCGAGGGTAATCTTAACGCCTTCCTCAATGAGCAGATCTACATCAGGCAATGTATTTTCGATGTATAAATTGGCCTGTGGACATAAACACCAATATAGATTATTATTGTTCAGTTTGGCAAATTCAATATCCTGCTTGTTGGTAACGGTGTTGTGCACCAATAATGCTTTTTGTTGCTTAATATAAGGCAACCAGCTTTGCAGGGATGATTTATTTGTAGGCTCAAAAAAAGAGATGTCCATGCCTAAAAACTCATAAAGTTTTAAAAATCCACCTGTTTTGTTTTCAAAAAAAGCATTTTCATTATCCGTTTCCTGATTGTGCACGCTGATAAACGCACCTGCTTTCTCTGCTTCCGCTCTTATCAATTCGAATAATTCGGGAGATACCGTGTAAGGTGCGTGCGGTACAATCGCTGTTGGCAGGGGTTCAAAATCCAGTTGGATGCCCTTAACATAATCCATTATGGCTCCTGCACGCTCCGGATTAAAACCCAATGCTTCTATAAAGGTGTGGTAATGGATTTTACTTGTTTCTTTTACTGCTTTGGAAGAAATCTGGTTGGAAATATCGCCAACGGCTACAATTCCATTTTCGAACATTTGCTGATCAGCCTCCTGCATGGCCAATTTAATTTGCTCAGCATCGCCCTGTCTTTTCTTAATAATATGCTGCACAAAAGCTACGAGGCCTGTTTTTTCTGGAATCTGTCCCAACATGTGCGAAAGCTCCAAATGGCAATGCGTATTGATAAAACCAGGAACTATTGCCCCTTTATATTGAACAACGGCCTGCCCCAGGTGAACAGCCTCTTTGGCGGTAAGTATTTCTTTGATCTCTCCATCGGCATTTACCGCTACTACACCATCTTGAAGAGGTGCACGGTTTACCGGAAAAATCCAATCGGCCGAAAAGTATTTAAGCATACCTGCAAATTAAGCGGAATAAACCAAGGCTTCAAAATATATGGGCCGCTAAATCATAAAATGTAAATTGACTGGTATTTCCTAATCGAACTTAGAAAGAGAAACGAAAAAAAGAGCCTCCTATCGGAATCGAACCAATGACCTACTGATTACAAGTCAGTTGCTCTACCAGCTGAGCTAAGGAGGCTTTTATTCGGGCTGCAATGATAGAAAAAAAACTTCTTTTTTAAAAATTGGCGATTATTTTTTTGTTCCGTCTGATGTTACCATCTGATAATTAGTGCCGAATAATTTATTGAACACCATTAAAACCCACTCTTTTTGGGCTGGTACCACCCACAAACATATTGCAGCCCCTACAAATAACTGCAAAACTTGTAGTCAATCGCCCCAAAGTGTGGAGAAACTCCACAATCTGGTTTTTCCATCAAAAACATAAAACACTAAAAATCAATAAATTAATTAACCGTGCCAGTTTTGGCACCATTATGAAACCTTAGCAAGTATTGTTACACAAATTAAATTTTAAAATACATACCATGAAAAAATTCGTTTTAGCAGCTACAGTATTAGCATTCGCAGGATTCTCAGCAGTACAAGCAAGTGATGTAAAAGATTTTAAAACTACTGCAATTGTTGCAGTTCAAGATAGCGCAGTAAAAACTCCAGTAAAATTAGAAGAATTGCCTGAGCCAGTAACAACTGCTCTAAAATCTGACGCCTATAAAGGTTGGACAGCTACTGAAGCTTGGTCTGTTAAAGAAGGTACAAAAGAGTATTATTTAATCAATGTGAAAAAAGAAGCTGAAACCGGTTCGGTAAAAATCGATAAAGACGGTAAGCCAGTTCAATAATCAATAAATTAACGTTCCGCAATTAACAAGTATTTAACACGTAACGAAAGTTACCAATCATATTTTAAAACACAATATCATGAAAAAGATCATTTTAGCCGCTACGTTAGCATTCGCAGGATTCACAGCAGTACAAGCAAGTGAAGTAAATACAATCAAAAACGCTGCAATTGTTGCAGTTCAAGATAGTGCAGTAAAAACTCCAGTTAAATTGGAAGAATTACCTGAGCCGGTAACCACAGCATTAAAATCTGATGCTTACAAAGGTTGGACAGCCACTGAAGCTTGGTCTGTTAAAGAAGGTACAAAAGAGTACTACTTGATCAACGTTAAAAAAGAAGCAGAAACCGGTTCGGTTAAAATCGACAAAGACGGTAAACCTGTTCAATAATCACAAATATATAATCGCCTTTAAGGCATAATTAACATAAGCGTGGCCATAGTGCCACGCACAACTTAAAAACTACAATAATGAAAAAATTAATTTTATCAGCTGCGTTCTTAGCTTTTGCAGGATTCTCAGCAGTACAGGCAAGTGAAGTAAATACAATTAAAAATGCAGCAATTGTTGCAGTGCAAGATAGCGCAGTAAAAACTCCAGTTAAATTGGAAGAATTACCTGAGCCAGTAACCACAGCATTAAAATCTGATGCTTACAAAGGCTGGACAGCTACTGAAGCTTGGTCTGTTAAAGAAGGTACCAAGGAATACTATCTAATCAATGTTAAAAAAGAAGCAGAAACTGGTTCGGTTAAAATTGATAAAGACGGTAAACCTGTTCAATAAAACCCCAAATTATTACATCTACCTAATACAAGAAAGCCGGATTATGTCCGGCTTTTCTTATTTTTGTTAAATGGCGAGAATCCTGATTTTAGAAGACGATACAACTTTTGCTCAATTACTTGAAGGTTTTTTAACAAAAAACAGGCATGAAGTTACCCTTGTAACCCATGTAAAGCAATCATTTAAACAGATCGAAAGCAACGAATTTGATCTGCTTTTAATCGATTACCGCCTGCCCGATGGAACAGGTTTCGAAGTACTTAACCATATCCGCGATCTGGGACTTTCTATCCCGGTAATTATCATGACGAGTTTTAACGATGTGAGAACTGCCGTTAAATCTATCCAGCTAGGGGCTTTTGATTACATTACCAAACCGGTAAATCCCGACGAGCTGTTAATGGTAATCAAAAATTCTTTATCTAAAAAGGATCAAAAAAACACTGAGCCCAAAGAAATAAACAGCGATTTTATAAAAGGTAAAAGTGCCATTGCCGATAAACTGTATGAACATATCAATCTGGTAGCCCCTACAGATATGTCGGTAATTATTCAGGGCGAAAGCGGAACGGGGAAGGAATTTGCCGCCAGAACCTTACATCAGCAAAGTAAACGTGCAGATAAGCCTTTTGTAGCGATAGATTGTGGAGCTTTATCAAAAGATCTTGCCGCAAGCGAATTATTTGGGCATGTTAAAGGTGCTTTTACAGGTGCATTAAATGATAAAAAAGGGCAATTTGAGGCTGCAAATGGAGGCACCTTATTTTTAGATGAAGTGGGTAACCTGAGTTACGAGGTGCAGATTAAATTGCTGAGGGCCCTGCAAGAAAGGGTTATCCAGCCTTTGGGCAGCACCAAACAGGTTTCGGTTAATGTGCGCATTATTACCGCCACCAATGATGACCTGGCCAACAGCATGCAACATGGCGAATTTAGGGAAGATTTATACCACCGGTTAAACGAATTTAAAATCCAGCTTCCACCACTGCGCGATAGAGGTGGCGATTTAGAATTATTTATCAATCATTTTATACAACTGTCCAACCGCGATTTAGGCCGGAATGTAAAAACGGTTTCTGCCGAAGCCAAAGCATTACTGCTTAATTATGATTGGCCCGGAAACCTGCGTGAGCTGAGTAATGTAATTAAACGGATGGTTTTGTTAAGTCCGGGCGAAACTGCACAGGTAGAAGCCTTACCCGATGAGATGATGATTGCGGTTCATCAACAATCGCAGCCAGGAGGATCATCTGACCTAAAAGCAGTTAACGAACAAAATGAGAAGGCCTTGATTACCGAAACCCTGATCAAGGTGAGACACAACAAATCAAAAGCTGCCAAAATTTTAAACATCGACCGCAAAACGCTTTATGCCAAAATGGAGCGCTACGGTATAGAATAACTATCCGGCACCAACATGATCCATTTCTTCAATAAACGCAATCAGATCATCCAGTTTTTTAAGCTGTACCAACACAGCTGCCTGGTTGCTTTCTGTTAATCCTTTTTCAGCAATTTCTATTTCCAGTGTACGGAATGCATTGGCCAGTGTTTTAGCCCCCATTTGAGCGGTACGGCCAGCAAGGCGGTGAACCAATAACCTGCTTTTCTCCTGATCCTTTTCAGTCAAATGTTTTTTCAGCGCTTCAGCATCGTCTGCAGAATCCTGCTTAAAACGGTTCACTATTTTTTCCAACAGCTGCTGATCGCCAAAAGTCATTTTTTCGATGGTAGAAAAATCGAATTCAGGCTGTTCCGTTAAAATTGCTGTTTTATCGAAAATAGATAAGATATCTACAGCCCTAAACGGTTTCATAATCAAGCCATCAAAACCTTCGCTTAAAACCATGTCGCGTTCTTCGGGCAAAACCTGTGCGGTAATGGCATAAAACTTAGTATGTTCAGGTAGTTTTTTCTTCAACAAATGGCAAAGTTCAAATCCCGTCATCTCGGGCATGCGCATATCAATCAGCACATACTTTAAATCAGGTTCTGGCTGCGCATGTAAAATATCGGCAACCTGGGTAAAGCTCCTAAAAGGTATTTTGTTTTTCTCGAAAATCATTCCGCACAGATCAAGGATCAGCTTATCATCATCAATTACCCAAACTGTGCCCGGATTTACAACGGCGTAATGCGCTAAATCCAGTTCATCATAAACCCGCTCGGTGGTGTTTTCATATTTCAGGTAAATGTTAAACACGGTGCCCTTGGCCGGCTTACTTTTTACGTAAATGCGGCCACCCTGTGTTTCAATCAAAGATTTAACAATGGGCAAACCCAATCCGGTTCCAGTTTGGTTGATAATGTATTTCTCCGGCGATTCTATCTGTTCAAATTCATTAAATATTTTGGAAATATCTTTTTCATCGAAACCGATTCCTGTATCCATTATCGTAAAATGAAAATGCAGATCGTTGCCCTGCTTTTTATATGAAACCGATAATTTGATTTCGCCCTTTAAAGTAAATTTTACAGCATTGCCCAATAAGTTAAACAGAATCTGCTTTAGCCTAAAAGCATCTCCCTTTACAAACTCCAGGTTGGCAAGGTCTAGATCTGTATTCAACTGCAATGCTTTTTGCTCGGCCAATGGGCGCATTACCGAAACCACTTCTTCTAAAACCTTTCTGATATCGAATACCTGGTTGTTAAAACTAAATTCGCCCGAAATAATGCGGTTGTAATCCAATACCTCATTAACAATCTGCAGCAGGTGGATAGATGACTGGTAAATGGCATCAATATCTTTTTTCTTGGGCACATCCTGCTGTGTAATCAGTTCGGCATAGCCTAAAATAGATTGCAATGGCGTTCTAATTTCGTGGCTCATGTTAGAAAGAAAGCGCTGTTTGGCCTTACCATGGTATTCGGCCTCATCTTTAGCCTGCTCAAGGGCTTTTCTATATTTATTGCTGCGTGTAATATCCGTCAGAATTAAATAGAGCAGAATAACCGTGAGCAGAAAAAAGGCAATAATGATAATGGTTATCTGGGTAATGCCATCATTTACCACTTCTTTTGCCTGTATACCGTTTAAATCTACCTGCGCTACCGCTTCACCTTCAACTTCCCGTAAAATCTGGAGCATTTTTGCTGTTAATGCATTACTGGCATTGGATAAATCGGCCTCCCGTTTTAAAAACTTCTGACTTTTTTGGCGCTGCTCGAGTTCGATGTTTTTTAGCGAACCCGTCATACTCTTCATAATGCTATCTTCTGCCTTGGCATTTAAGGTATCGCGCTTTACCTTAAACTCTTCATTGATGATTTTATAGACATCAGATTTCTTCTTTCCGAAAAGCTTCGAAAAAAAATTCCTCGATTTCTGCTCCTCTTCAGGCGCAACCGTGGTGGTAGATGTGGTGGTTTCGGTAGTTAATACGGCACTATCGGTTTGCCTCGTGCGGGTGGCCACAAGCTCGTTCAGCTTTTTTACTTCATCAGAAAAAGATTTCGTATTTACCAGCGTTTCCCTAACTTTCAGGTAGTTTACAAACTGCTTATCACGGTCTGAAAGCAGATTTTTAATCGATTTTATCCGCGCCAGCTGCACTGAATCTCCACGGTATAACCTGCGCAACGTATCTAAGCTCGACCTCAACTTGCGCGATTCTCGAAGGAAACTATAATTGCCCTGCTTGTTAAAAGCTTCATCGCGCTGCAGCTGATCCAGTCTCGCTATTTTATGCGAAAGATCGTTCACAATCCGCAAACGGTCGTTGGGAGCCGAAATTTCTTCTACCGTATCCAGCATACGCGTAAAAGCAAACTTGCTTATACCCCAAGCCAATAGCAGAGCGAAACAGGCAAACAGAAAACCTATAATTACTTTACTTTTTATTGCCCGGAAAAAACGCTTTTGGATAACAGCCGCCATTTAAATCTGATTATTATGCTAAACCACTATCATAAACGGTTTAACAGCTAATATTGATATCTTTTTATTGGTTACAAATAACGTACCACAAGAAAATTGCTTAAAAAACTTTAATTTTAATCGCATTAAAAAACTAAACATGAACCGTATCGACCGCCTTTTTGGAATATTAACCTTACTACAATCAAGAAAATACATTTCAGCAGAAAAAATTGCGGAGCGGTTCAATATGAGTGTACGCACAGTTTACCGCGATATTAAAGCACTGGGCGAACAGGGCATACCGGTAAGTTTTGAGCAGCACAAAGGCTACTATCTGGTTCAGGGATATTTTCTGCCTCCTGTTTCCTTTAATATGGAAGAAGCAAATGCGCTGCTTTTGGTAGAAAGCCTGGTAAAAGGATTTGCCGATCAATCTATCCGTTCGCACTATAGTACCGCATTAACCAAAGTAAAAGCAGTTTTAAAAACAAGCCAGAAAGAGAAACTGGAAACGATGAACCAGCACATTAAGCTGCAGATTCCGGAAAGGTTAAATTTCAACTTCGAATACCTTTCGCTCATACAGCAGGCCATTGCCGAAAAATGTATCATCGAACTCGATTACAAGAACAACAAAGAAGAAGTGAGTAAAAGGGAAGTAGAACCTATCGGATTAATCTTTTATGCGTTTAGCTGGCACTTAATCGCCTGGTGCCACTACCGGAACCAGTACCGCGATTTTAATCTCACCAGAATTATCTGCCTACGGAATAAGGAGATTTCTTTTAAAAAAACAGAACACATGGCTTTAAGCGAATATATGCACCTATTACCTGTTAATTATTGAGGCTCAATAATTCCAGCGTCTTTCAAATGCTGTATAACATCTTCAATATTTACAGATGAGTGCTCGCTTTTTAGGTATATTTCGGTAAGATAAACTGTTTCATCGATAACAACCACATAGGTAATAATCCTTGCCCCACCAGACTTTCCTTTATTGGTGCCTGAAATAGAAAGTCTGTGTTTATAGATATTCTGCCCGAGATGAATCCCTAGAGTTGGATTAATTTCTAAATCTTTTATGAATTTTAGCAGGTCAGATTTTATGCCCCGATGTTTCTTAGCGATTTTTTTTGCTTCCTTTTCAAAATTAGGAACCGTTTTAACCCTAAAGCTCATCTAAAAAGTCTTTGGCATCACGAAGTTCTATTTTGCCTTCCTGATGAAGCTTGATTTGCTCAAAAGAATCTTTTAGGCGAGTATAAATTGCCTGTTCAGTTTTCTTTGGCACTTTTGTTTTAACATTAGATGCAACTTCGTAGTTCAAGCCCAAGGCATCAAGAATAGCCTTTACAGCTTTTTCAGATTTCTTGTTTTCAATATTTACAGTTAACGTCGTCATTACCACAAAAATACGTTTTTTTGAATAAAACATTTTTCAATTGAAATTATTTTTTTTCACACTGCCATAGGGTTGTCAGTCGGGCCTATTTTCTTTGTGTAAACAAATACCAAAATCATGAGCATAGCCGATTTATTACTTATGGACTTAAACACATTAGAAAAAACAAAACAGAAAAATATGGATATCATTAAATCATTATTGAAAGAATTAGCCGCAGAATTTAATACCACAAAAAAATTCTTGGCCCTTGTACCAGCAGATAAATTTGATTGGGCACCGCACGAAAAAAGCATGAAGATGAAATCGTTGGCCAGCCATATTGCCGAGTTACCAAGTTGGGTAGCCATGGCCTTAACAACCGATGGACTCGATTTTGCCTCCGCTCCGTACGAAGAAAAACCTATCGAAAAGGCTGCCGATCTGATTAAATTATTGGAAGAAAGCTATGACAGTGCTAAAACCGAACTGGAAAAAGCCAAAGAAGATGTTTTAGAAAACAAATGGACATTAAGGAACGGCGACCAGATTTTAGCCGATTATACCAAGTATGAAACCATACGCCATTCTTTCAGCCAAACCACCCACCACAGGGCGCAATTAGGCGTTTATTTAAGGTTATTAAACATCCCAATTCCAGGCAGTTACGGCCCAAGCGCTGACGATCAGAATTTTTAATTCATAAATCACCGTCATTTCAGGCAGAGCAGTATTTGGTGCATTTCTGCAACAAGCCCGAAATGACGGTTGTATTACCTATCCATATTTGTATTCTTTCTTCACTTTGCTACATTTAAGGATGAAGAAAATATTTGCCATTTGCGGCAGTACCAAGCTGGCATCAACCAACCAACTGTATATTACGGCCATTACAGATCTTTTAGGCACAGCTTATACCCTAATCAACTTATCTTCTCTTGCAGATATTCCACATTTTAATCCCGATCTCGATACTAAAGAATGCCCACCTGTGGTTGAAAGCCTTAGAGATCAGATTAAACTGGCAGATGGTGTTATTATTTCAACTCCCGAGTATGCCATGGGTTTACCTGGATCATTAAAAAATGTACTCGATTGGACGGTAAGTTCAGCATCCTTTTCCCAAAAACCTGTTCTGGCACTTGTTGCATCTTCGCAGGGCGAAAAGGCCTATCAATCCATTATCGATATACTCACTGTAATTGAAGCGTGCGTATCTGCACAGCTTATCCCCTTTGCAAAAGCGAAGATCAACGCTGATGCCGTCATTGTTGATACCGAAACACTTGCCGAGCTGAAAAGTACTATCCAATCATTTGTTGGCCATATGGAAAATGAATAACACAATTTATTTCCGTAAAATTGCACCATGAACAATAACTCTGCCACCCGATTAAATAAATTCATTAGCGAAAGCGGATTATGTTCACGCCGTGAGGCAGACCGCTATATCGAAAAAGGAACTGTTTTTATCAATGGGAAGCGGGCTAAAGTGGGTGATCAGGTATTTGCCGGCGATAAGGTAATGGTTAATGGCCACAACATCGAACCTAAAGAAGAGAGCAACTTTATCCTGCTTGCCTTTAACAAACCTGTAGGCATTACCAGTACTACAGAGAGCAGTGTTCGCGATAACATTGTGGATTACGTGAACCACAGTGAAAGAATATTTCCTATTGGCCGCTTGGACAAGGATTCATCGGGCCTAATTTTCCTGACCAATAATGGAGATATCGTGAACAAAATTTTAAGGGCAGGGAACAAGCACGAAAAAGAATATATCGTTACCGTAAACAAACCAATTACCGAAGATTTTATTTTCGAGATGGGCAACGGCGTTCCAATTCTGGGTGTAAATACACGTAAATGCAAAGTGCGCCAAATCAGCACCTTTGTCTTCAATATTATATTAATTCAAGGCCTAAACAGGCAGATACGGAGAATGTGCGAGCATTTCGGCTATGAGGTAACCAAGCTGGAACGTACAAGGATTATGAACATTAACCTTAAAGGCATTCCAACTGGCGAATTTAGGGAACTTACCGAAGCGGAGATGAACAGCATTACCAAAAGCATCGAAAATTCATCTTCAGAAGCGAAAACGAAGACTAAAAGCCCAGCTAAGAAAAAGCCCAACGCTTGGGAAGAAATTCCAGAGTTAAGGGAAGAGCAGCCTAAAAAACCGTTTAAGCCAAAACCGGCAGGTCAAAAATCAACGGGTAAAAAGAATAACAGTCACTCCAGTTCAAAACCTACCGGAAAAGCTAATGCCGGTAACCGAAATTCGAGGCCAGCCAAAGGCAAACCGGCAAGCAAGTCAAACACAAGAGGCAGAGGAAGATAAGCCAACAGATTGTAAAATTTGGCCCTATCTAACTACCTTATGCCCTCTACCTTTTTACCTTCTAGCTTTTTTAAGTACCTTTGCAACAAATGGTAACAGCAAAAAAAACCGATATCCGTGCACTAGATCTGCCTCAATTGCAACAACACCTTGTGGCTATGCAACAACCTTCATTCAGGGCTAAGCAGATTTATCAGTGGCTTTGGGAAAAATCGGCTACAAGTTTTGAGCAAATGAGCAATCTTTCCAAAGATCTGCGAAAAGCACTCGACGAAACTTTCGCTATCAACGCTGTTCAGGTCAATAACTCTCAGTTTAGTAACGATCATACCATTAAAAATACATTCAGGTTATCAGATGGTAATATTGTTGAGGGCGTATTAATCCCTTTAGAAGACCGGATGACTGCTTGTGTAAGCTCGCAAGTGGGCTGTAGCTTAACCTGCAAATTCTGTGCAACGGGCTACATGGACCGTAAGCGCAATTTAAATGCTGATGAGATTTATGATCAGGTTGTACTGATTGATAAACAGGCCAAACAAAACTACAACAATCCCCTTACCAATATTGTGTATATGGGCATGGGCGAACCATTATTGAACTATGCCAACGTATTAAAGTCTATCGAGCGGATTACTGCTCCAGATGGCTTAAACATGAGCTATAAACGCATTACGGTTTCAACGGCTGGTATTGCCAAGATGATCAAGAAACTGGGCGATGATGGAGCTAAATTTAACTTGGCCCTATCGTTACATGCCGCCAATGATAAGAAGCGTAACGAAATTATGCCAATTAATGAAGCCAATTCGTTAAAAGCCTTGGCCGATGCCCTTAAATACTACTTTGCTAAAACCAAAAATCCGGTAACTTACGAATACATTGTTTTCAATCATTTTAATGATGAGATTTCGGATGCTATGGATTTAGCCAAATTCTGTAAACACATTCCTTGCAAGGTAAACCTGATTGAATATAACCCAATCTCTTTTGCCGATTTTACCAATGCAGAAGGCGATAAGATTGATGCTTTTTCAAATTATCTGAAAAGTCAGGGCATTAATACCAACATCCGTCGTAGCCGTGGTAAAGATATTGATGCCGCTTGCGGTCAGCTAGCTGTTAAAGAAGAAGCTAAAGCTTAGATCAATATTACAAACTCCATAACAATTTAAGTATTAAAATCAGAAGCGCAAAACCTGTGCTCATGGTAAGGGTCTTGTCCTGCTGTGCGTTTCAATCCTTTTGGAGGTTTTGTGTGTAAACGGGTTTATTGCCAACCAAAAGGGATTTCCACTGCCATCAGGGCTATTTAACTTCTGATGGGCTGAATATTTACGGAATAAGCTTTGTGGTGATCAGCCTAACCTGAGGGAAAACAACGGTAAAAGCTATTCATTGCTCCCGTTGACCATTAAGGAATTAAGAACATTAAGAAAGCCTGCCGTATCAGCCTAACCTGTGGGGAAACCAATAAATATTAACGGATTGCGCAGCCTCCGACCATTAAGGGATTAACGAAATCAGGAATATTTAATAACCTGCGCTGTTAAACCTGAGAAAAAACTTAACCTTCTTAACTACTTAATGGTTTAAAAGATTAAAGGAAAAAGACCAGGGCCTAAAGCAGTTGTATTCCATTTTTCGCTTTAGTCTATGCTTTAGTCTTTAAGCTTTCCCCTCAAATGCCATAAAACAAGAAAACCCTTCAATATTGCTATTCTGACAATTAAAGGGATTAAGGACATTAAGATATTTCATCACCTGCGCTGTCAAAGCTGAAAACCAACTTAATCTTCTTAACTACTTAATGGTTTAAAAGCTTAAAGGAAAAGACCAGGGCCTAAAGCTGTTGTATTCCATTTTTTGCTTTAGTCT